>CAWBBA010000018.1:0-115065 GCA_963786905.1 uncultured delta proteobacterium | reverse complement strand
TTGCCCGTGAAGTCACGGACAAAAAACGCATAAAAAACTTGCTACAGATATTTCTGTCTACTCCTATGGCTGTGAAAGCATCTCAACGTTTGCTCTTCCTCGATGAATACGCTTTGCATGCCGGACTGAGTCGCAGTCGGAAGCGTGAGATCGCCCGGGAAGTCATCAACGTGGCACAAGGCAAGAACTTGCTCTACGTGGGATTAGACGGGGATGTTTGTGAGAGATGGCACTGAATTGATTCGGCTTTTGGCGTGCTAGATTGGCGGTCCCTCAAAAATGGGTTACCCGAGAACCACGGAGAGGTTTCGGCTCGCCCGTGACAAGCTTATCGCCGACCGAAGTGCCACACCTGGCGCACAGGTATTCGTACTTTTCTCCCTCCGGAAGTATCAGGAGGAGGCGTTCCCGCACGGGCATAGATCTGCGGCAATTCGGGCAATACAACTCCGTCGCTCTAAATCCCTCAAATTGTTTTTGCTTTGGTGCGCCGGTACGTTGGGGCACGCCGAATTTTCGTGGGCCAAATCTCTGCATGGTGCCTCCTAAATTGGATCCGGGAGTTCCCTCCGGGCTCGTCAAAACCGAATCTCGAAATTAAGCAAAAGTTAGCAACGAATGTTCACAACGTCAATCCATGGTGGAGTGACAGGACGGAAGACTTGACCGTTTTGTAAATGTTATTATTGACATAATCGCCACTTCTCTGCTATAATATTAACAAAATTAGATTAGGCTGCAATAACTTGGGCCGTGCGGTCTCGGCCTCACTCTTAGGAGGGATGTGATGAAGCGAATATTCCTGGTCCTAGTTCTCATGACGGTGGCCTCTACGCCGGCGTTTTCATTTTCAATCGCCCCCGCTCAGTTTACGTTCGGTCTTCATTCAACGTGACTCAGCGTGCATTAACCAGTGCGTGAATGCGCCATGCGATTTTCCTCCAGTGCTCAATCCTTGCGCTGTTCCGTGCCGGCCTACCGGAATTCAAGGTCAGGCGGTCCCATGCGCCTTCGATACGGCCTGCCCTGCTGGCCGACTCCCCTGCCACGGTGTGTCCTACGGCGCCAATCCTTATCCGTTGTTCCGAGTCCGGTAGTCTGCTAGAGCCTTCATGATGGAGGGTGCGAGCCCCGGCGTCAAGGAGCGTCAGGCGACGCTCCCTTGGCGTGAACCGGCCCTGCTTTCATTTTTTTTTACCACGTAGAAGTTTTGCTGGTTCAGGCTTGAATTTCAATCTCTTCTGTGTAAGAATTTTGCCTTGACGGCAAGCCGGTTTATATCTTAATTGAATTCACGGGGCTTGCATCAGCCGAAATTGGCTGAATGTCGGCTGCGAATTTGTTTTGTTCAGAGGTTATGGAAATCATGTCGGTTTTGTGTCGCGTGGAGTGTTGTTCGGAGTGGTAGCGGTCGTGGCCTGTAACTCTCGGTTGGCCTTCCCCAGCCTGTGCCAAGGATTCAGTTGTCAAAGACCTCCTCCTAAGTCTTGCTCATCCTCCGGAAGTTCAGCAACCTGAGCCAACAGCCTACGCAGATATCGAGAAACTCCTTTCGGAACCTCTGGAAGGTGTCGAAGACCGCAGCACTGTTTCTTCTCCCGACGCGTGGAAGTTTCCGTTCAGGGAAGACCACCTTCGCAAACAAAAAGAGAGCGCCGAGAAGGCTTCCAAAGTATTTTTCCCGGGCATGGGCTCGTTAAGCCTCCTGCCTGAACGCTGGACCCGCCTCGCGTTCCCTTCATCCGATAGTCCCAGCAGCTAGAAGAGGCGGAGGGACTATATTGGATTCTGGAGAAAGTTTTTCATCTGCAGGTCGCCTCGTGGGGGACCCGATAGCGCTCTTTAAGGGCTTCGAGGCCCAGGTGAACAAGCGCGATTACACCTTAAAAGTCTTCGGTATAAAGAATGGCGGGGACAAGACAGTGCTCTTTGAGTGCAGGACAGGGCTTGGATCACCCGAGTATCCTACCCCTCGCGGCTCCTATTACCTGGTGCGAATCTTTGACGATAAGCCGATATGGATTCCGCCCCCCAGCGATTGGGCCTACGGGCAAACTCCCAGCCGCTCTGCTTACGGCGGTCACATGATTCCCCTGTTCAAGAAGGTCCCTGCCAAGGAGGGAGGCAAAGGAGACGAAGTAGTGAACGTGCTGGACAGTGTGGCGCCTCAGATGAAGGTGATAGATTCCGGTGGGTATCGCGTTCACGGCACCGATTCACCCTGGAGCATAGGTTCCAGCCAGTCTCATGGATGCGTTCGTTTGCTTAATAAAGACGCAAAACGGTTATCTGACACTCTGAAGATGTACGTTGGGACCACCACGAGAGGACAAACCCCCAACGGGCCGTACATCAATCTGGCCCGCCCAGTGATGCTTGTCCTCCAATAGTAATCGCTTACCGCAGAGATCGCAGAGTCCGCAGGGGATTCGGTCTTCTATGCATTTCTCTCAGGCGGGCACTTCATTCTCATTCCCAGGTTCTTATTTTGTAGTGGCAGGGCTTGCCCTGCCCGCAGAGGGCCCAGTCTCGCTGGACGCCCCTACGGTTGGTAAGGCGCTATCTGGCGCGCGTCTATCTTCTCCCCATCTTCCGCCGAATCTCACTGAATGGGAACCGTACCGCCAGAGGACGACCATGCGGGCATACCTCAGGGGAGCCGGAACGGTCCAAGTCCTTCAACAGTGTTCTTATTTCTTCCACCTGCATGGTCATGGTCTCCTTTACTGAAGCTTGACAGGCCATGCTCTTTAGGATTTCCTCTCTGAATCGAGTCGGATCACCGCGAAGCCCCGTATTTAGCATTACCTCCACGAGTTGGCTGAAGAGTCCTTCCACGTCAGAGTTTCCGAGCCACTCCGGCACCCCCTTTACCGCAAACTCCCGTTCGCCGAATTCCTCGATCCGGAAGCCCGCGTCTTGGAGTAGGTCCAGATGCGCGGCCAAAGCTCGGGCTTCTACGGCGGAATATTGTAGAATTTTGGGGATGAGAAGATCCTGGCACGCGGATCTCGATGCGTCCCGCTCTGTTCTCATAAGCTCATCAAAAATGAGCCGCTCATGAGCCGCATGATGGTCCAGTATGACAAGCTCGGAATCACTGTGAAGCACCAGAAATGAATTCGGCAGCCTGCCGACTATCCCCAGTGAGGAAAACTTGCCTCCTCCTTCGTTCGTGGGGGGCGTGACGTGAACAGAGGCAGGGTCAACCTGCGGATGTTCCTGGTGTGGAATCTGCGGAGCCGTATCTAGAGGCTCTCTTTCACCCTGAAGATGTCGGGCCAGAGGAGTTAACGGAGGACGAGGGAAAAATGGCTCCACCGGACCCGACGGGGGATTAGAACGGGGCCCCCATCAAGGCCTGATGGATGCCGTCGAGGATGAGCTGCGAGATTTGCACTGGGCTGACAAAGCGTACCTCGGCCTTTTGGGGATGAACGTTGACATCGACCAGGCTGGGGGGGAGTTCGACAAACAGTATGGCCAGCGGATACCTCCCGCGCTCCATGAGGTTTGAAAAGGCCCGTGTTACTGCCGCGTTTACCAGACGGTCGCGAACCGACCGACCATTGACGAATGTGAGGACGGATCGCATGTTGGAGCGTGCATACGGGGGCCTGGCGACGTAACCTTGAAGTCCCGCGTCTCCCACATTATGGTCCACTGCAACCAGATTCTCCCGTACATCTTTTGAATAGAGGGTGTGGATGCGTTCGAACGTGGAGCGAACCGCGGGAGCGTCTATTTTGGATCTGCCGTCTTCTGAATATGTGAACCCAACCGTCGGGAAAGCCAAAGCAAGTTTGATCAGCAGTTTCTTGAATGTGGGCCGCCTCAACTCCGGATCCCTTTAAGAATTTTCTCCGGACCGGTACATTGAAAAAGAGATTGCGGACCTCGACCGCAGTTCCTATTCCCATGCCCACCCGCTCGGATTTACGAAGCACCCCCCCTTCTATCACTACCTCGGTTCCCGCAGTGTCTGACTCATCCCGTGTCAAAAGCTTCAATCTGGAGATAGACGCGATGCTCGCCAACGCTTCCCCGCGGAACCCCATGGTGGCGATGCCCACAAGGTCCGTTTCGGATTTCAATTTGGAGGTGGCATGTCTTTCCAGTGCGAGAAATGCATCGTCGTGGCTCATGCCTGTGCCGTTGTCTCGCACCCGAATTAGTTTTCTGCCGCCATTTTCGATCTCCACATTGACGGAAGATGCCTGAGCGTCAATGCTGTTTTCTACCAGCTCCTTTACTACCGAAACCGGACGCTCGATCACCTCGCCGGCGGCAATTCGGTTGATGACACTTTCTGAGAGTATTTTTATGCGAGCTGACATTATTGGGAAAGACTGCTACTTGGGATCGAAGAGGCCTTCCTGGGCTTGAGGAAACCCAAGTTTCTTGAAGTGCTCGTAAGCCTTCCGTGTGGCCATTCTCCCTCTCGGTGTCCTGTCAACAAACCCCTCTTTTACAAGATAAGGTTCGTAAACATCTTCCAGTGTATCCCTCTCTTCTCCCACCGAGGCGGCCAGAGTCTCGATCCCTACCGGGCCTCCGCCGAATTTGAACATTATGGTCTCCAGGAATTTGCGGTCCATGTAGTCCAGACCCGAAGCGTCCACGTCCAGCATCTCCAGCGCATTCATGGCTACGCCCTTGTCTATTCTGCCTTGACCTCTCACCTGTGCAAAGTCTCGCACCCGTCTGGTCAGACGGTTCGCGACACACGGCGTAGCACACGCTCGGCTTGCTATTTCCACTGCGCCCTCTTCATCGATCTCGACCTTTAGGATTGAGGCGGATCTCTTGACGATCGTTTTGAGTTCATCCGTCGAATAAAAGTCCAGGTGGAATATTATTCCGAACCGGTCCCTCAGAGGATTTGTCAACAGGCCACTGCGAGTGGTGGCCCCCACCAACGTGAAAGGAGCAAGGTCCAGCTTGATGGTCCGGGCACTTGGCCCCTGGCCTATGATGAGGTCAAGCTTGAAGTCTTCCATTGCCGGGTAGAGGATCTCCTCCACTACGGGTGAGAGTCTGTGAATCTCGTCGATAAACAGGACGTCTTTGCTTTCGAGATTTGTCAGGATGGCCGCAAGGTCTCCAGGTTTCTCGATGACGGGTCCGGATGTTGACCGGATCTGAACTCCCAGCTCCCGAGCTATTATGTGGGCCAGCGTGGTCTTACCCAGACCGGGCGGGCCGTGGAAGAGAATGTGATCGATGGCTTCTCCTCGGGCGGAAGCCGCTTCGATGAAAACAGCAAGATTGTCCTTTATTTTTACTTGTCCCACGTAGTCAGCCAGATGGCGGGGCCGAAGGGTCCTGTCCGCGTCGTCATCCTCTGGGATGGGGCAACCGGTAATTATGCGTTCAACGGTCATGCATCCGATCCTCGTAGTTCATGAAATTCTTTGGTGATAAATACGAAGCAAAAAGGATTGATCCGCGCATTCAGAGACTGGCGTCTTTAAGGGTCAGAAATCGGATCAGTTTCTGCAACTCACCCGTGCCGCGTTCGAGAAATTTGAATTATCTGGAAGCCTGCGCAGCCATCTTCATCGACCCATCGGCATATAGCCCGGAAGGCGAACGGATCAACATGCGAAAACTTATCAGAAGGGATTGCAAAAGTCTTCACTTCATCCAATTTCGCTTCTATGCCGCTTAACTTAAGACCTTTTTCAGTTATGTCCTTAATTACGCCCTTAACCGTTGGCCGCGTCCCCTCGCACAAGTAAATAGGAAAAGGGAACTCCAGTTCATCTCGCGGCAAAAGGCGCGTGGTGGCAATGGCCACGGTGTCGTCTTCCAATGACACACGACCAAAGACTTCCGAGGTCCTTACGGCCTTGACTTCCAAGAGCTTCTTGAATGCGCTTTGGAGCCCCTGGGCCGACAGATTGTATTTGCCCCTTAATTCGGAATCGCTCATTCCGGAACGGAGGTCATTGACAAAATCTTTGGCTTTGATTTCCCGTTTCGGCAACATGGTTCGAGGCTCCTTGCCAATCAGGTTAATTCTATCACAATTGATGGTCGCCTGCTGTTGGGCGATTGCTCGCACCTATCCAACGACTCTCGGCCGATAATGAAGCGTCGATCAGACTTGCTTTGGGGTCTCCGATCTCCGGGTGGTAGTCTTTCGCTATCCATTTTATTAACACTCGCGGGTTAAGGGCTACCGCGCGGGCTACCACAAAACTTGCCTTCAGGAATTCGCGTAATTGATTCTGGTGGAACGTCAATAAGCCCGCGGGCCGGGAAGTGTTTCGGTAAGGGTCTACTCGCAAGATTATAGTTGACCGGGAGCCGTCTGGAGACATATCCTTAGAAACCAGATACAACTTTTTTTTCCAGGGAAGATGGTCTCAATTTTGAGCCCGTGCACGCTTTCGGAGACAACGTCACGGTCATTTAGGGTCCGGGGAATGATCGAATGGTTCGTCAGAGGCACAGAGATGCGAGAGATGGTCGACTCTCTGCATCGTCCAGGACAACATTTGCCGAGCCAGGGGTATGTTTAGTCGAAACAAAACCGTTAGCGAAAACAATGTGGTTGGAAGACCGGCTCGTTAGTGAATTGCTGTAATGGCTGCGAATATTCCGGAACGCCGGAAGCGAGATTAGAACTCGGTCGGTTTCCCGGGCCCCCCACTAAACGCCCTTCGCCGGAATTCTGGGGACGGTTTTGAAGCGTAACGGCCGACCTAACCATTTGCAGAGGGGGAATGCCATGGAAAAAGAACCCAAGCAATCAAAATGCACTTGTGAAGACTCGTCCACATCCGCTGAAGAACAGCAGGAAGAAGGCGGGAGTGGAATCTCACGGCGAGGTTTCCTCACCTCACTTGGTGTAGGGGCCGCGGTGGCAGCTACCGGAGTTCCTCTCCCAGCCAAGGCATCTACTGAGGTAATGCAATCCGGTGAGCTGGTGCGCATTTCCCTCCAGATCAATGGCCGGACCCATTCCATGCTAGTGGAACCCAGGTGGTCATTACTCTTCATCATCCGGGAAAAGCTCGGCCTCTCCGGCACCAAAGTCGGCTGCGAACGAGGTGAGTGCGGGGCATGCACGGTGCTCATCGACGGCCATCCCCGCTACGCTTGCATGATGCTCGGTGTCGAGTCCGAAGGCATGGAAATCACGACACTGGAGGGGCTCATGGACGGAGAAGAGCTTGGCCCGGTCCAACAGGCCTTTGTGGAAGAAGATGCTCTTCAATGCGGGTACTGCACTTCCGGACAGATCATTGCGGTGGAAGGCCTGCTGCGCAAGAATCCAACGCCCTCTCTGGAGGCCATCCGCGCTGGAGTGAGCGGGAACATCTGCCGGTGCGGGACCTATCACAACATCTTCAAGGCTGCAAGCCGTGCCGCTAAGCTTAAAGCAGGCAAGGGAGGCGCGTCATGAGCCAGCAAAAGGATGATCTCTACTTCATCGAAGGTTTTTCGGTTCCCGAGACACCCGTTCAGGGAGAAGATCCCAAGCCGTGGACAGAGACACGCCTCGTCGGCACAGCGCTCCCCAGGATAGATGCGTACGAGCGGGTGAGTGGTCTGGCCGTCTTTCCGTCCGACGTGATCCTCTCGAACATGCTCTACGGAGCTCTGCTCAGGTCTCCTCACCCCAATGCCCGGGTCAAGCGAGTGGACATTTCCAAGGCACAGAAAATGCCGGGTGTCTTTGCTGTCATCTCTGGAAGCGCTCCGGGGACAAATATTGACTGGTCGTACCGAGGAAAAGGCAAGACAAAGCTGTTTGACAGTCACTGCCGATATGAAGGCGATGCAGTGGCGGCCGTTGCCGCGGATACGTCCTATCACGCATGGGACGCTGTGAGAGCCATCGAGGTGGAATATGAGGTCCTGCCCTTCGTTTCCGACCAGCGAAAGGCCCTGGATCCAAAGGCCCCGAAGGTTCACGACGAAGGCAATGTGGTTGGCAAGCCCGAGGTCTACCAACGAGGCGACTTGGGCAAAGGATTCGCGGAGGCCGATGTAGTGCTGGAGCAGGAGTACACCACCATGGCATTGCTCCACACACCCATGGAACTCCACGGGTGTGTCGCCAAGTGGGATGGTGACCATCTTACGCTTTGGGAGTCCACCCAGGGAGTTTTCGCGATTCAAGAGGAAATGGCTAAGGCTCTCAAGCTTCCGTTGTCCAAGGTGAGGGTGATAAATCCGTACATGGGCGGAGGGTTCGGTTCCAAACTACAGCCAGGCAAGCACACCGCTTGCGCGGCGATCCTTGCGCGAATGACCGGGAGGCCGGTGAAGATCTTTCTAACTCGAGAAGAGACGTACCTCTGTACGGGCAACAGGCCTGCCAACATCATGACGCTTAAGGCAGGGATCAAGAAGGACGGTACACTGACAGCACTTCAGCTGACCGCGTCGGGGGAAAGCGGTGCATACCCTGCTGGAGGCGTTCAGTTGCTCGATTTTCAGATCAGGGAGCTTTACACTTGCCCCAACGTAAAGTGCCAATCCACGGACTTGTACGTGAATGCAGGACCTGCACGGCCCTTTAGGGCGCCGGGACATCCACAGGCATCATGGGCGCTGGAACAGATGCTGGACGCTCTGGCAGAGGCCGCAAACCTGGACCCCGTAGAGCTGCGCCTGAAGAACATTCCGGCTTACAGCCAATCAACCGCAGGGAACCCTCCGTACACTTCCACCGGCCTCAAGGAGTGCCTCGAAGAAGGCGCAAGGGCCTTCGGGTGGAAAGAAAAGCGAGCAGCCCAGAAAGCTAAGCAGGAGGGCCACATCAGGACGGGAGTCGGCATGGCGAGCGCCCTATGGTTTATCGGCGGTGGACGGCCCCCTTCAACGGTGGTGGTACGCCTCTTCTCCGACGGGAGTGCAAACCTCAACATGGGAGCAAGCGACCTGGGCACAGGAACCAGGACGATTATGACCATGATCGTTGGGGAAGAGCTTGGCCTTAAGCCGAACAAAATCCAGATCGAGAACGCTGACACGGGGACGACGCAGTTCACCCCGCCCAGCGGAGGGAGCAAGACGGTTCCTTCGGACGGCCCTGCAACAAGAGCCGCTGCCGTGCATGTGAAGCAGCAACTCCTGGAGATGGCGTCTCAGGACCTGAAGGTCAAGCCTGATGAACTCACCATTATTTCAGGAAAGGTCCAGGCAAAAGACGATCCCTCCAAGAGCATCAAGATACCGGATATTTCAGGTCTGAAGACGCGTGGCGTCATCGTCGGGGTGGGGTACAAGAAACCCAATCCTCCCAACAGAGCCATTAATCCCTTCTGCGCTCAATTCTGTGAAGTGAAGGTTGACACTATGACGGGAGAGGTTGAGGTCACCCGCTTTGTTTCAGCCAATGACAGTGGTCGCGTCATGAATCGCCTCACGTACGACAACCAGGTCCATGGAGGCATCACCATGGGGATCGGCTTCGGGGTTACCGAAGGCCGAGTCCTGGATGCCAACCAGACAGGGAAGCTTTGCAACAAGAACTGGCACGACTACAAGGTGCCGACAGCGCTCGATGTGCCCGCGGAGATAACCTCGATACCCGTTGACCCCCACGACACTGAGGCAAACTCCATCGGGGCCAAAGGACTGGGAGAGCCCGTCACAATACCGACTGCCGCCGCGATCGCCAATGCTGTCTACAACGCCACCGGCATACGCGTGACCTCCACCCCCATATCTCCTCCTCAGCTTTGCAGACTGCTCGCTGAGAGAAAAAGAAAGGGATGAGACGTGATACCTAATTTCAGCTATATAAGGGTCAAGTCCGTCAAGGACGCGGTAACGCAGCTCTCTGACAAGGGTTCGCGATTGATGGCGGGAGGCACGGATCTTCTGGGTTGTCTGAGAGACGGTGTTCTCGGCGCAGACAAAATTGTGAGCATCACTCGCGTGGACGAGTTACAAGGGATCAAAGGAACGCCCGATGGTGGTCTACGCATAGGCGCTCTCACAACTATTACCGAGGTATCGGAGAACCCAACTATAATAAAGCACTATCCAGGACTTGCGGAGGCCGCATCGAATGTCGGCAGTCCTCAGCTCCGCAATCAAGGGACCATTGGGGGCAATCTCTGTCAGAAGCCACGATGCTGGTACTACCGAGGTGATTTCCATTGTCTTAGAAAAGGCGGAGAGCTCTGCTACGCAATGGAAGGGGAAAACCAATATCACGCCATTTTCGGGTACGACAAGATCTGTGCCGTTGTCCATCCCTCAGACACGGCACCGGCGCTCATTGCATGCGGGGCTGCGGCCCGTGTGGTAGGGCCCTCCGGCTCGCGTCTGGTACCGGTCGAAGGACTCTATGTGCTTCCTAAGGTCGATGTGAAACGGGAAACGGTTCTCGAACCTGGCGAGATCATCAGTGAGATCGTACTTCCCAAACCGGCTGAAGGCACCAAGAGTTCATACCGCAAAGCTCGATCACGCCGTTCGTGGGACTTTGCAATTGCTGGAACAGCGTTCGCTGTCGAGTTCAAAGACGGCAAGGTTCGCAAGGTCAGAGCGGTCTTCAGCGGCGTTGCACCGGTTCCTTGGCGATCCAAAGAACTCGAAGAGGCCATTACCGGCAAGAAACTGGATGCTCAGACCGTCTCAAAGGCGGCCGCGATGGCGGTAAAAAACGCGGAGCCGTTGGAAGGCAACGAGTACAAGGTGGCAATGCTGATGGGGCTCGTGGAAGAGGAGCTGCTCAAGTTAGCACGCAGCTAGCCTGTACTGAGGCCGAGCGCGTTGTATGTCCTAGAAAACATTACACCCTGGCCTTGCCCCCAAGAGCCGGCCCAGGTCTTGTCCTATGCTAACTCAGGACCTGGATCAGTTTTGGGAGGGGGCAGGTCGGAGCCCGCAAGACCCGTGATGGGTCCAAGAGTTACGAGTGGCTACCTATGTCCGACGAATTGTTTGAGGACCTTTGGTGGTGGCGGAATCACCGGCCCAAAAAGGATTCCGCCCATGTTTTTCCGAGCACACACCCGTTTTATTAGGTGGAACCTGTACACCTCCAGGCACTTTCGAAGGGTCTTTGTGACCGCGCCGACATTCACAAGATCTCCGCCAAGACGATTCCACAGATACTGCGTCACAAAAACTTGAGTACACCCGAAAGGTATATTAAAAGAGTCAATGAGGCCCTTGGGGCTATCGTGGACCTTCTTTCAAGAAAGGGCTATCATAGCGGGCCACCAGGGGCCAAAGAAGAGCCCAACGCGAGTTAATATCATTCCGAAATAATTCATCATTAGCAGAGAGGATAGGCCACCATGTCTGGTCACAATAAGTGGAGCACCATAAAACACAAGAAGGGCGCCGCGGATGCTAAGCGCGGCAAAATGTTCTCCAAGCTCATTAAAGAGATCTCAATTGCTGCACGCATGGGGGGCGGGGACCTGGACGGCAACCCGCGCCTGAGAACAGCGGTCAACACGGCACGGGCCGCCAATATGCCCAAAGAGAATATAGACCGGGCCATAAAAAGGGGCACCGGCGAAATTGAAGGAGTGACTTACGAAGAGATGACCTACGAGGGCTATGGCCCGGGCGGGGTCGCGGTCCTGGTGGAAGTCCTCACGGATAACAAGAACAGGACCGTGGCAGAGGTTCGCCATATCTTCGACAAGTACAACGGCAACCTTGGAGAATCCGGCTGTGTTTCGTGGATGTTCGACAAGAAGGGGGTTGTGGTTGTTTCTGGCAGAAGGTCTCACTGAAGATGAAGTCATGGAACTTGCGTTAGATGCGGGAGCGCAAGACGTAAAGCCCGAAGGCCACGCATTTGAGATAACGGCGGAACCCTCGGATTTCGAGGCCGTTCGCAAGGCGGTCGAGGACAAGGGCTGGAAAGTCGAGTTGGCGGAGATCAGCATGATCCCCCAGAACACTGTGAAGCTGGAGGGGAAGAGGGCTGAGCAGATGCTTAAAATGATGGATGCTTTGGATGACAACGAAGACATGCAAAAGGTGTTCGCGAATTTTGACATTTCTGAAGATGAAATGATGAGGATCTCTGCCTGACCTTGCAGAGCAATTTGCAGGCTTCTAACAATCTTCCACACGATCATGGATGGGGGAAAGGCGCATCGCGGACCGTATGGTAGCGGTCTACCAGTATACTAAGCACGCCTGATCCGGGCCCGTGCTCGGGCCTAAAACAAAACCCTGGAAAGAAAGGCCAATCAATAGTATAGAGATCACCGTTAATCTCTGGGGCTGAAGACCCGTGCCTTGCAAACAAGGTTCCATGCGGTTTCAGTCATGTCATTCACGGCAATGTTGGAGACCACTCAAGGCTGAGCCGGCGGGCGAACGAAAAGATGTTGATCATTGGAGTCGATCCAGGAAGCACAGCAACAGGCTATGGAATCATTCGGAAAAATGGGGTACGCCCAACGCACGTGGCGAGCGGGGTCATACGAGTTTCTTCGTCTCACTCCCAGTCCAAGCGACTATGGGAAATCTACAGAAAACTGGATGAAATTGTCAGGGAATTCAGCCCCGCTGTCATGGTCGTGGAGTCCTTGTTTCATGCCAATAACAGCCAGAGCTTAATGAAGCTGAGTCAGGTCCGCGGAGTCATCCTGCTTCTGGGTGAGACGCACTCCATGGATATCTTCGAGTACAGTCCCATGGAGATAAAGCAGGGGCTCACCGGTTACGGCAGAGCCGAAAAAGTTCAAATGATGTTTATGGTCGGGAAAGTGCTCGCCTTGCCGACCCTCAAGTCTCCAGACCAAGCAGACGCTCTGGCTATGGCCATTTACCATTCTCATATATCTTTACCTGATAGGGTTGTGTCATGATCGCCTCTCTACGCGGGAAAATCGCTTTCAAAGGTCTAAACCGGATCATTGTGGATGTTCACGGCGTCGGCTACGAAGTAGCGGTCTCACTTACAACCATGGAAGCTCTACCCCAAGATGCGGAGGCCTTTCTCAACATTTATACTGCTCTGCGGGAGAACGCCCTCGAATTGTACGGCTTCGTGACGCAAGAGGAAAAAGCGCTCTTTGAGATGCTGCTAACTGTGGCAGGTATAGGCCCACGAATCTCTCTGAACATTCTTTCCGGCACATCGCCTGATGGTTTTCGGCGAGCGGTGCTCGAGGGGGATTTGCACCGGTTGACATCGATCCCCGGTATCGGGAAGAAGTCCGCGGAACGCATTGTGCTTGAACTGAAGGAAAAAATTCATAAAATGCCGATGTTCGGAGATCCGATCTCCGGTAAACCCGCCCCACCTTCGCTGCGAGACGATCTTGTCTCTTCCCTCACGAACCTTGGATATAAAGAGCGAATGGCTGAAACGGTCGCCAAGAAAGTGTTAGAAGACGCCGGCCCTGAAATGTCACTTTCGTATGCCGTCAAGACGGCACTCAAGGAATTGATGAAATAAGAGACCCCTGCCAGAACGCTCTTAGGACTGTCGAAACTTCACGCGTCGGTCTATAATAAATTGTAAGAGGGCGCACAGTATTGCCAAAGCTGTCCGGCAGGCGTGCATTTGCTTGACTGCCAATACTCTATGGGAGGCTTATCAATGAAATTTGTAGTCATCGGCGGGGACGCTGCCGGCATGAGCGCGGCATCGAAGGCGAAACGGAACGATCCTGCCATTGACGTGGTGGTGTTGGAGCAGACAAGCGACGTGTCCTATTCGGCCTGCGGCATGCCATACAATATTGCTGATCCGGAACGTGACATGAACGATCTAGTTGTCCGACAGGCCCATGTCTTCAGGGATAAGCAGGGAATAGATCTCAGGCTTGGACATAGGGTGGAGAGGATCAATCGAGATCGCAAGACCGTGTCGGGCCTAACCCCCGACGGACAGCTCTTCGAAGTCAGTTACGACAAACTTCTTATCGCTACCGGCGCTCGCGCGCGTATGCTCAACATACCGGGGGAGGATTTGCCGGGCGTCAAAGTCCTAAGATCATTGGAAGACGGGCGCCTAATCAAGCAGTTCATGGCTGTTCATCCCGTTGAGAGGGCCCTGATCGTCGGTGCGGGCTACATCGGTCTTGAGATGGCTGAAGCTTTTCACGAGCGAGGAGTTCAGGTAGAGATCTGCAAAGTATCGCCGAGATTGCTCCCCTGGCTGCCGAGCGAGATGAGTGACGTCGTAAGGAAGGAACTGGAAGGCAAGGGGGTAGGACTTCACCTGGGGATGGGGACATCCCAAATCGAAGAATTTGACAACCGGTTAAGAGTGAGTTTGGGCGACGCTTCGCTAGATGTTGACCTGGTGCTCATGGGCGTGGGTGTCGTGCCTAATTCTGAAATTGCCTCCGAAGCCGGGCTCGACTTAGGTCCTCAGAATTCGATCGCGGTGGATAAAACCTTGCGCACCTCTGACCCGGATATCTTTGCCGCGGGAGACTGCGCCGACGCTTTCCACATAGTAACGGGGCAACGAGTCTGGATACCGCTCGCCTTGAGGGCCAACCGAGGCGGCTGGGCTGTGGCGGACAATGTTACGGGCCGGCATATCGAGCTGCCCGGCATTGCAGGTAGCGCGGTATTCAAAGTCCTGGACATGGAGGTGGCCCATGCTGGGCTGAGCACGGCCGAGGCCGAGCGAGCTGGTTTCGATGTGGTAGACGCGGTTATCAAGAGCCGTTCCAGAGCGCACGGACATCCGGGCAATCAAGACATATACGTGCATCTAACGGCCGACAAGAAGAGCGGAAAGTTGCTCGGAGGGGACCTCGTAGGAAAAGAAGGAGCCGCTCATCGGGTCGATGCGGTGGCCGTGGCATTGCATGCGGGAATGACCGTTGAGGAATTCTTTCAATGCGATTTGGCCTATGCTCCGCCATTTTCTCCGGTCTGGGACCCGCTGCTCACTGCGGCAAATCAGTTGCTAAAAAAAGCGTAGCTTCTCAGATGCTAAACCGATGCGCTCTATGATGTCCGAACCAATGAGTGAAACCGCCCACCATGCCCAGAGTCGTGGGCAGACAGGATTGGTAAGCTCCCCCTTCTACGGGCTTGTGTCTCTGGATTTCCTGGTACGGGGAGAGGACCATCCCTGTCCGTATCTTCCTGAAAATACTGCCCGAGAGGAAGTATTTGGAGCGGTAGATTTTCCGCCGGAGCTATACCACGATTTCATGAATTATGGATTTCGCAGGTCCGGAATGTACTTTTACAGGCCCGTGTGTGAAGCTTGCTGCGAGTGCCGGCCTATAAGGATACTTGCCGGGGAGTACCGCCTTGCCAAGTCCCACAGACGAATCCTCAGAAAAAACCGGGATGTGGACGTGAGAATAGGCTCTCCGAAATTGACGAAAGACAAAATTAGGATCTATTCCGACTACCTGGCCAGTCAACACGATTGCGGGCCGGATCACTCTGCCGATAGCCTTGGGAGCTTTCTCTACACATCCCCGGTTCGCACACTTGAATTCGAGGTACAGGCTGCGGCGACGGCTGGTGGCTGTGGGGATCGTCGACATCTGCTCCAGGTCGCTGTCCAGCGTGTATGCCTTTTTCGACCCGGACTTCTCTTCAATCAGTTTGGGCACTTTTTCTGCCATTCAAGAGCTCCTCTTTTGCCAAGAGCACAAAATCCCGCATTACTACCTGGGGTTCTTGGTGGCAGACTGTCCCTCCATGAACTACAAGGCGCGCTTCAAGCCTCACGAAATTCTGGATAAGTCGTTTCGATGGGTTTGCAGAGAACTTGCGTGAAGAGCAAGCCAATCTACTGTTTTTGAGCCTTCTTTTCTAAGTCGACGATTTCTTCGACGAGGCGCTTGCGAGCGGTCTGGTCATCTTCGAGTTTCAGTGCCATGCGATACCACCTCGCTGCCTTTGTGGGCTCTTCCTTTTGCCGGTAAATGAACCCCAGATGCTTCATGGCCATGAGATGGTTTGGGTCTTGAGCTACTATCGCGGCTAGGTCCTTGATGGCATCGTCATATTTGCCCAATTGTTCAAATATGTAAGCGCGGTTGCCCAGCGCTCTGATCATGCGGGGATTAATCTGGATGATTTTGCCAAGGTCTTCCAAGGCGTTCTCGTGCTCGCCTGTGTCAAAAAACACGGCAGCGCGATTTATCAGTGCACCCGTGTTCCCTGGATCGAGGCTGACCGCTTTGTTCAAGTCCCTGATGGCTTTTGAAAAGTCTCCTTGCAACCTGTGGATGGTTCCTCGAACAATGTAAGCGTCGACAGCTTCCGGATCGAATTTTATTGTCTTGTCCAAGTCTTGAAGAGATCTATCCAAGCGACCTTGAAGCAGGAAGACCTTGCCGCGATTGAACAGTGCGGTTACGTTCCCGCTAGACGCCTTCAGACTCGCATCGAACAATTCAATGGCTTGTTTAAAATTCCCAGCGTTGGCCTTTATAACGCCACGTCGTGCCAAATCCAGGGCCTGATCGCTCGACGCGTGAGAGGGTTCCTTAGCCCACGAAGGGTGAGCCATTAGTAAAAATGCGAAAACAATCGCAAGCGTGCCTAAAGGGCTGATGCCTTTTCTTTTCATTGTCTTTGGTGCTTTCACGGATGAGACTGGACGGGGTTCTCGCTGTCGCTGCGCCTCACGGTCTTGCCGGCCGAATCCAGGGCTTCCCTAAAGAACAAGACAAAAAAGTCTTTCGTATAACCGTCCTCGTATCGTTTGAGCGTGTATTTGGATTGTTCCGGGGAAAGCTTCATCTTTTTCACAAGATTACCGAAAGAATCCCTGATGTACAGATTTCCCACTATATTGTGTGGATTGGCGTCTCCGTGCATTCCTCTTTCGCATCCCGCCAGAACCAGGGCCTTGGCCATATCCTTGCTTCCGATATGGTGTCCGATTGCGAATACCAGATTTCCGTCTTTCCTAATTCCGAACGCGCTGCGATGAGCCACATACCAGAAGTGTTTGCCATCGTAATTCTTGCCGCCGCCACCCAGCAGGAAGCCGAGGCCGATTTCGGCGTCCTCCAGGTGCCCGTTTCTCAAGACCGACTGCACGACCATGCCATTCTTCACTATAAGGTGCCTGAGCTGACGAGCGTCACGGACTTTATTCACCGGAATTTCCGAGTGCCATTCTTGAATATCGGACGATCCGTCGTTGTAAAGAATGAGGGTGGCCATACCGGGGACCATTGGATAGAGCACTTTGCCGCGGAAAATCGCACCGGCGCCGCTGGAATGTCGTTGCATCCACATAGCATTTGTTATGGCCATTATGCGGGATCTGAGCGGGGCCTCGATTTCGGAAGACGCCACACGGGCAGCCGGTTCCTGTGAGCCCACGTAGTACTGCATGTATGTTTTGCTCATATCCACGACCATCATGTACACGATGGCGTTCGGGAATTGTACGCTCGGCCTGTAGAATGTCCTATAAACGATAGGTCTCCCGCGTGCATCCCGGGGTGCTTCGGATGATTCCCACACTCCCTCGCCAGGGAGGCCGGGAGAGGTATAAAGCGGCTTAATGTTGTCCAAGCGTAGCTGGTCTAACGGGTCACGGGAGAGGAGATCAAATTCGCCGGCAACCGGCACCGATACGGTTTCGGCTCCCTGACTGCCGGCATCATGCTTCTCCGCATTCCCTGATGGTGTTCCAACATTTCTCCCAGCCTGAGCTAGGACAGAGATTGCAGGGATTGCTTGCGCAGAGTCTTGGAGGGTCAAAGACGATTTGTTGGAAGCCTGGGCACTCGAAGTCTCGAACTTCACGTACTCGCGGCCTCCGTACACCCCGGGCGCCCACAAACAGACGACCGCTACCGCGATGGCCAGCAATATTCGTTCGCGGCAATTCAGCCACCCTCAAACAAAACTTACTTCAACATAAATCCCCGAGACAATTCATAGGGGTATTTTATTTCTATACTCCAAAATGCGTTAAATTTCAATAAGAATCAGGAACTGAATGAGCGACAGGGCTCTGGAGGCTGTCTGGAGCTTGGGAATCTTGTGCAAAAAGCCTGTGGTCTGGCCGGACACGTGGGCGCATGCGCGGCGACAGAGGCACAGAAAAGGCGAGGAGGTTTTAAATCTCCAAATCAGTGGCTTGGGAAGCCATTCAAGTGTGCTCGCGGTCTAACTAAATGAACAGATCTGCTTCAAGCAAGATCAGTCGTGTTGGAAACATTGAATCGCATGAGGATAGCTTCCAGGGCGGTCCCACCAATGGCCCGGGCCTTTTCAGAGATCGTGTTACAGTACGACGGGTTTCCTCGCGGGTCTATGTCACCGATCTTCAGGCGCCGACTCACCGGGGTGCCGGGCCTTATCAGTCCGCGAATTACCCCGTTCAGACTTGCCCTCACAGGTTGGCCCGCTACCTGACCGATAAGTTCCCCTTCCTCCACCAGGCTTCCGATATGCTGATCGGATTCAAAGACGCCGTCCGCCGGCGACCTAAGAACTCTAAGAATACTGTGGCCTTGGATTTCTCCGGGAGTGCCGGTGTCGGGAGCAGCCTCTCCCTGCAGGATCAATCGACCCAGATCGTGCCCCCTGTTGGTCTCTACGACGCAATGGGCATCCCTCCCTGCGCAGAAACCCGGTCCGAAAGCTATGACCAGGGGCGCGTCGTTCACAGTCGTGCCGACATTCTTTTTTGCCAGAATTGCATCCACAAGCACGTCGGGCTTGAAGATAGCCCTGGAAGAAGCCGCAGGGTCTACGAAAATCGGTATGCGGTGCTCCTGCCAGAGCTTCGCGACCTGATCCAGGGCTTGGATTCGTACTGCTTCGACGCCCTCGACACTCCAATTCCCTTCATGCAGCGCCTCGCTGAAGCTGACCATGCGCCTCACTGTTAGCGGCTTGTCAATTTCGGTCATGAGAAGTTTGCGGAATCCTGAGCTATGAAGGCGGCACGCGGTTCCTGTGGCCATTTCGCCGGCTCCGCGGATGATTATTTTTAAGCCGGCGAGAGAAGAGGGCATCCGAGCGGTTCTTTCTTACGAACAAAATTCTTCAAGTGCCTTGAGTATGGTCTCTTTAGGCACGACGCCATAGAAGGCGTTCTTTATCTCCCCATCGCGAATGATAAAGATAGCCGGAATCTTGTTGACTCCGAATCGACGGGGGATGAGATTCTTGTCGGTGTCAATCTTGCCTATTGTGGCGCAGCCGTTTAGATCTTTGGCCACTTCCTGGAGTATCGGGTCCAGCATTCGGCACGGGAAGCACCAGTCAGCGTAAAAGTCCACCACGATGGCACGTTTCTTCGAGGCTTCCACCACATCCTTCTCAAAGTTTTCATCGGTGAAGCTTTGGATGTTAGAAACCAGTTGCGGTTGAACAGTCCCCGTTTGTTGGTAGACCGACCATAATATTATTATTCCTCCCACGAGCAGGAAGGCTACGGCCGTCGCTACTATTATCCTCGTTTTACTCATGCCGCCTCCGCGATTCATTACCTATACAATTTAATTTACTCTCTCTTAGGCACAATGAAAAGCGTTATCTCATTTTCTGAGTTTGCATTCAGTTTCGTGGAGGCACTGGCTCTCTTCGAAGACGTTATTGCGAGCACAGCGAAGCAATGTCCACCACTGAAAACCGTGATTGTTTCTTCGTTTCACTCCTCGCAATGACAGCTGAGGTAACGTTCCCCCGGATAACTGAATGCTTATTTTTCTTCACATAAGATCGATAGGGTCCACGTCCACGACGATTTTGAGACTGTGCCCTTTCAAGTAACCCTCCGAGATAAGTGTCTTGATCAAAGACCGCACGGGACTTCGTGCAGCCGCTTTGAAGAGAAGTTGCCACCGGAATCGTCCCACTATCTTTTTTCGCGGAGACGGGGCCGGTCCCATAATCAGAAACTTCTCTTGAATCGCCTTTTAACAGCCTCGCCGCCCGACCGATCTTTATAGCTTTCTTTTCAACCCGCTTCTCGTTGTTCCCTTCCACTCTTACGAGGATCAGGTGGCCGTAGGGCGGATAGAGCAGTTCCCGGCGCAGCTCCGAATCCCGTTCAAAAAAACTTTCATACGCGTGGGACGCTGCGCACTGAATGGCCTCGTGATCCGGGTCGAAGGTCTGAAGAATGACCCGGCCGGAATCTTTCTCCCTGCCGGTACGGCCGGCGACCTGTGTAAGCATCTGAAACGTTCTCTCTGCCGCTCTGAAATCCGGAAAGTGCAAGGAGAGGTCCCCGCAAAGGATCCCCACGAGCGAGATACCTGGAAAATCATGACCTTTCACAATCATCTGGGTCCCCGTGAGGATATCGATCTCCTTCTTCCTGAACCGGTCCAATATTTCCTCGAGATCTTCCTTTCGGCGTGTCGTGTCGCGGTCGAGCCTCTCAATGCGCGCGTCGGGGAATATCGCAGCCAACTCTTCTTCTACTTTCTGAGTCCCAACACCACCGAAAAAGAGTTTCTCACCTGAGCATTGCGGACACAATGGGGGTGCGGCCTGGGAAAAACCGCAGAGATGGCATCTGAGATCCCTTGCTTTCTTGTGGTGAGTGAGACTGACATCACAATTCGGACATTTGAAGACGTTGCCGCAGGAACGACACTGGGCAAAGGTATCGAAGCCTCTTCTGTTAAGGAAAAGCACTACTTGTTCTTTACGGGAAAGGGCTTGCTCCATGGCATCTATTAGAATGGGTGTAAGGAAGGCCCCTTGGTTACCTTTGCCCTTGGTCCCCTTCAGGTCCACCAGTTGGACCGCTGGGAGCGCTCCTCCATGATGACGGGACGGGAGGTCCACGCGAGTAATTTTTCCCCTCTGCGCGTTTACAAAGGTCTCGAAGGAGGGAGTAGCGCTTCCCAGAATCACACATGCGTTTTCGAGTTTCGCTCTGGCCAGAGCCATATCACGAGCGTTGTATGGGCAACTGTCCTCTTGTTTGTACGACGGGTCGTGCTCTTCATCCACGACGATCAGGCCGAGGTCTTGTATTGGCAAAAAAATGCCCGATCTGGCCCCGATGGCAACGGCCACATTGCCCGCCTGGACGCGTCGCCATTCGTCAAGTCGTTGAGCAGGTGTTAACCCGCTGTGAAATATCCCCACACCTCCGCCTAAGCGTCTCAAGAAGCGGCGGGCCAATTGCGGTGTCAGCGCTATCTCCGGCACAAGCACCAGTGCGCGTTTCCCTTTGTTCAAGACCTCACGGATCACTCTGAGATAGACTTCCGTCTTGCCTGAGCCGGTAACGCCAAATAGCAGAAAAGGATGAAATCCGCCTTTCAAGACTGCGTCACCGATGCGCGTAACGGCTGAGCTTTGGTCCGGGGTCAATTCGGGAAGCTGTTCAGAAGGGGAAACAGGGGTCCCCGCAGGATCAAGAAGTTCGGGAAGCTTTTTCTTCCGTAAGCTTAGTCTAGGACGAGCAATCCGTTCCTCAATTCGGATCCATTTCCTCTGAAGGGCTTCTTTGCGACCATCAGTCCCAATAAGGGCGTCAAGATCGCTTTGAGTCATCACACCCGCCCTGAGAAGCTTTGCGGGAAGGGTTTGGCTCCGACTGTTCCCCGGGTCGTCGGATGACGCCCGACCCTCCGGAGTCAAGATGGCCCAAGGCCGCGATTTTCTGTCCGAGCCTGGGGGAAGCGCCGTCTTCAGCACCAGCCCAGTGGGAAGCATGTAGTAGTCAGCGACCCAGCGGATGAACAGCCACAGAGCGGGAGTCAAGTATGGCCCTTCTTCCGGGATGTCCACAACATCCTTGATTTCCTGGCTTCTTGGGTCGGGAGCACTGGACCCGACTACAAAACCTGCCCGTATCTTATTTCTGAAGGGCACAAGGACTCGCCGGCCTATCAGCACGCGAGGCACGAGTTCTGAAGGGATCCTATACGTAAAGGGACCGTCCAACGGGAGCGGGATTGCCACGTCTATGAGATTGCTTGGGTCGCTCATCGATCAACCAGTGCCGAGGGACTCTCCGCAATGCAGTAAGCCAACGCAGTGACGGAGACGGGCGAGTTCAGATGATAGGCGCTGTCAGGTGAAAGCCTTCCGGTGTTCCGCCGGGCCAAAAAGACTTAGCAGAGGCAGCCGCCATTGACAAGATGTGTCTGGAAAGGCAGTCAAAGGAAGTGAGACTCCTAAAGAACCCTAAATGGGAGAAATCAACAACCAACACTTTTTTCCTCTTGACCTGTCTGAAACTACTCACCTCGCTCTACGAACCAAACAAAACTGAGCTGCTTCCAGCACAGGAATGTGTAAAGCCGACCAGCAGGTTACATATCAATAAACTGAAATAGGTGTGACAATACACATAGCTTACTTCAAGGGAGCATCCGTCGAACGAGATACTCTTTGAAGCACGAAGGAGGATGAAGTGCTTGTACGATTCGGGATGATGCCTAGCACAGGTGGAGCAACCCGGCGTTTGCATGGAGCTGACACGAGCCCGGGGGGATAGCTCCTTCAAAAATATTCCCGAATCGTGGGGTAACACATTAGTTTTATAAGGATGTTGCACCGGGCATCGATGCTCAGGTCTGCCATTGGCTGAAATCATCATCCCGAGACCGCGGAGGCCCCACACCTGTAGCAGAACAAGAGTAGACCGTGGATTCTGGGAAGTAAAGATTCTTGACAATTTTTCAAATATCCGAAAAAATGAAAAGATTGCCGGGTGTATTATCGAGACCCTTTAGGTACGTCTTTTTGTGCGCTTCTTTAGACAATACACGAGAAAGTGGTTCATTCTATTCACCGGCCATGACCATGATCCAGACAAGGTAGAAGCCATTGGCCCATATCGCATTTGTTCAAAATCTTGCCTTTGAATATCTGGGAGTCATGTACCTCTCAGCAGCGTTGAAGCGAGCAGGTCACAAAGTTGAGGTCTTCTTGCTTGAACGAAGTGAGGAAGACCTGGCCAGGCAGGTTTTGAGCTTTCGCCCGACGTTGGTGGCCTTTTCCGTAACTACTGGCATGCATCATTGGGCAGTGAGTTTTGCGAGTCTTATTAAGGGATTTTCTAAGGTTCCGACTATCTTTGGAGGACCCCACCCTACTTTTTTCCCAGAGCTTATCGAAAATCCTTCCGTTGACATGATATGCAGAGGCGAAGGCGAGCAAGCGATCGTCGAACTGGCTGACAAAATGCAAACTGAGCAGTCAGTTCACGACATCCCGAATTTGTGGGCAAAGATTGATGGCGAAGTTGTTCGCAACAATTTGCGGCCCCTTGTCGATGATTTGGATTTGCTGCAGAATCCGGATAGGCTCATTTATAGATCCAAATATTCATTCTTGAACAAGTCTTCGGCTTCCTTTATGGCCGGTCGTGGTTGCCCCTTCAAGTGCAGTTTTTGTTTTAACCAAGCCGCTAGACAAATGTACAAAGGGCTTGGTCGTTACGTTCGTTTGCGCAAGCCCGAGAAGGTCATCCAAGAAATTATTGAAGCTCGGCAATACTTCAAACTTCGGACTGTGTATATGCAGGACGATACTTTTCTTTCCAATAAGACATGGGTAAAAGAGTTTTCGCAGTTATATCAGGATAAAATAGGATTGCCCTTAATTTGTCTCCTCAGGGCCGACCAAGTGGATGAAGACTCTATAGTTGCATTGAAGCGCGCAGGGCTAAGAAATGTATTCTTCGGTATCGAAACAGGGGACGAAAGGATCCGCAATGATCTCCTGAAAAAGGGGGTCAAAGACGAGCATATCTACGCCGCGGCGGCTCTACTGCGCAAACACTCTATCAGTTTTAGGACCTATAACATGGTTGGCCTGCCGGGTGAGACACTCGACGAAGCGCTAAAGACTATGCGGATGAACGCTAAGATTCGAACGGATTATCCATGGTGTTCCCTTTTTTACCCCTTTCCTGGGACAGAATTGGGTCGCTTGGCCGGCGAGCATGGACTCCTGACTGAGCAGTCACAGGATTTTGGATCTCCCTCATTCTTCAGAGAGAGCATGATTCAATCAGAATATGCGAGGCAGATGGCAAATCTCCAAAAGCTTTTTTGGTACGGCGTCAAGTTCCCGAACTTGACGCCTCTACTGGAACGGCTCATCAAGCTTCCGCCAAATCCGCTTTTTGATCTTCTCTTTCTTGCAAGCTATGGCATAAGCCTGTACGGCAGTGAGAATATGACAATTAGGGAAGTGGTTTCCCTGGGCTTGAAAAACGTTGGTCGTTTTTTTTATGGAGGGCCAGGCAAATCTGATTCGCAACAAGGGAGCAAATGATGCACATTCCCGAGGCTGAACCTGTGCGAGCTGACGAAAGCCTTCAGCGTCGATTGACCTCTTGTCCTGTTTGCGGGAGCGAGGAAGTTGCGTATGCCCTTCGGATCTCGAACAGACGCCTCGACCAGTGTGCCAAATGTGGTCTCCTGTTCATGAATCCCCAGATCAACGATTTGGAATTATCCGAAATTTATCGGCAGGGCTACATGCTGTGCGATGAAGTCGGTGAAACTAACGAGCGGCTCACCTTCTGCAAGAGAGCTAGCGCCAGACTTTTGCTTGATCTCATCTGCAATTACAAGGGATGGAAGGACGGGAATGGAAAAAGCCTTATAGACATTGGGTGCGGGGCTGGTTTCTTGCTTGCCGAGGCCGATTCCATGGGATTTGAGCCAAGTGGGGCAGACATCTCGCAGGAACTTCTGGACAAAGCTTCAGTCCATGCTAAGAGCGCTTCATTGCATTGTGGTTTGATTGACGGCCTTGATCTTCCAGGCAACTCGTTTGACGTCTGCATCTTATCGGACACATTGGAGCATGTTCGGGACCCCGTGGCCGTTATGAGAGCAGTTTGGAATATTCTCAAGCCTGACGGAGTCGTTCTCGTAGCGACTCCCTCTTTGGACAGCTTCTCTGCACGTATAATGAAGGACAAGTGGATTGAACTGAAAGAGGAGCACTTGTTCTATTTTAACTCGGCAAACCTGCAGACACTTTTCTATGAGACTGGTTTTTCTTGCATCAGCATGGCCCCGCACCACAAAGTGCTGGACCTGGAATATCTGAAAGCACATTTCGACAGGTATCCTTGTGACTCGATTATCTTTTTCAATATTGCGAAATGTCTGGATTGGGTCCCCAAATTCATCGGCAGAAGACCATTCAAAGTGACTGGCAGTGGAATGGTCGCTATCGCAACAAAAGGCCCTCATCCAACGGACATATTGTCGAAGCTTTCAGTAATCGTGCCCGTTTATAACGAGAAAAACACCTTTTCCACGCTTATGGCCTTGCTGCTTGAAAAGGAAGTCCCTGGGTTGGAAATGGAAATCGTTATAGTAGAGAGCAATTCTACCGACGGCACCCGAGAAGAGGTCCTCAGATTAAGAGACGAACCGAAAGTAAGGATCGTGCTCCAGGATGTGGCAAGAGGCAAAGGAAATGCCGTACGCGAAGGATTGCAGCATGCCTCTGGCGACATCATTCTCATTCAAGACGGTGACTTGGAATACGATTTATGGGATTATGAACCCCTGATCAAGCCAATACTTCAGCATGGGGTATCCTTCACCCTTGGCCTTAGGCATAGAAGAGGCGCATTCAAAATGCGTCGGTTTACCAAAAAGCCTGTCCTCGCATGGATCATCAATTTCGGTCACAAGACTCTGACTTTTGTCTTCAACACGATGTACCGCCAGCACCTGATAGATCCCTGGACCATGTTCAAGGTTTTTCGCAAGGACTGCATAAACGGCGTGAGATTTCATTGCGACCGGTTCGACTTTGACATTGAACTCGTGATTAAGCTGGTCAAACGCGGGTTCATTCCACTAGAAATACCCGTAAACTATATATCTCGGTCGTTCGCCGAGGGGAAGAAGGTGTCCTTTCTCAAAGATCCGATTAGGATATTGGCGGCCATGCTTAGGTTTCGCTTCGGCGGTGGGATCAATAGAATGATGGCTAAGAAATCGAAATGACAAGTATAGTGTTTGTGAATCCTCCTCTTTCAATCCAGAATCGCTAAGGGCTAAAGAGTCAGACCGGAGGCGTTGGCAGACACCTTGGCTGAGCACAGCAGGCCTTTATGAGTCCGACGGTCTTCGTCTTTGAATTCGCAGCCTTCAAGAGCCCCTGTCGCATCGGAGGAAATGCGTGTGAATCTCTACAGAATTCGTTTGTTGGGAATTAACATCGAACTTGACAATCTGTGTTGACTCGCTTCCTGCGAGGATAGGGTAGCGGGTAGCGTCTCGCGTTTGAACGAAAGACGTTAGGCGCAGTTCTCGACTGGGTGATAGTCGTTACCTAGGGGATGCAAATGGCGTTCCCATCGGATAGAATCTCATTATCGCGAGTTGCCGCTGTGAAATTCTCGTCATCACGCAATTCATTAATCCCCGCTGTGATGGCCCTATTGATACTGGGGCTGTACTATGCGTACGGTTGGGTTAGAGCTAAAGGCTACGTTTTCGGTCTGGGCGTGCCCACCGTTCTTAGTCTAGGCTCTAGTGAATGTTCATTTATGTTTTTCTACGTCGCGTGCGCCGCGTATGTGTCAGCACTTATTTCACTCTTCTTTGTTTTCCGGAGGGGCGCCGCCGAAAAGCTTTGGTCGGTAGCCGTCCGGATCTTAACGCACAAGTTCTTCCCTGCCACGGCCGTTATCCTAGGTTTTACGGGTATGGTTTTGGTTCGGTTCTTTCTATTTGAACGATTTCCCCTGACCGACGACGAAAATGTTTATGTTTTCGTAGCCAAGACGCTCCTGGCCGGGAGGCTGACGAATCCCGCTCCGGATTTCTATGAATTGTTCAAATTTCCGCTCATGATAGTGGATCAACACCAATGGATGGGCCAGTACACCATCGGGCACCCGCTGTTTCTAGCCCTGGGGTTGTTGACCGGGCTTCTGGATTTCATAACACCCCTTACGTCGGTGGGAACGCTTTTGTTGATCTATTTCATCGCAAGAGATCAGTTCGACGCGAAGATCGCAGCCATAGCTCTTTTTCTAGCGTTGCTTTCTCCGCAATTCATTCTCACTGGAGGTACTCTTCTGGGTTATCCTGCCGCAGCGTTTTGCTCGGCACTGATGATTTTCTCGGCCTTGCGTTTTCACTCGTCCGGAAAGTGGCGCTGGACTATGTTGTTTTGTTTGGCGAGCCTCCTATTAATTCTGAATCGTCCGCAATCATGGCTCTGTGTGGGCGTATCCTTGGGAGTCTTCTTCCTCGTTATTTCGATTCAAGACAGGGATCGTGGCTCGGTTCGTATCATAGGAGCAGGGCTAGCGGTTGCTCTGTCATCAGTAGGGATGTTTCTGTCTTGTTAACTACGGGCAGACCGGAGATCCTTTCACGACGGTGCAGTCCGTTTTTTTCGAGCGTTCGGGACACGGCAAGGGAATAGGATTCTACGTCGCCGGTCTCTGGGGAATAATTCATACCCCGGAGAACGCGGCAGCTAATCTCCTCCTCAATATGATTCGTCAGAATATCTGGCTTTTTGGATGGCCGTTTTCTTTTGTATTCATGCTGTTCGTTCCCGGAGGGCGCTTTGTGGGATTCTTGTTGGGGTGGGGCCTTACGCACTGGGCCTTTTATGCTTACTTTTCCAGCCCTGGAATCAATCTCACCGGCCCTGTTTACTACTACGAAATGATAATTCCGGAAGTACTACTTTCAGCCTGCGGAATCGCCCATCTCTACGGTATATGCAGGAAACATTTAGTGAATTCTCGTGCTCACACGTTTATTCCGGCCGTGATATTCTCGTTCTATATTGTTAGCTTCTTGATGTTCTCACCTGTTGTTTTGACTTCCCTGCGAGAGATAGCTTTGGTCTCTTCCGCTGTATACAGAACTCTTGATGAAAACCAGGTGCATAATGCCGTGATATTTGCCAATTCTATAGTTCCCGATAACCAATATAATTGGGTCTTTTCCCCATATGCGAGCGGACCAAATCTTGATCAGGAGGACAGGATATTTGTGCTTTGGCCCAAGACCGACGAAATGATGGAGAAGTTTCTTCAGAAATACCCAAATCGACAGGTTTGGGGTGTCCGATTGGACAAGGAGAAGAGGCTGATTGTCGGGAAACTGAGGTAAACAACTCATGAGAATCTGCTTCACCGATTCACATCGTCTCATCTCCCGCATACTGGAGTCGGTTCCTGTACGAGGCGTGGAGGCTTATCAGGTTTCGCAAACAGCTCCAGATGATTAATGATTACCTTCCGTGCCATAAAGCTCTATGCCTGTATCGTGCTGGGTACCATAGTGCTCGTGACCTTCCTTCCTGCGGTGGGCAATGACTTTGTCGATTGGGACGATTACTCCTTTGTGACCACAAATCACCATATACAGTCCATTACACTCGATTCTTTGCGCTGGATGTTGACCACCTTTTACCAGGGGGCATGGCACCCTTTGACATGGTTTTCACACGCCCTTGACCGAAGCCTGTGGGGTTTGAATCCCGCGCCCCATAGGCTGATCAACATAATTCTCCACACGCTCAATGTGCTCCTCTTCTGCGCTCTGTGCATCAGGCTGCAGGACGCCTGGGTCGAGCGGAATCCTCAGCGGGAGACTGTAACACCTGAATCAAAATTTGTGGCCGCGTGGACGGCTGCGCTCTTTTTCGGGATACACCCTTTGCGCGTTGAGTCCGTAGCCTGGATTGCCGAAAGAAAAGATGTCCTCAGCGCATTTTTTTATTTGACGACCCTGATCACATACCTGGGCTATGCTCGTGCCGCGTGCGCGGCACAGGATGGCAAGTGGCGTTATTTGCTTTCAGTAGCGGCTTATTTGCCCGCGGTCCTGTCAAAGCCCATGGCAGTGACTCTGCCGTTTGTCCTTATTCTCATTGATTATTACCCGCTCTACAGACTTAACAGATCCAATCTCTGGATTCGTATCTGGGAAAAGGGCCCCTTTTTGGTCTTAGCCGCCGTCGCTGTGGGCATGAATATCGCTGCGAAATGGGGAGAGGCGATCCCGTTTTCGCACGTCCCTGCCTGGCTGAGGATCATGAATGCCTTTCACGCCATGGTATTCTACGTGCAAAAGACCGTCCTGCCGTCTCATCTGCTTCCATTTTATCACTTGGATAGGGGCCTGAATTACTTCGGCCCGATCTTTGTGATCTCTGCGGTGGCGGTTATTGTCGTCACAGGGTTGTGTATCCGGCGGGCTCTCAACAATCATCGTGTGTGGGCTGCGGTATGGTTTTATTACCTGATCACTCTGGCCCCGGCTCTAGGCATTTTTCTGCCGTACCGCCACGCCATGGCCGACAGGTACACTTATCTTTCCACTTTGGGGTTCTGGCTGCTGGCCGGATTAGGAGCAGGACGCCTCTGGGACATGGCAGGGAGATTCCGAAAGGCCAGGATCTTCAAGATCGGGTTCATTGCAGCGATATTGTCAGTGGCGATTGTATACGACTACGCGACCCAGAATCAAATCAATGTCTGGAAGAATTCGGAAACTCTATGGAGCTACATCATCCAGCATTCAGACAGCGTCCCGGACATAGCGTATTTCGCAATCGGCAAGGAGTTGGAGAGAAAAGGGGACCTGGACGGAGCAATGGAGAACTATAAGAGGGCTTGGTCACTGAGTCCCGAGAATAACAAGTTCAAAGGAAGGATGGGCGCCATCCTGGCCAAAAAAGGGGACTACTCAGGCGCTATGAGCATCTACAGACGGATTTTGGAAGCCGAACCATCAAACCCTGCATCATTCGTTGAGATGGGGCGCATTCTAGCAATGATGGGCCGTTACGACGAAGCGATACAGTCTTTAGAGCGGGCACTGGAGCTGGATCCAGGCTATTTCCCTGCGTTTCCCGTGCTCATGACGGCCTACCTTGAAAAGAACGAAATCGCCCACGCTCGCGAGTTCCATCATAAGTATATAGGAAAGGGCTTTACTGTAAGTCCAGATATTGAGGAGCGCCTTGGAGTCTTAACGGATGCGCCCGCGCGCTACAGATGACTGGAGCTGAAGAGAGGTGCGTCCTCAAGATGCAGTGCAGCGATAAAGTTCACATCAGATCGTGATTGATCATACTTGAACGGTGAAATATGCTCAAGAAGCTCTGCAAAACGTCTATACGGATCGCGGTTGCTGCGCGTGTCATTTGCCTAAAACGTTCCTGTGCTAGTGCTGCATAATGCAAGTGCAGCTATAATCGATCACCGCGATATTCAACAACTATGAGTACACCTCGATCTATACTCTCCATCGCCGTTGTCCGCGTTTTCTTTGATCGACGAATGTTTGCCGGACATCACGGGAGCTTTTGAAATGCTAATTTTCAAGCATTGGCAGCAAGCTTGCGGGCTATTTGAGCCACGCGTCGCCCCTGGAATTTTGCAATAGCAAGCTCATTCTCTGTCGGCTGGCGAGATCCATCCGAGCCTGCGAGAGTCGAGGCGCCGTAAGGAGATCCTCCTGAAATTTCAGTCATATTCAGGAGGCGTTCCTCAGCTGTACGGGACACCTACAATGATCATTCCATGATGAAGCAACGTAGTGTGGAAGCTGGTTATTGTGGTTTCTTGGCCTCCGTGCTGAGATGCAGTGGAGGTGAAAACGCTCCCCACCTTTCCAACCAGTCCGCCCCTCGCCCAGAGTTGGCCCGTACGATCTAGAAAGTTGCGCATCTGGGCACACATATTGCCGAAGCGGGTAGGGGTTCCGAAGATTATCGCGTCAGCTTCTGCCATTTGATCCGGCACAGCCTCCGGAATATTGGCAAAAACCTGTCTTGCCGCCTTAGCCCCAGTCCTTTCCAGCGAAGCTTCGGGAACCAGCTCAGCCACTTGGTAAAGGGCTACTTCAGCCCCTTCCACTTCGCGAGCCCCTTCGGCCACAGCCTCAGCCATTTTATGGATGTGTCCGTACATGCTGTAAAAGATAATCTGAATTTTCATGGTTCTCACCTCTGTTACATCCGGGCCATAGTCAGAGCGCAGGAATTAATACCCCAATATTGTTCCCGCGGTTCTACAAGAGCGCCCCTTTTTGTATCTTTTGATGAGCAGAATGGAAAGAAGATTCAGGCAGCGGCCGGGCTCGCGTGGAAAGGCGGGCCCCTCATCCTTTGGGAAGTCCTCTTCTAGGTATTGGCATTCAAAGGGGTGAGAATAGGGGAGACCTTCCAAAAAATAGAGCCTCCCCGATTCCTACCGGTTTGTTGGTACCCATATTCATCGCACATCAACCGAATCGACCTGCTTCGGTCATTCAGACAAGAGCGCTTTGAGTTCCTTGTTGAACTCTGGCACGATCTTGAATAGATCCCCGACAACCCCGTAGTCGGCTTTGGTGAAGATCGGCGCCTCAGTGTCTTTATTGATGGCAACGATAACCTTTGATGATCCCATGCCCGCCAAGTGCTGGATAGAACCTGAAATGCCGCAGGCAATGTACAGATTCGGGGTAACAGTCTTTCCTGTTTGCCCCACCTGATCTGAGTGGGGTCGCCATCCCGCGTCCACCGCGGCTCTAGACGCCCCGACGGTGGCTCTGGAGCCGAAGACGGCGGCCATCTCCTCGATGAGAGAGTAGTCTGGTCCGCCCATTCCCCGGCCGCCGGACACGATGATTTCAGCCTCGGTAAGATCCACTTTGCCGCTCGTGTCCAAGTTGAGATCCTTGGTCACGTAGGTTGAACGGCTGGTGTCGGGGCTGAACGAGACTTTTTCGACTGTTCCGGCCTTTGGGTTTTCCGCAGTTTCCAGAACGTTGGGTCTTGCCGAAGCGATCTGAGGTGATTTGACCGCGGTCCACTGGGCATAACATTTCCCGGCATACATAGGCCTCTTTCCGACGAGAGTGGTGCCTTCGAGTTCAAATGACACGCAATCTGCCATTGCCGCCACGCCAAGCTTGGCGGCAGTTCGGGGCGCCAGGTCCTTGCCCTGCATGGAATGGCTGATTAAGACCATGTCGGGCTTCTTTTCCCCGATGAGGTGGGCCAATGCCTGGGCATAATACTCCGAATTGTAGGTGTCCAGTTGCGGAGATTCGGCAACATAAACAGTGTCCACTCCGTAGCGTGCCAGGTCAGGAGCAAATTGCTCTGCCTGCGAACCCATTAGGACCGCGGTGAGCGTTCCTCCCAGTTGATCGGCCAACTTGCGTCCTTCGCTTGCCAGTTCAAAAGCGGTCTTCTTTATTTTGCCCGCCTTAATCTCTCCATATATCATGATGTTCGACATCTGTTATTCCCCTCTGCTTGTGAAATCCTATGAAAGGCTCATGAAGCTCAAATCCTCAGATCACCTTGGCTTCGTTACGAAGCGCCTGAACAACTACCTTGGCTACTTCAGCGGGTTCCATGTTCTCATATTTCTTCCCCGCCTGCCGTTCCGGGGGCATGGTGAAATTCCGCGCTTGCAGCCTCGCTTCTGCGCCGATTCCCAAATCCGCCGCGGTCTTCGGATCTATGGGCTTCTTTTTTGCCTTCATAATACCGGGCAGTGATGCGTATCGGGGTTCATTAAGGCCCTTCTGAGATGTCACGACGCATGGCAAGGGGACCTCGACCGTCTCCTTGCCTCCTTCCACGTCTCTTTCGACAATGGCGGTCTTTTTGTCCTCGGATACCTCGACCTTGGTCACGAGCGTGACCTGGGGAAGTTGTAGTAATTCGGCAAGCATTGCCCCGGCTTCACTGAAATCGTCGTCGATGGCGCGGTGGCCGCAGAAAATGATGTCGTACTCGACCTGTTTGGCTGCGGCTGCAAGCGCCTCGGCGATCACATACGGGTCACCTTGGTTGAGACTCTCGTCATTGATATGAATTCCTCGGTCAGCACCCATGGCCAGTGCCGTGCGGATGGCTTCGGTTGCACGATCCGGACCGACGCTGAGTATCACCACTTCTCCTGCCTTGAATTTCTCCTTGAGCTTAAGGCCCTCTTCCACACTAAACTCATCGTAAGGATTGATGATGTACTTTATACCGTCGGTCACGATTCCTGTCCCGTCCGGCTTCACCTTAATCTGTGTTTCCGTGTCAGGGACTTGTTTCAGGCACACCAGTGATTTCACTGATAATCCTCCTTTCCATAATCAACTATGATCTGGTCGGCAATAGTGTCTCCGGGCCAGCCTTTAAACCTGGAACTTCAGAATGAGGTGGCTCGCAATTACCGTTCCCCGGCTACGCCCGGAGAATAGAACCGGATCGCGAACGGCTTCGCTCTATTTTGGTTTCGCCTACACGAAGTGGTCACCGCCTCCTGCAAGGCGTTAGCAGGCGGAGCCTGAGAGACCGTGCGGACAAAACCTTTTTTGCCTCCTCACACTTCCTTTTCCCGCCAGGGAAGAGGACAAAGGGATCTCCAGGAAAACTTATAGATTTTAGTGAGGGTTGACATCCGAGTCAAGCGAAAACACCGCAATGCGGGTACGTTTGATGCGGGCGCACCTCTATAGTATGATGATTATACTAAGATATAGGGGGTGAATTATGACTTTTCCGACTGTCAGTGATAGTACTTTAAAGCAATTACTAACAGATCTACGCACGATTGCGGTCGTAGGCATTTCGACGAATCCCGGCAAAGACAGCCACATGGTAGCCGCTTACTTAAAGAAGCATGGGTACCGAATAATCCCTGTGAACCCCGGTGCAGATGAAGTCCTGGGAGAAAAGAGCTACCCGGATCTCCGGTCCATACCTGAACCTGTGGACATAGTGGACGTATTCCGCCGTCCCGAATTTCTGCCCGAGATCGCAGAGCAGGCTGTGGCAATCCACGCAAAGGTACTCTGGATGCAGAAAGGCATCAGCAATGAGGAGGCTGCGCGAATAGCTAAACAAGGCGGATTAACAGTAATAGAAGACACCTGACTGATGCAAGAGCACGCCCGGCTGGTTGCCGGCACGTAAGATAAAACGGTAAGAGTTCAGCGGGCAGGCAGTCCCGCTTTCCGCGCGGGATCACCACAGAATGCGCTGAGAACGCGAAGTTGAAAAATGGCTTGAACCAAGCACATGAGACGCGGAGGTAGGGGGTTGCCTGGTATTGTCTTCACCCCCATAGAAGACCCGAAGCCGCCATGCCGCACCAGGAAGAAATGCAGAAAAGACAGAATTCTCAGCGATCTCCGCTGTGAACAATTACAGGAAAGGAACGGCTGCCCATGACTGCTATTTCTGATTTCAGAGGATTCCCCAGGGAATGCGTCGATTTCTACACAGAGTTGACCCAGAATAACAGCAAGACCTGGTTCGATACGCATAAGAATGATTTCGAAAAATATGTCCTGGGACCCGCTCGGGATTTTGTGTCAGAAATGGGCAGATCTCTGGCAAAAATCTCTCCGAAAATCAACGCAGATCCCCGCGTGAACCGATCGATCTTTCGTCCCTACCGGGACATTCGCTTCAGCAAAGACAAAACCCCATACAAGACCCATCTTGGGATTTTTTTCTGGGAAGGTTCACGTGCCAAAATGGAGTGTTCCGGATACTACTTTCATCTCGAGCCACCGACGCTGTTTCTAGCTGCGGGTATACACTGCTTCTCGCCATTGCTTCTGGGAACTTACCGTGACTCGGTCGTGGACCCGGAACATGGGGCGGATCTCATCAAAGCAATAAAACAGGTCTCTAAGCTAAAAGGTTACTCCGTCGGAGGCACACATTATAAAAAGACGCCTCGGGGCTATGACGCTAATGACGAAAACGCAGCTATGCTGCTGTATAACGGCCTGTATGTATGGACCGAAGATGAGATTCCTTCCGAATTCCACTCCGCGCAGATACTAGACTACTGTATCGACAGGTTTAAGAAGATGTCGCCTCTGCACAAATGGCTCGTTGACATGACAGCGTGGGCCGGCACATGACCTAACGGTTTGTTACTCCCTACGCACATTGGTTCAAAACGACCATCTCGTGGGTGGAACCGGCATGAAGAACTTGTTAAGGAATTTGTCGCTGACTTATGCCGCAGGAAGCGTTGGCGGTTTGATCAACAGCCTTGCCGTGTGGGTTTTTGGCGCGGTCGCAATTACGGGCGCCCTGGGCGTGAAACTTGCGCCGGATTTAACTTCCGCGTTTCTGTATCCGCGTCTTGTGTGGGGAGGTCTCTGGGGATTTCTGTTCTTGCTACCTTTTTTGCGGAATTCCCCTGCTTTGAGGGGAATTGTGTACAGCATAGGGCCGACACTAGTTCAATTATTTGTCGTGTTTCCGTTCATGGCGAAGAAGGGAATGCTCGGATTCCAACTAGGGGCTCTCACACCTATGTTTGTCGTATTCTTCAACATTATTTGGGGAATTACCGCGGCCTACTGGTTACACTTCGTTGAAGAGCGGTCGTCGAAGTGGAAGTGGTAAATCCGTGGCCGTTTTACTCAATGCTCTGTTTCGCAAAGGTCGATGACGTATTCTCTGACTAAAGACGATGAGGGAGGGTTCGCGGCCGCTGTATTGGTGGGACAGGCATCTTGCCTGTCATTTCTTGATCAACAGGCAAGATGCCTGTCCCACCACTTCGGCCCGAAACATGTCACCGAATTTTGGGAAACAGATTACTTAGTGGCTGAACCGTAAGTGTTGCCAACTCCACTCCCCCGGATTGACAGTTTCTGACCGCTGCGATAAGAAATAGATATGGCTGAGCAACATAACCACGATGTCAGGTTCCTCATGGGGAACGAGGCCATCGGACGCGGAATTATCGAGGCAGGCTGTACCGTTGCCGCAGCATATCCGGGCACTCCCTCGTCCGAAGTCCTCGAATCCCTTGTGCGTTGGAAAAAAGAACTAGACCACCCCATTTACCTGGAGTGGTCCATCAACGAGAAGGTCGCCTTCGAAGTGGCCTACGGAGCTTCACTCGCGGGCGCACGTTCCGTCGCGGTCATGAAGATGGTGGGATTGAATGTGGCTTCTGATCCGTTCATGAGCGCGGCTTACCTGGGGGTTCGAGGTGGGCTCGTTGTGGTCGTGGCCGACGATCCCGGGCCTCATTCCAGCCAAACGGAGCAGGACAGCCGATTTTTTGGCTGGTTCGCGAAAGTTCCGGTACTGGATCCGGGCACGCCGGCAGAAGCCCTGGAGATGACCCTCAGGGCCTTTGACCTGTCGGAAAAATACCAGGTGCCGGTGTTACTGCGACCGTGCCTGAGAGTTTGCCATGCCCGGCAGAACGTGTCGCTGGGATCTCCTCGCGTACCCGTCGACGTGGGACCGTTCAAGAAGAACTGGACTAGATGGGCGGCTATACCACGTTACCGACTAGTCCTCCACGGCGAGTTAAATGAAAAGCTGGAGACGATAAAGCGTGAAGAGCCTGAAGCTCAGCCGGTCCTGATATCTCAGGGCTCGGGCAATTCAACGGCATTGATAACTTCGGGTTCGGTTTCGTCCCACGTGAGAGACATTGTGGCCTCTGATCCTCGACTAAGCAGCGTGGCTGTCTATAAAGTGGGTCTGCCTTTTCCCGTCGAAGCCCAAGCCATGCAGGAAATCGTGGACACGCATCGTACCACGCTTGTTGTGGAAGAGACCTATCCTGTGCTGGAACTCCAGATTCGGGACCGGCGAAACGTAATGGGCAGACTTTCCGGGCACGTTCCGCAGCAGGGTGAGCTGACCCCTGAAATTGTGGAAGAGATAATTCTGAAAGCGGTCGGTGAACAGCCAACCGACGTGCAGCCCCCAAAGATTAAACCTCGGCGGCCCTCTCTATGTCCGGGATGTCCACACCGCCCCTCTTTCTACACGATGAGACAGGTATTCGATCAGGCGGTCTTCTCGGGTGACATCGGGTGTTACACCCTGGGAATCAACATGGGGGCAGTCGACACCTGCCTTTGTATGGGGGCCTCGATAGGCATGGCGGGGGGGTTGGCTCGCACCCCGCTCGCCAACGGCGAGACCACCGTTGTGGCCACCATCGGAGATTCCACGTTTCTACCATGCAGGCGTTCCGGCCCTCATCAACGCGGTTCATACCCACACGCCATTTGTCCTCATGATCATGGACAACAGCATTGCCGCCATGACAGGAGGCCAACCGACTCCCGCGAACGATTTCTTGGCAGACGGCTCTCCCGGCGTCGCGATTAGCCTTGAAAGGGTCATTAGCGGATGTGGCGTGGATTTTCTGGAAGTAGTCGATCCCTATGACCATGCGAGCACGCGAGAAGCCCTGCAAAGGGCCAAGGATTACACGTTTAACGAAAACAAGGGCGTTGCGGTAGTAATCACCCGACGGCCCTGTGTCCGCGCGCCGAATGTGAAACTCTCGTCTGCAAAGTTCCGGGTCGGCGATGGTTGCGATTTGTGCATGACCTGTGTGAAGGATTTGGAATGCCCGGCATTTCACTTGGCAAAGGAAGACAAGAAGATGAAGATCAACGCGGATCTATGCGCGGGGTGCGGCTTCTGCGTTCAGATCTGTCCGTCTCAAGCCATTGAGCCTGAAGGTCATTGATCATGGTTGAACTTGTTCTCTGCGGGAGAGGCGGCCAGGGAATCGTTTTCCTGACGCGTCAAATTGGCCAGATAGCCACAGCCAAGGGATTAGAAGTCGTTTCTTCCGAGACTCACGGCATGGCAGTCCGGGGAGGCTCCATCAACAGTCATCTGAGAATAGGCCGTTTTTTTTCACCGCTGATTCGGGCCGGCCACGCGGACTTCCTCCTTTCGCTTGACCCTTCCGAAACGGCTAACAACAGTCATTATCTGAAGCGCGGAGGGGTTACTGTAGAAAATTCCACGTTGCCCGACGGCCTTGGCATAAAACGCGTGGACGTGGCCGGCCTGGCCAAAAATCTCGGACGTGTGCAGCTTGAAAATGTGGTTTTACTTGGATTCGCAGCGACACTGGATGGTTTTCCGGTCTCCGTTGAGGAGATCCGGGAGCACCTCGGCACGGAAACCAGAGCCCAAGTGCGAAGCATGAACCTCATGGCTCTCGAAGCCGGGATTCAGGCCGCTGCATGACAGGAGCTTCTTGAATGCGGGCAGGGTAGGTGGCCTTCTCCTTGACCTGAGTTCTCAAAAGCCTTACCCTGTATGGAAGTCGTGAGGAGGCAACGTGGGGATTGAGGAAAGTACGATTGGGCCTGGCTGATCGCGTGCTCGATTTCGACGAGGCGTCGCTGGGTCAGCTTCAAGAAAAATACTTAAAGAAAGTCTCGGAGTTTTCACCGACTCGGGATTGGGAAAGATCCATCGTAGTATACTTCTTGATCAATTCCGTACGTGTGAAGAACAAGATTTTCAACGAGAAGGTAAAAGGTTCCGATCCGCCCGACCCACCGAGATCCTCAAGAAACACGCTGAAAATAGTTAAATGAATGTGATTATTTAACTATTGCAGCAGGAACTAATCGCATCTGATTGACATAAAAGACGCTTCCAAAGGCGGAGAAACCTTTTTTCACCTTGATTTTCTTACAAAAAAAAGTATAATATGAATCGTGGTATCTGTGGGTAGTTCGAGCGGCAATAAAGACTTGTTTGGCACAACAGAGTCGGCGCGCTGCGGACTGCTCTTCTCCAAAGGAGAATCGCTATGCGACGAAGATCGATAGTCCTTATAAGCACAGCATTAGGGCTGATGCTGATGGTTGCCCCGGCGGTCGGACAGTGGTCCCCCCGTGAGACCGGCTCTGCCGGATATGAAGGCTCTACCTTGATGGAAACGCCTTCCGGGGGAGTCGATCCCAATCAGCCGCCCATTTATTATCCGTACTGGTCCAACTACCTGGACAAGATGCAGCAACAGGGCGGATATTATTCGGTAACGGGTAATTATCCGGGTTCGGCTCCCGTGACCAGCTATTATCCATCGTCTCAATACAGCGAAGCTACTTCGCCGCAGGCAGGACCAGGACAGTCAAACATATATTACAATCCCTCCGAATATTACTCGAACCAAGGGGCCGCGGCCTATCAGGCCCCACAAGTCCAGACTTATCAGGCACCGAGTGGCGGCGGCCAAGCTATCACCGGAGGCCAACAGGGCGCCCCGACTACGGGCAAGAAGCGGAGACTGAGCGCCAAGGAGCGGCGCAACGCGCAGACCCAACAGCAAGCTGCTTACCAGCAAAGCCCATATCAGCAGCCCCAGCAAGTGGACGCCCAAGCTTATGCCCAGCAGCAAGCCTATCAGCAGCAACTGCAGGCTTATCAACAACAGCAGGCCTATCAGCAGCAGCAAGCCGGATATCCTCAGCAGCAGGCTTATCAACAACAGCCCGGCGCGTATCCTCCTGGCCAGGAAGGCTATTATCAACAGCAGGGCTACGGGCAGCAAACCCCACAGCAGGCTGTGCAACCTCAGGCGGCAGATGCGCAAGGACCTATGAGTTCAGACCCGATAGTGCAGGCAGCTCAGCAGAAGGCTTATGAGAGAGCGGTGGCCCGGCAGCGTGCTGCTGAACTGGCTGCTCAGCAGCAGGCCGCAACCCAGGAGCTGACACAGGCTCAACAGCAATTTGAAATGGCCCAGCAGAGGGTTCGGGAACAAGAGGTCAAGCAGAAGGCCCTGCAGGCCGAGTACCACAAGAAAGCAGTTGGCGAGGCTTATGATAGCTTGCGAGTGGCCCAACAACGGTATTACGAACTCATGGGAGTTTCCGGCGACAGCGGCCGGCCTACTCAATCAAGCTACCAGGCGCGGGCAGTCCCTCAAGCGCCCGGCCAGCAGCAAGCGCTTCAGTATCCGCAAATGGCCACGGGCCAGCAGGCCCGGCCTCAGGCCCAGCAGCAGTACGGTCAACCGGCTCCTGCCCCCGCATATCAAGGAGGACAGGTCCAGTATGCCGGGCAGACCCCGGCCGCAGCCGGCCCTATGCCCAGCCCGCAGGGCATCACCCCACTGCAGGCCCCGCCGGGTCAAGCAACCCCGTTACGTGTGCAGGGTCAACAGCAACAGCAGGCTGACAGCGGAAGCGGCTTTTGGTCGACTCTCAAGGAGATATTCGCCTCTCCTACAACCGTGGGACCCGCTCAAAATCCTCGAAGCATGTTCGACGGAAGTGGCAAGAGCAGGTACAGCGACTAACCTCGATGAAGTGATCCCTTTGAATTCTGTGACAAGTCCGGTCTTTCGGCCGGACTTTTTCGTTCTGCAGTGATTGTCAAAAGTGATGACCAATTGTGAAGAGGGATCTCTCGCAATTGGTAGTCCCGCGGGACGCGGGACCTCCGTGCCGGTGAAGAATTGGCCAGAGAATCACCCGGTTCTGGCCGGCAGCGACGCCGGCGCTACTGATTCTTCCCATTACGCGTATTGGATTCTTTCAGGACTTTTGAGAACTGCCATATAACTACGTGGACAGGAGTGGAATAGGCGATGGGCTTTCTGACTAGCATGCTGACCTACCGTTTATAGCAATTGCCACGATGTCTTGGCCAGTCCGGATTCGGAGACATCGTACGTCGTTTTCTCATCATTCCCCTCAACGGAGCGGCCCGTGCCGGATCAAGCCAGCAGGGACACCCACTGTCAATCGTGATCACTTTCGTGAATGCTAACCTACGCTTAAAGATGTGGGATTCAGAGGGGAGGCGGGTGCCCCGCAGCACGCGGGGTCGCCGCCCGTTTGATGGATTCTATGAGCCTTCTCCAACTTCCTGTTGTTGATGATAAGTCTTCTGAATCATGTCATTGAGGAAGCGCTCAGGGTTCTGGATTGCTTCTCGAGGAATGGTGAATTCCTGCTCTTTGGTTCGCTCCATCACGAGCTTTAGACCATGATGATAGTTCTGGAAAATCTTGCGGCACACTATCAGAGCTTCTTCTGAACCGTTCAGCACCAACCCGATCAACTCCTGGAGAGCATCTTCGGAGAATCGTATCCTGAGACTGTAGAGGGCCTCGAACTCCTTCTCAAAGGCATGGATCTCCTGCTCCACTTTGATGAAGCGCTTGTAAACCGTTTCAGGGGTGAGACCCTGTTTCATGCACGCATCCACAATTAAGTCCAGCGCCCATCCGCTGGCAGATGTACCGCAGGCCTTTTCAAACTCCACACACCTCGATTGGAGTTCCTCGAGTAGTTCGGACCTCTCACGCGCATCTACCTGGTCGAAAACCTCATACTTGGAAGGATGGGAGTCATCCTCCAAGAATTCCTGGAGATACTTTCTTGGATTGTCAACCAGTTCTTCGGTGACAGCCAAACGGGTGATTTCCGTTGACGGGAGCATCCTTTCAAAGCCCACAAGGACCTTCTCCATCACGCTTATAAGTGCCCGTGCCCCGGTTTTCTCATTGTGCGCGAGGGCGGCTACCTTCTTTAATGCCTCGTCTGTGAAACGGATGTCTATATCATAGGACTTGAAGTCCTGTTTCTTAGCGGTCACAACCGAGGAATACCTGTTTTTCAATATCTTGAACAGGTCGTCCTCATTCAGATCGTCCAGGACCGCGATGACAGGGAGGCGTCCCACAAATTCCGATTCAAAACCGTACTCTATCAGGTCCTCTGACTTGACTTCACGCAACAGGTCGGTCCTGTTTTCCTTCACTTTGAGACTTGCGCCGAACCCCAACCCCTTACGGGACATTCGCTTGGAGACTATTTCGTCGAGCCCGTTAAAGGCGCCTGAAACGATAAAAAGGATGTCTCGCGTGTTGATTGTACGCTTCAGCCGCTTTCCTGTCTTTTGGAAATGAGCTGCCGCTTCCATAAGAGATACGGGATCATGAGCGACCTTGAGGTCTACTTCGGTCTCCTCCATTGGCTTGAGAAGGTTTCTCTGGACCCCAGTTCGGGATACATCGATCCCGATTATATTTCCCGAAGAGGCTATCTTGTCGATTTCATCAATATATATGATCCCATACTGCGCCTTTTCAATGTCACCGTCCGCTTCCTGAACCAGGTCGCGGACAAGATCTTCCACATCGCCGCCAACATAGCCGGTTTCGCTGAACTTTGTTGCATCACCCTTCACGAAAGGCACCCCGATCTTTCGGGCGATTAGTTTGATCAGATACGTCTTTCCGACGCCAGTCGGGCCTATGAGGATCATGTTACTCTTGATACGCCCGATTCCTTCGCGATCTTCGCTTTCACCCTTTTGCTGAAAGTAGCGAATTCGGTTGAAATGCGTGCATATCTTCGTTGAGAGCATTTCTTTAGCTGAATCCTGTCGAATTACAAAACGGTCCAGGTAGTCGTGAAGTTCCGCGGGCTTCATGTCGAAGCGGACATGGGCAGGTTCGGTGTCGTGTTTGATCGTTTCCCCCTCGCCCGTTTCCTCCACGCCGGGCCAGGGACCAATCTGTGTCCCCATAACCCGTATACGGTTGCCGTATTTGTTTGCCAGAAACTCGTTTATCTCCTTCTCGATCTCTTTCGGATCCGGCAGATTTGATCCTATGGTTTTATCCTTGTCGTTCATGATCTCGACCCTTCCTAAGTCCAAAACTCTCATTTTGCTGTATTCTACCTTGGTTTCTAATATATGTATTGAGTCCGAGAAGGTCAATCCTGTCTCGACTCCCTCAGCAATTCTGTAGTAAGGTTAACGTCTCTCTGGACGAGAGAGGGAAGGGCGAAGGCGATTCTCGCGCAGACCATCCGCTCGCGAAACTCAATGCGCTGCGCTATGGTTTCTTGAACAGCCTCAGGCCAAGGCAAGGTCGATGCGAGCCTATCTGAAAACCTTAATCAAAAAAGGGCCTGTTCCGCTCGTGAAGTGGGGGCAGGTCCTCTACAATTTGCTACCTCCCTCCGTCAGGTACGGCAAGGCGTGGAACGAAGCCGTTGCTTTGCTGATGGAAAGTGAACACTGGGACGAAAAAGCTCTGGTCAAATACCAGGAAGCGCGGCTGGAAAGTCTCATACATCACTGCTATGAAAATGTCCCTTATTATAGGGAGATTTTCCGGCAACATGACCTGAAACCTCAGGACATCCAGAGCATAGATGATCTGAAGAAGCTTCCGACACTCGACAAAGAGACTGTCATAAAACGAAAGAACGACCTCCTTGCAACCAATATAGCGGCTTTTGGGAGAAACCCCGCTCGTACCAGCGGTAGCACCGGCACAGCCCTGGACTTTTGCATGGACAACAGCACCCGACCCACAGAGAGGGCTTTGGTCCTTCGGCATCTCCTGGGGCTTGGATACAAGAGGGGGGACAGAACAGCTCTCTTCAAAGCTCTTCCTTTGGCCGATCCGACGAAGTTCTTTCAGTATTTGCCCGGCTCCAGGGAGCTTAGGCTCTCTTTTCATAATGTAGATCACAAACGCCTCGAAATGATGGTGGATGAACTTGAAAGATTCAAACCCGCGTTCATAAATGCATGGCCTTCATGCCTGTACGTCCTTGCCAAGTGGATGGAGAGAAATGGTCGATCCATACCACCGCCGAAATATATAGTAACCTCCTCGGAGAATCAGTATCCGCACATTCGTGAAGAAATAGAACGCGTTTTCAGGTCCAAGACAGTAGATTGGTACGGCCAAGAAGAATGCTGTGCAACTGCGATCCAGTGCGAGCGCGCACAGGGATACCACATACAGATGGAAATGGGTATCGTTGAATTGATTCCCGTTAGCAGGGGACATGAGTGTTGGGAAATTGTGGGGACGTGCCTTCACAACTCAGCCATGCCGTTTATTCGATACAAAACCGGGGACCTGGCTGTCAAGGGCGAAGGACATTGCTCCTGCGGAAGCAAGCATCCCACAATCGAGAAAATAGTAGGAAGAGAGATAGACTTTGTTTTAACCCCGGAAAAGAATATGATTTCCCCGCTCATACTGCATTTTGCCTTTTACAACATGGATGAAATACAAGAGGCGCAAATCATCCAGGAAGACCTGAACACACTAAGAATAATGATTGTCCCCTGGAACGGGATTTCCCCCCAGACAAAGGAGATGCTGTTGCAAGCCTTGCGGTCGCGCCTGGGGTCGCCGAGCATGGAACTGATCCTCCAGGAGATGGAGAGCATTCCCTGTAAAGAGGGATGTTACAAGAAGCCGTTTCTAGTCTCGCACGTTGAGGTGGACAAATATTTGTAGATGGATGCACAATGAAGATACTTTTTTGCGGTGAAACGTTTCCCAGAGCGCCCCAGATGCTGAGGGCGCTCCTTCCGGACGAGGAGATCCTTACGTCCCCGGTTGAGCAGGTCTCAATACATGGAATGGCAGTCGACATCCTCATTCCTCTTATGCATCGTCTGGAGCCTGAACTAATCTCAGGCACGACGGCTCGGTTGATTCATCAGTGGGGTGTAGGACTCGAAGGAGTTGACATTCCCGCGGCCACTGCCCGAGGCATCCTCGTGTGCAATGTGCCGGGAGACGCGACAGCCAATGCGGATTCCACTGCGGAGCACGCGGTCTTTCTCATGATGGGTCTGGCGCGGCGTATACAAGAATGTTTCGCGGCTTTTCAAGAAGGTCTCTGGGGGGCTCCTGTCGGTGAGGCTCTCTTTGGCAACACCGCTCTGATTGTGGGTTTGGGACGGGTGGGGAAAGCCCTCGCACGCAAGCTGAAAGCACTCGGCATGACGGTCGAGGCGATCAGTCGCATTTCCGACCCTGAGACGGAAACGACCCTCGGTGTTACAAGAACCGCGGGCCTTTCGAGTTTATTGGAGATGGTATCAAGAGCGGACTTTGTCATTTCCACCATTACGCTCACCGAAGACACCAGGGGCCTTTTCGACAGGAAATTGTTTCAATCAATGAAAAAGACCGCGTTTGTGGTCAACGTATCCAGGGGCCCTGTTGTGAACGAATATGATTTGCTGCAAGCCCTCGATGAAAGGATAATCGTGGGCGCGGGATTGGACGTTTACTCACGTGAGCCGCTCGATCCAACGAGTCCGCTTCTGTCCAGAGACGACGTCTTCGCCACACCACATGTTGCTGGCGCGACGAAGCAGAATTACGAGGGTATCGCTCGAATTCTGGCCGACAACATTTTGCTCTTCAAAGAGGGTAAAACACCTCGCTTCTGTGTAAATGCGGGATAAACAAGGAGCACAACGGTGGTTTCAGTCAATCGGCTCCCTAGGTACCGGGGGGGCTCCCAACACACGCGGATGGACACACTCCCTATCAAGGAGCTTGAGGAACCTGTTTATCACCTTCCGGGACAGATCTCTTTTTTCTTCCTCTGTCATTCCTGCAACCGAAATCTGACCGCCGGCCATCTCTTTATGGCCTCCGGCAGATCCGGCCTTCCCCACCAGCCTGCGAATGACCGTTCCGGCCTTGTGCAGTCTCGATGTGGATCTCATGGAAAGGATCAGCAGGTCGTGGCGTTCACCTATGCACAAGGACCAACTCACCCCTTCGAGACGCAGAAGCACGTCGGCCAGTTCGGGGATAATAGCCTCGGAATGGATCTTTCCCAGAGATGAAATTGCTATGTCCCGGTGGACGGTTGTCCGGGCCAGACCTCGCTCGTAATCCTCAAAGTACTCCGAAGAGAGCGAAGGCCGCTCGATTTGAGCGACCACGCGAGGATTGGTAAGGGGCGACAGATAGTTGAATGCATTGAAATCCACCTTTGAAGCGCCCCTCACCAGAGAGTTCGTGTCCGCTTTAATGCCGTAAATCAGGGCGTTGGCGAGTGAGCGCGTTGGAACCAGTCCAGCGGCCGAGAGGTACTCAGTGATTATAGTTGATGTGGCGCCGTATTTTGGGCGAATGTCGTGAAATTCGGATTTTAGAGAGGGCTTCCGCAAAGGATGATGATCTATCACGATCAGAGGAGGTGCGGCTCTGGAATCGATAAGATTATTTCCCGTGCCGGGCTGAGCGTCCATTAGCGCGATGCCGTAGTACCGGTAACGGTCGATACGCGACAACTGGGTCATCTTGATCCGCAACCTGTGAATCATTGCCCTGTTTTCGGCTCGCGTGACAACACCGCCGTAACCTATTACCGATCGAATCCCGAATTTTTTTGACAAGAGAAACTGGAATCCGTATGCGCTTGCTATGGAATCAGGATCAGGATTGTTATGGCACAAGACCAGCACTCGCCGCCGTCCTGCACCTTCGAGAACGGCTGCTAGCTCGGCGAGCCTGCACGCGGACCTACCCACGTCCCATTTAAGAGGATTTGCAGTGCCGCAGGTTTGCCCGTGCGACTTATTCAAGGGCCTTCCCCGAACAGGTTCAAGCTGGACTGAGTTGTTGATCACACGTAGCGGTCACTCCTCCGTGTGGTCGGGGTTAAAAGATGCCATCATCTTCCGCACTACGCGTTCGTTCAGCACCATGCCTCGAATTATCCCTTTGGAGCGTGCGTATCGGTTCTCGATGAAGGCTTCCAGCGCCAAGTTTCTTTTTTCAGGAACGGTGATTATTCCCATCATGGTCAACGTTTCACCCGGCGGGGCCATGGTGTTCAGATCGGGAAACTCTGTTCCCGTGAGTATAGGCATGAGCCTCTGGTTCTTAAGGAGCTTCAAGACCATGAAGGCCGCGAACTGGGCCACCGCTTCCATCTGCAGATGACCTCCGAAAAGGGGCATACCGACGAAGTGGTCCTTCAGTATGGGATTTTGCTCAGGAGTCGGAACGGTGAACCGTGCGAATCCGTAGAACCCATCATAGATTTCGGCTTGTTCCATTACCACGCGGTCAAGAAAGAGGAAGTTTTTCCCGTACATGTTGAGTGTGCGCTCTATCTCATCTTTCTCGTAGCACACCCACTTGCGGTTCACCGCGGGCTTGCGGGGCCTTGGCTCACGCGGTTTGGCCGTTCCGACGGATGTGCCTCCGGTCAGGTCCCGATAATATACTTGCCGCACATCCCCGGGTTGGTACCGGCCGCCCGCGATGAATTCTCTGACAACAATGATCCCGCAGGCTTCCCGCACAAAGTTGGAAATGATCTCCACCGCTTGTCTGAGCACCGGGAACGTTCTATCCTTTCGCAAGCGAGCGAAGAGTTTGTCGACCATTCGGGAAAGCCGGCCCAGTTCTGAAGAATCGGTAACAGAGTTCCATTCCTCCCTGAAAAATGTCTTCAAATCCTCCAAAAGTTCTTCCCACCCTTGGAGTCCGGCCAGAGATCGCTCCATCGTGGAGAACGCCGGCGCAAGGTCCTCTGAGATTGCCGACGCCTGCTGCAGGTCTCGAACATAGTTGTGGATTACCGCAATCTCAATTCCGGTGAAGAACTGGGACGACTGGGTCCAGGCCTCGGGTAGCGCCGCAATGAGGGTGCGTTTTCCCTGGCGTGCGAGTCGCACAGCCAGGTGTTCAAGGTGCTTTTTGGTGTGAGAAATGAAGTAAGGCAAATCCCCGCGGTAGGTCAGGGCCATGAATTGCGTATCTTCATGAGTCAGACCCGCAAGACCGCTTACCGTATCGGCGAAGGAGTCGGAATTGACATAGTAGACATTCCTCTTCACGGCCGTGGCCATGTCAAAAAAGGTTTGCTTCCCTTTGAGAATGTCACCTACTGCTTTCATGACCGACGGCTGTCGCGGAAACCCGCCGGCAACCGTGTGTATGACCGCGTCGAGCCGGTTGACGCCCATGTCTCTTAGCCGGCCTCCGATGAGGGTCAAGTCATCAACAACTCGGCATCTCTGATCAAAGCTGTACCTAAGGGGAACATCTATGAGCTTTGTGTCCAGTTGCGTGAAGAACGCTTGCTCCCGTGGGTCTTCCGGATTTAGTGAAGTGCCGAAAACGTGAGCACCCGCTGACACAGCGGCTTTGGCAATTGCAGCCCCGTATCCGCCTTCGCGAGCGCCGATAATAAGAAGATTCTTGCCTTTGAGCATTGAATCAGCCCCTGCTCCTGTTACGCAAATTGGATGCATTCGGCTTCTGAAAATACAGTATGCACTGGTTTCAGTCAATGCGAGTGGCTGAGACAAGGATTCCGGATTTTTTTGTTCCTTTTCCCTCGCTGTAGCCCTAACTGTGAGCTATAACTATGAGTGCAGGCAGAGCCTGGCTACGAGGTATAATAAATGACATGGATTAAAGAAAAAAAAGAGGCTGCACTGGAAATTCTCGGACTCTTGTACGAGAACAGAATGATCCGGACCTTTTATCGTGACAAACCCGAAGGCTGGACTCTGGTGTCAGGACTGTACAGCCCGCTGTACATTCAACTCCGACCTCTCGTCTCCTATCCATCGGTCTTTGAAAAGGTTTGCAAGGCCATGGCCCGCATGGTTCGTGAAGAAGCGCCGGAGATCACCAGGGTAATCGGAATTGCCATGGCCGGAGTTCCTATTGCTGCCGGGATGTCCATCGCGGGTGGCATTCCTGGGGGATTCACCAGAAAGATGGATAATGTAAAGTCTCTGGCGCAATTCAAGGAGGCCATTACCACTTACGGTGAACATGCGATGCTTGAGGGGGAGCTTGCTTCCGGGGACAACATAGGATTGGTTGATGATCTGGTGACCAGGTTCGACAGTAAACTCCTGGCTCTCGAGCAAGTGAATTACGAGGTCCGAAAAAGAGGGCTCCAGAGAGTTGAATGCCGGACCGTACTAGTGGTGCTGGATCGTGAACAGGGCGGCCGAGAAGCCGCAGAGAAAGAGCAGGTGAAACTGCTGAGCCTTATACCTTTCAAGACCGTGGGACTCCCTCTCCTGGAAGGCGTGATGGCGAAGACGGAGTGGGAAACCATAAGCCACTATCTGCGGGAACCGGGCCATTTTCAAGAAAAGGCTGTTCAAGAGCGTCTAGCGGGTCTTGCCTCCCAGGGGTGATCTTGATTCTCGTTCACAGGCTCCTACCTGGGAACGAGAATCGAGGGGGGCTCTGCCTCCAACTGCCCCGAGGCGACGCGGGAGAAAGGTGTTTGCCCATCTGAATTTCTATTGACGCGGCCATCACTATGTTTTACATTTACCTGATGAAATGGAGCCGCTCCTCCCGCGGGTTCTTTAGAAACGGGACAAGACCGGTCTCATGAAGATTCTAAAGGGCGTTTCAATGGTTATCAATGACTATGAAGTCGAGAGACGCCTTGTAGAAGGGATCTGATACTTCCAGCCAAGATTATCTAGTCGAAAAACAATCTCATAGGTGTTTCTCTCCTTTAATGGGAGAGGTGCGACAAATAACAGCGAATAGCAAGGTTCCGCGCGGTCGGAACTTTTACGGGGCGGACTGGGAAGAGCGCTCTTCAGTTCTGTGATGGGATGATCCCAATCGGGACTGTGCGCTTCGGTACCCGGGACAAACCTATTCAGAAAGGAGAAATTCTGAATGCCAGGAATCTACGTGAAGGAAGACGAACCGTTTGAAAATGCATTGAGGCGATTCAAGAAGCAGGTGCAAAAATCCGGAGTCTTGACTGAAACAAAAAAACGGCGGGCCTACGAAAAACCTAGCGTGAAGAAGAAAAGAAAGGCCATGGCCGCGAGAAAAAGACTGTTGAAAAAGCTGCGAAGAATGCGCACGAGATAACGTTCCAGGGCCGAGGCAGCATAGACGAATTTACAAACTCGAAAGAAAATTGAGTCTGCTTGCGTCTTGAAGAGCAACGGCTTTCGGGGTACTGTCCAGTAAATTAAACAAGGAAGGCAAATCCGATTTCCGTGAGATTATTTGCTTCTCCGCAATGGTCGGCCTGGCTTGAGGAGAGTCGTCTGCTCATCGCACTGCCGTACGTTGCAGCATTGGCTGTTCTCGTAGTTATCGGCCTGGACACGGGGTTCTCAGGTAGAGACCTCAGCACGTATGAGGTGATTCTTGCCGTGGCCGCGGCCATCCCGGCAGGGTTCCTCCTGATCTTTTCAGCGTTTGGGCTGGTATCGTACTTTGTCTTTATCCCGTCGATTGCCCGTGACGGCCACCTATTCTCACAAGTTCACGGGACCCATCTCATCCACCCTTTGACGACCTCGATTGTGCTGGGCCTGGCGGCCCTGTGCATATACACGGGGAGTTTGCCCGCGTGGGCAACATGGGCTGTTTCTTCTGGTAATATACCTGCTTCAAACTGCTCTCATCTTGCGGCGAGTCAGTGAAGAACACCTCGCGAACGGCCTTGATGGACCAGGCGCCGGCAAATTTGTTCTCTTACTCAACCTCATCCTTGGAGGAGAGCTTGTTACTGTGGCGGCAGGTGCGAAACCCTTGCGGCCGTGGCGTCTGGACACGCTTCCGGAAGACACCTGGATCGTGGATGTCCGCACAAAACCCGAATTCCACTGGAACCGGCTGCAGGCCGCTGAGAATTACCCGTGGGGCGCGGGGGTGATCGAGGCCGCTAAAGACATACCCAAAGAACGCCCGGTGCTCGTGACCTGCTTTTCAGGCCACAGATCTCCCGCGGTGGCGGTAATGCTGCGAAGGCTCGGGTTCAAGACCGTTTACAATCTAAACTGGGGACTCCTCTATCTGATCTTGTTGGAACGCGGCAAGAAAACAAGCGGCCCGTTCAGCCTCACCCGGCCCCATCGGGACCCGCACCGAAGGGGCGAAGATTTCAGGGGAATATCAGCTGGATACATCGCATGTGCTTTATTGACGCTGATCTGCGCGCCATTGGAACAGGCTATTAGGGCAAGTACCGTATCTGAAGCGCAGCAGATTATTGGGGCCGCACTTGGAGTTGGGGGGCTTTTGATAGGCTTTTTGAGCTTCACGGCACTGGGAAGGAATTTTCGCGTATTTGCAGCCCCCAGGAGAAGCGGCACGCTAATTACATCAGGTGTGTACTCTAGAGTGCGTCACCCCATGTACACAGCAGTCATCACGAGCCTGGGTGGCTACGCGCTCGCCTTCGGGAGCCTCTGGGCAGTCCCTTTTTGGTTGGGCTGTACGATTTTTTACATAATCAAGGCAGTGAAGGAAGAACGGTTGCTGGCTGAGCATTACCCCGAATACGAGGACTATCGCCGCCGTTCGTGGCGTTTCATCCCCTTCATTTTCTAACGGTTCGGCAATCGCGTTAGCTTTAGGAACGGGCGAGGCGGGGGCTTCGCGCAATTCCATCCTGTGGATTGCGTTGCTTTTCGCCTATCCGAGGCTGCCGATCTTTTCCGTGCGGACCGTTTTGCGAACCTTGCAGCTCAGAGTTGAGATTCTTTCCGTACTTTCAGGAGTGATTTCGGCCATTGTCAGGTCCCTGAAGCCACGTATTCCCTGGTTCACGAACAGCATGGCCAGCCAGCCTATGGGTAACGCGTTCCCCGCGGTGACAGCGAATGAAGCCTCCTTCACGGCCCAGTCATTGCCGTTGAACGAGAGCGCCATGCCGCCGGCGGCCTTTACCAGGCGAAACGCGTCCACATCCGTTATGCTATCCCCCACGTAGAAAACATCTCGCAATTCCGCATCTTCGATGTCTGCAATTCTTTCGATGGCCCGTGCCTTTTCTCTGCCGCCCACAGGATTGACTTCCTCTATGATCCTGTAAATATCCATCTCGGGGAGTATCGTCCAGAAGATCTCGTCGAGTTGCTCGACTGTCTTTCTGTCCTGATCCGAGAGATCGTCAGCCGAGGCGGCCTCCGAAGGAATCGTAAAATCCGGCAGCTCCAGTATTCGGGCATGAATCTCTTTGAGAGTTGTTTTCTCCCCCTGGTTGAGTGAGTAGTGGTCAAGATTCACAGGGGTGGAATATGTGTTAGGGAAGGGAAAACCAACCGCATCGCAGACGGCCATAATGTAGGCCGAGTAACTAGTGCTCACAATATACGCGGGTATTATGTCCAGGATGTCTCTGAGCATGCAGTCCGCTTGAGGAATCATCTGAATATTGTGCCGCGAGAACTTGACCATGCTCCTGTTATCAAGACCGAATGCTTTGAAAAAGGGTAGGATCAAGCGCAGTGTATCACCCGCCTTGTAATCGGGCTTGTGAACCACCTCCGCCAGATAGTCATCATAGAGACTTATCTTGCTGAAAAAGCGATCGCCTCCCGGTATGAACGCGTCGGCCAGTTCAGCCGCATTGTCATTCTTGGTTATTGGGCCTTCGCAGTCGCTTATGAAGATCCTTCGCGGGCTTCTTTCCATATCGTTTCTCCCTCCTACGGTTGGCACTCATATTGCCCACCAATTGTCAGCGCGAACCTTTAAAGCGTGAAAGGGCCTCTTGAAAAAATGCATTGTCAGGATAGCTGCTCCGGCCATAGCCTTCAATGCTCTTGGACGCCATGATTGCAGCCAGTTGTAGACTGGCTTCAAGCCCCACCGACTTGATTGTTCCTGCCAGGAAGCCTGCGGCTGCGACATCGCCTGCTCCGGTGCGGTCCCTAACTTCCCGCGGAACCACCGCGGCCTGATAAACGGACTTGCCTGGCGCGAAAGCCATCAGGCCTTCAGGACCAAGTTTCACGATAACCATCCCAACACCGATTTCAAACAAAAAATCAACGGCCGTCTCAATTGCCGTGCTGCAAGTCAGAGTTTCCAACTCTTCTTTAGTGATGAACAGAAGATCGGTTCGCCTCAAGATAGGCTTGAGTTGATCCAATCCTCGTGCCGCGTATCAGCGCGCCGGGATCGAAGCTGACTCGAATCGAGCCGTGGACATGTTCAACAAGCTTGATCTGGGCTTCCAATGCTTTCTGAGAGACAAACGAGGTGAGGTGTACCCACTGGGCCTGCCGGAAATAATCGAAATCCGGCTCCTCAGAACCCGCCAGATCATTAGCATTGGGCAGGATCACAAGGGCCCTGTCTCTATGGGGGTCCGTGCTGTCAATAAGGGCCAGGCACCTGCCTGCCGGGAGCGCCACCTTCTTTATCCTCACATTTTCCGGATTTCCCAGGGACCTTAGGGCAAGACGTTCTTCCGCGTCAGTCCCCGTCGCGCCGTAAAACCCCGTGGCAAATCCCATTTTGCAGAGTGCAGCAATCATGTTAGCGGCAGATCCACCCGGCTCTGCCGCTCTCAGGACACCTTCAGCCTCAAGAGCGGGATAAATGGTGTGGAACAACCCCACATCCCGGACATATTCTTCTCCTGGCCTCAGATCGTGGGCGAAAAGAAATTCCCTGCTCACCTCCCAGATTTCATCGAGATTCAGCGATCCGAAGCCTATGACGTGTAAGTTCAATAAGGTAGCCTCCAGCGCCAGGGATATTGTTGAGTCAAAAGCGCCGGTCACTTCTCTTCAACTCAATCCGCTATCGCTCCCCATGTTCTTCCTCAAGACCACTATATAGTTCGAAGCAAACAGTTCCTTCAGGTTGAACACACCGTCAAGTCTTCTTGCCACGGCGAGCCAAAAAAGGGTAGTGGGGCGGACTAAAGCTCTGAGTCTGACGGTCTCCCAGATAGTCGAAAGGACAACCGAAGGGAGATTCAGAATAAGGTGGAATAGGCCGCCGTTAGCCACCATTTGGGTCACTTGAAAGCCCGCTCGCTCAGCGAGGTGCTCGATCCCGTACCGGGTGAAACGATAGTAGTCGTGAGGCTCATCGTGCAGATGAAGCAGAAACGGGAGAGAAACAATGGCAATTCCGCCCGGAACCAGGACTCGATACATTTCCGAAAGCGCGCCCCATGGTTCCGGCGCGTGTTCCAGCACGGAGCAGCAAAAGAGAGTATCAAAGGCTGCGTCGGCAAAAGGGAGACCGTGAGTCACGTCGAATACAACGTTCAAGTCCGTGTGCTCTTTGGTCACATCTCCGCTGAAGTAGTCCGCGACATGCTGCATCAACAGATTCCGCCACGCCAATCTCCCCGCGCCTACATCCAGGGTGCGGCCTCGCGCGTGCTCAGTGATGAGGGGCGCCATATCGCAGTAAAAGGCCGCATTCTGAAGCCCGATCCACCAGTACGCGTCAGTGCCTATAGTGTTCGTGTTCAGGCGTCGCCATGCTTGAGGCAGCCGACCGCTCTTTCCGGTTTGCATTGAGGCTATCCTGAGATTGGAAGTTGATCAACAGAGATAAGCAGTGATGTATCACGGCGCAGGGCCTTGAGGCAAGGCATCTACCGGATTGGATCACAGCACGTGGGCTTTCCGATAGGCCTCCGCGACACACCGGCTACTCCGGGTTCAACTCATGACAAGACGTGAGGGGGGTAATTCTGCGCTGACGCCTGGACCGGCCTCACCCACTCTCCTGCACCGGCAATGGCGCTCCAAGAATGAGACGCCACACACTGCTTGAACGTGGGCTTTTCAGCCGCGTACGGGTCTACCCGGAAACTGACTGCACCAGCCAAAACCTGAGCAGCCACTTCATGTCCGAACATGGTGTAATGGTCTCCGAAGACTTGTCGTCCCGTGTCTTTTTGAGCGTCAATTAAGGGCTCCAGCAGAGAAATGAAGAGAATATCATTTTCATCGCAATAGCGGGTCACACGTTTTAATGGATTTGCTCATATCCCAAGGGACAGTCTGATGTGGTCCCCCCATGGCTTTGAGTTGTGAAATTGTCCCTACCGGGTCCAGAGCGTATTTGACCTCAAGATCCGAGCCGACGTAGACAAGCAGGAATGTAATCCCGCGAGCACGACAGAAGTCTCTGGAAGCTTTGACTCTTTCCAAAGTGCGCGACCACGCGGTCTCAATCTTGGGAATCTCCTGCGCCGACCACTGGAGCAATTCCGGTGACATGGCGATCCTATTCCTGCGAAGGTCATTGACACGACGCAAGGCAAAGGCAAGGGCGAAGTAGCCGTGAGTCACCAGGTGGCGAAAGGCCGGGGTAATCCCGCCGGCTGCCAGTATGAATTCCGCTTTCAATGCCGGGTCATCATCGCAAAAGTCATTGCTGCACAATGTTACGACCACTGTATCAGGGTCATACAGCATCGCTCGGCTGTGCAGCACCTTAAGGTGCTCGACTTGTCCTGTGCCGGAATTACCCAGAGCAATCACTTCGAAACTCGGACGCGGTCCCGAATGCGAAGGATTATTGAGTGCGGTTTCCCAAAGCTTGTGAAAGGTCCTGGACAGGGGAACTTGCACGGCCTCAACGTAAGAGTCGCCCACTACGACCAGACGATGCACTCCAGGTGGCTTGCTCAGGCTATAATCGTGGTCGAAGTAGCCTTGAGAGTTCCAGTGGAACACGTTCACATACTTTGCCGTAGAATTGGGATCGTACCCGTAGTAAGCAAATTCCCGGCCCGGAGCGTGCCAGACTTTGAAGCGTGCTTCTCCCGTTATTGGATAGGTCCGACACATTAGCTCTTTTCTGGTCCGGATTGCGGAACACCACCGAACGAGCGGGAAGATTTTCCGAGAATGAATCCATAAGGGTTTTGGCCAACTCTCTAGTTTGGGCATAGTCGGACGGGAGCAGCCAGCGGGAAGGCGATCTCGAGTGCCGAGAGCGAGAGCAAGGCAACAGTCAGACAGAGGGCAGTGCGCTTTGCAGGGCCTGCAATAGCACTAAGGTTCAGCCTCACTGCCGGAATAAATAAAATACAAAGATTCGAAAGTATCAAGATCAGATAAATCAGCCACCCGCTATAAAGATTGTTATAAAGCACCGCAAAGAGGGATATTGTCCCACATACCGGGAACAGTCCGCCCCCAACCCTCGCGAGCACCGCGCCCCCCCTTAATCCAAACGACACCTGGACCATAGCGATTACCCTAAATTATCAACTTATTTGAAAGCAACGGGTGTCTTTTTGCTCACTGCTAAGTTCTTGTCAAGAAAAATTAGTCCCTTTTAGCACGAAAATTTCTGGAAGTTATGGTCATAATTTCCACCAGAGTCTCTAATTGAATTAAAAAGCCAAGCAAGGAGTCCTAATCTTTTCCCGCTAATAGCATTCACTAGCGAAAACGCGCCGACGCGCGAACCTCAGCGATTTCTTCCAGTTTCAAGTTCAGTACGTCAAGAGTTATGGCTATCTCATACCAACGCGCTTTCAATCGAGTGGTGCTTTGCCACGGCAATTCACGACCCGCGGTGTTAATTATTCGACAGCGCACTAGCATTATCGTAGCGTTTTGCTGGGGGGTCAAGCGAGTCCATATAAGTCAGACGCCGGGTTGCCATGAGGACATTTAAAGATGCAGATTAGGTTTATATAATATTTATTCTAGGAAAAGTTCACAACTATATAAAACTGGCGAAAAAAGCTTGACAAATCTTTGGAAGTGATATTTAAGTCATGACCGGAGGTTGGGCATGGGGTAGTGGATAGCGGTGGCTGATGATGAAAAGGACTTAGATCCTTCGACGCAGGCCGTGTGTTCGAGAAGTGACATGTGCTGAGGGGGCACGTACATCAACGCTCAATAAACACGAAAACGGCATCTAAATGGCCGTTTTGCGTGTGTTCCACTGGGATGGAAAAGTATGTTGAGAAGTGCTCCCCTCTTATCACAGGAAGCGCGGGTGTCAATCAAAAAATCCGCGTTTGTCCATAAAAAATCTTGTTCTCTTTACCTGCCTGAAATATAAACAAAAAACCGACCCATTCGGAAGCACTGAACGCGCTGAGTAGATCTGGAGCACTCCATTAGTCTGCTACGTCACGGAGGTTCTCGGTGCAGCCACGACGCTGTGAAGTACTCCTGACCCGTCAGAAATCGAGGATTTCGGAAAGCTCCACTCCGAATCGCCGTCTCAGATAAAGATTTATGAACTCCATAATGGTAGGCTTGAAAGGTTGGCGCACGAGGTGCATACCGGCTTGTCGGGGGGTTCGGCCGCCTTTCCTGATGTTGCAGGAGCGACAACAGGCCACCACGTTGGTCCATTCATTTGCCCCGCCCTGAACCTTTGGAATGATGTGGTCTATGGTGAGATCTCCCGAAGAAAACTCCCGTCCGCAGTACTGGCACACGTGGGCATCACGGATCAGGATGTTTTTTCGCGAAAAAGGGACCTCGCGCCTGTAGATCTGCCGTATGAACTTGATGAGGCGGATTACCGCCGGAATCCGAAAGGTTCGGCTGACCGTTCGAACAGTCCTGTCGGATTCCTTGACTACCTCCACCTTGCCGTTGAAGAGTAGCAGCATGGCGCGTTGCCATGAAACCAGTCCCATAAACTCGTAGCCTGCATTCAGGACGATAACCGCCTCCATGGATGACATCTGTCACAAGCCTCTTTACCTAGGAAATCACGGGATTTATCCACTCGGCAATGTCTATCGTTTAACAAAGCTCTGGAAGGTGTGTCAAGAAGAAAGGAATGGCCCCGCATGGTGAAAAACCGTGCCGGCACTGGTCCACCTCACGGGGATTCCAGAACAATTCGGTGACCGGTTAGGTCCATTTCTAGAAGGCGAGCTTCGACGGTGGTCTGCTCTCCGAAAATGCTTTTGAGCAGTATTCTGTCGCCTTGCGGCTTCAAGAAATCCACGCTTTCCATCAGCAACTCTTCTTTGCCGTCCTTGATAAGGTACGCGCTGGATTCACACATTGGATGACCTCGCAAGAAAAACGTGTGTATCGACTCCTCTTTATTTAAGCATCCCGTATGAAAGACGAAAGCCACTGAACCGCTCGGCCTTGCTTTTCACGGTGCACCGAAAGCGGCATTGTGGTCGTCAAGAGCTGAAACAATTCATTACCCCTGATATGGAGCCATCAGGTTTGTAGCTTTTTTCCAGGACACACTTCGGCTATAATAATAGTCGAAATCACTCCTAATGAAAACCAGTGCCGTGAAACAATCAGACGAAACACTACCCAACAATGTAAAAGAGCCACAGAGCGTCCCAACCATCGGTAGGTACGAGATTTTGAGTACCCTGGGCCGCGGAAATATGGGGGAAGTCTTCCGTCCGCGGGACCCTATGATCGGACGCTTCGTCGCGCTGAAAACCCGCCGCTTTGATCTTGTCTACGAACAGAAAGACCTCAAGTTCGTCACGGACAGGTTTTTCGAGGAAGCGCGGATTGCCGGAAATTTGGTCCATCCGAACATTGTGACGATCTTTGATGTGGGGCAAGACGGCGATTATTGCTTCATGGCGATGGAACTGTTGGAAGGGGAGAACCTTACCTCCTTCAACAAAGAGCACGTGTTGCTACCACCCGCCAAGACAGTGGATCTGGTAAAGAGAGTTTGTCTCGCCTTGGATTTTGCCCATTCCCATAAAGTTATTCATAGGGACATCAAACCGGCCAATCTCATGTTCACGCGAGACGGGCGGATTAAGATAACAGACTTCGGAATTGCGCTGTTAGCTCGCACAGATCACTCAAACGAATTCCAAGTCATGGGCACGCCCAGCTACATGTCCCCGGAACAGACCAAGGGCCTGAACCTGACTAAGCAGACAGATTTTTTCTCCTTGGGGATAGTGCTCTTTGAGTTATTGGCCGGCAAGCGGCCGTTCCAGGGCCGCACGCTCTATGAGCTTATGGACAACATACGGTACGGCCCTGCTCCATCCCTGCTGACCTTCAATCCGAAACTTCCTGCGGGCCTAGATCAGGTAGTTCAGAGGGTCTTGGAGAAGGAACCGGAACTCAGGTACAGAACGGGAAGGGAATTCGCCGAGGAACTAGACCGCGCCATGAAAGGGATGCAAATCCCCGTCAAAGACCTCAAGGCGACCAAGAAAGCGTACCTTCTCAAGTCCATTGACTTTTTCAGGTCCTTTAGCCGAGTGGAGATAGAGGAAGTCACTCAGTACGGGACTTTCATCCGCTACGAACCGGGCCACGTGATTGTTCGAGAGGGGGATGTTGACACTACATTCTTTGTCCTTCTTAACGGCACGGTGCGCGTCATCAAGAACAATCGAAAAATTGCCGATTTGCCGAAGGGCTCGTGCTTCGGAGAGATGGGGGCCTTCACGAAGACTCCGCGGACCGCGCACGTGGTTGCCAGAGAACCCTGCATAGTCCTGAAGCTCGACCTCAAAGTACTCGAACGAGAAAGCCCGGATCTCAGACTAAAGTTTTACCAAGTCTTCATCGAGACACTGATTTCCAGGCTGGAAACAACTACGAAACGGCTGAGTGGCGACCAGAAGGACTCTCCGGCGAAAAGCGAACCGATTGTGTCCGCTTGAGTTCTCGAGGCCCAACCATTCATTCGCCTTATGCGCAGAGAACATTGAGGGTTTCTCGTTTCAGGGCGCCCTCAACGAATCGGCCGCACGCGGGCTCAACGCTTTAGTTCCATAGGGAATGGGCGCTACCGTAAGGCAGCAGATTGATCCAGCAAGGCCCCTTCATACCAACTCCCATAGGTAGAAAGCTACCACGAAGCATGAAAATGATCGAACCATTGGTGCCACGGACGTGCCGTGCGGCTCGTCCGTGCACGGATGAGCTTCGCACTTCCCTTGCACCCTGAGTTCAATCTGTCAGCCATCGAGGATGAGCATTTTCAAAGCAATTCGCCCTCATGCGAGGAGGCATGGCAGGCACCACGTGTTCTCCGCGGGGCCTCTACCACATTATGGTAGGGGCCGGCGTCCTTGCCGACGATTGCTAAGAGCACCTGATTGATCGCGCATCGGTATCACCCGCCCTGCCGCACTAGAGGTGGGGGGTTCCGAATCCTCTCCGTCGACGAGAGACGGAAGGGGGAGGGTGACAAGCGGCTGAAATTACGAATACCATTCGGATAATCAAGGGCCTACAGCGGCAGGAGGGATTTCTCTTGTGCAACTGAACAGTTAGCCACAGTCAAAATTACGGGCTTGCCCCCCGGGGGTTATCGTGCTACATATTAAAGGTTCACTGATCGACGTCCTGCCGAGTGTCTCGGCCCAAAATTCTTGGTGAGGGAGATGCCCCATGACAATCCAATACTTCAAGAGTATACGTGACCTCAATAGGTTCCTGAAGACCGCCCCCGTGGACCTGCCCGCAGCCCGCCTGAATGAAATCAAGACCAGAGCCAAGAAGAAGAAACCTTCCAGCTTCATGGTTTGGATTAACCCATCCGGCCACGTTATCGACCTGTCTATGAGGGTCTAAGGACCTACCGCGGAGTCCCGCATCCGGCGTGTTCCCCGTCTGTTCGCATCAACAACCGTCATCTGTCCGTCCCGACACACAATGAAAGTGCCTGTCCCGCGCGATTCGTTGTGCCGAGACGCACACCACTGAAATCAAGTCCCATAGCTATAAAGCTGCAACGAACCATGACAATGGTTGAAACATTGGTGCCACGGACGTGCCCGAAGGCTCATCCGTGGCAGCGTGAATCCAAAGGACTATGATCATTGCTGGGGTGCCACTGCCGGGAAATGGCTCAGTGTGTGTGCATTCCTATGAAAATGCTCTCCCTGAACACTCTATTCTCGCGAGGACCAGCTACCCCCATATACGAACGGCCGCAGTGGGGCACTTCTTACGGCATTCGAGGCAGGATATGCACTCTTCCGCTCGGTCATCATAGACGCCGAAATCCTTCTTGCCCTGAGTGGTCTCCATGGGACACACCTTGTTGCAGGCCCCGCACTCGATGCAGTCCGACGTCCGTTCCGGAAAAACGGCCGCGAAACGGTTGAAAACCGACAGGCACGCGCCCAGAGGGCAGATAACCTTGCAGAAGAATCGCCGATGTCCCATTACCAAGATGATCAGTGTAAAAAGTATCGCCAGCCGAACGGAAAGAGCCACCACATCTGTGGTGCCGTTGATTATCGCCCAGGGGATAGCGGATTCTATTGTGGCCACAGGGCAAAGACGGCAAAAATATAGCGGAAAGTTTGGGCTAAGGAAGTAGGGGACAAGCACCAGAAGTCCCACAAAGACCCCGTACTTGATGAATCGCGTCCAAGAAGGGATCTGAAACTTGACATACGGGACCTTGTAGAGGAGTTCCTGCACCAATCCAAAAGGGCAGGCCCAACCGCACAGAAACCTTCCCGCCACTAATCCTGCCACAGCTATCCCGCCGATCACGCTTAACGGAATGATTCCCAATGAGACGCACTGGCCGATCACACCCATCGGGCAGGCAAAAATTGAAGTCGGGCAAGAATGACAGTTCAGGACTGGAAAGCAAATGAAATGCCACTGGAACAGACCTATGTTGAAGACGACTGCAAGACCTAACTGAACCTTCAACCTGATTTTTTCCACTTTTATGAAACCTTTTCCGAAATTGCCGGCACGAGTGCCGGACTTTGCAAACAAACTGCCCTGTCCCTGAAGAAGCGCCCGAGTGCCTCACAGTATTCTTCTCGGATGAAGCCTTTTTCTGCCGTCTTGAATCCATGGACGAGCCGCACACCTGCGGCCGGTGCTAGATTCAGGTGGGACACGGACGCCGGCCCTTGAGCATTCGCAAGTCAGGATAGTTGGAAATAAGACGCCCGTCCTTGTACCTTGCCGATCCCTTCAAAGGTCGTAGCATTGACTACTTCGGGCTCTGTGAACCATTGGGATTGGACAGTGAATTCATCCTTTTTCTGCTCATATCCAGGGATCTTGATAGTGATCCCGACGTCTTTCAACTTGTCGAATTTCTCAAGGTTGTCAAAAATGAGAAACTCCCGAAAGAAGCCGCCGTAAACTATCGCCGCGACGCTTAATACGAGCAGGATTCCGAAAAAACTCTTTCTAACCATTCTGATCCCTCTGCTGCCACACGCATTTACTTGTTCCTGTCGGAGGAACAGCGGCGTCGAGACAACCGGCTTGCGGACCTCGTATCTATAGACTGATTATAGCTTAATTGCAATTGACCTGCCATGCCGATCCATGTCATTAAAGCGGGACTCTTTTGTGACGCGGCCGGCCGTGAGAGGAGCAGAGAAAAGTCGTGAAAAAAGGAACTCTTTTCGTCATATCAGCGCCATCAGGCGCGGGGAAATCCACACTCGTAGCCAGAATCAGGCAGATATTTCCGGATATGCGCTATTCCATCTCTTGCACCAGTCGACCGCCGCGAAAGGGTGAAACCGAAGGGGTGGAGTACTATTTTACCGGTACCGACAAATTCCGGATGATGATACAGCGCGACGAATTCCTGGAGTGGAAAGAGGTTCACGGAAACTTGTACGGCACCCCAGTGGCTCCCGTGAACGAATGCCTGGCATCGGCGCGGCGCATGATCCTCGATATTGATGTGGAAGGCGCAAAGGTAGTCTTCAAGAAGATTCCCGGTGCAGTGGGCATCTTCATATCTGCCCCCAGCGTGACCGTTTTGGAGCAACGGCTCCGACTTCGAGGCACCGATTCAGAAGAAGCCATACGGACCAGGATGGTCAACGCTGCTCGCGAAATGGATCAGGCCGGAATGTTTAAGTATCAGATTATTAACGATGGCCTCGAAAAGGCCGTGGAAGAATTGGCGAGCATTATCCGCAAGGAATCGGGACAATCTATTCCGGAGACTTGCCTATAATTACATCGACCGAATGGGTCTGCTTTCCTCGCATGACTTTCATTCTTATCAGATCTCCGGGCTTGGCCCCCGCGACCAGACGGGAAAGGTGGCGGCCATTGCGAACGGCTTTGCCGTCGGCATCCAGTATCAGATCGCCTTTCCTCAAACCAGCGTTGTATGCGGGAGTGGAATTGAGAACTTCGTCCACAAAAGTGCCGCGAGGAGTTCCGAGACCCAACTGCCGCGCCTGTTCGCTGGTGACATCTTCGACGTAAATTCCAAGCCACCCGCGGAAAATGTTTTCGACGTTCATAGGAGATCGCATGAGTTCCGTTACATAGTTGACCGGTATGGAAAAGCCGATCCCCTTGCCCGATGCGATGATTGCCGTATTGACTCCTATTACTTCACCCGCCATATTGAACAGCGGGCCTCCGGAGTTGCCCGGATTAATAGATGCGTCGGTCTGGATGAAGTTATCGTCGGGTCCCAGGCCTATGAAGCGCCCTTTGCCGCTCACAATTCCCACGGTGACGGTTCTTCCGAGGCCAAAGGGGTTGCCTACGGCTAACACCCATTCTCCTACCTGGATTCTTGAAGAGTCCCCTATTTTTGCTTTTTGCAGGGCATACGGCGGATTGATCTTGAGAAGCGCCAGGTCGACCTTGGGATGTACTGCTACCACCTTTGCTGACTCAACACTGCCGGTTGAGAGCGTCACCAAAATTTTTCCCGCTCCCTCCACCACATGGCCGTTCGTGACGATATGCCCCGCGGTATCGCAGAAGAATCCGCTGCCCAGACTGTCCGTCTGAAATCTGTCTCTTCCTTTGCCACGTTCGTCGAAATAGCCGGGACGCGATCGGAAGAGAGGCGGGGGTTCAGTGGAGCTGTTCTGGAGCATGTGCCTTTCTATGGAGATGTTCACGACCACTGGTGTCAAGTCTTTGATCAAATCAATGAGTTCAGGACATCCCCCGCTCGGCACCTGGGACTTCTGGGAGGTTGCATCTGCAGCGAGCGCTCCTGCTGCGCTTAAGCAAGTTATAAAGACAATTACAAGGGAAAAGACAAAGAATCTGTGAAGGATCTTGGGCGAGTCTATACAGGAGGCACATGAAATTCTTCGCATGACGCTGTGTGTATCAGCGGAATTTCTGTGTGTCAACTTTAAGTCTGATCGTGCAACCAGATTTTTGGGCTCACATGCCTTCATGCCGTTTACGCGCTCACCGATTCATGCCCAGAATGAGCAGCAGCTCCCTGACGATCTTCGCCGCTGTTATGGTTCCCACTTCTGAAGGGTCAAGCCCGGGGGTGAGTTCCACTACATCTGCTCCGACAACGTGCATTCTGCACAGGGCCTCGTAGAATCGTTCCAAATCGCGGTAATACCAGCCGCCGGCCTCGGGATTGCCCGTTGCCGGTAGACAGGCAGGGTCCAGCACGTCCAGGTCGAGGGTAAGGTAAACAGGTCGACTACCAACTCTCCGGAGCAGGGCTTTGTCCTGGCTCGCTCCCCACTCCATCCACGTTCCATGCTCGCGCATCCAGGAAAACTCTTCCGCAGTCCCCGAGCGTATCCCGAGCTGGATTAATCGGCCCGGCCCTGTGATTTCATGCACCCGTCGGATTACCGTTGCGTGGTTAATGTAGCTCCCTTCGTAACTGTCTCTGAGATCAGTGTGCGCGTCCAAGTGAATGATCATTGCGTCAGGATGCACAGTGTTTATCGCTCTCGCCACGGGCAGGGTAATCGTGTGTTCTCCTCCGAGACACAGTGGACGGCCTTCCTGGCGCAGTATTTCCGATACAGCTCTTTCTATGTTCGCTAGAGAAGCCTCCAAAGATTCGCCGGACAGAGGCAGATTCCCAAGATCGCTGAAGGAGCTGTTTTCCAGATCCGCATCGAGGAAGGGGGAGTAGGTTTCGATGGAGTCCGAAGCGATTCGAATGGCGTCGGGGGCTGATCCAGTACCGCCACGGTATGTGGCTGTCACGTCCAAAGGACAGCCGAGGATAGCTGGGCGTCCGGTGACTATTTCTCTGGAACAGCAGGCGAGAAAAGTATTATCTTGCATCCGGTGATGCGCTCCTAATCATCCAGAGGATAAGATACAGTAGTAAACAGTCTTACTTGAAATGGATTGGGTAGGGCAGGCATCTGGTAAGTTCCTGTCGTGTCGATATGTAGGGCCACGGTCCCGCGTTTCGCCGGATGCCCCTACACAGCCGACGGTCTGGAGTGCGCCCTTTGTTAGACCCTTTGAACCGCCCATAAGCTCTATAAAACCCGTGTAGAGTCAAACAGCCGCGTCTTCCATCATTTTGCGGACAAAAACAGGCAAGGCAAAGGCCGCGGAATGCACATGAGGGTCGTAGTACTGAAGAGTCCGCGTCAACTCCTGCGGCAATTCCCAGGGCTCGTTCCTCACCGGGTCAACGCTCTCCGAGCAGAACGTGAAAGACCAGAGACCGCCAGGATATGAGGGGATTGTAGCCAAATAAGGCGTGGCCGCGTCAGACCCAAAGACGAGCCTTAAATCCCGTACCGTTTTTGAAAACACGTCTCCCATGAAAAGAGGGCTTTCGGTCTGAAAAACCGCGGCTCCACCCTTCTTGAGACTTTTCTTTATTGACTCGTAGAAGGTGGTTTCGAAAAGTGCCACACCCGGACCAACCGGGTCTGTCGAATCCACGAGGACCAGATCAAATTTCTCAGTGAAATTCTTAACAAAAGCCGCGCCGTCCTCGCAAACGACCTGCGCTCGAGGGTCAGAAAGTCCTTGCGATATTTCCGGGAAATACTCCCGGCACGAATCAACGACCAATGGGTCGATTTCGCAGAGCGTGACAGATTCCACTGTTGGGTATTTCACCACCTCCGTGACCGCTCCGCCGTCGCCACCACCTATAATGAGGACCTCCCGCGGTTCAGATAGAACCCCCATGGCCGGGTGAACAAGCATTTCATGATAAATGAAAGAATCTTTCTCGGTAACCATGAAGCAGCCGTTCAGGATGAGGACCCTACCCAGAGCATCAGTATCGAAAATCTGGATCTTTTGAAAATCACTGTTCGTATCAAGCACCTTCCGGGAATAACGAACCGAAAAGGCCGTTGCCTCGCCATAGATTTCCGTGAACCATTCAGCCTGTGTCAGGGACATAACACCACCGCAGCAAAGACAGCTCCTACACGTCGAACCGTGAGGGTTGCAGAGATACTTTTGATTTCACGAATACGGATGCCCCGTATGACCTCCATACCCTCTCGAACCATTTCGCGCACAGCAACTTCGCAGGGGCCCGGGTCACCGATGCGCGAGCATTCCATGATAAGGCCTGCGTGTGACGGGTCCATCGGAATGCCAACCGCTACAGACGCGGAAATGGTCGTTCCCGGTTCCGATGATACGCGATCTCCGTAGGCCAGTGGAACCAAGGACCCCTTGGGCAATTCATAAGGTTCGATCTCCTCGGCCCGCGGCGGAAGGATGCTGCTCAACTTTACGAGGTTCGTGTCCCCTATCTTTGCGTCGAGAAGCGCCGCATCAAAAGCGTTCAGCTCGGTTGAAGCCTCCCCGCTGCCGGACGTAAGAAAAAACCGTTTCGGAAGGATTCCGATCATTAAATGCCTCCTAAATTTAAAGGCGACGGTGGATTATTCCGGGTTCGGAACGTCAGAATTCTAGCCGGAGGACTCCCTTCTTGTCCACAATCCTGCGTCTCCAATTGGACTCAATGTAAAACGGCGCACGTGACGGTCATAAGATGATTAATGGCCATCGAGTAATTACGCGTTTATTCTTGAGTAGGATCCTTTTGACATTGCCGCAGGATTTCTGCTTTGATCTGGTCCAGTTCTTCTCGAATGGCCTCTCGGCTGCCATGTATGAACATCTCGTTCTTAGCCAATCGGTCCTCGAGAACCTGGATTTTGGGAAGCATAAAGAAAATTGCGTAGACTGCAAGTCCTGCTAAGAGAACGAAGTTGAAAATCTGGATAATCCACAGCCAGAGCCCGCCCCACTGCCTATTCGTCTGAGCGGTATCTGTCGGGCTCGCGGCCTCCCGCCGCGCAGGGGGCGCGGAAGCTTCAACAGGCTCCGCTTTTCGAGGCGGCCCGACTTCAGACTTACTCGGCCCGCTGGTCTCCTCACCCCGGATGGATTCTCCGCGCTGGCCGGATTCTTTCCCTGGAGCCCGGAGATCAGGGGACGTCCTAATTGGTATCTTTCTCGTTTCCCGGATCTTATTTCCCTGGAAGACTTTGATGATAATTTCCTTACCGTCAAGTCGAGACAGTTGCGCAGGGTTAGGCTCGGGAAACAGTAGGATGCCGATGCCGGAATCGGACGCCAGTGTGAATCGATTCCAGTCTTCACGTGGGATCGGCTTCTGCTCGGGCTTTCTTACTATTTGGGAATAAACGAGCTCTTTTTCCGGAAGCTCCACCCCGAGTACCTGATCACTTCCGGAACGAATGTCCACGTTGAGCCATTCACCCTTCATAAGATTGTTCTCATCAAATGTGATGGAAGCCTTGTCCACATTGATCGAAACGTCTCGCCCGGTCCCTAGCTGCACTGTCCGCTCTTTTTCGGGGACCGCATCCGAAGAGATCAACGGCTGGTCGCCGATACTTATCGCGAACAAGTCGGCCACGCTCTTTCCTGCGAACAGGTTCACCTTAGTCTTGTCCAAGAGTTTCAGACTTAAGGACTTGGTCATCGCGGCCTGGAAAACTTTTGTGCCGCGGTTGTACAGAGGGCCCGCGAAGGGAAGAGGCTTCCCGGGCTCATTGTTGACATTCACCCACTGTATATCCAGAAGTGTGACGTTTTGAATGAGTTTGTGGTTCTTAAGGGCCAGAGAAATTGAGGTGAACGAGGCCTGCGGATCGGTTTTCTTTATCTCAACTTCTTTATTGCCGACTGTGACCGTCACTTTGGGTACGAAATTGCCTTTTGGGTCCTTTATTCCCAGCGTTTCACAGGCAGCTTCTGCAGGGAAAAGGACCGCCCCAAGAAAGACCAGGAGGAGCAGCCGGCCGCCGAGCCTGAGATTGTAAAGTCGTTTCTGTCGGGTCTGGATCGTCGAGCCGTGCATAAACAAAACCCATGCCTTGAAAGCAAAGAATTTTCTTAGAGTTGCGCCATGTTAGCAGTAAAGGGCAAGAAAATCAATGAATAAGTTTGAAGCAACAACCTGGTTTTAACTATAATAGTTTAGGTTTGCGTACTGAATACCAGACGGAGTCCCCTGATGGAATCTCAAAACATTCCGATTTCCCAAAAATCCGAACAGATCCCGCCTTTCCTGGTCATGGATGTGCTCGAACGGGCCATGGAAATGGCAGCGAACGGCGAGGACGTCATTCACCTGGAGGTGGGCGAGCCGGATTTCGACACGGCAGACAACATCATCCAAGCAGGCCTAGATGCAATCCGCGCCGGGAAAACCCACTACACGCCCAGCATTGGAATACCCGAATTACGGCGCGCCATAGCCAGCCACCATCTGCAAACATACGGCGTTGAAGTGGAGCCACGGGACGTTGTAATAACCTCCGGCTCATCACCCGCCATATTCCTGGTGCTTTCTGCACTCTTGGATGCGGGGAGCGAGATTATCCTCTCTGATCCCCACTATGCCTGCTATCCAAATTTCATACGTTTTTTGGACGGGGTGCCGGTGTTCGTGCCCGCGCCTGCCGAAGATGGTTTTCAGATGAATCCCGACGACGTGGAGAAAGCCATCACAGACAAGACGCGCGCGATCCTGATTAATTCGCCCTCCAATCCCACGGGGACCGTCATGGAACCCGAGAGGATGAAGCGGCTCGCCCGATTAGGCCTTCCCATCATATCGGATGAAATATATCACGGTCTCGTGTACGAGGGCCGGGAGCACTCGATCCTGGAGTTCACCAGGAACGCATTCGTTGTGAACGGCTTCTCGAAGCTCTACGCGATGACCGGCTGGAGACTGGGTTATTTGATTGCTCTTCCGAACCATCTCCGGCCTATCCAGAAAATGATCCAAAACTTTTTCATCAGCCCCGCGGATTTTGTCCAATGGGCCGGGTTAGAGGCGCTTACCAACTCGGCAGACCACGTGCGCAAGATGAAGGAGATTTTTAATCAGCGGCGGATAGCGATGATTTCGAGGCTCAAGGAGATCGGCTTCGGAATAAAGATTGACCCCACCGCGGCATTTTATGTGCTTGCGGACGCGAGGCGATTTTCTTCTGATTCTTACAAGTTTGCTTTTGACATTCTTGAAGAAGCCGGGGTCGGCGTTGCGCCAGGGATTGATTTCGGTAGCAATGCCGAAGGGTTTATCCGATTTTCTTATACCAATTCTATTGAGAATATCAACATCGGCCTGGACCGAATCGAACTCTATCTCAAGACGCGGTTCGGCCGGAAATGAAGAGGAAGCGCAATGTTGTTGACTTAAGCCGCCTGCCCCGGACGTCGATCGGAGGTTCGCCGACGTGACGATGTAAGCGGATGGAGTTCTCCTTAAGTCAACACCATTGGAGGTCTCGGGCCTCTACACGTTGGGGCAATAAAGTGAAGTGTCCAAGAATATTTATCTCTCCGGAAGAACTTTTGGGGGACACAGTTTCCTTTTCCGGAAACGATGCGCGTTATCTTTACAAGGTCCTCCGCCTAAGGCCAGGGGACAATGTGGAGATTTGTGACGGCACGCGGGACTACCTTATCCGACTAACGTCTTGCAACCGGGGTGCTGTTCAGGGAACGGTGATCGAGTCGGGATCGCCTGTAAAGCCGGAAGGGATAGAAATTACACTGGGATTTTCAACCGTCCGCCCAGGCCCGGTCCAGGAGATCCTAAGGCACGGAACCGAACTCGGCGTCTCACGTTTTGTTCCGATCCTGAGCCGTCGCGCCAATCGTCGGCCTCCGGAAAAGAAACAGCGGTGGGAAGCTATCGTGGCTTCGGCATTGGCTCAGTCGCGACGCCGCGTCCTACCGGAAATTGAGATTCCCATGACTTTCGACCAGTTCATTGAATGGGCCGGGCAGGAAGAGGTGAGGCTGCTTCTTGCCACCGGGCCTGAGGCCGTGCCCATTCTGGCGACTCTTGAGGAGCGTGCGCCTCAAAAGGTGGTCATATTGGCCGGTCCTGAAGGAGGGCTGGATGCCTCGGAAATAAAGAAAGCCATCGATGTCGGCTTCGAACCGGTCAGCTTAAGCCGCAGCATATTGAGGGCAGAAACCGCAGCGGTAGTGGCTACAGGCATGGTCGTGCTCTGGCACGATTGGTTGAGATTCCGGTGTACGCCCCCCGCCGAATAAGGAGGTACACAATTCTGTGAGATCGGATCATTGGGAAAACCAGACTCTCGGGCATCTCTGCAGATTGACCTCTCGACAGCTTCATGGTATTTTCAACACATAGAGAATAGACAAAAGCGATCCGATTTTTCGAAACGGACCAGAATAAGCGAATTCATACTGGAATTCATGGTTCAGCGGCCGGGCTCGGATCGTTTCCGGTTGAGTTGAGCCTGCTGGGCTTCAGACGGTCGACCGGAAATGAAGCCTGCCCCGGACGTATTGAATCTAATGTGACGAGGTTATGGATGGCGACAAGGGACTTGGAGGATACTTTTCAGTGGGACGAAGATCCTCTCATCCTTACCACACCTTTTCTCCCCCCGTTCCCTGCTGAGGGCGCCATTCTTGAGGCGTTTCCCGAAATTCTTGCGGGTGGCCTGCGGTTCAAGAAGGCGGACTTCCTCGCCTGGGTGAATTTCACGCTGGAAAATCCTGATGAGATTTGGGAACACGAGGAGCCCGATGAGAGAAGGTTCTATCATTACTTGAACTATGTCGCAGGGGAGGGCAAGCCGCCCCTGTTCGTGGTGGAACTCGTTTGCTCGGAGGATGTCATGGAGGTCCGGGATTACTCCGTGGTACTTCGGGTGCGAGAACTGAAACAACTCAGGTCAGGCAGTCTCGTTTATTCCCGCGCCAAGGAATGGGAACGGGAAAGGATCGTCAGGGCCTTGAATGAGAAGGCGCTTGCAAAATACGATGAGGAGTGCCTGGATGAGGCCAGACAGCTTATTGACGCGGCGATACGGATGAGTGGAACCGGCAGCGCCTATCTGTTCAACAACCGGGGGCTCATCTGGTGGAAAATGGGAAAGACCGACGAGGCAAAGGCCGATTTTCTAGCATCCATTGGTCTCGACGAAGGCAACGGTGATCCTTATTTCAACATCGGTCTGATCTATTTTGACGAATCGGATTACAGCCGGGCTCTTTATTACCTGCGCCGGGCCGTTGAAATCAATCCGTTGGACAGCCAATTCCTCACCGAGCTAGGGCATCTCTACCTGGAGCTGGAACGCGAAGAAGAAGCTCTAAAGTCGTTCCGGCAAGCATTTGAGAATGATCCGGACGATGCCCAGGTTGACTTCCATCTCGGATACTACTTTCTGTACAAGAGACGCGAACCTCTGTACGCCATAAAATACTACGCCAAAGGGCTGAAAAAGGACCCTGCGGATCAGTTTGCGCTTGCCGATCTTGCTGTTGCCCACTGGGTCCTGGGAAACACGCGCAAGACTGTGAAAATACATAGACTTCTCCAGCGAACCCCGCGTCTGATGCCATACACTATCAGCCGACTGGTCTATTTGAATATGGAGATGGGAGACTACGAGGCGGCGCTGAAATACTACCGGCAGGCTTTGAGCCAGAATGAGCCGTTTGAGCCGGAATGGCTCCATTACAATGCAGCAATTGTCTATGCCAAGACTGGACACCCGAAACAAGCGTTGGATATTCTGGACCTAGCCGTAAAGGCCGGCGGAGAAGCGGTGATAAAACGCGCCCTGTCCGATAAGGCGCTCCAACCGCTCAAGAGAACACCGGATTTCAAGAAGCTGATCAAGCTGCCCACCAAGCGCAGAAATCGCTGAGGTCTGCAAGAACTGGAACTTCAGTCCATCGCGAGCGTCGAGCCGAAGGTCGCTTACTCTACAGACGCCGCGTCCCCCAGCGCAGCGCTGCAAGTTTCTCCCTGGATGCCCTGATTTATGGAAAACGACGCTCATTCCCTTAGAGAAGATCTGTATGGAGTCATCCAGCATTACGCTGAATTGGCGGAATTGGCCAAGAAGGGTGAAGTCGATCCTCTCGGGCAGATCGGAAAAATCCTCAAAAAGACAGCTCCTTATCTTCTTCTGGTCATACGAGATCTGCTCCCTCGTTTGGAACGAGATGAAGTCACATATCAGGAGGTGCTCTTCCAAATCATCAGGGAGGCCCAACAGTTTTCCAACCAGACCGTACTTATTGATAGCCGCAATGAGATCCAGGAAATCGAGGGTGACCAAAAGGTCTTCATCTATGCGGTCAAGTGGCTGGATGCCACATCCAAGCTTAGACCGTCTCCACAGGAAGTTCAGGCCATCCGGCGAAAACTCAATCAATTGAATGAGAAATATAGGAAACGCTACGCCCCAAAGGACGAAGAAACCACGGCGCTAATCCCCTGGTTCTTACTGCACCAGGAGGACGAGTCTCAGGAAACCAGTCTTAACCGGGTTGCGGACCTCGTACGAAGGGCCGTTCTTGAGCTTCATCACCTCATGGTCGACTATGAGCCCGCCAAGTCGTTCTTTCTCTTCACCAAGAATTCCAGGAAAGAGATAGAAGAAGATCTGACACAACTGGCGTGGTTTTTGTTTCGTTGCGGTTACGCGGTGAATCGGATTGCCTCCGGATACTACAAGGACCTTCTTACCGAATTCCTCAACGACAAGCTCCTGGATAATTTGATCGCGACCGAACGAGACCTTGACACTCTCCAAGGGCTTTCCAACCATCTGTCCGTGCTGTGCCTCTTGGACTTCTCAAATTATTTTGAAATCCAGGCCGATTACATGGGGTTCGACGATCCGCGGGAACTTGAGCGCCACATAAGATTCATGAAAAGCAAAAACAGACGGGGAGCGAATCTTCTGAAGAGGACGACGGAACTCCGCCGACTGTAGCAGCGCGAGACCGCACGGCCAACTGGCCTGGAATTTTCTCTTGGCGTTATATTACACGGCTTTCGGAGATTACCACGGGGAGCATCGCTTTAGGGACCCCCGAGGCGCGCTCGGCGATCCGCTTGTACAAGCCGTTGCTGGACCGCTCCGCTATGGAGAAAAGAGCGGAGGAGGATCTAAAGGAGAGCGGTCGCTGCTTCAGCTCGAAGACAAGGGAAGAGATGGCCGGGTTGCTCAAGTTGGTAATGGACTCGCTTGACAATCCCGACAGGGTCAAAGGAAAGAAAGTTAAGGTTTCTGGGTGACATCTCTTCAGGCGCAATGGGAAAGGTGAGCATAGGAATTTTCCGAAATCAGATCGTGGCGCTCAAGAAAGTCAAGGCCCAAATCTCCCCCTCCCTCGGAGACCCCGTGAAGCTCCTAACCTATGAGGCGGCGATGCACGCCAGGGTGCAGTCACCGGACCAACATCCCTATATTGTTGAGTATCATGGGCTGGTGGAACGAAACGACGAAAAGCTGCTTATTAATGGCTACCATCCAAATGACAATGTTACGCAGCTCGTTGAGAGAAACTGGCAAGAAAAGTACAAACCGCCGTTCGCCACGGAAAGCAGATTGAACCTGGCGACCCTGGAAATTATTATTAATCAACTCTTGGAATGTCTGAGAGTGCTCCGGGCCAAAGGCGTAGTGCACAGGGATCTTAAGACGGACAATATCCTATATATGGTCAATGAGAACGAACGGCTCAACCGTATAAAGGTGATTGATTTCGGAGTGGCACTGGCAGTAGGGCAGGGGGCCATTGAAGACCTTTTCAAGGGAAAGGTTGTTGGGACATTCGCCTATATGGCGCCAGAGCAGGCGAGAGGTAAGAGCGTCTTTCAGTCAGACCTTTACAGCGTGGGCGCAATTTTTACAGTGCTGTTGACCGGCAAGCTGCCCATGGTGTTTCCAAAGACCGCGAACCGCCAGGATCTAATCAAACAAATACTCAGGATCGAGCGTGAACCTCGCCCCAAATTAACTCAGCTCAATCCGTTGCTGAAAAAGCATACAACTCTTGAGCACATTGCAGCCACGGTAGAGAGTATGATGGACTTGGATCCTTCAAGGCGACCCAATCTGGAAGAGGTCCAGGCGGCTTTCGACGGCGTGTTCCAGCACGTTGGCGAGGCAAAGCACTCCATCAGCATCTATTACCACAAGACGTGATGGCGGTTTTCCATAACTCAAGGGCATGCGCCGAAAGTCTTGACCTTCTGACCTCGGAGACACACACCGACCAGGGACACAGATCGGTGGGACAGCCCCGCTCGTGGCGGGATTGCCTATCCACTGGTGGGACAGGCATCTGAAACTGTCTCAAAACCCTTGGGGGTCGCGAAATCGTGACACGATACCGATGTACATTCGCGACGCTCAACGCGGTACGGTGCCCGTCTTTCTAGGGGTAATTGCGAGACGCGCGTTGGTAGGGGCGGGTTTCATACCCGCCCATCTTGAGCTGATCCGACCAAGGGCGGGTATGAAACCCGCCCCTACCAACGCATCGTGCTACGATTCTGGTACGTCTGTGAGTTTTGAGACAGTCTCATCTGGCCTGTCTCTGAAGAACGGGCAGGATGCTCGCCCCACCAACGAGATTGCTTTCCCACGGAACGCGGGATCTCACTCCTCGCAATGTCAGAATGAGCAAAGCGAACTAAGAATCCGGCAATGGATATAACGGGTGCTAACGCGCGAAGCCTATCCAGTCAGCACGCTTTGCTCAATTTCCTCTAATTTCGCGTGCAAGTCTTCCCACTGTGATTCCAATTCCCGGATCTCCCTGTCCAGGAGCGGGCCTTCTTCCAGAAGAGGAACAATCAATTCCTTTTTGTCGTAATTGGCCGGCTCCGCCAATTGACTCTCTATTTCCTTCCTGCGGGACTCTTTGGCTTCCAGATCGCGTTCAATCTTCTGAATCTCATCTCTTATCGGGGCCTGTCTCTTAAACAGAGCGATCCGGCTCTGAGCTTCGCGACGTTTACGTTCCTTCCGGGATTCTGTCGGCGGAGATGACTCGCTCTCCTTAGTAGTTGGTACAACCTCTAACACCGGGGCTTCCAACTCGGCCTGCAACTCAAGCCCTTTTTGTACTGGTAATCCTCATAGTTCCCTAAGTAATACTCCGTGCTCCCTTTCTCGACCTCGAGGATACCTGTGCAAATTGAATTCATGAGCCGGCGGTCATGGGTGATGAGGATAAGGGTCCCCTCGTACTTTTTCAGACCCTCCTCGAGGATTTCACACGACGGAATGTCCAGATGGTTGGTCGGCTCATCCATTAAGAGCAAGTTAGGGGGCGAGAGCAGTATCTTGGTCAAAGCCAACCTGCTCTTTTCACCTCCGGAAAGCACTTTCACCTTTTTCTGCACGTCATCCCCGGAAAAGAGGAACGCCCCGAGAAGGTTGCGAACCTCCTGTTCCATGATACCGGGAGAGGCAGAACCCGCCTCCTGGAGGATAGACCTCTCCGAGTTCAGGCTCTCGGACTGGTGTTGTGCAAAGTAGCCTGGCTTAACCATATGTCCGTACTTCACGTTTCCCCCTTCGTACGGCAAAAGGCCGGCAATAATCTTCATCAAAGTGGATTTACCTGCTCCATTGGGGCCGACCAGTCCGATGCGGTCTCCTCGATCTACGTTGAGCGAGAAGCCGTTGTACACAGTATTCTGGCCGAATCGCTTGACAAGGCCCGTTATTTCCAGGGCCCGTTTGCCGGAAGAAGGCGGCTGAGGAAACGTGAACTTCAGGGTCTTGGGCCTGGGAGGAAGCTCAACCCTTTCCATTTTGTCCAGCATCTTAACTCGGCTCTGAACGCGGCTGGCAGTCCTGGCCTTGACCCTGTTTTGGTTGATGAACTTCTGTATGCGTTTGATCTTCTCTTGCTGGTTTTTGTGCGAGGAGATGAGGATCTGGTCCTGCATCTGCCTTGTTGTTTCGTAGGTATCATAGTTGCCCGAATAAACGGAGACCTTCCCGCGATCCACCTCCATTACCTTGTTGACCAATCTGTTTAAGAAGGCGCGATCGTGAGAAACCAGGACCAGGGCTCCACTGAAGCCTGTGAGATATTCCTCGACCCAGAGTAGACTCTCCAAGTCCAAGTGGTTGGTAGGCTCGTCCAGCAGGAGCACATCGGGCTCTGCAAGAAGAATCTTGGCAAGGGCCACTCTCATGCGCCAGCCGCCGGAAAACTCGCTCCAGCGCCGTTGCGCATCCCCGAGTTGGAATCCGAGCCCCTGCAGAAACTTTCAACGCGCGGGCCTCCAATGTGTACCCGTCATAGCGCTCGAACTCCTGCAGAAGACTGCCTTGCTCATCAATGAGGGATTCCGCGTGAGCGCTATGTTCGGAAAGGAGCGCCATCTCCTTTTCCAAATCCCGAAGGCGTTCCCGCACATCTTGGAGATCCTCCGAGATCTTCATAACCTCTTGCAGGATAGGGCCGTCATTGCCCTGTATCAGTTCCTGATGGAGCACTCCCATCCGGATCCTCTTTTCAATGGAGACCTCTCCGTCATCCGGCGTCAGAGCGCCTTCCATCATCCCCAGAATTGTTGACTTGCCCGCGCCGTTCGGGCCGACTATCCCTATCCGGTCGCCCCGCTGGACGCTTATGTTTACTTCCTGGAATAGGGGTTTACCGTTGAAGAACTTTGAGACATTGTTCAGAAAAATCAAATCTTCTCTCCACAAATCGGAATACTCGCAAACAAAGGCATTATAAACCTTTTGATTTAGTTTCCCAAGCATTCAGGCTGGGTCTGTGAGCATACAGCACAAAGTGTCAAGAATGGCCCTTGGCCAAGCCGCGTTACGCAATAATCATTTCATTCATCGCTTCATTGGCCTCGGTCCTGGACATCATCCGTTATCCATCTTATAAGTAAATGATAACCAAACAGAAATCCGGGAACAGAGTGTACGCTTGTTATCAAGACCGCATGACAGATGGAAAGTTTCCGTTCAATAATCGGACACGTGACCCATGAAGAATCGCGCCTTCACGAGCATCACGCGCCTGGTGGGAAGGGCCATAGGCGATTTCAAGCTGATCGAAAACGGCGACCGTGTGCTTGTGGCTTTGTCGGGAGGCAAGGACTCCTGGTCACTGCTCTATACGCTTAAGCATCTGCAGGCCAAGGCCCCGGTCAATTTCGAGGTGGCCGCGGTGACAATCCATCCGGGGAATACAGTGTTCGATTGCACCCACCTTTCGGAACGCCTCGACCGCGACGGAATAGCTCACCGGGTTATACCGGGTGACATAGTGAAAGTGGTGAATGAGAATCTTACGGAAGGCACCAATCCATGCTCTTTCTGCTCTAGGCTGCGCCGGGGCATGCTCTATACGTACGCAGCGAGGGAAGGTTGGAATAAAATTGCACTCGGGCATCATCTCGATGACTTCGTGGAAACTCTGTTGCTCAATCTCTTCTTTAACGGCTCAATTAAAGGCATGAGCCCGCACCTTCTCGCGGACGATGGCCGGAACACCATTATTCGCCCCTTGGTCTATGTGAAGGAAGAGTTGACTCGCCAATGTGCCCAAAGTCTCGGAGTTCCCATTCTGGGATGTTCTTGCGCGTACCAGGGGATGAGCGGTTCTCGACGACAATGGGTAAAGGGGCTACTGAACCAGATCGAAGGGGAGGTTCCTCATGTGCGATCCAATCTGCTTGCATCTATGGGAAGGGTTCGCAACAGGCACCTGCTGACCGCCTGGAAGGATCCGATGGGCGATAAAGCTTTCTCAGTTACAGAGGAAGGTGTAAATTAATACAGGTGATTATAAAGTCGTTAACAAAAGGCGCCATGCGGACCGCTGGATTTGTAGGGGCATCCCGGGAACCGCGCGACCGTGCCCCTACCTATTGAAATAACCCGAGTTTCTTGTATATTCCAACTGGATCAGCGTGTGCTGCTAATATGGCCCGCTGATTTTACAACGATGTCCGATATCCGTGGGAACCAGTATTGCCCCGCGGCACTCTGATTCCACGAGGTCAGTTCAGGAAGGAAGCATGTTTACTGGTATAATTGAAGCGCGAGGGAAGATAAAAGGCATTGAGCCCGGAGGCGCCTTTGTCAGAATTCGCATCGCTTCAGACCTCGATTTAACGGATGTGAAAGAAGGGGACTCCATTTCCGTCAATGGGGCCTGTTTAACTGCGACGGCAATTGATTCCTCGCGTTATGAGTTCACCGCGGATGTCTCTCCGGAAACCCTGCGGGTAACAACTCTCGGCAATATGAAAGCCGGTACTGAAGTCAACCTGGAAAAGGCAATGCGGCTGGATTCACGACTCGGGGGGCACCTGGTGGCCGGCCACGTGGATTGTGTAGGGCAGGTGGTCGAGAAGCGACCTACCGGAGTTGGGTTCCTTATGGGCTTCCTCGTGGACTCGGAGCGCTATCTGATTGAGAAAGGTAGCGTTGCTGTTGACGGGGTGAGCCTGACGGTGAATCGAGTGCAAGGCCAACGCTTCTGGGTGATGATCATCCCGCATACTGCGCTGTTGACGGGGTTGACCGAAAAAAAGATCAATGATACAGTTAACGTGGAATTTGACCTCATCGGAAAGTATATTGAAAAGTTCATTTCCGCTCGCGGAACAAAGGGCGGCGTGGACGAACAAACTCTTAGAGAGCACGGATTTATCTGAAGGAGGACGGCTTAATGAGCGTTCTGGTCGAAATTGAAGAGGCCATTGAAGAAATTAAACATGGCCGAATGGTAATACTCGTTGATGACGAAGACCGCGAAAATGAAGGCGATCTCACTATGGCCGCTGAGAAGGTTACTCCAGAGGCCATCAACTTCATGACAAAGTACGGCCGGGGTTTGCTGTGCCTATCTATGACCCCGGAAAAGATCCAGTCCTTAGAACTCCCCATGATGGTGAATAACAACAAGTCCCCTTTTGGAACCGGGTTCACGGTCTCCATCGAGGCGGCTAAAGGGGTTACGACGGGTATTTCAGCTCATGATCGGGCGGTAACTATTATCACCGCGGTTGACAAGGATGCCTCACCAAAGGATCTGATTTCACCCGGCCACGTGTTTCCTCTAAGGGCTCGTGGAGGCGGTGTTCTGGTGCGTGCAGGACAGACTGAAGGGAGTGTAGATCTGGCCCGACTTGCGGGCTGCACCCCTGCCGGGGTGATCTGCGAAGTGATGAACGATGACGGCACGATGGCGAGGCTTCCTGACCTGATGGTTATGGCTGAGCGCCATGGGCTCAAGATATGCACCATCAAGGATCTCATCAAGTACCGCATGCACAACGAGAGGCTCGTCAGACGGGGCGCTGAGACAACGCTCCCCACCGATTTCGGAGGGGACTTCAGGCTCATAGTCTACGAGAACGACGTGGATAAGCATAACCATGTGGCCCTCGTTAAGGGAGAAGTCAATCCGGACGAAGCAATTCTTGTCCGGGTTCATTCCGAGTGCCTGACCGGTGATGTCTTCGGCTCCAAGCGGTGCGACTGCGGGAGTCAATTGGAAAAAGCCATGCACATGGTTGAAGAGGCCGGCAAAGGCGTCATCCTGTACATGCAGCAGGAGGGTCGCGGCATCGGTTTGCTGAACAAAATAAAAGCGTACGCCCTTCAGGACCAGGGGTGTGACACGGTCGAAGCCAACCTGAGACTAGGCTTCAAACCTGACTTGAGAGACTATGGCATAGGGGCCCAGATGCTGGCGGATCTCGGCGTTCGCAAGATGCGCCTGATGACCAACAATCCCACCAAAATAGTGGGATTAGAGGGTTACGGCCTGGAGGTAGTGGAACAGGTACCCATCTTTGTCGAGCCGTGCGCCACGAACCTTCGCTATCTCAAGACCAAGAAAGACAAGATGGGCCACCTTTATGATCTCAAGAATCTACCGTGACGGTGGGTGCAGGGACAGGCGGCAATAAGCCCACCCATTCGAAAGAAACATCGGAGGCTGCATGACCAGACAGATTGAAGGAGGTCTCGATGCCAGCGGCTTGAAGGCAGCTCTCGTGGCAAGCCGCTTCAATGATTTTATTGTGTCGAGGTTGATTTCAGGCGCTATCGACGCGCTGGTGCGACACGGAGCTTCTGAGGGAGATATTACAATTGTGAGAGTCCCAGGGGCCTTCGAAATTCCGCAGGCGGTGTCAGCAATGGTTCGCTCGGGACAGCACGACATCGTAGTAGCCCTGGGAGCGGTTATCAGGGGCTCGACCCCACACTTTGACTACATCGCAGCCGAGGTTGCCAAGGGAGTGGCCCAGACCGCTTTGCAAGCCTCTATTCCAGTCAGCTTTGGCGTGTTGACCACGGACACGATCGAACAGGCAATCGAGAGGGCGGGCTCCAAGGCAGGTAACAAAGGTGCTGAAGCAGCCATGTCCGCTATTGAGATGGCTAATCTTCTCAAGCAAATGTAATTGAGACCAGGTCTTCAAGGTCTGACGATATTTACATTTTTCTACGGAAACTCTTCATTTTCTAGTGCCTTCCAGACGCAAGACTCGTGAATTCGTACTTCAGGTGTTGTTCGCTGCTGACGCCAGGAACCAGGACCCGGCTGAGGTGTGGGAGTTCCTGGAGGGACATTTCGAATCCGATCCGGAGGAAGTCGTCAAGATGCATCGGGTCATGAAGGACTTTGCTCGCGACCTCGTATTGGCCGTATCCCGGGACTTGAAAGTACTAGACGAGTTGATAGCCCAATTGTCCCATCATTGGAAGCTGCACAGAATCAACCGTGTCGACCGCAATATCCTGAGAATGGCTATAGCAGAGATCACCAATTTTCCGGAGATTCCCAGCAGAGTCATCTTGAATGAGGCCGTAGAGATCGGGAAGAAGTACGGCGCAGACAATTCCTCAGCTTTTATCAACGGAATTCTGGACCGAATTCACAATTTGGAACCCCGGCCCTCTTCTACTGCACAATTGCACAAAATTATCACAGAACTTGACGAATCCGACACAACAGTCTAAAATTGTAATGCAATCTTCTGACCTCATTGTCAGAGGTAACAACTCATGAGGATCCGCGCCATCCACCGTCGGCTCATAACTTTCTGCTTGCGTACGCTTCTGCCCTCCCCGTGCGCTCGTCTTTGCCGCACTTATCGCTGTTTCTTGCTTTGGTCAGTCCTTTTGCTTCGAGGCGGCAGCCCAAACCGGTGGTGAAGGTAAGTCTCAAGCCTCTGGAGCAGGCGACGTTCCGCCAGGTCAAAGCGTTGCTCCCATTGGAAACAGCGGGTACATGGTTCCCATACCAGAAATCCGGATGAATCGGATCATAGGGGACAAGTCGGCTCCGTCCTCTACCCCGACGCCGCCAAAGGAACTGCCCTCTGTCACCCCCGCCCCGGCGAAAGAACTTCCTCCCGCGGAGGCAGCAGAACCTCCTCAGCCTGCGGAGCGTCCCACCGCTCTACCGGGTGGGCCTGATGTTAATAGTTTGCCTTTCGAACCTTTGGATCGCAGTCCCGCGGTAGAGAAGCCTCTGGAGCGGAGGCCGGTTCAGGAGACCCCGGAGAAAGAATACCGCCCTCCCGTGTTACAGTCCCCGGCAGCGCCGGAAGATATTATGGAGGCCCCTGCACCGAAAAAAGAGCGTCTGGGAAAAACGACCGCGCCGGTAATACCACCTCTGATGAACCTGGAACCCGTGAAAAGTCCTTCGAAGACTACGCCCCTCGAATCGATCAAGGCTCAAGATGATGCAGGCTCCAAGGAGGGGATACCGCTTGATCCGCGCCGTGAGCCGGAAACAATCCCTGGTGTGGAGCCTGATGCGGCAAAGGAAGTATTGATTTCACCGGAACCCGCACCGCCGCTGACAGCACCCACCCCCGAACATTTGCCCGAACCTGCATTGAGGGAGCCGGTTCCTTCAGCGCTCACGCCTCCGGCCCTTGAGGAACCCGCAGAAACTGAGCGAGCCCATCCCGGTGTCGAGCGATCGACTCCGCCCGCGAAAGAGGTCCTGCCCTCTCCCTTGGCCCAGGAAGCCTTGGACAGCCCCGAAGTCAGGGAATACCTGAGAGAGACCGCTCCCTTGCTAGAGGAACTCTCCCTACTCATGACCAGGGCCCCGTCGCTGAACATCGCCGATTACGACCCTTCCGACGCCGACGCCCCCATCGTGCCCAAGGAGATCTACCTGAAGATGGACTCGATGAAGAGGGAACTTCAGAACCTTGATTCGAAGACGTTCGCCATAATCCCCCCCCCCAAGTATGGCCCCTTTCATGCCGTAATACGGGAATCAATAACAGAGACCTACCAGGCATGTGATGCCATTATCAGCTACCTTAACGAAAGAAACGACGAAAACCTCCAGAAGGTCATGGAACACCTGACCAAAGCCCGTGAACTCATCAGGAAGACGCGGAGCGCTCAAGGCTGAACAGAAGCGGCGCGTTGTAGCGGGAACTATTGTGGGGTATTTTTCCCCTCGGATGTCGTTCCGAAGTTTTCTGAGCCGCGCGGCCCGTGCAATTACTCGTCATGCCGACGATCCTTGCCGCAATATTTACCCAGAAAATCCTCAGATCTCGTCTTACACAGTCCCAAGGCTGATAGTCGCCCAATCCTTGCACTCCCGTGTAGGGCTTCATACATTTTTTGTATGTGATTGAATACGTGTTCGCAACTGAATGGCCGGAATTTGCGGAAGGAGAAGGCCATGATAAAACCCAGTTGTTTGCTGATTATTGTGTTGGCAATCGGCATCTCTCATTTCAGTATTGCTGCTCCGACACAGAGCAAAGATAGCGCGGAAACGACACAACAGATTGAGCAGATCAGGCAACAATTGCTGGAGCAAATGACAAAGGAATACCAAACATTCAAGCAGGATGTCATAGTCCGTGCAAAAAATGACCTGCTGAAATTTACCCAGAATCTGCCTCCGGAAACGAAACAAGACATTCAAACGTGGAAACAGCTAATCGAACAAAAGAAGCTGCAGATCATGGAACGTGCCAAGCAGGAATTGGATCTGAAGAGGAGCAAATTGGAAGAGCAAATGGAACAACAATTGGGAAAAAGGAGACAAGAACTTCAAGAGCAGCAAGAGAAGAAATAGGTGCATCGAACGTCTTACCGCCAAGGTCTTCCATGTCTGTTCAATTCCTTTTTTCCGATCAATTACGTGGTGGGCACTCCGAGGTCAAATAGAGGGAAAATGCTAATTATAGGGCTCTGGAATCGAATGGTAAATCTGTGCAGGAGCAAAGAAATTCGCCGAGGGAGGATATCTCATGAAAGCTAACGATGTGTTGAGGAAAGAACTGCTGGCGCTTCTGGAGGGGCGGAACGCGCACATGAGCTTCGATGATGTGCTATCCGATTTCCCGTTGGAGCATATCAACAGCAAGGCCCCTGATACCCCGTATTCCTTCTGGCATTTCGTGGAGCACATCCGTATCGCCCAGTGGGATATTCTGGAGTTCATCCGGAACCCCGATCACGTGTCGCCGAAATATCCGGAGGGGTACCGTCCTCGCCCGGAAGAGACGACCGATGAAAAGGGGTGGCGCAAGAGCATCGAAGGCGTCCAGGCCGACCTTGAAGCGCTGAAGGAAATCGTCCGGGATCAGAAGACCGACCTGTTCGCCCCCATTCCTCATGCCCCGGGTTACAATATCTTCCGAGAAATCGTCCTTGCTGCAGATCACAACGCCTACCACGTGGGCGAAATTGCCATCATGCGCCAGGTAATGGACATCTGGCCCGCGGGGAACAAGTATCTCACCGGCAAGCCCGATTAACACGGGGAAGAGCTGCCGCAGAACTGTTGTGTTTAATTATTTTCCGGCCGGGAGGCGCCTTAGAACGGAGATGGAACAGATGGCTCTTAAATACTTAATGTGTCTTGTTGTACTTCTGACCGGCATGTCTGCCTTTGGTGAAAATCTTACTCCTGTAACTCGCGAAGAGCACAAGGTTGTTGTGGACGGAGTCGAAGAACACTGGCGTCTTGAATGGGCAACCCCTCCAAGCCCGGCATGTTCTCCAGATGAACCGGACGTATGGTCGACTTGTCCCTGCAGCGGCTTTGCCTTCGGAGAACAAGGCAATTTGGTACTGGTAAGGAAGAGACCAGGACAAGGAGATGAGCGTTTTGAACTGGCACTTCTATTCACCGGAGAATTCGACACACCTGGAGAAGAAGGGCAAGTCGTTTTGCGCCAGTGGGACGTTCACGAAACAGACATGGACCAGAGCAATTCGCGGGATTTCGCTGAGCGAGTGCGGGCCCGTCCGCTTGCCACGGTAATGCGTTTCAGGGACTATGATCACGATGGTCAGGCCACCGAATTCATACTACAGGTGGGAACATTGCCCTGTGGCAAGAAGATGAGTGTAGCGATAGGGGTATCTCGCCAGAATCCTCGCTTGCATGCGTTTCGTACAACCGAACATCCAGAGAGGCCACTGGTCCTGCAAGCCTGGCAATGGGAATCTCTGCTTGGAGCGATGGCCCCGATAAAGGTGACCGACTGGAAGTGCGGAGATCACGGGTCAGACGCGGAGACTGAACTGGAACTGGCCGTTGATGAGAACGGTATTCACGCGACAAATTGGACTTATGAGTGCGATCAGGACGGACGCCGGGGAAAATTCACCGGCAAAGAGGTGCGCTAGAACACCCCAAATTATTCTTTCGGGCAGGTGTCGATGTATTTCTGCTTGTGCTGCCCTAGAACCTTCAAAAAATCCTCGTTTCCCTGCACACTCCTGCGCAGTTCCACGGCCACATAAGTGTCCCAGGCAAGACCTTCATAAATTGCGAGAAGCTTGGATACTCTATGCGTCTTAGCATACTCTTGAAGCGACGAGTTCATGTTGTGCAGGGCCTTCTTCATCCTTGCCTCGGCAATCGAAGCATCGCTGGCTCTGACACTGGCCTCGGCTTCCGAAAAGAATTTCCCAACAGCCTGGCATGCGACCTTTGTCACTTGCTTTTCGTCAACTGGTTGCTCCGGTTTCGCAACCTTCTCTTCTTTGGGAGTCACTTTTTCAGAAGGCTGCTGATCCGTGGCCGTGGCCGACGTCAACACTGCTTTTCTCAAATCGTAAACCAGGTTCCTGAGATTGCTGACCTCATTCTTGAGATCGGAGATCTCTTTCTTGAGTTGATCCATTTCCCTGAAAAGGTCCTGGGATTGGACGCTGGATATTGAACCAAGGAAAACGGCCACAAATAACAAGAAAACCCGAGAATATAGCCAGCAGTTCTTCATGTCTCCGGCCCCCATTTGAAAGTATTACACTGCAATTTACACGAGATCGTTTCACGAATCCAGTCTGAACAGCGTGGCACCCCTCGAAATTCGCAGAAACGGACAAAGAACGGTCTCTCACTCGTCAAGCGCTTTAATACAATAAGAATCCGCTACGCCCGCCAGCGATCCGACAGCTTCCGGATCCGCGGCCCTCTGCACAAAGATCTCTCCGGAAACAGTTTTGAAACAGGTCAGATCCCGATCTTGCCATTACTCTCGGCCGATTACTTTCCATTTGTCTGTGGTTGGTGATACCCTAGCATTAAAGCCCTCGAGATGTTGACCGCCCACGCGCTCGCGATTACACTTCTTTCCAGAAATTAACTTGAGAAGATGAAAGGTCTTAATTTAACCGGAGAGTGGGTAAGAAGATGGGCAGCCCTTTGAAGGAGGGAAAAAATGAGCCATGAAAACGAAAGGCATGAGATTTCACCGGAGACTCTGAACCTCATAGGATTGAGCGAACGGTTTTCACGGCGTGAGTTTCTTCTTATAAGCGGAGTCATGGTTGTGGCGGTTTCCGCTTTGAAGGCTTGGGGAGCAAATGAGACGCCTCTCATTATTATGGATCAGGCAAAAGGCGTCATCATAGCAGATGCGACGAAGTGCGGGGGCTGTCGGCGCTGTGAGTTGGCATGCACCGAATTCAATGACGGCAAAGCTTCTCCGACAATTGCGAGAATCAAGATTGGTCGAAATCTTAATTTTGGATCGAAGGGCATCCAGGCCGGGCAGCGGGGTGAAGGTACGTGGGGAAACGGGTTGGTCATCCAGGATGTTTGTAAACAATGTGCTCATCCTGTGCCCTGCGCAGACGCCTGTCCGAATGACGCCATCATTGTGAAGCCGCCGGCCAATGCGCGCGTCGTGGATCCCAACAAGTGTGTTGGTTGCAAAATGTGTCAAAGGGCTTGTCCCTGGGAAATGATGTCCTTTGACCCAGATACGAATAAGGCTACCAAATGTTCTCTTTGCGACGGGAATCCTAAATGTGTTGAGGCCTGCCCGGCCGGCGCACTGAGCTACATAGCATGGCGTGATCTGACCAACGAGATACCACCCCGAGCATTACCCGCAGCAGCGGTCTTCCCTGAAAAAGCTCAGACCTGCAACGATTGCCACAAGAAGTGACGCACAGGAGATAAGGAAAAATGCCTAAGCCTGGAGGATGGGCAGGAAAAGTTCTTAGGGTTGATTTATCAACCGGGAGAATCTCAACCGAAGATACCATACAGAAATACACAGATTATTTGGGGGGGACGGGAATAGGATACTCAGTGATCTGGGACGAGGTCCCAGCGGGTACCAAACCTTTTGACTCGGCCAATAAGATTATCTTTGCCGTAGGCCCTTTGGCCGGGACGGGAGCCCCATGTAACGGAAGGACAGCCGTAACAACTCTGTGGCCTACCTGTTGGCCGAAATCTCTAGTAGCAAGCGGTCACATGGGCGGCCATTTTGCGGCGGAACTCAAGTATGCCGGTTTTGATGCCATCATCATCGAAGGCAGGGCCGATCGTCCGGTATGGCTCCAGATTGCGGATGGTAAAGCTGAAATTCAAGATGCCAGCCATCTTTGGGGGCAGGGTATACGGCGGACTGCGGTTGAAATCAACCAGCAGATGGGACCGGAGGCTTCGGTTGCTGCAATCGGTCAGGCAGGAGAAAAATTGGTTCCCATGTCCGTGGTGATAAACTCGTATTCACATTCCGCCGGCGGTATTGGCGGCGTGATGGGCTCAAAGAATCTGAAGGCCATTGGTGTCCGCGGGACCGGGAGCGTGCGTATTGCCGGAAGTAAAGAAGAATGGGAGAAGATCGTCAAATTGCACCTTTCGCTCTTAGGAGCCAACAATCAACACGTCGTTCCTAATACCCCACAGCCGTGGGCCGAATACTATAGTGCCGGTTCGCGTTGGGTTGCTTCCAAGGGCAGGAAATGGGGCGCGGCAGAACCGAATATCGAGACGGGAGCCTGTGATCCGCGCAACTTGAACAAGATTGCTTACCGGACCAACAATGCAGCTTTCTTCCTCGGAGACAACGCCTGGAAATACACCGTGAGAGGAAACGGCTGTGCGAGCTGTCCCATTCGCTGCCATACTGTGCTCAATGTCCCCGCGGTTTCCACTAAATACGGTATTCCGGCCGTGGGACAGAATACATGCACGGGACTGATGTTTGGCAAAGGTTTCTTCAAGACATTTCCCGATGGTCCCAGGGGTGATACAGCCATTGAAGCGTGCATGGTAGGCATGCACCTGGCCGACGACCTTGGAATTTGGGAAAATTACGGTCAAATGCAACGCGATTTCCAAGAGCTTTACTACAATGGTACGATAAGAAACAAAATCGGTGAGGACGAATTCAAGAGCTATTCATGGGACAAGTATGAGAAGGGCGATCCAACTTTCCTCTTCGAACTTCTTCCGAGAATAGCGGAGAAAGACGGTGAACTGGCAACTGTGCTCGGGTTGGGGACAGGTTATCTTTTGGAGCGCTGGGGTATTCCAGAGCAGGAGTGGCAGAAGGATCTTAAGGTAGCATACTGGAAACTGGGTCATCCCAAACATCATGCCAACGAGGACGCCGGACAATGCGGAGTGATCATCAACACCCAATACAATCGTGACGCCCAATGCCATTCCCACGCCAATTTTACTCGGAACGGATTGCCGATAGAGATTCAGAAGCGATTGGCTGCTGAGATCTGGGGCTCATCCGACGCAGTAGATGCAATCGCGGCTTATACGCCGATGAACGTGTACAAGGCCAAGATGGCGAAATGGTCTCTTCTGAGAAAAGAGTTACATGATTCTCTATCGCTCTGTAATTGGATGGGGCCGTGGATTGCTTCCCCTTTAAAGGAGCGGGATTATCGAGGTGACGACTCCATCGAATCGTTGCTCTACAGCCTGGCTACCGGCGACAAAAAATCTCGCGAAGAATTGGATAAAGTCGCAGAGCGGATTTTTACGCTCCATCGAGCACTTACTATTCGCGACATGGGAACCAAAGAAATGCGGACCAGACATGACACCATACCGGATTGGGTATTCACGGATGCGACGGACAAGGAACCCTTGGGTAAAGGAACCATTCTCATGGATAGGGAAGACATCAAGTTGGCGATGGACATGTACTACCAAGAAATGGGTTGGGATACGAAGACCGGATCTCCGACAGCTGTAACCTATCGAAGACTTGGGCTTGGAAATGTGGCTGACCACCTGACCAAGAAGGGCCTTCTGCCCTAGGAGGGAAACGTGGAGCAATGCGAAAAGATCAGTCTGGCAATAGTGAAAATAATTCGCGAGAAGAGCGAAACCGGGCAGCTCGTGCAACTAGAGGAGATGTTGAAGAAACTGGCTGAGCACGGTCTACCAAAATCAGAGACTTCTGGCCACGGGGCTAATCTTGAAGCCATCCTCACAGAGTTGGTAAAGGAAAATGAAGACCTCAAGGAAGTTTCAGGCAAAAATGGGGTCCCCCACTTTTATTCTTCGCTGAGCTTGAGCGACACATACGCGGGTATCCTTATACGGAAAGAAGAAAATTCGCTTATAGCGGAGATCGTTCGAGAGAATTCCAAAATCTATCCACGGCCTGTTCCTATCAATATCTTCAGGGAATCGCCATTTGACCTCGCCCAGGACGAGATTTTGGAGTCTATGAGAAGAATGGGTCAAGACCCAGAATATCAGGACATCGCGCAGACGATCACCTCCATCGGCACAATATTTCTCTTCTCCAGTCGGCATTTAGATCCAGTTTACGCATCCACACTGGCTGAATGGGTAGACGTTGGCCAGGTCAGCAATCCTTGAACAAAAGAACGAGGCGCATGACATAGGAACTACAATGAGTTCTGAATCCCGTTAGTGACCTATCAGGGAAAAATCCACTAAATCCGGCAGGGATCTGACAAAGCCTCCCGCGAGGCGCGGGATGGCATCCAGGGCCCAATATCGACCGGATGTTGGGTGCCACTGACCTGTGCGCCACCTTGGGCGCCAGGTCAGTGCCAGTTTCACCGCCAAACGATTCTCGCTGTTTGAGACCAGACTTGTATTATGCGATAATCCATCGAGCCTTCGGAACCAAAGAGGGTCCGGTGCTTCGATGGCTTCTCTTCAGTACTTCAAAGGATGTTAAATTTGGATACTCTTAAGCGAGCCGTTGACAAGGATCCTGCCCAATCCCGGGAGCGTCTTTTTGAATGCAAGGTCTATTATGAGGACACGGACTGTATGGCCGTAGTCTATCATGCCAACTACTTGAAATACCTTGAAAGAGCGCGCACCGAATACTTGGCGGATCGATTAGCCGGCGTAGTGGAATACCACAATCAGGGATACTCATTCATGGTCCACAAGATAGAGATGGTCTTCCATGCGCCCGCGAAGTTGGGGGATGAGCTTGTAGTACGAACTTGGATTGAGAGCACCACCCGATTCCGAATAGTCGTGAAGCAAATTATCATCAAAAAAGGCGAACCCAAGGATTACCTCGTTACCGCCACCATTACCCTAGTCGCGGTAGGTGATGACGGGCAGTTGAGACAGGTCCCTGGGGAATTCCACGATCTGTGAGCGCGATCCTGCCATCCGGCCCAACCTTCGGGCGACTCTGAGGCGGAGCCATGCGTGGGACGCGTAAGCCCCAGGAAGGAATCGAGATCAAGCGGCGTTCGCAGAGGATGTAGGAAGAGAACAAGGAAAGGGCACCATGGTGATACGCAAAAGACCAGACAAATTCACCATACCCAAAGCATGGAGGAGCGGACCAGTCTGTGCGGTCAAATCAGGGCAGACACTCGGATCTGCCCCTACCCCCAGCTTGCACCATTGTCGGCTAAAGCTCCTCGTTCAGCGCGTGTTTATGTACTTGATGGTAGCCTTTCTTTTAATAACTGTATGCCACGCCCCATCTAGCGCACAAGGGACGGACGCTGATTCGCTCACAAACAAGGCGCTAAAGTTGTCCGGAGTGACCGGCCCGTTGGAGAAACTGGGCGGGGCGATTCTCTCGGCAATACCCGGAGATGCATTTCCCGATGCGAAAATGAGAAATGAGGTGGCCGCATATGTAAAAAAGGAAGCCGGCAAAGAGGCGTTGCTGTCTATAGTCCGCGCCGCGGTCAGGGAAGATTTTGACAAAGAGAGTATTGAAAAAGTGATCGGCTTTTACGATTCCAAAGTTGGGAGAAAAATCGGTCATCTCCAAGAGGCTTCGCTCGACCCAACGCTGCTCAAGAGCATTAGGGAGGGACGCAAGATAGCGTCTTCCTTGGAAGAACCCAGGTTGAGCCTTTTGCGAAGAATTATGAAGGCTGAAGGGGTCTCGGATTTCAACGGCACATTGTTGAGAAGCGCAATACGGGGGTTGGTCGACGGCTCGCCGGCTGAAGGCCCGGGGCTTGCCACATCCGCGGAAGCGGTTCAAGAAAAGATGAATATTATGGAAAACGCGATTCGGTCGACTCAGAATCGCACGGAAGACGTTGCCTTCGTTGCGTTTGCCTACACGTTTCGTTCCGTTGACGATAAGGAACTAGAAGCGCTGGCCTCATACCATGAGACCCCTCATGCCGCCTGGTTTCGGAGTGCAGTCCAGAAGGGGTTCGATCGAGCGGTTTACCAGACAGCAAGGTCGCTGGGGGAAGCGGTGACACGATGGCGGAAGTTGCCCCCGCAGGGCGGCCCAGTTAGCGTCCCGTCAGACCAAGAACCGAAGACGCAGGGCGGTGGCAATGGCTAGCAAGACTTCCCAAAGAAAGGCCGTAAGGCCATGATAGGAAGATTGTTGAGAATCCTGATTTCTCTGCTGCTTGGTTCCTTGCAGGTGGGCATCCTGACGGCGAGCGCTCTTGCTGCGGACAGCGGTTTTACGCGGTACACCGACCCGGAACAACGATTCTCGTTCGATTATCCTTCGACCATGAAAGTCCGGGCAGCCGGCAACGATGAAGTTAAAGTCACCCATCCGGGCGCCACTCTGCGCATCACGGTTCTCGTTGAAAAGCGGCGGCGCACGGCCAGTGCAAGCGCTGAACTCCTGCTGGACGCATTCAAGAAGACGCTGAAAGCCGAGATGAAAGATGCCGCGGTGCTGGAAGAGGGTAAGCTGGCGGGCCTTGAAGGCTCTCAGGGGTACATAGTCTGTTCTTTCAAGGACCTACGAGGAATTCAGCTTGTCCAATTAGTGCAGTATTACGTAACCGAAGACCGTGTGCTGCAAATGACCATCTCGGACCGACCCGAAGGGTTCAAGAACCTTGAAAAGGTAGTGCGCAAGATTCACCAGTCCCTCAAGATATTGAACCCAAAGTTAAAATAGGGTCATCATTCACCGCGGAGATCGCAGAGAACGCAGAGCATTTTGTATTCTCTTCATTTCTCTCCGCTGAGGCGCAGCGCAGACGGTCCGTGAAAGTTGGGACAACACTAGCCGGACTGGGTGGCTCCAGTGGCCTATATGACGACGTTAATCCATGTGTTTGTCTCTGCGTTCTCGGCGCTCTCTGCGGTGAATCCATCTTCTCCGGCGAACGAAATTTAATCGCCACTTGAAAGTGATCAAGTATGTCCTTGTTTCGATTAGTTTCGGATTTTTCTCCACGTGGAGACCAACCTGCGGCAATTGATGAGCTGGCCAAGGGAGTCGAAGAGGGTCTCGAGCATCAGGTGCTGCTGGGTGTAACCGGTTCCGGCAAAACCTACACCATGGCCAACGTGATCGCCCGTACCGGCAAGACCAGCCTCGTGCTGGCGCCAAACAAGACCCTCGCCGCGCAGCTATTCAATGAGTTCAAATCCTTGTTTCCGGAAAATGCCGTCGAGTACTTCGTCTCGTACTACGACTATTATCAGCCGGAAGCCTATATTCCACAAACGGACACGTTCATAGAAAAGGATTCCAGTATCAACGAGACTATCGACAAGATGCGGCATTCCGCGACTCGCTCACTGCTGGAAAGACGCGATGTCATCATCATAGCCTCGGTATCGTGCATCTACGGCCTGGGTTCCCCGGAAGCATACCAGAACATGCTCGTGCATCTGATCCAGAAAGAGGACACCGACAGGGATCAGGTGCTAAGGAAGCTGGTAGAAATCCAATACAGTCGAAACGACATGGATTTTCATAGAGGCACGTTCAGGGTCCGTGGCGACGTTGTCGAAGTCTTCCCGGCGTACGAGGAGGCCCTGGCAGTAAGGATCGAATTTTTTGGAGACACGGTCGAAGGCATTTTCGAAATCGATCCCTTACGGGGCAAAATCCTAGAGATCTCTCGACAGAGTGGCAATCTATCCCGCCAGCCACTATGTGACTGAAAGATCAAGGCTTCTTGAATCCGCTGACCTTATCCTCGAAGAGATGAAGGAGCGTGTCGAGTATTACAGGCAAAGCAACCGCTTAATAGAGGCCCAGCGGATCGAAGAGCGAACGCGATTCGACGTGGAGATGCTCAAGGAAATGGGTGTACTGCAACGGCATCGAAAACTATTCGAGATACCTGACCGGGCGCAAGGCCGGCGAGCCTCCTCCCACGTTACTCGAGTATTTTCCAAAGGATTCACTCTTTTTCATCGACGAATCCCACGTGAGTATCCCTCAGGTGGGCGGCATGTTTAAGGGTGACCGTTCCAGAAAGCAGACGCTGGTGGAATACGGCTTTCGTTTGCCGAGTGCCCTCGATAATAGGCCGCTGAGATTTAACGAATTCGAGTCTCACGTATCCCAGGCGATATATGTCTCTGCCACTCCTGGCCCATACGAACTTGAGAAAGGCCGGGATCAAGTGGTTCAACAGGTAATTCGGCCGACCGGTTTGACGGACCCGGTCATCGAACTTCGGCCTGCGTCGGATCAGGTGGACGACCTGCTCGAAGAAATACGGAAACGGGTTGATAAGGGGCAGAGGGTGCTGGTAACGACGCTTACCAAGAAAATGGCCGAAGATCTGACGGAGTACTATGGAAGTCTCGGCGTGGAAGTAAGATACCTCCACTCGGAGATCCGCACCATAGAGAGAATGGAGATAATCAGGGACCTGAGGCTCGGCGAGTTCGACGTCCTAATCGGGATCAATCTCCTTCGGGAGGGGTTGGACATTCCCGAGGTAGCGATGGTGGCGATTTTGGATGCAGACAAAGAAGGTTTCCTTCGTTCGGAACGTTCACTCATCCAGACGGCAGGGAGAGCAGCGCGTAACGTCGAGGGGCACGGTCATTTTTTACGCGGACCGTGTTACGAACTCTATCCGGAAGGCTCTGGATGAGACGAATCGGCGACGAAGCATTCAAGTGGAATTCAACCGGGAAAACAACATCACGCCGGAGTCGATCCGCAAAAATATTACGGACGTTCTGTCGTCTCTCGCCGAACAGGATTATGTTACGGTGGAAGTGGAGCGGGAGGATGAATTTCCTGACATCCCGCTGGACCAGGTCCCCAAAATTATTGAGGACCTCACCCGAGAGATGTTCGAGGCCGCGCGTGACCTTGAATTCGAAAAGGCCGCAGATCTGCGGGACCGCATCCGAAAACTCGAAAACCTCCGTGTGCGCTACGGAGAGCCCTGATGCGGCGGGTCGGCTAGGAATGCTTCCGTTTACGACGGGAAAAATCCCCCCTGCCCCCCTTTAGAAAAGGGGGGATGAAGAGGTGGCTTTCTCCCCCTTTTCTAAAGGGGGAGAAAGGGGGATTTTGAACCAATTGGAAAAGACACCCCACTAAGGACTTGCTATTTCCCTACCGAATCCCGACTGATTGCGCCGGTTCCACTTTTTGGCTGGAGAACTGCGCCGGTTTTGTGTAATAATATCAGGCTTGGCAATCGGCTGTTTCAGCTTGTCATCTTCACGATTAACGAGGTAGTTCAGAATGCACGTAGGTGTTATAGGGACCGGCTATGTGGGGCTGGTAACAGGGGTCTGCTTCGCCGAGATGGGCAACGACGTCACGCTGATGGACATCGACGAGGCCAAGATCCAAAGCCTCATGGACGGGAGGGTCCCGATCTACGAACCGGGCCTCCAGCCGATGATAGCTCGAAATACCGCGGAAAAGCGTCTTCATTTCACCACAGATCTGGAAGCGACCATAGATCGTTCCCTTATCAACTTTATAGCTGTCGGGACTCCGCCGCATCATGATGGAAACGCGGATCTTAGCCAGGTCTTCACGGTTGCCCGGGCCATCGGTCAGGCCATTAAGACATACAAGATCTTTGTAACCAAGAGCACGGTGCCGGTGGGCACGACGCATAAAGTCCGCGAAATCATCGCCTCAGAAACGACTCACCCCTTTGACGTCGCATCTAATCCGGAGTTCCTGAAGGAGGGCAACGCAATTGATGATTGCATGAAGCCGGACAGAATAGTGATCGGGGTGGACGACATCCGTGTCGGCGAGATCCTCAAAGAGCTGTACGCCCCCTTTGTCCGGACTGGCAAGCCCATTCTGGTGATGGACACTCTTTCGTCGGAAATGACCAAATACGCAGCCAACGGCCTTCTGGCCACCAAGATCTCCTTTGTGAACGAGCTTTCCAAGCTGTGCGAAAAGGTCGGGGCGGACATCGAAATGGTCCGAAGCGGTATAGGCTCGGACCCTCGTATCGGCACTCAATTCCTCTTTGCCGGGATAGGATACGGTGGGTCGTGCTTTCCCAAGGACGTTGATGCCTTGACCAGGACAGGGATGGAATACGGGGTCAAGCTGAAGATTTTGGAAGCGGTTCAAGAGGTGAACAAGGAGCAGCGGGCTCATTTTGTGAACAGGATTCTAGCTCATTACCAAGGGCAGTCTCTGGAAGGTAAGCGTTTCGCTCTCTGGGGTCTGAGTTTCAAGCCCCGCACGGATGACATTAGAGATGCCCCGTCTTTAGAGGTGATTCGCATGCTGCTTGAAAAAGGCGCTCGTGTTACGGTCTTTGATCCCGTCGCTATGGAGAACTGCGGGCGGATTCTAGGCGATACGATAGACTATGCTCCAGGGAACTACGAGTGCCTCGAAGAAGCTCATGCTCTGATCATTGTCACCGAGTGGAATGAGTTTCGTTACCCCGATTTTGAGAAGATCAAACAACTACTGTTGGAACCTGTTATCTTTGATGGCAGAAACCTCTATGATCCCAGAAAGATGGCCGAGCGGGGATTTACATATTATAGCATAGGAAGGTAAGTAGATCGGGCCGCAAGAATCCCTCTACTCAGTCACGGTACCCAAGGCCGTGCCCCAAGAAGAGGAACCACTGCATCTTCTGGTCGGGCACTGTTGATCTCAAAAGCTACGCCGGCGGAATCTCAAATGGCACAGCGAACTGTAAAAGCTAAAGAGATAGTCCAAGACATCAGATCTGGCATGGACAGGGCTGCCTTGTTGGAGAAGTACCAAATCTCCGCTGAATGGCTTGCCGTCTTGTTGAAAAAGTTGGTTGAACTAAAAGCGCTCACCCCATCTGAGGTGGAAGGAATTGAGTCGCCGGCAGGCGGAGCGCCCGCCCATGTTTTCGAGTGTCCCGAGTGCGGCACAACGGATGCTGCAGATTTGGACGAATGTCCAAACTGCGGGGCAATAGTAGCGAAGATCGAAGCCGAGATGATGGAGGAGGAAGTAACAGCTCCAGATCGCCAGATCGTAGGACAACCAGCCGGTCCTGACGAAAAGAAACTAGCAGTAGGCTCGCAGGAAATCCTCGCTCCGGCTCTTTTTCGGGCTGACTTACAACGCACCGGCTTCTACCACTCCAAAGGCGTCTCAACGCTGACAGAATTGAAATGGAAGTTCAGGACTGACGGATGGGTTTCTTCCTCGCCTGCGATAGCCTCCAAAGTAATCTATTTCGGGAGTTGGGACGGTAGCCTTTATGCCGTGGACATGGAAACGGGCGTGGAGAAGTGGAGGTACAAGACTGAAGGCCCAGTGTCTTCTTCTCCTGCCATTGCAAGCGGTCGGGTGTATTTTGGCACATCTGGCGGACAGTTGTATGCCCTGGACATGGAAACCGGAAAACCCCTCTGGAATTTCAGCACAGGAGGACCGCTCTCGTCGTCACCGGCCATTACGGATACAATGATCTATTTTGGCGGCTCGGACGCCAACCTTTATGCCGTCGAAATCAAATCCGTATCGACAAAATGGAAATTCAAGGCACGCGGGCTGATTTCTTCCTCACCTGCGCTGGCGAGCGGTCTGATCTGTTTCGGAAGTTACGACGGTAGGCTTTACGCAGTCGATAGTGTTTCCGGCAAAGCCCAGTGGGATTTTAGGACCGGCGGCCCAGTCTCGGCTTCTCCTGTCGTAGCTGAGGGAATGGTCTACTTCGGGAGTTGGGATGGAACTCTCTACGCTCTCGATTTGGAAAGCGGCCAGGAACGGTGGAATTTCAAGTCAGGATCGAAGGTGGCAGGCTGTGCTGCTGTGGGTTATGGCAATATCTTTTTCGGGAATGCGGGGGCGAAGGTCTACGGCGTAGACATCAGGACGGGGCAGGAACGCTGGAGAACTGAGGTTGGCGGCCCGATCTCGTCATCTCCCACTTTGACAGATTCGCACCTATTGTATATTGGGAGCGCAGACCGATGCCTATACGTGCTTGATGTGGAATCAGGTGTGGAACGATGGAAGTTCAAGACGGAGGGGGCAGTGAATTCAGCGGCTGTGGTGCATGGCGAGGTAGTTTTCTTTGGGAGCGACGACGGCCACCTGTATGCGGTAGCCTAGTCTTGTCGCCACTTATTCTGTATTTTCAGCTATAGGTTCGATATTGGGCAGCGGGGGAAGGGAAGCAAGGTCGTTAAGCCCAAACACTTCGAGAAAACGCCGAGAGGTCCCATAAAGAAGAGGACGACCCGGCACGTCTTTACGCCCCACCACAGTAATCAGCTCCCGTTCAATCAGATGTTTCAGGGTACCTGCGCTTTCCACTCCCCGAATCTGCTCTATTTGGCTTCTGGCGATGGGCTGATTGTAGGCGATAATGCTGAGGGTTTCCAGTGAAGCTCGGCTGAGCCGGGAAGGTGGCCTGCTTTGTTTCATCTCGCTTATCCAGGGCTGGATGGTCTGCAAGGTTCGGAACTGATATCCGCCTGCCACTTTTTCCAGGATAAAACCCCGGGACCTCTTTCTGTACTCATGTTCCAACTCATCTAAAACCGATTTAATATCTTGAGGAGGGGCTTCGTGCAGGACTCGGACTATTACGTCGAGGCTCAAGGGATCATTATGAGCGAAAATCATCCCCTCCACAATGGACTTCAGAGTCTCTTTGTTCAATGTCTTTGACCTCGATGTAGGGTGCGCGCCGCCTGGCCCGAACAATCGCCCTCGCCCATAGGGCACGGATGCGGTCGCATTGGGCGAATCCCTCATATCATGACAGGAACGTGGGATCAATTCGGAAAGCTGATCCGGTCTGATTCAGAAATGCGGACTAGTCTGTCGTACGGATTCTGAGACGGCCGCGTCCGTCATAGCGAGGAGTGAAATCCCGCGTTCTGCGTGGGACGCGGGATTGCCGGCCATTCGTCACAACGGACTACGATCCGGGGTCCAGGAAATGGCGGGCAGGGACGCCCGCCGCTACCAAATCGCAGGCACCGGCGTCCCTGCCGGTGGTGGATTCCCGGTGGGACAGGCATCCTGCCTGTCAGTCGAGGACGGGCAAGATGCCCATCCCCACCGCGGCACGCCCATCCCAATGGCGATTGCTTCACTTCACTCGCAATGACAACCTCTGCCCCCCGATACAGAGTCCATCCGCCGTCAGGTTTGACGCGTGGGCCATTTGTGATAATATGTGCTGTAGTATAAGGATCACTGTATCCGCTTTTTGTCTCAGATCAGGGTATTCTATATGAAGGCTATTGTTATTGAAGACAATCCCGGTGGTGTCACTCAATCTGACATTGTAGTGGGCATACCCTCATACAATGAAGCCCCCTCGATATCTGTGCCGACTCAGCAGGCGGACAAAGGACTTTCCAAGTACGATGGTGAGCGCTCCGCGGTGATTATCAATTGTGACAATCATTCCCCCGACAATACACGCCAGGCCTTCATGCAAACCGCCACCAAGACGCCGAAGATCTATCTGTCCACCGAAGAGGGGACCAAGGGGAAAGGCAACAACCTGCGGAATTTATTTGGTAAAGCAGTGGAGCTGTCAGCCAAGGCGGTCATAGTGGTAGACGCCGATCTTAAGAGTATTACGCCGCTATGGATACGGAACCTGGGGGAGCCACTCTTTGACGAGTATCATTTCGTATCTCCTCTGTACGTCCGCCACAAGTACGACGGCATGATAACGAACAACGTCGCCTACCCACTTACTCGCGCGTTATACGGCCGCCGAGTCCGTCAGCCTATTGGAGGGGATTACGGGTTTTCGGGGGAACTCGCTCGCATTTATGCAGAAGAGGACGCCTGGGATGACTCTGTGGGCGAGTTTGGGATCGATATATGGATGACCACCACGGCCTTGAGGAATCGAATGGCCGTAATCCAGTCCTTTATGGGAAGACCGAAAATTCATAAACCGAAAGATCCTGTGGCTGTGGTCGATGATTTGTTTCCTGATGTGGTCATTACTATATTTGAACTCATGTGCCGCTACGAGAGCTTCTGGAAGGAGGTCAAGTGGAGCCGGCCCACAGCCGTTTTCGGGTTCGGCATGGGCGAACTTGAGGTTCCTCCTCCAGTGGAGGCCGACATAAACGTTCTCGTCGACCAAATTCGGTGAAGGACTCTCCCAGCACTGGGACCTCTACAAAGCTGTTTTAGATAGTCAGAATATTAACAAGCTGGAAGAGGTCGCGAGCTTACCGTCTGAATGTTTCGAATTTCCAACGGGTCTGTGGGCCAAGGTGCTTTACGATTTCGCCGTAGCCTACAAAACTCGGGAGATTCCTCGGGACTACCTGGTTGCCGGGCTGGCCGCTCTGTATTATGGGAAAACACTCTCATTTGTGTTGGAAACCCAGGCCATGAACACTCAGCAGGTCGAGGAGTTTATCGAGGACCAGTGCGTCCAATTCGAGAAAACCAAATCCTATTTGCTGGAACGCTGGTTTTCCGGATGACGTGGTGGAAATTGCCAACATCTCCAAAGGAGCCTGAAATGGCAAAAATACTGATAGTTGATGATGAAGAAGGAATCCGAATGCTCTATGCCATGGAATTGCAGGATGAGGGATACGAGGTCATAACTCTCCCGGACGGCAAAGACCTCCTGGAGGTCGTCGAAACGCAAGAGCCGGACTGCATCGTGCTCGATATAAAGATGCGGGAATATAACGGCCTGGATCTGCTTCAACAGATCCGAAGAAAACACGATGATCTGCCCGTGATTCTGAATTCAGCCTATTCAAGCTTCAAAGTGGACCTGAAAGCTGTTGCGGCTGACTATTATGTTGTGAAAAGCTCTGACCTGGGCGAACTTAAAGAGAAGTTGAAGGTAGCACTCGAAACCCGCATACCGCAGAAATAAGAATAGATCCCCGCAAAAGTTCTAGAAAAGGCCGGGTCCGAGCGCCCGGTTTTTTTACCTGACCGGCCTCCGAACGTAACAATTCATCAGCCTAGGGGCAGAGAATGAAATACCGAACAGAGATCGACAGCATGGGGGAAGTAATGGTCCCTGAAGATGCTTATTACGGGGCCCAAACTCAACGCGCTGTGGAGAACTTCTCTATCAGCGGCCTGCGTTTCCCCCGATCTTTCATCGGTGCTCTCGGCGTCATCAAGAAGAGCGCAGCGCAAGCTAATCTGGATCTCGGGCTGCTTGACGCAGAATTGGCAGAGGCGATCATCACGGCTGCACGAGAAGTCGCGGAAGGCAAACTGGACGATCAATTTGTGGTGGATGTTTTCCAGACCGGTTCCGGGACATCCACCAACATGAATGCAAATGAGGTGATTGCAGGGCGTGCAAATGAGATCCTAACCGGTGTGAGAGGAGGAAAATCTCCGGTTCACCCGAACGATCACGTCAACAAATGCCAATCGAGCAACGACGTCATCCCGTCAGCTATCCACGTTGCAGCCCTGACAGAGATCGAGAGCGGGCTTCTTCCTGCTATGGAGACGCTTCAAGCGTCTCTGAAGCGGAAGGCAGCCGAATTTTCCGCTGTGAGGAAAATTGGCCGGACGCATTTGCAGGACGCGGTCCCCATGACGCTGGGCGAAGAGTTCAGCGGGTATGCCAGGCAGGTGGAACTCGGCATCGCGAGAATTAAAGGGATCGAGGGTGCCCTGTCAGAGCTTGCCCTTGGAGGGACGGCAGTCGGTAACGGGTTGCACGCTCATCCTGAATTCGCTCGACGTGCCATAGAATTGATATCCGAACAGACCGGTTGCTCGTTCAGAGAGGCTGTCAACCATTTTGAGGCCCAGGCCGCTCGGGATGCAGCCGTTGAAGCCCACGGAGCCCTGAAAACCTTCGCGGTGAGTCTCGTCAAAATAGCAAATGATATCAGATGGCTGGCCTCGGGCCCCAGGTGCGGTATCGGAGAGATCAATATTCCTTCACTTCAACCCGGGTCGTCAATCATGCCAGGCAAGGTCAATCCTGTCATTCCCGAGTCAGTGATCCAGGTGGCTGCTCAGGTGATAGCGAATGATGGGGCCGTCACACTCGGAGGTCAAGGCGGTTTTTTCGAGATCAACCTCATGCAGCCGTTGATCGCCCATAACCTGTTGCAGTCGATACATCTGCTTGAAAGAGCGGCTGCCGCTCTTTCGGTGAAGTGCATCGAGGGTATCACGGCAAACAAGGAAAAATGCCACGCCAATATAGAGCAGAGCTTGGCAATGAGTACCGCGCTCGCGCCGATAATAGGGTACGAGAAGGCCGCGGCTGTTGCCAAGGAAGCCTTCGAGGAAGGAAAAACCGTCAGAGAGATCGCGTTGCGAAATAAAGTCTTGCCTGAAGAAGATATCCACAGATTAATGGATGAACTGGTCCACGGCGTTTCTTGACAGCAACGCTGCCTCAAGTTCGTGCACTTTCCTCAAAACATCCATATTTCCAAATTCCCACCAAGTCGCGCTTGATTCGCGCCGTTCTCATAAACGCGATGAATATTACTGATGTAAAGGGCCTCACACTCTTAAACCGCGAGATCATCCACCGCGCATTGTTGAATGTTTCCGCGATTGACACAATAATTTCTTGACTCGCCGCGAACGGGATGATAGGAGCCCTCCACGAAGGAGAGGGACTCCTTCAAGAGCGCCGCGGGCCAAGCGGAACGAGGGCGTGTCGATCTGTTGGTCATCATTCAATGGCCGGTTGTTTATTCCCCCGATTGATATTTACAAAATTCCTGTGTGAAAAGGAGTGCCACATGAATCAGAGTGCGTCCCACGCCTCCGCCGGAACTTTCCTGGATTCCTACGACTTCAATCAGAACTACCATTATTTGAAGAAGCTTATCCAGGATCTGAAAGTGGAAAATAGCACCTCTGTAAAAAAGGAAATCTTCGGGGAGGATGAACGCGAATGTAATTTGACGAAGAAGCAGATGAAACAACTCTTTCGCTTTCTCAGGAAAATCGAACATCATTACGAAGAGTGCTGTTCGCCCCCGATTCCGGAGGAACTTGAAAATTCGATAAGAGATCGAGACAGTTCCGAATGGCTCCCCTGGGAGCTGGAGGCCATTGAAAAGGTGGATGCGTGGCGCGGAGAACTCGAAGAAAAAAGGCGGAACGCTCGGCAGATGCTTCACAGTGCCCTCGAAAAAGTGCGCAGGGGAGAGGAGATCCCCGGTGACGGCCCAGCGAAAAAGGGGACTCGCCTGCATTGAGGCAAGTGAGCCGGCCGCGCGTGCGCTGCTTTACGGTCGGATGCAGAATTGATGTAAAACGCCGGTGGCACATTTTGTAGGCCACCTGTTCATCAGCTCATTCGTTGTGGACTATCATACCCCGGTCAACTTAGGCCGGGGGTTTTTTGTTCCGCTTATTACCTGATTTCCTAAGTTCGGTGGCGTATTTCGGGCAGCTTTGGTGGGACAGGCATCCCGCCGTCATTTCTGATAGACAGGCAAGATGCCTGTCCCACCAATACCGTGGCCTGGGATCGTCTTTCATCGTCTCCAGTTCAAGAATACGTCATCCGAATCACGCATTGGACCACTTAGCCCAAACTTAGGAAGGGAGTTGCACATACTGCAATTGGTACTATTCTTATTACAACGAAAGGACCTAATTGGATACCTCGCGGAGGTGAGAAATGAAATCTTCAACATTACATTGGGTCTGGGCTATTTTTTGGGCCTTATGATCCTGGCCTCAGGGGCCACTGCGATGGCAGTTGATGAGGACGCTTTTGTAGAGGCCGCATGTTCGGGTCACTCAGACATTGTCAAATTATTCTTGGACAAAGGAATGAACGTCGACGTGAAGAACCCGAACGGAATTACAGCCTTGATGTGTGCTTCCGCATACGGTCGTCCGGAGACTGTGGAACTCCTTCTCAGCCGAGGAGCAAATGCCAATGCCACCGACGAAACCGGTGAGACGGCATTGCTTAAGGCTTCGTGCAAGGGTCACACTGATGTCGTGAACCTGCTTGTGGAAAAAGGGGTTGATGCAGAGTTGGCGCAGAAGCAGGGTGTCACGCCATTAATGTGCTCTTCCTTTCATGGCCACTCGAACGTCGTAGAACCCTCGTTAAGAAAGGAGCGAAAATTGACGCCACTGATGGAACCGGTGAGACGGCGCTGCTTAAGGCCTCATGCAAAGGTCACGCTGATGTCGTGAAAATGCTTCTGGATAATCAAGCCAATTCAAATGCTCGGACCGATGAAGGGGTAAGTCCCTTGCGGTGCGCTTCGGCCAAGGGCCATCTGGATGTCGTGAAAACACTTATGGAGACAGCGAGTCCGTGACAACTTTATGAAGAGCGGCGATAATTGACGAGACAGATTTGAGAGACGCAACGAGTTGCTTCATACAGCACCGCGGAGCGTAAAGGTGTCTTTCGTCAAATTAGGGCCGCTTTTTTCTTGGGTCCCGTGGGGGGATGTGGGCGTGTCCGGAGAAGCAGCCTAATATTGGGCCGCGCAAAGCATGTTTGTTCTGTTCCCCTGCATCAGGGAAAAAACGTGCGCTCAGATGAAAGTTTGATTTCCCTCCTCTACTGAACTATATAGTAAAGACCCAACAGATATACGGAATACTAACCCGATTACGCGGAGGTACGATGGATCAATTCAGACCTAGAGAGGATCAAAACCCGGTCCGGGACTTACAGCGGGGGGTCGAGGATATAAAGGCTCTTCTGGACCGCTTTCTCAAGGGGCGTGGAACCTGGCTCATTATTTTGATCCTTATAGTGCTGTATTTATTGTCCGGCATTTACATTGTCGGGCCGGGAGAGAAGGGCGTGGTGCTCCTGTTCGGTAAGTTTCAGTCCCTGACGGATCCCGGCCTTCGCTATCGGCTTCCGAAGCCATTCATGACCCATACCACTGTTGACATCGCCACCTGTACGTCGCGCAGAGATCGGGTTCCGGTCTGACCGAGCTTCCCGCTCGCGCCCTGTCCCCGCTGAATCGTTGATGCTGACGGGGGATGAAAACATGGTCGATGTACAACTTTTCGTTCAATACATGGTCCAGGATCCTGTGAAGTTTCTTTTTGGGGCAAAAGACCCCGAAAATGCGCTGAGGGCATCTGCTGAAGTGGCTTTACGCGGAGTTGTGGGAGAAAAAGATATTGATGCCACCATGACCGAAGGGAGGGGGGAAGTCCAGGACAAAGTTAAGGCGAATCTCCAGAAGCTTCTCAATACTTACAATACCGGATTGGTGGTAACTCAGGTCGGCCTTCAGGAAGTGGATGCCCCCACCCAGGTCCGAGAGGCTTTTCACGATGTGGTCAGGGCATGGGAAGACCGAGATCGACTCATCCAGGAGGCGCAAGGAGTTAGGGCGGATGTGATCCCCAAGGCAAGGGGGCAAGCTCAGCAGGAGATTCTCGAGGCCGAGGCATTCAAGGCTCAAAGAGTGATTAGGGCCCGCGGCGACGCTCAGCGTTTCAATAACATATTTGCGGAATACGCCAAATCGCCGAAGGTTACGCGGGAGCGCCTCTACTTGGAAAGCGTGGAACAGTTTCTGCCGGCTACCAAGAAGTTCATAATGGAAGGCGGCAGCAGCAGCTTGCTGCCACTGCTTCCGCTCGGGCAGCAGGAGGGGAGCGCTGCTGCTCGCCCCACGACGCAAGAATCACATCCGCCAACCGACAAGAAAGGGCGGTAAGGAACTATGGTCAGACTCGGCATTATTGTAATCGTTATTCTTGTCTTGTTGATCCAGTCGACTTTTATAATCTCCGAAGGGGACCAGGGACTGGTACTCCAGTTCGGCAAAATTGAAAGGATCGTTCAGGAACCCGGCCTCTACTTCAAGTACCCCTTAATTCAGGACCTCATTCCACTAGAGAAGCGGATTCTGGCCGCGGAATCTCGTCCCAAGGAATACATAACCCTGGACAAGAAACGCCTCATCGTGGACACGGTTTCACGCTGGAAGATCGTGGAGCCCAAGCGATTTTACAATGCCGTGCGAAACAACGACGGTGCGACTTATCGGCTGAACGACGTAATCGATGCCGAGTTGCGCGAGGAAATCGCCAACCACAACTTCAAGGATTTCATACGTGAGAAGCGCGAGGGAATTATGAAGCAGGTCACCGAAAAGACGGCTAAGATGGCTAAGGATTTAGGCATCAATGTCGTTGACGTACGAATCAAACGGGTGGATCTGCCTGAAGAAGTTCAGAAGAGCGTCTTTGCCAGGATGATCGCTGAACGGGAAAGAATCGCCAAGGGGTACAGAGCCGAAGGAGACGAACAGGCTCGTAAAATCAGCGCGAATGCCAACAAAGACAAAGAAATCATCCTCGCAGAAGCTTATGCGAAGTCCGAGGCTTTACGCGGAGAGGGGGACGCTGAGGCCACCGCGATTTACGCGGGGGCGTACGGCAAGGACGAGGAATTCTATTCTTTTGTCAGGCACCTCGAGGTTTATAGGAAAGTATTCGCGGCTGACACCACATGGCTGCTCAAACCTGGATCGGACCTGTTGAGATTCTTCGATTCTGCGAAAGGACAGCCAAGATAGGCGAAGCACACGCGTTGGAGTGAAGCGCAATAAAAGTGGTACTGCAATGGGGTAGCGGCTTGGGTAGGGGCACGGCAGATTGACAGTATCAACGTAGTGTGTTGTCCCGCAATTAGCTTTCTAATCCCTGACCTGGCAAGCGCGCGATTCAGTGTCATTGCGAGGAGCGAAGCGACGAAGCAATCTCCAGCGCTTGCTCTACAACCCCGTTAGATTGCTTCGCTGCGCTCGCAATGACAAAGCTGGCCCCCATCTGCCTCGTCGGAACGCCCCTGATGGCGCAAATGGCCGGTTATGTAACTATTTGCGGGACATGACAGGAGGACGGTATTGCAGATCTCGAAAGGATTGTCACCAGAGGGTGCTTCGAGTACCGGTGGAAGGCCCTGAAAGAGGTTTTTGCAGCTCGGCCGATACCTGCTTTTCGTGGAAAAAGATTTCTACAAAGCTCCGTGACTAAATCGTCCGAATCTTCCTTTGTTTCAGGGGTCGCGGCGCCGGCAGTCCGGCCTGCCTGATCTCCCTCCGGAGCGTTTTCATCCGCGAAGATGTGATTTGGAGAGCGGTACTGAAACCAATCTGCGAGACTCTAAAACATCTAGCATTGCGGCCAGATGTTTCATTGTTTGCATCCGGTCATGCAGGAGGACCACATCCTGAGGTCTGGCAATGCGGAGAGATTTTATGACCCTGGACGCGGGCCGCGGGAACCAGGCCATTTCCATCCGCCAGTCGTTGGTATCCAAGTTCCACCACGCAATTTTATAGTTCAGTTCGGCAAGGACGTCCCGGCAAGCCGCATGGTTCGATCGGGAACCCCCTACACCGTAAGGAAATCTGAAAAAGAGATTCTGTCTGGCGGGGTCGACCCTGGCCTCTCTGACCAACTCCTCGACAAGCGCATGAGTAGAAGTAATCTCCTTCACGGCCCTTTTCACTGAAATCGTGGAGAAATCCGGATGGTCGTATGAATGGTTCGCGATGTCATGACCTTCACGAAGGGCTTTGACTGCGAACTCCCGCAATTTAGGGTTGGCAAGGTTACGGCCGATGACGAAAAAGGTCGCCTTGTGCCCACGCAACGCCAAGAGATCCAATATGCCTGCCGTGCAGTTTAAGGGTCCGTCGTCAAAGGTCAGGAAGACCGACTCTGCATTAAGACCCGGGTCCCAGACATTCTTTTCCCTCCTGACCAACAGGGAGTCCAAAGGGAGACTCTCGCCGTGTTCGGGCTTCAAATAACCGCGGGGAGTCCCCTGGACAAGGCCAGTTCGTCAGCCACAGAAGGCGTGAGACTGCCGCTCAACACCAGGCCGGCGCTCAGGTTGAGGAACTCCCTCCGGGATATTGTTCCCGTTGCCCCGCGATCAAAGGACCTGCTTAATGGTTTACTTCTCAACACTTGTAAGAAATTGTTGTCGGCAGCGCTTTCAGCCTGCGCGGTTGAAGAGTTGGTCTTATGCCGTTAATGTTCCGGTCTTTACAGGTCACGAATAAGGAATCTTACAACATAACCATCCAAAATGGCAAGGATTAATTACCAATTGCATCATCCTGAAACCAGTTTGGCAACGTGAGGAATTTGGATGCTCACCGCCAGTTATCATCTATGATACTAGTTTCCGCCCGCCTGAATCAACCTCATCTGTCATTTCCCTACAAGCTCAAACCCGGTGAAGGCCGGACGACTGTCACTGCATTCTCCGGAATGGATCTACCTTGAGAAGCCTGCACAATTCTTCCACCGGGCCGTAGTCGAGTGCGTCCACGAAGCGGTCGATCTTGCGGGCTTTCTCCAGGGCTGGATGTCTGGGCAGGGATAGCCAGCAATGCTTGTTTCATTTTGTCTGCGACTTCAGGGGGAGTCTTGCCCAGCGCGGCCACAGGCCAGTCCGGATACAATGGGGTGCTGCACACTTCCGAGACTCCTGGATGTTTAATCTCGTTCAGCACTCGGAATTCTTGCATGTCTATCTTGCCTTCGCGTTGCATTGTTTCGAGCAAGTTGTTCCGGACTGTACCCACATCCACCTTTTTGTCCCGCACCGCGAAAACTACCTCATCGTGAGATTCCTTCGCTGTCTCGAGCAGTTTCTCGAAATCCTTCTCTGGTGTTATACCGGCATTCACTATTTCTCCTTTTTGGAACAGCCATCCGCCGGGAGATGACAACTTCGGACACATCAAGACCTTCCCGCGAATGTCAGCCAGAGAGTTAATCCCGCTGTCCTTCCGAGTGAATATCACACCGCACATCCTGTCTCCCGAAGTCTGGTATTTGACCGTGACCAAAGCCTTGGCCTTCTTGAGAACTTTGGCTCTGACGTAGAACCATGGGTTCGTGAATATGAATGCCGAAGGCTCCCTGTCGCAGAAATCCAAAAAATCGGTGAATGAAAGCGGGACAATGGTGACCTTATCGCCAAGCTGCTCACTCAGGTAGGTTGCCAAGGGCTCCCATTCTTTCAAGGCAGTCTCTGGCCCCCGCTGAGCCAACATTCCTATCTTGATCTCAGCCTGAGCCGCGGACACACTTAAACTCACTAGGACGATCAGGCACAAGGCAACAAATCTTTTCATGATGCCTCCCATGTTTCGATGTCTCACCATAATGCGGCAAGAAGTGTCAGAATTATTCCTTGGGACAAAGCTCGCCATTGCGATGGCGCTTCAGCCCACGCGCGACCAGTCACCTGTATTGCAATTAAGAGATAGCAGCCTGGTGAACTCCCTAAGAAGCTTTCTGTCGCTCCTCCGAAAGGGCTACTACCTCGAACCCGGCAACGGCATAAGGTGTGATCTTCCCCTTTGCCTCAACCCACTTGCACTCGGCCTTTATTAACAAGGGAGCGGCCTGAACGAACAGGTCTACGGGAACCTGTAATGTCTTGACTTGGCCGACAGATGCCTCGATCCCTGCCACCCTTAACCCCTTTTCGGAGATGTCCCTCAATACACCGGTCTTTGAATTCTCAATGTCCCGTACGGGCACGTAAAGTGGAAGGTCGGCACGGCAGTGCGCTCGCGGCTTGATGCCATCAGTTCTGTCCTTGTAGAATGGAGAACTCTCGTAAAGCTCAGCGTGGCTGATAGCATTAGCTGCCACGAGCTTTTTGAAAATATTCTCAAGGGCCTGTGACGAAAGCTTGTATTTCACCTGCAATTCCCAGTCAGCCATGCCTGACCGAAGATCGTTAATAATAGCTCTCCCGTTGATTTGCCGCTTATCTTCCATGGTACCCCTGCTTGCTCGTAGAATGTTGCACAATCCTCAGCCTCAAAAGCCACGCCACGGCAATTAGGCACGTGAATCTTTTTCCCCTTGAGACGTTCGCCGGCGACACAGCAGGGAAGGCACCCCCATTCTTCGTGAGGCAGAGCAATTTTCTCTTTCGGCAAGACTTTCATGCAGTCCATGAGCCGCGTTTTGGTGAGCCATTATACCTCATTTTTTATTCAGACTGGCGAACTTTTTTCGGATAATCGAATTCTCGCGCTGCATGAAGCCTTCACCATGCTCGGGCGACCGAACCGGCAATGGCGCCCATTATTGGAGTGTCTTATTTTTTGGGTGTAAATCGCCGCCATATATCTCCAACGATGTCCGCATGTTGACCGAATACTGATAGCTGAAATGAGCTGCCAATGTCTGGAGTGGGCGAATTCAGCCCACATCTCCTTGGAACACCCTGTCTGCAAGTCGCGATTGCACGGGTCTAAAAGCCATCAAATCGTTCATGCACCAAAGGGCAAAAACAGTCAAGTTCGCGGTATGCCGTTGAATTTGCCGAGGGCCGTTTTCGTCTCAATGAAGTTGGCACGCCGTTTGCTACACACAATTCGAGTGCCTCAGACAATTGACCAAGGAGAGCAATTAACCAACCCCTTCGTCCCATATTAATTGACGATCGGAGAAACGCCATGGCCGTTCAAGAACTATCTTCCACTAATTTTTTGAGTGAATTGGAGCGCATGGGCGAATACGGGGCTCCTGAGCAGGATCACGCAAAGTCAATCCACGTAGCTAACTCCGTTTCCGATATTGCGACCCGTACGGCCAGCTTTCGAGTCACCGAATTCCGAATAGCGCCATTCTACTCTTTGCTGAATGCCTTGCCCATTCCGGCCATGCTGGTGGACCAAACCTATTCGGTGATCTTTGCCAACCAATCGCCCGAAACGGTCCACGTCAACAAGCGGGTAATGCAGGGCGGCCCCTTTTTCGCTTTGATTCCTCATCATCAAGATGCCCTTGCTGTTCAGAAGATTATAGACAAAGTCTTCTTCCTAAGAAAACCACAAGTCTGTGAAAGCCTGCTGCGAATTGACGGAAGAAGGATGTGCGGCCGTATGCATTTTCGGTCGCTCAGGTTTGGCCAAGCCAGATTGATACTCGTTCTCATCGAAGACCTCACCGCGGAAAAGAGACAGATCTCTCTTACACAACAACATGGAGAGATGCTTCGGAACGCGCGTGACCAACTGGAGAAGGCGGTGGAGCAGCGCACTGCAGAACTGGCAGCGACTAACCGGCGACTGCGGGACGAAATTTCCGAGCGACAACGTGCTGAAGCAGAATCGCACAGAGCCCATGACGAGCTCGAAGAGCGCGTGGCGCTAACGTACTGCGGAGCTGGTGGAAACCAATCGACAGCTCAAGCGGGAAATCGTCGAACGCCAAAGGGCGGAAGAAGATCTGCTCAAGATGGCCAAGCTCGAATCCATCGGTCTACTCGCCGGCGGTATTGCCCACGATTTCAACAATATTCTTACAGCGATTCAAGGGAATGTTTCCCTAGCTAAGCTGGCTTCAAAATCGCGGGACAAAGTCTATATGTGGTTGACGGAAGCTGAAAAAGCGTCTACGCGGGCTAAAGACTTGACCCAACAATTGCTCACTTTCTCCAGAGGTGGCGAGCCGGTGAGAAAGGCCTCAAACATCGCCGGCATAGTCAGGGATTCCTGCGAATTTGCGCTAAGGGGTTCCAGCGTGCGTTGCGAATTCTCCATTCCTGAGGACGTATGGACCGTTAACGTGGATGAGGGACAGATCAGCCAAGTCATTAGCAATTTGGTCATAAACGCATATCAAGCGATGCCGCAGGGCGGTGTCATTGATGTGAGAGTGGACCATTCTGAGGTGGGGCCTGAACACGGCCTGCCGATCCCGGCCGGCGACTACGTAAGAATATCCATTGAAGATCATGGCTACGGCATACCAGAAGAGCATCTTTCGAAGATTTTTGATCCCTACTTTACCACAAAGGAAAAAGGAAGCGGTCTGGGGCTGGCAACATCTTACTCCATAATCAAGAAACACGACGGCCTCATCATCGTCGTGTCCAGGCTTGGACGGGGCACAACTTTTGATATCTATCTTCCCAGGTCTCATGATGAAGTCGACGGGACTGACAGCCCAAAAATGAAGTTGGTCACGGGAAAGGCAAAGATCTTGTTGATGGACGACGAACAGACAATAGTTCAGCTAACCCAAGAAATGCTGTCGATGCTCGGCCATGACGTGGATGTCGCCAACGACGGTACGCAGGCCGTCAGAGCTTTATCAGAGAGCCTTGGAGACCTCACATCCTTACGACCTGTTGATTGTAGATTTGACTGTTCCGGGGGGGATGGGGGGAAAAGAGGTAATCGAGATACTGGGTAAATCCGACCCGAAAATTAAGGCAATTGTATCCAGTGGTTACTCAAACGATCCGATTATGGCCAATTACAAACAACACGGCTTCACAGGGGTTGTGTCCAAGCCGTACACCGTGCAGGAACTCTGTAAAGCAGTTAACCAAGCGCTCCTCCAGTAAATAATGTAATGTGGAACCCAAGAGAGTCCTCTGTGCATGGAGCCGAGGGAGGTTTGGATTAGCGTTTGGCGATTGGGAAAAAAAGTAGCTTTGCCTACCTTTTCGGTCCTTGTCAACACCACCTTTACGCTGAAAATCCGTCTCTTGACAATAAGCCTGTGCCTATGCTTTAATTCTTGGATTAGGCCACGATGATGAAACCGTGTGGCGCTTTGGAATGCGGTCATGGGAACAATCCTCTGACGCACCTGTGAGGGCCGTTAACTCAGGCGGTAGAGTATCTGCCTTTTAAGCAGAGAGTCGCTGGTTCGAGCCCAGCACGGCCCACCACGTGGTCCGGTGCTTTGGGCGCTGAGTTGTGCAGCTCGTTTAGGCTGTTCATCAGCCGGTTATAAACACGTCCCCATCGTCTAGCCTGGCCTAGGACACCGGCCTTTCACGCCGGCGACAGGGGTTCAAATCCCCTTGGGGACGCCAAAGGAAAACAAAGGGTTAGGGTTCATTCCCTAGCCCTTTACTGTTGTTTTGGGGGCCGCCATGGGGGCCTTTTTCCCCGAGAAGGTTCATGGTGCCCGTCAGGTCACGATTGATATTGTGGATATACCGCTCTGTAGTTGCCAGGTTCTTGTGTCTGAGAATCCTCTGAATCGTCTTTGCGCTGACCTTGTGGGTGTCTGCCAGCAGTGACGCCACATAGCGCCTCAGCGCATGGAACCCGAAGGTCTTGACCCCAGCTCGTTCACAGAGCCCTTTCATGAATCGGCGACGTGTTGTAAAGGGCTTACCGTAGTGCCGGTTACTGGTAGAGACGAAAACATAAGTGTGTCCAGGAAAAAGACTGTCAAAATCGTGCTACCCGGCTCCAGCCTTGACTTCTCACGAAGTATAAAGGTGGCGTCCTCAAATCATACCGAAATGTAGGAACCTGAAAGGCATGGAAGAACAACTTGGGAGTCATGGAAGAACTAATTAGCTAACCCTGCCACGCCTGACAGGTAAGAGGGAGTGATATTGAGCCCTTGATTATGCTTCCATTAGCGGAACGCCCGAGAACTTTTTCAAGCTCGTGGTATTCCTTTTGGCCTTGAGGATGTGGTAAAGTAACTATACTTGCCCTACTAAGGTGGATTGACATGTCCAAGCGAACCATTAGCGGAAAGTCAATTGCGGCTGATGTGGTTGAGGGTATGGGCGACACCTTCTTGATGGAAAGATATAATTTGACCCCAAACCAATTGGAACTGATCTTGAGGAAGCTGCTCGATGCCAATCTGATCACTGACATGCAGCTTTACGAGCGAACAACCTTGTCAGATAGCATCATAACAAAGGCTTTTGTCGAAAAAGAAATGGCTAGCTGATAGCCCGTATCGTGCAGGTCTCCCTGCTTTGCGGGAAAGGGGACTTGGTGCTCCGGCCCTCGCTTTTCCCCCCTTCGCCAACACAACAAGACAGCCCCCAAAACACCCACAGCCGCGAAGCGAAACGAAGGCCTGTGTTGAGCCCTGTCTTCGGAACGGTGTATAGTGGCTGAAATGCCGGAAATCGCGCAGAATTGATCTGAGGCCGTTCTAGTCGAAATTAACCCGACTAGCGAGGAAATGGTATGCCGTTCATGAAGCGCTGGCATAGTCACAGGCGCAGTTGTCCGGTTTGGTGACTGATGTCGTGGTGTTAGCGGCCCCCACCGGGGGAGGGGGAGAACGAAGCCATCCGAACCAAAAATATAAAATAGGGGGGTAGGGAGGTTCATTTATATGCGTGCCATTTTTACCAATCATAACCCCACGAAAGGGAAGCAATTGGAGTGCCCATCTTTGGTAAGTAGTTGATGTTCGGCACGTGGCCTTGCAGGACGCGCGTGGTTGCGATTTCAGGGAAGAGACAGGTATGAAAGCGGCGAGGACGACACGGCGTGGAGAATTGATTCTGTGTAGCCTGGGGATGGTTCCATTTGCCCTCGGGATGACGGGGCGTGACAACCTCCGGACTTTGTGGACGCACTACTAAGGCATGCTATAATAAGTATAATCCACGAAAAAGGGGCTGCATCATGTCCGAATGCAATGGCTTGACAGCTGCAGAGATGGCTAAAGATATTCGCTCGGGAATGACCGATTTCGAGCTGGGTGAGAAATACAGGCTCACTCCAAAAGAGTTTCATCTAGCGCTCAGTGTTTTGATGGATTCGGGTCTGGTGACGCGACAACAACTGGAAGAACGCCAGCAACTATCAGACAGTCAAATAATTCGAGCTTTCATAGACGCTGAGATTGAGAAGCTGTAGTCTAATGCCCCTGCGCTCCACCGGACGCGCGCTGCTGGGATTTCAGGACCAAATCAACCAACGTGCGGAGAGTATGAAACCGCGCGCAAAATTGATCTGGCGAAGCCTGGGGGGATCTCAGTTAACTCGCAAATCTCCTTAATCTTCGAAATCGGCACTGCCTCGCCTTTTTTGGGCAATGGCATGATAGTTTTACTCCCGAACAGGGTCAGACCTCAAGGATGGTTCGCGCCGGTATGGGTTCTTCCATCTGGCGGCGTTTCCTGGATATCAGGAGACGCTGTAAGAGATCCAACTCCTGGGGTTGAGCCTTGTCAACCCGTTGAAAGTCTATGGCGATGGTGCCGTCGGCCTCGCTGAGTTTAAAATAATCCAAAAAATAAAAGGGGACATAGATATCGGGCAGATAGCCAAAGCGGAGCGGCACCCTCACCAGCCTTTTCAGCCAGGTGCCGGTGTTGAGCACCACCCGGTTCCCCAGCCGCCGCAGCGAGGGGGCGTGGGTGTGCCCATAGATGAAGATGATCGTGTCGGGATCGCGCTCAAAGACCGCCTGGGCCGCGTCCAGATAGCTCTGTTCCTTCCCTGTGCTAAGATCATCCGGATGGGTTATAAGGCGAAATCGTTTCAGAGTTTTCTTAATGTCTCGCAGGATGAAGCTCAGCGGCACGAAAAGGACGCCCAGGACCGCGTAGACGATGGCATTGATGATAAGCACGATCTGCACCAGGTTCCCAAGGTAGCCCAGGGAGGCAAACAGGCCGTTGTAAAGGAAAATATTGGTCTGGGTGATACCCAGCCACTCCAGGGCCGCCCCTGCCAGGACGAAGGTCGTCAACCCGGACAGCAGCAAAAAGGGCAAAATCAGCCAGCGCAGCCAGGTGCTCATTTCCCGGTAAAAGTAATTCGAGATCACCCAGTACGGGATCTGTTCCGTGGGATACACCGACTGGATATCCTTCAGCCAATTGTAGCGTCCGTATTGGGAATGTTTGCCGGCCCCGCTCACCATCCCGCTGGTGATAAAATACCCCACCGGCTGCGCGTACGGGTTGCCGAAATCGGGCATGTGGTTGAAGTCATCATACTGGTTGCCGTGTTCGATCCAGAACCGCTTGCCGGCCAGCTCCCGGGTTATTGCCGGTCGCTGTTCAAGATCGATATTGAAATCCTTCAAAATCTCCACGAATTCGGGATAACAGGCGATTTCATAGTCGTGATTACCGGGCAGAATGGTTATCTTGATCTTCTCCCCGGCTTCCCGGAACGCCTCGAAAATATTGGGGAACTGTTGCATCAAGGCCTGCAGTTTCTCCGGGCCCTTGATGTTGGTAAATTCCCACATGCCGAAGATATCGCCCACAATAACGAGCTCGGCTTCTTCTTCCTGGCCCGCCAGCTTTTGCAGAAACGCCACCAGCTCCGCCTCATAATCGCAGACGCCCAGAGCCTCATCGCCCCCGATGTGCAAGTCGCTGATGAAATAATAACTTTTAGCCATGTCATGTACCTCAGGGCTACAGGCGATTTGGCTGACTGCCTACACCCGTGGGTCTGAATTTACCATTTCTTACTTGCCTTCTTTGATATATATCAGGAATTATGCTGCGGTCTTGGCATTTCGGAGGTTTTTGGGACGGTGCCCAGTCGCGGGATGGTTCCCCTGACCCCCAAATGCTACTGCGTCGCCTGACATGCACCTGACAGAGACGCTACCGCTCCCCATCGCCCGTTAAGCTGCTTTGACTCTGTTTAAGGGAATACATAGCCACTGGACAGTCTGTCAACAATGACTTGCGTCCAATCCTCTTCCTAAAGGCCCCTCTAACCGTCGATTCTCGTCAAATTTTCGCGTTTCCGCTGGAGCCCTTACCTTGACCCATCCTCAGCACCAAGACTGAAATTTGGGACGAGTCCATAGGACAGCATGGGGTTTTCCACAAGCCCTGTGCCAGGTGCGAGGGATACCGGAAGCAGAGGGGCCAGGCGGGCGTGTCGAAAGATATACTACAGGGGGACCCTAAAGCTGTTTTTGCATGCCCCAAAAATGTTTCAAACCTTTCGCATGGTCCTCACTGGATTCTCTGGCGGCGCCGTCCCGTGGTTTACTCGCTATAAACTTTATCTAATCCAGGATAGGGAACCCAGCCGAGCTTGATTCGGACGTTCGTAGCCTTATAGACCACCACGTGCCCGTCTCGTTGCATCACAGAAATCGTGTCATCGACTTTCTTTGTGAATTGTTTCCGGGGACCTCCCCTTGTCCTTATGCTCCAGCGGCTAAGAATGTATGCTGCCATGTTGTCCTTTTTGCAGGAATTGTTCGGCCTCTCTTGCAGTATTCCAATGATAGCTCTGCCGATTACCTCT
>CAWBBA010000017.1:0-44439 GCA_963786905.1 uncultured delta proteobacterium | reverse complement strand
GCAACGATAGAGTTCCGTGAGGACCGCGCGTGAGTGTACGGCAGTATTCTGATCCAGAAAACCCCCCCTAACCCCGCCCGGTCCCATCAGGGTAGGGGGTTTGATAATCCCCCCCGTCAGCGGAAGGGGGGACGACAAGCGGCTGAAATTACGAAAGGATCGGAATACTTAGTGTCCACAGGGGCAGGGGACTCTCCCTGCGCAAACGAACGGCTTAGCTGCACGCAATTTTTTGGGCTTGCCCCCCGCGGTTTATCGTGCTACAAATAAAAGGTTAACTGATCGCCGTCCTGCCGAGTGTCTCGGCCCAAATATCTTGGTGAGGGAGATGCCCCATGACAATCCAATACTTCAAGAATATACGTGACCTCAATAGGTTTGAAAACCGCCCCCGTGGACCTGCCCGCAGCTCGCCTGAATGAAATCAAGACCAGAGCCAAGAAGCGGAAACCTCTCAGCTTCATGGTTTGGATCAACCCATCCGGCCACGTTATCGACCTGTCTATGAGGGTTTAAAAACCTACCGCGGAATCCCGCATCCGGCGCGTTCCCCGTTTCTTCTCATCAACAACGGTCATCTGCCAGTCGTGACGCACTAAGAAGGTGCTTGTCCCGCGACGATTCGTTGTGCCGAGATGCGCACCACTGACGACAAGCTCCTCCCCGCACGGATGAATCCCGCGCTCCGCGTCGGACACACCGTGTGGCACCATGCACCCAAAGGACTTTCACTGCAGTGGCATCTGCTAACGGGAAATGGCTCAGTCTGTGCGCATTCCGATGAAAATCCTCCCCCCGAACACTCTTTCTCGCAAGGACCGGCTATCCCCAAAGACGAACGGCCGCAGTGGGGCACTTCTTGCGGCATTCGAGGCAGGATATGCACTCTTCAGCTCTATCGTCACAGACGCCGAAATCCTTCTGACCCGAAGTGGTCTCCATGGGACACACCTTGTTGCAGGTCCCGCACTCGATGCAGTCCGACGTTCGTTCCGGGAAAACAGCAGCGAAACGGTTGAAAACCGATAGGCAGGCGCCCAGCGGGCAGATAACCTTGCAGAAGAACCGGCGATGTCCCATAACTAAGATGATCAGTGTAAAGAGTATCGCAAGCCGAACGGAAAGAGTCACCACATCGGTGGTGCCGTTGATTATCGCCCAGGGGATCGCTGATTCTATCGTGGCCACCGGGCAAAGCCGGCAAAAATATAGCGGAAAGTTTGGGCTGAGGAAGTAGGGGACTAGGACCACAAGTCCCACAAAGATCCCGTACTTGATGAATCGCTGTCCAAGAAGGGATCTGAAACTTGACATACGGGACCTTGTAGAGGAGTTCCTGCACCAATCCAAAAGGGCAAGCCCAACCGCACAGCAACCTTCCCGCCAGCAATCCAGCCATAGCTATCCCGCCTATCACGCTTAACGGAATAATCCCCAATGAGACGCACTGGCCGATCACGCCCATCGGGCAGGCAAAAATTGAAATCGGGCAGGAATGACAGTTCAGGACCGGAAAGCAAATGAAATGCCACTGGAACAGACCTATGTTGAAGAGGACCGCAAGACCTAACTGAACCTTCAACCTGATTTTTTCCACTTTTATGAAACCTTTTCAGAAATTGCCGGCATGAGTGCCGGACTTTGCAAACAAACTGCCCTGACCCTAAAGCAGCGTCCGAGTGCCTCACAGTATTCTTCGCGGATGACGCCTTTTCCCGCCGTCTTGAATCCATGGAGGAGCCGCACACCTGCGGCCGGTGCTAGATTCAGGTGGGACACGGACGCCGGCCCTTGAGCATTCGCAAGTCAGGATAGTTGGAAATCAGGCGCCCGTCCTTGTACTTGCCGATCCCTTCGAAGGTCGCAGCATTGACTACTTCGGGCTCTGTGAACCATTGGGATTGGACAGTGAATTCATCCTTTTTCTGCTCATATCCAGGGATTTTGATAGTGATTCCGACGTCTTTCAACTTGTCGAATTTCTCAAGGTTGTCGAAAATGAGAAACTTCCGGAAGAAGCCGCCGTAAACTATCGCAACGAGGCTTAATACGAGCAAGATTCCGAAAAAGCTTTTTCTGACCATTCTGATCCTTCTGCTGCCGCCTGCAATTACTTGTTCCTATCCGAGGAACAGCGGCGTCGAGACGGCCCGCTTGCGGACCTCGTACCTATAGACTGATTATAGCCTAATTGCAATTGACCTGCCATGCCGATCCATGTCATTAAAGCGGAACTCTTTTGCGACACGGCCTGCCGAGAGAGGAACAGGGAAAAGAAATGGGAAAAGGAACTCTCTTCGTCATATCAGCGCCATCAGGTGCGGGAAAATCCACACTGATAGCCAGAATCCGGCAGATATTCCCGCAAATACGCTATTCTATCTCTTGCACCAGTCGACCGCCGCGAAAGGGTGAAGCCGAAGCGGTGGATTACTATTTTGTGGGCACCGATAAATTCCGGATGATGATACAACGCGACGAATTCCTGGAGTGGAAAGAGGTTCACGGAAACTTGTACGGCACCCCCGTGGCTCCCGTAAACGAATGCCTCGCATCGGCCAGGCGTATGATCCTCGATATTGATGTGGAAGGCGCAAAGGAAGTCTTCAAGAAGGTTCCCGGTGCAGTGGGTATCTTCATAACGGCCCCCAGCATGGCCGTCTTGGAGCAAAGGCTCCGACTTCGAGGCACCGATTCAGAAGAATCCATACGGACCAGGACGATCAACGCGGCTCGTGAAATGGAACAGGCCGGAATGTTCAAGTATCAGATTATTAACGCTGACCTCGAAGAGGCCGTGGAAGAATTGGCCGGCATTATCAGCAAGGAATCGGGAAAATCTATTCCGGAGACTTGCCTATAATTACATCTACCGAATGGGTCTGCTTTCCTCGCATGACTTTCATTCTTATCAGATCACCTGGCTTGGCCCCCGCGATCAGACGGGAAAGGTGGCGGCCATTTCGGACGACTTTGCCATCGGCATCCAGTATCAGATCGCCTTTCCTCAAACCAGCGTTGTATGCGGGAGTGGAATTGAGAACTTCGTCCACAAAAGTGCCGCGAGGAGTGCCGAGACCCAATTGCCGAGCCTGCTCGCTGGTGACGTCTTCGACGTAAATCCCAAGCCAACCGCGGAAAATGTTTTCGACGTTCATGGGAGATCGCATGAGTTCCGTTACATAGTTGACTGGTATGGAAAAGCCGATCCCCTTGCCCGATGCGATGATTGCCGTATTGACTCCTATTACTTCCCCCGCCATGTTGAACAGCGGGCCTCCGGAGTTGCCCGGATTAATGGACGCGTCTGTCTGGATGAAGTTATCGTCGGGTCCCAGGCCGATAAAGCGTCCTTTTCCGCTCACAATTCCCACGGTGACGGTCCTTCCGAGACCAAAGGGGTTTCCTACGGCTAAGACCCATTCTCCTACCTGGATTCTTGAAGAGTCTCCTATCTTTGCTTTTTGCAGGGCATACGGCGGATTGATCTTAAGAAGCGCCAGGTCGACTTTTGGATGTACTGCAACCACCTTTGCTGACTCAACACTGCCGGTTGAGAGCGTCACTAAAATTTTTCCCGCTCCCTCCACCACATGGCCGTTCGTGACGATGTGCCCCGCTGTATCGCAGAAAAATCCGCTGCCCAGACTGTCAGTCTGAAATCTGTCTCTTCCTTTGCCACGTTCGTCGAAATAACCGGGACGCGATCTGAAAAGGGGCGGGGGTTCAGTGGAGCTGTTCTGGAGCATATGCCTTTCTATGGATATGTTCACGACTACTGGTGTCAAGTCTTTGATCAAATCAATGAGCTCAGGACATCCCCCTCGCGGCGCTTGAGACTTCTGAGCGGTGGCATCTGCAGCGAGGGCTCCTATTGGGCCTAAGCAAGTCATGAAGACAATTACAAAGGAAAAGACAAAGAATCTGTGAAGGATCTTGGGCGAGTCTTCTATACAGTAGGCACGTGAAATTCTTAGCATGACGCTGTGTGTATCAGCGGAATTACTGTGTGTCAACTTTAAGTCTGATTGTCCAACCAGATTTTTGGGCTCACATACCTTTATGCCGTTTACGGGCTCACCGATTCATGCCCAGAATGAGCAGCAGCTCCCTGACGATCTTGGCCGCTGTTATGGTTCCCGCTTCTGAAGGGTCAAGCCCGGGGGCGAGCTCCACTACATCCGCTCCGACAAGGTGCATCCCGCAAAGGGCCGCGTAGAATCGTTCCAAATCACGATAAAACCAGCCGCCGGCCTCGGGATTCCCCGTTGCCGGTAGACAGGCAGGATCCAGCACGTCCAGGTCTAGGGTAAGGTAAACAGGGCGACTACCAACTCTCCGGAGCAGGGTTTTGTCCATGCCCGGTCCCCATTCCATCCATGTTCCATGCTCGCGCATCCAGGAAAATTCTTCCGCGGTCCCCGAGCGTATCCCGAGCTGGATCAATCGGCCCGGCCCTGTGATCTCGTGCACCCGCCGGATTACTGTTGCGTGGTTAACGTAGCTCCCTTCGTAACTGTCTCTCAGATCAGTGTGCGCGTCCAAGTGAATGATCATTGCATCAGGATGCACTGTGTTTATCGCCCTCGCCAAGGGCAGGGTGACGGTGTGTTCTCCTCCGAGACACAGCGGACGGCCTTCCTGTCGCAATATTTCCGCTACAGCTCTTTCTATGTTCGCCAGAGAAGCCTCCAAAGATTCGCCGGATAGCGGCAGGTTCCCAAGATCGCTGAAGGGGCTGTTTTCCAGATCCGCATCGAGGAAGGGGGAGTAGGTTTCGATAGAGTCCGAAGCGATCCGAATGGCGTCTGGGGCCGATCCAGTACCGCCACGGTATGTGGCCGTCACGTCCAAAGGACAGCCGAGGATAGCTGGGCGTCCGGTGACTATTTCTCTGGAACAGCAGGCGAGAAAAGTATTATCTTGCATCCGGTGATGCGCTCCTAATCATCCAGAGGATAAGATACAGTAGTAAACATTACTTGAAATGGGTTCGGTAGGGCAGGCTTCAGGGAAGTTCCTGTCGTTTCGATATGTAGGGGCACGGTCCCGCGTTTCGCGGGATGCCCCTACACAGCCAACGGTCTGGATTGCCCCTTTGTTAAACCCTTTGAACCGCCCGCAAGCTCTCCAAAACCCGTGCGGTGTCAAACGCCAGCTTCTTCAGTCATTTTGCCGACAAAAACTGGCAAAGCAAAGGCCGCAGAATGGACATGAGGGTTGTAGTACCGAAGAGTCCGTGTCAGCTCCCGTGGCAATTCCCAGGGTTCCTTCCTCACCGGGTCAACGGTCTCCGAGCAGAACGTGAAAGACCATAAGCCGCCGGGATATGAAGGGATGGTAGCCAAATAGGGCGTGGCCGCGTCCGACCCAAAGACGAGCCTCAAATCCCGTACCGTTTTTGAAAACACATCTCCCATGAAAAGAGGGCTTTCAGTCTGGAAAACCGCGGCTCCACCCCTCCTGAGACTTTTCTTAATTGACTCGTAGAAGCTGGTTTCGAATAGTGCCACACCCGGACCAACCGGGTCAGTGGAATCCACGAGGACCAGATCAAATTCCTGAGTGAAATTCTTAACAAAAGCCGCACCGTCCTCACAAACGACCTGCGCTCGAGGGTCAGAAAGTCCTTGTGATATTTCCGGGAAATACTCCCGGCACGATTCGACGACCAGGGGATCGATTTCGCAGAGCGTAACAGATTCCACCGTCGAGTATTTCACAACCTCAGTGACCGCTCCGCCGTCGCCGCCGCCTATAATGAGGACCCTGCGCGGTGCGGACAGAGCCTCCATGGCCGGGTGAACGAGCATCTCATGATAAATAAAAGAATCTTTCTCGGTAACCATGAAGCAGCCGTTCAGTATAAGGACCCTGCCCAGAGCATCAGTATCAAAAATCTCGATCTTTTGAAAATCACTGTTCGTATCCAGCACCTTCCGAGAATAGCGAACGGAAAAGGCTGTGGCATCGCCATAGATTTCTGTGAACCATTCAGACTGTGTCAAGGACATAACACCACCGCAGCAAAGACGGCTCCTACACGCCGAACCGTGAGGGTTGCAGATATACTTTTGATTTCACGAATTCGGATGCCCCGTATGACTTCCATACCCTCTCGAACCATTTCGCGCACAGCAACTTCGCAGGGGCCCGGGTCACCGATACGCGAGCATTCCATGATAAGGCCGGCGTGTGACGGATCCACTGGAATGCCTACCGCTACAGACGCGGAAATGGTCGTTCCCGGTTGCGATGACACGCGATCCCCATAGGCCAGTGGCACTAGGGAACCCTTGGGCAATTCATAAGGTTCGATCTCCTCGGCTCGCGGCGGAAGGATGCTGCTCAACTTTACAAGGTTCGTGTCCCCTATCTTTGCATCGAGAAGCGCGGCATCAAAAGCGTTCAGCTCGGTTGAAGCTTCCCCGCTGCCGGACGTAAGAAAAAAACGTTTCGGAAGGATTCCGATCATTAACTGCCTCCTAAATTTAAAGGCGACGGTGGATTATTCCAGGTTCGGAACGTCAGAATTCTAGCCTGAGGACTCCCTTCTTGTCCACAATCCTGCGTCTCCAATTGGTCTCAAAGTAAAGCGGTGCACGTGCACCTGACGGTCATAAGCTGATTAATGGCCATCGAGTAGTTACGCGTTTATTCCTGAGGAGGATCCTTTTGACATTGCCGCAGGATTTCTGATTTGATCTGGTCCAGTTCCTCTCGAATGGCCTCTCGGCTGCCATGTATGAACATCTCGTTCTTGGCCAATCGGTCCTCGAGAACCTGGATTTTGGGAAGCATAAAGAAAATTGCGTAGACTGCAAGTCCTGCTAGGAGGACGAGGTTGAAAATCAGGACAATCCACAGCCAGAGCCCCCCCCAGAGCCGATTCGTCTGGGAAGTCTCCGCAGTGCTCCGTCGCGCAGGAGGAGCGGAAGATTCGACAGGCTCTGCCGGCCTAGATGGCCCGATTTCAGGTTTGCCCGGCCGCTTGGTCTCTTCCTTATCTTTGACGGATTCTCCACGCTCGGAACGGTCTTTCCCGGAAGCTCGGAGATCAGGGGAAATCTTGATCAGTATCTTTCTGGTCTCCTTGATCTTGTTTCCTTGGAATACTTTAATGGTAATCTCTTTACCGTCAAGTTGAGAGAGTAACCCTGGGTCCGGGTAGGCAATCAGCAGGATTTGAATGCCTGAATCGGACGCCACCGTGAATCTGTCCCAGTTTTCGGGAGGGATCGTGTTCTGCTCAGGCTTTCTTACTATTCGGGAATAAACGAGTTCCTTGTCAGGGGTCTCAACTCCCAGTACCTGATCACTTCCGGAGCGGTTGTCCACGTTGAGCCATTCGCCCTTCATAAGGTTATTCTCGTCAAATGTGACGGCCGTCTTGTCCACATTAATTGAGATGTCGCGCCCGGTCCCGAGCTGCACTGTCCGCTCTTTTTCGGGCACCGCCTCCGAAGAGATCAACGGCTGGTCGCCGATACTTATCGCGAACAAGTCGGCAACGCTCTTTCCTGCGAACAGGTTCAACTTGGTCTTGTCCAAGAGTTTCAAACTTATGGACTTGGTCATAGGAGCCTGGAAAACTTTTGTGCCGCGGTTGTACAGATTGCCAGCGAAGGGAAGCGGTGTCCCAGGCTCATTTTTGGCATTCACCCACTGTATGTCGAGAAGTGTGACGTTTTGAATGAGTTTGTGGTTTTTGAGGGTCAGAGAAATTGAGGGGAACGAGGCTTGCGGATCGGTTTTCTTTATCTCAACTTCTTTGTTGCCGACTGTGACTGTCACCTTAGGTACAAAATCGCCTTTTGGGTCCTTTATTCCCAGCGTTTCGCAGGCAGCTTCTGCAGGAAAAAGGATCGCCCCAAGAAAAGCTAGGAGGAGCAGCCGGCCGCCTAGCCTAAGGTTGTGAAGTCGTTTCAGTCGGGTCTGAGTCGTAGAGCCCTGCATTAACAAAACCCATGCCTTGAAAACAAAGAATTTTCTTAGAGTTGCGCTATGTTAGCAGTAAAGAGCAAGAAAATCAATGAATAAGTTTGAAGCAATAACCTGGTTTTAACTATAATGATTCAGGTTTGCGTACTGAAGACCAGACGGAGTTCCCCTATGGAATCTCAAAACATTCCGATTTCCCAAAAATCCGAACAGATCCCGCCTTTCCTGGTCATGGACGTGCTCGAACGGGCCATGGAAATGGCCGCGAATGGCCAGGACGTCATTCACCTGGAAGTGGGCGAACCGGATTTCGACACAGCAGACAACATCATCCAAGCAGGCCTCGATGCCATGCGCGCAGGGAAAACTCACTACACGCCCAGCATTGGAATACCCGAATTACGACGCGCCATAGCCAGCCACCATTTGCAGACATACGGCGTTGAAGTGGAGCCACGGGACGTTGTGATAACCTCCGGCTCATCGCCCGCCATATTCCTGGTGCTTTCCGCACTCTTGGATGCGGGCAGCGAGATTATCCTCTCTGATCCACACTATGCCTGCTATCCAAATTTCATACGTTTCTTGGACGGGGTGCCGGTGTTCGTGCCCGCGTCTGCTGAAGATGGTTTTCAGATGGATCCCGACGATGTGGAGAAAGCCATCACGGACAAGACGCGCGCGATCCTGATTAATTCGCCCTCCAATCCCACGGGGACCGTTATGGAACCCGAAAGAATGAAGCGGCTCGCCCGATTAGGCCTTCCCATCATATCCGATGAAATATATCACGGCCTTGTGTACGAGGGCCGGGAGCATTCGATCCTGGAGTTCACCAGAAACGCATTCGTCGTGAACGGCTTCTCGAAGCTCTACGCGATGACCGGCTGGAGACTGGGTTATATGATTGCTCTTCCGAAACATCTCCGGCCCATCCAGAAAATGATCCAAAACTTTTTCATCAGCCCCGCGGATTTTGTCCAGTGGGCCGGATTAGAGGCTCTTACCAACTCGGCAGACCAAGTGCGCAAGATGAAGGAGATTTTTAATCAGCGTCGGCTGGCGATGATTTCGAGGCTCAAGGAAATTGGCTTTGGAATAAAGATTGACCCCACCGCGGCATTTTATGTGCTTGCAGACGCGAGGCGGTTTTCTTCTGATTCTTACAAGTTTGCTTTTGATATTCTTGAAGAAGCCGGGGTCGGCGTTGCCCCAGGGATTGATTTCGGTAGCAATGCCGAAGGGTTTATCAGATTTTCTTATACCAATTCTATTGAAAATATTAACATCGGCCTGGACCGAATCGAACTCTATCTCAAGACGCGGTTCGGCCGGTAAGACCCAAAGAATAAAGCCGGTGGTTTGGCAATAAAGTGAAGTGTCCAAGAATATTTGTCTCTCCGGAAGAACTTTTGGGAGACAGGATTTCCTTTTCCGGAAACGATGCGCGTTATCTATACAAGGTCCTCCGCCTAAGACCCGGGGACAACGTAGAGATTTGTGACGGCACGCGGGACTACCTTATCCGACTAACGTCCTGCAACCGGGGTGCTGTTCAGGGAACGGTGATCGAGTCGGGATCGCCTGAAAAGCCGGAAGGGATAGAAATTACATTGGGATTTTCAACCATCCGTCCAGGCCCGGTCCAGGAGATTCTAAGGCACGGAACCGAACTCGGCGTCTCGCGTTTTGTTCCGATCCTCAGCCTCAGGACCAATCGTCGGCCTCCGGAAAAGAAACAGCGGTGGGAAGCTATCGTGGCTTCGGCATCGGCTCAGTCGCGCCGCCGCGTCCTACCGGAAATTGGGATTCCCATGACTTTCGACCAGTTCATTGAACGGGCGGACCGGGAAGAGGTGAGGCTGCTTCTTTCCACCGGGCCTGAGGCCGTGCCCATTCTGGCAACTCTTGAGGAGCGTGCGCCTCGAAAGGTGGTCATATTGGCCGGTCCTGAAGGGGGGCTGGATGCCTCGGAAATAAGGAAAGCCATCGATGCGGGCTTCGAACCGGTCAGCCTAAGCCGCGGCATATTGCGGGCAGAAACAGCAGCGGTAGTCGCTGCAGGCATGGTCGTGCTCTGGCACGATTGGTTGAGATTCCGTTGCACGCCCCCCGCCGAATAAAGAGGTACATAATTCTGTGAGATCGGATCGTCGGGAAGACCAGACTTTCGGGCATCTATGCAGATTGACCTCTCGACAGCTTCATGGTATTTTTAACACATCGAGAATAGACAAAAGCGATCCGATTTTTCGAAACGGACCAGAACAAGCGAAATCATGCTGGAATTCATGCTTCATCGGCTGGGCTCGGATCGTTTCCGGCTGAGTTGAGCCTCTTGGCTTCAGACGGTAGACCGGGAATGAAGTCGGCTCCGGACGTATTGAATCTAGTGTGTCGAGGTTATGGATGGCGACAAGGGAATTGGAGGATACTTTTCTGTGGGACGAAGATCCTCCTCTCCTTACCACTCCTTTTCTCCCCTCGTTCCCTGCGGAGAGCGCAATTCTTGAGGCGTTTCCTGAATTTCTTACGGGAGGCCTGCGACTCCAGAAGACAGACTTTCTCGCCTGGGTTAATTTCACGCTGGAAAATCCCGATGAGATTTGGGAACACGAGGAGCCCGATGAGAGTAGGTTCTATCATTACTTGAACTATGTCGCGGCGGAGGGCAAGCCGCCGCTGTTCGTGGTGGAACTCGTTTGCTCGGAGGATGTCATGGAGGTCAGGGATTACTCCGTGATACTTCGGGTGCGGGAATTGAACCAACTCAGGTCAGGTAATCTCGTTTATTCCCGAGCCAAGGAATGGGAACGAGAAAGGGTCGTCAGGGCCTTGAATGAGAAGGCGCTTGCGAAATACGACGAGGAGTGTCTGGACGAGGCCAGACAGCTTATTGACGCGGCCATACGGATGAGCGGAACCGGTAGCGCCTATCTGTTCAACAACCGGGGGCTCATCTGGTGGAAAATGGGAAAGACCGACGAGGCAAAGGCCGATTTTCTCGCATCCATCGGTCTCGACGAAGGCAACGGTGATCCTTATTTCAACATCGGATTGATCTATTTTGACGAATCCGATTACAGCCGGGCTCTCTACTACCTCCGTCGGGCCGTTGAAATCAATCCCGCGGACAGCCAATTCCTCACCGAGTTAGGGCATCTCTACCTGGAATTGGAACGCGAAGAAGACGCTCTAAAGTCGTTCAGGCAAGCATTTGAGAACGATCCGGACGATGCCCAGGTTGATTTCCATCTGGGATACTACTTTCTGTACAAGCGACGCGAGCCTCTACACGCCGTAAAATACTACGCTAAAGGGCTGAAAAAGGACCCTGTGGATCAGTTTGCGCTTGCCGATCTTGCTGTTGCCCACTGGGTCCTGGGAAACACACGCAAGACTTTGAAAATACATAAACTTCTCCAGCGAACCCCACGTCTGATGCCATACACTATCAGCCGGCTGGTCTATTTGAACATGGAGATGGGAGACTACGAGGCAGCGCTGAAATACTACCGGCAGGCTTTGAGACAGAATGAGCCGTTTGAGCCGGAATGGCTCCATTATAATGCAGCAATTGTTTATGCCAAGACTGGTCACCCGAAACAAGCCCTGGACATTCTGGACTTGGCCGTAAAGGCCGGCGGCGAAGCGGTGATAAAACGCGCCCTGTCCGATAAGGCGCTCCAACCGCTCAAAAGAACACCAGATTTCAAGAAGCTGATCAAGCTGCCCACCAAGCGCAGAAATCGCTGAGGTCTGCAAGAACTGGAGCTTCAGTCCATCGCTAGCGTCGAGCCGAAGGTCGCCTACTCTACGGACGCCGCGTCCTCCAGCGAAGCGCTGCAGGTTTTTCTACGGATGCCTTGATTTATGGAAAACGACGCTCATTCCCTGAGAGAAGATCTGTATGGAGTCATCCAGCATTACGCTGAATTGGCTGAATTGGCCAAGAAGGGAGAAGTCGATCCACTCGGTCAGATCGGAAAAATCCTCAAAAAGACAGCGCCTTATCTTCTTCTAGTGATACGAGATCTGCTCCCTCGTTTGGAACGAGATGAAGTCACATATCAGGAGGTGCTCTTCCACATTATCAGGGAGGCCCAACAGTTTTCCAACCAGACCGTGACTTTTTGACAGCCGCAATGAGATCCAGAATATCGAGGGTGACCAAAAGGTCTTTATCTATGCGGTCAAGTGGCTGGATGCCCCAACCAAGCTTAGACCATCTCCACAGGAAGTTCAGGCCATCCGGCGGAAACTCAATCAATTAAATGAGAAATACAGGAAGCGCTACGCCCCGAAGGACGAAGAAACCACGGCGCTCATCCCCTGGTTTTTGGTGCACCAGGAGGACGAGTCTCAGGAAACCAGTCTGAACCGGGTTGCGGACCTCGTACGGAGGGCCGTTCTTGAGCTTCATCACCTTATGGTCGACTATGAGCCCGCAAAGTCGTTCTTTCTCTTCACCAAGAATTCCAGGAAAGAGATAGAGGAAGATCTGACTCAGCTTGCGTGGTTCTCGTTTCGTTGCGGTTACGCGGTGAATCGGATTGCCTCCGGATATTACAAGGATCTTCTTTCCGAGTTCCTCAACGACAAGATCTTGGACTATTTGATTGCGACCGAACGAGACCTTGATACCCTCCAAGGACTTTCCAACCATCTGTCCGCCCTGTGCCTCTTGGACTTCTCAAATTTCTTTGAAATGCCGGCCGATTACATGGGACTGGACGACCCGCAGGAACTTGAGCGCCGCGTAAGATTCATGAAAAGCAAGAACAGACGAGGAGCGAATCTTCTGAAGAGGACGACGGAACTCCGCCAACTGTACAGAGCGAGACCGCACGGCCAACTGGCATGGAATTTTCTCCTGGCGCTATATTACACGGCTTTCGGAGATTATCACGGGGAGCACCGCTACAGGGACCCCCGAGGCGCGCTGGCGATCCGGTTGTACAAGCCGGTGCTGGATCGCGCCGCCATGGAGAAAAGGGCGGAGGAGGATCTAAAGGAGAGCGGTCGCTGCTTCAGCTCGAAGACCAGGGAAGAGATGGCCGGGTTGCTCAAGTTGGTAATGGATTCACTTGACAATCCCGACAAGGTCAAAGGAAAGAAAGTCAAGGTCTTGGGTGACATCTCGTCAGGCGCAATGGGAAAGGTGAGCATAGGGATTTTCCGAAATCAGATCGTGGCGCTCAAAAAGGTCAAGGCCCAGATCTCCCCCGCTCTCGGAGACCCCGAGAAGCTTCTAACCTATGAGGCGGCGATGCACGCCAGAGTGCAGTCACCGGAACAACATCCCTATATTGTTGAGTATCATGGGCTAGTGGAACAGAACGACGAAAAGCTGCTTATTAATGGCTACCATCCCAATGACAATGTTACGCAACTCGTTGAGAGAAACTGGCAGGAAAAGTACAAACCGCCGTTCTCCACGGAAAGCAGATTGAACCTGGCGACACTGGAAATCATTATTAATCAACTCTTGGAATGTCTGAGAGTGCTCCGGACCAAAGGCGTAGTGCACAGGGATCTTAAGACGGACAATGTCCTGTATATGGTCGATGAGAACGAACGGCTCAATCGTATAAAGGTGATTGATTTCGGAGTGGCATTGGCAGTAGGGCAGGGGGCCATTGAAGATCTTTTCAAGGGAAAGGTTGTGGGGACATTCGCCTATATGGCGCCAGAGCAGGCGAGAGGCAAGAGCGTCTTTCAGTCAGACCTTTACAGCGCGGGCGCCATCTTTACCGTCCTGTTGACCGGCAAGCTGCCCATGGTGTTTCCAAAGACCGCCAACCGCCAGGATCTCATCAAGCAAATACTCAGGATCGAGCGTGAACCTCGCCCCAAATTAACTCAGCTCAATCCGTTGCTGAAAAAGCATACAACCCTTGAGCACATTGCAGCCACGGTAGAGAGTATGATGGACTTGGATCCTTTAAGACGCCCCAATCTGGAAGAGGTCCAGGCGGCATTCGATGGCGTGTTCCAGCACGTTGGCGAGGCAAAGCACTCCATCAGCATCTATTACCACAAGACGTGATGGCGTCGTTCCGCGAACTGAGAATTATATCGATTGCCGGATTTTCTGTCCTACACCTCGTCATTCCCGCGCACGCGGGAATCCAGTATGGGAAAGACCGAAGGGCGGGTGCCATCGTCGTTCTACGTGGGTATCGATTCCCGCGTGCGTGCGGACAGAAGAAGGCAGTTCCAGATTACGGTACAGACTTATGCTAGCGCCTATGGGGCGGAGTCTGGGAATCAGACTGGAATACCGGCCGCTCATCCAGTCAGCTCGCTCTGCTCGATCTCTTCCAATTTCGCCTGCAATTCTTCCCACTGTGATTCCAATTCCCGGATCTTCCTTTCCAGGAGAGGGCCTTCTTCCAGAAGAGGAACAATCAATTCCTTTTTGTCATAATTGGCCGGCTCCGCCAATTGACTCTCTATTTCCTTTCTGCGGGACTCTTTGGTTTCCAGATCGCGCTCGATCTTCTGAATTTCATCTCTTATGGGGGCCTGCTTCTTAAAAAGCGCGATCCGGCTCTGAGCCTCGCGGCGTTTACGTTCCTTCCGGGATTCTGTCGTGGGAGATGAGTCGCTCTCCATAATAGTCGGTACAACCTCTAGCACCTGGGCTTTCAACTCAGCCTGCGAATCAAGCCCTTTCTTGTACTGGTAATCCTCATAGTTCCCTAAGTAATACTCCGCGCTCCCTTTCTCGACCTCCAGGATGCCTGTGCAAATCGAATTCATGAGCCGGCGGTCATGGGTGATGAGGATAAGGGTCCCTTCGTACTTTTTCAGACCCTCCTCGAGGATTTCACAGGATGGGATGTCCAGATGATTGGTCGGCTCATCCATTAAGAGCAAGTTCGGGGGCGAGAGCAGTATCTTGGTCAAAGCCAATCTGCTCTTTTCGCCTCCGGAAAGCACTTTGACCTTTTTCTGCACGTCGTCTCCGGAAAAGAGGAACGCCCCGAGAAGATTGCGAACCTCCTGCTCCATGATACCGGGAGAGGCAGACCCCGCCTCCTGGAGGATGGACCTCTCCGAGTTCAGGCTCTCGGACTGGTGTTGTGCAAAATAACCCGGCTTAACCATATGCCCGTACTTCACGTTTCCCCCTTCGTACGGCAAAAGGCCGGCAATAATCTTCATCAAAGTGGATTTACCTGCTCCGTTGGGGCCGACCAGTCCGATACGGTCTCCTCGATCTACGTTGAGTGAGAAGCCGTTGTACACAGTATTCTGGCCGAATCGCTTGACAAGGCCCGTTATTTCCAGGGTCCGTTTGCCGGAAGAGGGCGGCTGAGGAAACGTGAACTTGAGGGTCTTTGGCCTGGGAGGAAGCTCAACCCTTTCCATTTTGTCCAGCATCTTAACTCGGCTCTGAACACGGCTGGCAGTCCTGGCCTTGACCCTATTTTGGTTGATGAACTTCTGTATGCGTTTGATCTTCTCCTGCTGGTTTTTGTGCGAGGCGATGAGGATCTGGTCCTGCATCTGCCTAGTTGTTTCGTATGTATCGAAGTTGCCCGAATAGACGGAAACCTTCCCGCGGTCCACCTCCATTATCTTGTTGACCAATCTGTTCAAGAAGGCGCGATCGTGAGAAACCAGGACTAGGGCTCCACTGAAGCCTGTGAGATATTCCTCGACCCAGAGTAGACTCTCCAAATCCAAGTGGTTGGTAGGCTCGTCCAGCAGGAGCACATCGGGCTCTGCCAGAAGAATCTTGGCAAGGGCCACTCTCATGCGCCAGCCGCCGGAAAACTCGCTCCAGCGCCGTTGCTCATCCTTGGGTTGGAATCCGAGCCCCTGCAGAACTTTCAATGCGCGGGCCTCCAATGTGTACCCGTCATAGCGCTCGAACTCCAGCAGAAGACTGCCTTGCTCATCAATGAGGGATTCCGCGTGAGAGCTATGTTCCGAAAGGAGCGCCATCTCCTTTTCCAAATCCCGAAGGCGTTCCCGCACATCTTGGAGATCCTCCGAGATCTTCATAACTTCTTGCAGGATCGGGCCGTCATTGCCCTGTATCAGCTCCTGATGGAGGACGCCCATCCGGATTCTCTTTTCAATGGAGACCTCTCCGTCATCCGGTGTCATAGCGCCTTCCATCATCCCCAGAATTGTTGACTTGCCCGCGCCGTTCGGGCCGACTATCCCTATGCGGTCGCCCCGCTGGACGCTTATGTTTACTTCCTGGAATAGGGGTTTACCGTTGAAAAACTTTGATACATTATTCAGAAAAATCAAATTTTCTCTCCAGAAGTCTGACTATTCGTAAACAGGGGCAGTATAAACCTTTTGCCTCACTTTCCCAAGCATTCAGGCTGCGTGTGTGAGCATACGGCACTAAGTCTCAAGAATGGCCCTTGGTCAAGCAAGGTTACCCCTCAATCATTTCATGAATCGCTTCAGTGGCCCCGGTCCTGGACATCATTCCCTGTCCATCTTATAAGGAAATGATGACCAAACAGAAATCCGGGAACAGAGTATACTCTTGTTGTAAACACCGCATGACAGATGGAAAGTTTCCGTTCACGAATCGGACTAGTGATCCATGAAGAACAGCGTCTTTAAGAGCATAACACGCCTGGTGGGAAGGGCCATAGGCGATTTCAAGCTGATCGACAACAGCGACCGAGTGCTTGTAGCTTTATCGGGCGGCAAAGACTCCTGGTCACTGCTCTATGCGCTTAAGCATTTGCAGACCAAGGCCCCGGTCAATTTCGAGGTGGCCGCGGTGACAATCCATCCGGGGAATACAGTGTTCGATTGCGCCCACCTTTCGGAACGCCTTGACCGCGACGGAATAGATCACCGGATTATTCCGGGTGACATAGTGAAAGTGGTGAATGAGAATCTTACGGAAGGCACCAATCCATGCTCTTTCTGCTCGCGGCTACGCCGAGGCATGCTCTATACGTACGCGGCGAATGAAGGTTGGAATAAAATTGCACTCGGGCATCATCTCGATGACTTCGTGGAAACTCTGTTACTCAATCTCTTCTTCAACAGCTCAATTAAAGGCATGAGCCCTCACCTTCTCGCTGACGATGGCCGGAACACCATTATTCGCCCCTTGGTGTATGTGAAGGAAGAGTTGACTCGCCAATGTGCCCAAAGTCTCGGAGTTCCCATTCTGGGATGTTCTTGCGCGTACCAGGGGATGAGTGGTTCTCGACGGCAATGGGTAAAGGGGCTGCTGAACCAGATCGAAGGGGAGGTCCCTCACGTGCGATCCAACCTGCTTGCGGCTATGGGAAGGGTTCGTAAAAGACATTTGCTGACCGCCTGGAAGGATCCGATGGACGATAAAGCTTTCTCAGTTACAGAGGAAGGTGTAAATTAATAGAGATGATTCTAATGCCGTTAACCAAAGTAGCCATGCGGGCCCCTGGATTTGTAGGGGCATCTCGCCGAACGCGGAACTGTGCCCCTACCTATTGAAATAACCCGAGTTTCTTGTATATTCTGACTGGGCTGGCGTGTGCTGCTTAAACGGTTCGGCGATTTTATAACGATGTTCGACATCCGTGGGAACCAAGAGTGCCACACTGCACTCTGATTCCACGAGGTCAGTTCAGGAAGGAAGCATGTTTACGGGTATAATTGAAGCGCGAGGGAAGATAAAAGGCATGGAGCCCCGAGGCGCCTTCGTCAGAATTCGCATCGCTTCAGACCTCGACTTAACGGATGTGAAAGAAGGGGACTCCATTTCCGTCAACGGGGCCTGTTTAACTGCGACGGCAATTGATTCCTCGCGTATACGAATTCACCGCGGATGTCTCTCCGGAAACCCTGCGGGTAACAACTCTCGGTAATATGAAATCCGGTGCCGGAGTCAACCTGGAAAAAGCAATGCGACTGGATTCACGACTCGGGGGGCACATGGTGGCCGGCCACGTGGATTGTGTAGGGCAGGTGGTTGAGAAGCGTACCACAGGAGTTGGGTTCCTTATGGGCTTCCTCGTCGACTCGGGACGCTATCTGATTGAGAAAGGAAGCGTTGCTGTTGACGGGGTGAGCCTGACGGTGAATCGAGTTGCAAGGTCAGCGCTTCTGGGTCATGATCATCCCGTATACTGCGCTGTTGACGGGGTTGACCGAAAAAAAGATCAATGATACAGTTAATGTGGAATTTGACCTCATCGGAAAGTATATTGAAAAGTTCATTTCCGCGCGAGGAGAAAAGGGCGGCGTGGACGAACAAACTCTTAGAGAGCACGGATTTATCTGAAGGAGGACGACTTAATGAGCGTTCTGGTCGAAATTGAAGAGGCCATTGAAGAAATTAAACATGGCCGAATGGTAATACTCGTTGATGACGAAGATCGTGAAAATGAAGGCGATCTCACTATGGCCGCTGAGAAGGTCACTCCAGAGGCCATCAACTTCATGACAAAGTACGGCCGGGGTTTGCTGTGCCTATCCATGACCCCGGAAAAGATCCAGTCCTTGGAACTCCCCATGATGGTGAATAACAACAAGTCCCCGTTTGGAACGGGGTTCACGGTCTCCATCGAGGCGGCTAAGGGAGTTACGACGGGTATTTCGGCTCACGATAGAGCGGTAACTATTATCACTGCGGTTGACAAAGATGCCACACCAAAGGACTTGATTTCGCCCGGCCACGTGTTTCCTCTGCGGGCTCGGGGAGGCGGTGTTCTTGTGCGGGCAGGTCAGACCGAAGGGAGTGTGGATCTGGCCCGACTTGCGGGCTTCACCCCTGCCGGGGTGATTTGCGAAGTGATGAACGATGACGGCACGATGGCAAGGCTTCCTGACCTGATGGTCATGGCTGAACGCCACGGGCTCAAGATATGCACCATCAAGGATCTCATCAAGTACCGCATGCACAATGAGAGGCTCGTCAGACGGGGCGCTGAGACAACTCTCCCCACCGATTTCGGGGGAGACTTCAGGCTCATCGTGTACGAAAACGACGTGGATAAGCATAACCATGTGGCCCTCGTTAAGGGAGAAATCAATCCGGACGAAGCAATTCTTGTCCGGGTTCATTCCGAGTGCCTGACCGGCGATGTTTTCGGCTCCAAGCGGTGTGACTGCGGGAGTCAGTTGGAAAAAGCCATGCACATGGTTGAAGAGGCCGGCAAAGGCGTCATCCTGTACATGCAGCAGGAGGGCCGCGGCATCGGTCTGTTGAACAAAATAAAAGCATACGCCCTTCAGGACCAGGGCTGTGACACGGTCGAAGCCAACCTGAGACTAGGCTTCAAACCTGACTTGAGAGACTATGGCATAGGGGCCCAGATGCTGGCGGATCTCGGGGTTCGCAAGATGCGCCTGATGACCAACAATCCCACCAAAATAGTGGGATTAGAGGGTTACGGCCTGGAGGTAGTGGAACAGGTACCCATTTTTGTCGAGCCGTGCGCCACGAACCTTCGCTATCTCAAGACCAAGAAAGACAAGATGGGTCATCTTTATGATCTCAAGAATCTACCGTGACCATCGCGTGCAGGGACAGGTGGCAATAAGCCCGCCCAGTCGAATGAAATATCGGAGGCTGCATGACCAGACAGATTGAAGGAGGCCTCGATGCCAGCGGCTTGAAGGCAGCTCTCGTGGCAAGCCGCTTCAATGATTTTATTGTGTCGAGGTTGATTTCAGGCGCTATCGACGCGCTGGTGAGACACGGAGCTTCTGAGGGAGATATTACAATTGTGAGAGTCCCAGGGGCCTTCGAAATTCCGCAGGCGGTGTCAGCAATGGTTCGCTCGGGACAGCACGACGTCGTAGTAGCCCTGGGAGCCGTTATCAGGGGCTCGACCCCACACTTTGACTATATCGCAGCCGAGGTTGCCAAAGGAGTGGCCCAGACCGCTTTGCAAGCCTCTATTCCAGTCAGCTTTGGCGTGTTGACCACGGACACGATCGAACAGGCAATCGAGAGGGCGGGCTCCAAGGCAGGTAACAAAGGTGCTGAAGCAGCCATGTCCGCTATTGAAATGGCTAATCTTCTCAAGCAAATGTAATTGAGACCAGGTCTTCAAGGTCTTACAATATTTACATTTTTCTACGGAAACTCTTCATTTTCTAGTGCCTTCCAGACGCAAGACTCGTGAATTCGTACTTCAGGTGTTGTTCTCTGCTGATGCCAGGAACCAAGACCCGGCTGAGGTGTGGGACTTCCTGGAGGGACATTTCCAATCCGATCCGGAGGAAGTCGTCAAGATGCATCGGGTCATGAAGGACTTTGCTCGCGACCTCGTGTTGGCCGTATCCCGCGACCTGAAAGTAATAGACGAGCTGATAGCTCAATTGTCCCATCATTGGAAGCTGCACAGAATCAACCGCGTTGACCGTAATATCCTGAGAATGGCTATAGCAGAGATTACCAATTTCCCGGAAATTCCCAGCAGAGTCATCTTGAATGAGGCCGTAGAGATCGGGAAGAAGTACGGCGCAGACAATTCCTCAGCTTTTATCAACGGAATTCTGGACCGAATTCACAATTTGGAACCCCGGCCGTCTTCTACTGCACAATTGCACAAGATTATCACAGAACTTGACGAATCAGGCACAACAGTCTAAAATTGTAATGCAATCTTCTGACATCATGGTCAGAGGTAACAACTCATGAGGATCCGCACCATCCACCGCTCGCTCCTAACTGTCCTCTTGCGTACTCTCTGCGCTCCCAGTGCGCTCGTCTTTGCTGCGCTTATCGCTGTTTCGTGCCTTGGCCAGTCCCTTTGCTTTGAGGCGGCAGCCCAAACCGGTGGTGAAAGCAAGTCTCAAGCCTCTGGAGCAGGCGACGTTCCGCCAGGTCAAACCGTTGCTCCTATGGGAGACAGCGGGTACATGGTTCCCATACCAGAGATACGGATGAATCGGATCATAGGGGACAAGCCGGCTCCCTCCTCTGCCCCGATGCCGGCAAAGGAACTGCCCTCTGTCACCCCGGCCCCGGCGAAAGAACCTCCTCCCGCGGAGGAAGCGGCGCCTCCTCCGCCTCCGGAGCCTCCCGCCGCACTACCGGATGGGCCTGATGTTAATAGCTTGCCATTTGAGCCTTTGGATCGTAGACCCGCGGTAGAGAAGCCTCTGGAGTCGAGGCCGGCCCAGGAGGCCCCTGAGAAAGAATACCGCCCCCCCGTCTTACAGTCCCCGGTAGCACCGGAAGATATTATGGAGGCCCCTGCACCCCAAAAAGAGCATCTGGGAAAAAAGACCTCGCCGGTAATGCCACCTCTGCTGAACCTGGAACCCGTGAAAAGGCCTTCGAAGACTACGCCCCTTGAATCGATCAAGGCCCAAGATGATGCCGGCTCGAAGGAGGGAATACCGCTTGATCCGCGCCGCGATCCGGATACGATCCCTGCCGTAGAGCCTGAAGCGCCAAAGGAACCATTGATCCAACCGGAACCCGCCCCTGAACATTTGCCCGAACCTCCATTGAGAGAGCCGGTTCCTTCAGCGCTCACGCCTCCAGCCGCTGAGAAACCCGCAGAAACTGAACCAGCCTTTTCCCCGGTTGAGCAACCCACTTCGCCAGCGAAAGAGGTCCTGCCCTCTCCTTTGGCCCAGGAAGCCTTGGACAGCCCCGAAGTCAGGGAGTACCCTGAGGGAGACCGCTCCCTTGCTAGAGGAACTCTCCCTGCTCATGACCAGGGCCCCGTCGCTGAACATCGCCGATTACGACCCTTCCGACGCCGACGCCCCCATCGTGCCGAAGGAGATCTACCTGAAGATGGATTCAATGAAGAGGGAACTTCAGAACCTTGATTCAAAGACGTTCGCCATAATCCCCCCGTCCAAGTATGGCCCTTTTCATGCCGTAATACGTGAATCAATAACAGAGACCTACCAGGCATGTGATGCCATTATCAGCTACCTTAACGAGCGAAACGACGAAAACCTCCGGAAGATCATGGAACACCTGACTAGGGCCCGTGAACTCATCAGGAAGACGCGGAGCGCTCAGGGCTGAACAGAAGCGGAACGCTCTAGCGGGAACTATTGTGGGGAATTTTTCCACTCGGATGTCGTTCCGAGGCCTTCTGAGCCGCGCGGCCTCTGCAATTACTCGTGATGCCGACGGTCCTTGCCGGAAATGAAACAAGACCTTCAAACGTGGAAACAGCAAATCTAACAAAAGAAGGTGCAGCTCATGGCACGTGCCAAGCAGAAATTGGATCTGAAGGGGAGCCAATTGGAAGAGCAAATGGAACAACAATTGGGAAAGAGGAGACAAGAACTTCAAGAGCAGCAAAACAAGGAATAGGGCATCAGACATCTTGCCGCCAAGGTCTTCGATGTCTGTTGAATTCCTTTTTTCCGATCAATTACGTGGAGGGCACTCCGAGATCAAATCGGGGGAAAATACTAATCATAGGCGCATGGAATCGAATGGTAAATCTGTGCAGGAGCAAAGAAATTCGCCTAGGGAGGATATCTCATGAAAGCGGACGATGTGTTGAGGAAAGAACTGCTGGCGCTTCTGGAGGGGCGAAACGCGCACATGAGCTTCGATGATGTGATCGCCGATTTCCCGTTGGAGCATATCAACAGCAAGGCCCCAGACACTCCGTATTCCTTCTGGCATTTCGTGGAGCACATCCGTATCGCCCAGTGGGATATTCTGGAGTTCGTCCGGAAACCCGATCACGTGTCGCCGAAATATCCGGAGGGGTACCGTCCTCGCCCGGAAGAGACGACCGACGAAAAGGGGTGGCGGAAGAGCATCGAAGGAGTCCGGGCCGACCTTGAGGCGCTGAAGGAAATCGTTCGGGATGACAAAACCGACCTGTTCGCACCAATTTCTCATGCCCCGGATTACAACATCTTTCGGGAAATCGTCCTCGCTGCGGATCATAACGCCTACCACGTAGGCGAAATTGCCATTATGCGCCAGGTAATGAACATCTGGCCCGCGGGGAATAAGTACCTCACCGGCAAGCCCGATTAGCACGGGGAAGAGCAGCCGCAGAACAGGTTTGTTTGACTATTTTCCTGCCGTGAGGCCTTAGAACGGAGATGGAACAGATGGCTCTTAAATACATAATTTGCCTTGTTGTACTCCTGGGCGGCGTATCTGCATTTGCCGAAAATCCTACTCCTGTAATTCGCGAAGAGCACAAGGTTGTTGTGGACGGAGTCGAAGAACATTGGCGTCTTGAATGGGCAAGCCCTCCGAAGCCCGCATGCCCCCCTGACGATCCGGCATGGATAACTTGTCCCTGCAGTGGCTTTGCCTTTGGAGAGCGAGGCAATTTGGTTCTCGTAAGAAAGAAACCGGGAGCAGATGAAGAGCGTTTTGCGCTCACACAGCTCTTTGATGGAGAGTTTGACGCGCCGGGAAATGTGGGGGAAGTCGTCTTGCGCCGGTGGGACGTTCACGAAGAGGATATGGACCAGGGCGATTCGCGGGATTTTGCTGAGCGAGTACGGGCTCGTCCGGTTGCCACGGTAATGCGTTTCGGGGACTATGACCACGATGGCAATGCCACCGAATTTCTATTGCAGGTCGGAACATTGCCTTGTGGGAAGAGGATGAGTGTAGCGATAGGGATTTCTCGCCAGAATCCACGCTTGCACGTGTTCGGCACGATTGAACACCCTGAACGGCCGTTAGTCCTGCAAGCCTGGCAATGGGAATCTCTGCGCGAAGCAAAGGCTCCGATCAAGGTAGTAGATTGGAAATGCGGAGACCACGGGTCCGATTCGGAGACAGAACTGGGACTGAGTGCGGACGAGAACGGTATCCATGCGACAAAATGGACCTACGACTGTGACCAGGACGGAGGCCGGGGAAAACTCGAGAGTAAAGAGGTGCGCTGAGGCACCCCTCACTCAGTCTTTCGGGCAGGTATCTATATATTTCTGTTTGTGTTGGGCTAAAATTTTCAGAAAATCCTCGTTTCCCTGCACACTCCCCCGCAGTTCCACCGCCACATAAGTGTCCCAGGCGAGACCTTCGTAAATTGCGAGCAGCTTGGAAACTCTATGTGTCTTGGCATACTCTTGAAGCGACGAGTTCATGTTATGCAGGGCCTTCTTCATCCTTGCCTTGGCAACGGAAGCATCACTCGCTCTGACACTGGCCTCCGCTTCCGAGAAGAATTTCCCAACAGCCTGGCATGCGACCTTTGTCACTTGCTTTTCGTCAACTGGTTGTTCCGGTTTTACAACTTTCTCTTCTTTAGTAGCCACTTTTTCAGAAGGCTGCTGATCCGTGGCCGTGGCGGACGTCAGCACTGCTTTTCTCAAATCGTAAACCAGGTTCCTGAGATTGCTGACCTCGTTTTTAAGATCGGAGATCTCTTTTTTGAGCTGATCCATTTCCCTGAAAACGTCCTGGGATTGGACGCTGGATATTGAACCAAGGAATACGGCCACGAATAACAAGAAAACCCGAGAATACCGGCAGCAGTTTCTTCATGTCTCCGGCCCCCATTTGAAAGTATTACACTGCAATTTACACGAGATCGTTTCGCGAATCCAGCCCGAACTGCTGAAGAGTAATCGTTCGGTGACGGAGAGAAGACGAGTTAGTTCCGAGCATTTCATTGCGACCCAGAACCTCGGAACGTTGACCGAGCACGTACTCCCGGCTACACTTTTTACTGGAAATAACATAAAGAAAATGAAAAGGGAGCCTTAATTACTGAACGTCGGCAGTTAGATGGGCAGCCCTTTGAAGGAGAGAAAAGATGAGCCATGACAACGAAATGCATGAGATTTCCCCAGAGGCCCTGAACCGCATAGGTTTGGGCCAACAGTTTTCACGGCGGGAATTTCTTCTCATAAGCGGGGTCATGGTTGTGGCGGTTTCCGCTCTTGAGGCGTGGGCAGCAAATGAGGCACCCCTCATCATCATGGATCAGGCAAAGGGCCTCGTAATAGCAGATCCAACGAAGTGCGTGGGCTGCCGCCGGTGCGAACTGGCATGCACCGAATTTAATGATGGCAAAGCTTCTCCGTCGATTGCGAGGATCAAGATTAGTCGAAACCTTAATTTTGGACCGAAGAGCATTCAGGCCGGGCAACGCGGTCAGGGCACTTGGGGAAACGGATTGGTCATCCAGGACGTTTGCAAACAGTGTCCCCATCCAGTGCCCTGCGCAAACGCCTGTCCGAATGACGCAATCGTTGTGAAGCCCCCGACAAATGCCCGCGTTGTGGATCCCAACAAGTGTGTTGGCTGTAGAATGTGTCAGAGGGCTTGTCCCTGGGAAATGATGTCCTTTGATTCGGATACGAATAAGGCCACAAAATGTTTCCTTTGCGACGGGAATCCCAAGTGTGTTGAGGCCTGTCCGGCTGGCGCCCTGAGCTACATACCCTGGCGTGACCTGACGGACAAGATGCCGCCAAGAGTGGTACCCACAGCCGTTGTTTCCCCTGAGAAAGCTCAGACTTGCAACGATTGCCATAAGAAGTGAACGGACAGGAGATAAGCAAAAATGGCTAACCCGGAGGATGGGCGGGAAAGGTTCTAAGGGTTGATTTGTCAACCGGGAGAATCTCAACCGAAGATACTATAGAGAAATACAAAGATTATTTGGGAGGGACGGGAATAGGGTACAGAGTGATTTGGGATGAGGTTCCAACAGGCACCAAACCTTTTGATCCCGGCTAACAAGATCGTCTTCGGGGTAGGCCCGTTGGCAGGCACAGGTGCCCCATGTAACGGAAGGACAGCCGTAACGACCCTGTGGCCTACCTGTTGGCCAAAACCGTTGGTTGCAAGTGGTCACATGGGCGGCCATTTTGCTGCAGAGCTTAAGTATGCCGGGTTATGATGCCATCATTATCGAAGGGAGAGCTGACCGTCCGGTATGGCTACAGATCGAGGATGGCAAGGCGGAAATTAAGGATGCTCGCCACCTCTGGGGGCAGGGCATACGGACGGACTACCGTCGAAATCAACCAGCAAATGGGACCGGAGGCTTCGGTGGCTGCCATTGGCCAGGCAGGTGAAAATCTGGTACCCATGTCCGTAGTGATAAACTCCTATTCCCACTCCGCCGGTGGCATCGGCGGTGTCATGGGTTCCAAAAATCTGAAGGCTATTGGCGTCCGTGGGACCGGGAGTGTGCGGATTGCCGGAAACAAAGAGGAATGGGAGAAGGTCGTCAAATTGCACCTTTCTCTCCTGGGAGCCAATAATCAGCACGTCGTTCCCAACAGCCCCCAGCCGTGGGCCGAATACTACAGTGCCGGTTCTCGTTGGGTGGCTTCCAAAGGCAGGCAATGGGGTGCGGCGGAGCCGAATATCGAGATGGGAGCGTGCGATCCCCACGATCTGAACAAGATCGCTTACCGGACGAACAATGCAGCTTTCTTTCTCGGCGATAAGGCCTGGCAGTATACCGTGAGAGGAAACGGCTGCGCGAGCTGCCCCATTCGTTGCCATACCATGCTCAAAGTCCCTACGGTTTCCTCAAAGTACGGCATTCCGGCCGTGGGACAGAATACATGCGCGGGACTGATGTTCGGCAGAGGCTTCTTCAAGACATTTCCCGATGGTCCCAAAGGTCAGACGGCTATCGAAGCATGCATGGTCGGCATGCACCTGGCGGACGATCTTGGAATTTGGGAGAATTACGGCCAAATGCAACGCGATTTCCAAGAGCTTTACTACAGCGGCGTACATAAAGAACAAAGTCGGTGAGAACGAATTCAAGGGCTATTCATGGGACAAATATGAGAAAGGGGATCCAAGCTTTCCTCATTCGAACTTCTTCCGAGAATAGCGGAGAAAGAAGGCGAACTGGCCACTGCGCTTGGGTTGGGAACCGGTTACCTTCTGGAACGGTGGGGTATTCCTGAGCAAGAATGGCAAGAGAGATCAGAAGATTGCCTACTGGAAGATGGGTCATCCCAAACATCATTCCAACGAAGACGCGGGACAATGCGGCGTGATCATCAACACACAATACAATCGTGACGCCCAATGCCATTCCCATGTCAATTTTACTCGCAACGGATTGCCCATAGAGGTTCAGAAGCGGTTGGCCGCCGAGATCTGGGGTTCATCCGATGCGGTAGATGCAGCTGCGGCTTACACGCCGATGAACATCTACAAGGCCAAAATGGCCAAATGGTCTCTCTTGCGAAAAGAATTACATGACTCCCTTTCCCTCTGCAACTGGATGGGGCCGTGGATTGCTTCACCCCTGAAGGAGCGGGATTATCGAGGTGACGATTCCATCGAATCGCTGCTCTACAGCCTGGCTACCGGCGACAAGAAATCTCGTGAGGAACTGGATAAGGTAGCAGAGACGGATCTTCCTACTTCATCGAGCTCTGACCATTCGCGATATGGGGACCAAAGAAATGCGGGCCCAACACGACACCATACCGGATTGGGTGTTCACCGATCCTGCGGACAAAGCTGCTTTCACCAAGGGAACCAATCGCATGGACAAAGAAGACATCAAGTTGGCAATGGATATGTACTACGAAGAGATGGGGTGGGACAAGAAAACCGGATCTCCTACCGCCGCGGCTTATCGAAAACTTGGGCTTGGAGAGGTGGCCGATGAACTAACCAAGAGAGAGCTTTTGCCCTAGGAGGTCCCGTGGAGCAACAGGAGCAAATCTATACGGCAATAGCGAATGTCATCCGAAAGAGCAGCGAAACTGGACAGCTTGTTCAATTCGAAGAGATTTTGACCGAATTGACTGAACAGGGCCTTCTGACATCGGAGGCTGACTATCCGCGGTCTCATTTACAAGGCATTGTCAGAGAAGTAGTTAAAAGAAACGAGGACCTGAGGGAAATTCCTGGCGCTCATGGGATTGCTTACTTTTATTCTACGCAGACTTTGAGCGAAACGTACGCTGTAATCCTTGTTCGAAAAAAAGGCGATCCCCTTGAACTTATAGCGCAGATCGTTCGGGAGAATTCCAGTGTCTATCCTCGGCCTGTTCCATCTAGACATTTTCAGGGAATCGCCTTTTGACCTAACCGGGGAAGAGATTTTAGCGTGTTTAGACAAAATGGGTCAGCAAAGTGAGTATCAAGACATAGCTCAGACCACGACCTCAATTGGAACCAAATTTCTTTTCTCCAGCCGGCATTTGAATCCAGATTACGCATCTACATTGGCTGAATGGTTCGATGTGGGTCAGATCAACAATCCTTGACGAAAAGGGCAGGGCATATCGCATAGGTATTATAATAAGCTCTAAATCCCGTTCGCTGTCAAACAATGCTTCATGTTTCTAAATCAAAGACGGATCTGACGACGCCCAGATCCATGACACTTCTGACCCGGCCATGCGATTCGCTTCGCTCGCCACATCCTTACAAGCATCGAGTTTCACAGAAAAACCACAAATCTAAAACCTCGCAATTTCATGTCTATCTGATATGCCAGGCCCCCGACCTTATCTGATGGATCAGACTTTGGTTTCCTGACCAAGGGAAACTTTTTTTCACATTCCACCGAACTAGGGACAACGAAGCCATCTTGTGCGATAATCACCGAGCTTTCGGAGCCAAAGGAACCAGGGAGCTAGGTGCTTTTATGGCCTCTCCCAGTACTTCAAAGGATGTTAAACTTGGACACTCTTCAGCGTGGCGATGACAAGAACCTAGGCCAATCACGGGAAAGGCTTTTTGAATGCAAGGTCTACTATGAGGACACGGACTGTATGGCCGTAGTCTATCATGCCAACTACTTGAAATACCTTGAAAGGGCTCGTACCGAATACTTGGCGGATCGATTAGCTGGCGTAGTGGAATACCACAATCAGGGATACTCATTCATGGTCCATAAGATAGAGATGGTATTCCATGCGCCCGCGAAGTTGGGGGATGAGCTTGTCGTACGAACTTGGATTGAGAGCACCACCCGATTCCGAATAGTCGTGAAGCAGATTATCATTAAGAAAGGCGAACCTAAGGATTACCTGGTTACGGCCACCATTACTCTGGTCGCGGTAGGAGATGACGGTCAGTTGAGACAGGTCCCTGGGGAATTCCACGATCTGTGACCAGGGGCGACCATCCCCCTCAAGGGCCGGAGCGATTCTGCCAGGAAAAAGTGTGTTTGGACCACAGTCAGCGACAAAGAGCGCCGATCGAAAACAGCGCTGGGAGTCTATAGAAGAGATTACGGAAAGTGAGTCATAGTGGTTTTCACGAGAATAATCAGGTGGGCCGTGCTTAAGAGGGCCGGTAGGGGCGCACCTGTGTGTGCGCCCAAAACAGGGCAGACACACGGGTCTGCCCCTACACGCGACTCTCACCAGTGCCACGAAAAGGGCCTTGGTCTATCAGCGTCACCTATGATGCTTGTCTTCGTTTTAATAACCCTGTGCCACGCCCCGTCCAGCGCACAAGGGACGGAAGCTGATCCCCTCATAAACAAGGCGCTAAAGTTGTCCGGAGTGACCGGCCCGTTGGACAAACTGGGAGGGGCCATTCTCTCGGCAATCCCCGGAGATGCGTTTCCCGATGTGAAAATGAGAAATGAGGTGGCGGCGTATGTCAAAAAGGAAGCCGGTAAAGAGGAGTTGCTGTCTATAGTCCGCGCCGCGGTCAGGGAAGATTTTGACAAAGAGAGTATTGAAAGAGTAATCAGCTTTTACGATTCCAAGGTTGGGAGAAAGATCGGCCATCTCCAGGAGGCTTCGCTCGATCCGACGCTGCTCAAGAGCATTAGAGAGGGACGCAAGATAGCCTCTTCCTTGGAAGAACCCAGGTTGAGCCTTTTGCGAAGAATTATGAAGGCTGAAGGGGTCTCGGATTTCAACGGTAGACTGTTGAGAAGCGTAGTGAGGGGGTTGGTCGACGGCTCGCCGGCTGAAGGCCCGGGGCTTGCTACTTCCGCGGAAGCGGTTCAAGAAAAGATAAATATTATGGAAAACGCGATTCGGTCAGGTCAGAATCGCACGGATGACGTTGCCCTGGTTGCGTTTGCCTATACGTTTCGTTCCGTTGACGATAAGGAACTGGAAGTGCTGGCTTCATACCATGAGACCCCTCATGCCGCTTGGTTTAGGAGTGCAGTCCAGAGGGGGTTCGATCGTGCGGTTTACCAGACAGCAAGGGCATTGGGTGAAGCAGTGACACGATGGCGGAAGTTGCCCCCGCAGGGCGGTCCAGTTAGCGTCCCGTCAGACCAAGGACCGGCGGCGCCGAGTGGTGGCAATGGCTAGCAAGCATTCCCATAGAAAGAGCGTCGGGCCATGACTCGCAGGCCGTTGAGAATCGCGACTCTTCTACTGCTTGGTTCCTTGCAGGTAGGCATCCTGACGGCGAGCGCTGTTGCCGCGGACAGCGGTTTCACACGGTACACCGACCCGGAACGACGATTCTCGTTCGATTATCCTTCGACCATGAAAGTCCGGGCAGCCGGGAACGATGAGGTTAAAGTCACCCATCCGGGCGCCACTCTTCGCATCACGGTTCTTGTTGAAAAGCGACGGCGAACGGCCAGTGCAAGCGCTGAACTCCTGCTGGACGCATTTAGGAAGACACTGAAAGCCGAGATGAAAGATGCCGCTGTGCTGGAAGAGGGTAAGCTGCCGGGCCTAGCAGGCTCTCAGGGGTACATAGTCTGTTCTCTTCAAGGACCTACGAGGAATTCAACTTGTCCAATTGATACAGTATTACGTAACCGAAGACCGTGTGTTGCAAATGACCATCTCGGACCGACCGGAAGGGTTCAAGAACCTTGAAAAGGTAGTGCGCAAGATTCACCAGTCCCTCCGGCTATTGAATCCAAAGTTAAAATAGGGTCATCATTCACCGCGGAGATCGCAGAGAACGCAGAGCATTTTGTATTCTCTTCATTTCTCTCCGCTGAGGCGCAGCGCGGACGGTCCGTGAAAGTTGAGACAACACCAGCCGGACTGGGTGGCTCCAGTGGCCTAAATGACGGCGCTAATCCATGTGTTTGTCTCTGCGTTCTCGGCGCTCTCTGCGGTGAATCCGTCTTGTCCGGCGAACGAAATTTAATCGCCACTTGAAAGTGAGCAAGTATGTCCTTGTTTCGATTAGTTTCCGATTTTTCCCCACAAGGAGATCAGCCCGCGGCAATTGATGAGCTGGCCAAGGGAGTCGATGAGGGTATCGAGCATCAGGTGCTGCTAGGTGTGACTGGTTCGGGAAAAACGTACACCATGGCCAACGTGATCGCCCGTACCGGCAAGACCACTCTCGTGCTGGCGCCAAACAAGACCCTCGCCGCGCAGCTATTCAATGAGTTCAAATCCTTGTTCCCTGAAAACGCGGTCGAGTACTTTGTCTCTTACTATGACTATTATCAGCCGGAAGCCTATATTCCACAAACGGACACGTTCATAGAAAAGGATTCCAGTATCAATGAGACTATCGACAAGATGCGGCATTCGGCCACCCGTTCACTGCTGGAAAGACGCGATGTCATCATCATAGCCTCGGTATCGTGCATCTACGGCCTGGGCTCACCCGAAGCATATCAGAACATGCTCGTGCATCTGATCCAGAAAGAGGAGAGTGACAGGGATCAGGTGCTGAAGAAGCTCGTAGAAATCCAGTACAATCGTAACGACATGGATTTTCACAGAGGCACGTTCAGGGTCCGCGGCGACGTTGTTGAAGTCTTCCCGGCATACGAGGAGGCCCTGGCAATAAGGATCGAATTTTTTGGAGACACGGTTGAAGGCATTTTCGAAATAGATCCCTTACGGGGCAAAATCCTAAGATCTCTCGACAGAGCGGCAATCTATCCCGCAAGCCACTATGTGACCGAAAGGTCAAGGCTTCTCGAATCCGCTGACCTCATCCTTGAAGAGATGAAGGAACGTGTCGAGTATTACAGGCAAAACAACCGTTTTATAGAGGCCCAGCGAATCGAAGAGCGAACGCGATTTGACGTGGAGATGCTCAAAGAAATGGGGTACTGCAACGGCATCGAAAACTATTCGAGATACTTGACCGGACGCAAGTCCGGCGAGCCTCCCCCCACGCTACTCGAGTATTTTCCCAAGGATTCACTCTTCTTCATCGACGAATCGCACGTGAGTATCCCTCAGGTGGGCGGCATGTTTAAAGGTGACCGTTCCAGAAAGCAGACGCTGGTGGAATACGGCTTTCGTCTGCCGAGTGCCCTCGATAATAGGCCGCTGAGATTCAACGAATTCGAGTCTCACGTATCCCAGGCCGTATATGTCTCTGCCACTCCCGGCCCATACGAACTTGAAAAGGGCCGGGATCGAGTAGTTCAACAGGTGATTCGGCCGACCGGTTTGACGGACCCGGTCATCGAACTTCGGCCTGCGTCGGATCAGGTGGACGACCTGCTCGAAGAAATACGGAAACGGGTTGATAAGGGGCAGAGGGTGCTGGTAACGACGCTTACCAAGAAAATGGCCGAAGATTTGACGGAGTACGATGGAAGTCTCGGTGTGGAAGTAAGATACCTCCACTCGGAGATTCGCACCATAGAGAGAATGGAGATAATCAGGGACCTGAGGCTCGGCGAGTTCGACGTCTTAATCGGGATCAATCTCCTTCGAGAGGGGTTGGACATTCCCGAGGTAGCGATGGTGGCGATTTTGGATGCAGACAAAGAAGGTTTCCTTCGTTCGGAACGCTCACTCATCCAGACGGCAGGGAGAGCAGCGCGCAATGTCGAGGGGACAGTCATTTTTTACGCAGATCGTGTTACGAACTCTATCCGGAAGGCTCTGGATGAGACGAATCGGCGACGAAGCATTCAAGTGGAATTCAACCGGGAAAACAACATCACCCCGGAATCGATCCGCAAAAACATTACGGACGTTCTATCGTCTCTGGCCGAACAGGATTATGTCACGGTGGAAGTGGAGCGGGAGGACGAATTCCCTGACATCCCGCTGGATCAAATCCCCAAAGTTATTGAGGACCTCACCCGCGAGATGTTCGAGGCCGCTCGTGACCTTGAATTCGAAAAGGCGGCAGATCTGCGGGACCGCATCCGAAAACTTGAAAACGTCTGCGTCCGCTACGGAGAGCCCTGAAACGGTGCTTCCAGACCACTGGTAACTGAACCATTAAGGGGAAACCGCTTTTTAAGTGGAGAACAGCGCCGGTTTTGTGTAATAATCTCAAGCTTGGCAATCGGCTGTTTCAGCTAGTCATCTTCACGATAAACGAGGTAGTTCAGAATGCACGTAGGTGTTATAGGGACCGGCTATGTGGGGCTGGTAACAGGGGTCTGCTTCGCCGAGATGGGCAACGACGTCACGCTAATGGACATCGACGAGGCCAAGATCCAAAGCCTCATGGACGGGAGGGTCCCGATTTACGAACCGGGCCTCCAGCCGATGATAGCTCGGAATACCGCGGAAAAGCGTCTTCATTTCACCACGGATCTGGAAGCGACCATAGATCGTTCCCTTATCAACTTTATAGCTGTAGGGACCCCGCCTCATCAAGATGGAAACGCGGATCTCAGCCAGGTCTTCACGGTTGCCCGGGCCATCGGTCAGGCCATTAAGACTTACAAAATCTTTGTAACCAAGAGCACTGTGCCGGTGGGCACGACGCATAAAGTCCGGGAAATCATCGCCTCAGAAACTACTCATCCCTTTGACGTGGCTTCTAATCCGGAATTTCTGAAGGAGGGCAACGCAATTGACGATTGCATGAAGCCGGACAGAATAGTTATCGGGGTGGACGACATCCGTGTAGGCGAGATCCTCAAAGAGCTGTACGCGCCCTTTGTCCGGACCGGTAAGCCCATTCTGGTGATGGACACTCTTTCATCGGAAATGACCAAATATGCAGCCAACGGCCTTCTGGCCACCAAGATCTCCTTTGTAAACGAGCTTTCTAAGCTGTGCGAGAAGGTCGGGGCCGACATCGAAATGGTCCGAAGCGGTATAGGCTCGGACCCTCGTATCGGCACTCAATTCCTCTTTGCCGGGATAGGATACGGTGGGTCGTGCTTTCCCAAGGACGTTGATGCCTTGACCAGGACAGGGCTGGAATACGGAGTCAAACTGAAGATTTTGGAAGCGGTTCAAGAGGTAAACAAAGAGCAGAGGGCTCATTTTGTGAACCGGATTTTAGCTCATTACCAGGGACAGTCTCTGGAAGGTAAGCGTTTCGCTCTCTGGGGTTTGAGTTTCAAGCCCCGCACGGATGACATTAGAGATGCCCCGTCTCTAGAGGTGATTCGCATGCTGCTTGAAAAAGGCGCTCGTGTTACGGTCTTTGATCCCGTCGCTATGGAGAACTGCGGGAGGATTCTAGGCGATAAGATAGACTATGCTCCTGGGAACTACGAGTGCCTCGAAGAAGCTCAGGCTTTGATCATTGTCACCGAGTGGAATGAGTTTCGTTACCCCGATTTTGAGAAGATCAAGCAACTACTATTGGAACCTGTTATCTTTGACGGCAGAAATCTCTATGATCCCAGAAAGATGGCTGAGCGGGGATTTACATATTACAGCATAGGAAGGTAAGTAGACCGGGCCACAAAAATCCCTCTCCTCAGTCACGGCACCCAAGGCCGTGCTCCAAGAAGAGCAACCATTGCATCTTCTTGTCGGGCGCCGTTGTTCTCAAGAGCTACGCCGGCGGAATCAGAAATGGAACAGCGAACTGTAAAAGCTAAAGAGATAGTCCAAGACATCAGATCTGGCGTGGACAGGGTTGGCCTGACGGAGAAGTACCATATCTCCGCCGGCGAACTTGACCTGTTGTTGAAAAAACTAGTGGAACTGAAGGCGCTCGCCCCATCTGAGGTGGAAGGAGTTGTGTCGCAGGCCGGTGGAGCCCCCTCCCATGTTTTCGAGTGTCCCGAGTGCGGTGCAACGGATGCCGCAGATTTGGACGAGTGTCCACGCTGCGGGGCAATAGTGGCGAAGATCGAAGCCGAGATGATGGAGGAGGAAGTAGCGGCTCCAGACAGCCAGATCGTAGGTCAACCAGCCGGTCTTGACGAAAAGAAACTAGCAGTCGGCTCGCATGAGATCCCCGCTGCGACTCTATTTCGCGCTGACTTACAGCGCACAGGCTTCTACCACTCCAAAGGTGTCGCAACGCTGACGGAATTGAAATGGAAGTTCAGGACTGACGGGTGGGTTTCTTCCTCACCTGCGATAGCCTACAAAGTGGTCTATTTCGGGAGTTGGGACGGTTGCCTTTATGCTGTGGACATGGAAACCGGCGTGGAGAAGTGGAGGTACAAGACCGAAGGCCCAGTGTCTTCATCTCCGGCCATAGCAAGCGGTCGGGTGTATTTTGGGACGTCTGACGGACAGTTGTGTGCCCTGGACCCGGAAACCGGAAGACTCATCTGGAATTTCAGCACCGGTGGACCGCTCTCGTCGTCAGCGGCCATTACGGACACAATGATCTATTTTGGCGGCTCGGACGCCAACCTTTATGCCGTCGAAATCAAATCCAAGTCGACAAAATGGAAATTCAAGGCAGGCGGACTGATCTCTTCCTCGCCTGCGCTGGCGAGCGGTCTGATCTGTTTCGGAAGTTACGACGGAAGTCTTTACGCAGTCGATAGTGTTTCCGGCAAAGCCCAGTGGGTTTTTAGAACAGGCGGTCCTGTCTCGGCCTCTCCTGTTGTGGCTGAGGGAATGGTTTACTTCGGGAGTTGGGATGGAACTCTCTACGCTGTAGATCTGGAAAGCGGTCAGGAACGGTGGAATTTCAAGTCAAAATCGAAGGTGGCTGGCTGTGCTGCTGTCGGTTATGGCAACATCTTTTTCGGGAATGCGGGGGCGAAGGCATACGGCGTAGACATCAGAACGGGGCAGGAACGCTGGAGAACGGAGGTTGGCGGCCCGATCTCGTCTTCTCCCACTTTGACAGATTCCCATCTATTGTACATTGGGAGCGCAGACCGATGCCTATACGTGCTTGATGTGGAATCAGGTGTGGAACGATGGAAGTTCAAAACCGAGGGGGCAGTGAATTCAGCGGCTGTGGTGCATGGCGAGGTGGTTTTTTTTGGGAGCGACGACGGCCACCTGTATGCGGTAGCATAGCCTCGCGACTACTTATTCTGAATTTTCAGCTATAGGTTCAACATCCGGCAGCGGGGGAAGGGAAGCAAGGTCGTTAAGCCCAAAAACTTCGAGAAAACGCCGAGAGGTCCCATACAAAAGCGGACGACCTGGCACGTCTTTACGCCCCACCACAGTAATCAGCTCGCGATCAATCAGATGTTTCAAGGTACCCGCGCTTTCCACTCCCCGAATCTGCTCTATTTGGCTTCTGGCGATGGGCTGATTGTAGGCGATAATGCTGAGGGTTTCCAGTGAAGCTCGGCTGAGTCGCGAAGGTGGCCTGCTTTGTTTCATCTCGCTTATCCAGGGTTGGATGGTCTGCAAGGTTCGGAACTGATATCCTCCTGCCACTTTTTCCAGGACAAAACCCCGGGACCTCTTTCTGTACTCATGTTCCAGCTCATCTAAAACCGATCTAATATCTTGAGGAGGGGCTTCGTGCATGACTCGGACTATTGCGTCGAGGCTCAAGGGATCATTATGAGCGAAAATCATCCCCTCCACAATGGACTTCAGGGTCTCTTTGTTCAATGTCTTTGACCTCGATGACGGGTGCACGCCGCTTACTGAAAAATCGCTGTCGCCCAAAGGGCACGGACGTGGTCACATTGGGCGAATCCGTCATACCATGACAGGAACGTGGGATCAATTCGGAAAGCGGATCCGGTCTGATTCAGAAATGTCCTTATACGCTGAACCGCACCACAGAGAAGGTCCGCCGTCAGGTTTGACGCGCGGGCCATTTGTGATAATATGTGCTGTAGTATAAGGATCACTGTATCCGCTCTTTGTCTCCGATCAGGAATTCTATATGAAGGCTGTTGTTATTGAAGACAATCCCGGAGGTGTCACTCAAGCTGACATTGTAGTGGGCATTCCCTCGTACAATGAAGCCTCCTCGATATCTGTGCCGACTCAGCAAGCGGACAAAGGACTTTCCAAGTACTATGGTGAGCGCTCCGCGGTGATTATCAATTGTGACAATCATTCCCCCGACAATACACGCCAGGCCTTCATGCAAACCGCAACCAAGGCGCCGAAGATCTATTTGTCCACCGAAGAAGGGATCAAGGGGAAAGGCAACAACCTCCGGAATTTATTTGATAAAGCAGTGGAGCTGTCAGCCAAGGCGGTCATAGTGGTAGACGCCGATCTTAAGAGTATTACGCCGCTATGGATACGGAACCTGGCGGAGCCGCTCTTTGACGAGTATCATTTCGTATCGCCGCTGTACGTCCGCCACAAGTACGACGGCATGATAACGAACAACGTCGCCTACCCACTTACTCGCGCCTTGTACGGCCGCCGAGTCCGTCAGCCCATTGGAGGGGATTACGGGTTTTCGGGAGAACTCGCTCGCATTTATGCAGAAGAGGAAGCCTGGGATGACGCAGTGGGCGAGTTTGGGATCGATATATGGATGACCACCACGGCCTTGAGGAATCGAATGGCCGTCATACAGTCCTTTATGGGAAGACCGAAAATTCATAAACCTAAAGATCCTGTGGCTGTGGTCGATGATTTGTTCCCCTATGTGGTCATTACTATATTTGAACTCATGTGCCGCTACGAGAGCTTCTGGAAGGAGGTCAAGTGGAGTCGGCCCACAGCCGTTTTCGGGTTCGGCATGGGCGAACTTGAGGTGCCTCCGCCAGTGGAGGCCGATATAAACCTTCTCTCGACTAAATTCGGCACAGGACTGTCCCAGCACTGGGATCTCTACAAAGCAGTTTTAGATGGTCAGAATATTAACAAGCTGGAAGAGGTTGCCAGCTTACCGTCTGAAGGTTTCGAATTTCCAACGGGTCTGTGGGCCAAGGTCCTTTACGATTTCGCCATAGCCTACAAAACTCGGGAGGTTCCTCGGGACCACCTGGTTGCCGGGCTGGCCGCTCTGTATTATGGGAAAACACTCTCATTTGTGTTGGAAACCCAAGCCATGAACACTCAACAGGTCGAGGAGTTTATCGAGGACCAGTGCGTCCAATTCGAGAAAACCAAATCCTATCTGCTGGAACGCTGGTTTTCCGGATGACGTTGTGGGAATTGCCGAACATCTCCAAAGGAGCCTGAAATGGCAAAAATACTGATAGTTGATGATGAAGAAGGAATTCGAATGCTCTATGCCATGGAGTTGCAGGATGAGGGATACGAGGTCATAACTCTCCCGGACGGCAAAGACCTCCTGGAGGTCGTCGATACGCAAGAGCCGGACTGCATCGTGCTCGATATAAAGATGCGGGAATATAACGGCCTGGATCTGCTTCAACAGATCCGAAAAAAACATGATGATTTGCCCGTGATTCTGAATTCAGCCTATTCAAGCTTCAAAGTGGACCTCAAAGCTGTTGCGGCTGACTATTATGTTGTGAAAAGCTCTGACCTGGGCGAACTTAAAGAGAAGTTGAAAGTAGCACTGGAAACCCGCATACCTCAGAAATAAGAATAGATCCCCGCAAGAGTTCGAGAAAAGGCCGGGTTCCAGCGCCCGGTTTTTTTACCTGACTGGCCTCCGAACGTAACAATTCATCAGCCGAGGGGCAGAGAATGAAGTACCGAACAGAGATCGACAGCATGGGGGAGGTAATGGTCCCTGAAGATGCTTATTACGGGGCCCAAACTCAACGCGCTGTGGAGAACTTTTCTCTCAGCGGCCTGCGCTTCCCCAGGTCTATGATTGGTGCTCTCGGCGTCATCAAGAAGAGCGCAGCGCAAGCTAATCTGGATCTCGGACTGCTTGACGCACAATTGGCAGATGCGATCATCACGGCTGCGAGAGAAGTCGCGGAAGGCAAACTGGACGATCAATTTCTGGTGGATGTTTTCCAGACCGGTTCCGGGACATCCTCCAATATGAATGCAAATGAGGTGATTGCAGGGCGTGCAAATGAGATCTTAACCGGTGTGAGGGGAGGAAAATCTCCGGTTCACCCGAACGATCACGTCAATAAATGCCAATCGAGCAACGACGTCATCCCGTCAGCTATCCACGTTGCAGCCTTGACAGAGATCGAGAGCGGCCTTCTTCCTGCAATGGAGACGCTTCAAGAGTCTCTGAAGCGGAAGGCAGCCGAATTTGCCGCTGTGAGGAAAATTGGCCGGACTCATTTGCAGGACGCGGTCCCCATGACGCTGGGCGAAGAGTTCAGCGGGTATGCCAGGCAGGTGGAACTCGGTATCGCGAGAATAAAAGGGACCGAGGGTGCCCTGTCAGAGCTTGCCCTTGGAGGGACGGCAGTCGGTAACGGGTTGCACGCTCATCCTGAATTCGCTCGACGCGCCATAGAATTGATATCCGAACAGACCTGTTGCTCGTTCAGAGAGGCTGTCAACCATTTTGAAGCCCAGGCCGCTCGGGATGCAGCCGTTGAAGCCCACGGAGCCCTGAAAACGTTCGCGGTGAGTCTCGTGAAAATAGCAAATGATATCAGATGGCTGGCCTCTGGCCCCAGGTGTGGTATCGGAGAGATCAATATTCCTTCACTTCAACCAGGGTCGTCAATCATGCCGGGCAAGGTCAATCCTGTCATTCCCGAGTCAGTTATCCAGGTGGCTGCTCAGGTGATAGCGAATGATGCGGCCGTCACACTCGGAGGTCAAGGCGGTTTTTTCGAGATCAACCTCATGCAGCCGTTGATCGCCCATAATCTGTTGCAGTCGATACATCTGCTGGCACGAGCGGCTGCCGCTCTTTCGGTGAAGTGCATCGAGGGTATCACGGCAAACAAGGAAAAATGCCACGCCAATATAGAGCAGAGCTTGGCAATGAGTACCGCGCTCGCGCCGATAATAGGGTACGAGAAGGCCGCGGCTGTTGCCAAGGAAGCCTTCGAGGAAGGAAAAACCGTCAGAGAGATCGCGTTGCGAAATAAAGTCTTGCCTGAAGAAGATATCCACAGATTAATGGATGAACTGGTCCACGGCGTTTCTTGACAGCAACGCTGCCTCAAGTTCGTGCACTTTCCTCAAAACATCCATATTCCCAAATTCCCACCAAGTCGCGCTTGATTCGCGCCGTTCTCATAAACGCGATGAATATTACTGATGTAAAGGGCCTCACACTCTCAAACCGCGAGATCATCCACCGCGCATTGTTGAATGTTTCCGCGATTGACACAATAATTTCTTGACTCGCCGCGAACGGGATGATAGGAGCCCTCCACGAAGGAGAGGGACTCCTTCAGGAGCGCCGCGGGCCAAGCGGAACGAGGGCGTGTCGATCTGTTGGTCATCATTCAATGGCCGGTTGTTTATTCCCCCGATTGATATTTACAAAATTCCTGTGTGAAAAGGAGTGCCACATGAATCAGAGTGCGTCCCACGCCTCCGCCGGAACTTTCCTGGATTCCTACGACTTCAATCAGAACTACCATTATTTGAAGAAGCTTATCCAGGATCTGAAAGTGGAAAACAGCACCTCTGTAAAAAAGGAAATCTTCGGGGAGGATGAGCGCGAATGTAATTTGACGAAGAAACAGATGAAACAACTCTTTCGGTTTCTCAGGAAAATCGAACATCATTACGAAGAGTGCTGTTCGCCCCCGATACCGGAGGAACTTGAAAATTCTATAAGAGATCGAGACAGTTCCGACTGGCTCCCCTGGGAGTTGGAGGCCATTGAAAAGGTGGATGGGTGGCGCGAGGAACTCGAAGAAAAAAGGCGAAATGCTCGGCAGATGCTTCACAGTGCCCTGGAAAAAGTGCGCAGGGGAGAGGAGATCCCCGGTGACGGCCCTGCGAAAAAGGGGACCCGCCTGCATTGAGGCAAGTGAGCCGGCCGCGCGTGCGCTGCTTTACGGTCGGATAGAGAATTGATATAAAACGCCGGCGGCACATTCTGTAGGCCGCCGGATCATCAGCCCATTCGTTGTGGACTATCATACCCCGGTCAATTTAGGCCGGGGTTTTTTGTTCCCCCTGCTTGCCCGTGAACCCTCGAGATAGAGACGCGGCATTCATACCGATTGGCCGCGAAATGAGGAACATGCCGACGTGCCGTTTTCGGCGAGTTTCACGAGCGAAGTCAGCCACGCCGGAGGGGTGGCGTTCGTAGCGAAGCGTTTTGCCGGAAACGGTATCACTCCCTGCACTCCCATATTACTACCCATACCCCCTTGAAGGCGAATCGGCATTAGATCCAAGTTCAGGCCGTATAGAGGAAAAGAGTTCCACATACCGCAACTGGTACTATTCTTATTGCAGATGAATCAGAAGAGCTCGGGCGGCATCATATCTTTTAGATAGCGAGTCAGACTCTGAACGTAAAGAATAATTTCTGAGGGGCTGAAGCTGTTCGGAGGATTTTCCGGACGAACACGAGAGAATACGAGCCATGCAAACTTTCTCAAGAAATCACACACAATTTGCGGGAATCGTTTCGTCAGCGACCGCATCAAAAACTGCGGGACTGCTTTCATCTGAGCGGTCGGCCGCAGGTACAAGGAGCGGAGGCGTACCATGATAACCAGACAATCAACAGTCCGCCAGATCTCCATAGGGGTCTTGGTGGCTCTTTTTATAGCTGGTTGGGCTCTGCCGGATGTGTTCGCGGCCGGGCTCGGTTCCGGTGGGAAGAAGGGAGGTTCGAGTTCGTCCTCCTCCTCAACGGACCGAGGAGCCGGCAGCCCGATAATATCGGAGAAATCATCTCCTGGCCAGTCGAGTTCCCCTTCTAGTCCGACAAGTTCGGGGCAATCATCCACCACCCCGTTGTCAACACCAAGTGATTCACAAACGAGTTACAAAACATATTCTCAGCCCGATTCCGTGGAGACCTCCACATCACCCGAGGGATCGGTAGGCATGGAAGCCAGCGCCCCGGGGAGTAAGAAGAAAAAGGCTACCGGAGGAGGATTCCCACCTGCTGACACTACGACCGTGACGGCCACTGAAGGCGATACCGCCATTGCGATCCGCGGGAAGCCCGCCCACTCGGAAGATGCCCCTACAAAGGGATCTGAAGTCGCTGGAGGCGGCTCATCTAAAGAATCAGGAGGCCCGTCGGATCTTGAAAAGATTGGCCGCAAGGCTGGGGACGTTGTCCAAGAAGGCGCGGAAGGTGTGAAAGGCGCGTGGGACAAGGTCAAGAAAAGCGATGAGTACGAGGGCCTTGCTCATGACATGATTTGGTCTCATCCCGGAAAACCCGGTATTGGTCGCGAAGGCCGGCAGGTCTTAGAGCAATTTAAGGATGCTGACAAGAATATTCGCAATGAGACAGGGCGAGCGCCTCAGAACATCCAGGATTTCTTTTCCGGGAAGAACGTAAGTGACAAGCAGCTTCGTGAGAACATCGATGCCGGTGCCAAGGAAGCCGGAAGACAGCTTGAACAAGGCGCGGAGAGTGCCAAAGTGCTGTGGGACTTGCTCAGAGGCCATGATGACGGAATGAACCCCTTCTGGGAAGGTGTCAAGGGAGAAGAGAAGTGGTTTAGAGACACAGGGGCCAAGATCGACAGTTCCTACAAAGGCAGCGACATCTACAAGGGAGCCAAAGACATTTTCAATGAGGGGAAGCGTTTGCCTGGGAACATAGAGAAGAACATACAGAAGGTTGAAGAAGCTGGAAAGAAGGCGGGCCAATGGTTGGACAAAGCCGCGGATGAAACCGGTGGCGACATTCGCAGAGGTGCGAAACAGCTTGAAGACACGGGCAAGAAGGTAGGCGACACCCTGGGCAAGGCCGGCAAAGACGTAGGCGGCGTACTGAGTGACGCAGAGGACGCAGCCGGCAAAGCCGCAGATAAGGCCAAAGACAAGGTCGAAGAGGTAGTGAGCGGCGCCCAAGACAAGGCGGAAGATCAAACGAGTGAGGGGAGCACGGCGGACCAGATTTGCGACTCGATATTCGGCGACTGTTAATGTTCGTGATCCGGTCGTGTTCCACATGGGAGCGGCGGACCCGCCACCCATCGATGCGATGCGGTTTGCCTGAGGATAAAGGTTACTGAATTGGGCTGGCAGCGGGTTCGTTGCTGACTGCTTTATAATTCCACAACGACCGCTTCCAATGAGAGGCCGAGAGGTCGCAACATGAATGTTTCAAAATTTATTCTATTGGCTGTCCTTGCAGGTCTTTTGCTCTCTCATCCCAGCTTCGGCGCGGGCGATGAAAACCTAGTATGGGGTGAAAACGTCGGTTTTGTATTGGCGTCCGTGGACAGGATCGACAATGAAAAGGGCTTGACCATCCGTGCAACTCCGTCGGCCGAGGGCCCCATTTTGGGCTATCTCCCGAAAGGGACAAAAATTCTATGTTACAACCAGTTCAAAGACGGATGGGTTAAATTGCAGGGCCACACTGCCGCGGCGTGGGTCAACCTCAAATTTCTCAAGCCTATACCATTCGATGGGACGGTGACGAAGGTCGATCAACAGGATTTGTGTCTCGGGATAAGAGCGGCCCCGGGTGCCTCACGTGAGAAAGTCGGCTGCGCGCAAATTGGCGAGGCTCTCAAGTTCACGGGTGTAATGACCTCGGATAATTGGATTCAACTTGCAGATCGCCGTGGATGGGTCTCCGCGTCTTCTGTTGAGGTGTCTTTGAGTGCTTCCCAGCCTGTCCCTTCCAGCCCGACAAAGCCAAGCGCGGCTTCTGAGGGGTCGGCCCAGCGGCCATCCGCGGAAAAGGGCTCAGGGGCCACGGCCCCCGAGGTGAAAAAGGGGGATGTAGTGATGTGTAGCGGTGCCTGGTGTGTCGATCATGAAAAGGCCAAGGTGACACACAAAGGAAAGGTCGTGTCGAACATCGATTGTTTTAAGGACACTGTCTGCGCGGGCATTGTTGGCCAACACCACGTCGCAAAGGCAATTCTCGATGGGAGCATTGCTTTCGGAAAATTCAAACTCTCGGCGGCCGGCGCCATATCTAACCTCGTGGGCACGGAAGTGGCCAACTGCGGTGAAATGGGGGGCATCGATCACAAGTGCGTCGGAAATTTCTTGCGCCAGATGATTACGGGTGTCAGTGGGGGAAAAGAAACCCCTTCGGTTTCGGGGAAGAGCCAGGCCGCAAAGGAACAGATGAAGAGCTCAGCAGGCCAAAAAACAGAATCCAAAAAGCAACAGTCGGTTAAGAAGTCTTCCGGAACCAAAAGAGATGCTGACGCAAACCGGAACTCGCCCTTTGTCAGCAAGAATGAAAAGGACGAGCAGCATGAGAGGGAAATGAAGATGAACGAGGAGGCTTGGGATGACGCCAGGAAGTCAGGCTTTTGAGACTGTTTGATGACATATGTTCATGCTTCTCATGTATCCTGGTGCTCTCACACTGCCATAAACTAATACCAGTTGAGTCAGCTAATTTGAGGCGCTTCCGTTGTGTTAGTGTTCGAAAGGATGTTGATCGTACACATCAAAGCCCCTCTGACCCGAACACATTATTACAACGAAAGGACGTAATTGGATACGTCGCGGAGGTGAGAAATGAAATCTTCAACATTACATTGGGTCTGGGTGATCTTTTTGGGTCTTGTGATTCTGGCCCCAGGAGAAATGGTGTAC
>CAWBBA010000016.1:0-164482 GCA_963786905.1 uncultured delta proteobacterium | reverse complement strand
ACCACGTGTCGTTCGGATGCAGCCCCGTCCACGTGACGTCGACCTTGTGCGGAGCCGGCCCCGCTACCTCCCAGAGCGTGAGGCCGAGCGGGAGATCGCGAGCGAGCGCCCGCCCGTCCAGCTCGAGGGACGCGTCGGTGATCAGGTAGCGATCGGTGAGAGGCGACCCGTCACTCCGCCGGAGAATCCCGTCGCGCGGGTCGACCGTGATCGCGGTCTCCGGCAGGTTCCCGGGCGACGGGCCACCGGTGTAGTACACCGGCCCGACCGCCCGGTTGAAGAACTCGTTCTGGTTGACGGTGAAGCGGTCTGTCAGGCCGGTCCACACGATGCCGGTCGTCGCGCCGTCGGGAAGCGCCTCGTCGATCCAGTCTCGTGGGACGCCGCGAATCCCCTGGAACAACGCACCCGCCCCGGCCTGGACGAAGCCTCGAGGCCCGACCACACCGAGCTCCCGACGAGCCCGAACCACACGAGCACCGCCACCGGGACGAGCACAGCCCACCGCGCGGGAACGAGGAGAAAGGTCGCCGAGAGCAGGAGCGCGACGAGGAGCACGCTGAACCAGATCGAGCCGAACGGGAGGCGGCCGAAGGACGACCAGATGGGAAGGATCGCGAGGGTGTCGGACTTGGCGGGCTCGTCGATGAACCGCGTGTACGGAAACGCGACGACGAGCGCGACCGAGACGGCGGTGGCGCCGAGCGCGAGCGGCCACGGGCGCGGGGCTCCGATCGAGACCCACCCGATGAGCGCGATGAGGAAGAGCGGGGCGATCGCGAACGGCGTTGCGCTCCTGGATCCGGCCGGCGAACTCGGAAGCGAACGTTGCGACGACGAGGGTCGTCCAGATCGAGAACGAGACGGTGACGGCAAGGTGCTCCTGCAGGCGGGCCGGGAGCTTCCGGGATCGCCCGAGCAGGACGAGCGTCGCCACGACGGGAACGACGCCGAGATACAGGGTCAGCTCCTCGGCATGCCAGAGCCAGTAGCGCAGGATCGTGGCGAGGTCGTACGACCGGTCGCTCACGACCCCGTAGGCGCCGAGGAGCTCGCGGAGCGTCTGGCCCCGCAGGACCTGTCCGGCCAAGACGAGCACCGCGACACCGCCGAGCAGCGCGTAGAGTCGCCACGAAGCGCGGATGCGGGTCGATCGGCTGCCTTCGATGACGGCGAGTGCGACCGGTGCAAAGAGGATCCCTGCAGCGAGCGCGACCGCCTGCGTGCGGGTCCCGAGCGCGAGGCCGAGAGCGACGAGGACGAGCACCGTGCGTCCCCAGGTCGGTCGCTCGAGCGCGAGAAGGGTCGTCCAGACGACGAGGAGCGCGAGCGGGTAGTACAGATTCTCCGTCATCACCGTCGCCGTGTAGACGAGCGAGGGAAGCGCGACCGCGAGCACGGCCGCGAGAAGCGCGAGCCCCGGAGCGGCGACCCGGCGTGCGATCAGATAGGCAGGAACGGCGGCGAGCGACATCGCAAGGCTGTTGATGACCTTGACGGCGGCGAACGCGTCGGTGAGCGAGTCGAAGGCCGCATACGCCGGGGAGATCAGGAGCGGGTAGAGGACGCCGTAGCCGTTGACGGCGTAGTCGCGAATCTCGAATGTGCGCTCTGCGGCGAAGCTCCTGCCGAGCTCGGCGTACGTGAGCTCGTCGGTCATGATGAACGGTGCCAGCATGTGCCTCGAGAGCAAGGCACGAAACGCGAACGAACCGAGAACGATGGCAACGAGCCAGGCCCATGCCGGCACGGCCCGCAGCCGATCAGTCACCGAGCTGCACCTCGGCGAGACGCCTCGCGATCTCCGTGGCCTCGTCCGAGCCCGGGGCGATGCCGACATCGGCGGCGGCCTCGCTCACCTCGGTGAGCACCGCATCGGCGACGAGCACGTCCACCGGCAGCCTGCTCGAAGGCAGCGACGTATCGCTCCGCGACGCGCTCGACGGCGTGCTCTCGACGGGCAAGGTCGGACGCCGCGACGCCCATCGCCTCACGGACATCGGGGCGCGTCGCGAGCAGCTCGAGCGCGGCTGCGAGCGTCGACACCTCTCGATCGTCGACGGGGATCTTGAGCGCGACATCGTCCGGGAGCTCCGAGAACCAGCCTGCGTCGCTGACGATCGAGCGGCCTGCCGAGCGAGAGCGCGCGGATGGCGGTGCCCGACGTCTCGCCCATCGTCGGCGAACGAAGGCTGACGTGGACGTCCGCAGCGATCATCAACTGCCAGAGCCGTCGCTCGTCGACGTATCCCTCGCGCACGAGACCCGCGCCGTCCAGGCCGAGTCGCTGCAGCCGTCGATCGAGATCGAACCCGGGCGACGTCGCGCCGACGAGGAGAAGCCCGCTGCCTTCGTGCCGGCGTCGCTCCTGCGCGAAGGCCTCGAGGAGCTGCGGGATTCGCTTGCTCGCGTTGACGTTGCCGAAGCTGCCGAAGAGTGGCTCGCCGCCGACGGCGGCCGCCGGCAGATCGGGGACGGGGAAGGCGGGATGCGGCACGATCCAGATCGGCCCGGGATACGCAGCCGAGCGCGCCCTGTCGTGGACGTAGCGCGAATGAACGATGAGGCCGGTGGCGAGATCCAGCACCTCGCCCGCGAGGTGGAAGTCCTCCGGACGGTTCTCCCAGAGCGGGGGGATGCGCTTGTCGAGAACCGCGTGACCGAGAAGCCGGCCGACGACACCGCCCTCGCGCTCCATCGCGTCCAGGTAGCCGTGCCCGTCGCGACGACCGATCGTGAGGCCCGCGATCAGGTGGTGCAGGACGAAATCGTGGAGAACGACGACACCGGGCGTACGGCGCAGCGCCTCGACGATCCAACCGTGCGCGTCCGGATTGTTGCCGATGTGGTAGACAGCAGAGGTCGGTGCCCCGCGGTGGCTTCTTCCTCCCGCGCTTGACGACGACCACGTCGGCGCGCTCGCGGAGTGACGGAAGCAGGAGCGCCGAGTAGTCGGCGATCCCCGAACGCTCGGGTGGCATGGGGCTGAAGAGCGCAACCTTCACGAGAGCAGCCTGCCGATCGCCCTGTCCCAGGTGACCTCGGCGGCGATCACATTGCCCGCGCGGCCGAAGGCGGCGGCCTCGTCGGGATGGTCGCGCAACCAGACGGCCGCTTCCGCCACCGCGGCGGCCTCGGGCTCGACGACGCGGCCGGTTGCCCCGTCGTGCACGACCTCGAGCGGCCCGCCGGCATCGGTCGCGGTGATCACCGGCTTGCCGGACAGGAACGACTCGTACGGCCCGAGACCGAAGTCCTCGTCCACAGGTGCGTAGAAGGTCGCGAAGCACGTGGCGTAGAGGTCGGCGAGCTCGTCGGCGGGCACACGCCCCGCGAACCGGACACGTCCCGAGAGCCCGAGGTCGCCGACGAGCTGCTCGAGCCGGTGGCGGTCGGGCCCGTCACCGGCGACGACGACACGCAGCGTCGGCTCCGTCGCCGCGGCCTCGAGCAGCAGGTCGATCCGCTTGGCCCGGTCGAGTCGGTTGACGGACAACACGAAGTCGCCGGGCCCGTCGTTCCGGTACGGCGAGGTCCTGCGCCGGATGCGGCATGCACCTCGGCGACGAGCCCCGTCGAGCGCTCCAGCCGACCGGCCACGTTCTGCGACGTGGCGAACAGGCGCGACGCCTCGCCGAGCCCGACCCGGTCGAGCTCCTGAACGCGCCGGCGAATCGCCCTGTCCTCCGGCGACTCGCTGAACTGACCGAGATCGGTGCGGTCGAGCTCGTAGGCCTGCCGGAACTGGTGCACGAGCCAGACGCGCTTCTCGGGATGCCGCACGAGGTACGACGGGAACTTCGTCGCGACGACCATGTCGATCCGCTTGCCGTCCGCCTCCGTCAGGTCGAGGAGGCGCCAGAGGAAGGCCTGTGTGAGCACCCGTGCCCCGGGGTACCACTTGAACGGAACGGTGACGCTGTCGGCGTCGTGCCCGCGGGCCTGCAACTCCCTGACGAGCGCATCGCTGAAGATCTCGACCCCGCCGTACGCGAACGGCACCTGGGGCCTGACGACCGCGATCCGCATCGGCCCTGCTAACGCTTCGCGTCGCGAAGCGTTACGACCTCTGCCTCGAGCCGGTTGACCTGCTCCTGAAGATCGTCGATCAGACGGAGCGCTGCCGCGTTGAACGAGCGCTGGTCGTACGCGAGCGGCTCCACGTACCAGCGCATCGCCTTCCGCAGCACGGCCTTGACCGGAGTACCCAGCCCGCCGCGGAAGCCGGGACGCAACCTCAGGTCACGGTCTGCCGACACGGGCCACAGGCGCTCGGCCTCTGCCCGGGCCGCGGCGCGGTCGTTCGGATCACCGTGGTCACCGCCGGGGTCGGCGCCCGAGCGCCGGACCTCCTCGCGGAGCGATTGAAAGAGTGCGGCGACGTCGACCGCCTCGAGCTCCTGCTCCCGATGCGCCGAAATCCCCGCAGGGGCGTCGATTTCCTGGCCTGCTTCGGGCATCGGGCTATTCTAGCCCCCAGCCGGAAGCGGTTCGCGGTCTGCTCCTCCCGCGAGCGGAGGACCCGTTACCGCTCCGGAACAGGCTTCGCCAGTCCCCTCCGGTTTTCGGTTCACGCGTCCGGGAGGCGCATCAGTAGGATGCCTCCCCGTGCGCGTCGGCCTCTCTCTGCTCACGCTCGTCCCGGGAATCTCGGGAGGCAGCGAGACCTACGTCCGAGAGCTCGCGCGGGCGCTCGCCCGGATCGGCACGCACGAGTACATCGCTCTCGTGCCGCCGCTCGCACCCGACGCCGCGGCGGGCTGCCGACCGTCATCGCGGAGCGCTATCCGAGTTCGACGACGACGGTCGGGCGTCTTGTCGCGATGGGCGGCGCGACCCTGCGACCGTCGCGGCTCCGGTCGCTCCTCGGCGAGGTGGACGTCGTGCACTACCCACTGACGGTCCCGGTGCCGAGACCGGCCGAGCCCCACGTGATCACGCTGCTCGACGTGCAGCACCTGGACCTGCCCGAGCTCTTCCCGCGCGGAGAGCGCCTGTTCCGGAAGCTCGCCTACGACCGGGCGTCGCGCAGGGCGACCGAGGTGATCGTGATCAGCGAGTTCGTGCGCGAGCGGGTCGATCGAGCGTTTCCGGCTCGACCCCGAGCACGTCCACGCGGTGTGGCTCGGTGTCGACCATGCCCGCTTCACGCCGGCACCCGAGGTTGCCGCGCGAGCCGCTCCTGCTCTACCCGGCGCGGCCGTGGCCGCACAAGAATCACGCGCGGCTGCTCGAGGCCTTCGCGCGAGATCCGCCGGCGACGACCGGAGCTACGGCTCCTGCTCACGGGCGTTGGGCACGACCCGCGGACGCTGCCCGATGGCGTCGACGCCCGCACCGTCACCGGTGACGAGCTCGTCGACCTGTACCGCCGCGCGGCATGCCTCGTCTTTCCGAGCCTCTACGAGGGTTTCGGCCTTCCCCCGGTCGAGGCGATGGCGTGTGGTTGCCCGGTCGCGGCAGCCATGGCCGGCTCCTTGCCCGAGGTATGTGGCGACGCCGCCGTCCTGTTCGACCCGCTGAGCCCGCGAGCGATAGCGGACGGCGTCGACGAGGCTCTCGAGCGCTCGGAGGAGCTGAGCGAACGAGGGTTACGCCGGTCCGCGACGTTCACCTGGGACGAGACGGCCCGCGCGCACGATCGAATCTACTCGAGCTTCTCCTGAGCTCCAGAGACGCGAGACGCGCGAGCTCCGCGTCGACGAGGAGTGCGACGAGGCCGGCGAAGTCGACGCTCCGCTCCCACCGCAGTCGATCTCGCGCGCGAGTCGGATCTCCGACGAGGTGATGAAGCTCGGCCGTTCCACGCCGGAGCGCCGGGTCGCTCCGAACGTAGTCGCGCCACTCGAGGCCGACGTGCGCGAAGGCGCGTTCGACGAGATCCTGCACCGAGTGACTCTCGCCGGTGGCGATCACGTAGTCGTCCGGCTCGTCCTGCTGCAGCATCAGCCACATGGCCCGGACGTAGTCACCGGCGTAGCCCCAGTCACGGCGCGCATCGAGGTCGCCGAGCACGAGCTCGTGCTCGAGCCCGAGGGAGATGGCTGCTGCGGCGGTGGCGACCTTCCGGGGGAGGAAGTCGAGCGGGCGGCGGGGCGACTCGTGGTTGTAGAGGATCCCGCACGCCGTGAACAGCCCGTAGCGGCGGCGGTAGCTGCGCGAGATGAAGTGACCGTATGCCTTCGCGACGCCGTACGGCGTGAGCGGCGCGAGCGGCGTCGACTCGTTCTGGGGTGTCTCGACCGGCTCGCCGAAGATCTCGCTCGACGACGCCTGATAGAAGCGAATCGTCGAATCGACGTCCCGGATCGCCTCGAGCATGCGCGGTCACGCCGACGGCACGATCTGTAGTTGCTGTCGAGGACAGCATCAGGAATAGTTTCCCGAATATTTCTTGATGTGGTTCGAAATTTCTTCCTTATATAACCAGAATGCACGACGACAGACACCTTGAACTTGGCCTTTGTTCTTCCCATCTGACCTCTAAGCCTCCATTCTTGGTTTGACGTGTGGAGCCGTAAACTTGCTCCTAATAAGTGTTGCCCATTTTCAACGTTGCCGGGTCGCGCAGCAAGTCCTTGCTGTTGTAAGTTTTCCCGCCACACTGGTATTTGGGATTCGAGCAGCTATACATAATCCCTGGCTCCGCACCGGTGGACCAACAAACATTTCATGTTCAAATCAAAATACCTGATTGCCAGTGGCAATGCAGTGAACGAGGATAAGTCTCACAAGAGGCCCCCGCCCACACTTATTCCTAAGCAAGTTTAGCCAAATTTGGAAAGAAACGTCAGCAAATTTTTGCGGTTTTGGCGGAGAGAGAGGGATTCGAACCCCCGGTGCCACGAGGATACAGTTGATTTCGAGTCAACCCCCTTCGGCCTCTCGGGCATCTCTCCGCTGTCGGGATCATCCGGCCTGTGAATCCGTCGCAGCCTCGCATAAAATGCTGCAGCAGCTCTGCCGCCTCTTCTTCCATGACGCCCGACACAACCTCAATCTCGTGGTTCATCCGCGGATCGTGCGAGAGGTCGAACAGACTGCCCACTCCGCCCCACCTATGGTCCCTCGCGCCAAATACGAGGCGCTTCACCCTCGCGTGGACAAGAGCGGCCGCGCACATAATGCACGGCTCCAATGTAACATAAACGGTGGCCGTGGCAATCGCCAATCGCCGCTGAAGCGGGCCGCCTCACGAAGCGCTACAATCTCACCGTGAGCGGTGGGATCTTTTTCCGCTTCCACACGATTTGGCCCGTCCCGATGATCTGCCCGCCGCACGACCACGGCGCCCACCGGCGTCTCGCCCACTGCCGCAGCCTTCCCGGCAAGTGAGAGCCAATGCCATGATTCTAGTTCCGACCTTTGAATGTTGTTCCAAAACTAATGTTTTAGCTGTTAATTCTCGCTCAGCCACCAAGGCTTTAGGGGGGAGATGTCATTAGAGCTCGGAGTCGTATGCCTTCTTGTCTCAAGGTCCAACGACTCACACCCTTCGCAGCGATATTGATGGCTCGGACGGCTTCTTGCTCAGTCACTTCCTCTTCTTCCCCAGGATATCGGACGGTCGTTGCGAATGGACTCAGTTCCTCTGCATCCAGCAAGCTCTCGGCCCGACGTGTGCCTCTTCGCCACACAATTCGAGCAGCCTGGAGATATACGGGTATAAGGGAAGTCTATGCCTCTGAACACGAGGTAAGCCTTCAAATGTTTTCCGCACACTGCTGAGCGTGGAAGGCAATGAGACGGTAAGGACAAGAACTAGAAGTAGGCCGAGGCCGTGCCGTGCCAGACGGAGATCCTCGTCTCCGTAATCGAGTCCATAAGAACCTTATCCACGACTGCCCTATCAGGAGCTTTCATATATGACCCTCGCCCTCCAGCCATGCCGGTCGAGCCACCGTGCCTGGAAGATGGCGATCCCGCTCGGACCCTTCGGGTGTCAACACAACAATGTCCCTAGCGAATCCCAGGCCCCGCAGTGCTCGGTCCATTGCTACCACCAATGACCTGTCGATTGCCTGTCAACGCAACACACCACGAGGAAATCCACGTCGCTGCGGTCATCAGCCGTACCCCGTGCATGAGATCCGACAGAATTATTTGGTTAGAATGAATGAGGTGACGAGTCTGTCAGTGGCTTCCCGAATTTTCTTTTCGTCTATCATGGGAACAGATCCTCGCCCTAGGCCTTTCCTTCGTGCACCCAATCACCAGGACAGGCGCTAACGCTTGGTACCGACAACCGCTCCTTCGGCTGCGGAACTCACCATCATAGCGTATCGTGCCAAATATCCTTCTGTTATGTTAGGGGCCGGCGGCTTCCACTCGGAGCGTCGCCTGTTGATCTCGTCTTCCGGCACATTCAGGTCAATCCTCTTGCCGGGTATATCAATCGAGATCTCGTCGCCGTCCCGCACCAGCGCGATCATGCCGCCGTGGGCAGCTTCGGGAGAAACATGGCCAATCGCGGCTCCTTTAGTTCCGCCGCTGAATCGCCCATCCGTGATTAATGCGACTGATTTGTCCAGGCCCATGCCCACAAGTGTGGAAGTAGGATTCAACATTTCCCTCATGCCCGGGCCTCCGCGCGGGCCTTCGTACCGGATGACAACTATCTGCCCCGACTTGATCGTGCCGCCAAGTATGGCTTCCACCGCGGCTTCTTCAGAGTCAAAGACCCGAGCCGTTCCCTTGTTTTTGAGCATCTCCGGCTGCACCGCGGATTGTTTCACCACTGCCCCGTCCGGTGCAAGGTTTCCCTTTAGTATAGCAATTCCCCCGATTGGGTGGTGAGGATTGGAGAGCGGTCGGATTACCTCTGAATCAAGAACCGCTGCTGATTTGAGGTTTTCCCCGAGGGTGGTCCCTGTGACGGTCAAGACATTCGGGTCTGCCAATCCACCGGCAACAAGCTCTTTGAGCACCGCCTGTACGCCTCCGGCCGCGTCCAGATCTTCCAGGTGATTAGGACCGCCTGGCGAAAGAGAGCAAATGTGAGGCGTTTTGGAACTTATATCGTCAAACAATTTGAGGTCTATGTTGATGCCGGCTTCCCGAGCTATGGCAGGGACGTGCAATACGGTATTTGTCGAACATCCCAGAGCCATATCAACCGCGATGGCATTACGGAAGGCTTCTGGTGTGGCAATCTGTCGCGGACGAATGTCGCCGGACACCAGCTCCATAACCTTCATGCCGGCCCGCTTGGCCAGGCGAATACGCGCGGCTTCCACCGCGGGGACGGTCCCGTTTCCAGGCAGGCCAAGCCCAAGAGCCTCGGTGAGACAGTTCATCGAATTGGCCGTGAACATCCCCGCGCACGAGCCGCAGCCGGGACATGCCCTATCTTCCAGTTCGGCAAGCTCTTCGAGTGTCATGTCATCGGCTTTTACTCTGCCCACCGCTTCGAACACAGTGATTACGTCAGCTTTTTTACCCTTGAACCTGCCGGTCATCATGGGGCCGCCGCTTATGACTACCGCGGGAATGTTCAGTCTGAGCGCGGCCATTAGCATTCCAGGAACCACCTTGTCGCAGTTCGGGACAAGCACGATTCCGTCAAAGGGATGCGCTATGGCCATTATTTCCACGGAGTCGGCTATCAGCTCACGGCTTGCCAGGGAATATTTCATCCCAATGTGACCCATTGCCAGACCATCGCACACACCGATTGTGGAAAACTCCAGCGGGGTCCCTCCGGACATCCTGATGCCGGCCTTGACCGCTTCGACAATTCTGTCCAGGTGAATGTGCCCTGGAACCAGTTCATTGGCTGAATTGGCAATTCCTATGAGCGGCCTGGCAATTTCTTCGTCGGTGATACCCATTGCCTTGAAAAGCGCCCTGGAAGGGGCTCTAGCAACACCGGTTTTGAAAATATCACTTCTCAAAGGTTCCTCCCTACGTAATCTGAAGTAACCGGCAGGGACGCCGGTCCTACTGGATTCATGGTAGGGCCGGCGTCCCTGCCGGCCAAATTTTCGGCTTCGTAAACCGATTCCCTGGTGAACGTTTACATTAGAGCTTATTTATTTAGTATTCTCTCCACTTTAGGCGCGAAAAGTCTGTCATAGACGGGCAGCTCCCCGAGGAGCGGTCGCGCGTAGTTTTTGAATTCGACTGTCACATTGTTGACACCATCAATAAAAGAATCAGGCATGCTTTTGGTCTCTTTCGCAACTTCTTCCAATGGCGCCGTATTATACCGGACACCATAGTCGCCGACTCTCTCGATAGTAATCGAGGCATCCACTTTGTGCCATGCTGCAATCTGCACCGCGCGTTCGCCGACTTCCCGAGCTTCATGAGCGTCGACTTCGCTGACGCATCCGAGGAAAGATCGCTGCAAGTACCCGAAAGTATCCGACCTGACCCTCTTGATCTTGAGCCCCTCTTTTACCAGATTCATCAGCGCATCCCCGAGCGAAGTGCTCCCGGAAAGCTGGAGATTGCCGTGGCTGTCTTTTTCCACCGCTTTCGCCAGTCGGGCCACCACTGGTGTGCCGTCAACATCCTGAATTCCTTCTGAAACTGCCACGACCACGCGCCCGAATTCCGAGTATACCTTGTCGACGCTACCCAGGAACTCTTCATGGTCGAAGGGTTTTTCGGGCACATAAATTAGATGAGGGCCATCGTCGTGATACTTGCGTGCAAACACGGAGGCAGCAGTGAGAAAGCCTGCGTGACGGCCCATGACCACTCCGATGTAAACACCGGGCAGCGACCTGTTGTCCAAGTTTGCGCCGGAAAACGCCTGAGCCACAAACTTGGCGGCGGATCCGTATCCGGGGCAGTGATCGGTCACTCTGAGGTCATTGTCGATGGTTTTGGGTATGTGCATCACCCGAAGTTCATAACCCGCTTCTATGGCGAATTTATTTACGATCCTACAAGTTTCGGCTGAATCGTTGCCTCCGATATAGAAAAAATAGTGGATCCCGTGGGCTTTACAAACATCAAAGATGCGCTGGCAGACCTCTTCGTCGGGTTTCATTCTCGTGCTGCGAATGCCTGCTCCCGGAGTCATGGCGACCCTTTCCAAATTGTGGCCCGTGGCCTCGGAGAGGTTCATCAATTCTTCTTCCACCAGGCCCTCCACTCCTCGAAACGCGCCGTAGAACTGGGTAATATGTGGGTATTGGCGAGCCTGGAGCACTGCTCCGACTAGCGACTGATTGATGACAGCCGTCGGACCGCCTCCCATGGCTATAATGGCTTTCCCTGTCAGTTTTTCCATTGTCGACTCCTTTTACTCAAACGCAGTGCAAACGCCTTGGTTTCTTTTCTTCCATACTACACTGTGTCAAACTCATCTCTCTCACAATTATGAAAGACTATCCCCAAATGGCAAAGAGTTTTCTTGTTTGAGTTGCTCGATAAATTAGACGACATGGAAGGTTTTCGTCAATCCCGCGTCTTCCTTGGCGGTTCGATTCCCAATGCGGATGGGCATTCTTCGGTTGGAGACCATGAGAGATGAATCGGTTTCACTGTATTGGTGGGACAGGCATCTTGCCTGTCTGATCCAGCAATGACAGGCAAGATGCCTGTCCCACCAAAGCTCTCCGCAATACGTCACCGGACTTGTGAAACCGAGTAACTAACCGTGGTTGATTTTCCACTACCAGATGGATACATTGTAATGATGAAACATCCCTCGCCCACGGAAAAAGCCGTTCGCATTATCGAGAACTTTGACTCTCTACCCGCTGAGCAACGCGTTGAGATTTTCAAGGACCTTTCTCCCGAAGGTCGTGAGGAACTGGTCGAGGTCATAGCGCGACCTACCGAGCTGATTCGTAGGATTTCAGAAGAGGAGATGTTTTTTACCATAAAGCAGTTGGGCGAGCAAAACGCTCCTGTACTTATCGCTATGACCACAGGGAAACAACTCCTGTACTTGCTGGACATAGATCTGTGGAAAAAAGAGATGCTTGATACATACGCGGTGGCCCGATGGCTGGACATACTCTCAAGAATCGGTGAAGAGAAAATGCTCCAGTTTGTGCAGGTCGCGGACCCGGAACTTATCATGACCGCCATGGAACATTTGATAAGGGTCAAGATGCGGAATCCTGACCTAGACTTTGTTGAAGAGAGTGATTCTCTGCCAACCTATACGCTCGAAGACATGTTTTACATCGATTTCCGCGTTCCGGAATCCGAAGAAGTGCTCAAAATATTCTTGGAGACCGTGTTTCGATGGAACATTCAGTTTTACATCAATATGATGCAAGGACTCGCGACTGGAATACCCGGAGAGAACGAGGAGGCAGCCCTTAAATGGCGCCGTGCCCGGTTGGCGGACAAAGGTTTTCCTGAGTTTGACGAGGCTGTGGAGATTTATCAGTACCTCCAGCGCGGCGCAGTCAGAGAACCGTTGGACGAATCTGCACCGACGGAACCGGATAATTCCGAAAGGTCTCGTTACTTTGTAGGATATCCATTGAAGGTGCTGGACTCGAACAGCCTGTTCAAAAAGTGTCTGGATGACATTTTGGATAGGACTGAAAAAGATCGGCTGGCTACTGAACTTGCGCACCTCTCCAATAAGGTGATGGTCGCGGACGGACGAGATCCCTCGTCCGCGGACGAAGTTCAGGGTAGTCTGAAAAAGGTTAGTGGCTATATCAACATCGCATTGGAAGATATGTGCGGAGAAGATGTCTCTGAAGCGGTCGGAATACTCAGATCAAACCACATGGAGATCCTATTCCGAAGAGGATTCAGCTTGATTCTAGACCTTCGAAAAGACGCTCAGAAGTTAGTCAGAAATTATGAAGGGGGAGTTGAAAACCTTGGACATCCTCTCGCGGAACTCTTGAAAGCGCTATTCCAGAAAAGGCCTTTTTACGCTGGTAAAGTGCTTGGAGACAAGACCGTCAGAGAGTTCGAGCAGATTGATGATATCAGGAAGATTAGAGAACTGATGGACCACGCTGCTCTTGAAGAGAGTTGGGAACCATTTTAGTCTTCCGTTCCGCGGGATTTCACCCTTCGCAATGACAGGGGGCGAGTCAGGCCCGCGCAATTGAATCCTTACAGCGGCGTCTATACCGTAGAAGTTGCGACATCACGGAATAGTGACCTCGCGCGGGGTCGCTTTTTTGACCCCTGTAATATGCTTGCGGACCACTTGCAATCTTTGTCGAAATAGGATACCTTTAAATTCCACCCATCGCATTTCCATAGATGATCAGATCCAGGAGAATAGACTAATGCAAGGTTTTGAGCCTACTATCGTCGCATTTTGCTGTCATTACTGTGCTTACGGCGCGGCCGATCTGGCAGGTAGTATGAGGCTGGAATATCCTCCCAATATCCGCGTCATCCGCCTCCCTTGCACCGGAAAAATCACTCCGGTCTTCCTCCTGCGAGCTTTCGAAAAAGGTGCGGACGGGGTCTATGTGGCCGGTTGCCTCGAAGGTGACTGCCATTTCATCCAGGGGAACTTAGTAGCTAAACCACGGGTGAATTACACCAAGAAACTCATTGAAGAAGTGGGTCTCGAACCGGAGCGCCTTGAAATGTTCAACATGAGTGCAGCAATGGGGCCAAGATTTGCTGAAGTTGCTCGTGAATTTACCGAGCGCATTAAGAACCTGGGTCCCAGCCCCATCAACAAGAAATACCGCAACCTCAAAAATGAGGCAGCATAACCCCTTTCAGGCTTTTTGCAGCAACGTCCTTTTGGAGGCACAAAATGGTTATAGGTGAGAGGAAACCCTTCGAAGAAATCACTCGGATGTTGGAGGGACACAAGAAAGTAATGGTGCTCGGGTGTGGCGGGTGCGTCACTGTTTGCTTGACAGGCGGCGATGAAGCGGTCCGCGTCCTGTCCAGCCAACTGCGAATGGCCCGTGACAACCAAGGCAATCCTATCGAGATAATCGAGAAGACAGTCGAACGACAGTGTGACCCCGAATATATCGAAGAAGTCCACGCCCTCGTTCCCGAGGTGGACGCAGTTCTTTCCATGGCCTGTGGAGCAGGTGTTGGATTCATGGCCGAAAGATATACGAGCACTCCTCTTTATCCCGCCTTGAATACCACTTTCGTCGGTGGCTCGAAAAAGGAAGGCTACTACGTAGAACGCTGTCAGACCTGTGGCGAGTGCAAGCTCTATTACACCGGCGGTATCTGCCCCATTACAAGATGCTCCAAGAGCCTCTTGAACGGTCCGTGCGGCGGTTCCACAAAAGGGAAGTGTGAGATTGACCCTGAAGTTGATTGCGGATGGCAGCTTATTGTTGACCGCCTTAAAGCATTGAACCTGATGGACCGATACGAAGAGATCATGACCTCCAATGACTGGAGAACCAATAGAGACGGTGGACCCCGCAAGATGGTAAGGGAGGACTTTCAACGATGACCGCCGAGTGTAAAACAGAAAGCAGGCTTGAAAAGATACTGAGATCAGGGAAGTTTGCCGTTACGGGTGAATGCGGTCCGCCTCGTGGGGCCGATCCGGAAGTGATCCGTAAGAAGTGCGCGTTACTGAAGAACAACGCTGACGCTTTCAACATTACGGACAACCAGACTTCCGTGGTCAGGATGTCCTCCATAGCCTCTTCTATTGTCATGATGCAGGAAGGTCTGGAACCGGTCATGCAAATGGTCTGCCGTGACCGCAATAGAATAGCGATTCAAAGCGACATTCTCGGCGGAGCAGCTCTCGGCATCAAGAACATGCTTTGCCTGTCCGGGGACCATCAGAAGTTCGGGGATCATCCCCAGGCAAAGAACGTCTTTGACCTGGACTCTATTCAGCTCATTCAGGCGGTCCGCAATATGCGCGACGAAGGGAAATTTATCGGTGGCGACGAGATAAAGGGTGCTCCCAAGCTTTTTATCGGCGCTGCGGAGAATCCTTTTGCAGACCCGTTCGAGATTCGTGTGCCTCGTTTAGCTAAGAAAGTCGCGGCAGGAGTCGAGTTTATTCAGACTCAGTGCATCTTTAATGTGCCGAAGTTTCGTGAGTGGATGAAGGGTGTAGTGGATCGCGGCCTTCACGAAAAAGTCTTTATCCTTGGCGGGGTGACGCCGTGCAAATCGTTCGGCATGGCCAAATACATGGCTAATAACGTGCCTGGGATGGACGTTCCGGAGGAGCTGCTCAAACGCATGAAAGATACACCCAAGGAGAAACAGGCAGAAGAAGGTATCACCATCGCTGTTGAGACCATAAAGCAGCTCCAGGAGATGCCGGGAGTGGCTGGCGTTCATCTTATGGCGATTGAATGGGAAGAAAAGGTGGGAGAAATGGCAGAAAAAGCCGGTCTGCTTCCCCGTCCGTCCGTATAAAGATTATCTATACAAATTGAAGCACAAAGGGCGCTTGAAGCGCCCTTTTCTGTTTTCTGAATAATACCCAATTCTATTTCATGCTGGTCGCACTCTCTATAATCGAAGGAATGCCCGTTCCCTGAAGACAATGCCTGAAGAATTTAACGCTAGTTTTACAGCTTTCGAGAAAGTTTGTTCGTTGGATCTCCCTCTTCAACCATGGCCTTCAAAATTGCTCTTTCCGGAGGGCTTGGGATAATTCCTTCAACAGTCGCGATGAGCACTATGATCTCGTCTTGATTCCGAAACTCCACCTCTGCTTTGGCGCGACCTTCCTTGTCAATTTCAGTAAAGGTCCAGCGGCACCGCACCGTATCTCCAAAATAGACCGGCTTCTTGAACACGAAGTCCATGCGTGAGGCCAGCACTCCTATTTGCCCCCCTATTTCGGTAAGCATGCTCCCCACGAGGAGTCCGTGACAGACCCTGCCGTTGAACCTTTTTGCCCTTGCGAACCGATCTTCCAAATGAACCGGGTTGTAGTCTCGGGACATGTCCGCAAATTGCATCACGTCCTGTTCGGTGAACGTGCGCGAAACCGAAAATTCATCCCCCACTCTGATTCCTTCAATGGTTCTATTTCTTATGGTTGTCATTTTGAGCTTACTCCTCTGTAACCGGTCAAGCAAAAGGGGACCGGGTTCGGTCAAGTAAGAGGGACTGACCGGCTAAAAGAAAACGTCACCCCGTTTGTGCAACCATGGATTTTCCGCCATTGACGGCTGGCAATGCGGTGAATAGCGGGATTTTTTGGACACTATGATTTTTTATCCCAATAGAAATTACTAATAATCAAGGTTGACTACGTTCAGAGCGTTTCTTTCAATGAATTCCCGTCGGGGCTCTACTTGATCTCCCATTAGCGTGGAGAATATCTCGTTGGCTTTGACCGCGTCCTCAACCGTTACCTGCAGGATTTTTCGGTGCTCCGGATTCATGGTCGTGTCCCACAACTGTTCCGCGTTCATTTCACCAAGACCTTTGTACCGCTGAATAGAGAGGTTCTTGCGCCCGTGCTCCAGGATCAATTCCGCGAGCCCTGAAAAACTCGGTACTTCTATCCTTTTATCATCCATCTGGATGGTCAAAGGAAGGAGTCCCAAAACTCCCACTCGTTCTGTTATGGACACTATCTCAGCAAACGACGGAGACTCCGTCAGATCGAAGTCGATCAGCGTCCGGTGGCTTAAGCCATTTCGCCTGGACTTGACATCTATGTAGTATTTGCTCTCCTCCTCATCCTTTTCAATGTCCATGCTTACAGGCATAAGATCGGAATGGGACGTTTCCAGCCTCTTGAGTACCCTCTCAGCTATTTCATCGGCCTGTTCCAAGCTGGCAAGAGATTCCGGATTGAGACCTTCAACTGCGAAGGCCTTCAGCACTGATCTTTCCATGTTTCTTGCGTTCGAACACGTCCAGTATTTTTTCCATTCTCAGAATATTCTTAATAATATTAACCAGTACCGTTCCCTCTAAGAATTCACCTTCATTCTTTTCAATTCTTGCTTTCTCGAGGCCGTTGTTCAAGATGATGTCAACCAGCGAGCTTTCGTCTTTCACATAAAACTGCTCTTTCCCCTTCTTGACCTTGAAAAGCGGAGGCTGCGCGAAATAGAGGTATCCTCTGTTAATGACTTCGACCATCCATCGAAAAAAGAAGGTCAGCAAAAGTGTGCGAATGTGGGACCCGTCCACGTCGGCATCGGTCATTATTATTATCTTGTGATATCGGGTTTTCGAAATATCAAAGTCTTCTTCTCCGATACCGGTTCCGAGGGCCGTAATCAGGGTCCTGATTTCCTGGCTCTGGATGATCTTGTCGAAGCGGGCCTTCTCAACATTGAGGATTTTGCCCTTCAATGGGAGAACCGCCTGGGTACGTCGATCTCTCCCTTGTTTGGCCGAACCGCCGGCAGACTCTCCCTCAACAATGAACAATTCAGCCTGTGCGGGATCTCTCTCCTGACAATCCGCCAGCTTACCGGGCAATGCGGAAGACTCGAGAGCACTTTTCCTTCTCGTTAACTCCCGGGCCTTACGGGCTGCTTCTCGCGCCCTTCCGGCTTCTAGGGATTTATTGATAATCCACTTGGCAGTCTGCGGGTGCTCTTCCAGGTACTCGCCTAGCTTTTCGTTAATAAGTTGCTCGACTATTCCCCGAATGTCCATGTTGCCGAGTTTGGACTTGGTCTGACTGTCGAATTGCGGACTCAACATTCTCACGCTCAAGACGGCAGTGAGACCTTCCCTCAGATCGTCGCCGGTAACGCTGAATTGGCCCTTGCCATTCTTTAACAGACCTTTAGCATTGGCATACGCATTGATCGTTCGGGTCAAGGCGGCCCTGAAGCCAGAGAGGTGAGTTCCGCCTTCAAATGTGTTTATGTTGTTGCAGTAGGTGAAGACTGTTTCAGAGTAACCGTCGTTATATTGGATGGCGCACTCAACGATATTGCTGTCCTTTTCTCCGATCATATAAATGGGCTTTCCGTCCATAGTCTTTTTGGCCCTGTTAAGGTGTTCCACAAAAGACAGTATCCCCCCTTCGTATTCAAAAACCACGAGCTGGGTTCTCGGAGCGCTCGTCCTCAAACGTTATACGCAGCCCTTTATTGAGAAAGGCCAATTCTCTTAGTCGTGCCGCTATGATTTCATAGCTGAAATCAACAGTGCCAAAGATCTCCGAATCTGCCTTGAAGGTTATCCTGGTGCCGTTTCTCTTTGTTGTGCCGACTATTTCAAGCTCACTGTCTTTCTTTCCCCGTCTGTACATCTGTCTGAAAACCTGGCCCTCGCGTCGGATCTCAAGTTTGAGTAACTCGGATAACGCGTTGACCACTGACACGCCAACACCGTGTAATCCTCCGGACACTTTATATGTGTCGCTGTCGAATTTTCCGCCGGCGTGCAAGATGGTCATGACCACTTCAGCCGCAGGAATTCCTTCCGTAGGATGCATGTCCGTAGGTATGCCCCGGCCGTCGTCTTCGATTGTCGCTGAGGAATCCAGGTGAACCACCACGGAGATGTTATGACAAAATCCGGCCAAAGCCTCGTCTACCGCATTATCTACCACTTCCCAAATGAGCTGATGTAACCCGTCAGAGCCAGTATTGCCGATGTACATTCCCGGCGTGTTGCGAACTGCCTCAAGGCCTTCCAGCACTTTTATATTTTCTGCACCGTAGTGTCTTTCTTCCTGCACTTTCGCCGTATCCCCTTTCAAATAACTGTTTTCGTCTGCAACTTACTATTTATTTCCGCATAGGCATTACTAAATTGAAGTAACCTTTAAGCGGCTCCGGGCGTATGACAAGGGGAGCCCCTTCTCGGTGGAATTCAAAAGAGATCGTTTCCGTATCCACCACGGTCAAGGATTCTATCAGATAGCCTACGTTAATGATCATGGCGAATTCGTCGCCCTGGTATTCCACGTCAACAACATCTTTAGCTGTGCCTAGATCAGGATGAGTGGCAGTAAATTCCATCTTTCCAGGATTCACTTGAACATTCACGCCTTTGTTGCGGTCAGAGGTCAAGATGGCTACCCGTTTAAGGGCTTGAAGCACTTTTTGACGGTTCGCTTTTATCATCTTCTCTCCAGCCTCAGGTATCACCTTGCGATAATCCGGGTAATCTCCCTCGATCAAGCGCACGGTCATCATGAAACGGTCCGTCCTCACAAACATATTCTTTTCTTCAAACCCGACAGACACATCTCCCTTCAGATTTTCCAGAATGCGTTTCAATTCCAGAAGCCCTTTTTTGGGCACTAAAACCGAAGACTTAAGGGAGACTTTCACATCTTCGGTGATCAAAGCCAACCGATGACCATCAGTCGCCACCAGCCTGGTATTTTCTGCGTCCTGTTCAAACAACACTCCATTGAGGTTGAATCTGGAATCATCGCTTGAAGAAGCGAACAGAGTTTTGTCAATCATATAAAGCAGCTTCTCCGCTGGTATAGAAAACGTTTCTATTTCGTCAAAGGTTATCCACACCGGATAATCCGATGCTTCCATGCAGGCCAACTCAAACTCACTTTCGCCTGAAACGATCTTAATCCTTTTCGACTCGGTGGTTTGAACGCTGATTTGTCCCGGGGCCAATTCTCTGACGATCTCGTAAATTTTTCTCGCGGGCACAGTCAACGAACCGGGTTCTTTAACTACATAATTATAAGACATTTGCAGGCCGACTTCCAGATCTGTGGCCGTGATTATCAAATTTTCCGGGTCGGTAGCAGCGATGAGTAGATGAGATAAGATCGGCAAAGTCGATCTCTTTTCAGTTATTGGAACTGCCTTTGAGAGTCCTTCAAGAAAAGAATCTCGTTCGATTTCAAAAAACATGAAGATCTCCTTCAGCTTCCTATAAAGATAGAAAGATTTAAAATACTAGTAGTCTGAGAAGAGGCTGTGAATTTGTGAAACAAGCGATGAAACCCTCTCTGGAACCCGTAGAAGCCTGTTGAATCATCGGGGATAAATAGGCTCCGGATCGTTGATAACCGTGGGTCGGTAAGTTCTTCACGATTCTTACACAAGTTACCCACATGAATCTTTCCGCCACATTCACTCCCTGATATCTTTCTTGAGCCCCTCTATAAGATTTTTCAGAGAATGGTCTTCTTCCAGTCTTTTCTCAATTTTTCTGGTGGCATAAATCACTGTCGAGTGATCTTTCCCTCCAAATGCCGCACCTATTTCCGGATACGAGAAGCTCGGTGAGTTCTCGGGCAATGTGCATTCCTACCTGACGAGGGAGAGCATAGAGTTTGTGCTTCTTCTTGGACTTGATGTCCGCGGGTTTGACGTTGAAAGCTTTAGCCACACGCGAGATTATGTCGTCAATGGTGATATTCTTGGTATGGCGACGTAAAATATCCCTGAGCGCCGTGTCTGCCAGATCCTTCGTGAGCGGGAGGCCTCTGAGCGTACTCATTGCGATGACTCGTATGAGATAGCCTACCAGGTCTCTTATGTTTGACTCAATCTGCTCTGCCAGGAAATAGGCGACCTCGTCCGGGAGATCAACAGCGTCCTCGAAGGCTTTTCTTTTTAGAATTGCCACTTTGGTTTCGAGGTCCGGAGTGCCCATGTCCGCAACGAGACCCCAACTAAAACGGGATCTTAACCGATGTTCCATATCGGAAATTTCATTGGGAAATCGGTCAGAGGTTAGAACTATCTGCTTTCTAGCCTCATAGATGCTGTTGAAGGTGTGGAAAAACTCTTCCTGTGTTCGTTCCTTGCCGGCAAGAAACTGGATGTCGTCAATCATTAGGAGATCTACGTTACGGTATTTGTTGCGAAAATCCACCATACGATCAAAGCGAATCGCATTGATCATCTCATTGGTGAATTCTTCGGAGGTGCTGAATGAGACTTTTTTCGTCTTATCCTTGGATACAACCGAATAGCCGATAGCACTCATTAGATGAGTCTTTCCCAGCCCTGTTCCTCCGTAGATAAACAAAGGATTATAGCTCTTTCCAAGGTTTTCAGAGACAGACAGCGCAGCCGCATGAGCGAATTGGTTGCAACCTCCAACCACAAAACTCTCGAACGTATAACGAGGGTTCAAGATTGCGTTTCAAGGCGAATTCATCAGTCATACTCATCGATTCGAGGAGGCTGCTCTGATTCAGCGGCTCCGTAACCGAGTCAATCCCCCTGTTACCGAAGTCGTCCCTGGATTTAAAATTCATCTCATATCTTGTCCCAGTCACCTCCTGAAGCGAGTCTCGTATCATCTTGACATAATTGTCTTTAATCCAACCAATAAAGAAATTATTGGGGACTGACGAGAACCACTTGATCCTCAGATATATCTTCACAGATTATCGGTTCGAGCCAGGTGGATACGGTATGCTCGTTCACCTTGGTCCGAAGCAACTCCATGCAACGTGCCCAGATATTACTCATGTTTCTAAAATATAATATTTTTAATATGATAACTATAGTAGACAGTAGCACGGGGAGGTTGTGATTTCAAGCAAAATCTTCGGAATAGCCCATAGCCTCTAACAGGCGGTCAAGCTCTTCTCGCGAGTGAAAAGTTAGTTCCAACCTTCCGGAAGTATTAGTTTTATTTCTAATAAGCACACGGGTGGAAAAATGACGAGAGAGTCTTGTTTCCAAAGCAACGAGATCGGGATCTTTTTGAGAAGCGTTAGTTAACCGAACTTGCTGTTTATTCTTAAAATTTTGAACAATTCGCTCCAATTCACGAACCGAGAGCCTGCGCTTAATGGTTCTGGAGGAGAGGTTCAATTGAGTGGGCAGATGATCCACCGCAAGAAGGGTCCTTGCATGACCCATCGAGAGACGATCTTCACGAAGGTGGTCCTTGATAGGATCGGGTAGTTTTAACAGCCTGAGATGATTAGTAATATTAGTACGATCTTTGCCGATCCTCTGGGCAAGGTTTTCATGAGTATAAAGAAATTTCTTTATTAATGTGTTGTAAGCCTCTGCTGTGTCCAGAGGATTAAGGTTTTCTCGCTGGAGATTCTCTATGAGCGCGATCTCCAACGATTCGGCATCCGATATCGCTCTTATAATGACTGGAATGGTGAAGAAACCCGCCTTCTTTGCCGCTCTCCAACGCCGCTCTCCGGCAACTATCTCGTAAGTCCCTTCGTTAATGGAACGTACTATCAAAGGTTGGATTACGCCCATCTCCTTTATGGAATGACTCAACTCCGCTAAAGATTCCTCCGGGAAGGATCGTCTGGGCTGATGAGGATTCGGAAGGAGAGAATCTATGGCAAGGTACTTGATACCAGCCTCCGCCGCACTCTGTTCCGCCGGCTTTTCCAAGGGGATCAAAGCGTCAAGACCTTGCCCCAATGCTGTACGCTTCTTGGTGGTTTCCATCACCTTCAGCATCCATAATCTCCTTTGAGAGTGAAAGATAACTGATCGCTCCGCGGGATGCAATGTCGTATAAGACGACTGGCTTCCCAAAACTTGGCGATTCTGAAAGCTTCACGTTTCGGGGTATTATTGTATCAAATACTTGAGATCGCAGATTTTTTCTCACATCGTCCGCCACTTGGTGACTTAAATTATTCCTGGGATCGAACATGGTGAGGAGAAATCCCTCTATACGCAGGGATTGGTTGAAGTTTGACCGAACCCTGCGTATAGTCTGTAACAGGCTGCCGACTCCTTCCAGGGCATAGTACTCACACTGTATGGGAATTAGCACCGAGTCCGCTGCTACTAACGCATTCAGAGTCAAAAATCCAAGCGACGGCGGACAATCAATGAACACGTAGTCATAAGAGTATCTTATTGACTCAATAGCGGTGAGCAACATTCTTTCTCGAGAGGGTAACGAGATAAATTCCACCTCGGCCCCTGTAAGATCCTGAGATGAAGGCAACATATCCAAGTATTCCAGCGCCGTGCGCTTTACAATCTGCTGGTGACTCTCCTTTGATATGAGGAGTTCGTATACCGAAGGCTCCCCTTGGGAAAGCCGGATGCCCAGTCCGCTAGAAGCGTTGGCCTGGGGATCCAGATCAATCAGGAGTGTGCGCCGTTCAGAGAGAGCGAGACAGGACGCCAAATTTACCGAAGTGGTGGTCTTGCCGACCCCTCCCTTCTGATTACATACGCATATTACGCGTCCCATTGCCTAACACCTACTAGATATAGTATCAAAAGATCTCGGATGACCCTCATATCATAAAATGATCCGGGTACCAACGCAAATTATCGGGCAGCGTATGAAAATCGTCAAAATGTTTATCTATTCTTAGAGGTCCTCATGGAAGCCGGAGTAGCAGCTATTTTCATGGGGAGAAAACGACAAACGACAAAGCCGTGTAATATTAATGCCTTGGCATCACGCGATTTTAGTATAGCGAATAACCGAACGAAGCCTGTCGGAAAAAGGGAGAGAACCCTCCCAACGAAAAGATTCGCGAAAATGGTGCAAAGGGAAAGCCTTTCCTACCGAAGCGGGCCCTGCCATACGGACCAGCGAACCACCCGGAGCAATCAATTGGTGCAGAGTATCCATGAGAAGGGGGTCTGACGCAAAGGCTCGTGAGACTACGATATCAAAAAGCCCTGGTAATGAATTGTCCATAAAATCTTGCAGTAGGAAATTCCAGAAGCGAATCCCAGAAAGATTTAGTTCCCGGGCCACATGCTTCAGGAAGACAATCTTTTTTGGATTTCGATCGACTACACTCAGAACAATAGATTCTTCCGCGGAGCGCATGACAATGCCTGGAAAGCCTGCGCCGCTGCCGACATCGAGAACCCGAAGCGCAACACCTTGAGGAACAACTTTGAAAACGGTAAGGGAATCAAGGAAATGAAAAATGGCAATTTTTCTAGGATTGTTTAAAGCGGTTAAATTTACACGGGCACCCCATTGCATCAAGAGTTCCATGTGCCGCATCATTTTGGAAACCGCTTCGTTCGTAACAGGAATGTCAAGAAGACGGCTGCCCTGCCTGATAATTTCTGCAGGGTCAGGGGGTTGGGACAGTAGAGTCATTTATCCATTGGAGATATTCAGGAAGACCATGTTTAATGTCTAGAGCTATTATCTCCGGCACTTCATACGGGTGAAGTTCTTTTATAGCCGCCTGTAGCTCGTTGAATAAGGAACCTCGAGTCTTTATGATCATCAGCCTTTCTTTTTCGTCGCAAATTTGCCCTTTCCACGAGTAAATAGACTGTATTTCCGGTATGATATTCACACAGGCCGCCAAACGCCTTTCAACCAAAATCCGTGCAATATTCGCGGCCTTAGCCGGATCGTCAATGGTAACAAGGCACACGATGTAGGGACCCATATTCACTCCATATTGTGTTTTTTTGTTGACAAACCACAATACCTTGTATATGCTCCCCCCCAGTTATAGGATCGGGCATGGCCTCATCCCGGACAGAAACGGCAAGATTTTATCCTCTTCCTTCGAGAAACTCAAGCCGCACAGACAGGGGTCAGGATTCCTTGAACAAAAAATTAACCTATTCCCATAAGTTAGAAGGGGGGCATAGATTACTCAGTTAGGCCGATCCACTTGATTGCACGACGCGAAGAAGGGAGCCGGGGAAATGTTTAAGATCGGAGATGTTGTTGTTTATCCGATACACGGAGTAGCGCGAATAACAGCCATAAAAAAAGAAAAAATCGGGGGCTCTGACCAGCTTTGCTACGTGTTGGAGGCCGAGCTGAACGCTGTGACGAAAAAGCCGGTGATTAAGCTGCCGGTCGACAAGGTACAATCTAATAACGTGAGAAAGATCGTCGCTGAAGAGGAAGTTCCTAAGGTTATTGAAATACTAAGAAAAAGAGGGATGAAAACGGATTCTCAGACCTGGAATAGACGACATCGTGAATATCAGGAAAAAATGCGTAGCGGCAGCATTTTTCAAGCTGCCGAGGTGTTTCGGGATTTAAGCCTACTCAAAGAAAACAAAGACCTCTCTTATGGCGAGCGCAGGCTCTTCGATCAAGCCAAAAATCTCCTTATCAAAGAACTCTCGATCGCAAAAAAAGCCGATGAGCGAGAGATAGAACAGACTATCAGTACGATCTTTAAGCCATCAACTCCTGCCGATTCCTTCACTGAGGAAAGCGCCTGATCCCAAGTTCCTCATCCTCTTTCGCTTGTCCAATTTGAAAGGGCTCCTTTCAATGCCGAGCAAGATGCTTTCCGCTATTCTTTTGTTTCTTTGCACTTTATTTGGCGGCTTAATCGGATACTATATTTTCTCAGACCCTCACTTGGTTGCAACGGTGGCGATTGGCGGTCTGCTTCTAGGACTAGCGTCTCTTTCGCTAATGAGGCTGTGGCTAAGACTTGATGCCGAACGCATAATCGGCGGAATGGTCGGAATGCTGGCTGCGGCCCTACTCGGAACAATACTTAACTCGGGGATCTATAGAAGCATAGAAAGGGCGGAGATCGCTCTTCCCGTGTACGCGCTCATCATGACAATCCTTTGCATTGTGGGCCTGCAACTGGGATCGTCAAAGGCCAAAGAGCTAAGAAAGAAGGCGGAGGTAAGATCGAATTCCGAGCAGAAGATCGTGGGGATCCTGGACACATCGGTCATTATCGACGGACGCATCGCGGATGTCTGCGAGACAGGCTTTCTGGACGGAGACCTAGTTATTCCCCAGTTTATTCTCAAGGAGTTGCAGGCTATCGCGGACTCGTCGGAATCCACGAAAAGGACGCGGGGCCGGCGAGGTCTTGATATACTTAACAAGATTCGAAAACAGTCTTACGTTAAGATAATAATTGACGATACTGACTATCCGTCAATCAAAGAAGTTGATCAAAAACTCATCCACATGGCCAAGGAAACGGGTTATGCAATACTGACTAACGACTTCAACTTGAACAAAGTCGCTGAAGTACATTCGCTGCAAGTACTGAACGTCAATCAATTGGCCAATGCACTCAAGCCCATTGTCCTCCCTGGCGAAACCATGAAAGTTCAAGTCTTGAAGGAGGGGAAAGAACCGGGTCAAGGGGTGGCGTATCTGGATGACGGAACCATGGTTGTCGTAGACAACGGAAGAAAGCAGATAGGAAGAAACGTCGAAGTGACCGTGACGAGCGTGTTGCAAACTACCGCGGGGAGAATGATTTTCGCGGCTATGAAAGCATGACAAAGGAAGGGATCTGCTACGGAACCGATTTCTGGGGGGATCTTCCAGTCATTCCCGCGAACGCTGGAATCCAGTCCGGGGAAGCACGAACAGGGCGCCACGGGTGTTGATTTATGCCTTCTGAATTCCACCGTTCGCTGGAATGTGACAGAGGTGAAGCACTAAACCCTTTTCCTTCCATGGCGCCCGTATCGTGGGCAAACCGCTACATTACTTCTGGCAATTGCTCTAAAAACGCTCAGTTCTTTTTGCCTCCGGCCAAGAATTCCTTCCACAGCTTGAACCCGGGCTCCGGAGGGGTCCCAGCATCATTCCACCACTGTATGAAGTCTTTGTAAACAGTTAGAAATTCAGGCCAAGTTCCGTTAGGAGCGACACTCTTCTTCCAATCGGGATAGAGGTCGTCACTGGCAAGCTGAAATTCATCCTGGCCGAAATCCGGAAAAGCTTTCTTGAAGTTCTTGAGTTTTTCTTCTTTGCTCATTTCCGGAGCTTCCTTAGGCCGGGTGGCCTGTGGTGTTGCTACGGCAGGGGGAGTTTCTCTTTGGGGTTGCGCGGCTAGGCTTTCCTCCTTATGTAAACCAGGAGGAAAAGCAGCTCCGGGCTCAATCTGTTCCCCAGCCGCCGAAACTGAGCCTGGCATATTCATGGGCACAGCGTGAGAACCGGGAGCGGGAGGCTCCATCATGGATAAAGCCTGCTGAGGCGGTCCAATTTGGAGTTTGGCCACAACCCAGCCCTGGCTCGGATCAAACTCCTGGATGCTGCCGAAAAACTTATCTATCCGATAGGCCTTGCCTAGTCCCAGAGGACTGAGGTAATGGTACCTGTTCTCCAATCCGACTACTATCAATCCAAGGGCAACAATTGCTAGAAAGATCCATGAATGCAGGTTTGTCCAGCCACCTGCGAATCTTTGGCCCCTTGGGTCGGGACGTCGCACATCAGTATCATTGACGATCATCCCTTCAGCCTCCTTAGTTTTGATTGAAAATGCGGAGGTGGACTCCGCAGACCGAGATTGAATATATCACATTTGATATTTTTTGTAAATGGCTTTAGATTGGTTACTTTTCCCGTACCAAACATTAACGGGCCGGGTGGCCCTTCGCTGCCGGCCCGGTGTTACGGACAGGCTCAGGTTGCTACTAATTAAGCTAAGACACATCCCTGGAGCCAATGTTTCAGGAATATTCATGCTTCGTTGTAGGTTGTTGGCTATGGGGTTCGGTATCAGGAGGGATGTGGCTGGAATGCCTCTAACGGAGCAGGGGTTTTTACCTTAAAAAAAGTTCTTGCCAGAGATCAGAAATGTGATAGGAAGAAGGCACTTCTCAACATACCCTTTCGTCTTCAGTGAAAAGCCCTGAAAGGGGCGGCTGATTTCAGCCGTTTTCGGGCTTTTCGTTTTTGTGGAGATGAGGTAAAGAAGGAATGGCGCCGGCGGAGGGGTGCTTTTCTGACCCGTCATTCCCTGAGAGTGGACATTCAATCAAGGTAAGGGTCTCTAAAGCCCCGGATGTTTAGGACATTCAATGCCGGCGCCATTCAAAAGGGTTGCAAAGGAATCAGAAGATCAGGCCTGCCTCGACAAATGCGCCTTCAAGGTAAGTGTCCAATCTGAGGTCGGTCCTGTCTTCTTTGAAGTTTATGAACCTGTAACCACCCTTCGCATAACCCCAACGACCGGAATTCATGGGGACGCTGAACTGCATCCCAGCCTGAAGATCCAGTGCTAAAGTACCGTCAAGATAGCCAATCCCTGCTCGGTTGTCGCAAGACAGGGTACCCCCATTGCAAAGCGTACGAATGCACTTCTGAATCTGTATTTCAGACATCACCATGTGCCTGGTCCGGTCTACCCGATTGCACTGGCCGGCGCATATAGAGCTTGAGATATCCAGCCTCTGTTGGTTGAAAACCCAACTATTGTATATGGATACCGCAGCGTTGCAGTTAAAGACGGGCTGGTAGAGTAGCCCAACCTTTTGGTACGTGAAATTCCAATTAGTGTGGATAAAGGTCCCGGCCGGGAAGATCAATTGGCCAAGATAAAGATCTCTCTTCGCGATTTGGCTCCCTTCAAGCTGTATGGGCATGATGGAGTAAAACAGTGCCCATGATGGCCTGAATTGATACCAGGCCGAGTATTCCAGAAGGGTTTGGTGAGAGGGCAGCCCCAAGTCGTCATTGAAATCGATATCGGTCGCGGGAATTCCGAATACGCTCGAAGGGGATCGAACTGTTCCCTTGACTCGGGCAAAGAAGACCTGGGTGGCTAGTTGCCATTGGCCGGCCATACGCCTCGGAAGAATACACATGGGGCCGCAGGATTCCGTTGGGATCGGAGCACAGACAGGCCCCTTGCATTTCACAATAGGTTTACCGAGTTGCGCCGGCCGATAGGATCGCAATCCGGTTCTGCGCCTGGCCGATGCCTGCACGAAGGAAGCAGGCTCCGATGAAAAGGATGCCGCAGTCCCCAAAACGCCCGGGGTTCCTGAGGGATGTGTTTCATCGGTGGCAGGGTTGATGACTACGTTAATGTAGTTGTCAGGTTGGTTTGCAAATACAAGGCAACTGACAATTAAAAACGACAAACATACCAGTACTGTAAAAGGGCATCTTCTCATTGAACCCTTCCTCCCAGCTCGAACTAACTGGGATCGCTTAAACATCTTTTGAGTTATACTTGTCAAGAAAAAATAGTGCGGTATTTCACTTATTTTGGCGTTTTTTCCAGAAATCACTTCTTGAAATTAACATTTTACTTTAATACCGACGTGCTATTTTCATTAGCTAAAGTATTAGATACTATGTAATGTATATAACACTAATATTGCATCATTTAATCAGCAAATTGCGCGGGCGCAGCTCGGCCCTTGCCACGACAGGGGTCCGAAAAACACCCCCAGCGCGCGCAAAGTCCAACCAAGTTGTCCCCCCTCCTCTCACTGACCAACGGTCATGAGCCGGGAAGAAAATGACTATGAAAAGGCACTATCCACGGACTAAACGCGCTCTCCGCTCGGAGAGGAGAATCTCAGGTTCGGGCTGAGGAGTTCTCCGCGCGCGAGTGACCGTGGAAGTGTCTATATTGGAAATTTTAGATAAAACGGATGGATAAAGGGATTACTTCTCAACATACCCTTCCTCCGAGTCAAAATATCTGATTTCACTGAATTGCCCATGTCTCAAAAGAAGTCAAGAAAAAAGTACCATTAAATTTGAGTAAGTTAAAAGAAAAACCAATAAGTCAATTCATTGTTGTTCAAGGTTATGGTCATAACATACTAAAAGATAATAGGAAACTATGCATTGTCAAAAGAGTCCCGCCCTCTTGGATTACGCCCGCGCCAATGGTATCTTGGCCCGAAGATGAAGACCTACCTGGAATACAAAGCAGGCCCTGCCATTCTCGATATGATACGAGAGGAAGGCCTGAAGCCGGAAAGAGTACGCGTGTTTGCCGGACCCGCTGGAGGCCCCAAGTGGTTCGTATCCGTGGGATTCGACAAAGCCTTGATGAAGAGCCGCTTGCTGGGGAGAGGCGGCAATCGAGTCCTTCTGGCTGGGGCCTCCGCTGGCGCGTGGAGATGCCTGGCGATGGCGTGCCGGGACCCCCTGAGCGCGTACGAGAATTTAAGAATAGCCTATTCTCGGAACATCTTCACGGCTCAGGACACCCCACTGAGCGTTGGCGCGGCATTGCAGAAGAATGTGAATGACTTTATAGAAGACCTTGATGTTTCATATATTTTGAGACACCCTATTTATGACATAGCGATCCACGCAGTAAGGAGTAAGGGCCCCGCGGCCTCGGACAATCGCGCAACGCAGGGTACCGCTCTGCTGGCTGCCGCGTTGATGAACGCGGTTTCTCCCGTAGGCATGAGAGTCTTCTTTGAGAGAGTCGTCTTCTTTTGTGCGCAGGAAGACCCTTCTTTTCTTGGATCCTTCAGGGGCTCGGCGGTTCGATTGAACAGGGAGAATTTTCGACTGGCCGCGCTGGCCACAGGATCTCTTCCGTACGTAGTTAGCGGGGTGCCAGATATCCCCGGAGCGCCGTCAGGGGTGTATAGGGACGGCGGTCTAATGGACTACCAACTCAATCAGGATTATGATCCTCCCGAGGGAACCATAGCGCTTTTCTTCCACTATCAGGAGAGAATAGTTCCGGGATGGTTTGACAAGATTCTCAAGTGGAGGAGACCCGCGGAGAGGTCTCTCCGGCAGGTTCTACAGGTATACCCTGGGGCGGATTTTGTGAAAATGCTGCCGGACAGCCGTTTGCCGAATCGAACGGATTTCACGATCTTCGTGAATGACCCCATGGAGAGAATCCGCAGATGGGATGAGGTCTCCCGATTGAGCGAGATACTGGGTGACGAGTTCTTGGAAGCAGTGGAATCCAACCGGATCAGGGAGTTGGTGCGGCCCATTTGAAATGGGGCTATGCCGTTACCTCCCTCCCGATTAATACAAAGGAAATTCCGAGATGAACAGACCTTCCTGGCACGAATACTTCATGATGTTGGCGAAGCTCGTAAGTGCAAGATCAACGTGCAATTCTCGCAAGATAGGAGCGGTCATTGTACGCAGCAATAGAATCCTGGCCACAGGATACAATGGCGCGGTGCATGGGGCCTTACACTGCATTGATCAGGGGCCGGAATTCTGCCTGAGGCGCTCCATCGGGGCCCATGATGCGGACAAGTACAACTACTGCATTTCGAGCCATGCAGAGGTAAACGCCATTGATCAGGCGGCTCGCTTTGGCATCCCTCTGGAAGGAGCAATCCTTTATTGCACTCTCGAGCCGTGCAACTGGTGTTTCAAACAACTAATCCAAGCCGGAATTAAAGAGATCTACTTTGAGGAATCCTATGATTCCCGAAACAAGGAATTCGATCTTTACTGGCGCCAAATCATGGAGTCTCACGAGAGCATCCGTGTTTTCAGGCAGATTGACGTGTCCAAGGAAGCCTTGGAAATGGTAATGGGCGTACTGGCAGGATCGTCCACTCGCAAAATGCCGGCCACTTCGCCGAAGGATTCCGCCGAACTAGACATGGGAGAGCTTGTGCGGGTACTGGATCGCGAACACTCAAAAAACCAGTGAAGGATAGACGTACAAGACCGGAGAGGAGGCGAGTGATGAAAATTCTTGCGGTGGAGAGGTTTTCCGAAGATCAATTGATTGAGAGGCTCAGAGAAGTAACGATGCTGAAGGCTCCAGACGTCAAAGTCTACAGCCGGACGTTCATTTCTCTTGAAAAAATTTCACCGGCCAGTCTTTCTCCACCACAGAATTACATCCTAAGGGAAGAATTGAAGAAGGTCCGCGAGTTGAAATGGTCTCTGGAGGAACATGCAGTGGATCTCTTTACGCTGAATGGGTTCGTCAGACTGATCCTGGAGGGTTCCGACGAACCGGTTGATCTCCTGCCCCCCATCGTCGAGGAATCTATTGAGCGAGACGGCACCATACACTTCATCGTAAACGATGGCATGCACCGAGTGTACATGGCGCTCCGGGAATGGGTGATTCCTCAAGTAGTTCTTGTCAGAGGAATCCCAAAAGACCTGCCGTATTACGCGTACCCGGTTCCGGGTGGATGGCAGTCAGTTGAGGAACGGGATGATCTACCAGATGGATTTCTCAAGAAGTGGCACAGATTTCGTGACTTTCACGCGTTCTATCGCAACTTCAATTCGGCTTTCCGCAATGTAGGCGGTCCGAGGAAATTCTTCCAAAACGAAACAATAAAGTAGGCATCCAACCACTACACCTTTGCGTCGTAATGAGAGTACTGCATGGTGAAGATACCCCTCCCCTGGCTCAGTGATCGCAGAGCAGTTGAATAGCCGAACATGGTCACTAGTGGAACTATGGCTTCCAGAACGGAAGTTTTTCCGCGGGGAGTAACTTGCTCAAGCCTTCCGCGTCGGCTGTTCAAGTCCGCGATGACCTCCCCAACGAATTCTTCTGGGACGACCACTTCGACATTCATGTACGGTTCCAGAAGAACAGGTGACGCCTTTTCGCACGCCTCTTTACAGGCTTGCGCCGTGGCGACTTTCAGGCCCAGTGGGGTCATGGACACAACATCTTGTCCCAGGGCCTCAAGCGTGATCTTGACATCCACCACCTCGTTTCCCCCAAGAAACGCCCGCCAGTGTGGCCTCCCGTGCCCCTTGTTCCACAGCGCTGATCAAATCCTGCGGTATGGTGTCCAGTCCGGCAGCCAATTCGAAGCTCGTCCCCCCTCCTCTGGTTGCCGGTTCCACCCTGACGGAGACCTCACCAACATGGCGCACATCGTGAATTTCACGGTCGAATATCAGATGAGCCTTGCCTGAAGATTGAATGGTTTCCTTGTATACAACCTGCGGTTTCCCCGTCTGGACCTCGACTGCGTACTCTCTTTTTAGACGATCGAGGACAATATCCAGGTGCAGCTCACCCATCCCTGATATGAGCAACTGGCCGGTCTCTTCATTTTCCCTGAAGGCAAAAGTTGGGTCTTCTATTCCTATCTTTTCCAGACTAGACATCAGCTTTTCTTGATCGCTTCGGGTCTTGGGTTCGATAGCTATGGAAATCACCGGGATGTGCATGTCGAGTGACTCCAGGACCAACGGGGCCGACGCATCGGTCAACGTATCACCTGTCCTGGCTTCTTTCAGTCCCACGGCAAGGGCAATACTGCCTGCGGGGGCGGATTTGATCTTCTCGCGCTTGTTGGCATGCATAAGGAATAGTCGTGCTACGCGCTCACGAACGCCGCGGGTGGCGTTATAAATCTCCTTTTCCGACTCGAGTTCACCCGAATAGACCCTGAGATAAGTGGTTCTTCGCCCTTGGTCCATCATGACTTTGAACGCGAGAGCACAAAGAGGCTCCCCCCGTTTTGGCGAGCGCTGTTCCTCAGCTCCTGTCTCCGGATTGATGCCAACGATCGGAGGGACATCCATTGGAGAAGGGAGAAAGTCGATGACCGCTTCAATAACGGGCTGTACACCTTGATTTTTCAGTGCAGATCCGCAAAGGGTGGGGACAATTTTATTTGTTATTGTTCCTTCTCTCAGGCCCTTGATAATTTGGTTCTCATCCAGGTCGTCATGCTCGAGGTAGTATTCCAGAAGCTCTTCATCCATTTCCGCCGCGGTCTCTATCATGAATCTTCTGGCGTGTTCCGCTTCGTCCAGATAATCCGGCGGAATGTCGATGTACTCATACTCCTGGCCCTGACTAGCTTGATCCCAGATGATTCCTCTCATCCGAATTAGATCCACGACTCCGAGGAACTCATCCGCGGACATCATGGGAATTTGTACAGGAACCGGATTTGCTCCCAATCGCTCTCGCATCATTGAAACGGCACGCTGAAAATTTGCCCCAAGGCGATCCAGCTTGTTAACAAATGCGATTCGAGGAACCTTGTAGCGTTCGGCCTGATGCCACACCGTTTCGGTCTGGGGTTCCACCCCGCCCACCCCACACAGAACAGCCACGACCCCATCGAGGACCCGTAGAGAGCGTTCGACCTCGATGGTAAAATCCACATGCCCAGGCGTGTCGATCAAGTGGATCTCATAACCCTTCCATGTAAAGGCTGTGGCTGCGGAGGTTATGGTTATGCCTCGTTCCTGCTCTTGAGGCATGTAGTCCATGGTAGCGGAGCCGTCATCGACTTCGCCGATCTTGTGGATTTTTTTGGTGTAGAACAGAATTCTTTCGGTCAGGGTGGTCTTTCCGGCATCAATGTGAGCCGTAATCCCTATATTTCTGACCTTGGAAAGGTTTTGTGCCACGATTACTCCCGTTGCCCCTCCTACGGCGACACCGTTTAGGGGTCATTCAAACCAGGTGACTGTTGGCCGGGGTTGTTGGGCCCACCTGAAATACAATAGGACCGGCCACTGAGGAGACAAGAGCCTCTCTTCCGTCTCAGCAGCCTCAGGAGGCCTCAGCGCATGTCCACACAGATTACGCATCTTACTCAAACGTTGTCAAGTGGCTTACCATGCTAATATAGTTTGCCTTTTCCTCCCCCACATGATAGGGTCGCATCCGCTCGAAGTGCATTTTCCATGAATCAAGTGGTGACGTTATGGAAACTATGTCCAATTTTTTTGAATGGATTAACGGACTACTCGGGGTGACTGGGCCAGGCGACCTGGTTATGCATCCAATATTCCTAGGGCTTTGCTTCGCTGTTTTCATTTACGCTGTGTTCACGCGGATGAAGTATTTAGCTCTGACTCTTGCCGGCCTGATGGGCGGGGCCCTGATATTTCATTATCTGTATCCCGAGCAGGGTTCCAACCTGGGTAGCCTTCTGACATTTATTGCTGCAATGGGAGGGTTGGTGCTTGTGTTGGTCTATTTAGGATTTATTCGGGACTAAGAATCGCCCCAATATTACCATGCAAATGCAAACCGAGTCCATGGGGGCCATGAAGACGGGTTCCCAGTAATGGTCTTCATCCCTGATTCTAAATGCGCTAAGCCCGCCTACCCCAGCAAGTCCGAGAGAGATCCATGCCTTACATTGTGGATGGAAATAATGTAATGGCCCATACCGTGGGTTGGCACCGGGACAAAGCGGCGGCCCGGAGAGGCCTGATTCATGATCTGGTGCACTTTGTCGCCTTGCGGAAGGTGAAGCTCAAGGTTGTCTTTGATGGAGCGCCCGACGAGGAGTTCCCTGAAGGTCGCAAGTATAAAGGCGTCCACATCCTGTACGCCCGCCCAGGTTCGGACGCGGATTCACGGATAAAGGAATTGGTAAGCAAGGCCTCTTACAAACGAGACTTGGTAGCAGTGTCCTCGGACCGGGCACTGGCCTCATTTATCCAGCATCAAGGCGCACGAGTAAAGTCCTCTGGTGAATTCAAAGGCCAGCTTGAGGAGTGTCTCAAGCTTGTAAGCTCAAGAGAAAAGTCGGGCCAAGGGGACCGGGTAGACGTCGAAGAATGGCTTGAGTTTTTCAAGAAGTCGGGAGGATAATTCGTAGCGGATGAATTCGGCTGGGACAAAAACCGCTCTTTCTGATTGGACCTCACCGGCAACCACTACAAAGGGCACCGTGGCTCTTGTATTGCCGAAAATTGAACGAACCAACTCTATCATGGCATTTTCTGTACGGACCGGGGGCTGTTCTCCGCCCCCTTTCGAGTCTCTCAATTTCTCGGTCAGCCAGGGGGATGCATTGGAGAATGTTCAGTGCAATTACACGACCGTGGCTGAACGCCTCGGGATTGAAGCCGACAGCATTGTAACTTGCCGACAGGTGCATGAAGACAGTGTGGAGGTCATTGACGCCATTCCTCAGGTCCCTCCGCGTGCTGATGCGATCATAACCTCCACCCCCGGGATTTATCCGGCTATCAAGACGGCAGATTGCCTTCCCATTCTGTTGCTGGACCCGAGGCATCGAGTCGCTGGAGCGATACACGCAGGATGGCGGGGGACAGTGCTCAGGATCACTCGCAAGGTTGTTCGAATGATGAAAGGCCGCTATGGAACAAATCCCACAGACTTAGTAGCAGGTCTAGGGCCTGCCATCGGACCATGTTGCTATGAGGTGGACGAAGTTGTCCTGAAGCCATTCCGTCAAGCCTTTCCCCAGGCTCAGCAATTCATCATCAGATCTAAATCGGGAGACCGGTCGAAGGAGAGCCCTTGCCTGGATCTGGTCGGAGCCAATCGCTTTGAACTGATTCAAGAAGGGGTGCCCTTGGCCAACATCCATTCAACGGAGCTTTGCACTTCCTGCAATTCTGCCCTTTTTTTCTCTTATAGAAGAGATGGGGCCAAATCAGGACGCCACCTCGCCGTAACCGGATTCATTCCTTGAACCCAATCTGTCCGGAAAGGCCCTTACTTAGGTCCTCTTCTTCTCCTTCTTACCTCACTCGGGCTAGCAATGCCTTCATGCCGATGGCAGCGTCCTCTGGGAGCACGTAAGTGGGCACCCCTGCTTCGTGCAGTCTGGACCGATCCGGCTCAATTCGTCGGATGGATCCGATGAAACAGGCCACGATAGGCTTGGGGAAGCGGTGGGCCAGCTCAATCAGGGCATCTGAGGGATATTCCCAGTTCTTGTGTTCACAGAAGATGGCCAGAAGCGCGTCTACAGACTGGTCTTCCAAAACGGCCTCGGCTATGTCGTGAAAGGGTTTGATCAAAAAAGCGCCTGCCGCGCCGTCCACAGGGTTCTTGTAAACAACCGGAACCGACGGCCCAAGGATTTCCGCTATGCGCCGAATGGTTTTTTCCCCCAGTTCAGCCAACTCACAGCCTGCTTCTGTACGAAGCACATCCCAGGCCACAATGCTGGGTCCGGCCGTGTGAGTGAAGATACCGAGCCTTTTGCCTGTCGGCATTTTACTTATAGCTAGCGCCTTGCAAACGCTAATCATCTCGGAAACGGAAGCGACCGTCTGAGCACCTGCCTGGCGCAGCGCCCCTTCCCATATTCGAACCGCTCCTGCCGCGGCCCCTGTGTGGGTGACAGTAACGCTGTCCGCGTCTTCGCCGATGCCTCCCTTGTACACAATAACCGGCTTGACCGGCGTTATCTTCGCGACCTGATCTACGAAGGACCTGGGCTCCGCGCAACCTTCCGTGAAGATTCCTATTACTTTGGTGTCGGGGTCATCTTTCAGGTATTCTAGTAAGATATGAAATTCCAGGTTAACCCTATTCCCTACCCCAATCCATTTAGCTATGCCCAAGCCTTCATCATCGGCTCGCCCTTTGATACCAAGCCCGATTCCCCCGCTCTGGCTCAGAAACGACACGTTGCCCGCGTGCAGAATCCTGGGGTAAAAGGTGACGTTGAGCTTGGCTCGGGCATTGAGAAATCCTAAGGTGTTGGGGCCGACTATCGGCATTTCACCCGCGGCTTCTCTAAGTTTGATCTGGAGATCCAAACCTTCAGGCCCCATCTCGGCGTAACCACCGGCCACCACAGCGGCGCCGCCCACTCCGAGCCTGCTCAACCGGGCAACCATTTTTACGGTGGAATGCTGATTCAGAGCCACAACCGCCAGGTCCGGGACCTCGGGAAGATCATCGAGATCTTTATAGACTCGCAGTCCCAGGATTCTTTCATGCCGGGGGTGAACAGGATACACGGACCCTGGAAATCCCCCTGTAACAACACTGTCCATGATCGCATGGCCCACTTTGTCAGGGCTGTCACCCGCCCCGATTATCGCGACCGACCGGGGAGCGAACATCTTGTTCAGTCTTGCCCGAAGACCTTCGTCCATGAAACCGATCCTTTCTGTTACATCGCAGTACAGGCCGAGCTAAACGGAAGCTTGATGAAACAGGACAGTGAACGTTGTGCCGCCAGATTCCCGACAGCCGGCGACGTCGTGCACATGAGGACAGACCTTGATTCTTCCAGGGCAGAGGTCGCGGCTGGTCGGAATATACCGGCATCGTTGGCTCTCGAAGGAGATTTCAAATAACCCTGCTTCTGAAAGTATCTTCAATCTCAATAATTCTAGACCCTTGCCCCCTGCGTTGAAGTCAAAAGGGTCTTTACTGGAATACTCATCAGTTGCCTGAGTATGATGAAATCCGTCGAAAATGAACCTCTGATCTGCCAGAGGGATTCCTACTCCTTCATCCTTCACCTGAAATCGAACACCCGACGGAATTTCTTTGAGCGAAACAGTTATCGTGCCTTCGTCAGGAGTGTTTTCAACAGCGTTTTTTATTAGGGTTTCAAGGATAATGATGAAAGTCCTGGGGTCAACCGCGTCGGTCTTCACAGGGGAAAGGTCCGAGGTCAGCAATACTGACCTGTGAGAAGCTGCCTTTCGCAGTATTTCGACGTGCTCTTCAATCGCGGCTGCCATATCGAAACGCTCGGGTTTAGGAGCGGGCGGTGAAAAAACCTGTTCCACGACATCCTGAATGTCTGTCAATCTCCGGAGATTTCGCCGAATTCGCTCTATGTTTTTCTCCGATTGATTGGCGCCTACAACTACTTTACTGAGGTATTCTACGGATGCACTGATGATGGCAAGGGGGGTGGCCATCTCGTGTGACAAGTGGTTTACTGCTCTTCTTCGGGCCCGTTCGAGGGATTTGAATGCGGTAATGTCTCGGAAGACTATGACGACGCTTTGCATGGCGGGGCTGCATTCATCGACATCCAGAAAAGCCGTCGCTACTGAAAGATCCACAGACTGTCCATCCCGTCGTTTAAACTTGACTTCCCTGTGCGCGGAATGGTGTCCGCTGTGAAACAGATTCACAAGGACTTGGCAAAAATCATCATTGACCTGATCTCCGGAAAACACCTCTTGAAAATGCTTGCCTCTGAGTTCCTCTTCCGTGAAGTCCAAAATGCGGAGGGCAGCAGGATTTACAGTGAAGATATCACCGTTGCATTCAAGAGTGATCACCCCTTCGTTCATACTTCGGAGGATCAACTTTTCGATCGGTTCCATGCCAGCAGAACTGTCGAGTTCGGGGGTTTCGTTGAGATTGTCAGGGCTCATGGCATCTTCCTTGTCACGCCCGGCGAATCCTGATCGCCGTATCAAAGAAATGCTCGGTGTTCAAAATGCATTCACTGCCCAGTCCGTCCCTCTATTGACCCATCTGCACATGGCCGGCTGGGCTTCTCAGGATCTGAAACGGATCGCCGGAAGTATACTCATGGAACGATGTTTCAAACAAGCTGTCTTCTATAATGTGATGATAAGCGAGAATACGTGCGGCGACCAGCCATCGACGATGGAATGGAAAAACCTGTGCCAACTTTTCCATAAAAACCTAATGAGTAACATAGAAGTAGACAAGCAACTTCATGTTGTGGTAACATTAAACTAAGCATGTGCCTGTGAAAAAAGGAGTTTTAAATATGCGGTCGGCAGGATGGATCGCAGCGACTCTGGCGTTGACTCTTGTGGCTGCTCAATCCATGGCATTGGATGAGAAAGCGGAAAATTATCTTGAGAGCGGAAAGGCGGCTCAACGTACAGGCGATTACAATAAAGCCATCGATCAATTTACGCGGGCAATCCGTGTGGACGCGGCGAATGCCGACGCATTCTTCCGGCGAGGACTCTCGTACGAGCGACTGGGAAATGCGAAAGAAGCGATTAACGATTATACCAGGGCACTTCAACTCAATCCCCGGCTCGAGACAGCCTTTAACAACCGAGGAAGCGCCTATTATAGACAAGGCGATTTTGATAAGGCGATTCAGGACTATGCGCAAGCCATTGAACTTAATCCTTCCTACGCACTGGCCTACTATAACCGGGGCAACGCTTATCACGGAAAAGGCGACTTCAATCGCTCCATTCAAGATTTTACACGGGCGATCGAAATCAACCCGGCAGATCGGGACTGGTACAACAATCGCGGTTGGGCGCTGTTGCAAAAGAACGAGCCTGAGCAAGCCATCAAAGACTTCAATTCTGCACTACAACTAGATCCGGAATATGCACTCGCTTATTACAACCGAGGCAACGCGCGACTCAGAGTTGGAGATAATGAAGCTTCCATAAAGGATCTCTCCAAAGCCATTGAGCTGAATCCTCAATATGCACTCGCTTACTTTCAAAGAGGAAACGCCTACTTCAAAAAGGATAGCGTTGACCAGGCCATTAACGACTATAACCAGGCGGTCAGAATCAATCCCGCGTACGCGGATGTGTACAACAATCGCGGCTGGGTATTCTTCAAGAAGGGGAACAGTACACAAGCTCTTCGTGATATGTCGAAAGCCATTTCTCTGAATCCCAACCTGGCAAGGGCTTATGCCAACCGGGGTTGGGTCCACAAGAGCCGCGGCGAATGCGCTAAAGCGATTCCCGATTTTACAAAGGCGCTGGAACTTGAAGACGGGCCTGCGGCTGTGTACACGTTTCGAGCTGGCTGTTACTTGGACGCGAATCAGCAAGAACCGGCCATCAAAGATCTAGAGCGAGCAGTCAGTCTGGATGCCGGCGATCCCGAGACCTTGAAGCAATTGGGGGTCCTGAAGGAGACTTCCGGGGACTATGATGCCGCCATCAAACTGTTTACTTCGCTTGTTTCTTCGCGACCCGATGATCCGGCTGCGCACTTCAATCTGGGAGTAGCTTTGGGGAAGAAAGGGCGAGTTTCTGACGCGGTCCGGGAACTCACCAGAAGCCTGGAGTTGGACCCGAAGAATAGAGAAGCGCTTTTTAAAAGGGCGATAGCCTTTGAGTTTCTTAGGCGACAGCAAAAGCTCCCGGGCGGATTTTGCGGCGGGCCTACGATTGCCGGAAAACAAGGAAGTTTCCCGGCCGCTTAGACAGCCCGTGAGCGCCGCACAAGTAAAAGAAATGATGACGTCTCGCTAGAGTAGCGTTGCTGCCCGCTTGTTGGGAAGAGGAATTTATTTGTCCGCATTCCCCTCAGACTTAAGCTCGGTAAAATTGGCTCATGGGGCAAAAGCGTGGGCTCATATCGAACCTCAGTACTAATACTTTTGATCTTTGTTATCGCTCTCATGGCGCCAGTTTCCTCGCGCGCTGCGGAGAACGCAAAGACCTTGTTCTCTGAGGCAGTGGAGTCCCACTGGAAATTGGAACTCGACAAGGCAATTCAACTCTACACGCGCGTACTTGCGCTCGATGCAAATAATGCCCAAGCGGTACTTCAACCGTGGCGTAGCCTACCGATCCAAGGGAGACGAAAATCGCGCTTTCGCAGATTTCTCTCAAGCACTCACGAAGGATCCTGGACTGGTGGACGCTTTATACGGCCGTGGTCTAATTAACCTTCACCGCAAAGCATATGATAAAGCGTTGGAAGACTCGGACCGAGTCATAGCGTTGAACGCCAAACATGCCGGTGCATACCGTGTCCGTGGAGAAGCCCAAATTGGTCTTGGAAACTTCGAAGCTGCGCTGGCGGACCTGAATGAAGCCCTGAAGCTATACACCCCGGACAGCGAAGTCTATTTCCTCAGGGCAATCGCCTACCAGAACAAAAAGAATCCGGACAAAGCCCTGGCGGACCTTGACAAGGCTCTGGAACTAAACCCGAAGCACATCGGTGCTTGGTTGAAAAGGGGAAATCTCCTTGTCGCGGAAGGGAAAGCAAAGAAAGCAGTGGAGGATTACAACCGGGCCATCAATTTTGACCCTAACAACGCTGAAGCATTCAATAATCGCGGCTGGGCCAAGGCGGATTTGGGAAATTTGGATGAAGCGATAGCGGATTTTACCAGGGCTCTAGAGTTAGATCCGAAATTTGCTCTCGCCCTGTCAAACCGGGCCGCGGTTTATCGCAAGATGGCTCGGAATGATGCTGCCCTGACGGATTACACTCGCCTCCTTGAACTGAAGAATTCGGATCCTGCCATCTATGTTGCCAGAGGAAGTATCCTTTTGGATATGGGCCGGGGCAAAGACGCTCTTGAGGATTTTAACCGCGCATTACAATATCAACCTCAAGAGCCGTCGATTCTCGCGCTTCGAGGCCGGGCCAGAGTAATTACCAGCCGATACAAAGATGCCATAGAGGATTTGAAAGTAGCTCTGGAAGCCGAACCGGACAATGTGGAGATCCTCCTCAATCGAGGGACGGCGTACGAGGCTGTGAAATCTTACAAGTTCGCCATAAAAGATTTTTCACGAGCCATAGAAATTGACCCTGGATCTGCCACAGCAGAAATGTACTACAATCTTGGGAAGAACTATATTCTCGACGGAGATTTAGATAAGGCTGTCACAACTCTGACCAGAGTGGTTCAGATGCAACCTACTCATGGTTTAGGGTATGCGAACCGCGGGGTTGCATATAAGGAACAGGGGGAGTTCGCTCTAGCTGTGGATGATTTTCGCAAGGCCCAGTCGCTCCTGAAGGAACAGGACCGAATCGCAACCGTAGGTCGTCTTTTGAAAGAAACGGAGAAGCGCATGCGAGCATCTCGCCCCCCCGCTCCTGTTCCGGTCATTCCTCAAAACTCACAAGACGCGGAAACCCAGCCCTCCACAGAAAGGCGGCTCTGGTAGCATCTTTCTCCGTCAACAGCGCCGGCCGTTGAATCCGTCATACGAGCCGCCTCAAAGGTCATAATAAAGTCATCCAGTTATATTGATGTCCAAAGTGATTGCCGATTTGCCTTGAGATCGGCAGCAAGTACGAGAAACGCAAATTGGGGCGGGATTTCTGACAATGGCTAAAAAATGTCATTGCGAGGCTTGCAGTTGGCAGGGGTTTATAGCAATTGCCAAAATTTTTGTCCGATTTGGAAGGAATAGCTATACCGTCACCCCGGACTTGATCCGGGGTCCAGAATCTGGATTCCCGCCTTCACGGGAATGACGGAGAAACCGGCCTTCCGGATTCTCCATCTCGGATGGCCAAAGGGACATTATTTTTGGCAACGGCTTTAAGATGCTTGGAAAAGGGATTAGCGGTCTATGTGGATTCTAAAGGTTTTCTCTCGAGCACTGGTCTTTTCCCAGTGCCTTTTGTAGACGAATCGTATCTTTGTTTCACCTTGCTTGACCGGAAGAAAAACGAAAGTCTGTGTCCCGCCGGCCCCTATTAGCGCCGTAGCGGGTCGTTTGAAATCGTCGGCTTTCAGGTTGAGAAAGGATTCGTCGAACGAAGCTTCCCACTTGTAGCCAGTGCTGGGGTTGGATTCCAGAGGGATTTTGAATTCCTCGTTCACCTTGACCAATATCTCATCGACCTGGGCTCTACAGTTCGTGGCCGGAAGCAGAATCAGGAGCGGGCATAGCATTAAGAGCGCCAGAGTGTACCGACCTTTTCGATACATTTCTTTGATGAAATTCATAATAGTCTACCTCCGTGCGCCCAAACGTTAACCTCTGGACAAAACAGTCGCGAACGATGAGATTTGTGTCAAGTAAAAGCTCCATCCCATCAAATACGTGTGATATAATTCCGCGACTCTGAATATCAAGGAGCATCAAGTCTTGCCAAAATTTGAAATCAAACACAGAAAAAGCGGGGCGGTCATTTTTGAGGGGAAAGCCAACTCTCTGAAAGAACTCGTGCAATCTGCCGTCATATCAGGAACGGATACATCCTTATCACAACTCGTGGTTACCCGGCTTGGCTTGAAAAAGAAAACCAAGGTGAGACTTTACGGCGCGGATCTGCACGGTGCAGATCTTTCGGAGATAGATTTGACCGGAGCCGATTTGTCGGGCGCAGACTTGTCCGAATGCAATCTTGCTGGTTCATGCCTGAAAAAGGCGATACTCGCGAGATGTAGCCTTTCAAAGGCAGATCTTTCGCGTACGACCCTCAGTGAAACGGACTTCTCCGAGGCTGATATCTCGGGGGCCAACCTGAGGAAAGCACAGGTGGACACCGCCAATTTCTCGGAAGCTCTTTTTTCCGGAGCCGATTTGTCAGGGACCAGGTTAACAAAGGCCAATCTAGCAAAAGCCAATTTTTCGGGGGTAAAGCTGACTTCGTCAGATCTCTCAAGGGCGCAACTCAGTGGAAACAACCTTACCAATGCCGATCTGTCATGGGCAATTTTGTCGAAGGCGAACATCGAGCGGGCAGACCTGTCATCGGCCAATCTGGAACGAGCCGACTTGTCGGACGCACGCCTGATCGGGAGTAACCTGAGTCGGGCTAACTTGTCAGAGGCGAATCTTCAAGGGGCCAATCTAGCAGGGGCGAATCTCGCTCATGCTGTGCTGACCGATGCTAACCTCAGCGGCTCGAAATTGACCAACGCGAACCTATTGGAAGCCACGTTGCATGGAGCGAAGCTGGCGAGAAGCGATTGCAGCAGTTCCGACATGACTCGGGCCGACCTCACAGATGCGGACCTGGAAGGAGCAAATCTTTCAGGCGCCCGGTTGAACGAAGCAAACATGGCCGGAGCCAGCATGGTTGGCATCAATCTTACCAATAGTCAGCTTGGCAAGGCGATCCTGAGCAAGGCATCGCTCTCGTCGGCAAATATGGCCGGCGCGGAAATGGAAGAAGCGGATCTCAGGTCCGCAACCCTGGAAGGAGCGGACCTTTCCGGAGCCAACCTTACCAAGGCCAACATGGGGGAAGCCAATTTGCAGAAATCCAAGTTGGTGAGCGCGGATTTAAGCGGTGCAAACCTTGGAGGAGCCGTCGTTGTCGATGCCGACATGACGAGGGTCAAAGCTTTAGGAGCGAATTTTTCGGCCGCGAATATGCAGAATTCTTGTTTGGATGAAGCGAATCTTTCCGGAAGCAACTTGGCGGGCGCGAGCTTCTCCGGCGTCAAGATGACAGGGACCTCGATTGCCGGGGCCGATCTTTCGGGAACCGATTTTTCGTGGGCGTTCATAAATGGGGCCGACTTTACCGGCGTCAAGATTGCCGGAACTAACATGAAGGGAGCGAAACTGGCGGATGTGAAGGGAATCAAGCTCAAGAAGAAGCCGACATAGACCCTCTTTATGTCGACTCACCCAATTAGAACCTCCAAATACTGCCTTGCGATTGCATCCACAGAGAATCTCTCCGCAGCGCCCTTTAGAAACATCGGGTCCGGGGGATTTTCCAGCGTCTCTTCTATGGCACGAGCCACCTCTTTAAAGTCCCCTACGGGCGCAAGCATTCCATAACGACCCCAATCCAGGATCTCTCTCGGGCCACACGGGCAATCGGTTGCCACAACAGGGGTTCCGCAAGCAAGGGCCTCGATGAGAACGTTGGACAGGCCTTCGAACAGCGAGGTCAAAACCAGCACCGCGGCGTTGGCAATAAAAGGTAAAGGGTTTTCGACAAAACCAGGCAAGGTCACAACGTCGGCTATGCCCAACTCTTGTGCCAACGATTCCAAGACAAAGCGCTCCGGGCCTTCTCCCAGAATCATCAGCCGAACGTTCCGATTCCTTCTAACTATACTGAATGCTCTCAGCAAGGTGGGGAAATCCTTTTCAGGATCGAGACGTCCCACGCCGAGAATCACAGGTGGAGCACCCTTCTTGAACCAGGGATGCGCCGGAGCGCAAGCCGCTCTTTCGTATAGTTCCGGAGTCACCACAGGGTTATAAATCACTTCGATGCTTTCCAGCGGCAAATCAAGCAGGCGGGACAAGTCATCAGCGACACCTCCGGAAATGGCTACAATCCTGTCTGCCCACGGATAAACCCTTTTGGCGAAAACTGGAATCCATCGACTGCGGAATTGTGGGGCACTCCTTGTGCTGGTTTTCAAAAGGCTTACTTCAGCTATTACTACTCGGGTGCACGTACCGGAAAGTTTTCGAGCCAGAAGAGCCGCGATGTTGCAGTGCCCCATCTTTGAAAGCAGCGCGTTCGGCGATTCTCTGCGCAAGTAACGGGCCAGCGGGCGGATGGCGGTAATTGTCCTAGTGGTTCTAAGGTTCACCAACCTGACCGAGTCCGGAATTTGCGAGAGGTACGGCCCTTTCGCCGAAGCAACTACTATATCTACCTGATGTCCCCATTGAGCGAATTTTCGCGCTAGATTGAGCATAATCCGTTCAGCGCCACCGCCCCCGAGCGACTCCATAAAAAGACTTATCCTCCGGCAAGCTTCGTACCATGAGAATCTGCTTTCTTATCTCATAAAACTTCTTATTGAGTCAGCGGGGCCGTTCCGGAGCGCTGTACGGCATTTCCCTAAGCGGAAAAGGTAGAAATAATCTCTTTTGCCAAACACGAGCATAAATAGTACTCTCGTATTCCATACCGCAAACGCTCTACCATGGCGAGACTTCCATCATCGGCGATACGATAAAAGAGGTACCCATAGGGTTCTGGCACGGGCTCAAAAGCAATAATTCGTATGCCCGGATTCGTGGCACATGCAATTAGTGAGAATATCCCGGTATTTGCCCCAACATCTACGAAAAGGCGACTTCCACTTATCATTCGGTAGAATGCCTGGAATTCACTGCCGAGAAAGCCAACGCCTTGCCAATAGAGTGCTTTTCCAATGCCATCACCCGGAACAGCCAAATAAGAAAATTCTTGTCCAGCCGGAAGGCGAAGCTCGAACTGCTGCGATACGGGTAACCACTGCCACACTCCCATTGATAGTTTCCCTGTCTGAGCAGCAGCCCTTAAGGCTTTCCTAATTGCTCCGAGGGAAGTTATTCTGATCACAAAATGTCTGAAAAGTTTCTTGAGGAAAGGTAGTCTTATTAGTTTGTCCAACACGGTAAGTTTTCTTACCATCCTGCTTCTCTCAATCCGGAATCGAGCTGGATGCTCCTTACTTGGGGCGTAATGGCTGACCGGTCATGTGGTCGGCCATGCAATCCCTGGAGGGTTCCTCTTCGTGAAAGGCGTCCATAATAGTTTTGCCGAGCATTCGTCCTGTTACCTTCCCATTTTACTTCCAGTGCCCAGATCTGTTAATAAGGAGCAAGCCACACGAATAAAGAAGCAGGTCCGACTGGCAATCCGTCCACTCGCTCAAACAGGAGGATGCACTCAACTATGACCATGGACAGACTGGTTGCCTATGCGAGAAGTGACGAGGTTCTCTATCCACCACCACCATTTTCGCCCAGCGAGCGTTATCCCGAGTATCCCTTTACGGATGTTGGACCTCGACCTAATCGTGTCTACGATCTTGTACGAAAGTGTCTTATTCAACTGGGCCTGGACAAGGAGCGAGTTGGAAGTTCCATGTGGAATCCGCTAGGGGAATTGATCCGACCAGGGGATAAGGTCGTAGTTAAACCCAATTGGGTGATGCACGTCAATCGAGGTTCAGGCAGCCTGAATGCGCTTGTAACTCACCCTTCCATCGTGCGGGCCGTTCTTGATTTTGTCTACATAGCTCTGGGAAGAGAGGGGACAGTGGTGGTGGGCGATGCGCCTCTCCAGTCTTGCGACATTGACCTGCTGTGGGAAACCCAGGACTGGTTAACTATCCCGAGATTCTACGAGGCCCACAGCAATCTGAACGTTGTCTTAGAAGACTGGCGGCTGGAACTCTATCATCGCGATGGCAAGCTAACATTTCGGAAAGAACTGAGGCAGTCGGATGATCGTTTCCTTGTGGTCGATCTTGGCCAGGACAGCTTGCTCGAAGCTGTAGCCCACGACTATAAAAACTTTCGGGTGACGAACTATGACCCCGCCGCACTCCCGAAGCATCATAGCCCGGGCATGCACGAATATTGTGTTGCCCGAAGGATTCTTGAGGCCGACGTGATCTTGAACTTGGCAAAATTGAAGTCGCATCGCAAAGCAGGGATGACAGGATGCCTGAAGAACTTTGTAGGTATCAACGGACACAAAAGCTTCTTACCGCACCATCGACGCGGACCGGCTTCTCAAGGCCACGACGAATACCCGCGAGCCAATGCCTTGAAATCTGTGCGCACGACAATAGAGGAATTGCGGGACGTGGCCTCAAGCCGCAGTAGCCAGGTGCTTTTCTCGTTACTTCACAAGATCCCGGACCTAGTTCTGGCATTCGGCGACCGAATCTCGGAAGGGTCCTGGTTTGGCAATGATACCCTCTGGAGAACCATATTGGATCTGAATCGAATCGCTCGGTATGCTGATAGAGAAGGACGTATCAATTCCTCACCTCAACGACGGATTTTCTGCGTGGTGGATGCGGTAATCGCGGGTGAGGGTGAGGGGCCGTTGGAGCCCTCCGACCTTCGATGCGGAGCGGTCTTCGCAGGAATGAACCCTTTGGTGGTTGATGCGGCCGCGGCCCGCTTCATGGGACTCAACGTTGATGATATACGACAGCTCAAGAACGGTTTTAAGTCATCATCTTTACCGTTATTTGATGGAGGGATGGAAAAGATCCAAATTCAGGTGGATCATTTAGAAAAACTTGGGTTGTGGTCGCCAAACCACCGTCCGTTTCGTATGCCCAGCGGCTGGCAAGAAAAACAAAATGTGTCAAATATAGCCGTGGGTTTTGCCAGCTCCTCATCCAAATGCGAGTAAGCGCAAAGTTGTTACGAAAAAGATAGAAGAACGACATCGGTCACTGGCGTTCCCGCACCATGAAGTAGTTGCGTCTCGCTCTATCGTGCCACCGGATCATGTAGCCCTCATCAAGCAGCAGGTCAACAGTATTTCCGCCTGCCAACTCTGTCATGAAATTAATGTATTCACAAATTATGAATTCAGGGTGACATTCCTTTCTTGTCTCGGAGAAAAACGCTCTCAGGACCCTGTACTCGTAACCTTCGATATCAATTTTGGCGCCTCTAATTGCGCTGACGTTGCACCGGCGAAGGATACCAGCCAGGGTTTGACATTCAACATTCGTCCCCGTAGATCCCTGCGGCTTAAGGTAATCAAACAGCAGAGAATTTGTGCCAGTCTGTCCCTCTTGGATCAAGCCCATCGTACAGATCTGCGTTTTGTCGGACGCAGCCACGTTCAAAGCGATGACGTTTTCGACTGAATTCATCTCCAAATGGTGGCATAGCCGCTGATAGGTTTGCGGATGCGGCTCAAGTGACACCACCCTTCCCGTCTTTCCCACCGCTTTGGAGGCAACCAATGTGAACGCGCCGATGTGGGCACCCAAATCCAGGAAGACGTCTCCTTCTCTCAAGAACTGTTTCATAAAGCTCATTTCGCGATAATTGTAGAGCTGACAGCCAAGCAGTAGCTGCTCTTCTCCACGGTCCATGGGGTTGACAATCATCTTGAAGCCGAAGCAGGAGGTCAGCACAGGATTCCTTTTCTTACGGGTGTAGAAGCTCCATGCTTTACGTATCACATAATCAGCTCCCCGGACCCTTGGGAGCCTCCGAGTAAACAACCTAAGGCACTGGAGTTCAATTTTATTCCAGTTCATCCGCAATCCTATCAGGTTTGTCCTGTGATCCTAGATTCCAAGCGGGGTTAAACGGGGCCAGTCTAGCGCCATCAAACGATCACAAATCGTAGAAACAATTTCCGGATGCCGCCGAACTGTCTCCTCGGTCACGACTCCCTCTCGGAGCTTCAAAGGGAAGTCGAATGATTGATCCAAAATGGCTGCAATGTAGAGCAAAAGTCGCTCTTCATTAACCGGCTTTATGTTCAAGGTTTGTTGAACGGCTTCAGGAAGACGCGAGAGATCGGGACAATGGACGAGGCCCTCCTTCAGCGCCACATAATGAGGTCGCCCGATCACAATAGCGGGTTTTCCAAGCAGGATTGCCTCCCAGCCGGCTGTTCCATTGATTACACAGGTGAAAGCAGCGCGTTTGATGAGCGACACGCTGTTCTCAAACGGCGAGATCAGCTTGACTCCCGGCATTCTCTTGAGGCGGGCATAGAAGGCGGGAGGTCTCTGACCTAGCATCGGGACATGCTCTTTCACCAAGAGCGACATGCCGAGAGGAAGGCCCTTCACCAGGGCCTCCACTACCGCGAGTTGATTCGTGTGCATCGGCGCGCTCACAATAGTAGAGGCCTCAGGATCAACGTGGAGGGGATAATAGGCAAAGGGGTTGGAAGGCGAATATCCGAGAGGCTGAAACGTTCCATTATGCAAACTCCAGTGGGCCCGTACGGGCACTGAAAGGCGAACCCTAATCTCGTCCCATCTTCTCATATCACGCAGCGATATTCGTCGGCCCCTGGTAAAAAAACGGACTGCCTTGCCCATATATACGGCAAGCCTTCTCATAGCATCGGCGGCTGACGAAGCTTTCTTGAGGCTAGTATCCTGGTAGGCATCGAAGAAAGCCTCGTAAGGCTGAAGACCATTCCTGAACCGCAGGATGAAATTTCGGGCAGCCGGCATCTGATGCGCCAAGAGCGAAGGAGAAGCGAGAGCACGCTCAAACATTCTCCGAACTGGTGCCAAGCTCCCGTCAAGGGAGTCGTCCAGCACGTAACGGGATCCGGTGCGGGCGGGAAATATCTGGACAAAGGGAATATTGAGATAATGACAGACTAGACCAAGCGTGTAGGAGATCGCGTTGTCGACGTAGCCCACTATCACCAGGTCCGGCTTGAGGTTCCTCAATCTCTCAAAAGAGTAATTCAGAAGGCCGAAAATGTAGCAACGCAGGCTCTCGTCATCGCTCGTTGCATCAGTAAGATGGCAGTGTCTGAATGGCCGTGCCCCGGTGATAAAACCGTCGCTGATATTACGGTCGGAGGTTATGATTCTTTTGGCCACACCAGGGCCGAGCATAGCTTCATATTCCTCAAGCCGTTTGCCGTCCCACGGCGTTGCAAGCCATTGCCGCTCCAGTTCGTCGAGGGAATCCAGCGGCGATATGCGAGGATTGGAATAACTTGCCACTCGGTTAAATACGCCGTCCCTGTTCCAGGCTATGCCCCCGATATTGGCTTCGGGAATGCGGGCATTCAACTCGGCGGCTATTCCGAGTGGCCACTCCTTAAAGACGTGGTTAAACTCAATAAAGATCTTCATACTGTGTGCTATTCGGTTTGTGAACGAACCGGCATTCCGGCCATCGTCCGGGAAGCCCGCATGGGCATTTGGGTCAACGTCATGTGCTCCAGTTGGTAAACATTCGTCTGCGGCGTTTACCAGCGCGGGTTGATGGGAAATGGCGATTATGGTGACGTTGCCGCGCAATTGTTCCAAAGTCTCGCAGACCGCAGCTTCGGTCTTCGGATCCAGCGCTGTTGTGGCCTCGTCAAGGATAAGTAGCTTGGGGCGGCGTACGAGAGCGCGGGCAATGGCAATGCGCTGACGTTGGCCCCCGGAAAGCCTTGCCCCTTTCTCTCCCACAATCCAATCCATTCCTTCCGGAAGTGACGTGACAAAATCCCAGCTCCCAGCAGCACGCAGGGCTTCTTCGGCATCAGCGCGGCTGAGGGCAGGATCACCCAGAGTCACGTTAGTAAGAATGGTGTCGTGGAACATGATCGTTTCTTGTGGAGCGTAGCCAATCATGCTTCGCCACGCCTTCAAAGACAGTTCAGTGACCGGAATATCATCTATAGAGACTTGCCCCCCTTGAGGGCGGAACAAACCGATTATTAGATCCGCTATGGTGGTTTTGCCAGCTCCGGAAGCTCCGGTTAATGCGATGAACCCTCCCGCGGGAAGGGTCAGAAAAACATTTCTCAGCACCGGTTTGTCGCCATACGAGAAGCTCACATTGCGGAAAGTTATGGCGTGATTCAATGTCGGCGTTTTCGCGTTTAAAGCGAGGTTCGTTGGCGGCAGTGGCCTGGTCTATGGCACTCCGCAAGGACCAAAAGGCGCTTTCCATGCGGGACAACCACTGATAATTCTGCTGGACTATTCGCATCTTTCCAAACGTTCGCCAAGCGAGAACGGCAAACAACATCACCATTTCCAACGGGGCGTCCCAAACGGTGAAAGCAACAAGGATACCCACCGCCACGAGACAGACCAGTGCAAACTCACTCAGGGTATTCAGTCCCTCGCCGCTGAGCACCTCCTTACGCCTCGCGTCGTAAAGATCGTGCATGTCCTTTTCAAGGAGTGGGACCAGCCTTTCTTCGCAAGCCATGGCTTTAAGCGGTTTAATCCCTTGCACTCCGTCCAGCAACCGGACTGATACGTCCTTGAGAAGCTCGGTCTGCCGTTCGCCGGCGCGACGCGCCATTGTGACAAATCCGTTCAAGAGACTCAACGTAAATGCGCCACCTATCAGAGCGGCCACCGTGACCTTCCACGAAACCAGGAGGGCTACGGCAATATACATGGCCGCCTGCAAGCCCGCGGCCATCATTCGACACCCCAAGACATAAGTTTCAGAAGCGTTTCGCGCCTCTGTAGTAATTGCATTTGCAAGACTTCCTTGCCGTTGGGAGATAAAATATTCCCATCGAGCCTGCATGAGCGCTCTGATGAAGTCCATACGCAAATCAATTTCCACTCGACCGGCGTACAGACCCCACTGTGCGTGCTGCCAGTAAGAAGAGACACGTTTTGGCAGTCATCAAGACAAGCATGAAGACGATGAGCATACCGACTGTTGGCTGAATTCCGACCACTTGCAACGTGTCGGCTATCATCCTTCCTAACTCGGTATTATTACGGGCCTCTCCACCCGCGACCAGCCCCAGTAGCGGCAGCAAAGTGGCTATACCAATACCTTCTGCCAGGCCCGCTAGGAACAGAGTCAAGGTAACGACTGCCGATTCCTTGGGATATGCCTGCACCAATGTTTTGAACAGATCGAGCAATCTTCGATCTTTCAGCATTATCTCCAACTCTCCATAATCACCCCATAGCAAGCTCTCGCCGAGAACTTTTCCGTGATGCCTGGCTCGCGATTCGACATTTCCCACTCCGTCTCAAAGGAGGATTTGCCTGATGCACATGAAGGCTTCCGCATGGGGAACGTTTACGAATCCTCCACGGTAACGGCTCAAAGCCAGTATGGACTCCACAGAACGCTCATGAGGTGACGCCTTTAATTGAGAGGCATATGTCTTTGCAGCCTCAAGCTTAAGGTCAATCGTTTCCGAGATGTCAACAAAGCAGTTTGGGGTAAAAGCCGGATAAATTCCTGGCGAATTCCAGTTGGTTGACGATACGGCCTCGTAACAGTAGATGCCGCGGATTTTGACGCCTATCGGACGAGCCGCTACCATTGCACAGGCATGCACTATCTGGTGATCGCGGTTTACATCCCCGGGAAAAGGCAAGAACAAAAGATCCGGTTGGATTTCTTGAAAGTAATCCAGAAGCAGATCATTGATCTTATACTGGGGTAAGGTATCCAGCTTGATTGCCGGCAAGTCTGCGAAGTGCGTCTTGGTAACGCCCAACAATTGATGAGCGCTGAGAGCCTCTTCGCGTCCTTGTTTAATCATGTCCTGATCAAACAGGTCGTCTCCCTTGGTCACCACGAGCACATGGACTTCGGCTCCGGCTTGGCTATACTTGGGTACAGTCCCTCCCGGACCAAAGACCTCGTCGTCGGGATGTGGCGCAACAAACAGCACTCGCATTTCCAATGTTCTCCTTCAATAAACGTCGTTATCGCCGAGCGCCACCCATGGAGTTGAGAATCTTGGAATTATGGCTGCCCTTGGCGATTTCATGACTACGGGGAAACGTTCAGCACGAGCGGTAAACCCGCGCTCGAAAAACAGCGGCTCAAAAGCATTGCCCGTTGTCAGCACCACATTAAGTGATGAACTGTCCTGAGCATAATTCTCGGCTACGGAAATAAGTTGATCGGCAACATCATGAGTCAACGCCACAAAATCGACTATATGAGCCTTAACCGAGTCAGTAGTGGAAAGCTTTTTCAGAACTATCAGTCCTTTTACGTCGCCATCACCTGCAGCAAAGCAGTCATATCGCGTATTTGGTTTCTCGATGTAACGCCAATTTAGTATACGGTGGTCCTTGATCTGAAAGAAATCGAACGACTTGGCAGCCTCTTGGGCCAAAGCATCAAATCGTTGATCAAACCGCTCCACTCTGACTGCTGCGCCGGAACTTCTTCTGAATTGACTTTTTTCGAGGAACCGATACTCTGCTGGCACCTGCCAACCCGCCTTTATAAAGGCTGGGAAGGATTGCCGAAGGTATGGGTTCGGAAATGTCACGCTGTATTGAATACCTACACGGGACCCGTGATCCACAATGACGTTAGCAAGCTTTCCGAATACGCCCATTCGTCGGAAGTCCGGATGGGTGCCACCGCTCACCAACAGGTTGATTTCTTGGTTTTCGGATCCGATGCGATATGTGAACGTTTGGCTGCATATTAAGCCCGCTGGGCGCTCACTCATTCTTTCCAGGGCAAGGTAGACTCTGCTCATCGCATAGGGATGCTTCAGTTTGTACCAGTCGAACTCAGTGTGATTGAAATCCATTCCGAACACTTGCGAAAGCAAGGCCAGGATCTCTTTCTTGTCGTCCACGGGATTTACAAGCTTGTAAATAAAGCTGTTGTCTTGGAAAATGCTCTCTCGTGATGGCATTGGCCTACTAGTCTTTGGCTTTGTCCGTGCCGCAGAATTCGCCGCAGGTTGCCTGGCCCTCTTCATTCACTGCCCCGAAATCGAACACAGCCGGAATAGCCATGAACACGATTTTAATGTCAAGAAGCAAAGACCAGTTGTCTACGTAATAGGTGTCCATTTCCAGCCGTTTTTCCCACGGATTTTTTGCCCTGCCTTTAACCGCGGGTAATCCCACTATTCCCGGCAGTACATTTTGACGCCGATATTGATCGGGAGTGTATCTGGGGATGTACTCCAAAGGTAAGGGTCTGGGACCCACAAAGCTCATTTCCCCTTTCAACACATTCCAAAGTTGCGGCAGTTCATCAATGCTCGTCTTGCGAAGTAATCTGCCTAATCGCGTTAGGCGATCGGCATCGGGCAGCAAGCACCCGTTTTCATCCTTTTCATCAGTCATGGTCCGGAACTTCAACATGACAAAGGGCTGTCCGCAAAAGCCAGCGCGTGTGTGGCGGAAGAAGACAGGCCCTCCCATGAATATCCGAATCGCAACCGCAGCAATTAACAGCACCGGGGAGAGGACGACCAATGCGGCCGCCGCGAAGAGCATATCCAGACCACGTTTTATGGCGCGGCTCACGACACGTGTCCCTTTTCAGGCCAGGGGTCTTGTGCTGTCGGCTCCGGCTGGGAAACGGGCGAGAAGCCAAGTCCTTTTCGGCACATATGGAGCAGGTAATCTGCGGACAAAGCATCCCAGATTGGCTCAGGCTTAAAGTGAGCGAGCACGCGGTTTCGCCCTGCTTGTCCGTGTTTTACGCGCAGTCCAGGATCTTCGACATAGAGACTAATTGCTTCCACCATGCCCTGAATGTCTCTTGGTGGGACCAGCGTGCCTGTGACACCATCTATTACTGCGTCAGTGCAGCCTGTCACCCACGTGGCGACAATAGGCAATCCCATAGCTGACGCCTCCAGCACTACGTACGGAAAACCCTCTCGATAAGAAGGAAGGACCACTATATTCATAATGCCATAGTAATTGGGCATCTCGTCATTTGCCACAAAATCAAGCATGGTCACTCGATCATCGCCGTTCAATTCCTCCAGGATATCATTGGGAACAGGATTGTGTGGTTCCGCCGGGCCTATCGTCAGCAGACGGCTGTGGCTATATGCATTCCTGATACTCTTCCACGCAGATGCCAATTCGACCACTCCCTTGTCTTTCACGAGCCGGCCTACAAAACCTATGACAATAGCTTTTTCATCAAGACAAATCTGTGACCGCAGCTCTTGTATTTTGTTCTGATCGAGATTGGTCGGATTAAATAGACTGACCGCATCGATGCCGTTGCAGCTACCGTGCTCAAGAACCTTGATTTTGCCCTGAGGACACAGCCGCTGAGAAACTACAATATCCATTACCGAGCGGCTTACTGCAAAGACCTGGTCTGCCAGCGCGCATGCGATCCATTCCATCAGTTTCAGCACGCTCCGCACGGGCCCTCTGCGTATTTCCGTCATGACGCCGTGCAGAGTATAGACTTTTACCGGCACTCTCGCAAAAGTCGCAGCGAGCATACTCAATACCCCAGCCTTCGGAGTAGAGCCGTGAACTATGGTGGGCCTGATTTTCAGGAACAGCATCCAAAGGCGCACAGCAGCCATCAAATCAGCGAATGGCGAAATACCTCGTGTCATTGTGATCGCATGCACAGACACCTTTTCTCTTCTGGCAAACTCCTCAAGATCGGGTCCTCCGGAGGATACGGCAATGACCTCGAATCCCTTGTTTCTGCAAATATGTTATCTGCCCTCGAAAGAAACTTCGAAGCGTGAGAGCGACGGTAGTCACCAAAATAAGTTTTGGTTTTTTCCCAGCCGCAGACTGCACGTTTGAAGCGAAATCGTGTTTCTGGTTCAAGCTCACCCAGGACCTCGGAGAAGCGCACGTTCCAATAGGAATATGGATTATGCGGTCATTTGAGATAAACGAGACGCCCGCCAGCTAAGCGTTGCATCTGGGTTTGCAGCCTGCGCTGAAAATCCCTTCGTTGCCAGCGCGGCAATACGACCAGTGCCAGAAGCGCGGGCACCGCCTGAACTCGCTGTCTCACCATCAGTCCCTCGTTTGGAAGATAGCTGAAGAAAATACAGAACAGAATAGAAGCGAGAATGGCCACCTGTACTTCAGAAAGTTTCAAGGAGTACCTGCCTTCTGGTTTTATAATCCACATGAGCGAACCCAGTAAGAGAGCTGTGGTAACCCAAGTGTCCAAGAAGGCCAAAACCATGCGCAAACTTCCGAGCTGCCACGGGAAGGGTCTGAAAAAGAGCGACACGAACCCTGAAACAAAAAATATCGGCCCGGTCTCGCCAGATTCAATGTTGGATGCTCCACCAGCCTCGCCGAGCACCCGCGCCTGTTGTTGTGCGAACGTAAGCGGCGCCTGGATCGTAGCGTCTATTTCCCATCTCGCTTGAAACGAATACATAACAAACGGCAGTAAAAGTAATGCCAATAGAGCATAAAAGCGTTGGCCTCTTTGAAACAGGCCTATCGCCATCACTGCGCCTACCCACGGAATCATGATATGAGGTCTTAAGACAGAACCTACGGCAATTCCAATCAGCACCATCGGAATACCCACCAAATAAGAACTGCCGCGATGGGGAGAGCTGTTCGCGAAGACCTGACAAATAGACCAGTACATCAGGGCCTCTTTGACGTTCATGGTGGTCCAGTAAATGACCGATGGGCAGAAAATGATGAGAAGCAGCCACGGAGAGTCCTTCCTGGCATATGGAAACACTTGATTAAAGTGGCGAATGAGAACCAATCCACCCCAAAATCCAAACCATCCGTTAGCTGCCGTGACAAAGGCATCGGTTGTCCCCGTGAGGTACATTATCATACCCACGTAACATTGGTACATGCTGTTACCGACAACCATATGGTCCCACACGAGACCCCACTTGTCTGCGCGCATGTAGTCGGCCATGATTCCGCCCATATACGCATGGGCCCAGCCGTCCGCCTTCCAGACCTCCAGAATTTCTCCCGAGATTACCTCACTGAATACAGCGTACGCCATCCACAGTAGGCCACCTAATATCACCCACCCGCGAAAATCGTTGGAAAAGACTGGGGCTTTAAGGTAATGTGTTGCCAGCAGCGGCACGGTTGCTGTCAGCAGCATCAAGAAAAACGCATCGTTTAAGTTCACTGTCGTCCTTTCCCCGAATCTAACCAGGAAACATAGTAGTCTTCCAAAGCCTTGAGGCATGACGAAGCGTTGTAGTGTTTAGTCACATATGCCCTTCCTGCTTCGCCGAGCGCCTTAGCCAGGTCGGAGTTAGCCAAAATTTCGGTAATCTTGGTCGCTGCCTGGTCCAACTCCCCAGGGCCAAAAAGATAGGGGTGAAAAGTCGGTGAAAGCACCTCCCGATGAGCAGGAATGTCTGTCGCCACAACCGGCAATCCCGTTGCTTGGGCCTCCAGCAGAACGTTTGGCAGCCCCTCGGATTCGGAGCAATAGAGGAAAACCCTCGCAGATCTTAGCAGGGTCGGAATCTCCGTTCGATCTCTTGGCCCAAGAAAATCAACGGCCTCGGAGACTCCCAGCTCCTGAGCCAAGTGTCTGCATGTAGATTCATGAGTGCCCGTTCCGACAAAGACCAGACGAGCCTCAGGAGCAGCCTTGCGCACAGCCGCCAATACCCGTACAGCCAAGTCCTGTCGTTTGGATCGAAGGAAAAAGTTCCCCACGCAAATGATTACCGGCGAAACGACACTGCTTTGCCCGTTTGGGATTGCTGAAAATTTCTGGGTGTCCACTCCGGCCGTCCAGACGAGGAAGCGATCCGAACCACTTCGCCACTCCGGCCATCGCTCGTCCAAAGCTGCTTGGGAAACAGCCACCACATGCGTAGCGTGACGACGAACCCAGTGACGGCCCCAGCCGGTCACTACAAGCCGGGCCGCTTTTACCAACGCGTTTTTGTCAGCTTCGGCTCCGACGTGCCCCATATCTCTCATGTGCGCAATCCGCACCGGTACCCCGGCTTGTGCAGCGCCCCGCAGGGTTGCGCCGCTCCAAGCCTCGCCGTGAGAGTGCACAACATCATAATTTTTGTTCTTGAGCATTTGGAAGAAAAGGCGAGAAAAAGATAAAAGATTAGGCGACTTTGGACAAAAAAGAATTTCAGCTCCATAGCTTCTCGCCTCTTCGGCCAGATAACCGGCCTCGGCGCCGATGACGCAAGCATCCATTCGGAAACGCCGGCGGTCATAGCAGCGTAAAATGCGCAACACTTGCGTTTCCAGCCCGCCTTGCCGAAACCAATTGAGTACGTGCAGTACGCGAATCGGCGGTCGTGATGTCACATCATGATGCGTCAAGCTTGAAGGCTCCCACCGCTGTAACCATTCAGTTACGCGCGGCATGCTGTCATTGCGAGGAGCGAAGCGACGAAGCAATCTCGGTCTTGTACGCTGCCCCACCAATGAGATTGCTTCGCTTCGCTCGCAATGACATCCGGTCCGCTCGGAAACGTTGTCCCCGCGCAAGTAAACGTTTCCCCGCCGTCTGTCACTGAAGGGATCTTCTTGAAGACCGGAGCACATGTGAGTTATATCTCTCGTTTCTTGAGGCCTGCCGCTAGAATTTCCGGAAAGCTCCACGGCATCATTCTCTCACAACTTGTACGTAGCTTGCCCTGGGGGGTCAGGGGTATTTTCTCAACCCACGAAAACGACACAGGAACGTCACCAAGAAGGATTCGCAACCGCCGGCGGAGTTCCCGGTCTTTCTCGGGCGAAAAAGGGGTCCCCTTGAGGCGGAAAAGTATCTTCCGATCACCTTGTAAGACAATTTGGAATTGCGCAACGTCCGGATACTCTTTCAGTATATGGTTCCAGAATATGCAATTGATTATTTTCCCATTCGGCAGTTTCAGCAGCCCTGCGAAGCGGCCCTGCAACTGCTTTATGGCGCGGATACCTGATTCGTCGCAATCTTCTGAATCGTAACTCGCCGCGTCGCCTATGTCGAAACGGAGGAAAGGAGTGCCCCGACACGCGGTGTTCGTCGCAATCAATCGTCCGCTTTCTCCGGGACTTACAGGTCTGCCTTTCTCGTCCACGATTTCCAGGAATTGTAATGGGCGCAACACGACGAGGGGGGACCCGACTTTAGGCTGATACGCCATAGAAGAAAGCTCTCGTGCCCCGTAATAATTGAGGATCGGGATTCCAAACGCGTTGCGAAAACACTCACATTGGCTTTCATAGAGCATTTCTCCGCCGTTCCATGCAGCAACCACGTGACCGGGCGGTGGCAGATCTCCCCTCGCCAAGGTTTCACGTGCTATGAATTCGAGCATGCTGCTGAATCCGTAAATAGCCACGGCCGGGTACTTTCTTACAAGTTCCAGAACCTTGTCCACAGTGGCCGAAGTCAGTTCATACGCGTCTATGAGTAGGAAATTTGCGAGACGCAGAAGAACTCGTCGGCTAAGTGCTTGCTGCTTGCCTATGTCGCGTTCAGATCCCCATACAATAATCGTTGGCAAGCCCGGTTTCCAACCCACCTTCAATCGACAATAAACATTGGTGGCTTTGCTGGCTTGCTGCATGTTGGCATCATGGAGAAACCATGTGGGCTCTCCCGTGGAACCGCCTGTTGAGGTGATAATCCCTTTGACATCAAATCGTCGGCTTATTTCGTGCGGAAGAAAACGCTCTTGTAAATCCTGTTTGGACAGGATAGGAAGATCCGGCCAGATGCTCCACAATTCATCTGGATTTCGCACTTTGGCAGCCTCCCGCCACTCCGGTAGAGCATCGTCCCGCGTTCCAAAGTAACGGATTTGACCGAGTAACCGTTTTGCCAGTTCGGTGCGGGCAAAGCGGGGTGAATTCACCCGGAACGTTTCCAGGTCACTCCACCACTTGTTCATGCCCTGGTGCCAGCAGTAAGCATTCCAAAGTGCAGCGCTAAACATTTCGCGAGGCTGAGAAGACATCTTTGAGAGAAGTTTGGGGATCAAGTCCGGTGCAGACTTTTGAAAGGGACGGGTTTATTAAAACAGGCTTCGCCTTCGTGCATCATCAACGATGGTGCTGATTTTTCAGCATTTTCTGGACAGCGGCCGATTCTAATTTCCTGACCCTCCCATTCTTCGAGCGATCACCCGAAAGTTGCCCTAATTTGCTGGGTTCCCGTGTTGTTGCACGATCCGAAAGAAAAATCGCGAGCACAATCGAATCGTACCAGCAAGAGAGCGCAAGTTCTTGTAACCCATTGGATTCATTTTAAACCTATGAACCGTCAAAAGCAAGTCTCAATCCGCTTGGCAAGAACTCGAACGCTGTCGGCATGAATGGATACGCTCTTACGCGAAGATCCTCAAAGAGACTGACGTAACGTTTTGCATGGAAACGGTAAAAGCCTACATTTCAAGGATTGCAATCTGAATCGCTCCTGGTAAGATAATCAGATGTGAGGCATGGAGAGGGCGAGGTCCGAGTATTGCTAAGGGCTTGCTCAAAGATATTGAAATCTATGGCTTCATAACGGTAGCCCGTCAGCCAAGTGGGCAAGACTGCATCCGCTCTACTGCAACCAAAATAGACGAGATCGTAAGGCCATGCTCTATCCGGCATACCGTAAGGAATGGCGCAAACAGAGGTGAAAAACATCTTGGCACCAGGGACGAGGGCTACGAGAGGGCATGGCTTCCTGGAACCTTTTCTGGCAAGGAAGCGATATAGACTGGCGCAAAGCCTCATTCCTTCGGATCGTCGCAATGGTTGCATAGTTGACATCGGGTGCGGCACGTCCCCGCTTTTCCTGGCAAGCAGTGACTTTGCCGAGAAGATCGGGTTGGACAAAAGTTTCAATTCGGGCATTGTCGAATCGTTCGCCGGCCCTAACTTCAGACTTATCGAGCATGACATAGAACAGGTCGGAGAGTTGCCCTTGGACAGCAATTCCAGCGATGTGGTCACCATGCTTGCGGTCATCGAGCACGTTGAACCTCATCGCTTGAAATTTCTTCTAGCTGAGATTTACCGGATCCTGAAACCCGGAGGTGTATACATTTTGACCACGCCTGCCCCCTGGACGGATGGTTTGCTGAGGATCATGGCAAGGATGAAGCTTGTAAGCTCCGTGGAAATCGACGAGCACAAAGACGCTTATGATCGCGCATCCATTTTTGCCATGCTCGTGGTCGCGGGTTTTCGCGAGGAGAACCTGCGGGGTGGGTACTTTGAACTCGGGCTCAACGTTTGGGCCGCTGCAACCAAAGCCTGAGAGGAGGGGAGATTTGAAGTTTTCGATTGTGATACCCTGTTATAATGAGGTCAATACGCTTGAACACTTGATAAAGAGGGTGAAGGATTCTTCTCTAAACCCCAAGGAAATCATCCTCGTCGACGACAGTTCGAGCGACGGAACCACGGAATTGATTCGCAGCAATCTTGGCTCGCAAGTTGATCGGGTCGTGTACCACGATACCAATCGCGGCAAAGGGGCGTGCCTGAGATCCGGCTTCGCGGCGGCTTCAGGTGATGTGATAATAGTTCAAGACGCGGACCTGGAATACTCCCCATCGGATTATGACAAACTGGTGCAACCAATTAGAGACGGCAGGGCGGATGTAGTTTACGGATCGAGATTCCAGGGAGGAGACAGCCACCGTGTTCTCTTCTTTTGGCACGCCATAGGCAATCAGGTGCTCACCCTCCTGTCAAATGCTTTTACCAACCTGAATTTGACGGATATGGAGACAGGCTACAAGGTCTTCACAAAAGAGATCATTAGGCAATTTACAATTGAGGAGGACAGATTCGGAGTGGAACCCGAAATTACGGCCAAAGTGGCCAAGCTACACTGCCGGATCTATGAAGTGGGGATTTCTTATGCTGGAAGAACTTATGCGGAAGGGAAGAAAATCAACTGGAAAGACGGATTGACGGCACTTTGGTGCATCTTTAAATACAATCTTCTTCGTTGAGTAATTTGGTGCAGTCATGGGGTCAGTTGATGGGCGACGCCATTCAGCTCCACAACACTCTATAATCCTCTCTCCAACCTGAAGGAAATCTTTCGTCAAGAAGGGGCTCCAGACGCTTCATAGTGTGGCGCCAGGGCGAATCTCCATTTGCCAGAATTTCAAATAATTCCTTGAGCAAAGAGTCTAAATTGGCGAGATCTTCTTTGGGGAGATAGGACGTCGCGCCCCGCTGCATGACCCTTAGGAGATAGTCAGGACTCAATGCCGGGGCTGTCAGCATTACGCATGGGAAAGCTTTCTCTACTGCCGTATCGAGCAGATCGAGGCCTTTTACGCCCATAATGTCCAAAATCACCATATCATAGCTTCTGGTTCTCAGAAGCTGCTGAGCCTTGTCAAAATTCCCGGCAGTTTCGATTCGGCACATATCAAGGAGTTCCACTATGGTTTCTAACACATCAGGTTCATCATCTACGGCCAGAATCGTTTTGCCTTTGAGCACCTCAATTCTCCTTTGTCCTGCTGTGTTGTAAGGAATGAACCAGCTTGACATTAAGAGCCTCTTATCTATAGTATAAAGAAATCTGGAGATCAAGTTATGGCGTCAAACCTTTTGAAGGGTAAGCATATCCTGGCCGTAGATGACGAGCAGGATGTTCTGGATATCATTCGAGAAGAACTTGACGAACACGGCGTTGAATTCGATAGTGCGTCAGCCTGTGAAGAAGCCATCCAGCGGCCGGCTTCTCTGACGTATGACCTCGTCATCCTCGATATTATGGGAGTGCGAGGATTTGAGCTTCTCGAGTACGCCAGCGCCAAGCAGATACCGGTGGTCATGCTTACAGCACATGCCCTCAGCCCTCAAAATCGCTGAAGAAGTCCATCGAACTCGGGGCACGAGCCTACCTACCGAAAGACCAACTAGGTCAGATAGCTCCTTTTCTCGAAGATGTCCTGACCCTCAACTATCGGTCGGCATGGAAAGCACTTTTCGCGAAATTGGGAAGCGCCTTCGGAAAACATTTCGGCCCCGACTGGAGAAAATCGGAAAAGGAATTTTGGGAAAAATTCGAGAGGGATCTCGATGTCAATGAGTCTGCAATCATTGAATCGTGATCCATCAGTTTTGTCTCCTCAGAAAGCATCCGGGGGTTTTCTGTGACGATCAAAAACATCCAAACGTCTCATCTCGTTCATGACCTCAAGAATCCGGTGAACATAATTGAGACAGGCGCCAAATCTCTCCTCGACAAGCAGGACAGGTACGGATCGTTAAACCCCAAGCAGGAAAAAGTCATCAGGCGCATATTGAGGAATGCCCTGAAGATTCGGAACCTGGCCAACAGCATGTTGGAAGTGGATATGGCCGCCATGGGGATAATTAGGGTCAGTGACTGCACCCTTTCCGGCATCCTGAAGGTGGCTTTCGTCGAGGTTTTCGATTTGATCGATCCGGTGGTTTCAGACGCACTGGAAGAGGCGGCAGATGTCGAGACCTTTCGAAACATATTGCTGGCCAATGAAATTCATCTCGAAGCGGAGGAGTCTCAACTCAGGCGGACGATACAGATAGATGAAACCAAGATGTGTCTTGTCGTCACTAACCTTCTTTCCAATGCATTCAAATACAAGCAAAAGAGCCTCTTTCTCAAATGTGGGGCGGAGGGGGACGCCATTAGGATTTCAGTCCGGGACGACGGCCCAGGCATACCTGAATGTTACCACGATAAGATTTTTGATCAATATTTTCAATGCGTTAAGGTAGATGGATTTCCCGTTCGAGGCCACGGTTTGGGACTGGCCGGGGCTCAGGCCCTTACAGAAGCCATGGGCGGCAACCTGTCTTTATGCAAAAGCCCGCAAGGGGCCGAATTCGTAGTTCAAGTCAAATGTTCACATGAAGCATGACACAATAATTTGGCAAGCGCCTCTCAGTAGGGGCGTATAGGCACAAACAAAACCCCGCGTTTCGCGGGGTTTTGTTTGTTTTTGGGGAAGCGTAGACGATCAACGAACCCTCAAAGTCCCCCTTTTTTAAAAGGGGGATTTTAACGAGTTAGCCCAAAATCCTCCTTCGTCCCATAGGCGTTAGAGTAAAAGCTTCTCCGAATTTGTGAGCCCCGAAGGGGCTCAATGATAGTAGCCCGGCAATTCATTGCCGGGTGACCGATGAGCAATAATTCAGTTCCTTTTCCCCGAGGGGCGCCCAAAGGATTCATCCTTTGGGCGCCCTCGGGGAAAAGGAAGGCTCTCTTGGCCGTTCATTCCCGGCGATAAATCGCCGGGCTACTATCGGCATGTCCCTCCGGGACAGGAGCTTATTTTGACGCCTGTGCCTCTAGCCTTACTTAGCGAAAGGGCGGAACAAAACTCTAAATTAGAACCTGTACAGCAGGGACATGGGGTTAGGCGAGGTGCGGCACGCTTATGTCCATGGTGACATAACTATCAAATATAACTAGCCTTTCTGTTCTTTTTCCCTTGACTCCACCAAGAGCAACAGTTACCCTGAAGTTGTAATCGAAGCTGCTCTCCAAAGCTCTGGAACAGCCATTATCTTAGTTCGCCGTGACTTGGGAGAGCGGTCCACTACAGCGCAACCTCCACACCAAATAGAGACAGGAGGATACTTATGGATAAAATTTTGAGAATCGACATGGGAGCGGAAGGCGGCCCCAAGGCGACTGAGGTCCCGCCGGGTGCGTATGCGGGTATGGGAGGCAGAGCCCTGACATCGGCGATTGTGTCCAAAGAGGTTCCGCCGCTGTGCCATCCGCTAGGTGAAGACAACAAACTGGTAATAGCCCCAGGCATGCTCAGCGGAAGCATTGCCGCAATGTCGGGTCGCCTTTCCGTGGGTTGCAAGAGCCCCCTGACAGGCGGTATCAAGGAGGCAAATGCCGGCGGGCAAGCAGCACAACTCTTGGCACGGCTCGGATACGCAGCCATCGTGCTTGAAGGAAAGCCAAAAGATGACACCCTTTACAAGATCTTCATCAACAAGGACGGCGTCAAAAATCACCGCGGACAACAGTCTGAAGATGCTCGGCAATTACGCTCTCGTGGACAAGATCAAGGCCGAACACGGCGACAAGGTAGCCTGCATTTCTATCGGACCCGCGGGCGAGATGAAAATGTCCGCGGCGTCAATAGCATGCACGGACATGGAGCAGAGACCCACCCGACACGCCGGTCGAGGAGGCGTCGGCGCGGTCATGGGCGCCAAGGGCGTAAAAGTGATTGTGCTCGACGACACCGACATGAAGATGCGTTCGCCGAAGGACCCGGAAAAATTCAAGGAAGCCAACAAGAAACTGGGTTGAAGGATTGAGAAAACACCCTGTTACGGGCGAGGGACTTCCCTGCGTACGGGACGAATGTGTTGACCAATGTTTTGAATGAGGCGGGCTCATATCCTACGAAGAATTTCATGTGGGGACGTTTTGACGGGTGTTCCAAAATCAGCGGAGAGACGCAAGCTGCAACCGAGACTGAGCGCGGCGGATCAGCCACCCACGGTTGTCACCGCGGGTGCGTCATTCAGTGCTCGGGAACCTACATGAACAAAGACGGCCAGTACCTTACCAAGCAACCCGAATATGAGACTGTGTGGGCACACGGCGGAAACTGCGGCATAGATGATCTCGATGCCATTGCTATGCTGGACCGCTTGGACGATGACTACGGCGTAGATACCATTGAGATGGGCGCGACCGTCGCAGTGGCCATGGAAGCGGGAATAGCGAAATTTGGAGATGCGGAGGCAGCGATAAATCTGGTGCATGAAGTGGGCAAAGGGACCTACCTGGGACGTATCCTCGGCAATGGGGCCGGGATGACGGGCAAGGCCTTCGGCGTAGAGCGAGTGCCGGTCGTCAAGAATCAGGCCATGCCCGCGTACGATCCACGCGGGGTTCAAGGAATCGGGGTGACCTATGCAACCACCCCGATGGGCGCCGATCACACAGCAGGGTATGCAGTGGCGGCAAACATTATGAAGGTTGGCGGTTTTGTCGATCCTCATTCGGCAGAGGGACAGGTGGAGCTATCCAGAGACCTCCAGATAGCAACGGCCGCGATCGATTCAACCGGAATGTGCCTGTTTATTGCCTTTGCTGTTCTTGACCAGCCGGAGACTTTCCAGGCCCTCCTTGACCTGCTCAATTCCTTTTACGGCCTGAATCTGACTGGCGATGACGTGACTGCATTAGGCAAGTCGGTCCTGAAGAACGAGAGGGATTTTAATGCCCGAGCCGGCTTCACTGCGGCTGATGACCGTCTCCCCGAGTATTTCAAGAAAGAAAAACTACCGCCTCACAATGTAACCTTTACGGTGAAGGACGAAGATCTGGACAACCTGTTCAACTGGTAGATCGACTGAACATAGGCTAAACTCGACGGGAGAAGAGTGATTCAGGCCTTCTCCCGTTCTTATTTCTGTAGCAATTCCCGAAAGTATTAACGTAATCTAGCTGGCGTTCTCCCGAGAATCGGTAGGGCCGGCGTCCCTGCCGGCTGTGGCTAATGACCGGCACAGAGGCCGGTCCTACCAAAGTCGAAGAGCAGGATCCCATGAACGAGCACAATTCGGCCGATGTCTGTATTTCTTGGGATGGTGCCGGCCTGACCGCTTTTTTTCCGCTTTTGCAAAAAGGATTCTTGATCAAGACCTTCAGCGGAAAGAGTATCAGAGCCGTCCTCTGTGATCAGATGGGAGTGACTCCTGAATATCTCGACAATCGCGTGAACACGATCTTCCTGGACGGCAAGCCCGTTGATAATGTTGACTCCGCGATTATCAAAGAGGGTGCCGTGCTTGCTCTGTCCGCGGCCATGCCGGGATTTGTAGGGGCTGCGTTCCGTAAGGGAGGTTTTTATGCTCCGATGCGCGGAAGCATCACCCACGTTGAAGAGTCCGGATCAACCACAAGTCGGGAAGGCTTTTTCCTTCTGAAGCTCTACAATTTTGTAGCCAAAGAGCTTGGGCCGCTCTTCCTGGAATCAGGCTTATGGCTTCCGAACAATGATGTGAAGGAATTATTCCAGGGCCGGCCTGACAATTTCTGGTCGAGTTGCAGGAGCTGCACAATAGATGGCCGTGAAGTCGATCTGGCCTATTTTCTGGGAATGGAATGGTTGCAAGAAGTGGGTCTGGTAAGGCTCAGGGTGCTGCAAAAGTAATTCTCACGACCCAGGAATACCGGTCTAGGCTTCATCAGATAGCGGCTGCGATGGCTTCTCCCAGATCCTGGGTCGTGGCTCTTCCGCCAAGATCAGGCGTCAACGGCGCACCGGCCGAACCTCAACACAGTCTCGATTGCGTGCAACACTGCGCTACCCGCTTCTGTTTCTCCCAGATGGTCGAGCATCATCGCCGCGGCCCAGATCTGGCCGATCGGATTCGCGATCCCCTGGCCTGCTATGTCCGGCGCGGAGCCGTGCACAGGTTCGAACATTGAAGGGAATCGGCGCTCCGGATTGATGTTGGCCGACGGCGCAACCGCGATCGTCCCGGTCACGCCGGGACCAAGGTCGGAAAGGATGTCTCCGAACAGGTTGCTTGCCACCACCACGTCGAAGCGCTCCGGCGACATTACGAAGCGAGCGCAGAGGATGTCGATGTGATACTGGTCAACACTAATGTCCGGGTAATCGGTCGCGATCGCGTGGAAGCGCTCGTCCCAGTACGGCATCGAGTGATAGATGCCGTTTGACTTGGTTGCAGAGGTGACGTGATGCCGCCCCAGGCGCTGAGCGAGGTCGAAGGCGTAGCGCAGGATACGGTCGGTACCACGCCGCGTGAAAACGGAAGTTTGAAGGACCATCTCCGCATCCGTGCCCACGCCAAATCGTCCACCTAGCTGAGAGTACTCACCCTCCGTGTTCTCACGCACCACCCAAAAGTCTATATCGCCTGGTTTTCGGTCACGTACCGCGGGCGTGATTCCCGGCAACAACCGGACAGGTCGCAGGTTCACATATTGATCGAAGTCGCGGCGGATCGGAATCAGCAATCCCCAGAGAGAAACATGGTCAGGCACGCCGGGGAAGCCAACCGCACCCAGCAGGATCGCGTGGTGATCCCGGAGTCGAGCCATGCCGTCCTCCGGCATCATACGGCCTGATGCTTTGTAGGTCTCACAACTCCAGTCGAAGTGTCGGAATGCGAACCCTGTCCCGAACTTGGCGCTGACTGCATCAAGAACGTGCAGAGCCGCGGGCACAACTTCTTTTCCAATTCCGTCACCGGGAATGACTGCAATCTCGTATTTTTTCATCGGAACCCTAACCTCTGCCCATGATTATGCACTAATTCTTGAGGCAGAGGTATGGGGCGGGGTCATTAGGCTTGCACTCCCTCTGGAGCGTGGCAATGAATTAAGCAAGGTGTCCCCGGAACTCGCGGTTGCCTCTGAGAGAATATTTGCCTTCCTACGGGCTGTGCGGTTCGGCAGTGGGGCTGGAAAACCTCTTACGAACAAGTCTTCCGACCCCAAACATCAACAAAGCAAAAACTACGGCAATAGGTAACGCTCTAAACATGTACCCGGGATGGGACATCCGAGAAAACATGGGCACAACGTCCGAAGGTGTCGCCCGATAGCGGCTCCAAATAGTTTTGTCGTCGTCAGAATACTCAACCTCAATCGTCTGTTCTGTCCCTTTGTCTGAGATCACGCTGTAAGAAACGTGTGTGAACTCGTTTGTTTTGATCCGAGCCGACGACTGAGGCATAAGAAATGAGTGATGAGGGGTGGATGACTTAAACTTGGGCAGGTCTTTAAGCGGAATGACCAAAAACGGACTGTTGGCTTCAGCAGGCCGGGCGACTACGAAAAACCACGGGTGAGGTTGCTGTCCTTTCTCGATATCACGTGAATCGAGCCGCGCGATCGCCAACGTTCCGGCAACAAGGCCGGTGGTGCAACTTATCGGGAAAAACCATACTGCACCAAGGACAAGGGCCAGAAAGCGAAGGACTTTCACAGTGATGACTCCCAGCGAATGGATTAATTTGATTGTACCAGGTTTGAGCATAGCAGCAAAAAACAGCCAGTTCTAGCGCCAATTTGATTTGACGCCTTCCCCTCCCTGACGCTGCTCCACCTATTTTCCCGACTCATTGGAGAGCCGCTCGCAACTTCCCTATTTGCCTTGGAATAACGGATACTCTCCATACATTCTCAAGATGTTCCTGCCTGGCAGCTCTTTGGCTGGATCAACTTCTGCGAAGTTGATCCAGAACTTCTTGTCACAGGTTGTGTGGTTTTTGGGACACCACACCTATAGCGATTCTCAAAAGTCAATCAAAGGCAAAGGGGTCACGTCTGCTCTTGATTCATGGAAGGGCTCGCTCGATCCCCTCCGCTTTCCGCCCCAAAGCTCCTATGGTTCGCGACCCTTTGTTTCATGCGAAAAGCCAAGCTGCTCACGCTGCTGTAATGAGCCAGTCCAGTATTGAATGAATAACCGCCGTTACATGGGCCTGCCATATTACGATGTCCAAATTGAGACAAGAGGGGACTCGACCCCTTTGATCGTGTAGTTATGCAGTCAGATTCGTCGCCCAATGTTATGAAGCATACAGCTCTACACGTTTCTCGATCAACCACGATTTGCATTTTATCATCCTGCGGCAATTCTTTGGTCGCAGGTTCCGCGGTGGAAATTCTAGTCTGGACAATCGAAACATGTTATTTGTTGGGTGAAAATATCTGGGCAAGAGAACATGACACGTGAAGAAATCTTAAAGAAACTCGAAGAGAAACGGGAGACCATCCGTGGTTTCGGAGTTCGCCGCCTCGGAATTTTCGGTTCGTACCACCACGATGAACAGACTCAAGCGAGCGATATCGATTTCCTTGTCGCGTTTGATGATGCCACTTTGGACAATTATTTCGATCTGAAATTCTTTTTGGAAGATTTGTTTGGGCGGCCAGTGGACCTTGTTTTCGCCGACACCATCAAGCCGCGAATACGTTCCACTATGTTGGAGGAGACTATCTATGCCCAGGGATTTTAGACTCTATCTAGATGATATCCTTGAATCTTGTGGGAAAATTCGGCAGTTTACGGAAGGCCTTTCATTTGAAGAATTACGCGTCCGATGTTAAGACCCAGGATGCAGTCTTTCGGAATTTTGAGGTCATCGGAGAAGCATCTAGGCGCCTGCCAGACGAGATCAAGTCTCAGTACGGCGGAATTGAGTGAGCGAAAATCATCGGATTTCGCAACATTCTCATCCACGAGTATTTCGGCATCAAACTTGAAACTGTTTGGGGGGCAATCCAAGAGAAGATCCCAGTCCTTGAAGAAGAAACAAAAACAGTCCTAGACCAAAACCCATAAGCCAGCACATACGGTTGCCTGAAGGCCAACTTTTAATAATGTAATCAGGTTAATTGGTGGACCCGTTTGCAAAGAATTCGAACCCTCGCAAATACCGATTTTCAGGTTGCCCTCCTGGATTAGACTGTAGATGTTGGATGCGAAAAAAGCCGAAAAAACCAGGGAAATCTACGAATGTAATCAGGAAAAAGACCGTACAAAACTGGAAAAGGCAAGAAAAGAATGAGAAATCAGGAGGCACGGCGCCAGGCTTACCATCAGGTTATATGAAGATGAGTGTGGTCGGGCCGAATGGATTTGAGACCACGACCACCAGAATACCGTTCACCTGATGGGCAAATACAATTAATCACATCCAGGTCTCATGAAGTCTCCCGCTGGTAAAAAGCCTGTACAATTCATAAGGGTTCGTAGCGGATAAAGAAAAATGGACACAGCGCATAGGCCTTTTTTCGGCTTCAAATCCTCCCGCGTGACAGGCCGACTTTGGCCATAGCAATATCAACGATCTATACAAAAAGCTGAGTGATTTAAGTCCCCATGATCCTTTTCAGTCCTTTTCGATCCCTGACAGTCCATTTCAGAGCGAGCAAAACGCGAGCACGGTGGGTTGACTCCAGACTGCCCGCCCTCTCTATACGACCCGAACCCCAATTCCTTGGACCTCGAGACTCTTGTGCTGAAGCCTTCAGGGAAAAGACAAATTTGAGCACCACGTTGCGAACGCATTGCTCGGGTCAATAATCTTAATTACCTGTACAGATACCCCAACGATTTCGATCCCTTTCAGTCCCTCAACGCGTGATCAAAATGTGATCGAAGTCAATCGCGACTAGAGTCGAACTCGCGACCTCCGGCGTGACAGGCCATTATCTGGTCTAAATAAAAAAAACTTACCCTAGAACGTCAGTCATTTAAATCCCTTTTCAATTACTTTGGGTCCCTGGACCATCGCTGACCCCACCCTCTCTACTCACGTAACGATCCTAAAATCAAAAAACCGGTTACTACTGACGTTGTGTCATCCTAATTTCACTGGATAAGCAGCACCCTCCGCTCAACCTGGCCTTCGAGGCTAGCGAAGTATAGTAGGGCGATGGCGAGGTGGCCACCAGGAAAGAAGGAGATGCTGTCAAACTGCAACTGGATTGATCAAGCCAACGAGTACCTCCATAAGCCCTGCGAACCTTCTTTCAGCCCGACTACTTCATCTCAAGGAAGCAGTCGGAGAAGAGGAGCCCTCGACATTTCTCGGATTGGCCGGTACGTGTACGACTTCCCAGTCAGCTTTATTTCTCCAACTGAGAGGTATTTCGGAGAGACGCTCCAGCGTTTTCCGAGGTCGGTCATAAGTAATTATTACATTGTGGTATGTCAGCAGCGATATTCGTACATTTTGGTAGTTTATCTCTTCTATCCGCGGGCACTCGTATAGACAGTTCCAGCCGGCTGATAGTGACGCAGAGCCGATGGAGCGGCGCAATTGCGTGTGGTACCGAATGTGCAGTATAGGGCGACGTCACTGAGGTTCGAATCAAGAAAGGAACTTCAATTGAGGGCCAAAAGGACTGGATCATCGGAGCCGCACAGGACTACGCCAAGGACGGGTCCATACGCGTTTAGCATGGCAAGGACCTTTTGGAGACTAATATGCATGGGTGCCGAGAAGCGGAAACACTTGTGCAGCATTCACTGCGTCAGATCTTTTAGAGAAACTAGGAGAAGACATATGACAAAATCATGGGTCGGTTTCAAAGTCTGGACGTTCGCACTCATCTTGTCGGTCTCTTTGGCGATGATGCTGAGCACGGGAGAAGCCAGAGCAGAAGGGGAGGTGAAAATCGGAGTCTTGCATTCCCTGACGGGAACAATGGCCATTTCAGAAACATCTCTCAGGGACGTGGTTTTGCTGGCTGTTGACGAGATAAATTCCAAAGGAGGGGTTCTCGGCAAGAAAATCGTGCCAATCATAGTGGATCCTGCCTCAAATTGGGATCTTTTCGCTGAAAAGGCCAAGGAGCTTCTGTTGAAAGACAAGGTTCCCGTGGTCTTTGGCTGTTGGACATCCGTGAGCCGGAAATCGGTGCTCCCTGTATTCGAGGCCAACAAAGGGCTGCTTTTCTATCCTGTTCAGTACGAGGGCGAAGAACAGAGCCCCAACATCTTTTACACCGGAGCCACTCCTAACCAACAGCTCATTCCAGCCGCGGAATATCTGATGAGTGCAGAAGGCGGTTCAAAGAAGAAGTTTTATCTCCTGGGCACCGATTATGTGTTTCCCCGCACAGCCAATAAAATACTGAAAGCCTTCCTTCTTGCCAAAGGCGTTCCCGAACAGAAAATCGTGGAGGAATACACGCCGTTCGGGCATGCCGACTATCAGACAATCGTGGGCAAAATCAAGAAGTTTTCAGAAGGCGGTGACGCATGTGTGCTCTCGACGATTAACGGCGACTCCAATGTTCCTTTTTACAAAGAGTTCGCAAATCAAAAGCTCACAGCGGACAAATGTCCCATTATGGCGTTTTCAGTGGCGGAAGATGAACTGCGTTCAATGGACACAGAGTTTCTCGTGGGGCACCTCGCGGCATGGAACTATTATCAAAGTGTGGCTACTCCCGAGAACAAGGAATTCGCCAAGAACTTTAAAGAATATTGCAAGAAAAACAATCTCCCCGGCGGAGAAAAAAGAGTCACGGATGATCCCATTGAAGCCGCGTACTTTGGCGTGTACGTGTGGAAAAAGGCCGTGGAGAAAGCCAAATCTTTTGATCCTGCCAAGGTGACCGAAGCTGTTCTTGGCATGGAGTTCGAAGCTCCCGGCGGCCCGAAGAAAATGGACGAAAAGAATCATCACACCTATAAACCCGTCCTCATCGGTGAAATACGGGCAGACGGTCAATTTGACGTCATCTGGCAAACAAAGGGATTGGTGAAACCTGAAGCGTTTAGCACCTATTTGAAAAAGTAAGGCGCAAGTTCGCTCGCGACCGGTGAAAGGGCCACTGAGACGTGGCCCTTCACCAATCCATGGTTTCTCAATGGATTAACTATGTTGCCTTTGAAGAAACAATCAGGAATCCTTTTTCTGGCATTGATGTTATGCACATTGAGCAGCATCAATTCGAGCGCGACAACCGAATCCGTGCGTCAAGCGTTAGTCAATCTGGGCGGTTCCGACAAATCAGTACGTGAGCAGGCTTATGAAGTCTTAAGGAAAGAAGGTGATGCAGTCATCGTCCCGATTCTGGAAGCCTTCCAATCGGGATTATTGGAGAATCGAGAAGGTCAACTGGTGATTTACGCCCCTAGAGTGCAAACCTCCAAACAGAAGCGAGAATATCCTCTATTGGACGCACTAACAGGAAAGCCTCTATTGGATGCTAACCGCCAGCCACTTTATGCGGAGGAATTTTCGTCGTCCATGATGCAGGCGAACCGGACGGAACGCAAGGCCATAACGGCCTTGATCAAGACGTTGTCGCTCCAACATGCGAACCCGGAAAAACGAATAGCAGCCATCATGGCGGCTGGGGACAAGGCAGACGTTTCGTTGTTGCCGGATCTGCAAAAACAGCTACAAGCGAACCCCGAAAAGGATATTGCTGAGGCTCTTGTGGAGTCTATCGCATGCATCCAGATGGTACACGGGACTGATGCAGAAAAACTCAAGGCAGTGCAGCTGTTTGGAGAGAATGGGTCCTCCCGAGGGGCCTTATCCCTCCGCAATGCCTCGGAGGACAAATCGAATAGTAATCCGGAGTTCAAGTCCGCGGTTCAAGAAGCCCTAACTAGAATAGATCGCTATCAACAACGTATAAAACTTATCCAAAATCTGTTTTCCGGGCTGTCTTTGGGTTCAATTTTGATTCTCATGGCCTTGGGCCTGGCGGTCATTTTTGGGCTCATGGGGGTAATCAACATGGCGCACGGCGAATTTATGATGCTGGGCGCCTTTACTGCATACGTGGTGAGCGAGTGTTTCAAACGCTATCTCCCCCCGGAGGCCTTCAATTATTATTTCGTGTGCGCAGTACCCGCCGCCTTCATGCTGACCGCATGTGCCGGATGGTTGTGCGAGTGGGCCCTAATTCGTCATCTGTACAGTCGCCCTCTGGAGACCTTGTTGGCAACATGGGGATTGAGTCTCGTGCTGATACAGGCGGTGCGGGTCTTCTTCGGGGATACGCTCTCGTTAGCGCCTCCGGAATGGTTGAAGGGTAGTTGGGAAGTGTCAAGAGACCTCGTATTCCCTATCAACCGCCTCTTTATCATTGTGTTTTGCACCGTGTGCACCTTACTTTTTTATGTGATTGTGCAAAAAACGAAGCTGGGGCTCCTGTTGCGTTCCACCGTGCAAGATCGTGAAACCGCGTCGAGTCTCGGCGTTGCGATTCGCAAAGTGGACGGGTTGACGTTTGCGCTTGGAACCGGTTTGGCGGGATTAGCCGGGTGTGTCATTCCGTTGTACGACAAAATAAACCCGGGTATGGGGCAGGGCTACGTCGTGGACAGTTTCATGGTGGTGGTCCTGGGAGGACTGGGCAAATTAGCCGGGGTTATTGTCGGCGGAGTCGGCCTCGGGTTTCTGAGCAAATTCATTGAGCCGTTTTTGCAAGCAGTGTACGGGAAAGCGGCCGTTTTGGCCATGATCATACTCTTTCTTCAATGGCGGCCGTCGGGTCTATTTCCATCCAAGGGTCGTTTGGCGGACGAATAGGTCGGAAATATGATTAACCACGAACCTAATCCGTTTGACAGGGATCAGGCATTGCGAAAGTTTCGCAAAAGGATGGCCCTTGGGGTTTTGTTTTTTTTATTTGCTGTCGTCCCTGTGCTTAGTTGGTGTGGCCTTGTTGATGAGACAAATGTCAACAAGCTGGGGCGGTACCTGTGTTTTGCGATCGTAGCACTGGGAATCGATTTGTTGTGGGGTTATACGGGTTTGCTCGGCCTTTGCCAGGCCTTCTTTTTTTGTCTCGGCGGCTACGCAATGGCAATGCATTTGAGTTTGCCCCAAGGCGGAGGCAATGTCCGCCCGGAATATCACAACATTCCGCAGTTTTTTTTCTTTAACAATGTCGATGTGCTGCCGAGCTGGTGGAGTCCGTTTTCTTCTCTATCCTTTGCGTTAGCTGTTGCCATCTTGATTCCGGCTCTTATTGCCACGATTTTCGGTTTCACCGTCTTCCGGAGTCGCGTCAAGGGCGTGTACTTTGCTATTATCACTCAGGCGGTGGCTTGGGGAGCTTTCCTCTTGTTTTGCCGCAATGAAATGCTCCTGGGGGGAACAAACGGATTGACCAATTTCCACCCTGCACTGAATAGAAACTTCGGGTGGATTTTATTTTTCTATTTGTTGACCGGAGGGGTGCTGGTCACGCTTTTTCTCGCGGCGAAGCATATCGCGGAAAGCCGATTGGGACGCTTGCTAGTGGCGGTAAGAGATAAAGAAATGCTGCTGAATTTTATGGCTTACCGGCCCCAGTCGCTCAAGTTGTTTGCGTTTGTTATCGCCGCAGTCTTCGCTGCAATCGGAGGGATCCTGTACGTGCCGCAAAACGGAATCATAACCCCGAACATCATGCGAGTTGAGGATTCAATCTGGATGATCATCTGGGTAGCGTTGGGCGGTCGAGGTCGCTTGTGGGGCGCAATGGCAGGTGCGCTGCTCGTCAATTACGCTTACTCCATAACGACCTCGGATATGCCTCGCGCGTGGCCGTTCCTTGAAGGCGGCATGTTCCTGGCTGTGGTAATGCTCTTCCCCAGCGGTCTTGTTGGTCTTTGGGACAGATTCGAACGGGACGTTGTTTCGGGAGTGCGCGTTTCCGGCATTTTGACTGCACTGGCTGTCGGATTTTTGGCCTTGCTTATGGACAAATCGAGCTGGGGTTCTCACATCCCTTACAACATCACCTTTTGGATCGCGGCCGCAATGATGCTGCTGTTTGGGCTCCGAAGCGTCAGCCTTTCCGGCATGGTATTGGCGGCCATCACGTTCTTCTTTGCGATGGAGGCTCTCGGGCTCGTGCCAAAGGCCCTTCAAGCGGCATGGCTAGGTGTGCCGGTGAAGTACTATGTCTTGCTCGCCATGCTCGGAGGAATCGCATTCACAAGCCGTCTAGGGGTTTTGCAACAGGCACTCGGGAGATACTATGAGCCCGCCACTGAACGTTGAGAGAATCGTTCCGATAGACAAACGAGATTCCTATCAGGTCTACTTGGAAAATGTCACCGTCACTTTCGACGGCTTCAAGGCACTGGATATTGAAGAGTTCGGGTATACTACAATCGAGCTTCGCGTCATTATCGGACCCAACGGCGCGGGAAAGACAACGTTGTGTGATGTCATCAGCGGCCGAACGCCTCTCTACCTCCGGTAAGGTTTACGTCGGCGGTGTCGATATGATGCATGCCGGCGACGTGGAAATTGCCGAAATGGGTGTGGGCACGAAAGTCCAGACTCCCACCGTCTTCGACAGCCTCACGGTTTGTGAAAACATGGACTTGCCCTGCCCCGAGCAAAGTCGGTATTGCCTAATCTTTGGTGCCGCGAAACAAAGGCGAGAAGGAGAATGATAACTATTTCTGGAGCAAGTCGGACTTGCCGCCTGAAATGGGAGATCCAGGCTAAGTTCAGTCATGGCCAAAGGACAATGGCTGGCCCTCAGCATGTTGATACTGGCTGAACCCAAACTGCTGTTGGTGGACGAACCGGCGGCCGGCCTGACGGACATGGAGACTGAAATAACGGCTGAACTGCTTTTACGGCTAAAAGGACAACACACGATAATTGTCATCGAGCATGACATGGAATTTGTCCGAAGATTGGATTCCTACGTTACCGTGATGAATGAGGGCAGGAGTCCTCGCGGAAGGAAGGCTTGAGGAATTACGACAGAAACGATGAAGTAGTGAAAGCGTACCTGGGAAGGTAATTGTGATGCTGAAACTTGAAAACGTGGCATTTTCCTATGGAACAATTAAAACCCTGCACCAGGTGAACATGATAATGGAGCAGAAGCAGATCACCTGCGTCATGGGACGAAACGGCGTTGGTAAGACAACGCTCATGAAGAACATAATGGGAACCCTGCGGTCGAATTCGGGGAAAATTTGGCTTGAAGACAAAGACCTATGCCCTCTCCCGGCCAACAAACGCGCCAAGGAAGGATTGACGCTGGTTCCGCAAGGCCGCCACATTTTTCCAAAACTGACGGTTGAGGAAAATCTTCGGGTGGGATTGGAGGCACGCACCGATGGGAAGCGAACCATCCCCGACGAAGTGTACGACCTCTTTCCAGGGCTCAAGACCATGGCCAAGCGAAAGGGCGGCGATCTTTCTGGCGGGCAGCAACAACAGCTCGCCATAGCCAGGGCACTCGTTGGAGACCCGAAGGTGATCTTGCTCGACGAGCCCACCGAAGGAATTCAACCGAACATTATTGAAAGAATCGGGAGGTGTTGCGAAACCTTGTTGCGGAAAAGGACGTGGCGATGGTCATTGTGGAGCAGTTCCTTGACTTCGTGAAAGAATTCGGCCACCAATTCTACATCATGGATCGCGGTGCAGTCGTCGCTGAGGGGGCCACCACGGAGGTGACTGAAACCCTCATTGCTGAACACCTCCACGTTTAGCTTTGGAGGCGCGGCTAATCTCAGATCATCCTCCGCGAAGACATTAGCTTCGGCGAAGGAGTTTATTCTTTCGATCCAAGCATTTTCCCGGCCAAGGAGCGTTTTGCAGCAAGGATCGCTTCTACCACTTCCGGCACGCCTCGGCTGTCTTTCATGCACGTAAGCAGGGTCTTCCCTTGCCCTCGCATTCTTCCCGCATCGCGGGTCATGACCTCAAGATCTGCACCCACCATTTCAGCGAGGTCGATCTTGTTGATCACCAGCAGGTCCGATTGAGTTATTCCCGGTCCCCCTTTACGACGGAATCTTATCTCCACCCGACACGTCAATGACGTAGATGGAGAAATCGACCAATTCTCTGCTGAAGTGAGCTGCAAGATTGTCGCCGCCGCTTTCCAGGAATAACAGGTCGATTTTGCCTTGGAAACTGAACATCAGATCTTCCAGGGCGCACAGATTCATGCTGATATCATCGCGAATAGCCGCATGAGGACACCCGCCGGTTTCCACTGCGACGATCCTTTCTTCGTTCGAGCGCGTTGTTGCGAATAAGAAATTCCGCGTCTTCACGAGTGAAAATGTCGTTCGTCACCACACCGATACTGTATTCGTCACGCATGCTCGTGCAGAGAGCGTGGAGCAACGCCGTCTTCCCGCTTCCACCGGACCTCCTATTCCCACGGTAAACGCACGATCCGAAAATTTGCGGTGCGGTAGATCGCAAGCTCCCGGAGCCGGAATTCACCCGGTCCTGCATAGGTTCGTGCGAATGTTCATTTCACCGTGTTTGTGAGTGTGCGTTTTGTCGGACCTGTTTGCCTGCTGTGTGCTCCGTGGAGTATGGCAGATGCCGATGGCCCTCACGGGCGGCGAAGTTTTTCGACCTCGTCGTGATGGCTCAGCGCAGAATATCGACCGGCGCCTAGCACTGTTCTCCCCGATCTCAGCGATGCCCTTAATTCTGAAACAAGTGGCTGTAGAGCTTCGGATGATGCGCCTGCGCAATTTCGAGGGCCACAGCCACCTTGAATGCCTGGTGGTATTCGAGGTCCTGGACGCGGTGTATGTTCCTCGTCTACGTGTTCAAGAGCTTCTCTGAGAATTCCTTGAGCCTCGTGCGGTCCGAGCAATCCGAGTCGTATGGCTGCGCTCGTCTGATCACGTAAGGCAATGTACACATACGCGGAAAGCGTCTGATCGGTGGCTCAGACCGATAGCTTCGGCGATACCATTCCGAAGACGGGAGCGTAATGAGTGAACAACCCGTGTCTTGCAGCCGAGTTTGTGACCTTCTGAAAGTTGTACTCAGGATAGACAGCCTTAACCGCCTGGAGCAGACTCCTTCCCTGGGTAATGCTCGCTTTGCGCATGCACGGTATTGTTATGAATGCTTCCAACCTCCCGAAAACCGAGACGAGGATGTCATGTTCTCCTGGCGCGCATTTGTACGAACTGTTCACGAACGGAATTTCGCTACATGACACTTGAGTCAGAACGTTCAAAAGATATTTCTTGAAATCGGAGATATCTTTAATGAGACCGAGTTTCGCCATGCTCTCAAGGCCGTATGAAAAGGCGAAGCTGCCGAAAGGAAATGCGGAATCCGTAATCTGGAACAGCCGCAATTCCGGAGAACAATGGTCCTCGATGCTCATGGTTACTTGCCTTGTTCTCGCGCAGACCTTGGAATCGGGCCCTAAAACAAATGATACCTTTGCGCCAAAGGCAACTTTGTTGCCGGTTCGCAAATAAGATGCACCCCATTGGCATACACTTTGTACGATTCCGGGTCTACGACGATCTCCGGGCATAGGCTGTTAAGCCTCAAATCCTTTTTGCCGATAGTTCGACAATTTCCGACACTCACCGCTTTTTTTACGAGGCCGTACTGGCCACGGACATATTCCAGCGCTGCTTTGGAAACAAAAGCCAGCGAGTGATGCTTGGCCGTCGAACCGAACGCTCCGAACATGGGCCTTGAAAAATAAGGCTGAGGAGTCGGGATGGACGCATTCGGGTCGCCCATCTGAGCCTGAGCTATGACGCCGCCCTTGATCACTATTTCCGGCTTTATCGCCGAAAAAGGCCGGTTTCCACAGCACGAGGTCCGCAAGCTTACCTTTTTCGATAGAGCCCACGTAATTCGAGATGCCGTTTGCGATGGCGGGGTTGATCGTGTATTTGGCAATGTATCGTCTTCACTCTGAAATTGTCGTTTCTTTCGCTGTCTTCGTCCAGAGGTCCACGCTGAATTTTCATTTTGTGAGCTGTCTGCCACGTGCGACAAATGACTTCGCCGACACGTCCCATAGCCTGTGAATCAGACGACATCATGGATAGTCGCACCCATATCGTGCAGAATGTCTTCCGCGGCAATGGTCTCACCACGAATACGGCTCTCCGCAAACGCAATATCCTCGGGTATATTTTTGTCCAAATGATGGCACACCATCAGCATATCCAGATGTTCGTCCAGTGTGTTGATCGTTAATGGCCGCGTCGGATTTGTGGAACTGGGCAGCACATACGGCTCGCCACACAGTCGTATGATGTCCGGAGCGTGCCCTCCGCCTGCGCCCTCAGTGTGAAAGGTGTGTATGGTCCTGCCTTTGAACGCTGCTATGGTGTGCTCAACAAAACCCGATTCGTTCAACGTGTCGGTATGGATGGCAACCTGGACGTCATACTTGTCGGCCACGCCAAGACACGTGTCAATGGCTGCGGGAGTCGTTCCCCAGTCTTCATGGAGTTTCAGACCCATTGCTCCTGCTTCGATCTGTTCAATAAGACCTTCCGGGTGAGAAGAATTTCCCTTGCCCATGAAGCCGAAATTGAGAGGAAACGCATCAGTTGACCGCAGCATCATTTGAATGTAATTGCCGCCGGGCGTGCAGGTCGTGGCATTGGTTCCCGTGGCCGGTCCTGTTCCGCCGCCAATCATGGTGGTGAGACCGGAAGCCAGCGCTTCATTGATCTGCTGCGGGCAGATGAAAGTGGACGTGGGAATCAATGCCGCCCGCAGTCAGATATCATGCCCTCTCCGGCAATGGCTTCCGTGGTCACTCCCACCACGAGACCAGGGTCAACTCCAGACATTATGTGGGGATTGCCGGCTTTGCCGATTCCGGCAATATGCCCGTCCTTTATGCCCACATCGGCCTTAAATATACCTGTATGGTCAATCACAACCACATTGGTGATCACGGCATCCAGAGCGTCTTTCTCCAGGGATGCCCGAAGCTTGCCCCATACCGTCACGGAGGACTTTTCCGCCGCCGAACTTGCACTCGTCGCCGTACACCGTGAAATCCTTTTCCACCTCAATAATCAGAGTCGTGTCGGACAGACGCAATCGATCACCTGCGGTGGGTCCGTAGATTTCTGCATAAGCGGAACGAGACAATCGTCTACTCATTGTCGGCTCCTAAAAAACCCTTTTCTCTGGCTTTAGTCAAAGCGACCACTTGATTGGCCTCAGAGAGTTGCCCTGAAATGAGCCCGTGACCGCCGTACACTTTCCGTTCACCCGCGATCTCCACCAGTTCGACGGTCTTGGATTCACCGGGCTCAAATCTCACCGCTGCCCCGGATGGTATGTCGAGCCGGAACCCATAAGCCCGCCGCCTTTCAAAACGCAACTGGGGATTCGCTTCAAAAAACGGGTAATGTGAACCTACCTGGACAGGTCGATCACCCATGTTTGTTACCTCCAGACTTATCGTCGTCCGGCCTTCATTGAGAATCACGTCTTCGTCCTCACATATGATCTCTCCCGGCTTGTTGTGGACGATGTTGTCCGCGGACTTCACCTCATCCGTCATGGTCAATCCACTCCCGTAGAGTGCCAGCGAGGGATCACCAGACTCTCGACAGATAGGATCATGCACGGTTACAAGTTTGGTGCCGTCGGGAAACGTGCCCTCAACTTGCACTTCGTGAATCATTTCCGGCACGTTAGGCAAGACATTGTTTATTCCCAGTATTCTTTTCCCAAGATTCATCAAATCGGCGACGCTGTGTCCTTCCCGAATGAACTCCAGCAACTGGGATGCGATGAGAGCCACGGATTCCACGTAATTCAATTTCAGTCCGCGAGCGTATCTTTTTTGCGCAAGGAATCCAGCATTGTGCAGAATCAACTTCTCTATTTCTCGTGGTGATAGCCTCATGTGCGAACCTCGTGACAATCTAATATTTTCTCTCGCACGGGTTAAACCCGAGGTAATCTTCCCGAGACACGAACTCGTAGATGCGATCCGCGATCCAGGTCAACGAGCTCCTGTCCTTTGCCAGCGCCCGAAGAATATATCCGTTCCGTTGAACAGGATGGATCGACGCCAGAGTCTGGGAATCAGACTCCCGGTATTGCGTCAATTTCCTTTGCCAGCACGTTTTCCAGAGCGAGCCCACTTGATGACCCACCATGTACACATTCAAAAGACATGCCAATCCGCTGAACAAGTGCAGGATCATGGTAATCGAGTTGATCAGGTCTGGAACTCGAATCGATCAGCGACCAAGGGATTACCGTCAATAAACACTGTAAATTCAGAAATATACTCACCAAAAGCAAAGACGCTCGCCTGTTTCCAGTCTGCCCGGCAATCACCCATTCCGCCACCAGGAGAGAACTCTCCGGATGGACATTCCATTCCTGTTTCTGTTCGAAACGGCTACCAGAATGTAGGACCACCGGGTCGGAATTGAAAACGCACAAAGTATTGCCTCCAGGACGTCCTTTGACGGTCTGTGAACAGCCTTTGGTAGGGCTTCTGTAGACCTGCAAATTTCCCACGGAACCAACATTAGCCGAGCGCCTGTCTCGGCAGATCACCTGCAAGCAGACATTGTCGCCGTCAACCATGCCCCCGCCATAATTTGAAACAAGCACGTGACAGCTCGATGCCCGTACATGGGGATTCAGGATTCGGATAGGTGCCACGCTTCGACACGTGATCAATCGAGACGCGCCTCCCGAAATCCCTACTTCCAGGTAGCTCAAATTTTCTTCTGCATTGGCCATGTCCAGCGGCAATTTCGATCCCAACATCTTGAAAGAATTTCGTGAATGGCAATGGTCACACTTCAGCATATCATGGACATCATGCACAAACTATATGCGCCGACAGCCCCAACCACGTCCTCTTCAAAGGCAAACTCCTAACAAAATGGGGTCTACTCCAGCCTTCTAATGAAGGCAGGTGTCTATTCTTAAAGTCAACTCTCTGTCGTTTCGTGCCCTTGGTGGCGGGAGAGCGGAAACCCGAAGTTCCGACCTCCGGCGTGACAGGCCAACTTTGGCCATAACAATATCAACGATCTATACAAAAAAGTTGAGCGATTTCAGTCCCCGTCGATCCTTTTCAGTCCTTTTCGGTGCGGGCAAAACGCGAGCACGGCGAATTGCTCCCTACCCTACTCTTTTGGTGCCTCTTCCCTCGCCTTCCTCATACACGTTACTCCCGGTAGGCGGTCTTTTCCTGGTCAGTCTTTCGGGAGTTTGGAACGGGTCGCCTGTCGGTTTGATTCGCAAAAGCTAATCTAATAGAGATTTAACCGTCTGTTAATCTGAATCCAATCAAAAAACCATAAGCTCCCACAGGCCATGTCATCGTGCCGGAAGCTTACACGAATGCAATCGTCTGCCCCCATTGTGACAATGCGGAGGAATGATGTTCGGGTTAAGACCACTTAGCGGCGGCGTGCTCGCAAACCCTATGAAAGTTCTCACGCTCGGTTTGATATTGGGTGTGACTTTGCTGCCCATTGTAGGCTCTATCGTATGGAGCATGTATGATTCTCTATCGAAAATCGGGAATCATGAGCTGCAACTTCAGCGCCTTATTGGAACTGTAGCGCACCTAGACGAAATTCTAACCATGTGTGCCAGGCTGGCGGCTGCAACTGGCGATCCCAAATGGGAGAAACAATACCGAACGGTCGAGAGTGAACTCGACAATGCTATCGTGGGAGTCGCCCTACAAGCACGCGCGGAATATGAGAAGACTTACGCTGCTCAGACCAAGCTCGCGTACACAAAATTGATAGAAATGGAATCCGTGGGCTTCGCCCTTGTTCGACAAGGCCGACAGAAAGAAGCTTCCGAACTCCTGTTTAGTCAGCGATATGACGAACAAAAGGCCCTGTACTCGCAGGGGATCAGCAAGATGACTGAAGCGGTTCAGGGGCGAATAGCAGAAGAGATCAAAATTTTTCGCAAACGTATTTGGCAGACAGGCTTTCTCGCTGTGACCAGCATGCTGATTCTTCTTGCAGCGTGGCTGGGTGTTTACCTGATTATCAATAGACATCTTGCCTTGCGCAGACAGGCCGAAGATGCATTGGCCGAGGAGAAAGAGCGCCTAGCGGTGACCTTGCGCTCAATCGGCGACGGCGTGATTACCACAAACATTGCCGGAAGAGTGACTCTTATAAATCGCGTGGCGGAAGAACTCACCGGTTGGCAACAAGAAGAAGCCATAGGTAGAGAGCTGGACGAAGTATTTGCGATAATTGACGAGGATAGTAGAACGCGAGCCCAAAGTCCTGTGGAAAAGGTTCTCAAATCGGGCTCGATTTGCGGAACGGCCAATCACACCCTTCTGATTTCTAAAGATGGCGCCGAGCGAATGATTTCGCACAGTGGCGCGCCTATACGGGACACGAAAACCGTTGTCGTTGGCATTGTGTTGGTGTTCAGAGACGTCACCGACCAACGGCACATGCTGCGAGAAGCAATAAAGGCAGAAAAACTCGAATCCGTAGGGATTTTGGCCGGCGGGATAGCGCATGATTTCAACAATATTTTGACCGCGGTAGTGGGCAATCTTTCCATGGCAAAAATGGGTGTTGATCCGAAAAGCAAGGTATTTGAAAGACTATCAGAAGCTGAAAAGGCTTCGATGCGGGCAAGGAGCCTCACGCAGCAAATGTTGACCTTTTCCAAGGGAGGGGCTCCCATCAGGAAGATTGCGTCTGTTCATGAACTCCTTACGGAATGGTCAAGTTTTGCACTGAGAGGTTCAAATGTGAAATGTGAGTTCAGCATTCAAGATGACCTGTGGCATGCAGAAATAGACGAAGGCCAAGTCGGCCAGGTCATCCACAACCTTATCATTAACGCTGATCAGGCAATGCCTGACGGAGGAACAATTCGAATATCCGCCGAAAACTTCATCGCGAGCCCAAGCGATGGTCTTCCCCTAACTCAGAGAAAATGTATCAAGATATCTGTTACGGACGAAGGCACGGGGGTGGCTCGGAAACATCTTGAAAAGATATTTGATCCTTACTTCACCACGAAGAAGAAAGGCAGTGGCCTCGGGCTGGCCACATCCTACGCCATAGTAAAGAGGCATGACGGCCACATCACGGTAGACTCAAAACCAGGGCTTGGGACAACCTTCACGATATATCTGCCGGCTTCGGAAAATCATGCGGTCGCAAAAAACGAATTCCCCGATTCGTTTCAGAGAGGCAAAGGCAAGGTGCTGGTGATGGATGACGAGCTACTGATCAGACAGCTTACAAGGGAGATGCTGACGAATCTAGGATACCAAGTCTGCATCACTAAGGACGGCTTCGAAGCTCTGGGCCTCTTCGAACGCTGCAAGAAAGACGGAAGACCTTTTGATGCGGTGATAATGGACTTAACCATTCCAGGTGGAATGGGAGGCAAAGAAGCCATAACGAAATTGCTTTTGTTAGACCCTGAAGTTAAAGCTATAGTTTCCAGTGGTTACTGCAATGATCCCATTATGGCGGACTTCAGAAGTTACGGATTTTCCGGAGTGCTTTCCAAGCCCTATACGGCCATACAGATGAGCAAATTGTTACACACAGTCATAAGCCCAGGGCAGAGCGGATGTCTTCAGACCCAGGACAAATCAGTTGACTAGTGCCGTATGTCTCTATAGGTGCCGCCACAATAGCGCATGCGCTCTAGTGCTCGGGCTGAATTGACAAGGACCAGGAATCAGGATGTCATCCGCCTGACTTGACGAACTAACTTAGATTTATCTGGCCCCTAATACGGCCCTAACCTCCAGCCCTTAAACATGCTCGTGCAGCGTTTTTTCATTTGTCTAGCCCGTGCCGAGGGGGGACGTGCATTAGTCCGTCCGCCGCGGGCGATTAAATTCACGGATGTTAGGAAAGGGATTGTTCAATGAAGTGGTACAGTAACGCAGGGTTGGCGGTCCTCTTTGCAGTTCTAATCAATAGCCCCGTGTGGAGTTCGGCTGCGCAAGCCGAGAACTCGACGGTTGTCCATCTAAGCGGCTCCAAATACCTCTATTTCACGGTGATGGATTTAGCCCGGCGCTACATGGAGCGGGCGGTTGAAACCAAGGTTATAGTCACTCACGCGGATCAGCATTCCTATTTGCAGTCCCTAAGTGATAACACCAGCGATGCAATTATGACACTGGGCAAATTGGAAGAGGACTTGAAGGAAGAGGCGGTCGAACAAGGAATCTCCTTGCAGGAGAGAGTTGTGGGCTGGGGTGCGGTAGCGCTCGTGACCGATCCTAAGAATCCGGTCAATGAGCTGACAATGGACCAGGCCCGGAAGATATTCCTGGGCGAATATGTCAATTGGGCTCAGGTGGGCGGCTTAGATGAGCCCATAGTAACGATGTCCCGAGATGAATCGGTATCAGGCACTGAGAGATTCCTCCGAGAATTTGTGCTCCATGGTTTTCCGCTCGCGCAACATACAGTGAAGCTGTTTGACCCCGACATAATCAGGGTTGTTTGGAATCGGAAGGGCTCCATAGCCGACGCGCGCTATACTGAAGCAATGAGGGGCAGGATCAGAGGTATGGTGAAGATCATCGCCATTAAAGAAAATGACGGGTCTCCCGCCGTTATGCCGTCCGTGGATAGCATCGGGGACCGCTCGTACCCCTTGTCCGCGCCGCAGGTTATGTACTTTGACACGAAATCGACCACACCCGGTCTCAGAGAATTTGTCGATTTCTGCGCCGACCGCGGCCTAGGTACGCATCATGCCTGGCTGAAGAAATAGAGACAAGTGTAACACACGGATTATTGATTGGCGTGCTCGGGCCGATGCAATATTTACCCCCCAATTGAGCCTGGCATCGGCCCGTATTAATACAAATGCAGTTAGCGTCTTCCGAAGGGTCCAAAAAGATCGATATTCCCTCGGACAAGAGCCATGTGGGCGGTAATCTGGTAACCGCGCCTGACTGGCCTGCGCACCCAGACTGGCTGGCAGAGTTCCTCAAGGTGCTCGGCACCAAGATTGAGCCGTAACAGCGGCCGCGGTGCTTCAGATATTCTCGATTGTGTGGGCTTGGGAGCGCAGCACATCTGCGCCCCGCATGTTTCCCACTTCGGAAGGTTTCTGCCTTACAGGTCAGTCGAATCCTGTCAACGCAAGGACAAAAGCGGTCTGTAGAAACAGTGAAATCGCCCGAATTACTTGAATCTGACACAATCTTTGATCATTGTAAGGGAGTCGTCTATATGTCCGAGTCGTTTCTCAACTCCTGTCAGTGACCCGTTTGAGCCGTTTGCTTCCCCTGAACGAACGAGAAGTTTTTCCAAAAGTTTTGTCTGTGCATTCACGACTTCCGTAAGCTGATCGATCTTAGAATGCATCACCCTTACCTCATCCGGAACTGGTAGAAATCCCACGAGAATAAATCCTCCTGTCATGTCTGCTGTCGGCCCTACTGTTCGAGGGCCTGAAAGTATTCAACTCCACTCTCATTCGAATAGATTAATCCCAAATTAGTATTGCGTTTTGCGGCTCATTGGACCATCACTTCCACACTGGTTTGCCCCCGGCAGTTACCTGTTTTGTCCAATCTGCTTCCACCAGATTGTACACTTTTGGCGGCATCGGCACATAGTGCAGATCCATGGCCATTGACGATCCCTGCTTGAAACACCAGTCGAAGAACTTCAGCATAGCCTCAGCCTTTTCCGGTGCGGACTGATCTTTGTATAGAAGAATGTATGAAGCGCCAACGATAGGCCAACTCTTCTCACCAGGCTGGTCGGTAAGCACCATGTAGAAACCGGGGGCCTTCTCCCAATCGGCGTTGGCAGCCGCAGTCTGGAATGTCTCGATAGTAGGGGCGACAAATTTACCGCCGCGATTCTGGAGCTGCACGAACTTCAGTCTTTCACGCAGAGCGTATGCATACTCAACATATCCAATGGCTCCTTCAGTTTTTTTCACCAGAGCAGAGACCCCTTCATTGCCCTTCCCCCCTACGCCTGTGGGCCAGGAGACGGTCTTGTCGTTCCCTACCTTTTCCTTCCATTCTGCTGATATCTTGCTGAGATAGTTGGTGAAAATCCAGGTAGTTCCCGAGCCGTCGGCCCTGTGTACCACGGTGATATCCTGGCCGGGCAGTTTCAAGTCAGAGTTCACTGCCATTATTCTTGGGTCATTCCACTTCTTGATTTTGCCCAGGTATATGTCCGTCAATAGTTCAGGGGTTAGCCTCAGTTTTCCCTTTGCTATCCGCTCAACGTTGATAACCGGAACCACCCCCCCCATTATCAAGGGGAACTGGATCAATCCGACTTTGTCCAGTTGTTCCGCTTTCAGGGGTTCGTCGGAAGCGCCAAAATCAACCGTTTTGGCTTTGATCTGGGCTATCCCCGCGCCGGACCCAATTGACTGATATCCCAGCTTCAACCCGGTGTTTTGATTATACTTTGTGGCCCACTTGGCATAGACTGGATACGGGAAAGAGGCCCCTGCCCCGCTTAAACTCTCAACATCCGGAGCCGCATTGGCCAAGAGCGCTGCCAGCAAAGTCAGCAAAACAGTCACAACGAGTGTGAGTTTAACAGCTGATATTGAAGTGGCCGTGCACGAATAGATCTGTCGCCCCATTTTGTCCTCCTTTTTGCAATCAGCAAGATGGTATCGATATGTATACGAGAAACCCTTTACAAGGTGCCCGGCTGCCCTTCGGGATGCTTGGGCGGCATACATTTGAAGGACAGCACGGGCATCCGGAGCCGGGATTTCATTAGAAACGATCAATGTTAAGGGATCGCTAGTGCAAAGTTAAAAGTTGGATAGGAGTGGAAACCTTACGTGCTCGATTACGAGCCCGATACCAAAGTGCGTATCAGCTGCCGATCCTCAAAATCTCAGATCGGACACCTCTAAATCGGTATTTGCTAACAAACAATTATAGCGGACCTAACGAGGGGCTCACAGTTTGGGCACATTGTGTCTTCGCGGCGACATCGACACGGTGGCTTTCTAAACCTGGAAGAAAGGGTCTCCGTAAAGAACTTGGCATCGATATATGCTGAACAAAGCCAGGTTTAATGAAAAACTCACGCCTGGGTAATATTCCCATAACGGACCCAGTCCTAGTAAGGGGCCGGCCGCGCCCACGAGTCAAGCCAGGCACGATGGTCCTGAAATTCGCTTCATGCGGCACCGGAGAATAAGCCGACTTTAAGGATAATTAGGAGGAAAGAATGGCGGAATGCAGTCTCAGTACAGGTTTACTCAAAGATGTCCTTCAGCACGCCAAACCGCTCGGGCATAACCAAAAACCCCGCAATTTGAATCTTGGTTTCGGCTTCATCTATTACGGGGTTGCAAGAGCCCTCCGGCCGAAACACACGCTGGTGATCGGCTCAGGATACGGCTTCAGTGTGGTCTGCCTGGCTCTTGCCATGAAGGACAATGGACAGGGCGCCCTTACGTTTGTGGATCCCTCGTATTCCTTGCTAAAGGATGGCCCTCTAAAGACAATGGGAGGCCGAGCTACCTGGAGTTCCGACACCAGCGTTAAAGATCATTTCCAGCGATTCGGCGTTGAAGATATCGTAACCCACCATAAGATGCGGAGCGACCAAATGTTTCCTTCTTACGAAGACTTACAGTTGCCCCCCATCGACCTGGGCTTCATCGACGGAAATCATTCATATGAAGATGTGAAATACGATTTCATCAGCATGCTCGGCCGTTGTCGCAAGAATAGTTACATCTTTCTTCACGATACTAACATCTACGTTAGAGAATTCCTTCACCATTCGGGCGTCAAACGATGGTTGAAGATTGTGAAGAGAGAGGAGCAAGCGTTCGAGGTGGTAAATTTCCCTTTTTCATCCGGTGTTGCACTGGTTCGAGTCCTGGAGCCCGCCATATGGAAACAAGCTCACTGACCCGCATCTTCTTGCTGTGCGTGCTGGTCATAATCGCGGCATTCCTTTTCTGGCGCTACATCTGGTTCTTCCGGAACCCGGACAGGACCATTGCTCAGGGCGAAAACATTGTCAGTCCGGCCGATGGGACAGTTGTGTACGTTAAGAAGGTCCAGCCAAATGAAGAGGTAATAGTTATAAAACAAGGAGTCGCAGCTCGCATTAAGGACATAGTGCGACAGGACATGGAGGCTCCCAAGCTCGTGGTAGGCATCTTCATGAGCCCCTTTAATGTTCACTATAACCGCGCGCCTGTAGCAGGGAGAGTCGAACAGATCGTTCATCACCCTCCAAAGACGACAAACCTGCACATGGGACCAATGCACCTTCGGACCCTGCTCAATCGGCTGCCCCTGTATGAAAACAGCCTCCACATCATTGGAGAACGAAAGAACCGTAACAAGGATCAGCGGAAGATTCAAAGGCGATGAAATGTCCTGTTACGTGGTCCAGATAGCGGGGAAAAATGTGAACGGCATCGACAGCTATATCCCTGAAGGGGGAAACGTCAGCAAGGGAGAGATCTTTGGAATGATCCGAATCGGATCTCAGGTGGACATAGTTGTTCCACAGTTGGCCGAGATGCAAGTCAAGGTGAGCCCTGGAGACAAAGTGCGAGCCGGCGAGTCTGTGCTCGTGGAATGATCAATTTAAACCAACCTACATGAATACTGAAGAAAGGTGGTGATGGCATGAATATCGATCTGCATGTCCATTCGAAGTTTTCCAAACGGCCTTCGGAGTGGATCCTCAAGAAGCTTGGGTGTCCGGAAAGTTTCACCGACCCCGTGCATCTTTACAGAATCGCAAAAAAGAGAGGAATGTCCGCGGTCACAATTACTGATCACAATACAATCGAGGGCTCCTTGGAGATTGCCCACCTTCCCGACACTTTCATCAGTGAGGAAGTGACCACCTATTTCCCCGACGACGGCTGCAAACTTCACGTCCTGGTATACAATATTGATGAGAAGCGACACGAAGACATTCAAAGAGTTCGTGAGAACGTGTTCGACCTGACGGCTTACCTGAGAGAAAGCAGGATAACCCATGTGCTCGCTCATCCGCTGTTTTCCATAAATGGGAAACTTAGCATCGAACACTTCGAGAAGTGTCTGCTCATTTTCAAGAATTTTGAACTGAACGGTGCGCGCAATGAGGAACAGAACCGGTGCCTCGAACTCGTGCTCTCCATTCTGACCCCGGAAAAGATTGAACAGCTTGCAGAAAAGCACAATTTGACCCCATCGTTTCTTTTCCCGTGGGTAAAGAACCTGACCGGAGGATCGGACGATCATAGCTCGCTCACAATAGCCCGCAGATATACTGAAGTAGAAGCGGCGGAATGTGCGGAACAGTTCCTGCGAGGAATCGAACAGAACGAGGCCAAAGTGGCCGGTCCCGGGTTCGACTCCCAAAACACTGGCTCACAATGTGTACAGCGTAGCATATCAGTTTTATCAGCACAAATTTGATTTGAAGCGATATGTAAACAGCGACGTCATCTTCAAATTCCTGGACAGGTTCCTCCAGGTGGGCCAAGACCGTGAGCCAGGTCTTCTGGCAAGACTGGATTTCTATTGGAACCACGGGAAGAAGCACAAGGCAGATCGCGGCGGAAATGGCACTGTCCTGAACTTGCTCCGGCAGGAGACTCACCGACTGATCTGGGATGATCCGCAACTTTCGGAGATCTTCAACAACGGTAACGGAGATAGCGAAACGCTCGACGAGAAATGGTTCCATTTTGTGGACAAGGTTTCAACCAAGGCCTTGGGGCACTTTACCGACCACGTGTTGGACAGCCTCTCCGGAGCCCATTTTCTTAATCTCTTCAGCGTGTTGGGTTTCCGCCGGGGCGCTATATTCCGTGTTGGCGCCGTATTTTGTTGCCTTCTCGATTTACTCGGAGGACCGTCATTTCGGCAACGTGGTTCTGCCAGGTTTCTCCACGAAGAACCGAATTGCTCTAAGAAAGCACGAAGCCTTAAAGTCGCTCACTTTACGGACACATTCTACGAAGTCAATGGAGTTGCCGGCACGCTGAAAAGGCAAATAGGGGCCGCCCTACGGGCGGGCAAGAACTATACTGTGATAACCTGTGACCCCTTGCATCGCACCAGCGATGAGGGGGTCACGAACTTCAAGCCAATCGGAGTATACGAAACTCCGGTTTACCCGGAACAGAAGCTTTTCTATCCGCCATTTCTGGAAATGCTTGACTACTGCTACAATGAAGCATTCACGCACATTCATTGCGCTACGCCGGGACCTCTCGGGCTCGCAGCACTAGCCATCGCACGCATATTGAAGATTCCTATCGTGGGAACTTACCATACAGCCCTACCTCAGTATTCTCAGTATCTCACCGAAGACGCGTCAGTCGCCGCTGAACTCATGTGGAAATACGTCCTGTGGTACTACGACCAAATGGATCGCGTGTATGTGCCATCCAGAAGCACGGCTACCGAACTTGCAGAAAGAGGCATACCCCGTCGCAAAATTATTGTCACTCCGAGAGGAGTGGACAATGCCCGATTCCACCCGGCTAAGCGCAGCGGCTGTCTTGATGGCCATTGCAGTAGCAAGGAAGCGGTGAAGCTCCTGTATGTCGGTCGAGTATCCAAGGAAAAAAACCTGGAGATCCTTGTGAAGGTTTTCAGGTCACTGGTCCAGTCAGGGGAAAAAGTGAATCTGTTCATTGTGGGGGATGGTCCGTACCGCGAAGAGATGGAGCAGGCTTTGACGGAGACCCCGACTATTTTCATGGGATATGTGGAGGGTGAGGCGCTTGCGGAAGTATATGCTTCCTGCGATCTTTTTGTGTTTCCCAGCACCACCGATACCTTCGGAAACGTGGTTCTGGAAGGTCAGGCCTCCGGGCTTCCGGTTATTGTGACCGATTGCGGCGGACCTCAGGAGAACATCATTCCGGGAAAAACAGGCCTGGTAGTTGAAGGAAACAGCGAGAAAAGCCTTCTGGACGGAATACAGACCTTGTTGTCAGACCCACGGCGTCTGAAGGAGATGGGGAAGGCGGCCCGTGGGTACGCGGAGAGTCGCTCATTCGACATTGCGTTCAACAAGGCGTGGGATCTTTATACCGAAGCCCCGGACGCTTTTGGGACCAGCTTTCAGGTACCCTGGATGTGGTCCTTTCAGGCAGAGGGCCCACAGAGGCAGTCAGCGTAGATATTCTGCTCTTCTTTTGCTGATACTGTGACAAAAGTTGGCTGCTGAAGTGACATTTATGCCGTTGGACTATTACCTGGCGTCAGTGCTCGACTGGACCCACAGTCTGGGTGGATGGGGCCTCATTGTCGTTGCAGCCGTCTATGTTTTGGCGTGCCTACTGTTGCTCCCCGGATCGATACTTACTTTAGTGACGGGCTTCCTATTCGGCGTTCCCGTGGGAGTTTTAACCGCGTCGATAGGGGCCAATTTCGGGGCATGTGCCGCTTTTTTCGTTGGGCGGACCGTGGCTCGCGACCGGATCGCCCGGAAGATAGCCGACAACCCAAAATTTGTAGCCTTTGATGCCGCTGTAGGTAAAGATGGGTTTAGGATCGTGTTGCTGCTCCGGCTGAGTCTGGTGTTCCCTTTCAACATTCTGAACTATGCCTTGGGCCTTACCAAGGTTTCCTTCCGTGATTACGCTCTCGCAACACTGATTGGTATGCTTCCTGAGACCCTGATGTTGGTCTACCTGGGCTCCGTAGCAAAATCTTTAGCCGCTTCGGTTACAGGCCAGGCAGACAGCGGTACGGCCGGTCGCGTTTTTATATGGATCGGACTTGCAGCGACGATAGGCGTTGCCATCTTAGCAACACGGATTGCCCAACGAAGCCTGAAGGCGGCCCAAACGCCGAGACGCGACTACTGCAAAGCCACCCCAAGAACAGAACCAACCCTCTTCGGGTGAGAACGCTGAGGGTTTGGCCCATTTGCACGGTCAGGTGCTGATATCGAAGCCTCAACAGCCTGGCCCATTTAATCCTGAACCAGGGTAGCGATGCGCCCTAATCTACTAAAACAACTGTCTAAATGATTCGCCATCAATTTTCCGGCATGTTCACTATTTTCTAATTTGTTCCGCACAAAAGCCTAATCCACATCAGTCATGATTTTACTCAAACGGAACCGAGATCGCCGTTGAGACATAGTCTCTTCTGACATTCACTAAAGGGGCTTCAAATGATTGAATTGGACGGGATCGGCATGTGCTATCCGGGTGGTGCAATGGCACTGCGCCCGACGTGCCTCAAATTCCGCAAAGGCCACTTCACTGTTTTGCTGGGACCGTCCGGCGCGGGCAAATCTACACTGCTGCGCTGTCTCAACTTCCTGAATAGGCCCACTTGCGGTGAGATAGTTGTCGAAGGTCTGGGAAAACTCGACTCCGACCGGAAGAAACTGCGCCGATTCAGACGCTTGACGGGCATGATTTTTCAGCAACATCAGTTGATACCTGGTCAAAGTGCCCTGAAAAACGTCCTTGTGGGCCGACTGGGACAATATAGCTCCTTGCGCAGCCTCTTTCCGTTGCCCAGGCATGAGCAGGAATTTGCATTGGAATGTCTGGAGCGTGTGGGTCTTCTCGATAGAGCGCTCGAAAGGGTGGACAACCTCAGCGGCGGTCAGCAGCAGCGAGTGGGTATCGCACGAGCACTTGCGCAGAAGCCCCAGTTGATTCTGGCAGATGAACCAGTGGCAAGCCTGGATCCTGGAACAGCCGACGGCGTGCTTTCACTTCTTCATAAGATCACCAAAGAGGATGTGATTCCCGCGATTGTATCCCTTCACCAGGTGGAATGGGCCAGGAAGTACGCTGACCGAATCGTCGGGCTGGCAAAAGGAACAATAGTGTTCGACGGCGGACCCGAGAGACTTTCGCCGGAGGTTCTGCAACTGATTTATCACGGGAAAAGAATAAAGACCGCAGTGGCAGCCTGACGAAAAGTGATGAAGCACAATTCCACGGTTTACCAAGTCTTAAGACTCAGAAAAAAGCGAGGATCAAATGATGAAAAAACTATTGTCGATTCTGGTGTCCCTTGTTCTTGCCTTTTCAGCTTTATGTCTCGCACACGCAGCAGGTGAGCCGGATCCCGAGACACTGAAGGTCGCTCTGCTCCCGGATGAGAGCGCGTCGACCGTCATAAAGAACAACCAGCCTCTCAAGACATATCTCGCGGAGAAGCTCGGCAAGAAAATCGAACTTGTTGTCACAACCGACTATTCTTCCATGATTGAAGCTATGCGTCACGGTCGTATTGATGTTGCCTATTTCGGGCCTCTCTCTTACGTACTGGCGAAATCCAAGAGTGACATTGAGGCCTTCGCCGCGGTGGAGCGCAAAGGGAGCACAACATATCAGGGCGTGATCGTGGCCAACGTTGACGCGGGGATCAATTCACCGAAAGACATTAAAGGGAAGAACATGGCGTACGGCGACCCTGCTTCAACGTCCAGCCATCTGATCCCGAAGTCCTTCTTGGTGGAGCAAGGGCTGGAGGCCAAGAAAGACTACCGGGAACACTTTGTGGGAGCCCACGACGCAGTAGCCATGACGGTTCAAATGGGAAAGGCCGATGCAGGCGGCTTGAGCAAAACGATTTTCCAGTCTCTCGTGGAACGTGGCGTCATAAAACCTGAGAAGGTGAGAGTTGTTGCCGAATCCAAACCTTTCCCCGAATACCCGTGGGTGCTTAGATCCAGCCTGAAGCCTGAACTCAAGAAACAAATCGCTGCTGTTTTTTTCGGCATAAAGGATAAAGCAATTCTCGGCACCTTCAAAGCCGACGGGTTTGCTCCCATAACTGACAAGGACTACGATGTGGTGAGAGATCTCGCTCGTGTGCTCAACGTAGACCTGTCGAAAATTTGACAACAGCGAGGAGCGCCGCTTCATGAATGAACGGTACGACCGGCTATTGATAGAGCAATCACGACAGCGGTACCATCTAGTGCTGCAGATTGCTATGTTTGCTCCGATCATCGCAGCCTCTTTCTACTATGTCGGTCTTTTTGATCAGAAACGCATGCTGGAAGGCATACCAGCCATCTTCAGCCTCATCGCTGAGAGTCTGCCGCCAAATTTCGCTGACGCGCCTGACTGGATCAAGCCTCTCTTGGATACCTTGGCCATGAGCATAGCAGGCACAGCAATGGCAGTGGTATTGTCTCTGCCTCTGGCCCTGCTTGCCGCACGTAACACGTCCCCACACCCCTTGGTGTACCAGATAGCCCGAAGCGTGCTTAACGGATTGCGCTCCGTGCCGGAATTGATAATGGGTATCATTTTTGTTGCAGCCGTTGGTTTTGGGGCGTTACCCGGAGTGCTGGCGCTCGGGCTGCACTCAGTGGGAATGGTAGGGAAATTCTTTGCCGAAGCCATTGAGCATGTGGATGACGAACCTATTGAAGCGGTCAAGGCTGTGGGAGCCCGTCCCATGCAAGTTGTCGTGCATGCAGTACTGGCGCAGGTGATCTCGCAAATTGCCGACGTGTCCATCTACCGTTGGGAGTACAACTTCAGGGCGTCGACAGTGATGGGGATGGTCGGAGCAGGCGGTATCGGCTCTGAATTAATGAGCGCCCTGCGACTCATGCAGTACCAGGAAGTGTCGGCGATCCTGATCGTAATTCTTCTGATGGTCACTCTGGTTCGACAGCTTTGGTTCGTACCTGAGACAGCGCTTCAAATAGAGACGAAGAGGCCTGATGAATGAAACATCGTGTGGTGATAACATCTTGGGTGCACCAGGAGGTGATCCAGCTATTAGAGCAATCGTGCGAAGTCATCCCCAATAACGAGCGGGAACCGCTGCCACATGAGGAAATCTTGCGGCGAACACAAGACGCCCACGCCCTTATGGTCTTTATGACGGACAGTATAGACGATGATTTCCTGGGTGCCTGCCCGAATCTGAAGATTGTAGCGGCGGCTCTCAAGGGCTATGACAATTTCGATGTGGACAGTTGCACGCGGCGCGGCATTTGGTTCACCATTGTGCCGGACCTCCTCACCATTCCTACGGCAGAACTGGCGGTGGGGCTTCTTATCGGCTTGACTCGGAAGATGCTCGACGGCGACCGCTTCGTCAGGGCGGGTCACTTCAGAGGCTGGCGTCCCAAGCTTTACGGTACGGGTTTGGCCGGCCGACCTCTGGGAATAGTCGGTATGGGGGCTTTGGGCCGAGCGGTCGCAAAACGCCTGGCTGGTTTTGATATGGAGTTGCTCTACACAGACAAGCTCCCGCTGGCGGAGGATGCAGAGAGGGCATGGGGGCTCAGCCGAGTTTCGTTGGACAGTCTTCTGGGACAAAGCGATTTTGTGCTCTTATCCGTTCCATTGACTGCTGACACCTTCCACCTTGTTGATGAAAGGGCGCTTGCAAAAATGAAGCCCGGCAGCTTCCTCGTCAATGTAGGCAGAGGACCTGTAGTGGACGAGCGGGCTGTCGCTTCCGCACTTCAATCAGGCCACCTTGCAGGATACGCGGCCGATGTATTCGAGTTCGAAGACTGGGTAAGAAAAGACCGACCAACCTGCATTCCCCCCTCGCTTATGGAAACGAGCGGCACCTTTTTCACTCCTCACCTGGGTTCGGCTGTGGACGATGCGCGACGAAAAATAGCATTGGAAGCCGCTCGCAACATTCTGCAAGCCTTCCAAGGAACAAGACCCGACGGTGCCATAAATCGACTATAGTATTTGCCAAATATAAGGTCCGAGGCTGAATATAATTCAGTGGGGGTTAGCAGCTTCAGACCCTGAACGGCGGCTCGGGCATCTCGCCTTTCAGCACGGACCCACAGATGCCTGCCCCACCGGGAACCAAGTGTCACTTATTTAGAAGCGAATTGATGTCAATCTCATTGTTGCTGCCGCCACCGGATTCTAACCTTCGTAGCTACCAGCCAAACTATTCCTGAAATGAACAACAGAGCGCCGAGACCTGACGACAGCATGATGAGAAAACCTAGTGCCGCCACTATGGATGCAAGGATGACGTGGATTCTCAGATCGGTCCTTATCCGTTGTCTCTTTGGCAGTGCATCCCCCGAAACCGTCACCATTTGACTTCGCACCATCGGACCGAAGCCTTGTTCATCTCGCCCACAATGAAGACACACTTTTGCTTCCGCCGGTTTATCACCAAAACAGTGCGGACACTTAACCATGTCTGTCGTCATCATATCCCTCCCTTAATCAAGCTGAAAAATGAGCCGCGAGAAAAGGGCCGGGGCCCAAACTCATTATCGCTGACCATCTCACCGGCAGAATGGTCCTAGGTGGTTTCGTGTGGTCGCGCGACTTCTCTTCTTCGGCTTTTCTCGCCTGTTTCTCGCGCGTGGGGTTTAGGCTTCGCGCGGCCACCTCTGGCCTGCTCTTCCACAGCCCTGACTTTTCCGGTCACTTCTTCTTTAGTCTCCTCGTCCTTTTTCATCGTCTGGGCTAACGCCGGGCGGCTTGCTTCTATTGTCTTTGCCTTCCCTCTCGCCGGCTCCTCAGTAGCCTCGCCAAGAATTTGCCGACCCGTTTCATAGAGCCTAAATCCGCCCTTTAGGATAACCTTCAACACGGGCCTAGTAGCGGACCATGCCAATGATATAACCACGGGCGCCGCAAGCAGGCCGGCCCCCACCGCGACGCCAGTCCATAGATCACCTCTTGGTCTGAAATCCCAAATTGCCATTTTCAACGCCCTCCTTCTTCACTATTTTTGTACCGTAATACCAACTTATATTCTCCCATCATCTCCAACCTGTGGTCGATTACTTTTGATGTGAAGTTAGAGTTTCATCCATAAGTGAAATCAGCGATCCATGAAGCGCACAGCTTTTGCAAACCCAGGTTGTCCAACTGACCGTAATCCCTAAAAATGCCTCCACATTAACATTTAATTTGTTGCTAATACTCTCCTAACATGCAAGGGCAATTCTTTAAACAGAGCGATGCAGACAAGGTCTTGGCCATAAAGACCGCTGCACTGCTCGTCAGAAACGAAAAGGAGAAAAGCATGGCATTCTATCTCCACGAGGTGCCGGGTCGTCTGAGAATACAGATTCCATCTTTGAAGAGAAACCCGCTGCGCGCGCAAGAGGTTCAGGATCTCCTGGAGGATCTCTCCGGCATCAAATCAACCTCTGTGAACACCGTTACCGGCAGCATAATTATTCATTATGATCCGGATATCGTGCACTCCGGGACAATTCTGACTCTTCTGTCCCGAGAAGAGTATATTGACGTCGCGAGAGCAATTCCAACGGAAAAATATGCTGAAAAAGCTCTTGCCAATGCAGGTCACGTCGTGTCCAAAGCTCTGCTGGGAATAGCTTTGGATCGAGCTTTTCAGGGCTCCCCTCTTTCGATTCTCACCGCTTTCATCTAGAACTCGATTCAACGGCTCCCCCCACCCTACGACGATTTAAGAAGTTCCGCTTTATCAATCGCCTCCCACGGCAAGTCCATGTCTGTCCGACCGAAATGACCATAAGCGGCTAGTCTGCGATAAAAACCTCCCTTGGACATCGAAGGCAGTCTAAGCAAATCGAACTGTTTAACGATCCCTCCCAGCCTGAAATCAAAATTCTTTTCCACCAGAGCACTGATTTCATCATCGGAAATCTTGCCCGTTCCCATAGTCTCCACCTGGACGCTCACCGGGCCGGCGAGTCCGATTGAATAGCTGAGTTGAACCTCGCACTGGTCAGCCAGCCCTGCGGCCACCACGTTCTTGGCTGCATAGCGGGCCGCGTACGCGCCCACCCTGTCAATTCTCAACGGATCTTTTCCGCTCAGAGCGGACCCACTGTTTCTGGAATACCCGCCGTACGTATCAATTGCATTCTTTCGGCCTGTAAGACCCGAATGCACGGACGGCCCGCCCAATTTGAGGGGACCGCCAGGATTTATTAAGATTCTGGTCTTTTTGTCGGGACCTATGGGCTCACCCTCAAATACCGCCCGTATCGACCGCCTCCATCACGTCCTCTCGCGAGTCGCTCAGGTCTGGGGTATGTCCGATCGTTCTGGCTTGAATTGATCGTGATGCTGTGGATTCTGCGAGGCACTCGATTCCGTATTCCACTCCGACCTGGGTGGTGCCGTCAGGCGCCAGATACGGCAACACGCCCTGCAGCCGCACTTCGGAAAGTTTTCGTGAAATCTTGTGTGCAAGCCAAATCGGGAGCGGCAGACAGCGTCGGCGACTGATTGCACGCAAAACCAAAAAGGGTCACCTGATCATAGGCGACGATTCTATCAATGTCTTCTTCGGACATTTCATTTTCGTCGCGAAACAAGGCTGATCAGGCGTCATTTCTTTTAGGCTGGTCAATATGCTGCACGTCTTGAAGTTAAATTCATGGTCAATGTAGCCGATTCGTCGGATAACCTTTCTGGCGACATTCGGGAAATCCACCTTGACGTCCGATGCAAACCTGGCAGCGATGAAAACCACCGACAGTGAGACCGCACACTCGGCAATAATCCTGGCACAGACGTCACGTTCGAGAAAGCGGTCCATAATAGCATCGCTTATCTGGTCGCACAGTTTGTCAGGATGTCCCTCGGTGACCGATTCCGACGTGTGTATGAAGTCTTTTTTCATTTGTTATGCACCTCCCCGGTTTTTGTGGCTTCATTTATGAGTAGAGGAGCCAAGGATGCAGCCCCGATCACCAGCCCGTCAATGGCGCTCACCGCGGTTATGCCGAGCAGATTTCTCAGCCCGGGAACCAAGAGGTGCCCAATTGCAACCCGAGCGAGCCGATGACCGCCATGTTCAGGTACTTATTGGGGCAGCTTCTTCAGCATCGAATATGCTGCGCTGTTCCGAACGACACCTGATCGAGTGGAGGATCTGCGAAGTGGTAAGGCTCTGAAACGCCATCGTACCGGCTGCCGGACCCATGCCGTATCTCGCCACGCCGTACCCGTACGCAGCGAGTGAAGCCGCGGTCATCGTTGCTGCCTCGAAGGTTATTCTTTTGAAATCCTCCGTTTTGACAATCGGCTCCATAGGGTCGCGCGGCGGCCGGTTGATCACATCCGGTTCCGCCGGTTCCATGGCCAAAGCAAGGCCCGGAAATATGTCGGAGACGAGGTTGATCCAGAGCAATTGCATGGCATTGAGCGGATATCCCATTCCCAAGGCGCCCGCCACGAACATGACCTGGATTTCGCTGAAATTGGTGGCAAGAAGGTAGTGAAGCGTCTTCCTGATATTGTTGTAAATGGTTCGGCCGTCGCTCACGGCAATGATCAGAGTCTCCAGGTCGTCCTCTTCGAGTACCACGTCAGCGACATCACGAGCCACGTCAGTACCGGTCTTCGCCCATGGCTATGCCGATGTCGGCTGCCTTCAGCGCAGGTCCGTCATTGATACCGTCGCCGGTCATGGCGACGACTTTGCCCGTGCTCTGCAGAGCTTGAACGATCTGGAGCTTGTTCGAAGGGCTGACCCGTGAAAAGACGTGGACCTGCTGCTCAGGGCTTTCATGCACGGCAGGATCGGTGCTGGTTCAGATGTGTGGAATCGAGGATCTCCAACGGCCTGCCATTGTTCAGCCCCAATTCCTTGCCTACCGCATAAGCCGTGGGGCTCTGGTCACCCGTGATCATGACCGTTTCGAGACCGGCTCGATGAAACATCGTGATGGATTCCTTTACCCGTTCCCGTATCGGATCGGCCATGCCAACCAGACCCAGCCAGGTAAACCCATTTTCGTTCTCCAAGTGCTCTTCGCCATTCCGGATCGCGTACGCGACGCCAAGGACCCGCAAAGCCTTGCCGGCCATCGCATCGTTTTCAGCTTCGATTAGGTCTCTGTCATCATCACTAAGCGGGACCTCTAACCCGTCCCTAATTTGACGGCCGCATTTAGCCAGAACTTCCGCAGGGCTTCCTTTCATCGCAACCAATCTGGTGTTATTCACAGACCCGTGCACAGTGCTCATGAATTGGCGATTATCAGACCGGTATTGAGTATCCATCAACGGGATGCTGCTCTCTCAAAGCGCTGAACGTCCACTCCTGCGCTTATGGCCATGTGAATCAGAGCGTTTTCGGTGGCAGAGCCGTTCAGTACATATTGACGCTTCCTGGTCTCTATTTGGGTCTCATTGCAGAGCACGCACACATGAATAAGTTTCAAGACCTCGTCAGAGTTGCAGGGATCTAAAGCCCCTGTGGTGCCATAGAACAGACCCTCCCTTATTTCTATGTGCTCCATCCCGGAATAGACCCTCAGGACCGACATCTTGTTATGCGTTATGGTACCGGTTTTGTCGAAACATATGGTCTGGACTGAACCGAGCGTGCATACCGCGTCGAGATTCCGTATGAGGACTTTGTGCCGCCTCATGTTCTTGATCCCGAGCGCAAGCGTGGTCGTTGCAACAGCCGGCAGACCTTCCGGAACAGCGGCAACTGCAAGAGAAATTGCCGTCTTCAACATCTGGAGAATGCCGTTCCCGCGGATGAGCCCGATAAAGAAAACTAACCCGCAGACCGCGCCGGAGATCAAAACAAGTTGATCGCCTATTGTGGTTAACTGCCTTTCAATGGGCGTCTCAGGGGCTTCAGCCTCGCCAACAAGGCACTGAATTTTCCCCATTTCTGAATTGCGGCCTATGGCCACAACAACTGCGAGGCCCTGGCCTCCTGTAATCAGTGTACCGGAATAAATCATGTTGGAGCGATCTGCAAGAGGAATCCTGGATCCTTTGAGCGGCAATGTAAACTTACTAACGGGCATGCTTTCGCCGGTGAGCACCGATTCGTCGGCAGTCAAATGTCGTGCTTCGCACCAGTCTTGCGTCGGCCGTTACGTAGGTCCCCGGCTTCAGGACTAGAATGTCTCCCACCAAAACCTGCTCGGCAGGTATTTCCAGAGAACTCCCTTCTCTCACTATCTGCGCGTATGGGCGGATCAGCTTCTTCAGTGAATTTATGGTCTTTTCCGCCTCACTTTCTGTGAAATAGCCGATTATTGCGTTAATTCCTACCACGGCCATGATCACGGCGGCATCTGCGACGCCCCCGGTAACCACGGAAAGACCGGCAGCAGCAGCCAACAACCCAACCGGAAGAGACATGAACTGGTCGATAAAGATGTCCCATTTAGAGCGAGAAAGCGGCTCAGGGACGATATTGAGACCGTATTTGCTCAGGCTCGTTTCTGCTGCTTCGGCCGACAATCCCTTCTTCTTCGAGGAATTAAGCGACGCAAGCACGAATTTCGCGTCCATCAGGTGCCAGGGCCTGGTCTCCTGCTCTCTCCCGGCAAAAACGTACGGCTGAACTTTTTTGCCACGGGTGACCCTGAGTTCCGTTACACGGGCTGGGAGGCCCTGTGGAACAAGACCTGAACCATTCTCGGCCTGAGAAATCTCTATTTCTTGCTGGTAAGTGACGGCGATCTGTTCCACGTGGGAAGCTATTTTGCGGGGGTTGCATTCGGGATCAAAAATAATAAGTACGTTTCCGGTGAGAATGCTGGCGGAAACCTGTCCCACCTCCGGAACTTCCAAAAGCAGCATTTCCAGGCGGTATTTGAGTGATACAGAACGGTAGAGCCCTTGAACCCTGTACCTCACTCTACCTCGTACAGAGTCATGGATTTGTTTTACCAACTCGGTTAGCCTCGTAGGGCGCAACAGTCTGCTTCTGCGTGGGAACGCAGCACTTCACGCCGAAATTTGTCCTTCGGTTCATCAAAAAGGGAGTGAGGTTAATCTATTTACTGCAACATCGGGGCTGAGTAGCGGCTATCAGTCGCCATCCGCATCATCAATATCTGTCACCAGGCCTTCCCCCTCGTCCCACTCATCCACCTGCGCTCGCGTAAACACGCCGAGAGCGTAGTAGAAGGCCGTGTACCATGCGGGCATGGCCAAATTTCCTCGAGCAATCTGCCAGATACCTGAGATTACTAAGCTCACAAAAATCAGACTCGGGATGTCTACTTCACCGCCCGTCAACTTCTTGAGGTCTTGATTATAGCCCTGAAAAGTGTCGGCCACATTGCCAAAAAGAGTCTTTCGGGGAGCGGCGGACTGTCTCAACAGAAACAAATCATTTTTCCTCGCAAACTCCGCGATAGTCTCTGTCTCACACGCGCACAAAATCAGCGCGCTCCCCGTCTTAGAGTTGACCCTGATTTCCTCTATGCCAGGGCAGATGGAGAGCCGCTCCCGCAGAGTGGAAAAATATGAGACGTCCCCCTTCTTTGAAGGAATCTTGACCCTCAGCCTACGGGCCATCCCATGGGACACATGAGCCTCAGGAATCATTCGGCCTCTCTTTGCAGAGTCTGATCCTCTACGCTCCTTTTCCCTTGACGGGTGCCAGTTCGGCCTGCACTTCAGACTTTGCTTCGGCAGCGAGATCCTCCACCACTTCGGAGACCTCGGCGATCATCTCTCTGCCTTTTTCGTAAAGCATAATGCCGCCCTTCATGGCTGCCTTTGCTACGGGTCTTGCCGCGGCTGCTATCATCGGAATCACCACGGGGGCTACTAATAGTCCCACCCCTATTGCGACTCCCGTCCAAAGATCGGCTTTAGGTGTGTAATCCCAAATGGCCATTTTATGCCTCCTCCCTTAGGAACAATTTTGTACACCACTTCCCAGTATAATAGGTTAGTGCATCGTTAAGAATATGTCTACTTTGTTAGGGCTGTATTAGAGTTGTGTTAAAAAACGCAGTTCGGAAAACTTTTTTGTAGTGGTTCGCCGGAAACAAGTCCGGCGTGCATGCCAGTTGACTAATGCGCGGTGAACCGTTTATTTTATTGAAATGCCTCGATGCCTCTAACAGTGCCGCCGCAAGATCGGTTCGAGCACCCCGACCAAAATCGGACTCAATCAGGCTACTCGGTTTACTCTATGAATGTAGCCCCCACATACCGGAGAACGAAACCGCGGTGAGGAGAATGAAAAGCACCAGTGACGCGATGACCGCAACCGCAAACCCCATCAGCCCAATCCGCCCAACCTGTCCAACCCGCTTCATGTCCCCTCCTGATGCGCGCACGAAAATCGAACCAAGTGTTACGCATGCAGATTCCACATCCTGACTGGGTTGGAGGCAGCGCAATGTGAGCCCAATAAAATGGGCAGCGCTGTTTCCTCCTCAGCCGAAGAATGCGAATCGGCAACACTATCCTCGATCGGGAGTGTTGGGCGACGATTATGGATAGATTAAAAGATCATTAGGACCGCGGCACGGTGCGTAGAACCAATGCGCTGTGGAACAACAGAGCCGTCGAGGGCTAAACCCGCTCTTCAACCACGTGAAACGACATGGTGCATGCTGTTACCATGCTTCGCCCGGAGAATAGCAGTCCGGCCCAACCGAGCGCCTGCAAAAATATTATCACAGCCGGGTCCCACAATGTAGCAACACCCATGCCCACGTTGGCGGCCGTAGTGATTGGTTCCGAAGTGCTCCAGTTAACTAGCAGCAAAACATACAGCGATCGCGGCCACGCTCATGATCTGATAGGCGCTAATCTTGCCGCCTCCCCTGTAATCGGCTCTCAGAAGCTCGGATACGGCCCTCCAAGCCTGTGTAAATACTATCACCAGTATAAGCGCCACAGAATAGAAGCCCTTCAAGTAAAGAAAGATTCCGGCAAGGCTCACAGTCAGGTGCAAAATGGCCGTGACGGCCTGTATCGGTATAACTTCGGTTCCGTCCAGACCCCCTTCGTAGGCTATCTTCTTGGTTTTGCCTGAAAAGACAAAAGGATGACGACCTATGATGCGTTGAATCCACGTCCCGCATTGAGAAAGGGGTTTGCCGTAGCAACAGCCGAAACTTATGCACGCCAAACGTCCTAAACCTTCTCCCAATCCGTAGGATATGGAAATGGAGGCAAGTGCGGGAATCAGAGGAACGGGGTGGTCCGCTCCAAAGGCAAGGTCAACAACCCACAAAATGCCCGGTGTCACCAAGAATCCTACGAAGGATGCCCCCCCTATTGTGAGCGTGTGAGCCTTTTTTTCAACTAGCCGTGCCACGAACTTTGAGGCCGGGAGACAGACGGTGAGGACCATGCACAGAATGAAACCCGTCACAGTCGCTGGCACGCCGATTGCGCCCATGAGAACGAACGTGATCGAAGCGGCCGCCACGATCGCCGCAGCACTGAAGAGGCCATAGTATGTAAAGTTTAGTCCTCTCCACTTGTTTCCCTCTTCTTTGGCCATAGGAATCGTTGCCATAATTTGCCATTTTTCTTGCGGCAAAGTTTTGAAGGCCCACCGGAGTACCAACGCGAAAAAGATTGCCAGCCCCAACACGAACGACTCATCTGTCATTCGACAACTCCCTTTACATTACCTTTGGCTTGAACTTGCTTGAGCGCCCGTCCGATCCGCGCAGCTTAGTCAGATGCTCCTTTTGTGCCCCGCGCGTGTGATGCAAGTGCCGATAGTAGATCGCACTTTCAAGTCGGTTTCCACTAACGGCCGGCCGAAGCCTTTGGAAAACCGACTTTGCACGCCGTAAAGACGCAAATTGCGCAAAAGATCCTCGGCAAACTTAATCCGCCCCTGCTGGAACAAAACCACATCGGTACTGCTCCCAGGGCGATACAGGCTCTTGGGTAATCCTTTCTCGAGAAACATGCCCGATTCCACGAGACGTGGATTTTCGTATTGTGTTTCGCTGTAAGCCTGAACTATGTCACCTATCATTAGGGCCACGACTTCTATCATCGCAACAAGACCGATTCCTGTCCCGCCCGGGACGTCCGTATCTATGATGGTGACCACACGCCTGTTTTTTGAAAATGGCGTCACAAGAGCAACAACCGCACCAGGGATTGCATGAATGATAGTCTCCGGGGATTTCATATATATCCACCACTTGCCCGGCCACAGGTGTGTGATTGTAATGATATTTGTCCGGGGTCAACCTGAAGACCCCAAAATCTCCACTGCGGAACGCACTGATCCATTCCGGCTTGTCCGGGCTTAGAAGTTCTTCAAGATCGAAAAACTTTTCTTTGAGAAACAAGCTGGAATTCTCGCTCAGTGAGCCGATTATGACCCTGGAATCTGCCGGAGATACCACGGTCTCCGGCCGTTCATCCATGGATCTGCATTCCCAGTACCGGATTTGACGCTCAAAGACCTTTCTCAAGGTCGTCAAACTATTGGGCTCAACGCATTCCGCTAAGTCTACGCCGTATTTCTTCAGTGAGGCCCCGGCCCGATAACCGAGACGAGCATCATATTGTATGGACGCTAGCAGCCGGGACGCGCGGGCACTGGTGAGTACCTTGAAAAGGAAGGAAGCTCTTTCTCTGCATACTGAGTACAGCAGTCGGATCGCTCTGTCTCCAATGAAGGCCTCGGTGCAAACTCTCCCTGTCTCTCTGTCCACGAACTGGTGCTGCATGGCCGGGATCATATATTCACAGCCCCTTTGAAGCGCAGACGCTTTCATGGTGAACGGTGATAAGAACAAGGTCGATGAGTGCCTTCAATACTTCGAGAGGTGCGGTTTCGTCGAGCACATCATTCTGAACGGTTGTGAGAAATTCGCAGGCCTCTCGGTCTTTTGTAGAATATGAAAGGGCTTCTCTATAATCTCTTCCGGATTCAGCCGAGCCCCATTCCATCGCTAGAAGATCTTCGTGCAGGAAACGCATGGCTTCAACCAGGTGCTTTTTCTTCAGGACGGTCCTATAGTACGTTTCCGAAGCCAGGTTGAATTCGTCTGCGGCCAAATTCATGGGAGAGTCCGCACCGGTGGACTCTAGAATGCCCCTAGCCAACTTTCCCGCGGCTGAAAATTCTTGAGGATTCTCCAGCCTTGCCTTGAGATCCGCCACTGTATCTTCCAAATGAAGGATTTCGATCAGATCAGACGCTTCGTGTATGAGGAAATCAACCAAAGCTAGCCGATATTGCCGATTGTACACTCTCAAGTACCCGGGATAGCGTCGACTGTATCGCACTCCTCTCGTGCGCTTCATGATGCTTTTCATGAACAAATTTCGAGTATTATTGAAAACAAAAAAAGTCGGCAGTCCGATGGCGGAGCCGAAAAACATTTGCCTGCGTTCACTTTCCGTGAAAGGGTCGTCGGGAATGTGGGAATGGGTGACCTTGCCTTGAAGCGCTAGTTTGTAGGCCAGAGCAGTCACCAGGGTTTGCAGATTGGTGGCATCAGCCATGTCGTGCTCGATGCTTTCAAACAGGCTGTAATGACGTCCCTCGAATCCCGAGAACCCTACTTTTCTGAATTCGCGGAGTCGATAAAGCAGGTAGAGTGACATTTCTTGGTCAAACACGCCCAGGTCGGAGAGGTCCTTTTTAAGGCGTTCTTCATTTCCGAGTTTCCCATCGAGTGCAGGGCTCTTTTCAGTGCTCATCAGAGTGACCAGATAGTCGAGGAGCCTGAAATCCGCGACAAAGTCCCCTTTCACCCGAAAGAGGCGGCTAATTGCCTTGTCGAGAAAATCGACGCCGAAGGGCGTCACCGGCCGACCTAGGATTTTCAGCGTTGCTTTCTTCTTCCACCGCCGCCAGATCATTCTCAAATGGGTGTAGTCAAGTTCGTGAGGCAAAAAGCCGAGAACCTTCTCTGGATGAAAATCTACGAAATCGAGTCTGTACGGCGCTGCGCTGTATGTTCCGACGAACAGCGGGAGAAAGTGTTCCACTATCTTGATTACCAGGTCCCCCACGAATTTTTCGTGAGCAGCCGTGAATCCAGAAGCTTGGTCTGCGAGATGGGCTGTGAGCTTGGCGCTGCCAAGACTGATATGGACCCCATTATTTGCAAGGCTGATGTTCGACATATTCGGCAAGACAACGAGATTGCGGGTAATTATTGCCGCCTCCTTGAGCTTCGCGACCGCATTGAGCTGGCTCCGACTCAAAACCTGGTGGCACAGGCACATATACTTGTGTTTGTCCTTGCCATTGTCCCATCCTGAAAGGCATGGGCTCATAAAGAGTTCCCTGTAGAATGAGTCGGCGATACATTCGTTGAGTTTCTTTAGCCGAATAGGCGGGTGCGGAGAAAAATAGAGGAGCGCTTTCTGGCCGCTTTCCTTGAGAGCAAATTTTTCGTTTGCATACATGATCAGGAGTTGTGTGAGCAAGTATCTCTTCGATGTTTCTTTGGCGAGTGATCGACCGAAGCCCGTACCTGATCGAGGCCTCACTACATAAAAGGAAAAGGTTTCCGGGGATGTATTGTCATTGAGTAGGTGGTCCATTACGCGCATCCCTATCTGACGGATGAGGTCAGGTAGTCCTTCCTGGGCGCCCACCACATCAGCGAGAGACAGTTTCAGCAAGTAACTTATCGGAACGCGAAAATAGTCCTCGCCGTCTTGCCGGCAGATAAATTTATGGGCATCGCCTCTTAGTCGGCTGTTCGCATTCTTCTTGTCCAGGCGCAGATCCGAATCAAAAATTCGCTTCGCGAAAGGACTTAGTTTCGTGACCGGAAACCTGACCCAGCTATTTTCCCATATACCTTCGGAGTTTTTGGCAAGATATCCTTCGAGATCGCTTACGACTTGCCGGGAAGTATCCCCCGCGGCAGCTCTCTTCATGATGTTGGCGAAGTAGTTGGAGCTTTCAATGACTATGGGCAGGTCCACACATTCTTTGTCGCCCGATACCGCTGCTTGAAGCTCGGTTTCCGACCCTGCCGTGGCATCGTCGAGTGCAAAAGGTATCGACTCCACAAATCCTGCGCTTCTGGTTCCCGGGATTCCGAGCACCTGACGTACAGTTTCAATGGAGAAGGGACCGTCGTCATCTGCTGCCCTCACCTCTTTAGTCCGAAAACCGAGCATAGCTGCCGTCACCTCTGTGTGGGATTCAAGCGCTGATCCTTCCTTCGGTTTAAGCACTACCTAAGTTAGTAACGTATTAGAGCTGTGACATTTTTTCGCTAGGACTGCGGATAGACGACTATTTATGGCCATTGCCAAAATATTTGGTCCATTGTGTCCGTCCGATTGCTTGCCTATGGCATGAACCAAGAAAAAACATAGTCCTAAGACAATTCTCACAACCCTGTGGTCTTATGCATTCGCCAAACCAGGCAGAGGAAAACTTGAGCCCAAACGCATGGATTTGGGCGGTGCGCTCGATTTACCCCGCCGGGGGGCCAACCCAGCCATCCCAGGGTTGGCAGGATTTGCTTCGGTGTCATGCGAGGCACCTTGTGAAACCTGAACTTGGAAGAGTATTAAGCAAAGGAGGCGAGCATGCATGTTGAGCATACGATCAACGATCTTATTGAAACGGGGTGGTCCATCCTGGACGCCAGGACGGACGAGGCCGCAGCCCCGAAGTGGAAAACGCAGGCCCTCGATTGCCTCACTTCTCTGCTGGGGCCGAATCACATTTACGTTGCGCACCTCAAAGATTCTTTCAGGAAACCCGGGAGAGACAGTCTTCTTGCTGGTACAGGCATCCTGACCGCCGCGAAGGAAGAGCTGGCAGGAAAAGTGAAAACTGGTCCGGTGTTCTGAGGATGCAGCGTGGCGGACATAGATGGGAGGACAGTCATGAGATTTGATAGTGGTCCGAATTTTGATGAGATAAGAGACAGTGTAGAAAACGGGAAGGTCGTCACATTCCGCAGTATTCGCGGGGAAGAGGTACGCGGTGTGGTGGTGGATGCCAAAGTAGACCCTGAGAAGGGAAGAGCCTCTTTGATGGTTGAAGAGCAAACCACCGGTGCGGTCTACTTTGCTCGATACAGCCATCTGGGCGAGAGATACTCCTGCGGGGACCTGGTGAGTTGGCACCTGACGCGCGATGCTATACAGGAACTGCGAAGAGAAACGTGACGCCGGTTATTCTCTTCTGAAGTGGATGCTGTGCTAATCAAGCCTCTGAGTCAGGGGCTTTTTTGTTTTTTCGCGCACGCGCCAAAATCACGTTGAGTCATTCCGTCGCCCAGAACGTCGGTGCAGGCTAGTTGACAACGTCAGAGACACGTCTTTTCGCGCAATTCATTTACTGCATTCAGTGCCTTTTCCAGACCCTTCCAACTGCACCAATTCAGTTAGCCGGCCTCTCACACTGTCTTCACAGCGTCTGGTCGCCATAAGCAAAATCGCTCGGCCGGCCCTTCCCCAGGAATACGTCAGCGGCGTTGGACTATTGACAACACCTCCTGAAAAAAGAGCCACCGACCACCACGTTGTTTTTTCCGGCAACTCGTCAAAATGCGAGCCCAACATGGGACTAAACTTGTCTGTTGCAGCGGAATCCGCCGTGGCAACAGCTATGCCGGCACGTCCTTGCCAATCCTGAACCAAGTCGCCTGTGCAAATCATGTTTCCCAAGCCTCCTTGCTTTTTAGCAATTGCCAAAATTTTGTCCAATTCGCGGATATGACACTGTCACTGCTAATACTGTCATTTTATATATGTCCTATTTGTTAGCGTGACGTTAAAATTCTGTTAAGAAAGTGGTCGCGAAAAACTCTGTGAGACGCGTAAATTAACTTCAGAAGCACATTCGCGGGATTCACAGGCCGAATTACGTTGGGATCATAGCTAGAGTTGATGTTTGACTAAGACCGCGACCGTGAAGTATGCTCGAAACAAAGTTTAGAACCCATTTGTAGAGGATAGGTGCCCCCATAACGCCACCTTGGATCTTCAATTTGTATTTTGGGTCCTCGCGTCACGCCTTAAAGACCCGAGAAAGAGGTGTCGGGGTTTGTACAGGCTACTTTGGCCTCCATGATTGGAGCGTTGGCAGTGGTGAGAGCGCGGAAGGGAGATGCAGATGACCGGTGATATTTCCGTGGCCGAATCCCGGCAGAGTATGTTGACGGAGGACTTCTTCTATTTTTTCCTGAGATTGCGTAAAGAGCGGATTCGCAAGTCGGTCCAGGCTTGCCGAGCACGTTATCCCGATGAGACCCCGGAAGGACTTGCGCGTCAGCTCATTGCCTCGAGTTCCGCCCTCTCCTTTATGGGCGGGACCTTGATGCATCTGCCGATGTTGATTCCAGGGATAGGGCAGGCATTGAAGCTCCTGGGTATTGTAGGAGGCGCATCAGCCCTGACTCGCATGCATTTATACCTCATTATGGAAATCGCGCTGGTGTATGGCAAGGACATCGACGCGCAGGAGCGAGTGCCTGAAATGGCGGCAGTCGTAGCTGCCACGGGACTTGCAGCCTCCGCACCCCTGCTGATACATGTTCTCGAACTGAATCCTCTCTACGCGCTCTCGACGGCGGGGTTGACCGCCACCGCGGTGACCCGGCTCATTGGCGAAAGCGCCGTCAGGATGTATAGTGGGGGCTTAACGCAACCTGTTCCACCGGCACTTCCGACTCCCGAACCAATAGGCTGAGCACCTTTCGAGTAAAGCCTTCACCGAGAAAGAAAAATTAACCGCAGAGTGCGCCGAGAACGCAGAGAAGAGAAACGGCTTGTAAGGCCCAGCATGCGCCGAGGTGGTATGTAGCCAGCCAGCATGTCTTTGCTGTCACGAATTCAATACGATGTGCCTCAGCTGAGCGGAATGCAGATGAGAACACTCTGCGATTTCCGCCAGGAACAACTCACATCATAAAAGTATGCAACAGCAAGCGTTCACTGGGAAATCGGTTTAGCCACTTTTGAACTTGGCCGGCAGGGACGCCGGCCCTACCATAAGCCCGGTAGGACCAGCCTCCGTGCCGGCCATCAAATGCGCGGTGAACCATTACATTCAACAATTGCCCATCCGATTCTAACCAAAGCTTAACAGTATATTAATCACATTATAACATCCTATTAATCCCTCCCTAATACTTGCGATCCAGAATACCGTCACCGATTCACATTTTTTTGACCGACAAGAAGACTGTGGTTGAGTCTTGCCTGGGATTTGCTTGCGACCCTCGCAACCCAACGGATCTTGGCCATTGGCCCGAGGGGGGAGCATTCTTTTTTTTGGTGCAATAACAAGGAGGAAATGGAACATGAAGCGGTTTGTGTTGATCGGGCTTGCCATATTGGTCATCGCGTCCCTGACGGCTCCCGTTTTCGCATGGGAGTTAAGCCTGAAGGGCGAGACAGAGTGGCGCTACCGGGTACTGGTCGAGAACGGGTAACCAGGACATATTCGGAGACATGGGTGGTTCCCAAGTGGACCTTGGCATTAACCACCTTCAGACTTTTCCAACGGCTGCGACGACAAACCGCGCCTCGGGCACCTTCGGGGTGTTGGCGGGTGAGAACCGGTTCGGCGCGGACATGCAGCATGTTGACTACCGAATGACCATATTCCCTAAAATAGTTGTCAACAATGCCATCGATGTGACGGCCTCGGTAAACCTAACTTCTCTGGGGATCTGGTCCGATGGCCAGCCACTTGATTCAAGGGTCGTGACCCCGACCGCGACATCGACAGGTGGTATCGCCACTACCATCTCTCCCTTTGCCATGCAAAACGTTGGGTATGTAAATTCGCTCTACGTTCCGATTCAGGACAGGCCGGTGGCAGTGGATGTTCCCAACACTTATGTCACGCTGCAATGGCTAAAAACGAGCATTAAGACACCCATGCTGGATTTCAGCATCGGGTACAAGACCAGCAAGATTGGGATGGGCCTGTGGAAGCATGAATGCAACAGGGCATCCGCCTCGTTTAGCGTCAGTGCCAACTATGGGCCTTTCAAGTTCGGTCTCTCCCCGTATTTCGGTAGGGAGCAATCGGCCTGGTCTTTGGGCACATCGAGGTCGCGTAACGAAGGCCCCGGCGCTGCCGAAAGGCAGGAGGATCGCCGCAACTACTTCAGAGCGATCGAGGGAGAAATAGAATATAAGAATGGACCTTTTTACTTCGTGCTTGTATCCGATTCATATATTCAACCAGGAGTGCAGTCCCCTAACAGTGCCCGCGGGGCAGCCATTACTTCCGCTGTACCCACAGAAGACATAATTCGGTACAGGATTGCTGCTGCAATGAAGTACTTTAACGGGCGATACTTCTTCAATGCTGAAGCAGACTGGTTTAATCGCTGGAGATCGGGTCGCGGCACCGCCGCTAGCGGTAGCACCGTTCTTGTAAATCAAAACCGAGACAACGAAGGCTGGCTCTACGGCTTGGAAACAGGATTCTTATGCGGTCCCGCCAAGGTGACTTGGAATTACGCGGTGGCCACGGGAAATGATCCGAGCACCCGCTTTACCACAGAAGATGCGGCTGACTCCGAGCAGAGCTTGTCCGCCTGCTATATGAAAGACTGGGGCTACCTGATGTATTACATGTACGGAGCGGGGGACGGCTGGGATGCCGCGGGATACGGCCAGCCGACGAACGTTCATCATCTCGGAGCCAGGTTGGATTACGCGATAGCCTCAAACCTGAATCTCTTCGTGGTCTATGTGTACGCCTGGCGTGATCAGCCCACTGCGTACAGGCTCGGAGGAAACTATAGGATCGGCGCGCTGGCGTGGAACAACAACGATATAAGGACCAGCCAACTAGGAGGATTCGCCGGCCATGCGGTGCCGGACAGCGCTAGAGAGATAGGCTGGGAAGTCGACCTGGGCATTAATTGGAAACTTCTGGAGAATCTTTCGTGGGACACCACTCTTGCCTACTGGAAACCCGGCACCTGGTGGGCCTATGCCTACCCGAACACGGCGAATCTGTATGCACTGGGTATTGTTCCAAACGCAGGCACCGATGCCGCAATCACAAACGCAGCCCGCGAAGCACAGGCAACCTTCGCACTCGGTCGGGACATCAACGCCCTGTTTTCTGTAGAGACCAGGCTAATGGTCACATTCTGACGGCAGTTCGGAGGTCAGCGGTCTCACCACTTGCTTTCGGCGATATGAGTGAGGAATTCCTTCCAATCCAACGCTGACCTCCCAACATTTTTTCCGTAGCGAACACCTGTCACGGCAAACAGGTGCATTAATTTGAAACTCATTTTCGATATCACAAAATGAAACTGCCGACCACGCAAGGATTAAACGATACATGAGAATAAGACTCCAGAGAGATATTGATAGGTTAAAAGAAAGAATCGTTTCACTAGGGACTCTGGTGGAAGAGCGCGTTCGGATGGCTGTTAAGGCCATCCAAAGCCGAGATGCCCGTTTGGCAGAAACTGTCGTCGATGGTGACGTGGAAATAGATCGGCTCGAGGTTGACATCGAAGAGGAATGCCTGAAAATTCTTGCTCTGCATCAACCTGTGGCGGACCAATTGCGCTACATAGTGGCAGTATTGAAGATGAACAACGACCTGGAGCGAATAGGTGACCTGGCGGTAAACATTGCGGAGCGCGCGGAGGTCGCTCTGTATGCGGGTCAGCCGGCCATTCCGTTTGACTACTTCACCATGGGCCGGAATGTCGAAGAAATGCTGAAGAAAAGTCTGGATTCTCTAGTGAATACCGATCTGCGGCTTGCCTACGAGGTGTTGAGCGAAGACGATGATGTTGATTCCATGAAAGATGCCATGCAGCAACAATTCGCTCAGGAAATGCGCAAGGCTCAGGATCACCCCGATGCCATGATCCACCTGTTTCTGGTTTCACGTCATCTAGAACGCATAGCTGATCATGCCACCAATATTGCAGAAGACGTAATATATATGATCACCGGCGAGATCCATCGACACCACCGAGGTGCTGTCGTCCTGCAAGGTAGTGCTAGTTGGTTTCGCTCGGCCGGTCCGGATGAATCACGCTGACTAAGAAACAAAGTCTGACATTTCTATAATCCTTTCCTAGAATTGGAGCCGGTAGCTTCAATTCCTCACTTTTTTCCCCCGACTCACCGATTTTACCGTCTTTAACGAACATTTCTTACAATGCTAATCTTGGCCTAACCCTCGACCATCATTCTCGGAATCAAGATGAAATCAAAAACAAGGACGGATGAGTACGATGAGATCTCATAGAAGAATGGGCCACAGTAACGGTCTTGATCTTGTTGACGCGGTGCGTTCCGGCAATCTGGATGAAGTTAGGCGCCTTCTAGAGGCCGGAACCTCAGAACAATTTATCGACGAAACACACAAAATGGTCCTTATCGTGGCCTGCGAGGAAGGCTTGACCGAGGTGGTGGAACTGCTGATCGACAGGCGAGTTGAGTTCAATGATAGGGACGAACACGGATCCATGGCCCTGATCAAAGCCTCGCTATGGGGTCAAGCTCGGGTGGTAAAATTGCTCCTAGAGAGAGGCGCCAACGTGAATGCAAAGGAGCCGCTTCTGCGAGCAACAGCGCTGATTTTCGCCTCCTTGGCCGGCCATCTTGAAATTGCAAAGGAACTTCTGGACCATGGCGCTGATATCGAGGCTAGGGACAAGGATGGGAGAACAGCGCTGCTGGAGGCTTGTTTTGCAGGCCATCCCAAGCTTGTCAAAATGCTTCTGGACAAGGGAGCCGACGTAAACGCCTGCAATAAATACGGTACAACACCGCTAATTGCCGCCTCTCTCCTGGGAGAAGTGGATATTGTCAAGTTACTCCTGGACCGAGGCGCTCATGTCAATGCCAAGAACAAATATGGAAAAACGCCACTATTGGAGGCTTCCTTGTCCGGATGTAGCAAGACAGTTGGGGCACTCTTGGACCGAGGAGCAACAATTTCAGCAGCAGATAACGACGGGAAGACAGCTTTGATAGTGGCGGCAGCGGCAGGCCACCTGGATGCCGCTCGGATTCTTTTAGCATGGGGAGCCGATGCAACCGCGCGGGACAAATCAGGACATACTGCTCTGACGACAGCCGTTCACTTCGGCCGCACGGATGTCGTTAAGCTGCTTCTGACCGAATTGGAACCCAAATCTCTTGAACGAGAAACCGCTGCATGAAGATTTGTCAGAGGTGTCCCTCGCAATAGCAACCTTAAGGCCAAATTTTCTCGCCTTGGGTTTTCAAAGAGCCCGCAACTTGTTCCAGCCCGATCCTATTTCCCGACAGATCATTGACATTGTGCCAGTGAAGCACATGGAAAGACCAAGAGAGCAAGGGGTAGTTCAAGGAGCCCCTGCGGAGATTCGGGCTAACCTTTTTCTAACAAAGCCTTAATGTGTTCTCCACAAACCTACGATACAACATAGCTGTCGAATTGAGTAACAACGGGAACTGAAAGAGGGATTATGGCCAAAGAAAAGATTCTTGTGGTTGACGACGAAGAAGATATCCTTGAATTGGTAAGGTATAACCTCTCGAAAGAGCGATATCGCGTAACCAGTGCCCTCACCGGCGAGATTGCGTTGGAAAAGGCCAGGGAGGAGCGCCCTGACCTTATTTTGCTGGATCTCATGCTGCCCGGCCTTGATGGGCTGACTGTCTGTCGAGAACTGAAACGCGATCCATTGACCAGCAGCATTCCTATAGTCATGCTCACTGCCAAAGGGGAAGAAGCCGACATTGTCGTAGGGTTGGAATTGGGCGCAGACGACTACATTGTCAAACCGTTCAGTCCCCGGGTTTTGCAGGCACGAATAAAGGCTGTCCTTAGGAGGCGGGAACATGACGAGGCTGACGACGCGTCGATTAGAATACATGAGCTCGGTATATATCCGGCCCGCCATGAAGTAACTCTACAAGGCGTCCCTATCACCCTGACCACAACAGAGTTCCGAATCCTTCATTTTCTGGCGCGACGTCCCGGGTGGGTCTTCAGTCGCGAGCAGATCATCAATGCGGTCAAAGGGGAAGATTATGCGGTTACCGACCGATCTGTCGATGTTCAAATAGTGGGCCTCCGAAAAAAGCTTGGTCCGGCTGGCGAGGGCATCCAAACCGTAAGGGGTGTCGGATACAAATTCAAAGAGTTGTGACAAAGCGACTGGCCTAGCAGTGCGCTTCTGGTTTGAAGAGCCTGTGGCGGAGAGAATTTCAAACCCCTGCTGCCATTCACGGGGTTGGCTGCATGTCGTCAGCAGAATTTGAAATTTTGACGGGCCTGGGAAATTCGTCAGTCAGCGCTGGTACGGTAGTAAAATACCGATCCTGAACATCGCAAATTTTTCTTAGCCTAAAGGCCACGACCCCTCCTCCTTTGCGCAAGTATCGCGCCAGAGCGGCATCCCGCCCTTTATTGTCCCCTTCGGGGAATGGGAGAAAAACCCTCGCCTTTAGGTGAAGACTTCAGTAGGCCCGCAGGGCCGGAAAAGAGACAGCTCCGATCTGCTCGCAGGCTTGGCTGTTGTCCCATTAACACTGTCAGGGACAAGGGGTTTTTCTTGGGCGGCGGCGAAAGCCGAATTCATTCGGGTGAGCTATGAAGCCGCCGAAGCCACCGCCTTCAGGCGGTTGGAGCCTTCACTCGATCCACCTTCCACCTTGATTCTGCGAGTCACAGAAACGGATTGGTTCTTTATCTGTCTTGGAGCATCATTTTTGGAATCATTTTCCGGGAAGGCGCTGGGACTCAGCTCATTCCGGATTCCGGCCTTTGTTAAGTATGACGCGAATACATAATCGGAAAAACGACATCATAAAACCGGACAGGCGACATCGCAAAATCGGACAGAAACGGTCTCATGCCGACACTTTCAATGGATCTTCGCCAGGTGAAAATGTACACGATATTTACTTAGATGTATTTTGCGCAATGTGCGCTCAAAGATGTGAATTGCGGGGCGGATCTACGCGGTGGCTCGGAGGGGCATTGCAGGGGCGCAAGCTGGAAGCAATCTTCAGAGGGCTGGACCCCGGATCGGAGTCCGGGGTGACGAATGACCGGCAATCCCGCGTTCTGCGCGGCGCGGTCCCATTAATGAGATGGCTTTCCCGCAGAACGCGTAGGCATTATGCAGGAGGTACTGCAACGCCGCACGCATCGTTCAACTCTGATCCTGAGAAAACTCCTGGGAACGATTCGCCTGGAACCAATAGAGGCCGAGAGTAGACGTCCCTATTACCAGGCAGTGTCCAGTCTAAATGTTCTGCCGCTGCTCGAAAAGGAGCCTGGCGAGAACGGCTCGACAGAAGGTTCGAATAACTTGCATTGGTGGAGGCGGCGGGAATCGAACCCGCGTCCGAAAATCTTCAGCGCAAGGTGTCTACATGCTTATTTCGAGTATTTGTGTCTCGTCCGGAAAGACCCCCTCGGAAACAGGTTCCCACCAGACCAACCCGCTTGTTGTTTCGCCTCGTCTTCCAACAGGTACGGAAGCTCGGCTATCCTGCTAACCGTCGCCTCTTCCGCCCCCGCAGGAAAGAGACAGAGAGACGCTAGCCTTACGCGGCTAGAGCGTACTCGTAGTTATTGGCGAGTATTTATTTTACCGGCGGTTTAACGAGTCACCGGAGTGCTCGACATGCAACCTTGACCTCAACTATCCCCGTCGAAACCAGGGCGCCCCCTTTCGGTGATCAGGCCAGACACTAGAGCTCATAACAATAAAGACAACCATTGCCACTTTTAGTTTCTGCTCAACCTGGAAAGACTCGGTGTTCAGGACTCCCGTTGTCGGTACTTTACCAGCCGTTCCATCTCGCGGCGCTGGTCCTTCTTCTTCATGGCCTCGCGCTTGTCGTAGGTCTTCTTACCCCTCGCAAGCGCCAATTCCACTTTTACCTTACCATTCTTGAAGTAGAGTTTCAACGGAACAAGCGAAAAACCTCTCTCGGCCACTTTGCCGAAGAGCTTCTTGATTTCTCGTTTGTGAAGAAGAAGCTTGCGGTCTCGCAGAGGTTCGTGATTTTGCCTGTTTGCCTGTTCGTAAGGCGAAATGTGAGCATCCACCAGAAATAATTCGCCCTGTCGGAACTTGCCGTACGAATCGGATAGGTTGGCTTTGCCGTTCCTGAGGGACTTCACCTCCGAGCCCCAAAGGCTGATGCCCGCTTCAAAGGTGTCCTCGATTTCAAAGTTGAAGCGAGCTTTCCTGTTCTTGCAAATTATCTTCACGTGCTCATTTTGGGTCATAGAGGGTAGTTATTCACCGCGGAGGTCGCTGAGATCGCAGAGGATTCTGTTTTCTCTGCCTTTCTTCCAACTGAAGCATAGCGTTTTCGGGTCTGTGACCGGAAGGCAATACTGGCCAAACTGTGTATCCCCGTGGCTTATGTAGCCGTGTGCAAGCCATCTTCGTCTCTGCGTTCTCGGCGCATCCCGCGTCTCGCGGGACGGTGAATTCCGCCTGCTTTGTGAACGTTTTAAGAGGCATCAACGAAATAATCCTTCGGAAAGCGCTCCCTGATCCAGGAATCCAGGAACCCGTGAATTTCGCTTGCCTCTTGCATCTCAAAGGCTTGCCAGGTGAGATCGCGGCATTCCTCCATGCTTATGGAGCGAATCAACTTCTTTACCATGGGAATAGCCAGAGCATTCATGGATAGCTCGTCGATCCCCAATCCCAAAAGTATTGGAATATTAACAGGATCTCCAGCCATCTCACCGCACATGGCCACATGGATTCCTCTGGCCTGCCCTGCGTTGATGACCTGACGTATCAGCCTGAGCACAGCCGGGTGAAGTGTGTCATACAAATAATTGACATGCTCATTTACTCTGTCGATAGCCAGCGCATATTGGATAAGGTCATTGGTGCCGATACTGAAAAAATCAACCTCTCTGGCCAGCATGTCGGCAATAGCCACAGCAGAAGGAACTTCCACCAACACTCCGAGCTTGAGTCTGTGGTCGCAAGGTTTCCCCTCTGCGTCCAACTCCTCCTTGGCCTCACGGATCATCTCTTTGGTAGCATGAATTTCCGTGATGCATGAAATCATCGGGATCAGCAGGTTGCAGTTGCCGTGCACGGCGGCTCTGAGAATAGCTCGGAGCTGAGTCTTGAATAGGTCTCTTCTTGTCAGACAAAGCCGAATGGCCCTGAGCCCCAATGCCGGGTTTGATTCCGGCGATATGTTGAGACTTGTGGCAATTTTGTCTCCACCCACATCCAGGGTGCGTATGGTAACCGGATTTGGGGCGCTGTTGACCAAAACATAACGATAAGCCTCGAACTGCTCTTCCTCAGAAGGCAGATCGTTCCTGCCCAAAAAGAGGTATTCGGTGCGGAACAGGCCGATGCCCTCTGATCCGTGCTCAACAGCAATATCGATTTCATCCACGAGTTCGACATTCGCGGTGATTCTGACCGATGTGCCACCATCCCGAGTCACCGCCGGGAGACGCCCGAAGGCCATGAGAGATTGATGGTACTTTCGGTAAACTTCGTGCCTTTGCCTGTAGCGCAGGATCGTTTCCGGATCAGGATTGAGGATTACAACCCCGGTGCTACCATCAATTATGATCGTGTCGCCAGTCTGAATCGTGTGGCTGATGTTCTCCAAACCCGTCACAGCCGGGATCTTGAGCGACCTGGCCATGATCGCGGTGTGGGAAGTCCTGCCGCCCATATCGATGGCAAAGCCGAACACACACTCACGCTTTATCTGGGCCGTATCCGCGGGGGAGAGATCGTGAGCGATGATGATCGAATTCGGAGGAAGTTGGTGGATCTTGCTTTCCGAAGAGATCCCCATGAGATTTTCGAGTACCCGTTCCCCAACGAAGTGTATGTCCCTCGCACGCTCCTTAAGATATTCGTCCCCAATGCTGTCGAAAGCAGAGGTGATCTTCAGCATGATTTCCGAAAGAGCCCATTCCGCATTCTGCCTTTCCGAGGCGATCGCTTTCTTGGTCCCTTCGAAGAACATTCGATCTTCTAAAAGGAGAAGATGGGTATCGAGAATATATATGTGGTCCCCCAGCGGATGCTTAGGATCTATGTGGCTCTTAATCTGCTTGAGCCGCTCTGCGGCGTCTTTAACTGCGGACTCGAAGCGTTGGATCTCCGCGGGGATTTCTTCGGGCTTCAGCACCCGCCTGGGGCAGATGTCGTTGGTAAGGCGCTCGATCACCACTACCTGCCCAATACCCACGCCACCCGAAACACCGATACCCTTCATCATCCTGTTGATGCCGTTGTTGTTGAGCTTAGGCTGGTCGGACGCCTTTTTCTTGTTAGTTTTCTTCGGATTCTTCATCTTGAATAATTCGGCTTATCTCGTTAATAGCTTCCATAGAATCCAGTCCCTGGGCTCGGACTAGAATTTCGCTGCCTGGTGAAGCTGCCAAGAGGAGCAGCCCCAGCACACTCCGGGCATCGACTTCAACGCCGTCTTTCACGAGCGTCACTTGACAGGAATAGTTCCGCATGGTTTGAACCATCATCGTTGCTACCCGAGCGTGCAGACCCAGTCGGTTACCAACTGTCAGTGTTTTTTCAACGATTTGCTCTTCAGCGATCATCCAACCACTGTCCCTCCATGCAATACCACGAAAAGAGCTACCCCCGCGAGCGCAGTGAGATAGATTACTGCGGTCAAAGACACTCTTCGGAGAAGCAGAAGCAAGGCTATTCCGGCAAGGACCGGAAGGCATGCCACAAGAGAGGGCTGAGCCATCGTCCCGTCATAGGATCTGCTGGAGGCTAAAACCACAGCTCCGGCCAAAAGCCCCAGCCCTAATGCTGTCGCCACGCGCATCACCAGCATCGCAGCATCCATGCTGCGCGAATTAAATACCTGAAGTACCTGTAGGCCTTTATGCCAGCCCCATTTGAAGCCTCCAGCCCGCATGACGAGGTGAGGAACATTGTATGCGACGAGCAGGAGTGCGCTCCCCAAAGCGGACCCGAAAAAACAAAAGCTCACCAATGAAGCCCAAACGGCTGCCAGTGGCTTGACATGGGTCCAAAAAATTCGATCCCCATGCGCGGCCAGGGCGGACATGACTCGCTTGCGATAGGGAATAACGGTAGCCGGCTCCAGGTCATGTTCCAAACGGGCCGTAAGTCCTGCCAAGAAAGGCGCCATGGAAGGGTGAGTGTTCACTGCTGCCAGATGCCTTGATACGGCCCCTTTTCTGTCATTTTGATCCGGGTACAGCCTTTCCAGCGCTGGATAGATGCAAAACGAGAAGCCCAGATTTTGCATCTTCTCGTAATTCCATAGAGTTTCGAGAAAAAAGGACCGCCCGAAAGCCCGACGGTTCACCCCTTTCATCACACATGGTTCCGGCCCGGGGTCTTGCATAAAACCAAAGTAAACTACCCTCAAAGATGTGTCAACTTCAGGGATTGCCTACCGAAGAATCCTGACCGTGACTGAGGAGAAGTCTTTCCCAGAGAGCCAAGCGGAACGGCGCGATGGTGGTCCCCTAACCGGCCGTGGTTTCTGTCACCACTCGGTGGGCGTCTCATCGAAGTCTTTAACCGTCGGCGGAAGAGGAACTCTCTTGTTTTCGCGGGTGTCTTGAGGCGATTCAGTATCGGTGACATGCGTATCCAGGAAGGGGCTCAGAGTGGTGCATGATGCCGTCAAGAAGCCGAGGCAGAAAACAAGTGCCAATGCCACGATCATTCGCATCTTTGCATCCCCCTGTCTTAGATCCCTGCCTGCGCATGTGTGCTCGCTCTAGAGGTGAGCCGCTCTTAAGCGCAACGGGACTTCCAATGAGCATTAAGATACTCGAAAGTTTGCGCGGGGTAAAGCCTCGCGGAAGTAGCACTTAGAAGAAAAAAGGGGTTGCGCTGTGGCACGATGTGGCATAAGATAACATTAGTCCCCTTATCCCGCTGGGAGAGAAGCAGAAGCTCTTGATGGAACAGATGATGAAGGGCGTCTCCAGTGTAGCGAAGGTCACCGGAGGGACTGACCGGATTTTCGGAATGGTCGGCGTTTGGGCATATTTCATTAGCAGTAAGCGTACGGGAAAAAAGTAATTTTGCCGGACTGAGCGAACAATGGACATAGAAGAATTTGCTCTGGGTAATTCATTTGTTCACAATTTGGATCCGAGGGTCAAAATTGTTTGTGCTCTTATTTTTTCTACAGTAGTCGCAGTGAACCATTGGATACCGGCGGCGGCACTGGCGATTGTCTTCCCAATGGTTTCTGATCGTGGCAGCGCGGATCAATATTAGACGCGTGCTGTCGAGGCTGGCAGTGGTCAATACTTTCATCCTGTTCCTCTGGATTCTTCTACCTTTTACATTTCCCGGTGAAGTGATTTATTCTCTGGGCCCCCTGGAGATTCACCGAGAGGGGCTGGTGTACGCTCTGCTGATTACGCTGAAATCTAACGCCATCGTCCTAATGATGATAGCTCTCCTGGGGACTTCGCCTGTTTTCAATCTCGTTCACGCGCTGAGCCACATGGGCATCCCGGATAAGCTGGTGCACATATTTTTCTTTTGCTTTCGCTATGTTCACGTGATCCACGAGGAATACCACAGACTAGCCAAGGCTATGAAGATAAGAAGCTTCCAGCCCCGGTCCGACATCCACACCTATCGAACATACGCCTATCTTGTAGGGATGATTTTGGTAAGGAGTTTCGACAGGTCCAAGAGGATATTGGCCGCGATGAAGTGCCGCGGATTTAAGGGTAGATTCTACATAATTCACCACTATGAAATGAGAAAATGTGATTATCTCATGGCAATATCCAGCGTCATGTTTTCCGCAGCACTCTTGGTGGCAAAATGATTCAATTGAGAAACGTTCGCTTCAAGTACAACTCCCAGTACATTTTGAATGGTCTGGATTTAAGCGTGGCGCCCGGCGATCGCATCGGCCTCGTAGGGCCCAACGGATCTGGGAAAACGACCCTTTGCCAGATCATCATGGGATTACTGCCGCCAGAGTCCGGAGATATAGAGATTTTTGGCAAGGCCAGGGTCAAAGAGCAGGATTTCCAGGAGATCCGGGGACGAATCGGTTTTCTCTTCCAGGATGCGGACGACCAATTATTCTGCCCCACGGTGCTGGAAGATGTCGCATTCGGCCCACTGAACATGGGAAAGAGTCCTACCGAAGCCAAACGCATTGTCACAGCGACCCTGGCCTCGCTGAATTTGAAGGGATTCGAAGAGCGGATCACTTATCAGCTTTCCGGGGGCGAAAAGCGGCTGGTCTCGTTGGCGACAGTGCTGGCCATGGAACCGGATATGCTGATCCTGGACGAGCCCACCAGTGGTCTGGACGAAGAAACTACAGAACGGATTATTCACATTCTTAACGAATCCCACCTCACCTTCATCCTTATATCCCATGACCGTGAGTTCCTCGAAAGAACTACGAACAAGATATTGAAAATCAAGAATGGGATAATTTGCGAGGCATGATAGGGCCCCCGGTCCGGTATGCAGGTGCACCTTTTGAAGGCAAAGACAATTTGTTTCTATTCTTTGTTACCGACGCAGCGAACCCTCTCTAGTTAGAACAAGCCTTTTAACAAAAAGAGAATGCTGGAACGGGTTTTCGGCATTGACTATGACACGGATCAAGGATAGGTTTGTTTCAAAGCTTCATTATGAAACCATCGACAATGGAGGCCATATATGTGGTGGAAGAGACTCAGTCTGCGTACGCGCATCCTTCTGATGCTGTCAGCGTTAGTCTCCATAACTGTTGCAGGTGGTTTGATCACCATAGGATACACATACATTATGGATGGCTTTTTCACTGCGGTCACCGAGTCGGACGTCCAGGCTCTTAAGGCTTCGCAAGAGCTCGAAACCACGCTGGTGATGCAAAAGGGGTTTGTCACCTACTTCTTTCAGGACGGCGATCCGCAGTGGTTGGAGCAACTCCAAGTGTACCATGGGGCCTTCCAGGACTGGCTCAAGAAAGGAAGACAGTGGGCCGAAACCGACAGAGAGAGGGAAATTCTCAATCAAATGGAATCGGAGTACATTCGCTACAGTCATGCCCGAGATGAAGTAATAAAACTTTACGCAGCCAACAAGAAGGAGGAAGGACTCAACCTTCAGAAGAGCGTCCGCGGCCAATTCTTCCACTTGATAGACCTTTGCCGCCAGTACACAAAGGCCTACGAACAAAGAATCTCGGCAGTCCGCGAAAAAATCAAAGATCAGGCCGCGTTAATTAACGTCTTAGCGGCGCTTGCTCTAATCAGCGTGATTATCCTGGGCATAATTCTAGCCTACAGTCTGGTAAACGACGTTCTGGAACCGATACGGCAACTGGCCTTAGCAAGTGAAGGCTCTAGAAGTGATCTCGGAGCTGAGGACGAAGTGAAGGCCCTGAGCCGCCGATTCCAAAACCTCATCGAAGACGTGGACCAGACCAAATCAAAGCTCAAATGGAGCAGAGAACATCTCCAGCAAGCAGAGAAGTGGGCCCTGGTCGGCAAATTGGCAGCGGGGGTAGCTCACAGTGTTCGCAATCCCCTGACCTCGGTCAAAATGAGATTGTTCTCTATGGAACGGACATTGGCTTTGACTCCCAGCCAAAAAGAAGACTTCGAGGTAATCTCGGAAGAGATTCGGCATATCGACACAATAGTGGGTAACTTTTTAGAATTCTCCCGACCTCCGAAGCTTAAAATGCAAAAAGTGAGTCCTTCGGATGCGGTAGACATGGCGCTACAACTTCTCCGCCATCGCCTGGAATCTTACGATGTGAAGACGGAAGTGATACGAGATAAACGCCTGAGGGAGATCCTGGCTGATCCGGATCAGTTAAAGGAAGTCCTGGTGAACCTCATCGTAAATGCTTGCGAAGCCATGGTAGACGGCGGCTCTATTTCTATCGTGGAAGAAGAGAGTTCCACCGACAGCTTAGGCCCTGTGGTAGTGATGCGGCTCAGCGACACCGGGCCCGGTGTCCCGGCCCCTATTCAAGAGAAGCTCTTTCAGCCGTTTTTCAGTACCAAAGAAGAAGGCACAGGACTCGGGCTAAGCATAGCCACGCGGATTGTGGAGGAACATGGCGGTTGGCTGGACCTTAAATCCAAGGAAGGGCAAGGAGCGACCTTCATCATCACGCTGCCGGCAAGAGAGGAATAGACGTGGGAACAATCCTGATAGTTGACGATGATGCACAGTTGCGGCACAGCTTTGAAAAGCTCTTAACAGCGGAAGGGCACACGGTTCGTACTTCCCCCACAGGGGAAGGAGGCCTTGAAGTAGTCCGGGCGGGCCTTCCAGACCTGGTCATCATAGATGTGCGCTTGCCAGGCATGGACGGTCTGCAAACATTTCAGAGGATGCACGAAATTGAGCCGAAGCTTCCGGTCATAGTGATGACTGCTTACGGCAACACTGACACGGCGATCGAGGCCACCAAACTCGGGGCGTTCGATTACATTCTCAAGCCGTTCGAGATCCCTGAGATGCTGTCCACAATCGAAAAGGCTCTCGAAGCAGGCAGATTTATGCGTTCTCGAGTCGAGATGGATGTGGCTCCGGAAGCAAGTTCAACGGATGTTATCTTCGGTCGAAGCAGGGCCATGCAGGAGGTTTACAAGTCAATCGGCCGCGTCGCGTCTACGGACGCCACCGTACTTATTCGAGGAGAGTCGGGAACCGGCAAGGAACTCGTGGCCAGGGCCATTTATCAGCATAGCATCCGCTCAGATAAACCTTTTCTGGTGATAAATTGCGTCGCGATCCCCGAAACGCTTTTGGAAAGCGAACTATTCGGATACGAAAAGGGAGCCTTTACAGGAGCTGTGAACCGCCGCGTGGGGAAGATTGAGCAGGCCAACGGTGGGACAGTGTTGTTGGATGAAATCGGTGACATGCCCTTCAGCATTCAAGCTAAGATCCTTCGGCTGCTGCAGGAAAAGAGCATCGAGCGCCTCGGCGGCCGTTTCCCTATACCTGTGGACGTTCGGGTCCTCGCGGCCACTAACCGGGACCTGGAAACGGCTCTGGCAGAGGGAAGATTCCGCGAGGACCTCTATTACCGTCTTAAAGTAGTAACGCTGAGCTTGCCACCGTTGCGGGAACGAGCCGGGGACGTGCCGATGCTGGCCGAATACTTTCTCAAGAGATTTGCCAGAGAAATGACTGTGAACAGCCCCGGAATGACCGAGCAAGCAAAGGCCATGATGGCCTCCTATTCCTGGCCGGGGAATGTCCGGGAGCTTGCCAATACCATGCAGAAAGCCCTGATCTTCAGCCGAGGGGCACCCATCACAGGGGAGGAGATTTCTCAAGCCATCCGGGGGGAAAGCGCGGCCAGAGGGGATGGCCCGGCGCGCGAGGATCAGGCTATCCGCCAATGGGTGCGCCGGGCTCTGTCGGGTGCTGAGGCCGACAAGACGTTCGGAGACGTCATGGATCGACTTGCCGGCCTTATTATAACAGAAGCGCTTAATCTGACGGGCGGAAACCGGTCCCAGGCAGCAAAGGTGCTCGGCCTGTCACGGCCGACTCTCTTGGCAAAAATTGAGAAATACGGAATCAAGATAGAAACCGCGGTCAAGAGTGAATGAGTTGGCTCCGTGAATCCGTCGGGGTTGCCCGGGATGTAGGGGCGCACCCATGGGTGCGCCCAGGGCAGACACATAGGTCTGCCCCTACGAAATCATGGTAGGGCCGGCGTCCCTGCCGGCCATTTTCGTTAGAGATGCCTCCCGTGCCGAGACCGAATTTTACGATCTGTCAGAAAAATTGACAGCATCTCCTGTTTTCCCTTTCGCCAATCCCCGTGAAATAGCCGGTAGTTCCAAGCCAGTATGAGACTAGGGACGGCCCCTCTGTCTTGGCACGCCCATTGCTTTACCAAGAATTCATCATTAAGGGGCGCCGGCCATGAGCAACCAGTTTACTCTTTTAATTGCCGACCGAAACCGACATGTGCGGGACTTCTTGCGTCGGGAATTTATGGCTGACGGCTATGCGGTGCAGCTTGCAGGGGACTGTCGAGAATTGTTAAGCTTCATTGAAGCCTCCGAGCCACCGGATCTACTCATTGTCGATCTCGAAATGCCATGTTCCGAAGGCCCGGAAGCCATAGAAACCCTCCTGGCCCGCAACCCCCTCTTGCCGGTGGTGGTCCACACCTTTCTCTCTGAAGAAGCAGCTCAGGAGGTATGTGAGCGTGCTGCCGTGTTTCTTGAAAAGAGGGGTAATAACATCGACCATTTGAAAGCAACGGTATTGACAGTTCTAAGAAAGTACTATCCCCATCGATTCCCGCTGTCCGGCGAGGACGAAAGAGCCCCGCTGACAAGCGGCGTGAGCTGACGACAATTGCTCGGCTGAGGATTGATCGCATTCCGGTATCCAATTCAGCAGCAATTGTCATGTGCCTAGCTGTTGTTTTAACCACTTGGCATGCCGCATCTCATCCAGCAACTGCTCCTCTAGCATTTCCACAGTGATCATGTCATCCACAATGTCCGCGACAGCCACGGCGTAATCCTTGATGGCTTCCTGCTCAAGTTGCAGTTCCACCTTTAACATGGCCAAGTACCTTGCTGCCGCGAAATCGAAGCCAATTCCCGTCCTCGGACCGAAGCCGGGCCCCCTGGCCTTGCCGGATTGCCGCCAAGTTCGCTGATCCTAGTGGTCAGGCTCACCGTGTGAGCATGCTCCACAGGGATAATGGCTCGAATACCCTCCGCGATTTCCGGCTCCGAAATCGCAGAAGCGTGTGTGCGATAACATTCCAGCCCCGTGAACTCGGATTCCAGAAGACGATTAAGCAAATCTATCTTATCTTGAGTGTTCATCGGCTCTTCTCCTTATCCTTGGGCGCAGAAACGAAAAGCACCGGCAAGGAGGACCGCCTTCTCACTTTTTCTTCAATATTACCGAAGAAAAAGCTGCCGATGGGGGATTTCACCCGGTTTGCCAACATGATCAGGTCGAAGTCATTCTTCTCCGCGTATTTCACGATCGCATCTGCCTCAGGCTCTTCCACTGTGAGAAATTCAGTCTTGATCGGGATCCCTTCCTGGCTCAGGAACTCCTCCAGTTGTGGCAAGTATACTTTCGCTCTCTCTTTGGCCTTGTACCCCCACGACCCTTCTTCCATCTGCATCTGCCTTTCAAAAGGGTCATCCGCGGGTGTTAAGCGGTGGAGTAAAATTAAGGTCATGGCCGCTCCCAACTCTCTTACGAGCCGTTTGGCATGCTCCAGCACGACCTCATCATTTTTGGATCCGTCCAACGGTACAAGTATCTTCTTGTACATGGCGACCTCTCTCGATCAACTACTATTCAATCACTGAAGACCGCAACCGATGTTTTCAGCTTGACCGATTGCGCGGGCTGTTTCAACTTTTTTCGACTCAGGCGTCAAAAAACAAAGTCCGACAGCGGGCCTTGCACATAAGAGTTATGACCAATATACTTATACATAACAGGAAACAATGTCGGCTCGGCGGAAAAGAGGACAAGAGAACCGCAAAGGTTGCCAGTCGTGTTTGTGCCCTGGAGCACTCGGAGGAGCAATGCCATGACCCCAGTTGAAATTGAGGTGGTCTTTCCGCTTCTTACCAGCGTTTCGTTCACTTGCCGGAGGTGCGGACCGCTGATGGGACAACTGGACATTCATAAGAATTATCAACAGGACTGTGGCGAAGAATACCCCGGAGGATTGGAAGCAGAACGTAGAAAAATTATCCCAATGGATAGAAAACGCCTCTCACCTGTACAAGCATCGCATTCAGATCCGAGTCATTGATGCCTTCTCTCCCCTGGGGATCTGGAAGAAGATTCGGCATCGACTGTCCGGAATGCCGGCCTTCATCGTGGACAATAAGAGCACGCACTCGGGATGGGACACGGATCGCTTGGAGAAGCTGATCGACGAGCGGATACGCGAAGCATCCGCCCGCTTGGCCAAGGAATGATAGGTCTCACGAACCGCTGTTGCGGTGGGGGTGGGTCTTTTCCCTTATCCATGCCTTGATGCTTTCACCTTTCAGATAAAACACAATGAAACAGAGAAGACTAACTATCCCTATTATTCCCAGCATTCGCCACTGTTCTTTGTAAACGACGGATCCGCTGTAACCCAACATTAACGTTCCCGGAATCCGACCAAGGCTGCAAACAACCAGGAAAGTCAAAAAGCGCATGGGACTGAGTCCCAGGAGATATGACAAGATATCCTTGGGAAAACCCGGGATCATGAAGAGGACTAGAGTGGCGATTTCGCCGCGGGGTTCGGTCACGAAGTGAAACTTTTCGATAGTCTCCGGTTTGACCACTAGCTTAACAAGTGGGAGGCCGACAACTCTGGCAGTGAGAAAGGCTATTAGAGACCCGAGTGTCAAGCCTAAGGAAGAATAGATGGTTCCGTAAAACGTGCCAAATAAGAAGCCGCCTACAACCCCGGTCAACTCTCCGGGAATCGGCGCCACAACCACTTGAACAGCCTGAATGAGAGCAAAGACCAGGGGCGCCCACGCTCCCCAGCTTCTCAGATACGCCCTCATCTCCTCTCTATTGTGAAAATTCTCCGTGATCTTCCTTATGAAACCCTGCAAATCACCAGAGACAGCCAGCCATGTTGCGGCTATAATCAACGCCCCTAAAATGCACAGGGCCAATACGAGTTTTCTTTTGTCCTCAACGGTGGAAGGCAGCATTATTGAACCAGTGCCCCTTTGTCCTTCAAGAAAAGTTGGCAAAGTCGGAGATAATGGGAACGAACCGTATAGTCGAGACTAATTGATCAATGGAGGACTTAGACAAAGATGTAAAGCATACCTTGTCTTAGCAACAAGTGTCACTTGCCAAAAAGCCATGTTACATGGGGAAGCGGCCCCCCCCTCAAAACTACACCGCGCTCGTTCAGATCTGCCGTCAGCCTCCATTCTTGAGAAGCTGCTCAACCATTCTATTTAGCATTTTGGTGCCCTTGACTTCGGTTTCAAACAAAGGCGCCACAGCGCGGACTTTATCGCCGAATATCTTCCAAATCTGCTCCATGTGCTCTTCTTGCATCTTGATTCGGTTCTGAACAAATTCTGCGGTATCCACCGCGACCTGTTCCTTCGGAATCACTCCATTGACCACCACTCCGCCCACTGGAATGCCGAACTCGTAGAACCAATTGATAAACCGAGTGATTACCGCAATGGGGAGGCTTTCCGGCAAGGTCACGAAGAAGAAAGCAGTAAGCGCGTCATCGGTCAAAAGATCCTTGGCATGGGCCATCCGATCCTTGAAGTCCAGCAGGTAATCCAGAAGCGGGTCCTCCTCCTTCTTCTTGGTGAAAGAAAGGAGATCTCGAAGAGATGTTGCTTCTTCCTTGCTCTTGAGCATCTTGTCGACCCACAAGCCGTAAACCTTTGACATGCCCAACAATCGCCTTGCATTCGCAGTCGGCGCAGTATCGAACACATAGAAATCGTACTCGTCCTTGAACATGAGATCTATCATGTTCTCGAACATGGCGGATTCCTCGAAGGCCGGGTTCATGGTGGCGGATTCGATGAAGTCTTCAGCCTTGGTAGTTATATCGGCAAACTTCAGAAACCAATTAATCTTTTCACGTATATTCTTTTTGGACCGTTCAATGGTTTCACGTGTGTCGATCTCGAACGTGTGGCACTTTTCTTCGTCGCAAACGACCACCGGCCTGCCGAAAACGTTTTGTTCAAAAAGGTTCGATAAGCTATGAACAGGATTCGTGGAGGCCAGGAGAGTTTTCTTCCCCTGCTTGGCGGACCACAGGGCCGCTGCACCGGCCATTACGGTCTTGCCCACTCCTCCTTTTCCCCCGAAAAAGATGTATTTCAGTCGGGGATGGTTTCTCGATGGTACTGGTCCATACTGATAGTAATCTTGTCCACATTAACCCCCTGGAGGTCTTTCTAAAAGTCTCCGAACATGGCCTTGGCCATCTTCTCGATCATGGGTAGCCCGGTCACGTCACGTTCCATCTCCGGAACAGACGCTAGGATCTGGCCCGAGAAATCCTTTTCTATTACCTCAAGATAATGCTCCTGCATCAAGAATCGGTTTTTCAAGTATTCAGGAATGTTTCTGGTCCTTCAACTCCTTGGGCAACACCCGATTGATGATGTAACCGCTCAAAGGAACGTCAAATTTGGCGAATAGTTCCGCGGCCTTCGCCGTATCCCTGATCACCATCTCTTCGGCGGCCAGAACGAAGAAGAAGGCAGTCTTGTTCTTATCGGTCAATATGCTCGACGATTTGTTAATTCGTTCTTTGATATAGAGCAGCTCATTGAGAATGGCGTCCTCATCCAATTCCTCCTTGTCGCGGCGCATTACAGCAGCGACCTGATCGTATTCCCTCATCTGCTCCCGAAGGTGGGTGATCTTGTCGATCCAAGCGTCATAAACCGACGCCATGCTTAGGTAATAAAGAGCGTGCCCCAGCGGAACCAGATCATAAATGTAGTAGTCGTATCCGCCCGTGACGACGATGTCCACCACTTCATCGAATATAGCGCTCTCTTCCATGGCCGGTTCAGCCGCCGCAGCCTGGATGTAGCTCTCTATTTCCTCGGGAATCTTGTCCATTCCGTACATATCCAGGATTTTTTGCCGGATTTCCCCTTGATACTCCTTCACCCGGTGGTCAGCATCAATTTCCTGGGCATAAAGATTCGGTATGATCTCTGTGGGACCCTTACCGAAGATGTCCTGCTGGAATATGTCTGTAAGGGAGGCCTGAGGATCAACGGAAAAAACCAGCACCCGTTTACCTTTCTTGGCCAGATAGTATGCGGCGGCAGCGGAAAAGGTGGTCTTGCCCAGGCCTCCTTTCCCGCCGAACATGATGTACCGCCGATCAGGATATTGTTCGAAGATCTTGGTTAAAGACATGCGGATAAGTCCCTTCTTGCTCTACGTTGTTGTTCCCATCTCGCCGTCCGCTCTCCGCTCTCTTTACGAGCCCTTCCATCGGTCCGTGAAAAATGCGGTCAGCAACCAATTAGTTGTCAGGCGAGGGCGTCGGTCAAGTCCTTCTCCCTCAGCATTCTGCGCTTCCACGTGGAGATTTGGGGCACCACATATGGTAGGAGCCTGAGGGAATAGTACGGAGGTAATATCGGGACGCCCAGCATGTCTCCCATGGTAATGAGGATGAAGAGATGTTCCATGCTGGCCCTTGTCTTGAGTGCAAACCGCGCGGAGTCATGCGCTGCCACCCCATAGACAAACTCTTTGACTCCTTGAAAGAACCCTGATTTTTTCTTTTCTTTTTCCGACATACGTTTCTCCGATTGATGAGCCGAAAAAGCTTGACGGCCATCCTTTCATCTCAGTGATTTCAACCCCCGCCGAAGCCACGACTCGACGTTGCCCACAAGCTGGTAGGGGAAGTTTCTTTAATGAAAAATCTGTGCAGGAGGCGACTCTTCATCATGAAGAGCCGCCCCGCACAGGATTTATTTCAGAATAACTCTCTCTACGCTCTGGAAGGAGCTGCCTCGGCTTTTATAGCCCGGAACCTGCGGAAAGCTTTGTATCCCTCCCAGGCTAGTATCAGCGCGGCCACGACAAGAAAGATACCGACGATCCCCATCAAGGTGTTCCCAATAAGCGCTTCCCCTTTCACCGCGCCCCCAAGAACCTTCAACACGAGGAGATTGTACGAAGTGAAGACCAACGCGGCAATCGTCGTGATGAACATGAAGACCATGGGATAAAAGGCAAATGCCGCTGACTTGCCTTCAGATACCAGCCAGGCCGATACCAGGAGCAAAGCCAGTGATGCCATCAACTGGTTAGCTCCGCCGAAGAGGACCCACAAATACTGCCACCAGCCGGTCATGACAAGAAGTATCCCGAGTATGCTTGCTATGATTGTGCCGACATGGACATTCTTGAAGACCGGGCTCGCGTTGCCAAGCAGCTCGGCCGTGGCCACCCTCATGAAGCGAACCACCAGTTGCATGATGGTGATGGCCAAGAGGATCATCATTACGCTTCCGTAAGCAACTCCGTATTGTACAGGCAGTCCCACCACGTTTAGAAATCTGCCCACACCTTGAGAGAAGATACCGGCGGGACCGATTTTCAGGGCCTCGGCATAGCCGCCTGAAGATACGACAACCGTACCTGCAATGACAATGGCAAAGAGCGCCAGCATCATCTCCAGGAACATCACTCCCGCTCCAACAGGCCGAGCATCCAATTCGCTCTCGAGCTGACGGGCCGTTCCTGAACTCGACACTATGCTATGCCATCCGGAGATTGCGCCACACGCTATGGTGACGAACAACATTGGCCACATTGGTCCGATGGGGATCCAGGTACCTGAGTGTACGCAGGCTGAACCATATTCGGATGGGCCACGAACACCCCGATTATACCGAAGAATAGGCCGATGAAGACGATATACGCTGCTACGTAGTTGATAGGCAGTGCGAATCTCCAGATAGGCAAGACTGATGCAAAGTAGCAGAACACGAAAGCGGCTATCGCCCAAATCCACCTGTTGCCGGACACAGCAGCGCCCAGAATGCTGTCGGAAGGAACCAGAGTTCCCACAACCACGCCCAAGAGAGCTATGAGAACCGTCACTACGGTCGTCAGAATTATGTCACGCTTCCAGCGATAGATCATCTGACCTGCCAAAACCCCGGCTATGGTCAGGAAGAGCCATGCCATGGGAGCAGATTTCAGATTTGCCGCGGTGTTCACGACGATATTTCCGAATGCTCCCACAATGAGCAGCAAATAGAAGTAGATGAAGGAGAGAAGGATAACCCTTGCCCTGGGGGAAATCAGTCGGTGGCTCAATGCTCCAAAGGATTGCCCTTCGTGCCTCACAGATATCATCATGCTGGAATAGTCATGCACCCAGCCGATGAACAGCGTCCCTGCCAGGACCCAGATCAGAGCGGGCAGCCATCCCCACTGGAGCGCGAGGATTGGCCCAATGATAGGAGCGGCTCCGGCAATGGATTTGAATTGATACCCGTAAAGGACGTTTTTGCTGGTAGGCATGAACTCCACACCATCCATGTACATCTTGGCCGGAGTCGCCCTTTTCTCGTCAGCTTGAATGATCTTGGAGTTGACGTATTTTGCGTAAAACCGATAACCGATGTAGGCTATCAGAAAGCCGAGGATGATGACGTAAACTGCGTTCATGATCTGACCCCTTTCTTCTGTCTATCAGCTTGTTCAGGTCGTCAGCGACCTAAATTGGCGTCTGAAGACGATGCTGCGCGAAGATTTCGAAATTCGTTCGCCGGGTAAGGTGAACCGCACTAGACTTTGGATGAGGTTTGGGTGGGTCGCTTTCCGGTAGCACAGCGAGGGTGAAAAACCCTCAGCCCGCTCATGCGCTCGTGCAGCCGGGTTCCACCGCCCAACAGATCGAAAGACGCTCTGCACGTTGGCGTTTCAAAAATAGTACACCCACAGTTTTTGGTGTCAAGCATTATTTTTCCGTTGTTGACATAGACTTCGGCTGGTAACACCCTAGCCTGATGTTTCTTTTCGGGGAGAGGTGGATATTGGCTGATACTACAGGTATAATCCGACTGGAGCACAGGGGTACGGGTGAAAATATGGATGCGTCTGAAGGGAAAGGCTGGCGCTATGCGCCCCACGTCATAGTATTTTTCAGCTCCGCCTTTATAATGGTCGTGGAACTAGTGGCCGGCCGGTTGATCGCGCGGCACCTCGGAAATTCTCTGTACACGTGGACAAGCATAATTGGCGTCATACTCGCGGGAATGAGCATCGGCAATTACCTGGGTGGACGGCTGGCCGACCTCTGGCGGCCGGAGAGACTTCTGGGCCCTCTCTTTCTCTTTGCTTCGATGGTGTGTTTAAGCGTACTCCCCCTGAACCAGTTCTTTTCGGATTCGAATCTGCTGCACCACCTGATGTGGCCTCAGCGCACGTTTGTCACGGTGCTTGCGATCTTTGTCTTGCCGGCCTTGGCGCTAGGTACGATCAGCCCGGCCGCGGCAAAGATGGCAGTGGAGCGAGGGGATGCAATTGGCAAATCCATCGGGTCGGTGTACGCTTGGGGAGCGGTTGGAAGTATAGTCGGCACGTTTCTCACCGGCTTCTGGCTGATCTCTGCCTTGGGTTCCAAAGGCGTGGTGCTGTCGGTATCTTTCTCACTGGCAATGATGACAGTGGTGTTGGGGCCGCTACGGTTGCTGGCAGCATTCGTAGCTGTAGTGCTCGCGGGTCTTCTGACCCTTTCGCAGCTTGCGCCAGGCCCCGCGGGGAGGACCGAGGACGCTTTCGAAGCTTTGGGCTTGCGGGAAGATCCCACGAGCCTTGTCTGCACGGACAGCAATTATCAGTTCATCAACGTCGCTGAACGCATAAGTGAGATAGACTCATCCCGCTGGGTTCGAATGCTTCAACTAGACTATCTTATCCATGGCTACGTAGATGTTAACGATCCCGGGCATCTCGAATATCACTATGAGCGCCTCTACCGCGATGTGGTGCGGCGGTTCGTCGAGCACCGGAAAATAGTGTCAGCCTTCTTCATTGGAGGAGGAAGTTACACATTCCCGCGCTGGGTGTTGCACGAATGGCCTGGTTCTAGGATTGACGTCGCCGAGATCGATCCTATGGTGGTTGAGGTCAACTACAGGTTCTTGGGTTTGCCCCGCGAGACTCTCATCCATTCTTTTCCCGCAGATGCCAGGAAGGTCGTGGACGACCTGGCCGCGGACGCCCGTTACGACCTGGTGGTAGGCGATGCGTTCAATGACCTGTCAGTGCCGTTTCATTTGACAACCCTGGAGTTCAACGAAAAGGTCGCGCGCCATCTCACGCCGCACGGCGTATACATGGTGAATCTCATCGACGACTGGGGGTTCGGAAGGCTTTTGGGAGCGTATGTTCTTACACTCAAGAAGACATTCAAGCACGTTTACGTGTTCTGTACCAAACAAGGGGGCGTGGAGGACGGCCGAGAGACATTCGTGCTTGCAGCTTCTATGAGGCCCATTGCGGTCGCCGATTGGGCACCGGGGCACGAGACCGAATTCCCTGGTTCGTTGCTGACTGATGACAACATCAAGGAACTTGCAGCAAAGTGCCGCGGCCGTATCTTAACCGACGACAACGCGCCCGTAGAAAACTTGTTGGAGCCGGTAGTACGGAACAGAAATTGAGCTCGCGGAAGCGGGTCTCAGTGTCGATTCATAGGGAAGTAGACCATCAGTTACCAGGGAAATCATGGGTCCATGTGTCATTGCGAGGAGTGAAACGACGAAGCAATCTAAGCAGTTATCGGAAAAGATTGCTTCGCAGCGCTCGCAATGACAGACTTTCGCTGGTGATAACTGAAGAGTTACCATACTGAAGTGAAATGGCGACACCTCGTGAGTGGTTGGAACGTCCCGGCGGGTAGTGGGCGGTGCCGCTACTAATTGGCTGCCTCCGGACAAACCATCAATTTTTACAGACCGTAAAAAAAACTGACAGTTCGCGCCGTGCAGCAGGTGAGAGACAATTTTGTCACTCCAACGAAATACAGCATTCTTTCGGAGGATTAGATGGGCCAGGGACGCTAGACATGAGCTGGCATGGAAGTTGCTCTTTAGCGTGCCTGAAATACATCTTTCGCGTTCCTTTAAGCCCTCCGAAATTCTCGGTCCCCCCGATGCGTCATCCAAGCCAGGCGCATCGTCCGTCGTAGGGGCACGTCGGCCGTGCCCCTACTTTGAAAACACCTTGCAAAAGAGGATGAAGATGATGCACGTACCACGCTGAAACGCTGTGGACCGACTCACTCGAAAGCCGTAAGCCGTCTCCTCTTTTGGAAAGCGCTTTAATGTTGCGAAAGGAAGGTCGAAAGGTGATACCAAAAAAGATCCTGGTGTGTACTGATTTTTCTGAGAACTCGCTGCCCGCTCGCCAATGTGCTGTCGAATGGGCCAAGGCTTTCAGGGCTGAACTAGCAATTCTCCACGTGGTCAATTCCCGCTTCTTCGGTTATCCCACCTTTGCCGACAGGGTTCCCATGGAAATGGCTTTGATTCAAAAGAACATCGAGGAAGGAGTGCTGGAGGAGTTAGATTCAATTGCCGATGAGTGTAGGAAAGGTCTCTCCAGCGTCCAAGCCCACTCTCGTGCGGGTTCACCAGCCGAGGAAATCATTCGCTTTGCCGACGAAGAGTCGGTCGATCTTATTATCATGGGCACTCACGGCTGGACTGGGGTGAGACATATGATCCTCGGAAGCACGGCGGAAAATGTAGTCCGGACTGCCAATTGCCCAGTGCTTTCCGTGAGGCCGAAAACCGGGTGATCCGACACCTGTCTTGCGAGGTCGCGGCGGCAGAATGTATGATGCGGCAGGCTTTGCTTGATTATTGAACTTTTGGGCTATGACTGCGCAAAAGACGGTCAATCCCGTTAAGGAGGAAGAGATATGTTGGTCAAAGATTGGATGAGCACGAATGTCATCACTCTTAATGTTAATGATACCATGCAGGACGCCATCAATGTCTCGATGGAGCACCATATCAGCCTCATGCCTGTCATGGAGGAAGGTAAACTGGTAGGAATAGTAACCGATAGAGATCTTAAACGCGCCTCCCCTTCTGATGCCACGCTGCTTGACATCCAGCAAATCATGTATCATCTCTCTCGCCTGGAAGTTGGCGCCATTATGAGTCGATATCCAATTACCGTGCCTCTGGATTACACTGTGGAAGAGACAGCGGAAGTGCTTCTCACCAATGGTATTTCCGGCGCACCTGTAGTCGATCAAAAAGGGGAGATACGGGGGGTCATAACGAAGAACGACCTGTTCAAGGCAATGATATCCTTGAGCGGCTTAACCAAGAGAGGCCTCCAGTTCGGTTTTCTTCTGGAGGACAGCCCCGGTTCCATTAAAGAAGTTACCGACATAATTCGCAAGTACGATGGCAGGCTGGTCAGCATTCTAAGTTCTTACGAAAAGGCCCCAGAAGGCCTCCGATATGTCTATGTAAGGTCATTTGATATTGACCGCGATGTCCTACCGCGGCTAAAGGAAGAACTCAAAGCAGCGGCCAAAATGCTGTACATGGTTGATCATCGAGAAAATAAAAGGGAGATTTATGAATAATAGTTGAAGGGTGGGTGCTCCGGAGACCCACCCGAAATGATGACAAATCCTCTGATGAAGGACCACTTGATTGAAGGCGCATCGGTATAATTGCCGTGCGCCCTTGTTATCCTGCTCGACTAGAACTTCACGAACTCAAAGAGTGGTTCCATGTCCCTGACGATTTTCGTGATCGCCTGGGCCGCGGTAGGGCTATATATCCTGTTCGCTTTTTCAATGATTTTTCTCCGAGGAGCCGCGAGCTCACCTTCGTAAGCTTCAACCTCTTCTTTTGTAGCACTATTGGTTGCTATCCTCTGAGATATGGTTTTAGACTTGTTCCAGGCCAGAACCTCTGATGGTGTGAACCACTCTTTCTGGGCACCGTTTACGTACTTGTCCCAGAGGAGCGTTATCGCTATGGCAGAACACACGTTGGCGCGCGGTCCTTTTATGCAATAGAATGTTTCTCCTTCGTTTGAGGTCAAGCTCTGCAAAGAGAGACCATCGTCATTGGATTTTCCCATCGCGAGACCGAGTTCATTCAAGACCTCGGCATTTCTGCCCCCTGGGGACATGCCCACTATACTTACGGAATGGTCTCTGGTTTGGCCGTCTTCGATAATTTGCCTAATGAGAGCGAATTTTGCTACCTCTCTGGCAAATGGGCCCTGGAAGCCGCGCTCTTGCAGTTGGTCGCACACTATTTTGTAATGAACCAAGACGTGTTCCTCTATACTTCTTGCGCTAACCGAAGTCGCCGTAACGACAATTAACAAAGAGAACAGAAAATACCTCATCGTACCTCGCTTTCAGACGTTGTAGTCGATCAGTCAATTTCTTGCCGATCTCGCTGTTTTTCTCTCATGAGCAAAGGAAAGAAAAGGCCGCTTCAAAGCCTTCTCAAGGCGCGACGTTGTCAGTCGGCCCTCCCTGCCCAATGAAAGGAGGGACCCTACCATAAAGAATTCAAAAATCAAAATGAAACGAACAGCACAGCAAGTGCTTATCCAACTCCCACGGCTATAAAGCTGCAACGAGGCATGAAAATGGCCGAAACATTGGTGTCACGGGAGTGCCGTCCCGCTCGTCCGTGCACGGATCAGCTCCGCACATCCGTGGCACCCTGAGTTCAATCTACCAGCCATCGAGGATGAGCATTTTCATAGGAATGCGCCTTCAAGCGAGTATTACCGGCCTCACAACAATCCGCGCTGTTTCGGACAGAACTCCTATGCTACGAACGCCACTCCAACGGCCTGGCTCACTGCGCTGCGGAGACCCCGCCCCGAAACGACGATCAGTCCCGCCAGGTGCGGGATTACTTATTCGACAGAGGACTGGTATTAGTAACTTGAGACACGGCCTGATGAAAAATCTTGACAACCGGACCCGCCTAAATTATAAAATAGCGACTAAATCTGACTTGTCTTTCCCTCCCGGCCAATTAGCATGACGGGCGTGAAGCAAGAATCAAGATCGGCAGGACGAAAACGCTCGTGCCTTCACCTATTTTAGCTATGTTCAGTTTTCCCGCCGGCGAAATGGGAGTCCTCTCCTACCGACGCACTCTTGGCTTTTCAACAAGGGTACTTTTCTAAGAAAAGGAGCAGAAACAGTGGCGGCAATCAACATTTATGTGGGCAACCTGTCCTTCGACACAGGCGAGGACCAGCTCAAGGAACTATTCGAAAGCTTTGGACAGGTGGAATCTGCCACCATAATATCGGACAAGTTCACAGGTCGCCCCAGAGGATTCGGTTTTGTTAAGATGCCGGAACGTGAAGAGGGGCTCCGTGCCATTCAGGAGTTGGATGAAAAGGATTTCATGGGCCGCAGCCTTAAAGTGAACGAGGCACGGCCGCGCACCGATCGTCCTGACAGGCAAGGCGGTGGCGGCGGCGGTGGAAGCAAGGGATCACGATGGCGTTGAACCGCATCGACAAACCCACCCAATAACTGGTAGACCATTACAGCGAGCCGAAATCGTTTAGAACGAGTGGGCCTCCCCGCTTTAGGAGACGCCCATCCGTTACCAATCGACTCGCCGGAAGGCTTTCTTGCCCGAGCGTCGCGCTATAAAAAAAACCGTTCCGGGCTTCTTCGTTACCTCCCTAATTCTAAATCGTCTCCTACCGAAATAAACGACAAGGCGGGTGTGATAAGCGACCCACGCCATGTTTGCCATCAGTTCTCTGTACGGGGAAATTGTAAGCGTTGATTGCGTATGCCAACAGTGTTTCCTCTGTGAATATGCGTTCACAGAAACCTGCAACATGAGAGTGATCGTTCCCCAAGGCCCTAAATTATGTTGTGAACAGCCCGAAAAACAATGTTATAAGAATGACGATGGCTGTCATTTAGTTATTATGGTGAGGAGAAGGTGATCATGAAAGAAAAACTGTTGAATGCGGCCACATCCGGAGACCTGGGAGAACTAAAGAAACTCCTGGAGCAGGGGGCTGACGCAAACACAAAGGACGAATTTGGTTGGACCGCGCTCATGTGGGCGGGCTCCATGGGATTCCCCGAGGCAGTGAAGCTGCTTTTGGATGCCGGCGCCGAACCTGACGCAAGAGACCAATACGGTGCCACTGCCTTAATGAAGGCCTCGCGTCGCGGGTTTGCCGACGTCGCAAAGCATCTTTTGGATGCCGGCGCCAAAGTCAATGCTGAGGACGAATTTGGCTGGACAGCTCTGATGAGGGCGTCGCGACGAGGTTACCTCGATGTGGTGAAACTTCTCCTGAACCGGGGGGCAAATATCGAGGATGCCGACCAGTACGGCGCCACCGCACTGATTATGGCCGCATCTGAAGGCCACGCGGACGTGGTTCGCGAGCTTTTGGCCAGGGGCGCAGACCCCAGCGCCCGCGACCGGAACAGTTGGACAGCCCTCATGTGGGCCACTTCCATGCGCCACACGGAGGTGATCGACATGTTGAAGGCGCGAGCTAAAAAATGAGGACGCCGGAGACTCAGAGAAAGATCGGCGATCCGAGGCTGAACCCAGCCTGCGCCTCATGGCTGTTGATTGTCCGCACATCTCCTTTCAAGTTCCGTTGATGATTTACAACCCGTGGAGCGACCCGAACCATGAATGACAAACTTTTGAGCGCGGCCGCAGCAGGGGATCTGAACCAGGTCAACAGCCTGTTGGCCAAGGGAGCGGACCCCAATACCAGAGACGAATATGGTTACACGCCGCTAATCTTGGCTTCTTCCGAAGGTCGCAGCGACATGGTGCGGCAATTGATAGATAAAGGGGCCGATGTTAATGCCAGGACCGCGTCAAACTGGACCGCGCTGCTATGGGCTTCCTCCATGGGCTACCCCGATGTAGTGAAACTGCTTTTGGCGGGAGGAGCAGACCCTGAGGCCAAGGACCAGTACGGCGCCACTTCCTTGATGAAGAGTTCCAGAAGAGGTCACACAGAGGTGGCGAAGCTTCTTCTTGATGCGGGAGCTAACGCCAACGTCACGGATGACTACAGTTGGACCCCCTTGATGCGGGCTTGTCGCCGGGGATACCTGGAAGTGGCGAATCTGTTGTTGGACAAAGGGGCCGATCTAGAAGTCAGGGATCAGTATGGGGCTACGGCTTTGATCATTGCTTCGTCTGAATTTCGTCTAGAGGTAGTCAAATTGCTGCTGGACAAAGGAGCAGATGGCAATACCAAGGACAGAAACGGCTGGACAGCCTCAATGTGGGCTGCGTCAATGGGGCATATGCAGATTGTCAAGCTCTTGCAATCCCACGGGGCTAATTAATCGTCACATGGCACTGTGAAGCACAATGCTCGAACCGTCCGAGACCGAGCCGACAGAATTACCGAGCTATCCGCGACAAGACTGTCCACCATCAATGAAACAGTCCTTCCCGAAACGCTTGAAGGGAGTGAAATCAAGATGGATCAGAAGAGTCGTCAAGAAGCGGCGGAGTTCATAAGCAATGATCTGCGGCTCAAAACTTTGCCTTTGGCGGCAAAGTTTTTGAAAGATGCCGCCTTTCCGGAGAAAACTCGACGGCCTGCCTCGACCTTGGGTAAGCGGATTACTATCTGTCAGGCGGTCACCATGGCGCGGGTCTACGGATGGACTGTGGGACTCACTAAGGAAGACCTCATCTGTGTACCTGCCATGATAACCTTTGGGCTCACTCGTGCTTCTGATCAGAGGACTACGTTGGGAAAGCTAATGTGCGACGCGAGCCTTTTAAAAGACCAGAATGCGGCTCGGCAGGAGCCTATTTGCATGACTTTTCTCGAAACGCGGCGAATTTGAAGCACTTCTGTTGGCTCCACTGGGCGGGAGCGATTTTGAACCGGACACGATAGTCATTTACGGAAACCCAGCGCAGGTGATGCGCATGATTCAGGGGTGGGTATACCACGAAGGGAAGCGCATCTCCGGCAACTTTGGAGGAAAAATAGAGTGTAGCGAGTACTTGATTGCCCCCTTCAAAACTGCGGCTCCCAGAGTAGTAATCCCAGGAAACGGTGACCGCATTTTTTCCATGACCCAGGATGACGAACTAGTCTTCGCGTTGCCCGGCAACGGCCTGGAACTTTTGGTGCAGGGTCTTAAAGAGGCTGGAAAGAAGATTGGCGCGCGTTATCCTGTGACGTTCTACCAGAACTTTCAACCCGAATTTCCTAAACTTTACAAGAAATTGGGAGAGGAGCTAGGGATCCCGCAGCCTTAAGCCCGTACAAGGTTTGTGCGTAAGGATTAAGAGCTTTCAAAGTAGAACGCGCACAACGAAAGTCCTAACCAGAAGCAGGAACTATTGGCTAGCCTTTTTTCGTGAAAGGATTTAATATAATAAGCGGAATTGATCGCGGTTTTTTATTCACTGTGCCGTAACGGGACACTTTGGTGAAAGGAGATCTTGCACGTGCATGATGGACGCGTTATGAACAGGCTCTTAGTGCCCCTTGTGCCCGTTTTCTCATTTATTATGATCGTGGCACTGAGCCCCCCTTGCCTTTCGCAGGACGGAGACTGCTCGTCGGCGCAAATACGCTGGGAACAACTCTTTCAGGAATTGAGGGACAGAATACAGGATTATTCGAGCATTCAACAGACATCACTGGAACGACTCACTCAACGCCCTATTGTTGACAGGACTGAGCGGAAGACCATTGCCAGACAGATCTCTGAGGCAATTCAAATCAAGGAAGAGATGCTAAATGGCAAAAGGAAAGAATGTCGTACCGTCCTGGACCGGGAGGAGCGGGCTTTTGCCGAGTTCCAGCGCTGTGCGGATAACGGTCGAGGGTCGAAAGACAAAGATGTCAAGAACCTGATCAAGAAGCGGCAGGCATTCGTTGAGAAGGCCGCCATAGCCCTTTCAGAGGTCCGCGAGGTGGAGGGAACAGATACCTCGCTGCCTTATGTGGAAGCCATGCGGGATCAAGATCCTTACCGCCAGAGCGTTAATAATCAGTGGCAAAACTATCAGCAGATGTATCGCCGATGGTGGGGCTACTAGCGCTGAGGAGCCTTGACAGCCCTTAAAGGAACTATTATCATCAGCTTTTGCTGAAGAGGCTCGGGCCCATAGCTCAGCTGGTAGAGCCACCGGCTCATAACCGGTTGGTCCCTGGTTCGAGTCCAGGTGGGCCCACCATTTTTTCGAGAGATTGCTCATGAAACCACCACGGGTTTTCCAACCGCACCTGGATTTTTATCACGGGGAGCTTTATCAAGCTCCCCGTGATCTTTTTGAGAGAAGGAAAACCTGCCACTTGACCATTAGGGATGAGGTTTTCCAGGTTGATAACAGAAATCGGTCGGACTTTTTCATTTCTTCCCGATTTCGGTCTCCGCTGGGCAGCGAGCGGGTGTGGCTAGCGCGAAAGAGTGGTTGTGAACCGTGCGCAACAAATGAGCGATGCGATTCCCAGGAAGAGAGAAGCACATGCCAGCGGTGATGGGCCAATGTTTATCGGACATAGTTGAGATTGCTAACCGCCTCTTCCCTTTTGAGATCGCGGAGCCCTGGGACAACTGCGGCATCCAGATCGGAGATCCGACTCGTCGGGTCAACTCAATCGCTTTCAGCCTCGATGCCACTCCGCAGACAGTGAAATTTGCAGCCGCTTCGTCTTGTGAACTTCTGGTCACTCATCATCCAGTTCTCTTAGAGCCTTTCCGCAATATTGTAGCCGATTCGCTTTTCGGTAGGACTCTACTGGACGCGGCAAGAATGGGCGTGGACATTCTAAGCCTTCATACCAACCTGGATGCGGCGGCCGGCGGATTGAACGATCAACTGACTGACAAGCTGGGCCTGCAAAACGTCACTACGTCAGTGTCTGCACAATGCGCCAGAGTCGGCCGACTTCCGATAGCGACAACGGTATTTGGATTGGCCCGCAAGATAGCGAAGGACCTGGAAATTTCTCACGTGAGAGTAATCTCAGAGAAAGATGGCGAGGTCCGGACACTCTTTTTGGCTGCCGGCAGCGGCATGAGCTACCTTGGGGAAGCCTTGCGCCAGAATGCCGATGTGATGGTCACTGGCGACGTCCGGTACCACGCGGCCCGCGAGGCACTGGAAATGGGAATGCCCGTGATTGACGCGGGTCATTACGGGCTTGAAAAAGGTGCGGTTGAACTTTTGAGTGCCGCATTCGAAACTGAATTCTCCAGGCTTGGCCTGGCGATAACCTGTATTAACTGTAGGTCGGAGAAGGAGCCATTCATTGAGATACGCAACCCGTCAGAATGAGTTTTCGTTGAGAGACCAGATACTACTTCTTGAAAAGCTCCAGCAAATCGACAATGAGATAGACCAGCACCAAAGTGACCTGGCCAGATTACCGCTCGAAGTTCAGGACATTGCCAGAAATCTGGTAGTCATTCGGCGGGAGGTTTCCGAGGCGTGGGAGAGACTCACGGCACTCGAAAAGGATTTGCAGAAAAAAGAGCAGGATCTCGCTGTGGAGCAGGACAAAATCAAACGTTCCGAACGGCGTCTTCTCAGCATAAAAAACCAAAAAGAGTACAATGCCTTATCAAGAGAGGTCAAACTAGGCAAGAAGGTCGCGGGTGAAATAGAAGATGCGATATTGGGATTCATGACTGAGATTGAGGCTATCAAGAAAACCTTGGACCGAAAAGACCGAGAATACGAAGGCCTTGAGAGGAGCTTGCTGGAAAAGAGGGCAGAGATGGAGGCTATCACCGCCAAAGCCACGACGGCCCTTGTTTCCCTGACAACTGAAAAGCAAGAAATCTCGGGGGGGGTAGATCGAGATTTCCTGAAAAAGTATCAAACTGTCCAGAAAGCGCGAGGCAACGCTGTGGTGGAATTACACGGCGGCTCTTGCAGTGGATGTCACATGGTCTTACCGCCTCAACTCAATATCCGGGTACTGAAGCAGGAAGAGATGATTCTGTGTCCCAATTGCAATAGAATACTCTATGTGAAGCCGGAGAATATCCCAGAGTACAATAAAATAGACTCATGAACTTCTGGTGAACAGTTGTGCGGCCAAGCCGACGCCGTGTTGCGGGAGGCCTCGCTGCGCAAGTTGGTGGAGCGTGACCCACTGCTCGGCCGAAGGCCCGTTGAATCATTAAAAAGGAAAACCTATGTATTCAAAAGAGCTGCTGTTGGGGATAGCTCCGGGGGATGTTGATCGAATAGTTCGCGTGGAACACTCGGACCCTCATTGTGTCCTTGGGGCTCATCCAGCCGCAGTAAAAGGTCATTCCGGGGTCATTATACGGGCTTTTCATCCTGATGCTGCCGCTGCGGACCTACTGGTTGGTTCGGAAAGGCTCTCCATGAAAACGTCCGGGGCTAAGGGGCTGTTTCTGGTGTTTTCTCCCTGATGCGTCTCTTCCTATTAAATACTTAATTACCTTCACTTTCCCAGACGGTTCCACATGGAAACATGATACCCCTTACCGTTTTATGCCAACTTTGGGCGAGCAGGACCTTTATTTCGTTGGAGAAGGCAAGCACTACAACCTTTACGACCGACTAGGGGCTCATCCCAGGGAATTCGAAGGGGAGAAGGGGGTCTCTTTTGCGGTTTGGGCCCCAAATGCCAAAAGAGTGAGCGTAATCGGCGATTTCAATAACTGGGATGGACGTCTTTTCCCGATGAGGGCGATGGGTAGTACCGGTGTATGGGAGCTGTTTGTCCCGGGTAGGGGTCCCGGCGAAGTGTACAAGTACGAGATCAAGACAGCGACCGGCGAGCTTCGGATCAAAAGCGACCCTTATGCTTTTGCAATGGAGTTGAGACCGGGGACAGCGTCTATAACTTGGAATGTAGACGGCTATGAGTGGACAGATCACCAATGGGTGGAGGATAGGAAAACCAAGAACCTCTTCGCCAGCCCCATGAACATTTACGAGGTTCATCTAGGCTCCTGGATGCGAATCGCTGAAGAAGGGAACCGATGGGCTACTTACCGAGAAGTCGCCCTTCCCTTGGTGAATCATGCCAAGAAATACGGTTTCACTCACGTGGAACTGATGCCGATCATGGAACATCCTTACGATGCTTCCTGGGGGTATCAAGTCACCGGCTATTTTGCTCCAACGAGCCGTTTCGGCACACCCGACGATTTCAAGTACTTTGTGGATGTGCTTCATCAAAACGGCTTGGGAGTGATCTTGGATTGGGTTCCAGCTCATTTTCCAAAGGATGACTTCAGCCTTCGTCTATTCGATGGAACAGCGCTCTACGAGCACGCAGATCCCCGCCAAGGAGAGCACAAAGATTGGGGCACGCTCATCTTCAACTATGCCAGGAATGAGGTTCGAAATTTCCTGGTGAGCAACGCCCTGTTCTGGCTTGATAAGTATCATATCGACGGCTTGAGGGTCGATGCGGTGGCTTCTCTGATTTACCTTGACTACAGCCGTGAAGAAGGAGAATGGGTCCCCAATCGTTTTGGAGGAAACGAAAACCTCGATGCGATCCAATTTATCCAGGAGTTCAATGCCATGGTCTACGGCCGCTTTCCCGGCTGTTTCACAGTGGCTGAAGAATCAACCGCCTGGACGGGGGTCACGACACCAACGTATCTCGGTGGGCTCGGGTTTGGATTCAAATGGGATATGGGCTGGATGCACGATACGCTTAGAGTACTTCTCAAAGGAGGCGATACATCGGAGCTTCCACCATAATGATCTGACCTTTTCTATGATGTATGCATACAGCGAGAACTTCATCTTACCGCTGTCCCATGACGAAGTAGTTTACGGTAAAGGATCGCTGCTGAAAAAGATGCCGGGTGATGATTGGCAAAAATTTGCGAATCTCCGTCTCCTTTTGAGCTACATGTATACACATCCGGGCAAGAAACTTCTGATCGCGGGCTCTGAGCTGGCCACATGGAACGAATGGCACCACGAGTCAAAACTCGAACTTGAACTCTTGCAGTACCCTGTACATGAACAAGCATCCCGCTTCTTGGAGGACCTGGGGCGGCTCTATTTGCAGGAAAGTTCCCTCTGGGCCTGGGATGACAGGCCAGACGGGTTTTCCTGGATTGACTGTAACGATTACCTTAGCAGCGTGTTGAGCTATATCCGGCGGGGCCCGGCTGGTTATTTAGTCTGTGTTCTGAACTTCACCCCAGTGGTAAGAGAGGGCTACCGCATCGGTGTGCCGGAACCAGGGGACTTCCACGAAGTTATCAACTCCGACTCGCTCTTTTACGGTGGGAGTAATGTGGGAAATGATGGCTTGGTGCCTACGAAAGACGGCCCGCACCACGGGCACAACCAATATCTTAGCCTAGTCCTTCCTCCCTTGAGTTGTCTGATACTGCGAAGAACTTAAGTATTACCAAAGCGACGGACACGTGTCCGGAAACTCTCACGACACCTAGCGCGGCAGCGTTTCTGTTGCAGAGAATAGCGTGTGTAATTTCTATCTTAATATAGATAATGATTATAAGCAAATAAGACAAATACTTTAAGAACAACTGGAAGCGGCCCCGCCTTTTCATAGCAACAGATTGCCCAAATTAACTGCCAAAGTAGATGCACCACTAAAACTCTTGTCATTTCGAGTTATTTTAGGTATAATATGAATCTACGAATGCATTTTAATCAGGGCAGGATTAATGAGGATATCTCTGGCAGGAAATCTGTTGAGGTATGGTGCGGTAGGCGTCGCTCTCGTCGGTTTGTTCCTATTCCCTGGGACTACGCAGGCGCAGCCCTCCTTTTGTGTCAACGATGATGCCTTCTCCATCTCGAACGCGCCGGGCTATTGTTTCGCCATGGCAGCCTTTTCGCGATGGTACTATCTCACTCATCAGGGCGAGCCGCCGTTAAGAAAAATACTAGACAAGAGGGGCCAACAGCAGATCGCCCGAGAGTTGCAAGAATTCTACAGCAAGAATTTGATTTCCCTTCAAGCAGCCTACTGCAACAAATATCACGGCAACCAGGCTGAATCGTTCAAGCGCTTAGCAGCAGGCTTGACAATGGGGGAACCTCGAATTGTGCTTCTTATGAACAAAGGAGCACGCGGAGCCGTTCTGCACGCGGTCTTGGCTTATGAATGGCACCCCAAACAGCATATCCTGAAGATATATGATCCCAACTACTGTAATGAAGAACGCTTCTTGGACCTGGAGAAGCGGGAATATACCTCACTCGATATCACGTATGACGCAATTTGTTTCCCTGAAGTTCTCCACAATCACAATGCTTTGGTGAGGAAGATGGAGAGTTTGTATGCATTTCATGTGGAGCCCAGAGTAGCCGCCTTGGCGAAGAACTGGCGCCGTGCTGCTTTTAATCCGAGTCAGCCGGTCCTAAAACGCGAAGGAGATTCCCGCGGACCAACCAGATAGCACATAGAACCACTCATTATTCAGACGTTGGTTGTCCTCTATATACTGGACGACGCGACTCGAACCATTGAGTGTTATGACCACGTCAGGATAGATTTCCCAGTTGACGCGCAATCGAGCCATCGAGAGAAATCCCACGGTGATGAGATGGATTCCCTCCAATTCTAGCCCCAATTCTACCCCGTATGGAGACGAATAACGCGTTTCGAGGCCCACTACAGGATAGGTGCCATCCAGGCGTCTGGTGTTCGACATAATCCCGTCCTCATCTGTTTCGCCGTTCAGCGTCGCGGAGTAACGGATGTGGTGAACTCCTATCCGCGGAACGATCCACCACGGCGTCAGATCCCAAAGCTTATACCCATAGGATAACCGGAACCAGTTGAAATCTAGCCGAGTCTCCAGGGAGGTGCCACTCAGGTAAGTTCTGTTGTGGAAACGGAACGTCCTGGGCGCTCTTTTAATACCTGTGGGGGCGAACATGAGGTAATCAAAATTGAGAAGATGATTATCAAGAATGGACGCGTCGAACGTGATTGACGTAGCCTCTCCCTGGTCCACTCCCAATTCCCCCGGGACATCGACCCTTGAACCTGAACCAAGTCTCCCTCCCGCCGGGACAAGCATCTCTCCCGAAAGCCAGAGATAGCTCCATTCCATGCCCAGGAGAAAATGGGCTGCAGGAGTCAGTCTGAATGGCTCCTGGGCTCCTGCTGCGCCTGCTGCAGCAATCACTATTATTGAAATCGCGACGAGGCAGCCGACAAGGCGTCTCTTGAAGGGCATGTCTATATCACTCCCCACGAAGGAGGCATTATTCGTGCCGGGCAGTTTATATACCGTTCCTGTCTGGCGAGCAATAACGAAAATCAAAAAAGGTTTTCGATCGGCGTAGTAAACGGGCCGGACGGTAGATTACGTGCCCAAAGTCTAGACCTATTTCGACTTCCGGAACCCCAAAACCCAGGGCTGACCTCAGTCACAGATTGGTGAGACAGTTTCATCTTTTCTGTCTCTGAAGGACGGGCAGGATGCCCGGCCCTACCGAGCTATCCACAGTTTCGACATTACTTCTGAGAATCGTCATAAAGTATTCTAGGCGCGGATCGCGAGGAACCGCGTGGGAGTGCGGGGAAGGACGTTCCACGTACCCATAAAAAAAGAGCCGGCCAAGCTACCGACTCTTTTTTGAAATGCAACTTTGATCAGGTAAAAGGAATAGGTCCGTTGGGCGAGGAATTGGTAAAGGATCTCGGCAGCACAAACCTCACGCAGCTACATCGTCCTCTATGGGCCAACGCCCCTGATTCAGCCATCGCACCAGCGAGGCGTCTATGGCGTCTTCGAACACGTCGCATCGAGCTGCTATTTCCTTAAAGGTAAGACCCTGCTTGAGCATACTGTGAATGTTTTCGGGAGTCATTCGGACTCTAGCGCCTTCCATCTTCAGCATAAGTCACCCCTTTTTAACATACTGGTATATATGTTCTCTGCCAATGCTGAAGGTTCCCTTTTTTTTCAAAAAATGGGACCGGTCATTAAATCTGCTCCCCGGAGGGATGAACCGCTTTGCTTGCAACACGTAACAGAATCATATCAGCATACAATCAAGCAGGCGATGATGTCAAGAATTTAACGCACCAATAAAGCTGAAGAGAGGGAGAGCCTTGGGGCCTTCTCCCTCTTGATCTCACGGGGTTAGCACGATGCCACGGAGGTACCGAAGGTTCATGCGTCCTTGGCACCAATGCTCACTGTTTGAGGTGGAAGGAGGGCTCAATGGCCAGAGATTCTTCCGGAAATACAGTCTGTGGCATTTCTGAAAATACTATACCGAGCACTTCATCCATGTGATCCACAGGTATGATTTCCAGTCCCTCCCGGATCCGGCGAGGGACCTCTTTGAGGTCCTTCTCGTTTTCGCGAGGGATAATGACTCGAGCTATCAGGCCTCGTTTCGCGGCCAGGAGCTTTTCCTTCAGGCCGCCTATAGGAAGCACGCGTCCTCGCAACGTGATCTCACCAGTCATCGCCACATCATTAGGGAAAGGCTTCTTGGTGAGGGCTGACACTAGAGCGGCTGTCATGGTTATCCCCGCGGACGGCCCGTCTTTTGGGGTGGCGCCTTCCGGGACATGAATGTGAATGTCAACTTTGTTGTAGAAATCTGTCTTCAGGCCCAGACCCCACGCCCTGGATCGAACATAGCTAAGAGCAGCCTGGGCCGACTCTTGCATCACCTCGCCAAGCTTGCCGGTCACGATGAGCTTACCGGAACCCGGCATGGGAGCCACTTCCACAATGAGCAGCTCACCGCCCACTTCCGTCCAGGCAAGACCTGTCGCTACGCCGATTTTCTCCTTTTCCTCTTTGGTACCATGCCGGAATTTAGGAACTCCGAGGAATTTGCCGACATGACTAGATTCGATCAGTAAACGCTCTCCGGTCCTGCCGCCCACGACTTCTCGCGCGACTTTTCGACAGACTTTGGAGATTTGTCGTTCCAGGTCACGGACTCCGGCCTCCCGGGTGTAGCGCCGAATTATCCTGAGGATAGTCTTTCGGCCGAATCCGATTTGTTCTTCAGATAGGCCGTTAGAGGCCGTCTGTTTAGGCACGAGAAACCGTTCGGCTATTCGGAGTTTTTCGAGTTCAGTGTAACCCGCCAGGCGTATGATCTCCATCCGATCCTGCAGCGGGGCAGGAATGCCGTGAAGTGTATTCGCGGTCGTTATGAACATCACCTGGGACAGGTCATAATCCACATCCAGGTAGTGGTCGTTGAAGGTATGGTTTTGCTCCGGGTCGAGCACTTCCAGGAGGGCCGCGGAGGGGTCTCCCCTGAAGTCCATGCTCATCTTGTCAACCTCGTCCAATAGCATTACAGGGTTGACGGTCTGCACTTTCTTCATGCTTTGGATAATTTTGCCGGGCAGTGCTCCGATGTACGTTTCTTCGGTGGCCCCGAATTTCGGCCTCATCCCGAACCCCTCCCAGGGATATGCGAACGAATTCTCTGCCGGTTGCCCTGGCAACAGATTTTGCCAGCGAGGTCTTACCGACCCCCGGCGGTCCCACCAAGCAAAGGATGGGCCCCTTGGTCTTGCCCACGAGTTTTTGGACTGCCAAATACTCGATAATACGCTTCTTGACCTCTCTGAGACCGTAATGATCCTCGTCCAGAATCCTCTGGGCGTCCTCAATATTAAGGTCGCCTTCGGAAGCCGTGGACCAGGGTAGAATAAGGAACCAGTCCACGTAGTTACGGACCACCGTAGCCTCCGCGGACATGGGCGACATGAGTTTGAGCTTGCGAATCTCTTTGCGAACCTTGGCTTCTGCCTCAGGGGGGAGCTTCTTCTTGCCTAGCTGCTCCTCAAGTTCGGCTATCTCATTCTTGAAATCGTCCTTTTCTCCCATCTCCTTCTGGATGGCACGCATCTGCTCGCTCAGGTAGTATTCCTTCTGGCTCTTCTCCATCTGCTTTTTGACGCGATCACGGATCTTCTTCTCTATTTCCGCGATCTCCACCTCGCTCTGCATCAGCTCCAGCAGCTTTTCTATGCGCTCCTTGACTGAGACGAGTTCCAGGAGTTCCTGCTTGTCTTGAACCTTCAGATTGAGTTGGGCAGCGATGGTGTCCGCGAGCCTAGCTGCATCGGTCATGGAGCGAACGGAGGAAACAAATTCCTGAGGTATTTTCTTGTTATGGGCCAGGTAGGTCTCGAACACGGCTTTGAGACTTCGGATCAGGGCTTGGGTCTCTATTTCCCTTTCCCTGACTTCGTCTCCAACAGGTTGAACTTCAACCTGAAAGCACTGATCGCTTTCAATGAAGCGTCGTATGGTGGCACGCCGTGTTCCTTCCACGAAAACCTTGATGGTGTTATCGGGCAGCTTCAGCATCTGGATGATCTGTCCGATGGTTCCAATGTCAAAAATATCTTCCTCTTGCGGGTTGGTCTGCTGGGCGTTCTTCTGGGAGGCCAGGAAAATCATTTTGTCGGCTTTCATTGCCGATTCAAGCGCCTTGATTGAACGCTCCCTTCCCACGAACAGGGGCACCACCATGTATGGAAACACCACGATGTCTCTCAGAGGAAGAAGGGGTAATAACAACGGCGTAGCTGAAGGAAGCCCTTCCTTCTTCGCGAAAAACATTTTTGATTCCTCATAATAGGGTTATTGGAGACGGAACCCGGCCCGCCTTTTTCCGAACGCGGATCGGGTTCCGACTCGAAGGTTGCTTTGGTTGCGGTTCCGGCGGGCAGAAACACCGGACTTGAAAAGAGATGACTCTAGGGTCAGGAGGCTGTTTCAGCCTCTTTTTCAAACACGAGGAGGCATTGTTCCCTATTATAGATGACATCCTCGTTCACAATGACCTCTTGGAGGTTCTTGAATTCCGGCAGATCGTACATAATGTCGAGCATGGACGCTTCCAGTATGGAGCGCAGTCCTCTGGCTCCCGTCTTGCGCATCAGAGCTTCTGCAGCCACGGCTCGAAGAGCTTCATCGGTGAAGCGCAGCTTGACGTGCTCGAATCCGAAGAGCTTCTTGTATTGCTTGACGAGAGCATTCTTCGGCTCCATGAGTATTCGCACAAGTGCATCCTCGTCCAACTCGTGCAGCGTGGCCGCTACCGGCAATCTACCGACGAACTCGGGTATCAGGCCGTAATGGATCAGGTCTTCCGGCTGAACGTGTCCGAGTATGTTTGACACGGCGTCGGACTTGGGGCCTCCGATTTGAGCGTTGAATCCCATGGACTTCATGTTCATCCTTTGGTGGATGACCTTGTCCAAACCGACAAACGCTCCGCCACATATAAACAGGATATTCGTCGTATCGACCTGGAGGAACTCCTGCTGCGGATGCTTTCGTCCGCCTTTGGGGGGGACGTTGGCCATTGTGCCTTCAACAATTTTGAGAAGCGCTTGCTGGACCCCCTCACCGGAAACGTCTCTGGTGATACTAGGATTTTCTGTTTTGCGGGAAATCTTGTCGATTTCATCTATATAGACGATGCCGCGACACGTGCGCGAAATGTCATAATCCGCGTTCTGCAAGAGCATGAGAATTATGTTCTCCACGTCCTCGCCAACATACCCGGCCTCGGTGAGGGTGGTGGCATCAGCTATTGCGAACGGCACGTTGAGGATCCTGGCCAGAGTCTGAGCGAGCAGAGTCTTGCCAGAACCTGTGGGCCCGACTAAGAGGATGTTGCTCTTTTGGAGCTCCACGCCGTCAAGATCGGGCTTGGCTTCGATGCGCTTGTAATGGTTATGAACCGCGACGGAAAGGATCTTCTTTGCCTGCTCCTGGCCAATCACGTACTCGTCCAATGCCTTCTTGATCTCACCAGGGGTCGGCACCTTAGAACGAGCGCGTCCCAACTCTTCCTTTTCGTACTCTTCCGCTATTATTTCGTTACAGAGTTCGATGCATTCATCACAAATATACACCGTAGGGCCGGCAATTAGCTTGCGCACCTCATCCTGGCTTTTCCCGCAAAACGAACAGTATAGTGAAGAAAAATTGCCTTTTCTGCCCGCCATAAATTCCCTCCTTGAGCGTCGGTCTTCGCAGGCAGACCGTTGATTTCCCTTGTTCATCCAAGGAGCGTTGCTGCTCCTCAGCGAAGAGTTTTAGGTTTTTCAGGGCCTTGTGTAAGCTCCCTTCGGGAGATCACTTCGTCTATTATTCCGTATGTGGCGGCTTCATCGCCACTCATAAAGTAGTCCCTTTCTGTATCTGCCTCTATCCTTTCAAGAGGTTGCCCCGTATGTCTCACAAGGATCTGATTAAGTTCGCTGCGCATTCGGAGAATCTCTCTTGCATGTATTTCTATATCGCTAGCTTGACCTTGGAACCCCCCCATGGGTTGATGGATCAAAATGCGGGAATGGGGAAGTGCGAATCGTTTGCCCGCTGTGCCGGCAGCCAGCAGCAGGGCTCCCATGCTCGCCGCTTGGCCGATACAAATGGTCTGTATCTCCGGCTTGATATACTGCATAGTGTCATAAATCGCCAGGCCCGATGTCACAATTCCCCCTGGCGAGTTGATGTAGAAGTTGATGTCTTTTTCGGGTTCTTCACTTTCCAGGAAAAGAAGTTGCGCGATCACCAGATTGGCAATCGTGTCGTCCACCGATGTTCCCAGGAAGATTATCCGCTCCCTCAGAAGCCTCGAATAAATGTCGTAGGATCTTTCACCGCGACTCGTCTGTTCAACAACTATGGGTACCAGCATGTTCTATTCTTTCTCAGATTGTGTATCTTCAGTCTGTTCAGCGGCCGGAGGCTCCTCCTCCGTCACCTCAGCATTCTCCTGGAGCATCTTGTAGACCTTTTCTTGAAGGAGGGTTTCGCGAAGCTCTCCTAGCATTTTGCCCTCTTCTAATTGGTCTTTCAAGTAGTCCACCGACAAACCCATCTGTTCGGCCCTTTCCGCTATGCCGGCCTGTAATTCTTCATCAGACACCTCTATCTTTTCCTGTTCACAAACAGCCTTGAGAATTAGGCCCGCTTTTACCGTTCGGGCAGCCGACGGACGCACGTGATCGCGCTGGGCTTGGGTCGGTGCGGGGAACCTTTTTGGATCGATGCCATGTGCCGCCAAGTTCCGCATCGATTGCTCCAGAAAGTGATCTATCTGGCTCTCCACCATGGACTCGGGGACTTCAAAGTCATTCTTCTCTATAAGAGCGTCGATGATCTGGTTCTCTATTTCCTTTTGGGATCGATTGTCCAACGACTTACGCAGGTCTTTCTCGATCTCCTCTTTCAGCGCTCCAAATGTTTCAAATTCTCCCAAATCCTTGGCAAAATCGTCGTCGGGTTCGGGTAATATCCTTTCTTTGGCCTCCTTCACTCTCACTTCAAAGGCGGCGGTCTTTCCAGCGAGATCCTTGCGCGGAAAATCTTCCGGCAGACTTATCGTCAACTCCTTGGTTTCGTCAAGCTTAAGGCCCTCAAGCCTCGCGTCGAAATCTGGAAGATAAAAATTTCGTCCCAGTTCCATGTGGTAGTCGGTCACCGTCAAAGCCGGTATGGCCGCTCCTCCGCTCTCGGCCTTGATGTCCACCACCAGATGGTCGCCCTCGGCTACGCCTCGTGCGTCAGGAATTGGCGTCAGAGTAGCATTTCGCTCCCTGAGTGTCTGAATTCTCTTCTCCACGTCTTCTTCATTTACTTCACGGATGTACTTCTTAAGCTTCAATCCCTGGTAGTCTTTTACTTCAATAGGCGGCGGAACCTCGATTTCCGCCGTGTATTTGAAAGGTTCTCCCGCTTTCAGGACTTCCGGATCAATCTTGATAACAGAAACGGGGACAATCTTCTTTTCGTCCAAGCCGGGCTGAAAAGTCTCTTCAATTATCTTGCGGGCTATATCGGCCTCAACTTTTGCCTTGAAGTAGCCGCGCACAATGTCAAGCGGGACCTTTCCTTTGCGAAACCCCTTGATTTGAACGTTTTTCTTCAAATCCCGGTACTCAGCGTCCATCAATTCGAGAACTTTTTCTTGGGGAACCTCAAAGGTGACCTTTTTTTTGATCTCAGTGAGATCTTCAACCTGAATATTAGTCATTTCTCCTCTTTCATTTTTCGGAATAGCAGCCGTGTAAGGGGTTATATGCGCCCCCTCACAACCTTTTTGTGACGACAGTCAGGAAAGATTTTCCCCAAGGGGCCTGACGTTCAGTGTTCATATTATACGGCAAACAGGGCCGAAAGGGAAGGGAAGGAACCTCCAAGCGATTTCAACTCTTATTCTCTTGAACGATACAGGCAGTTCTGTTAGAAAACAACCAAGCTTGTCCATCTACGGTGAATCCGCCTGCCCAATATGCCATGCCGACCTCCCCTCATGAGATTCGGCTTTTCTCTCGACTCGTGCCGCAGTGCTTTTGGTCCCAGGCAGGAGCCGTGCACGGATGGACTACCAATTCCTGAGGCTCTTGCCAAGAGGCAAGTTGTCAGGGGAGGGATTTTGTTGAAACATACACGTCCTGTTGACCCGCCGGTGATCAGTGTGGTCATCCCTCTCTACAATGAAGAAAAAAACGTTAAGCCGCTTGTTGACCGCTTGCAGCAGGTTTTCACCAGGCTAGAATGTCCATGGGAAGTGGTTTTCGCGCTGGATCCCAGCACAGACCGGACCTACAGTACCATTGTGGACCTCGTCGATGCAGGTCATCCGATTCGGCTCGTCACCTTTTCCCGCAGGATAGGGAAGCCGCTTTCGCTAATCGCTGCACTTGATCATAGTCGAGGCGACGTTTCCGTTGTGATAGACGCGGACCTCCAGGACCCGCCGGAGTTGATTGAGGCGATGGTCGCAAAATGGCGGGATGGATTTGATGTGGTGATCGCGCGGCGGTCTTCCCGAAAAGGCGAAAATTACCTTTATCTCAGGGCTGCGCAGATATTCTATTGGCTCTTGGAGAGAGTTTCTGAGGTGAAGGTACCGAAGGATACCGGTGATTTTCGCCTGCTCGATGCCAGGGTAGTTCGTGAAATATGTCGATTTAGGGAGCGCCACGGGTTCTTGAGAGGTATCACTTCTGCTGCTGGATTCAGTACCACTGTCATTACTTATGACCGGGACCCGAGATTTAGCGGGCGGACCCAAATTTCTTTCATGGGCGCCTTGAACATCGCCCTGGACGGGATTGTGCCGTTTTCCAGGGTTCCGATTCGGATGATCTTCGTGCTGGGCTTGGCGCTAACGTTGCTCGGGACAGGCGGAGGGCTCATTTGGAGTATTTGGGGTGCATTGCAAGGTTTTTCAGACAAGTGGCCGATTGTAGTCCTTGTCCTCTTCTTTTCGGTTATGTGGGGAATTACGCTTGCAGCAATGGGCATTCTCGGGGAATACTTGGTCAGGGCCTATGAAGAGACACGGAATCGTCCACTGTACATAGTCGATGAGATCATAGAAGCCGACAGTGTGCCGTGGAAGCTGTGTGAAGACTAGTGAGATCAGGGGGTGCCCTGTTGATGATAGATTTTTTGCCTGAAAAGAGAAATAGCAGACGATGAAAGCACTTGTAACCGGAGGTGCGGGCTTCATCGGCAGTCATATCGTCGATGAACTGATCCGCCGCAATGATGAGGTAGTCGTCTTCGACAATTTTTGCACCGGCTTCCGGCAGCATCTGGAACCTGCCGTTAGTGATGGACGAATAAGACTGATTGAGGGCGACATTCTCGACGGCTCGAGACTCACAAAGGCCATGGAAGGCGTTACGACGGTATTCCACCTGGCCGCCAACGCTGATGTCAGAGGCGGGCAGATCGACAGAAACGTAGATCTACAGCAGAATGTCATTGGTGCCCATCGAGTTCTGGAGGCGATGAAGGCCGTGTCGGCGAAGGAAATTGTGTTCACCAGTTCGGCCACTGTGTACGGAGAGCCGGATCGTTTCCCGACCCCGGAGGATTACGCCCCGCTCCAGACTTCTCTGTACGGCGCTTCCAAGCTGGCAGCCGAAGCATTTATTCAAGCCTACGGAGAGTACTTCGGCATACGTAGCTATGTTTTTCGGTTCGTCTCGTGGATAGGAGAGCGTTATTCCCACGGTGTGATCTTCGATTTCATAAATAAGCTTAGGGCCAAACCAGGGGAACTCGAGATACTCGGCGACGGCAGCCAGAAGAAGTCTTATCTCCACGTTGAGGACGGGATCCGAGGAATATTTCTGGCCCTGGAAAAGATGACGGATCTAAAAAACGTCATTAACCTCGGGCATGTCGAGTACATGAACGTCAAAAATCTCGCCGAGATCGTCTGTGAAGAACTGGGCTTGAGCGACGTTGTCTATCGTTATACAGGTGGCACTAGAGGCTGGCTTGGTGACAGCCCATTCGTCCATCTTGACATATCCAAGTTGCAGTCCATCGGTTTTCAGCCGAGAATCAGCATAGAAGACGGGGTTCGGCGGACAGTGAGATACCTCGCGAGGAATCCCTGGATCTTGGCATCTCGACGCAGTTGAGCATTCCCATCGGCGTTCTGCCGGCCCATCGCAACGGTCGCTTCTGCCTTGAACGGTCAAACATTGAGACTTATAGATCGATACATAACCAAAGAATTCCTGAAGATCTTTGCTATCTGCCTGGCCGGATTCATCATGGTGTTCCTGTTGGTGGAACTCACCGACAAGATGAAATACTACTTCCAGTACAACCCTTCAGGATGGCTGATGATGAAGTACCTTCCTTGTGAAGCTGCCAGGATACCTATTCTTCGCTATCCCGTTAGGAATTTTAATGGGGGGCATGCTTTCACTGCTGCTGATGGCTCGTCACTCCGAAATCATTGCCATGCAGGCCAACGGGATAGACGCCCTTAGCGTTGCCAGGCCCGTGCTATTGATAGGTTCGGTGGCGTCCCTGATTATGTTTGTAGCGAATGAAACGGTTATTCCATGGTCAAATAGCTACAGCGAGCATATTCAGAATGTGGAAATAGCGGGGAAGGCCGACACAACAGTGGTCAAGAGGGATCAGATCTGGATGCGGTCGCCTGATTCCATTACCCAAATTCGGAAGTTCGATAGCTCAAAACAGACACTCGAGCATGTTTCGATCATCCGGTGGGACGGGAATTACAACTTCACCGAAAGGATTTTTGCAGACAAGGCAAAATGGTGGGAGGATCAATGGGTCTTTTATGGCATAAACCGCACGAGTCGCACACCTGACGGAAGGTTCCACGTGGAGAGTCTGCCCTCCGCGGTAGTGCCGCTGAAGAAATCTCCCGCAGATTTCGGCAGAGTGGAGAAAGTCGCAAAAGATATGAACCTGACACAGCTTGGCGATTACATAGATAAGCTCACCGAAGAAGGGCAGACGCCTACCCGATACCTGGTAGACTGGCACGACAAGATCGCGTTTCCTTTGGTTTGTCTGATCATGGCGGCCCTGAGCGTTCCGTTTGCCGTCAGAGTGAATCCGCGAGGAGGCGGAGTGGCGGTAGGATTGGCTTTGTCTCTGATTGTGGCTTTCAGTTTCTGGATAGTCCACAGCATGTTCATAGCACTCGGTCACGGCGCATATATTCCGCCGATTGTGGCGGCCTGGGCCGCTAACCTCATCTTCGGCCTGACCGCGACCATTCTATTGCTTCAGGCGGGCACCTGATATTTTTGCAGGAGGATGCCTACCGTAGCAAGATTGGAGACACTCTAAGAGGGGGCCCTGAAAAGTTCGCGTTTCCTCGGAATGGTATCCTATCAGGCGCAATAGTTGTGTGTGGCAATTCTATCTGTTTGCCACGGCAAGAGCGCCGACCTGGAGAAGATCACTGCTGTCGCTTGAACTGGGCAAACAGTCCCGGATCGTGAGTGTCCTCGAACACCTCAATGGATGTATATTGGTTCGGGTCGTCGAATCGCACGTACATAATTTCTTCCTCGATCACGCCGTTACGCTTGTGGCGAAGTTCGCTCCCCGAGAACTTCCATGTCCCGTCCTGGACTTTTTCGTCGTTGCCGATTCGCGAGACACGGCGAAATGTCCCGTCACCTCGATATTCCAAAATTAGCGTAAAGGCGTGGACACCTCTGCTAACGAATGAGCGGCCCTTGTATGCCTGTCTGTAGGGCTTACCCGGCTCTTTGGTTTGAAAAATCTCCCAGACGCCGACAAGCTTGGTTGAATCTCCGTTCATCGTGGGCTTTTTGATCTGTTTTCCCTCTTGGGCGTAGATGGGGGGCATGGACAGGCTCAAGATGACGCCCGCACAAAGGATCAGAGCTACTCGCCTGATGGTCACGGTTCACTCCTTAGCCAAAATCGCGCCTTTTGTTTTGGTAAGCCTTTCAACCCAGGGTTGATCACGGGTTGGTCAAGGAAGAAGATAAAATCTCGTGGCGGCGGAAGTTAGCACAAGCTTCCGAATTCTGCAAGATCAACCTTGTTCGCTTCACCTGGGAATGATAGGGTGCCCATGAGCTAACAGGTGGTTTACATGAGAAGACTCATTCGAAAAATGCCTTTTCTGGGTGACGGACAGCTTCTTCTAGGAGTAGTTTTTGTGATTGCAGGTTTGTTTGTAGGCAGGGAAGGCATCCTGAAGCTTAGGGACGTATGGCAGCAGTTCGCGCCCTTCTTCCCTATATCGCTGCCTGATGACGTGTCTCAGAGGGCGATCCACTCCTTTCCAGACATTTTCAAATTCTTTGTGGTGGTCGTGAGTTCCGTTTCGCGGTTCTTATAGGGGCCCTATGGGCCGTTTCCGGAGTTCAAGACTTATTTCAGATACGCAGGAAAATTCATCGTCCGCCAGATTTCGAAAAGCCCGAGTTGGTTGCGGAATCTATCAGATCAGGTGGGGCCCTGTACCTGGATGTCAACCCCCCACCTGATCCGGATCTTGTCGAGACTCTGGTCCCCGGCTCGCTTCATGAGCCCTGTATCTCTTCAATTCCTGAAGGAGATGCTCCGGTCATTTCTCAAAATTGCCTTGCTTGCGGTCCTGATTGCTCTGATATTTTCTTTCCTGAGGGCCACGCCTGCCTTGCTCGAAAGGTACTTCCACGTCAGCCTCAAACTAGTTGTACCGTCAGCCGGCCCGCTGTTTTTTCTTCTTGGACTGGTAGCATTCATCAATTGCTTGATCCTTGTGAATCTTGTCCCTTTCAAGAGCGTGGAGTTCAAGCGGGGCTGCGAGGTGGCCCCCGTGAGCGGTAGAGGTGATCCTCACGTGTTTTTCGCGCTTTTGGAAGAAGGGTGCAGATTGTTAACTGCCAAGGGGCGAGCTGACCGTGCGGCCGTGCGTCTGGAAGAGGAGACTAGGCCGCATATGAAAGGGACTTTAATTGAGAATTTCCCCGAAAGCGTACGAGCTTTGATGACCCCGGCAGGATATGTATGTTTGCCCCTGATTTTGCTGTTGCTCACAATGGGGTTTACGAGGTTAATACATTTTCAGAGGTCCATCGGCCCTATGACTTATATGGAGTTTCTGACCGGGCATTCTCTCGATTACTTGTTGGAGGTAGTCTTTGGACTGGGATTGATACTTTCGGGTTTGTATTTTGCTGAATGGGCCCGGAGGCTGTTCGATGTGCGCAGGTACAGTTCCGCCGTTATATTTTGCCACACGGAAGGGCAGTCCGTCAGTAAAACACTGGCGGCGGATGGGAATCAGCATTCACGGAGTCGCCGCGTATCGGAAGGAATGAGATGGAAGGTGGCTCCAGCGGTGGATGACCAATTTGCAGCCTGGGCCAAGGACCCCCGCGCCGCTAAGAGGTTCCACGTGGAAGTGTGTTGGGCGGAGGCGATTTCCGAGTCGGTTGGAACCAGCGGTCCTCGCTATCTGATCGAAGCACGGAGAACGGAGTCGATCGACAGTGCGCTAAGTCGTATCGTTGAGCTGCCGTTTCATGTGGATTTCCAGATAGAAGCGCTTGCCTGTGCGCCCACGCCGACGGTCGGGGTCTGCGCTGAAGATGGCGGCAGCCAGGTCGAGAGACCTGCTAAGGACACCACTACGCCCCCATCCAGGTGAGAAGGTCAAGAACCGTCCGTACGAAGGCGCTAGTCACCAAACCCCACTATTCCACACCTTGGCGAAAAAGAGTCAGAAAGATAATACCAACTCCCGTGACCACGGCGGTACATCGGAGAATAAGAATGTCACAGACGTTGAAGCCACGGACGCGGTGACAGGCTCTTCCGTACATGGATAACTCCCGCGCCGCATGCGGGTGTCATGCGTGGCACCGTGAGATCGATCAACTCGCCATCGAGAAAAAGCACATAGGTAT
>CAWBBA010000015.1:0-144140 GCA_963786905.1 uncultured delta proteobacterium | reverse complement strand
ATCCGCTACTACTTAAAGCCCTACAGATCGGAAGGACGGCCAGAAGTCACAAGCCCCCTTCTCCAAAATGACTTCAAATTGTAAGGCCTCGGATCTTGGCCGTTAGAACTCTCAAGTCAAGGCTCCAGTCGCAGCGCGTGGCCGTGCAGAACCTCCAGTGGCGCACTTAGTCGTACTATTGGTTGTATTCCGGCACTACTTCTTCTGGCCTTTTCTCCTTGTTTCCTCAATTGCTCCCGTAACCTGTTCGTGCACTTCCTCCGCAACCACTGGTCCCATGCCTGCTAAACCGGCGACCGCACCCATGACTGAGCCCGCAATATTGGAAGAGGCTTCCTCAAGCATCTCCTCATGTGCCTTTTCAACTACTCCAGTTGTTGATTTGGTCGCATTTTCAGACATTGTCTTTCCCCCCCTCTTTTTGGATTTTTCGGTAAGAAACGGCTTTTCAGCCGAAACCGGGTTAGAAGATTTGTAACATGATGCGTACATGCATTGGGCCTAAGGCGCCCTGGAGGTCTAGTTCAGGGAGCAACCGATTATCTTTGCTCCATCGTTGTGTAGCGCTGCCATGGTTTGCAAACCGGTCGGCGTACTCGAGTGGCCTACGATAGAGCGAATCTCGTAAAGCGTGTGGTGTTCTTCGACGCCTTTGAGGCACACAGCGAACTGTTGGGATATCTCGACCTTGTCTGTGATGGCCTCATAAGTCTTTTGGGAAATTACCACTTTTCCGCCCGCGGCAGCGGCCTGAATCCGGTCGGTCAGGTTCACGCCCGATCCCACTATCCCGTATTTTGTTCGCGTTTCGGTCCCAATGTTTCCCACGATAACCTCTGCCGTGTGAATCCCTATGCCCATTGCAACAATAGGCAGTCCTTGAGCTAAATTTTCTCTCACAAAGCCTTCCAGCTCCTGCTGCATTTCCAAGGCGCATTTCACTGCGGTCAGAGCATTTAAAGCGCTGTCGGATGCCGTGCCGTTGAAGAAGACAAGAATGGAGTCCCCGTAAAAGTCTACGATGATGCCTCTATAGCATTCAATTACGGCTATCATCCTGGCGAAGTACCTGTTAAGCATGTTGATGACTTCTTCGGGCTGTAGTTTTTCAGATATGGCCGTGAAGTTTCTCAGGTCGGACATCATAATCGTGACGGTTCTTTTTTCTCCACCCAGCCTCAATGCCTCAGGCTTGTTCATCAACTCTTCCGCCACGTTCTTGTCCACGTATCGGCCAAGAGTTTGTTCGATGAGTTCTCGTTGTTTCAGTCCTTCGATCATGTGGTTAAAGCTTCGGTTCAACCGCCCTATTTCATCAGATTTCTCCTCTGGCAGTTTTACCGTGTAGTCGCCTTTTTCAACACGCATGGTCGCTGCGGAAATCTCAGCAACCGAACGACCCACAGAGCGGGTAATCAATCGCATTAACAGAAGAATCACTGCCGCGGCGGCAAGGCCTGCAAATGCGTAATAAAGGCTGGACCGCGCGATAGGGGCCATAACCGCCTCGCCCTTTGAAAAGAGCACCACATACCAGTTGATGAACGGCATTCTGTAGAAGCCCGCCATCACCTCCGGCAGATGTCCTTTTCCAAATATGCTCCCGAAGGTCTTTTTGTATTGCATGTCCCTAAGCACGGCCGTTTCTACTTCGTGCCCATTTTCGCCCAGCTTTGTTCTGCCGGACCACGAATTGTCCGTGTGGGCCAGCAGGCGACCCGCGTCGGTAACAAGGCACGCTGTGCTTCCTTCTGAGAGGGCCACTTGCTTAATAGGCTTCAGGAAGAAATCAAAACTGATCCTAACGATGAGCCTCTTGGGCGACCCCGTATCTACTCCAATGAGCTTTTCAATCGTCAGACTTCTTGCCGGCGAGTTCGAATCCACTATCTGAGCACAGAATCCAGTGGTACTGCAGATTTCTCTTACATGGGCCGCGTCATTCCCGGCACCGTCTCTATAGAAAGCCTCGGGGGCGTTCCCTTCCCCTCCGGCCTGCTCGATTTGGGAATCGACCGGCTCCAGGTCCACGAAGCGAACTCCATCTGTCCGTTCAAGCTGCTGAATGAGATATGTTTCTGACAATGTCGTTAAATGGAACCTCCTCGGCCATTTCAATTCGCCTGACCAATTCCAGTTTCTCTTCGAGCCGCTCTTCGAGGTGGTGCACGACTTTTTCCAGCTTCAGTCGTGTGGAAACGGCCCACAGGTCGAGAAGAAATCCCCGCAAGTAAAGAAATCCCGCTACACCGCCGACTATGAGCATCAGAGTCGCGGGCACCAGGAGGAGAATCAGAAATCGTCTTTCCAATGAAAACATCATAGGGATCTTTCCCGCGTATTTGGATATGGAAGATGCAATTCCCCAATTTGTAAACGGTTAGTCTGAATTAGCGGAGGGAGGTACGAGCAATTGCTCAGCAGAATTTCGCTTCCGCCCGGCATGTGCACACTCGTGAAGAAACGAGGCGAAACCGCTCTCCATCTATCTCGAAATTCTTGCGGCTTCTGGTTCCCCCCTCATTTTAAGCCCGGCTCATCCGATCTAAGGAGCGGTGCTTTTCCCGATCCATAATAGCCCTGTTGCCAGACCTTGGTACGTCTCTGTCACGCACGAAACGTGCCAAAAGGACCATATGCCAATATGTAAAGGTCATTCTTTTGGAAGTTGAATAGCTTGCGAAAACTCGTGGATTCCGGGTGATAAAATGTGAAAGAGGCGACGATGTGGTATGACCGGTGTAAATGACTCATAGTATCTGCGAGCACAAAAAAGATCGAAATAAGCAACACTTATTGTATGTGATTTTCACCGACATCCGTCCGGCGAATATGTGCTAATCACTTACGAAGGTCCGGCTCAGATCATATAGCAGTTTCCGAAAATTCTATCGGATTCGCTACTCTTTCTCATTCGTAGTGAAAAGTGTCTAATCCTGTCATTGCGAGGAGCGAAGCGACGAAGCAATCTCTATTGACCGAAATCAAGATTGCCACGCTTCGCTCGCAATGGCAATCTTCCAGTCTTCACTTTAGAATATCCGACATTACTTTCGAGAATCCGTATAAGTGGTCCGCTGGAATTCCGGGGACACCATACTTAATTCTCAGTGCTGTCATTCGCCGTTAGAAGCTGCTATCGAAACTCGGATGAACGTCGGCGACACACATGAACCCCCGCTAGAAGAGCTTTGCACCGCACACGGTCAGCAAAATGAGCACGATGTCCACCGAATCCCACAAATTGACGGGTCCGTCACTTGTAACGAGAGTGACATTCCTTTCGCATCCGATTCAGGGAGTCAGCAGCGGCCTTTGCGGCCTCCAAATGTCCTATTTCGACCGATTCCAGGAGTTCCTGACACTTACCTTGGAATGAGGGAAAATGTTTCTTTGCCTTGGTCTAGCATGGTAACCATGAGCGCGGCATCCTCGCACCAGCTAGCAACCATGTCCAGCGTGGGCAGCCGTCCGTCATCCATCGTGTGTAGCATAGCCTTGAATGACTTGGACATCCTTTTCTTGAGGGTCTTCGCAGGTGAATCCACTTTTCTCTCTCCCTTGCTACTACGACAAAACAGATTGATTGTCCTAACTTCGTTGCGCCTACTGAGAGACCTGCTTGAATGATTTAAGGTAGCGCCTTGTAAGCTCCTGGTAGATCGCCAGGCCTTCGGCAATTCTCTTGAGATGCTCGGGGCCTGCGGCCTTAATCACCCTTGCCGGCGACCCCACCGCTACGCTTTCACGGGGAATTTCAGTCCCGAAATCAATGAAGCTTCCGGCTCCAATAATGCAGTGAGAATTGATCTTGGCACCGTCGCCAACGACAGAGCCCATTCCAACGAGCACGTTTGAATGGATCTCGCATCCATGGAGAATGCACCCATGTCCTACGTGAGTATCCGGATGGACAGTTGTTGCTTCGTCGGGAAATGTGTGGACAACACAGTTCTCTTGGATATTTGACCCCTTTCCAATCTTCACGGAGCCGATATCACCTCGGAGTACCCGCCTGCGCCAATGTAGCACCCAGCTTCGATCGTCACGTCTCCAATAAGCACGGCCAGCGGATGAACAAAGGCTTCGGAGTCTACCCAAGGCCTTTTTCCTTCAAATTCGTACAGTGACATGCAGATACCTCTTGACGGGACCCGAACATTGAACACTGGGAAATTCACTGGACGCCGTTGCCGCAAAAAAACGGTATTATGTCCCCCGAAATATCCAATCTGAGCGCTAGTTTCCTATGATCTCCTGAAGCCCCTCAATAACCTGAGCCAATTCTTCCGGAGTTGCCCGTCCTAATCGCTTGCCGATTCTTTCGACCGCGAGTAGTTCTGATCTGGCTGATTTTGACCCAGGACCTCTTTGGAAGACCCTTGGACTGCAACTCCAGGGTGAGTGGGAAAGCCGCACGCTGGGGCTGGCTTGTAATGGCAACGGCAATGACAGTGCCGGATCGTTCATTGAAAATGTCGTGGCTTAAGATCAGGACAGGACGAAGGCCAGATTGTTCCTGTCCCCGGGTAGGATTCAAATCAGCCCAGCGAATATCGCCTCTTAATATGCGGGCCATTCCGACAACTCTTCGGACAGACCTTCCTCGGCGAGGGCCTTCTCGAAAGCGGGATCGAGCTTGGCACACTCCCGGGCAAGTCGGCTATGTTCAAGCCGTGAGAGCTTCTCCGAAACAGCTTCCTGGATGGCCTGACTCCTATTCGGGAAGACGCGAGCCCTAACGAGCTGATCTAGACGATCAAGCGTGTGCTCATCCAATGAGATTGCAATCTTTGCGTGAGCCATATCTTCTCCCTGGTATGACAATACGTCATACCGCCGGGGAGGTCAAGAATATATTGGGAGGAATTTCGGGGACACCTTGGTCAATTCAACGCGTGCTTTTTCTCACCGGGTGGCCGTAGAACCTGTCGACTCGGGAGTGTGGCCCAGAATTTCGCTCCAGTCCCGAGTGAAACGATAGACCTGCCCCAACCCGTACAGGGAAAGGGTCATAAAAACCGTTTGGTCCGGGTCCTTTATCTTCTTGGTAACGGGGTCCTGTTCCCTGATCTCCGAATATCGCAGCAATACATTCCAACATTGAGGGTGGTAATTCAGCCCGAAACTAGTGAAATATGAGAAGTCAAACTGGTGTGTGTATTGGTTCCCGAAGAAACAATCCAGGTCCGCAGTCAACTTTACCATCAGGCTCACGTTGGTCTGACGGTTCAGATCCTCCTGCCTTTCATCTTCAGTAAACTGGTGCAAGACCCGCACCAGGTCCCCACGGTGATCCATAAGCCCCAAGTTGGCACTATACCTGCGCGCCCGGTTGAGGATCGGATCGTATTCCACCTGAGCGGTAAGATCTATGAGAGAATGTGGCCTCAGCGTCAATTCGGCCCCTGTATTTGTCCAGCCGTATTGCAACAAGCGCGGCTTGTTACCTGACATATCTTGGACTGTCCTGGACTCGGTGAAATCGTACCCTTGAGTAATGCTCAGCGTTATAAAGTCCAGATATTCGCCCGGTCCAACGCGACCCGTGAAAGTCTGGCGCATTTCTGCTGTGAGCAGACTCGCACGATCCAACCTATCGGTCTCATCAAAGTAGGGATAGATCTGTGAACTCGAAAAAGGCCTATATGTCCAGGAAAAACGAGGCCGAATCGTATGTTTCACTCTTTGGAACCCCAGGAACGAGCCGAGGTATACGCTGTCCAAGTCCGTGAATGCGTCTGCATTAACCTGGTAAAGATCGGTCCGCAAGGTGTTCACGGAGTTTACGCTTTTCTCACGCTCATAATAGTCTGCCGCATACGCCTTGGGGAAATAGGTCATAGACGGCTCTACCTTGAGGTAACGCCCTAGAGCGACAGGAAGACTAAGACGCGTATCCATCTGCAGACGACTTCCCAACCACTGCTGCTGCATGCTTGGCGCATAGAAATGGTCGTAAACGAGATTGGAGCTTATATATAACGGGGTATAGGGGATCTGCTGGTTGAAGGCAGTGCCCGTCACGATAGGCAGGTTCTGGACTGTCACGGCGTTGTTGGGCAGATCGAGATTGTCAAAGTGTCTGGCCTCTGCCTCGAACAAGAAGTTGTTCAACTGCTTGTACAGGACCAGGTTTGACTCAAGATACCTCACTCTCAAGCGCCTGTCGAATCGGCCTCCCCAGAACTCGAAGTAGTCTCTATCTGAAACCCAGTTTCCATTGGCCTTCAGCTTGACTTCACCGGCGAATTCCTGGTCGTGTCGCCAAGTCACGTAGAATCGGTGGCTCTTCGGGTTAGTTTCCGGTCCGTATTTCCAATCGTACGTATACTCACCGTAAAAGCGTCCCTCGAAGTCTTCATACGGAACGTACCGGAACTCAAGCGAAGCCTGCGCAGCCCTACTAGTGCAGATTCTGGGGACAATCGTGGCGTCCACACTGGGAGAAATATCGAGGAAGAACGGAAAACGCATGTCGAAGCCTCTAACGCTGCTGTTAGCGACTGTCGGCATAAGGAAACCGCTCTGACGCTTGCGCTTAGCAGGATACATCAGCCAGGGAATGTAGAAAACCGGGATGTCTTTGATGTAAAAGAACCCGTGCTTGAGCGTGCCATAACCCTCGAGTTTCACATCCAGGTTCTTGCCTCTGATGCGCCAATCCGGAGTGGCCCCGTTGCAGGTGGTGAAACTCCCTTCTTCCACAACGTATGTGGACTCACCTGTTTTCTCTAGTTTTTTACCCTCCAGATACACGTTGTGCCTGGTCAGGAGTAGCTTTCCATTGTACAGGACACCGGTTGCTCCGACGAGCTTGATAGTGATCTTTTCCGCCTCTATCACATCGCCGCCCATTCGGACGATCACTTTGCCCGTCGCGGTCAGTTCGCCGGTGCCGCCTTCGTAGGTAATGCTGTCAGCCCGCAGTCGCATGTTTCCCTGGCTTAGTGTGACATTGCCCTCGGCAGTATAAGTGTTTGTCTCGTAGTTCATCCCCAACCTGCCAGCCGAGATCTCAATGGGAATGTCCGTGGGGAGAATGGTTGACTGCTGAGAGCTGTCGGCCGCGTTAATGCGCTTGGGCGTGGCTTCTTGAGCAGACACAAGTGATGCCCATAACACCGCCGGAAGTACCAGGACAAACAGAGCGCGGTGTCGAGCCGAGCGTCCCACCGAGTAGTTACGGGAAAGAAACACTTTCAGTCGTCTCCGATTCCGCAGGCCCGCCTCACCGGACCGATCATGTAAAGCGATCCAGCGGCAACGATGACGTCCTTTTGGGAAGCTTTTTCCAGAAGTACCCGGAAGCCTTTGGTAATATCCCCGCATGCGGCCGCGGGGACGCCGCAAGCCCGGACCTGTTTAGCCAGCTCTTCCGGATCCAGTGCCCTATTTCCTTGAGGGGGAACACAGACCACTTCCCGAGCAATTGGAGCGATTATTTTGATCAGCGTTTCGTAATTTTTGTCCCTCAGCATGCCCAGGAGCATGTAAGGTTTGATTTCAGGATAGATCTGCCTCAACGTGCTCTTGAGCAGCCGCATCCCCTCAGGAGTGTGGGCTCCGTCGATAATTACATCCGGCTCGCGCCGGAGAACCTCGAATCGCCCGGGAAATCGAGTTTTTCTGATGCCGTCACGTACAGCATTATCAGAAATCCGGTAACCCTGGGATCTCAATTCTTCCACTACCGCCACTGCCAGGGCCGCGTTCTTTATCTGGTGACTTCCTGGCATCGAAAGGGAGAGACCTTCCAGAGTGAGCGAACCTGATCTGTAAGTGAAACGGCCGGGTCCTGTCCTGATGCCGACGAAGGAACGGCCGAATTCCTTTACCGGCGCCTCAAGATCTTGGGCGGTTTTCAGGATGATTGCTCTCGCTTCTCGCCGGGCAGCTCCTGTTATGAGCGGCACCCCTCTCTTGATGATCCCGGCCTTCTCGGTTGCTATGGCGGAAATGCCTACCCCGAGGTAATCCTCGTGTTCACGTGATATATCGGTGATTACGGTAACGCTTGGTGAGACGGTATTGGTGGCGTCCAGACGGCCGCCAAGGCCGACCTCTATCACGGCCATGTCCGGAGCCGTCTGGGCCATGCAGTCAAAAGCCACGGCAGTGGTGAATTCGAAAAACGTGGTCCGGTCGGGGTCGTAAAAAGTGCGAATCTTCTCGGTAGAAGCTATCAGAGCCTCTTTGGAGACCATCGCGCCATTCAATTTGATACGTTCTCGAAAGTCATTCAAATGGGGAGAAGTATAAAGCGCAGCCCTCAGCCCTGCTTCTCGAAGCATCTCGTAGATGAGCGAAGATGTAGACCCCTTCCCGTTGCTCCCGGCCACGTGTACCACCGGGAATTTCTTCTGGGGATTGCCCAGCCTTTCCAGGAGCAGGGTGATGTTCTCCAGCCCCAAGAGAATGCCGAACCTTTCCATGCTGCACAGAAAGTCTACGGTCTTGTTGTAGTTCTCGTCGAGGTTTTGCAGCGATGGTGAGGGCATGGATCAGGCTCCGCGGGAACTCATGTTGTCCGGCGCTTTATAGCACACCACAAGACCCGCGTCAAGGATGCCTCGCCGCTAAGATGTTGTATTAATTATAGTATCTCGTCAGGAGGATTGTGCCATCAAGTCCCCCGCTCCATAGCGTTTACTTGACCACATATTCCCCCCCTTTGGCAAAGGGGAGAAGGGGGGATTTTGATCTAACGCATTGAAAATCCCCCTAAATCCCCCTTCAGAAAAGGGGGACTTTGGCCCGTCGTTCGTGTAGATTCTTGGGACTCGAACCTTCTCAAAGTGCCTCTTTCAGCCTGGCTATCATCGCGCTCCAATGAGATTCATCACGAAAAATCACGAGCCGTCCGCCTAATCCCACCAGTTCTTTCTTCTTCTTGTCCGCTTTCATCTTGTATTTCCCGGCCAGGATGACGGCATGTTCCAGTGGCTTCTTCATGTGAACCGTCCCCACGATTTTCATGCGAGGGTTGTTTTCCAGCAGAATGGGGATAGTATCTATGACATCCTTTTCAAACCAGCAATCGAAATAAACTATCTTACTAAGCCTGCCCCGGAAGACCTCGGCGTACGGATCATCTTTTTCGCTGCGCGCCAGCCAGTTGCCGATGGAGTTAAGAACACGACCTCCGCCGGAAAATCCAGCCAAGACGATATTAGTCTTTTCTTTCCGGACATGCGGAAACGTCGTTCGGAAAGCCTTGAACACGCGATTTACCGTCCTAACGAGACGATCCGGTCTTTCACCCTTCTGGGGGACCATGGAACTCCAGCGATCTTTGCTCCTGGCTTCTGAAGGAGGGTAGGGCGTATCGACAAACCCTACAAAGAGAAACGGACGGTTGGGCCTTTTCTCGGCGAGCAACTCCAGTTCCTTGCGAAACGCTGCATAGTAGTCTTTGGAGTGCATTCCGTGGAGGTACAGGATCATCTCTACTCGATCGAATCGCCTGAAGTCGTAATTACCCACCACCCAAACATATCGCATGTCTTCATCCCATGGCGGTATCCTCCACCTCTGATACGGGACCCGCCCGGATGATTCACTGATCAACAGGTGGTCGTCCTCCAAAACTGGAATTTCAATCGTTCTAGCAACGAGAGGTGAGTGTGACAGGAGCGTGCACGAGCAAAGGAAGAAGGCGATTACAATTAGAAGGGGTAGACGGAGGAAAAGCGGTAACCTAAGGCATGATTGAGCCGGGAGGATGAAACCGGACGAAGAAACATAGGTTTCCGCAGAAACGGACATGAGGACGAAAATCCCTCCGCATAGGATTTCCCTCCCCAACGAGCCAATTCTAGCAATCTCTCAGGGCACTTGTCAACAAAGCTTTGTGGCAATGGTTCGATAAGAAGTGGTCTGAACACGGTCAATCGCGTTTCATGCTCGGTCCCAGGCTCCGCCCAGCGAACGCATCCTTGGAGGCTCTGCCTCCAGCCGAGCGATTCATCCACGAGTCTGGTTCACCGCATCCTACGAGTTGTAACATATCGATTGGCCTCGTGCCCAGACTCGCCCGGGAACCGTCTGGAGGCTCTGCCTCCGGTCAGGACTCAATCGGGTCGGGCGTAGAACTGGAAAAAAGTCTTCATGATGAGGTCTATCGTGTCCTGATTTACGTGAAAATTTTCCCGTCCCTCTGTGAAAATCGGTTGCCCCATGAGCGGTCTATAGATGGTGGCAATCTCAAATGCAGGAAAATAGATGGCATTGTCATGCCGTGCGCAGAATTCGTCCGCTACGGCCCGAAGAGTGGACTTGGAGTTGCAGCTCGCGCTGATCACGTCGAGATCGTTGCGAAACGTGGCCCAGAGGTGTACGGGAGAGACTGTGACAATCAGTTTACATGCCGGGTTATGAACGGCCATGATTGCATGAATGCGCTCCAGATTCTCGAGGTTCTCGGCATGCCTGCTCACCCGGAACGTATAGCGGCTCATGTCTCCGCCTTCGTTGACATAGGGGCCTGAAGGGAGGCAGATGACCGATCCATCCGATCCGTCCTCCCAGATTTCCGTCAAGCCTAGAGTCAGAATGAGCACCTCCGCGCGCTCCAGAGCCTTGCGGGAGCATATCCGATGATGCCGGAAATCTGCTTCGGCCTCCTCGAAACTTTCATAGAGTATAATTCTGCGAAACGGGTCCTGAATTTTTCCCGAGAGCGGAGCTTGCCACCACCTCAGTGCCGGCGTCCACTCTTCAAAGGTGTACTCGAAGATCTGCCTCATAGAAAAGAGATTATAAAGCCTCTCCCAGGCCGCGCTGGCATGTTTGGAGGCCGGATGATCGGATTCCTCAGTAATGTATGAAAAACCTTCGCGGAGCAACACGGTCTTGATTTCACGAGCAAAACAAGAACCCATCGACGCTATGGGAGTCGAGGGAGTAATCTCTCAGGCCCGAATTCCCGGGCGAAGGGTAAGATCCGTCGGGGGCCGGATTGTCGTACGAGCCCGGCCAAACCTGCCAGGGCTCGAAGCGGTGAATCGGATGAACGTCGGAACCTGCCATTTTATTGTTAGGAGTTTTTGGGGGAGGGGTCCGGGGAGGACCTTTTTTGCAAAAAAGGTCCTCCCCGGTTACTCTTCCCACTTTCCTCCCCTCCTATGCGCCGTATTTGGCCTGTCTTTTTCCGTAAGCGGTGATAAGTTTCATGAGGTCTGCCCCGTTGAATTGGCCTAAAGCCCCTCGCAGGCACTGGCTCTCTCCGAAGCCTTGGACGTCCGGATTGGAACGTGTGACACCGGGTGCCCAAAAGAGGAGCGGCACAGGATGCCAGCTATGCGACTTTAATACCGCCGGCGTGGAATGATCGCCCGTAACTACCAACACATCAGGCTTTTGCTCCAGTATTCGGGGTATGATGGCGTCCACCTTCTCAATCTCTTTTACTTTCGCATCGAAGTCTCCATCTTCGCCTCGGCTGTCCGTGTACTTGTAATGCACGAAGAAAAAATCATGAGCATCCCAAACTTTGCGCAGAGCTTCGAGTTGGTCCTCAAGGTTGGTGAGGCCCTGGATTAGGGTCATACCCACGAGGCTCGCCAGCCCCTTATACATCGGGTAAACCGCCAGAGCCGCCGCGTCGAGTTTGAATACATCCTTGAAACTCGGCAAACCCGGTTCCGTAGACCAACCCCGTAGAGTGACCATATTGGCAGGGTGCTGATCCTTGATACGTTCCCTGACTTGTTCCACCCACTGATTGACCAGATCGGCAGTGCGTCGGGCAGCCTCTGAATTCTCCTCAGGCACTACGGTAAGCGGTCTCAGACCAGTCTTTTGAGGGTCCGTCTCGTTGAGAGACTGAGAGAGCCCCGCCCCTCTGAGAATCAAGACGAAACGGTAATCTCTAACAGGCTTAACTATCAGATCAACCCCCGGCAGAGTGATTCCGTCTATGAGGCCGACCATGCGGGCACACTCCTCGGTGCTGATTCTCCCGGCCCGGCGATCGGTGATAACTCCATCCTGGTCGACAGTGCAGAAATTACCGCGCGCTGCCACGTCCTGCTCCGTCAAGGTTAACCCTATGCCAACCGCCTCGAGGACTCCTCTCCCGATAAGGTATTTCAGCGGATCGTACCCGAACAGCCCAAGGTGCCCCGGTCCACTTCCAGGCGATATGCCGATTCCCACCGGATGCATCAGTCCCAGCATGCCTTCTCTAGCAAGACGGTCGAGATTCGGCGTATCAGCGGCTTCCAGTTCCGTTGGGCCCCCGACTTCCCTCGGCAGCCCTCCAAGGCCATCCATGACCAGGAGAATAATCTTGGTGTCAGCCTTCTGCGTGAGAGTCTTCATCAGATCCAGACCTGTCATGTTCCACTCCTCCCGATAAAAATGTCAAAACTACCCGCCCTCTATCGGCTGCAATCGAGCCTTTCCGCCATCGAGAATCTTCAGCGCGTGCTGGTGGTTGTAACCCCCTGCTTCTCGGAAAGCTCTCCTGAACCGAGGCAGGTAGATCAGATCGAAAACGTGTTCTTTTCCGGGAAACAGCTTCAGGACCAGCTTTCTCAATCCGCTAATCATCTTTTCGGCTTCGGGTTGGCTTACGGGCCTTGTCATTAAAACATGGACCAGAAGGTCCGAGGCAATCCTAATCAGTCTGATTCGACGGTTCTCTTCACGTACAAGCTCATTCGTCGTCTGCATTCGGGTCACCTCCCAGATGAAGGATAACCGATTTCTCCTGCTAAACCAAGGGACTCGGAGAATTGCCATGGCTCGTTTTCGCTCAGCAGATCCAGGTCCTGCAAGCCGGAGAACAGCGATCCAACCTGCCGGACCATTTGACCCAGACCCAGGTTTCATTTTACACTGAGATCCGGATATGCTAGGAACTGGCCTTCACTCTACGATTGAACCTCGCGGGGCAGTGAAATATCGATGAAGTTATTGAAATCCACCTTCAAACTCATGCGGCCCACCCAGTGGATAAAGAATGGGTTTGTCTTGATGCCTCTTATTTTCAGCGGGCGGCTGTTCGTGATGGAAGATGTCACTAAGGCCGTCGGAATGTGCCTGGCGTTCTGTCTGGCATCCTCTGCCACGTATATTTTAAATGATTACATGGACATGGAACAAGACAGGGCCCACCCGCTAAAGAAGAATCGTCCCCTAGCCGCGGGGCTCATATCTCCCCCAACGGCCCTTTCTGTTATGTTCCTGCTGATCGTCGCCATCTTCGTCCTGGCGCTGGCGGTGAATACTCCGCCGCGGGGCTTCATATTTCTGGGCATTTACTTGGTCCTTCATGTCCTCTACTCGTTTAAACTGAAGGACTTGGTCCTCGTGGACGTGCTGACCATATCAGTCGGGTTCCTGCTCAGGGTGTTGGGGGGAGCGGCAGTCATCGGGGTCACGGTTTCGAGTTGGCTGGTGTTATGCACTTTCTCGGTGGCAATTCTCCTTGCCCTTGGCAAACGGAGACACGAGGTTGTTATCCTGTGTGACGACGCTATTTGCCATCGGCCTGTTCTGAAAACTACAGCGTATCTCTGCTCGACCAGCTTCTGCAGGTCGTCACTACCTCGACATTCATCTTCTATTGCCTCTATTCAGTGCGCGGCAACCCGGCCGGCGGAATTCATGCCGAGACCATGATGTTTACCATACCACTGGTCACCTACGGCATTTTTCGTTACATGTATCTCATTTACCAGAAAGAGGACGGCGGCTCTCCCACTGTTATGCTTCTGACTGATCCTCCCCTTTTATTGTGCGCCATTCTCTGGCTGGCCGCGTGCATCGCGGTCATCTACTGGTGAAGCAATTTTTCACCGCGGAACGCAGAGACGCAGAGGAATGCGGTTTCGATGCATCTTCTCGCATAAGAGGCATACTGCATGCTAGTCTGCGACATTAAAAGATTTTCATCTGGCGCCCATGTTATCCCAATGGCCGACAAGTTTTTGTATAAACCATTTTCTTGTCTCTGCGTTCTCGGCGTGCTCTGCGGTGAATCCGCCTTGTCCGGTGAGCGCTTGCGTTCGTCAGCGAAGTTCAATTCCGAGAGGAAGCGCCAATGTTAAGGATCCTGAAATATGCTGTGTATTTCGGTTTTTTGGCGGGAGTGGGCATCCTGTTGGGGTGCTACATCCACGGCTTGAGATCGAATCAACCCACGATCATGAGCGGAGTAGCATTCGTACGGGAACTTCCTTACGGTGAGCAAATTGTAGGCGTGATTGAGACTACGGTGTTCTCCTATCAAGAGAGGAAGAACCTGGAGCGTTACCAGGAAGAGCACAAGGATAAGATTAAGATAGATCCTGAAATCCTTAAGAAACATCAAGAATTGTATCGACAAGGCGGTTCGGCTCGATAAAATTGGGAAGTATTTCCAATAATATTGATATGCTAAAATAAAATATAAAACCATAACTTGACAATAGGAATGCAAGGTGCTAGGGAACCTCCCCGTTGCCTGCATTGACTAGGCGACTGTCGGGACCCTACCCCCGAACAACGGAACCCCGGAAGCTACAGGGAGCACCTATGAAAGCGGACAAGACTGCCCAGGACACCGACCTGTCCAGCATCCCCGGAGAATTCAGAGAAAACTACAGATTCTTGAGCGAACTCATCAACTGCAAACACAAAAACAATTCCGCTGCACAATGCCTGGAAAAGGTCCTGGAGCCTCGCCTTTGCCACATCAGGGGCAAACTGAACCGCAGGCAGATCAGAATCCTGAACCTCTTTGTGAAGGACCTGGAAAATAACGAACCTGAATCTCTGACTCCCCCGGTCCCCGCGGAACTCGAGGCAGCTATTCTGGTCAGGAAAAGATCCACCTGGCTCCCGTGGGAGGCCGAAGCGATCCGCAAAATCGAACGATGGCGGGAAGACCTGCTGTGTATCTCCCAGAGTTGGGGCACGGGATTCGCCGCTTCCCACTCTCCGAAATACCTGAGGAGATCGGCCGAGACCTCCGGATAATCACGTAAAACTGGGCAGCTTGGAGACCTTGTTCGATTGCGGTGCTGGGATTCCATTTCATCGTCCAAGCCCCTCAAGAATAGCCTCTACCTGGCCTTTTAAAACCGGGAGGTCGCGCTCGATGATATCCCAGATCTGGTGTAGATCGATCCCGAGATAGTCATGGACGATTACATTCCGGAAGGCGGCAACGTCTCGCCACGCCACTGTGGGATATATTCGCTTCAAGTCCTCGGAAACCCTCTGAACCGATTCAGATAGGGTATGCAGGTTGCGTAAAACGGCATCCTGGGTTTTCCGATCAGCCAAGAACGCCTCCTTGCCATGCGCGGTGAATTCCTGGATGTAGGCGATACATTCACTGACATGAAGTAAATACAGCCGATCATCCTTCATAGCGGCACCGCCTCCTTTAATACGCGTTCCCGAATGTATGGATGCAGGGCCCTTGGGGTAACCACATGAACCCGGCGTCCCAGCAAATCTTCGAGGTCGACTGTGAGGCCGGCTGGAAACCATGGTGAGTGATCGGGTCGCATCTCCACGAGAAGATCCACATCACTGAAAGGCCCCGCTTCCCCCCGCGCTGCTGACCCGAACAATCGCACGTTATCGGCGCCATGCCTGGCCGCAATCCGGATGATTTCCTCGCGCTTTGCCTTAATCAAATCATTCAATGCCATTTCCAAACTCCTTTAGATCGGCCAGATGGCCTCGTCGGGCTTGGCCGCTTAGGCGCACTAGCCGCTCAGTCTGGCGGTGGACTGCCTTAAAGTATACGGTAGGATATCGTCAGATTGGTACAATAAAGACCAAAAATCCTCTTAGCCTGGGGTCGGCGACTCAGCTTTCGCCCCAGACTGTTATCTTTCGCGGCCATGAGACCTTCCCGATTTTTCCACACAGTCTCTGAATCTTGTGGCCAATCGCACTGCCGCGGGGTTGCTTCTGAGATCCTCCACCGAATAGAGCATCTTGGTCACCCAGTTTGGATTTTCCCACGTGGTGCTCGGTAGGTTCTGTTGGCGGAGATCCAAGAAAATGTCTTCCTGACCGATAACCACTAATCGGGCGGGTGTGCCAAACAAGAAATCCAGGACTGCTGAATGGAGTTCTTCTGTGGGGAACTGAGATTCCGCGGCAGGATGTGCTGCACGATCAGCAAGTAAACCCTCCTGGACCAGCCTCTCGATTATCTTGGCCTTGTGCCAGGTACGATCCTGCCTGAATCTCTCCTCCGACGACTCATCAATCAGCCCTGTTTGCCTGCGCAGATCTATGTCACGGCCGCTCCAGAAACCGGCTAGAGTGGGTAAGTCATGAGTGGTGATGGAGACAAGCGCTCCCTCCGGATATGCATGACGGGGCAGCAAATGCCCCTCACCATCTCGCTCGAAATACAACAGCCTGTAAGAGAACACCCCTTTGGCCATGAGTCTTTCTCTGAAATTAAAGGGGACCGTTCCCAGGTCTTCGCCGATGATAAGGGTCCTGCTGTTTTGGCTTTCCAGTGCTACAAGATTTAAGAGATCGCTTTCGTATTCTTGCACGTACACACCATCCACCGGGCTGCCCTCTGCGGGTATCCAAAATAGGCGGTGGAACTGCATCACATGGTCAATACGCAGCGCCCCACCGTGTTCGCAGTTTGCCTGTAGTTTCTTCAGGAAAAGCTCGTAGCCGGCACTGCGCAGCCTGTCCCTGTCCGGCGGCGGAAATCCCCAATCCTGCCCCTTTGGTGCAAAGTCATCGGGCGGCGCGCCGACTCTGAAGCCTTCGTGGAAGAATTCTCGCCATGCCCAGAAATCCGCGCCGTTGCGATCCACAGAGAGCGCTTCGTCATTGTACAGGCCGATGATCATCCCGCTCCTGAGAGCATGTTCCTGGACCTGCTTCAATTGCGAGTCTATCTGCCATTGCAAGTACATCCAGAATAGAATCTCTTGCTGATTTTCTCTCTGAAATTTTCTTACCTCATCGGACAAGGGCTTTTGAAACCCTTCAGGCCAGTGCCGCCAGGTTTCAGCTTGGGGCAGCGCGCAGCGAAAATGCTCATCAAGGGCGCAAAACGTGGCAAAGCGCTCCAGATATACCCCTTGGGAAGTCTTAAACTCCTCAAAGTCCTTCCACTTAGCACCCTGGCGGTCGATTTTGCCTTGATTCTCCATGAAATCCGTGAAGGTCTCCCTAAGTACCAACAATTTCAAGGCAGAGATCTCTTCGTAGTTCACGTGCTCTTCGTCTCGGAGTTTCTGGATCTTTTGACGAACTTCCGGGGAGTCCACTAGGGATCTGGCCGCCGCGGAATCGACTACATCCGCAATGCGGGGCACGTCGAGGTAGATGAAGTTGCGGAACAGACGGCTGGATGGAAGGTAAGGACTGCTGTTGTATGGTCTCCTGTTAAAGAGAGCGTGAAGGGGGTTGATTCCTACCACATCAACGGACAGATCATGCGCAGCCCAATCAACGATCTTCGTCAGATCGGAAAAATCACCGATCCCCCAATTCGTCTCGGATCGAATCCCGTAAAGCGCCACTGAGATACCCGCAATCTTCTTGCCTGCTTCTAAGTCAGGCGGCACGTATGCTTTCGGAGGACAGATAATCCACAGACATGAAGCACTGAATGCCCTCTCTGCAACGACCGCGTCAATCTTAATGTGATGTGTCCCAGGGGTAAGATCTTTTGGAAAGGGTATGGAGACCCTCAGCAGACCAGTCTCGTCGTCAAGGCTGAAGGGCAACTGGTCGGAACCAACAGGATGTTCGATCTCCTGCATCGCCCTGTCGGCCTCTGAGATTCTTACTCTGCCTATGGGAGAGGCCAAATCGCTCTGCCGGATGCTTCCGGAGAAGTAAACCGTGTACATGTCGGGAAGATTATCTGTGGACGCCACCAGGACCTGCGGGTCTAATTCCATCCGGTCCCGCGGGATGCTGATGCCTTTTGATTCAAGGATTTTCCGTGCGGTTTCAGGATCAGTGTGACGGGTTTTACCCGAGGCATCGGTATAATGAGGCTCAATTCCAAAAGCGTCCGACAGAATTCTCAAAATCTTGTACATGATTCACATGCTCCGCTTTCATCCCACAGTCTTTTCTATGCTCTGCCCAGTAGGGGCGGCGCTCCCCTGCTGGGCAGAGCAATATCTGCCCGTACAACGGAATCGGGCAGGGCAAGCCCTGCCCCTGCGCGACCAGCGCGCTTTTTCCGCGATGCCGAAGAGGCAGAAGATTGCTCCTACGACTAATTTTCATTGACGGCATTATCTCGTAAAAGGTAATTAAATGATAGAAGCCATCTTGGTTTGTTCGATGTTTCGGCCGGGCCCCCCTTTGTTCCGGTCATGAAGTTTTTATCCTTAGATTCGAAAGTTAAGCAAGACCAAACAGCGTGGGACAGAACGTTCTTTTGCACTACCCTGAGATAGGGAGATTGTCTTATGGACTTCAAGCTGACTGATGAGCAGCGTCTGATTAGGAAGGCGGCGCGTGACTTCTCTTCCAAGGAACTCGCGCCCAACGCCAGGGAATGGGAAGAAACAGCCACGTTTTCGCGGGCGGTTTTCGACAAAATGGGCCAACTGGACTTTACGGGTCTCTATGTTCCCGAACAATACGGGGGAACCGGGGTGGGAAGGCTCACCGCGGCCCTCATTTTTGAAGAAGTGGCCAAAGGCTGCTTCGCAACAGCCGTGTACCTCAGCGTTCATAACATGGTCACGAACCTGATCTACCAGTACGGCAATGAAGAGCAGAGAGAACGCTGGGTCAAGCCTTTGGCCCTAGGCGAAAAGTTGGGCGCATATTCACTGACTGAAGGTGAAGCAGGTTCGGATGCGGCCGCGCTGAGCACTTCAGCCGTGAAGAGCGACGGTGGGTATGTCATAAATGGCGTCAAGCTTTTCGTGAGTAGCGGTGAAGTAGCTGACATCTACGCGGTTATGGTGCGGACCGACGAAAAGGAAAAACAAAAAGGAATCAGCGCGGTGGTAGTGGAGAAGGGCACTCCCGGCTTTTCCTTCGGGCCTCATGAGGCCAAAATGGGCATGAATGCTGATCCCACAACCGAGCTGCATTTCAAAGATTGTTTCATACCCAGGGAAAATCTCCTGGGCGAAGAGGGAAAAGGACTCAACATGGCCCTCACCGCGTTGAACGGTGGACGAGTAAGTATAGGCGCTTGCTCCACTGGTCTGGCTCAGCAGGCCTTTGACTATGCTCTCAGTTATGCGCACAAGCGTCAGCAGTTCGGCCGTCCCATAGTATCGTTCCAGGGGCTGCAATTCCTTATCGCTGACCTGGCAACTGAAATAGAGGCGTCCAGGCTGATGATCTATAGGGCCGCGTCCATGATGGACGAAGGCGAGCCTTGCGTTATGGAAGCAGCCATGGCCAAACGGTTCGCTACGGATATGGCTATGCGCGTTACCACCGAGGCGGTCCAGATCCTCGGAGGTTATGGGTATATGAAATCCTACCCCGTCGAGATGTACATGCGGTCCGCAAAGGTTGCGCAAATCTTCGAAGGGACGAATCAAATCCAGCGAGTCGTCATCGCAAGGGAATTGGGCAAGTATAAGGGCAGGAAAAGACCTGATACATACTGAGTTGAGGTCCGAACAAAGCTGTCGGAAACTCTAAGGAGACAATAGGGTCTGTACTGTCAAAGCCGGCCCTTGATGGAAGGATTTCCATTGTAGCGCTGAGCGCTCCAAAACCCGCAAAACAGCCACCTGACAGGAGAAGGTCATGCCGAAAAAGCCCGCCAAAGGACAAAGTCTCGGGGAGAGAATCCGAACAATGAGAGAGCGGCAAGGTGTGAGGATAGAACAGCTTGCCCACAAAACCGGATATGCTCCGGAATACCTTCAGGAAATAGAGGACGGAAAAGTTTCCCCGCCGGTGGGAGTGCTAATTCAGATATCCAGAGAGCTTGCCGTGGACTCTGCCTCCCTGCTCGCGGAGGAAAAAAAGAAAGAGCGCAGAAAGAGTTACATTAAGCGCACCAAGGCCTATTCTTACAAGACCTTGACTGCAGGCGCGGAGGACAAACATCTGTGGGCCTATCTGGTCACGCTGGAGCCCAAGAAACAGCATGAGATGGTGGCGTACAAGCACGAGGGTGAGGAGTTTGTCTACGTGGTCGAAGGCAGGGTGGAAATCCAGGTGGGGAAAGAGATAAATGTGATTAAGAAGGGCCAGAGTCTGCACTTCAATTCAGGCATCTCCCATAACCTGAAGAATCTCAGCACCAAACAATCCACACTACTTGTGGTGGTGTACACGCCATGAACAGATGTGTAGGCCAGCCTAATTTGACAACAATCACGGGTGGTTGATAAAAAATAGCACGATCAGGAAAATTTCGGAACCTTTCTTGCAAGAGCGTGTCTTTACCAACAGGGGTTATGTGACACGCGAACCCGTACAATCTCGATATTATTCCGCATCATGGCAGCCCGTGCGGTGAGATGTGCGGAACGCAGACAAGCACGATAACCCATATCCATACCTCCTTTCACGCCCCGAGTCCCTCTCGGGGCTTTTTTTTTCCTTTTTTCCCTGTTAAGCTTTCGCCCGCGGGTCAGCCCCGCGAGTGACTGTGAAGCCAATGAGGAGGTGTCATGAGACTGGTCGGTAAAGCTGCGGTAGTTACCGGTAGCAGCAGAGGGGTCGGGCGCAACGTCGCCATAGCCTTTGCCAGAGAAGGTGCTGATGTGCTCGTAAACTACACTTCCAGTGAAGCTCCCGCGCAGGAACTGGTCGAAGCGATCCGGGCTATGGGGCGGAAATCCGTGGCCGTTCGTGCGGATGTGGCTTCCAAAGCCGAAGTGGAAGAGATGATGGCTGCGGCCAAGGAGAATTTTGGGCGACTGGACATTCTTGTGAACAATGCCGGGTTTACTCGTCCGGCGATGCTGCACAAGATGACGGAAGACGAATGGGATGCCGTGGTCGACGCGCATCTAAAGGGCCCGTTCCTGTGTACCCAGGCAGCAACGAGGTATTTTAAGGAACAGAATTACGGTAAGGTAATCAACGTGAGTTCAGTGGCCGGAATAGTGGGGACCGTGGGCCAGGTGAACTATGCTGCCGCAAAGGGCGGTATCCTAAGCTTTACCAAGAGCGTTGCCAGGGAGTTGGCTCGGTACAATGTGTGCGCCAACGTGATCTCACTGGGGATAGTCGAAACTGACATGACGGAAAAGATCCGTAGCGATGAAAAGCTCACTGAGATTTACATGAATCGTATACTCCTTAAGAGATTTGCCAGTGCGGATGATATCAGCCCGGCCTTTGTATTTTTTGCGTCCAACGAATCGGATTATATTACCGGCCAGCTTTTGTGCGTGGACGGCGGATACGGCATGATATGATCGTTCGCCGTCAAGGTGACAGCGCGCAGTCCTGGTGGAGCGGACGGAAAGGGATGTTTAGTCAACGTGGCCGGTTCAGATTACCGAAAATGCAGTTCCAAGGAGAGCCCTTATACAGTTGCGCTGACTTGGAAGTCTTTTGTGCCGGAGCTAGCGGGTCGGGGCCACTGCGCTGGGTTTAGTGCACGTGAGCTGAAGGGGCATTCTTCAGAGCAAATAAAAAAAACGTTGACTTGTCGGATATCATCTGCTAGAAGACAGTTACTGTAATAAACTGCTGAATCAACTGAAAGATTGAGAGATACAAACGGTTATTGGTCCGATATGGACGGATCAGTGCCGGGCGGATCGGCGTAGTGCCGTGACCGAAAGCTGAACGAGACGTTCGCAAGAGGGCGGTCTAAGAGGTGTCAAGCAAAAAAATAGCTTGACATTCGCTAGTTGATTTGATACCAAAAATACATTCCGGAATATATCGGATTTTTATCCGGGAATGTTTTTTACGGGTCTCCCGAACGTTGTCGGGAGGAACTGTTGAAAGGAGGATTGAGGGTATGGTTAAACGTTTGTTTCTTCTGAGCCTTATGGTTCTCGCATTGTGCGGCGCTAGCACGGTGATTGCCCTTGCTGGTGGCGCCCGCTGGCGGCCCGGCGTATATGCCGCCGACCTCCAGGTCTCCCGCCCATGTGTGGTCCGGCTGCCACCGACTATTCCCAGGTGAAGGAGGAGATCGTTCCTGTTCCTGCGCAGCTGCGCAAGGTCAGAGTGGTCGCTCCTTACCTGGCAGGTGTGGCTTGGCCGCGTACTCCGCTTGCCTTCTATGGCAACCCCCAGACTTTTCCCAATCCCATCGCGCTTGGTCGTTACGAGTGGCTGGTGCCTGCGGTAGAGATCAAGAACGAGCATTTCGACACGTTCATGGATCCGTGCTGCAAGACCCACAAGGTTCCCCGCTGCGTGTACGTGAAGGCCAACTACGTGAAGATGAAACCGGTTTGCGGGCCTGTCCCCATGGCGCCGCCTCCCCCCATGCCGTGCAAGGTGAAGAAGTAGGCTGCCGCGAGAGAGGGCTGGAAAAGAAGAAAGAATTTCCTCAGATATAATGAGTTTGTCGAAAGGAGGATGAGGGTATGGTTAAAAAGATAGGAATTCTCGGATTCATCCTGATCGTCGTGGCTGCGACGGGCATGGTATGGGCCGAGACATATACGGGTGCAATCCCGGCTCCACAGCCGATGGTGATGCCGGCAGCCGCCCCTGCTTGTGTGGGAGCTGGCTGTGCCCCCCACCAGTTAAAGATGAAGGCGCCTGAAAGCCTCAGAAGACTGACGACTTCCATCGAAGTTAAAATGCAATATCCTGCGCCGCCAATGATGGCATGCCCGCCGCCCATGTATGGGCCGGCTGGCTGCGCTCCGCCTCCCCCATTCCGTGGCGGTCCCCATGTGGAAGTTCATCGTGCCCTGGCCACCCTTTGTTTACTACCTGCCTGTCGAATAAGCAGGAAGATATAAAGTCGTAATAATAAAGCCCCCGAATGGGGGCTTTTTTATTACACCGCACCCAGCATTCCCATGATTATTATTCCCGCCATCGATCTCAAAGACGGCAAGTGCGTCCGGCTCCGGCAGGGCAGAATGGACATCTTCGACCGTCTTCAACGACGACCCGCTGCGCAGGCCCGCATGTGGGAAGAGCCTCGGAGCCAGCCGAATTCACGTAGTGGATCTTGACGGCTCCGTGGGCGGAAAACCTGCAAATCTTCACCAAGTCCGAGATATTGTGAACGGAGTGCGCGTTCCCATCCAGGTCGGCGGAGGCATCAGAACGTGACAACACGATCCGCATGTATCTGGATATCGGGGTTAGCACCGTCATTCTCGGCACCATAGCCGCAAAGAATCCTGAGCTTGTCTTAACCTATTTGTGTCTATTTCCCGGACAAGTGGCCATCGGAATCGACGCTAGGGCGGGCGAGGTAGCCGTTGAAGGCTGGACCGAATCCGCAGATGTCAAAGCCTCTGACCTGGCAGCGCGCTTCGATTCAGCCGGCCCTGCTGCGTTCATCTACACTGACATCGAGCGGGACGGCATGATGCAGGGACCCAACATTGAAGCGACGAGGGAATTCGCCAGCGCACACGTCTACCCCGGTCATTCTGTCCGGAGGCGTGTCCACGTTGTCGGATGTGGAAAGGCTCTGCCCCTTGAAAAAGATGGAGTAATGGGCATTATAATCGGAAGGGCCCTTTATGAGGGGACCATCGATCTGAAAGAAGCCGTTAGGTTGGTGGAAAGAGGAAATGCTAGCTAAAAGAATTATTCCATGTCTTGACGTGAAGGACGGGCGAGTGGTCAAGGGAGTCAATTTCGTGAATTTACGCGACGCCGGAGATCCGGTGGAGAATGCCCGATTCTACGACGAAGAAGGAGCGGATGAACTGGTGTTCCTGGACATCACTGCGTCTCATGAAAAACGAAAAATCATCCTGGATGTGGTAGCGCGCACGGCTGAAGAGGTCTTCATGCCTCTCACCGTGGGCGGCGGTATCAGATCCACAGCGGACATCCGGGCCTTATTAAATGCCGGCGCTGACAAGGTGTCCCTGAATACAGCCGCGGTACAGAATCCGGAAATAATCCGGGAATCTTCTCTGATGTTCGGTAGCCAATGTATTGTGGTCGCTATCGACGGGAAGAAAACCGGGAGAACACCGTCAGGTTACGAGATTTCCATTCACGGCGGGCGAACCATGACCGGTATCGACTGCCTGGAATGGGCTGGAAAGGTCGAGGAACTCGGTGCCGGTGAGATTCTTCTGACAAGCATGGATGCCGACGGGACAAAAGACGGATACGATATCCCCATGACCAGGGCGGTAACGGATATTGTAGGAATCCCCGTAATCGCATCCGGCGGCGCCGGCACGGCGGAGCACTTGAGAGACGCGATTGTACAGGCCAATGCCGATGCTGTACTTGCTGCTTCAATCTTCCATTACCGTGAAATCCCCATCCGAGAATTGAAGAAGTACCTGGCATCGCAGGGTATCCCCGTGCGCTTGTGCGGATTCGGACAAACCGCCTGCGGGTAGAGCCACTGTAGCCAAAATTGCCATAGAAAATTTTTCCTTGTTCTCAGGTTCTGCCTGGGAATGCCTGACCTGGAGGCTCTGCCTCCATTATCATGGTGAAATATAGCGGTTTTAGGGGCAGAGCCCCGGAAGGAATGGGTTCCCAGGCGGAGCCTGGGAACCAGCACTTAAGGAGAGTTCCGGCTGAACGCTTACCAGATAAGATTTCTGTTTCCCCCGCCGTTCTGGCTCCGAGTCACATCGCTGTCTCTTCCCTTAACTAAGAGTGACCATTCATGAAATCAGGGATCATGCGTGAGGAATTGATATCCGATGTAGTATTGGAGAGTCTGGCCTCTCTAGAACTCCCTGCTGTTCTTGAAGAAGTAGCTGCCCATGCCCTATCCTTGCCTGGCCGGGCCACGGTGCTCTCTGCCGCGCCTGAGGCGGATACGGACCGTGTCAAATTCCACCTCAGCGTGGTGACTGAATTTAGGGAAATTGTCGGGATTCACGGCACGTTAGGGTTGGCCGGCCTTGTGCCGATGGAAGGAATCATGGGGAGGTTGGACAGTCCGTCGGCTGTCCTCGATTCGGAGGAAATCCTTGTGGTGGCCGACCTGTTGGCCACGGTGGGGCAGGTCCGGAACAGGTTGCTGGCGTTGGACGAACGGTTCGAACTGCTCAGAGAAGCGGCATTGCGCATTATCAGGCCGATCCTCTTGGAGGACCATATTCGGAGGGTCTTTGACGAGAATGGCATGGTTCGCCCGAGTGCAAGCCCGAGGCTCATGGAAATCCACGAACGCACCAGGGCCGTGCGGGACCGGATCCGCAAGCGGCTCGAAACGGTAGTTCGCGATCAGGATCTGGCTCGCGTGGTGCAAGAGGACTACATTACCCTTCGTAACGATCGATACGTTATACTGCTCAGGCCGGAGTTCAAGGGCCTTCTCGATGGGATAGTCCACGATCATTCCCGCAGCGGCGCGTCAGTGTACGTCGAACCTTTTCACGTGGTAGAGCTGAACAATCAGGTAGCCTCCCTGACGGACGAAGAAAGGGAGGAAATCCACAGGATCTTTCTGGAGCTGACCCAAGAAATCCGCTCCGAGCGGGAAGTAATCCTCGAAGATTACGTGATGCTCAGATGGATGGATGCCTTTCAGGCCCGAGCGCTATATGCGAATGCAACCGCTGCCGTATCGCCCGTTTTGACCCAAGATGGTTTTCGCATCCTCGGCGCTCGGCATCCGCTTCTCTTGGCCGGAGGGGACGCTGACGTTGTTCCTATGGATGTGGTGCAACCGCGCTCCACCTCTGCAACTGTGATCAGTGGTGCCAACATGGGTGGAAAGACCGTGGCCCTGAAGATAGCCGGTCTGTTTCCTCTGATGACCCGGTGCGCCATCTTACTCCCAGCTCGGGAAGGCACGGAAATACAGCTCTTTACACGCATCATGGCTGACATCGGGGACGAACAGGACATCAAGGGCCGCGTATCTTCCTTTTCCGGGCATATGTTGAGGATCAAGGCTATTGTGGACAACGCTTCCGGGGGAGATCTGGTGTTGCTTGATGAGCTGGGCGGGGCCACCGATCCTGAAGAGGGCTCGGCTCTGGCCATGGCCATTATGGACGAGCTAATAAGTCGCGGGGCCAGGGTTGTCGTCACTACGCATCTGACACATCTCAAAGCCTATGCGCTCTCCCGTCCGGATGTGAAAAATGTTAGTGTGGAATTCCACCCGCGCACATTGGCCCCGACCTTTCGGCTCCTGTACGATTTGCCGGGCGAATCTCATGCCATAGTGACAGCCGAGCGCATTGGCCTTGCTCCCACGGTGGTGAATGCCGCGCGAAAATATGTGGACAAAGCGGCAGGCGGCAGCTCAAAACTGATCGAGCGTTTGCGAGAACAGCTCTCCGACGTGGAAGTCCGGCGTAGAGATCTCGAGGAGAAGCAGGGCAGCCTTCAGGCGGAACTGGAAACCATTCGGTCCCAGAAAGAAGCGATTATTGAAGAGTTTCGCAAAGATGCTCGCGAGGTAATTCGGCATGCGGAAAAACAAATCACTGATCTTCAGCAATCGATGAAGGGCCGCAAGGTCAAGATCGGCCCCAATCCTCGTGCCACACTGGGCCGGATTAAAGAGGAAATCGTCGCTAAACTGGGAACTCCCCTGGAAAAGCCTGTGGCCTTGCCTCAAGTAGGCTCTCGGGTAAGGGTCAAATCACTGGACCGAGAAGGCACGGTCAAGGCAGTGCTCGACAAGGGAAGAGTAGAGGTCGGCATAGGGAATCTTACAATACGGGCGGGTGCAGAAGACCTCGTGGTTAGAGATCAGGGGAGCGCCAAAAATAGTTCTTCAAAAAAGGAACAGATTAGGATAGATATCCCCCCTGTTAGTCCGAGATGGGAATTGAACGTCATCGGTCTCAGGGTCGAGGACGCTTTGCCCATTGTGGAAAAAGCCCTTGATGAAGCCCTCCTGGGAGGGTTGCCTTCACTGAACATCATTCACGGGAAGGGGACAGGCCGTTTGAAAAAGGCCATTTGGGAGTATCTCTCAGGCCATGCGCTTGTACAAAGTTTCCAGTCAGGTGACATCCGAGCAGGGGGCGCGGGAGTGACTGTGGTAGACCTTGTGTCCGAGTGACCGTTGGTTGGTTGCCGGCCCGATACTGTAGCTGGGTCTTATAATTTTCAAGTATCTATGCAAGAATCCGGTTTTCGGACCGGTGACCGGTCAAGGAGCAAACTCGTCAACCCTGGTGTAAAGGGCTGAACTAATCCTATGCGCATTCCGGAATCAAAAATTGCTGAAGTGGCCTCGGCCGCTGACATTGTCGAAGTAATCTCGGCTTACGTGGATCTTAAAAAGGCCGGAAAAGACTACCGCGGGCTGTGCCCGTTTCACGGTGACAAAGACCCTTCATTCTACGTCTCACCTCAGAAAGGCATTTTCCACTGTTTCGGATGCGCGACGGGTGGTAGCGTGTTCAACTTCATCATGAAGATGGAGAGCATCCCGTTCGCTGAGTCGGTCCAGCTTCTGGCCAGACGCTACGGAGTGCCTTTCCAACTGGAGGCCCGCGTTAAGGGTTCAGATGACGAGCGGGCACGTCTCATCAAGGCATTGGAAGCAGCTCAAGGGTATTTTACGGAAAACCTGCGGGGCAGCCTGCCCATAAAAGACTACCTGACGAACCGAGGTGTGCCCGCGGACTGGTTTGACCCACTTGGGCTAGGGTTTGCGCCTGATTCATGGGAAGGAATGCAGGACCGTCTCCGCGCTGCGGGGGTGGATTCAAAAGATGCGGTATCCGCAGGTCTTATAAGACCGCGAGCCAGCGGCGGATATTACGATTACTTTAGATCGCGAGTGACGATCCCCATACGCGATCTCAATGGCAATTTAGTGGCTTTTGGAGGCCGGATCTACGGTGAAGGGGACCCCAAGTACCTGAATTCGCCGGAATCCGCGGTCTTCCGGAAAAGGGGGGTCCTCTACGGCCTTGACACTGCTCGAGAAGCAATTCGGAGAGAGGGGTGCGTAATCCTGGTCGAGGGCTACTTCGATCAGATAGCACTCCGCATAAGAGGCCTGGAGAACACGGTGGCACCTCTCGGTACTGCGCTGGGGAAAGACCAGATAAGACTGCTCAAGCGGTTTTCAAGTGAAATGATAACTGTTTTCGATGGTGATGAAGCAGGATTGCGAGCCGTAAAAAGATCCATTCCCCTTTTTTTGTCAGAGGGCATTGAACCACGCTGTCTGATTCTCCATGATGATAAAGACCCGGATGAGGCGGTCAACAGAATCGGAATTACCGCGTTTCGCGAAATGTTGGACACCGCGGGATCAATGATCGAGTTTCTGCTGGACACTGTGACGGCGCAGTACGATGTAAATACCATGCAAGGCAGAAACTTAGCCCTTGAGGAGTGCCTACCCGTGCTCCGTGAGATTGCCGATTCAAAAGAGGGGGATTATGTTATAGAGAGATTTTCCTCTCGCATACGCGTCCGCGAAGATCGCCTACGTCGGACTGTCAGGTCCGGTCCCGAGAATCGACGGAAAGGGCCGGCGAACGAAAGGAAAAGTCTGTTTGATTTTCCTGCCGACGAGAGAAACGTAGTCAGGGGCATGTTGCTCTGGGAGGCCTTCATAGAAAGGGTCCTGGAAAGTGGAGTGTTGAAGGATATTGAAGACCCTTTGCTGAAGGATCTGGCAGGAAGGATGGTCAGCGTTTAGGGAGGAGGCAGGGAGATACGACCCTGTTTCATTTTCCAACTCTCTGGATGATCAAGATCTTGCTTCCGTGGTGGCCGGTTGGCTGAAACCGAGGGACGAAGATGATGACCTCAGACCCGAGGTCGCGGGTGGCATTTGCTAAATCATTCATTGGACAGCATTCGGCTGCGGAAAATCGAAAAGCGGAAGGCAGAGATCAAAGAGAGATTGACACAGTGCCCTTCAGGTGAAGAGGAATACAACCTCCTCGCAAGAGAACTCAAAGAGATAGGGCGTCGTTTGCACAAATAGACCCAAAATATCTGCACAAGGAGAAATCGCTTAATGGCTGATGCGAAGACAACATCGGAATTCAAAGATCTTTTTGATCTGGCCAAAAGCAAGAAATACGTAACCTACGATGAAATCAACGAACTTATGCCCGCTCAGGTCGTAGGAGCGGCCCAGATAGATGAGCTTCTTATGAAGATGATGGCTGAATACAACGTGGAGCTTGTCGCGTCAGAAAAGAAGATCCCCATCTCTGAAAAAAAGTCCCGCAAACTGGACGAGGATAAGCCCGAAGACGACGAAGAAGAAGAGTTGGCTCCGGATCCTGAGGCCGTCGCACGGGGCAACGACCCCGTGAAGATGTACCTCCACGAAATGGGTTGCGTCTCCCTTCTCACCCGAGAGGGCGAGGTAGAGATTGCCAAAAGGATCGAGCAGGGTGAGCAGCAGGTATTTAGCGTTATCATCGGCTGTCCGGTGACAATTAAAGAGGTCTTGGCTCTCGGGGACAAGCTGCAAAAAGGGACTATTCGCCTCAAGGAAGTGATCCGAGGCTTCGAAGAAGAAGAGATGCCAGATGGGGACGACTCGTCTCATGTGGAGAAGGTCCTCAAGCTTATCGAGGAAATGAGAGAGTTCGACGCAAAGTACCACGCTCTCGAGGAGAAGCGTATTGCGCTGCTATCCGGCGAGGAGCGTGGCCTCATCGCGCAGGTGGATCAGGACTTGGCATCTTGCCGGGAACAAATTGTGACATGCCTGAAGAATATCAATCTCAATGCTAATATGATCGAGCACATAGCCGGAAAGCTCAAGTTCCTCGTCCAAAAACTGGAAGCAGCACAGGATGAGTTGCGGGCCGTGGAATACGAGCTGAAAATGCCCGCTGGCAAGGCGCAAGAACAGCTAGGGTTTCTCAAGGGCCTGGTCGAAGAGAGGAAGCCTCTCAAGAAATACACGAACTTGTCTCCCCAGAAAATCATGGACCTCGACCGGAAACTTGAAAGCGGCCTGCGCAAGGCAGAGAAATTGCAGGCCGAGGCGGGCATGGATGAGGCGAACCTGACGGCGGCCCTGACCCTGTGCGAGGAGGGGGAATATTTGGCTCGCAGGGCCAAGAGTGAACTGGTCCAGGCCAACCTGCGCCTCGTTGTCAGCATAGCTAAAAAGTACACCAACCGGGGACTCCAATTTCTCGACCTCATTCAGGAAGGAAACATCGGCCTGATGAAGGCTGTGGACAAATTCGAGTACCAGCGTGGGTACAAGTTCAGCACCTACGCCACATGGTGGATTCGACAGGCTATCACAAGGGCTATCGCAGATCAGGCCCGGACGATCCGTATTCCTGTGCACATGATCGAAACGATCAACAAGCTTATCAGGACCTCGAGATATCTGGTTCAAGAATACGGCCGCGAACCCACACCCGAGGAGATTGCCGAAAAAATGGAGTTCCCTCTCGAGAAAGTTCGCAAAGTACTCAAAATCGCCAAGGAACCAATCTCCCTTGAAACCCCGATTGGAGAGGAAGAGGATTCGCATCTCGGAGACTTCATCGAAGACAAGAAAATTCTTTCGCCGTCCGATGCCGTAGTGGGAATGAGCCTCACCGAACAAACGCGGAAAGTTCTTGCCACTCTCACTCCTAGAGAAGAAAAAGTCCTGCGCATGCGCTTTGGCATCGGCGAACGCGCTGATCACACCCTCGAGGAAGTGGGGCAGGATTTTGACGTTACCCGGGAGCGAATCCGTCAGATAGAAGCCAAAGCGCTGAAGAAGTTACGGCATCCTTCACGGAGCAAGCGATTACGACCCTTTATAGAGGGATGAGACTTTAGCGGGCCAATTCATGATTCAGGTGGCGGACTCGCAGACCTAAAACAATTAGGGAGGCTTCGAGGCAGTGTATCGGTGGGACAGGCATCTTGCCTGTCATTTCTAGACTGACAGGCAAGATGCCTGTCCCACCACAGAGCTTAGAAGACGAGAATTGACAAAAGCGCTCGATCCCGACTACAAGCCTAAACTTCGCAATGTGGACACCATTCACCTGGTCGTGGAGGGGAGGCCCGTCATAGGACTGAAAGACCCCCTACAACTGAGGGAAGAGACGGTGTGCATCAGGAGAGAGGCTGTGCCCGTGGTGGCCATGTTTGACGGTCGGCACTCACTTCTCGATGTCCAGGCGGAACTCACTCGAAGATTCGGGCAGCTCGTTCTTGTTGAGGATCTGAAGAATGTTGTAGAAAAACTGGATGAGGCGTGCCTTCTCGAAGGGGATCGTTTCAGGCAAGCGTTTGAGAACAAAGTGGCTGAATATCGAAATATGCCGTTCAGGCCTGCTTCACATGCCGGCACAAGTTACAGCGCGGATCCGGTAACATTGCGCAATGAGCTAACAGCCTTCTTCGCCGGTGAGAGCGGACCGGGATTACCTGCATTTTTTTCCGACGAACGTCGGCCGGTGGGATTGATAGCACCGCACATAGACATACGAGCGGGAGGTCGATGTTTTGCCGCGGCTTACCATGCTCTGGCAGCAGGCCAACCATCCGACATTTACGTGATATTGGGCACCGGCCACGGAGGCGTGGAAGGACTTTTCGCCGCGACCACACAGGATTTTGAAACGCCTCTAGGAAGAGTGACCACAAACAGGGAGTTTCTCAGCGAGCTTGCTACAACATTGGGCCGAGATCCAGCGTCCGAAGAGATCCTTCACGCTAGCGAACACGTGATCGAATTCCAGGTCATTTTCCTGCAATATCTTTTTGGCGGCCGGCATCCATTCACAATTGTACCCATTTTATGCTCCTTGTCTCATCACTTCTTTGATGATGACGGCCCCTTCAAGGCTCAACGGCGGGTCCTTGAGGAATTCTGTGCCGGCCTGAAAGAAGTTTGTCGGCGAAGTTCCCGATCTGTATGCTTTATTGCAAGCGCTGACCTCGATCATGTTGGTCCCCGCTATGGGGATTCATTCATTCCTGACCGAGGCACGATCTCTGAAGCCCTCGAAAAGGATGTAAGTTTGCTTGCATCCCTCGAAAACATTGACCTGGACGGCTTTATTCAACAAATTGCCCGCGAGAACGACTCGATGCGTATTTGCGGCTTCTCACCCATCACGACCATGTTCCACTGCATGGATGCCTCTGAAGGCCGCATGCTGGCCTTGGACTACGCCTGCGTAGATGACCGAAGCTCTTTCGTCAGCTTCGCGGCCGCGATCTTCCACTAGAATCGCTACAGTTTCCGGAAAAACATGGGGCGATCTCTCATGAGATCGCCCCATTAGGTGAAGCATCAATGGCCTCGAATAATTCTGATGGACGCCTTTAGGATAGCAATTCGCCCGCGTGTATCAAGAGACTCAACCTTCAGTCAAGCAATTCTCACGCGGCGGCATTATCATACGCGCCCCTTTCCATGAGCAATTTGACCACTTCTGCTTCTTGCCACACATTGGCTTCCGTCAAAGCAGTCCGGCCGCCAATGTCCCTCACATGGATGTCGGCCCCCTTTTCCAAGAGGACGGCCACCACGCCGGTGTGCCCCCCAAGAGCAGCCTCAAAAAGCGCTGTCCTACCGTCAAAGTCCTTGGCGTCAACGTCCGCCCCCCATTGGAGTAGGAACTCCACCACCTGCACTTGGCCGGTCAACGCTGCGAAATTCAGCGCAGTCGCACCGAAGACGGTATCCGCCCTGCCGACATCCGCACCGTGCTCCAAAAGAGTTCTGACCATCGCCTCATAGCCCCGCAGGGAAGCCTCTATCAAAGGCGTCGAGCCGTAATTGTTCAGGAAATTCACATTCGCTCCCTGAGCTAAAAGCTCTTTCACCTTGGAGAGATGTCCGCTTTTCGCCGCGGCGTCGAGTTCAGAACTCAGTGGATCAGACATCAGTAACATCTCCTCATCTGCCGGCAAGCGGCAGCACGCCCCTCTGGTGGCTGAAATGGAGCAATCTTAATTGGCTCTCCGGGACCACCCACGGTAACGCCGGAGAGCCTGTGCAACGGGCCGTCTCTGGGCAGGCAGCACCCCTCATCAATTCCAACCGAAAACCGCCCCCCACGCGGTCACTCTTTCTCCAATTTCATGGCCAAGACCTGTATCCCATTGCTCGGATTGTCACTCCCCAGCCATGACTCTGCACCATTGTCCCAACGATCGTGCTGCCTTCCCATCTCCACCTTGTTATGAAGACAGGCCCAACGATGATTTCGCTCCCCCACCGTGAACTGTATGATTTTGAAGACTTCCCCTTTCAGCCCGCTCTGCCGAGCTGGGATTGGGTGTGGCTGCACCCTCCCCGATTCGCGTGCCTTTCTGCTTTGACTGCTAAGTAAGCAAGTCTCATGCCAATTTCGGACAAATCGGGGCCTAATCATCCTTTAGCTATAAAAATAAAGGAGTTACTTGTCGAATTCGAGCCTCCCCACTTCGAGAACTGCCGAAACGAATCACACTGAGAAATGGGTATTAAATACCCAGAAATCGGCTATGTCTTTAATATCGACCTGTTACAAAAAAAAGGTGGGCAGTTTACATCCACGAGGGACTTCGTGTGCGATAATTACCCGACATGCCGCGAGATGCCACAAGAAGTGCTGAAATTCTTGTGTTGTCTGAAAGTTTGCCGTGCAAGTCTCAATATGCGGTAAGGAAACCGACAGAAAATAAATGGTCCGATTTTAGGCCATTGGGGTTCGATTGCGCGGTGGCGGCTCCCCGTAGTTCCCGTGCACGCGGGAATCCGAAGGGCACGGATGAACTTCGCACATCCGTGGCACCACCTTGTCGCTCCCGTGCACGCGGGGATCTGAAGTAGGTAGGGGCGCCCCTCGTTGGTGCCCTCATCAGGGCTCCGTCGTTTCAATAGGCAGGGGCACGGTCCCGCGTTCCGCGGGATGCCCCTACAAATCCAATGGACTACATCGAGCCTTTTGTTAGAGGCTTTGTGCCTGCCTGTTAGTCACGTTCTTGCGTCAGTTGATGAGCCTGTACGGATACGCCCGTTTAGTCCACTCGTTGTCGGGGTACTCCGCTGTAAGCTTGTCATACGATGCTCGAAGCGGTTTGGGATCATGGGTGCTCTTGTACATAGAGACACCCCGCAGAAAGATCGCCTCAGGAGTGGAATCGCTCTTGGGATGCCTTTCGAGGAGCGAGCTGAACGTTGCAATCGCCTTATCGAATTCTTCCCGTTCGAAATTAGATTTACCAATGCCGAGCATCAGAGACCCGATCAGTTCTTCGGGTGCTAAAAACCCGACGGTGCGATGATGTTCGACGCCGTCAGAATCGAGTGTGATCAATGTGGGAGTCCATTTGACCTTGAAATCCGTGGCAAGAGGTTTGTGATCAAATGCCACTCGGAGAGGAATCAAGTTATCTTCAATAAACTTTGCCACTCCTTCATCCGGATACGTAACCGCATCCATTTGTTGACAACCGATTCAGCCGGGGTTGAAAAAGTCGAGCAATACCTGTTTTCCTTCCGGCTTTGGCCCGCGAAAGGGCCTTGTCCATACTGGTTTCCCACTCAATTTTACTTGCCATCATTTACCTCCCAGGGGTGATTAAGTCCCCACTTGAATTAATATACAGTATTATTATATGCATTGGGCTGTCGCCGTCAACCAAACCCCGTCGAGACCACTCCCGAGGATCGACTTGCGGCTGTAGAAGAGATAAGATGACAATCAGGCTGGTCCAAACGAAACGTCTATGACCGGAGACCACTATTTTGCAATCCGAAGAACGCCGAATCCTTATAGTCGCCTATTTCGGGCACTTCATGTGCCATTACAATCTACTCGTGTTTCCTGCACTGGTATTGCCTCTCGCGGGCATCCTGAAAATGGATTTGGCGCAGGTGCTACAACTGTCTTTCCTTCAGTTCCTGCTTTTCGGAGTCAGTGCTCTTCCTTGGGGAATAGCGGCTGATAGGTGGGGCGGCCGGCCGCTGATGATCCTCATGTTTCTCGGCGCAGGTATGAGCGGCTTTGCTGCTGCGTTCTGGATTGAAGACCCCGTGAGGTTGTCGCTATCGCTTGGCGCTTTGGGACTATTTTCCGGCATATATCACCCCATCGGCATGGGCCTCATATCCAAAGGGGTCAAGCGCCTTAACGTGGCAATGGGCTACAACGCAATGTTCGGGGGGCTAGGACTGGTGGTCGCTGCCCGCTGCAACCGGGATCGTCAACTGGGCCTGGGGTCCCAGTGCTGCATACCTTCTTGTGGGAGCCATAAACCTAGTGGGGATGGCCCTGCCGGTGTTCTTGCGGTTGGCCCAGCCTCAGCACAAGGAGAATAGCCCAGCGGAGACCGGCAACGGACTGCTTGGGGCTTTCATCATACTTCTAGTTGCCACCATGTTGGGTGGGACAGCATACACAGGCTCCAGCGTTATACTTCCCGCTTACATCGAACTGAAGAGCCATGAACTCCTTCTAGCCGTGTCAGCGGCCTTTAACAGGGATATTTCCAGCAACCTCTTCGCCACAAGTGTGACCGCAGCAATTTACATGGTGGGCATGCTGGGCCAGTATATTGGAGGCCATGCAGGAGAGCGTTTCGATGTTCGGTACACCTACCTGGTCTTTCATCTCTTTTGCTTGCCCGCTGCGTTGCTAATGGCGTTTACTCAAAACATGCCCTTAGTGGCGCTCGGCAGTGTCTACTTCTTTTTCCTGCTAGGTTCGCAGGCTTCGGAAAACACGCTGGTGGCCGCGTTGGCCCCCAAGCGTCTCCATCACTCCGCGTTCGGAATGAAGTTTATACTGACATTCGGTGTGGGTGCCCTGGCAGTAAAGATCCTGGGGTGGATCGACACCGTATGGGGAAGTGAGGCGACTTTTCTCGCGCTGGGCATCAATTCCGCTCTGCTGGTGGTAACCATTGTGCTTCTCATCCTTCGGACCAATCGATCCCCGGTAATGTCGTCACAAGGGGCACGACCCGGCTATTCTGACAGAGGCATACATCCGGCGATTATTGACAGACGGGCGGCGCCGTAACTTTTGCTTTTAGAGCAGGAAGAATCGGGGATGACCTTCTTGTAAGCCCTGCGTAACGCCATGCCTAAGGGCTCTATTTCCGGTTACAGAAAAAAGCGTTGCCGGTCAGGGGCCTTTCTCATATAAACTAGTCTCTCCTATTAGCGTCCGGAGGTGTTAGATGTCGAGATTTCTGTGCGTGCTTCTGATGGCATCCCTGGCATTCGCGTCCCCCGTAGGGGCTGCCGAGCCTATCGTTCTGGGGGCCTACCTCTCCATGACGGGCGGTGTGGCCTCATACGGTCAAATGGGATGGACAGGCATTACCATTGCCAAGAAAATGCAGCCCGAAGTTCTGGGAAGGCCGGTGGATGTAAAGCTGGCAGATACCAAGTCAGACAAGGTTGAATCTGCCAATGCCGTTTCACGGCTAGTTGAAAAGGAGAAGGTCTGCGCCATAATCGGGGAGATGATCTCCGGAAATACCATCGCAGGTTCGGATATTGCTGAAAGAAGCAAGGTCCCGATGGTTTCTCCCACTGCTACAAACCCCATTGTAACTCAGGGGAAAAAATACGTCTTTCGTGTTTGCTTTATCGACACGGACCAAGGGCGCATTCTCGCTAAACTTGCTCAGGACCAACTCAAAGCCAAGACCGCTGCGCTGATCTACGACATGTCCCAGGATTATTCTGTCGGCCTCGCCACCTTCTTCAAAAAGGAGTTCGTCGAGGGAGGGGGCAAGATCGTATCGGAAACCAAGTTCAAGAGCGGTGACCGAGACTTCACGCCTCAGTTGAGCACCATTAAGGCAGCAAAGCCTGACGTAATTTGTGCGCCAATCTATTATACGGAATGCGCGCTCTTGGCCAAGCAGGCGCGGGACATGGAACTGAACGTCCCAATCCTTGGAGGGGATGGCCTGCAGGCCCCTGAATTGCTGGAACTCGGCGGCAGGGCAGTAGAAGATATATATTTTACGACTCATTTTCATAAGGACATGATAACAAGCGAGGCAGGCAAAAAGTTCCTACAGATCTTTGAGGCGGAGAATCCCAACAAAGAGCCCGACGCTTTCACTGCCATGGCAGCGGATGCCTATTTGATCATACTGGACGCAATCAAGAGAGCGGGCTCGGCGGAACCGACAAAAATCCGCGAAGCCCTGTTGAGCACTAAGGACTTCGACGGCGTGACCGGCAAAATCACCCTGAAGCCTGATGGGAACGCCATTAAAGCCATGGTGATAGACAAGGTAAAAGACGGCAAGTTTGTCTATGTGACGACTATAAATCCATGATTGGTAGTCATTCACCGCAGAGATCGCAGAGATAGGAAGAGAGTCGAACAATAACACGGAAACTGTAGTCGGCGTGGACATTGAAGTTAATAGCGACCTCGGTCCGAGTCTGCGGGAGTTAGCGTACGGGGCTTGGCTTGCGCATGAGCTGAGACGCGGAATGCGCCGTGTTGTGAACAATTTGAAAGAGAATTTGCCTCCGCGTTCTCTGCGATCTCTGCGGTGAACAATTTCCAGTGAAAATATGCTCAAAGCCATTGAAACAGCCCTGGGATTCCTCACTGTATTCAAAACTCGCGGCGGCCCGACCGCGGATTTGGCCGAAATCGGCAGATCCGCGTGGGCCTTCCCGCTGGTGGGCGCTCTAATAGGCGCACTTCTCGTAATCGCCCACCTGATTTTTTCCGCGCATTTCCCCCTCTTTATTGCGGCGATTCTGACTGTGGGACTGTGGATCTTCCTGACCGGCGGATTGCATCTGGATGGATGGACCGACTGCTGGGACGCGCTTGCCGCATCAGTAACCCCGGAACGCAGATTCATTATTATGAAGGATTCTCGCCTGGGGACTTTCGGGGCGCTTGCACTCATTCTGTTACTTGCCGTGAAAGTCGCGGCTCTTGCCCGCGAGGACTTGAGTGTCGCTACCCTGTTCCTGGCGCCTATGGTGGGCCGGGGTATTATGGTACTCGCGGCTTACGGATCCCGCCATCGCGGTGAAGGGATGGCCGCATTGTTTCTCTCCGGGCTGGATCCGACTGCTGTCAGATGGGCCGCTATTATTGGCCTTGTCCCAACAGTAATCGCCGGGTGGGTGGGAATTTTGGCAGCCGCGGCAGCTTATCTTGGGGCAATGTGGTTCAGACGTTTCGCTGATTCGAGACTTCCGACGATCAACGGTGATGTATTAGGCGCGATCTGCGAGTTCTCGGAGACAATTTTTCTATTGATCGCGTGTGCAAGGTGACTGGATGAGGTTGGGGACCACATCTTACATTTATCCGGCTGACATCATCACTAATGTTCGCCGTCTGGCAGGCAAAGGGCAAGATGTGGAACTAGTCATATTCGAACTCGATGAGGGCTCAAGCGTGCTCCCCGATGATGACACAATCGCTGAGCTAAGCTCACTGGGTGCTGAGCACGACATGACCTATACTGTGCATTTGCCGCTATGACTGGGCCTGGCCGATGAGCAGGCATCTGTGGCTGCTTTTGCTATTGACACTCATCCAGGGTAATGCAAGAATAGCAATATAGCCGAAGTGGCGGAACTGGTAGACGCGCCAGGTTCAGGGTCTGGTGGGCGTAAGCCTGTAGGAGTTCGAGTCTCCTCTTCGGCACCAACAGAACATAAGAAACCCGGTCATGAAGGCCGGGTTTTTGTTTTTGAGTTATACATCGAAGTTTTTCAGAATTCTCTATAGCGATTCTCGAAAATAATTTCCGATTGTGTATTAGCGTCATTCCGGCGAACGCCGGAATCCAGGGGAGCTGGGTCCCGGCGTACGCCGGGACGACGGGAATGTGCCATTCGGAAAGAACTTTAGAGAAATGCTATAGCTCAGGTTTGCATCAAGACCTGATGAAAGGTGGACGCCCCTGGGCTGAGGAATGCCAGAAAAAAGCCCGTCACCTGAACCTTCCGGATTCTCCACCTCGAATTGCCAAATAGAGATTATTTTTGGCAACTACTACAAGTCAGGTCATCCTGACTTCGATAACCGAAACTGTCGCACGGTTCGCATCAGATCCGGATGATCCAGGTACCATCGCACAAAGGGCTTGAGACCTTCTTTCAGTGATGTTTTCGGAGAAAAGCCCAGCTTGGCTTTGGCCTTACTAATGTCTGCATAAGTGGCAACTACGTCTCCCGGCTGAGGAGGCACCATTTCCTTGATGGCGATCTCTCCGGAAAGTTCTTCCAACGTGTGTATAAATTCCATCAGTTCCACAGGGCGGTTGTTTCCTAGGTTGATGATTTCATAGTCTGAAAGGCTGTCCTCATGTAGGGCAGCCGTCACGCCTGGAACGATATCGTCTATGTAAGTGAAGTCCCGTCTATTTTTCCCGTAGTTGAAAACCCTGATCGGTTCGGCGTTTAGAATCGCCTCCAGGAAAGACCAATATGCCATGTCCGGTCGTCCCCCAGGAGCCATAGACCGTGAAGAATCTGAGCCCAACTGTCTGAAGTCCCCAGAGGTGAGTATACGTGTAAGCGATCAGTTCGTTGGCCCGTTTGGTGGCTGCGTAGAGGCTTACAGGCGTATTAACGGGGTCATCTTCGGAATACGGCATCTTTGTGTTTCCACCGTATACGCTGGAGCTGGATGCGTACACGAACCGTTTTACACGAAGTAAACGCGCCGTTTCGATGAGATTTACGAACCCTTCCAGATTGGATTGCTGGTAAGCATGAGGATTTTGGAGCGAATACCTCACACCTGCCTGTGCGGCCAAATGGCACACCAATTCCGGCGAAAACTTCTTAAAGCACCGCTCGACCGCCTTGCGGTCTGTGAGGTCTTTCTCCACAGCGAAGAAGTTCTTTTTCGCTGAAAGGATCTCAGTGCGGGCCCGTTTCAATTCCGGTGCATAATAAGAATTGAAGTTATCCAAGCCTATCACAGTTTCGCCGGCTGCCAGCAGGGCCTTTGCCAAATGAAAGCCAATAAAGCCCGCACTACCGGTTACAAGAATAACAGCCATTTTTCTTCCAGAATCTTCAACCTTAGATTCATACTTATTCCATTAGCTCGAATATATTCATTGTCAAAATCTTTATCCCATTTGGGGAAATAACACCGTCACCCCGGACCTGATCCGGGGTCCAGATCCTGATTCCTGCTTTCGCAGGAATGACGGGAAAAAGGCCGTTGCTGTGAGCATTCCGGATTCTCTATCTCGGATTGCCAGGGGAGATTGTTTTGCGGTCTCAATAGCCCTCTGGATGACCAGACACCCACTGCAAGACCTCAGTCACGATGTCGTTGATATTAGACCTCGATGGACGCCAGTCCAGCAGCCTCAGCGCCGCGCCTGGATCCGCGACAAGTTCAGGGGGATCGCCAGGCCGCCTGGGTCCGATTTCCGGTGTCAGTTCCACCCCCGCGGAGCGACTGACCGCATCCACTAGTTCAAGGTTGGAAAACCCGGCCCCTGTCCCCAGGTTAAGCTGAATGAGCGGATCGTCATCGAGCTTTTGGATGGCCTTGACATGGGCCTCAGCCAGATCCGTCACGTGGATGTAATCGCGCACACAGGTCCCGTCACGTGTCGGGTAGTCATTCCCGAAGATGACGAGCCTTTTGCCCAGTTTCAGGGCATATCGCACGATATTTGGGATGAGATGTGTTTCCGGTCGATGATCCTCCCCTAGCCCCTGTCCAGGTTCGCAACCCGCGGCATTGAAGTACCGTAGGCTTGCCGAGCGGATTCCGTAAGCGTGCTGGTAATCTTCGAGCATCCACTCTATTGCGAGTTTCGTGCGGCCATACGGCGAAATAGGCTTCTTCGGATGATCCTCCTTCAGAGGAAGAGCCGTTGGTTCGCCGTACACTGCGCAACTTGAAGAAAAGATCAGCCGGTCGTGGCCTGTGGCTCGCATCGCTTCCAGCATATTGAAAGCCGCTACCACGTTGTTTTGATAGTATTGTGCCGGGTTTGAAACCGATTCACCGACAAGGCAGCTTGCAGCAAAATGGAAAATAGCAGCGTATGCGTTTCTGGAAAGATGCTCCTGGAGCAGGCCAAGCTCATTCAGATCACCTTTGATGAATTCGGTCCCTCGCAAGGCAGTCAGATGCCCTGTCGAGAGATTGTCCAGCACGGTGACCTCGAATCCGGAATTCATGGCGTATAAGGTGAAGTGGGATCCAACGTATCCGGCCCCTCCGATGACGAGGATCTTTTTACTATTCAAGTTTGCGCCTCCCGCGCACCAGTGGCTCTTAGGTTCTTGCAACAGCCTCAAGTGTCTGCACCATAACATTCCAAAGCCGCCGGGCGCAAACAGTTAAGCTTGTGTGGCGCAAGCGTGGAGCATCGAGATGCAGGCGCTGTCGTTGCGAGGAGTGAAATCCCGCGTTCCGCGGGAAAGCAATCTCACTTATTCATTTCTGGGGATTGCTTCGGGCGGCGCCCTCGCAATGACACTTTATACTTTCGTTGGTCTGCTAACCATGTCAATTGGCCAAGGGACCATTAATTCAAAGAATTACTGTATGTCGCGCGGGAGCAAGGTAAAATCGCGCCGCTCCGGCACGTTTTGGTGTAAGATCATCTTGATGGGGACTGTCCGCTTAGGGACCCACCGGCCGATTGAATGAATTGCGTTTCGCTTGCGTGGGGCTTGCCGCTCCGGAAAATTCTGTTTCAAACACACAAAGGAGGTACCCGATGAGATTTGATATTACCGACGTGAAAGCCCGCGAGATATTGGATTCACGAGGCAATCCCACCATCGAAGTGGACGTGGTCCTGGACGGATACGCCATGGGACGAGCCGCGGTTCCTTCGGGCGCGTCCACCGGTGAGAACGAAGCTGTCGAGTTGCGCGACGGCGATCCCGAACGGTACATGGGCAAAGGTGTGCTCCAGGCAGTTGAGAATGTCATGCAAGAAATCCGTCCGGCGATTTTGGGAATGGACGCCTTTGAGCAACAAGGATTGGATCGGATGCTAATAAGCCTGGATGGGACGCCTACCAAGGGCAAACTCGGCGCCAATGCGATTCTGGGAGTAAGCTTGGCTGCTGCCAAGGCTTGTGCGGCCGAATTGGGGACACCGCTGTACCGTTACCTTGGTGGGGTAGGTGCTCGAAGACTGCCGGTCCCTATGATGAATATTCTCAACGGAGGGGCTCACGCGGATAATAATGTGGATATTCAGGAATTTATGGTGATGCCGCTCGGGGCCCCCAGCTTCAGAGAGGGCCTCCGAATGGGCGCGGAAGTATTCCATACCCTCAAAAAGGTGCTCAAGGGCTTGGGTCTGAACACCGCTGTGGGCGATGAGGGAGGATTCGCTCCGAACCTCCAGTCCAATGAAGAGGCTCTGCAAGTTATCATGCAGGCAATCGAGGAAGCCGGCTACGTTCCCGGCCAGGATATATACATAGCGCTTGACTCAGCAGCCAGCTCTTTTTACGAAAATGGGCTTTACAATCTGGCAGCAGAAGGCTCCAAGAAAACCGCTGCGGAAATGGTGGATTTCTACTCGGGTCTTATTGACCGGTACCCCATATTCTCACTCGAAGACGGATTGGACGAGAATGACTGGGACGGGTGGAAACTCCTCACGGATAAGTTAGCCGGTCGGGTACAAATTGTTGGCGATGACCTCTTTGTCACCAACATCGAATTGCTGGCAAAGGGTATCGAGCTTGGAGTTGCCAATTCCATCCTGATAAAGCTGAATCAGATAGGGACGCTCACCGAAACCCTCGACGCTGTGAGCATGGCCACCAGTGCGCGTTACACCTCCGTCGTGTCCCACAGGAGCGGCGAGACGGAAGACACCACGATTTCGGATCTTGTGGTGGCTCTGGGAACCGGTCAGATAAAAACCGGGTCAGCTTCGAGGACAGATCGGATCGCCAAGTATAATCAGCTACTTCGCATCGAAGAAGAATTGGGTGATAACGCGATCTATGGGCTGGCGTAGCCACGAGGCATCAAAGTCCCCCTTTTATAAAGGGGGATTTAGGGGGATTTTCAATAGGTTATCCCAAAATCCCCCCCAACCCCCCTTTACGAAAGGGGGGGAACAAATCACTAAACTGCCGCATATGGGTCTGGGGGAACCCTTCTTTGCAAAGAAGGTTCCCCCACTCTTACTCTTTGGTAGCCAACCGCTTTCAAACGCCGTCAAACCGGTTTGCCTGGCGCCACGGATGTGCGAAGCTCATCCGTGCACTGAAAAGTCCCGGAATGCGCGGGACACATCCATCGCACCAGTACTTTTAGGAATTCTGATGCCTTGTTGCGGTGTCTCACATAAGAAGTCGGGCTCGGTTACTTTGGCGAATGGCATGAGAAGAAAAATGACTCTAAAACCAATTGCAGGGCTGGCGAATATTCCGGGGTGAAAGACAGTCTGATTCTTGAAGTCAGAGGCCGCGATATCGGTACGATGTAACGGTTCACCGCGCAATTGATGACCGGCACGGAGGCCGGTCCTACCGCGCTCAGGGTAGGGCCGGCGTCCCTGCCGGCCACGTTTCAGCCGTTTTCCCGGTGGACGGTTATCGTTCGATTACTTCCTGCTCGCTCTCTTCCTCTCGGCTCCAGTAAGGTATTGTTTTCGAAGCCTAACACTAATAGGTGTTACTTCCAAGTATTCATCATCCGCCATAATTTCCAGTCCTTTTTCAATACTAATTTCAGAGGGCGGGGTGAGTTGTATGGCATCGTCCGATCCGGCAGCACGCATATTAGTGAGTTGTTTACCTTTGATTGGATTGACCGCCATTTCGTCACCTTTAGATGCGTTTCCAATAACCATCCCTTCGTACACTTCCGTCCCAGGCGATATGTACAAAGTTCCCCGTTCCTGGAGATTATATAAAGAGAATCCTAAAGCTTTTCCGGAAGCCATAGATGTCATCGACCCGACGGAGCGTTTCTTTATTTCTCCAACGTGGGGTTTGTATCCAATCACTCTTGAACAAAGAATTCCATCTCCTTTGGTATCCGTAATGAATTCACTGCGATATCCCAAAAGCCCTCTTGTAGGAATTTCAAAAATCATTCTCTTCTGTTTCCCATTACTTTCCATATCAAGCATAATTCCTTTTCGAGTTGCAATTTTCTCAATCACTGTGCCGGAAAATTCTGCCGGGACGTCAACAGTCGCTTCTTCAAAAGGCTCCAGCTTCTTGCCGGACACTTCTTTAACAATTACTTGTGGTTGAGAAACCTGAACTTCATAACCTTCCCGCCGCATATTTTCAAGTAGTATTGCGATGTGCAGCTCGCCTCTTCCGTAAACTTTGTATGAATCAGGCATGAAGTCAATTTTCAAACCGACGTTAACCTCCAGCTCCTTTTCCAGGCGTTCACGAAGCTGTTTGTTATTAACATATTTTCCTTCGCGGCCGGCAAAGGGAGAATTGTTAACCAAGAAGTTCACAGATATCGTAGGTTCGTCTACAGTTATGGCCGGTAAAGCCTCCTGATTGGCGTTTTCACAAAGAGTCTCTCCGATATCGATATCTGAGAAGCCGGACACCATGACAATATCCCCGGCAAAGGCCTCTTGAACTTCTTCTCTGTCTAATCCCTTGAAGGTAAAAAGTTTTGTCACTCTGCTCGGTTTTCGATTCTCCGCTCAGCTTCTTAAGAGTGAGCACACTTCCGCTCTTGATAGTTCCTTCATAAATTCTTCCTATAGCCAAACGTCCGAGAAAATTGTCGTAACCCAAATTAAAAGGCTGTAAACGCAACGGGACGTCACTGGTTGCCGGAGCCGGACGAACCTTTGAAAGGATCGTGTCCAGAAGGGGAGTCAGGTCTTTGGATTCATCAACCAAATGCTCTTTGGCTATCCCTTCCTTTCCGATGGCATAAATAGTTGTAAAATCGAGCTGTTCGTCGTTTGCTCCCAGATCATAGAACAACTCGAATACCTTTTCCTGAGCCAGTCTGGGGTCAGCCGCCGGCTTATCAATTTTGTTAATAATAACGATTGGCTTCAGTCCAAGTTCCAAAGATTTCTTTGAGAACAAACCTGGTCTGGGGCATCGGGCCTTCCTGGGCATCAACAACCAACAACACGCTGTCAATGGATCGCAGAACGCGCTCCACCTCTGATCCAAAATCGGCATGTCCGGGAGTATCAACAATATTGATCTTCGTTCCACGATGAAAAACGGAAGCGTTCTTGGAATAAATCGTTATTCCACGCTCCTTCTCCAGTGTATCCGAATCCATAGTGACGTTTTCACCATGCACCATCCCGGTCTGTTTCATGATCGCGTCGGTCAAAGTGGTCTTACCATGATCAACGTGGGCAATAATGGCTATATTTCTCATTTCCATGGTTGTCGAGAATGCGTTCTGCAAAGGAACGAAGTTTTCGTCACAATAAAGTCTCTGGTTTGCTATCACAAAATTTGCCCTTAATACCGATTCGCCTTCAAAAGGGTAACATAGGAGTGCGTGGAGTGATACCGTTTCCGGAAAATCTTCTTAGCTGCGAACGGCACGCCTGCGGTGAGGCTGACTTCGCTCCGGAGACCTATCGGAAACGGCACGGGGCGGCGTGTTCCCGCCCAAGAAGCGAACAAGCCAGAGTTCGCAAATGCAACCTCTGGCCTGATCATTACATTGAGACTACAGCCGGCGAATTACCAGCGCGAGCCTCCGGAGTTTCGTCGGTCTCCCCCGCCGCCGGAATTGGTCTTGGGGCGAGCCTCGTTCACCTTTAGGCTGCGGCCGCCGAGATCCTTGGAATCCAGTTCCTGGATCGCTTTAAGACCTTCTTCCCGATTTTGCATTTCGATAAATCCGAACCCTCGAGAACGGTTCGTAAATTGGTCAACGATGATCTTGGCTGAATCTACCGCTCCATACGATTCAAAGAGGCCCTGGAGTTCGCCCTCGCTGGAATCAAAAGACAGGTTTCCGACATAAATTTTAATACTCATTTTCTAGCTCCTTTAGAAAAGGCACGCCACACGTTTTGCGAGAGTGCGTTTACGGTTGGGAACAAGGGCTCTTTGTGAACGGGGATAAACCGGATGGAATTACGGTATGAAGTCCTCGGCACGGGTGCCTATGTCCTAGGATCTTAACCCTTGCATAACGCCCGTGGTCCTTGACGAGAGGCCGACTGGAGAGACACAAGTTAAGCTTCAAATAACATCCTATGCCAAGAATCTGTGCTTGTCAAGCGATTTTGCCGGCAACCCGAATGAGCGGCTGCGGCCGGATTAAAAAAATCCAAAAGCTCATTCCTGCATCTAATTTTAAGGAGAATAGTGGAAAGAAGAGGAGACAGCCATGGACTACAGCCTCATGATAATTATCGCTTTGGTGGTGGCGGGAGTGGGCGGCTTCCTCGTGTTGGCTTTTGCTCTGCTGAACAATTGGAAAGCAGGATCGCGGGGCCACGAGGAATCCGATGCTTACCAGAGTAAGCGGTCCAGAGATTTTGAAAAATGTTACAACGCCTGCATGATTGGGGAGCACTGGGAGCCGGACAAAGGCGACCATTGTGAATCCCTGTGCGGCTCTCCGCTCGGTGCTCACCTCAGTATTTAGGGCGAGCATCGCGAGCCGCTTTCACATGCCCGGTGGGGATTTATGGAGATGCAACTCGTGTTTATTGGGCTCTGGGCCACCTTTCTGACGACAAGAAACGCCCTTAGCAAGCGCGTAACCCATTCTCGGAATCCCCCACTGTCAGCGCAACGAAGACGAGTTTGCCCGTGAATACTCTCTCTGTGAAGAAGTTACGTGCGTGCCGGCTCAAAATATCAGAAGGCAACATCCCCGAGTAGACGCACAATATCCAAAGGGGGACTCGGGAGGCCACGTCAGAGCCAAAGATTGTCTGTGTCAACTTGGTTGACAGCTAACTAGTCAGTAAACTTGGTTAGTTATCGTCACAGCCACTTCGAAGTGGTCCTTGTTGCCTTAGGGCACCTAATGATGCCCCGCTCCTATTAGGCTTAACATCCTTCAATTACAAATTAAAGCTTATCAGTGGATGCCCAGGCACTGGCCAAGAGTCGTTTGTGTAAACATCGTTTACAGCAATATAATTGGTAAAATTAATGCGTTACAGTTTCAGGGATATTTAAGTGACATTTTTTGTCTCAGACTAGCTAACAACTACATGACCCTTGTCTTTAACACCCTAATATTACCGTTAAAACCTGGCGACATAATATGGCACACTTGTTGCTCTACCTTACCGTAGTCCACTGGTCGCTAGTACCTAATGCCTGATCAGTTCTGGGACCAGGCTGGAACCGAGAACGAGAACAACCGTATTGGCAAGAAACAAAAGGAGGATCTTATGTTAAGCAGGATCAAGAATGCAAAGGGTTTCACCCTGATCGAGCTTATGGTCGTCGTCGCGATCATCGGCATCATCTTGGCAATCGCCATCCCGTACTACGTCTCTTATAAGAGGACCGCATGCGACAGGGCTGCCACCGGTGACATCTCAAAACTGGGAGCAGCCATTGAGCGCTTCGGCAACGAGCTGGTCGACCTGAACTGCTCGGACATGGTCAATTTCGTTGGCGCCATTGACATTGCGCACTTTGTGGGTCCTTACTACGGGTGGGGCGGCACGAACGTGAAGTGTGACGTGCGGGTTTCAACGAACACAACCACTCAAGAAGTCTCGGCATGTGCCATGAACGGGGCCCATCCGACGGCCACCGCAGGTGAACGTTACGTCTACCGGATAGGCATAGTCGGCGGCACCGACTTGCCGGCTACTAGACTGGATTGTCAGGGCACAGTTTATGGTGGTGCTGCGGGTACATGTTACACTGCGAGCATGATAGACATTGCTTGTACACTTATTACCCCCGCATCTGTACCCTGTAGCGCCGTCCAAGGTAGTATGTAGAGGCTCTACTGTGAAACTGTTTCTCTCTCCGGGGTGTATGATAACGCCCCGGAGGATTCCGTACACTGCATGCAAGAGATTTGGAGAGCGCGGGGGAGAGGGCCGGACAAGGCCCTTTCTCCCGTTTTTCAGTTGTTAACCACGCACACCGATTAGCAACAAGCATGCCGATACCGTCTCCCCAAGAAACTGGAACCTCACCTGCAACATTTCTTTTCCGTCCACACGATCGGTTCTTGCGTGAAACAAAATGTTTCACGTTTCTGGTTCCTGCAGACAGCAGAGGAATGTTGGCATAGGCTCCCAGGACACATGGGCATGCCACGTCCTTTGATGCCAGAGGCCTAGGGAACAACACATCCAATGCCTGCCGCAAGGGATTTCCAAGCGAGCTGTTACCAATAAACAAAAGCCTCATACGAAGTTGCGTTCAGGATGAGACTAGCCACGCCGACATTCCGCGCTTAGGTAGTGCGAGTCGCGGAACATTATAGCCTCGTCACGACGGCAGTTTGGTATCAGGACGCACCAGTGGCTTTGCTTTGTTCTGGTGAGCCCCGAAAAAAAAGCTTGCCATAGCTAAGCGACCGGTCTATTATATAGATGTTACCTTACCGAAGGGGACCCTATTGGCCAAACAAGAGACTAAAGCGCGGCTCATCGCAGAAGGAGCAAAACTCATTCATGAAAAGGGGTTTAATCATACGGGAGTCCAGGAGATTCTCCAAGTATCGGGGGTGCCGAAGGGCTCTTTCTACTTCTACTTCCAAACCAAAGAGGAATTCGGGTTGGCAGTGATTGACTATTTCTCACAATACATGGGCGCAAGGATGGAAATGCATCTGAGTGATTCCTCAATGCCGCACATCAAGCGCCTGAAGAACTTCTTCGACGACATGATGGAATACTTTCGCCACGAGGGCTGTTGCCACGGGTGTCCTATCGGCAACTTGGCCCAGGAGCTTGCAGATCTCAGTGATACCTTTCGGGAGAAGTTGCGGGACGCGTTAGCCATGATGGAGGCCAGAATAGTCGCCTCACTTCAGGCAGCCCTGGAAGCGAATGAAGTCGTTCCTGTGATAGACCCCCATGAAGCCGCCTATTTCATTTTGAATAGTTGGGAAGGGGCTCTGACCAGGATGAAAACTGAGAAGAGCGTGGAACCGCTGGCAGTTTTTGACAAAATGATTTTCGGCTTCCTCTTGAGGACAACAGACGAGAAAGACCATTCTGGTTCAAAAATCGACACTGATTTCAAAAGGTGATTTCTGATAGTGCGCAACGATTCTTCTAAATTGGTAGCCCCGTGTCCCGCGGGGCCTCGGTGCCGGAGGCCAGGAACAAATACAGTAATCACGCCATAGGCGTGACCGGGCAGAGACGCCGGACCCTACCAATGTCGCGAAACGCGGCCATTGGATAAGTTCAAGACTTCGGTCAACGGGGTATAAAGATCCAGAAAAGGAGGATGTGGAATGTCGCTGTTAGAACTTACTTCACCGGAAAAGGCGCAGGGAAAACTTGCAGAGCTTTATGCTGAGTCGGAACAGTGGTTCGGGGCAGTACCCAACAATGTTCGGATGTTGGGTGTGAGCCCGGCTGTCCTCGAAAATCAGTTTGATTTCGCCAAGTACTTTTTTGCCCATGAAACCCTGAGCATGCCGTTTCTGGCCATGATTCGAATGCTGGTCTCCGGTACAGAGTAGATCTCCGTATTGTGAGGGGTTGAACTCGGGCATGCTGCAGAAGCAAGGGATTGCGGTCGAGCAGATCGAGGCGGCCAAAGCTGATCCCCGGAAAGCCCCCCTCAACGACAAGGAAAAAGCATTGCTCCTGTTCGTGCTCAAGGCAATCAAGGATCCTCATTCAGTCGGCCCTGAGGATGTCGGAGCTCTGAAAGCGTTGGGCTGGAGGGAGATCGACATTTTCGACGCCCTCGCTCACGGAGCGCGGAGTGTAGCGACAAACATAATCTTTGACGCATTCAAGGTAGATCCGGAGTCTTGCTGAGGTGGCTTTGTTGATCGGGTCGCGGTAGCCCGACGAATGCAGGATCACGGCGGGTCATGAAGCGGAGGCCCTTGCTGAGATTGCCGAGGGTCAGCTTGTTTCAGCGAGGCTGACTAGCAGATTTTCATCAACGTGCGTTCTAGGTTGTCGCAAAGGCTTCTCCGGCGCCTCGTTTCGCTACTCACTTGGGGGCGCGAAGAATCAGGAGGAACGAATGAAACTAAACGATCATCCCACTGTGAAATGGTACCATGAAAAGGGGCAAACCCGACGAGCGGGTGACAGTTCGCTGCGACTTGAGCATCAAGTCCTCAGGGATCTATGTATGGAGGCCGGTGCAGACGATGCAGGGTTTGTAGATATGGACCGCCCCACGATTTCCGATCAACGTGAGGAACTTCTCGATGTGCTTCCGGGGACCAAGACGATGGTCTGCATGGTTTACCGCGTGGACCGGGAGCACTTGAGGACTTCTGCCCATTCCATAGCAAATTTGGAATTCCAACAAGGTTGGAAAGACGCCAACCGCAAGACCCGCGAGGTCGCGACCCGGTTGCAGAAACTCGGGTTTCGCGCGCTGAAACGTTCCCGTAGGATTCCCCATGGAGATGGATCGCTGGCCGGAACGTCCGTGGCTAACAGTGGATAAGACCAACGCCATGGAAGCTGGTCTCGGGCGGATGGGTTGGAACCGGCTCTTGTTGCACCCCAAGTTCGGTTCCGGCGTGATTTTGGGCACGGTCCTCACCGACGCTGAAATTACGTCCTACGATGCGCCTGTGGACCATAATCCCTGCATAGAATGCAAGTTGTGCGTGTCCGTTTGTCCGGTGGGCGCTGTTGGCGCAGACGGGCATTTCGATTTTGTGTCTTGCTACACGCACAATTACCGGGAGCGGATCGGGGGCTTTGCCGACTGGGTGGAAACAATAGTCATTAGCCGGTCTGTCAAAGACTATAGAAAAAAGGTGAGTGACTCCGAGACGGTTTCCATGTGGCAGAATCTTTCCGTCGGAGGGCAGACCAGATGCGACAGATGCATGGCGGTTTGTCCTGCCGGACAAGAGGCCATCGGGGACGTTCCTTGAGGATCGAAAGGGATACATTGATGGGTTGGTAACCAAAATGAGGAAGAAAGTGGAGACCGTCTACGCAGTTCCAGGGTCTGATGCTGAGGCTCACGCAAGAACCCATTTTCCGCACAAGACCGTCAAGCGTGTTTCAAACGGGATGCGCCCCAATTCTGCCGCGATGTTTCTGAATAGCCTGCAGATTGTGTTTCAGCGGGGCAGGGCTGAAGGGCTCAATGCCACATTTCATTTTACATTTACCGGCGATGAGAGCTGCCAAGGTACAGTAAAGATTCGAGACAAGACCGTGACGGTCCAGGACGGCCTTGTGGGTAACACGGATCTCCGCGTCACGGCTGACAGTCGCACCTGGATCAAGTTTCTGGCAAAAGAGGTTGGGTTGCCCTGGGCGTTGATTTCCCGCAGGATACGGATAAAAGGATCGCCCATGCTAATGAGGGCCTTCGCGAAATGCTTTCCAAGCTGACGAAAGAATGGTTCAGATGCAGGCCGAATCCGCCGCCGGAGGACTCTCCCATGTTCTGGGAGGAAGAGGCTCATACGATTACGATCAGCTCAGAAACGATCCGGAACTGAGGAGAATAGGCACCCAGGAGATACTTACAGCCAAAGGCGTTGCAGGCTATATCACATTAAGGGACAGTATCGGCGTTTCCGTACTGCATCCCAATCGGAGCGTCGAAGGGCGGAATTTCCGCGAGTTAGTCCAAGAGTTTCCGGAGTTGTCGAAATACGTTCAGCGCTCGTTCACTGAGAGCAAGGTCAAGGGGTATCACATCTTCTAGGTTTTGCAGCCACTCCCAATCTCTTCAGACTCTTTCCGGATAACCGATTATATCTCTCGTTTGCCTGTACAGCGGGCGCAGAGCTTGATACATCTTGCGGTACACCCTTTCGTACAGCTCCCTGTACAGGGCCACGTTTTTCGGATCGGGCTCGAACGCTGCATCATACTTCACCATCTCGTGGATTGCCGCCTCAAAGGTAGAATGGATCCCCACTCCCACGGAACTCACAATTGCCGCTCCCAGCCCTGACGTTTCATGGGTTTTGCCCCGCAGCAGAGGCAGGTCGAATATGTCCGCGGTGATTTGACAAATCGCGTCACTCTGGGAACCTCCGCCCGAAACAGCTACTCGTTCCGCACGAAAATTTCCGGCCCTTTCCATGTTGTGCAGCCCGTCCAGCAGTGCGTATCCCAGCCCTTCAATTACTGCGCGGTACACGTGTGCCTTTGTGTGCACGTCCCCAAAACCTATTATGGCACCTTTGGCCGAGGGGTTTTTCAGTCCCGGTCCCCAATAGGGCTGCACCATCAAGCCCATGGAACCGGCCGGGACTTCGGCCAGCAGGTCGTTTAAGACCACTTCCGGTTCTACTCCCCGTTCGTTGGCTTCCAGAACTTCCTGGTACGCGAATTCGTTTTTGAACCAGGCGATCATCCAGTATCCTCTGAATATCTCCACTTCAGGATTGTAGTGCCCTGGAATCGGGGCCGGGTAGGAAGGCATAAAACGCAAAGGTTCAAAGTACCTATTTGTCGTCGTCTGCACGGTGGCGGTTGTCCCGAAGCTCAAGCTGGCGGCATTTTCTTCTACCACCCCCATCCCGATGGTCTCGCAACCTTTGTCGGAACCACACGCGATCACAGGAGTTCCCTGTGGTATCCCTGTTTCCTGCGCAGCCTTTTTCGTTATGGTACCGATTACTTCACCAGGGGGGACCAGTTCCGGGAGTTTATTCGGTTCAACAGGAAAGAGCTTCGCGTTTAGTTCCCTTTTGGAGCACCACCTCAGCTTCTTGTAATTCATGGGGATGTGGCCGATCTGAGAGGCAAGGGAATCCCGGAACTGACCCGTCAGCCTGAAGTTCAGGAAGCCGGACACCTGTAGATACTTGTGCGTTTTTTCCCACACCTCGAGTTGGAATTGCCGGAGCCAGTTGCATTTGCCGTCGATCTGAACCTTGCGGATCGGTTCTTCCATTCGGATGGCCCGGTAGACGAACTTCATAAGGCCACGAGGAATATAGACTTGCCTTGCCTTTCGTTGGTCCAGCCAGATGATTGCCGGACGTAATGGATTGCCGTGATCGTCGACGTTGACCATACTGTTTCTCTGGGTGGTCACGCCAACGCCTGCGATCTTACTGAACAGGTCCGGCCGGTTATTGCTCAGGCTTTTGCATGCATCACACACGCTCTTCCAGTAGATCTCAGGATCTTGCTCTGCCCAGCCGGGTTTATCGCTGAAGTACGGACTATATGGTATTTGAGCCTTATCGAGCGGCTCGCCGTCGGGGCTGAAGAGCAGCGCCCTCAGACTTTGGGTCCCGCAGTCTAATGAAAGGATAACCTTATCCGGGGTCATTTTTGTCGAACGTCCTCCCTGGTGGAAAAATATCACGCCACCGCACAGGAGGCCATTGAATTCTCCGCTCAGAGGGGTCAAGGTTGCTCGTGACTCATCTAGAGCGACGTGATGGCTCCATATGTGCTGAAAAAAGACGTGCCCCCTGTTTTGACACCAATGAGCGGGTTTGACTTGATGGCATGCCGATTGGTATGCTGAAGAACAGGCATTAAAGTCTGATCAGCAAAGTGTAGGTTTGGGAATCAACGAGGGCTCCAAACGGGATTGCCGGGATTTCCCCGGCAAATTGCTCATCCCAGGAACTGGGAACTGAGGAGAGACTGCAATGGTTCGTAAGGCACTCGGCCTGTCGGCAATCCTCGCAGTATTCTGGCTTAGTTTGCCGATTTTCTGTCCGGCATCGTCGGTAGAACGTTACCTTCACAAAAATGCTCAAATTGACTCGCCCCTGCAAAATTTGTTTCACGGCTCGGCAATGAAACCAATTCCGCCACTCGAGGCAGCTTCTTTTGCTTTGCACCGCTTGGAGGCAAGAGGGGTCAGAGATATCGTGATATGCGAAATCAGTTGGATCGCTGCTGCTATCTCAGGGTACCTTGTTGACGCAAAGGGCAAGGCAACCATTAACGGCATAAACTACTCCACATTCCGAATCGGGATCAGAGACGGTTCTGAAAAGAAGAACGGGAAGTCTTTGGCCGGTGACGAGTTTGTCTTCATCGCTCGCGGAGAAAAAAAGTCCGGGCGACCAGTGTGGTATCCGAGCCCCGGCCCGGACTACAAACTGGCTGATGGGGGAGACGTAACCGAGGGAATGCTGGCATACGAGTTTCTTCTAAACAGAGAAAAATTTGAATCTCTGAAAAGCCGTTTTCCCTGAGTATTTCATATCTAGCCACGGTTGAAACCTGCGGGGGAAACAATGAGCACAGTCATACGGATTCTCCGGGTAATTGCGACAGTGACGATTCTCGTTTTTGGCCATGTCCGGGATGGGTCTGCCGCCTCAACTCCCGATGGGACTGCTCATCTGCTCAATGCTGTTTCAAGTGACGCCAATAAAGTTCGCGAGCTCCTCGATGCCGGAGCCCAGGTTAATGCCATAGGCCTCCATGTCACATTAACAATCAAACCCTCCCATCGGGCATCGCCAATACGGGTTATCATCAACGGGCGCGGGGGGTGGAGTCAGAACGTAGCCCTCCCGGTCTAGATAGAAAAATAGAATTCCACCAGCTCCTCCAGGCGCGGGTAAAATGTCGGAAGGGCCAAAGAGTCCTGCGCCGCCGAGCATTTTCCCTGGGCTCGTTATGGCTTGAGCCAATCGGACTGCCGGTGATGCTCGCTCAACCGCAGCTGTAAGCTGATTCACCGTGAGATCCGCGGGCGATTTTGCTGCTGTCGCAATGCTCCCCACCCCCACAATTGCGGTGAAGATCAGCAACACCCCTGCTGTCATCAATATACCTGTGAGGCTCGATTTTCTGTTCATGACGTTACTTCTTTCCGGGGCGATCCGTTAGGCAGGATGCTGAGAAATATCGTCCCTCCGTCTTTACGGCCTTTGAATATCAAGATGCGAACCCTACGATTTGGATTCTTTGGCAGGGTGGAAATTCTTGTAGCGGAATATATGGGTTAAGAGCGCTCCTGGCTCATCTCTGAGCCCCGTAACGTGGCGCGGCCTCTCCGCGTCAACCAAGAGCAAAATCGCCGCATATTTGACCCTTGTTTCTTGGTTCGGTTGGTCGGCACCGCACAAGAACAGCAACGGATGGATACTGGTGACCTCACATACGGGGAAAGCGCTCCACACTCGTGACCTTCAGCGTCCGCCTTCCCAATTTGCTGTACCGGGTCAGCCATTCGATAACTATCCGGAAAACCAGCTAGTTATGATTAGCTATTTTCGCTGGCCGGTTTCTGGCACGCAAGTTGCTCTAAAGTAGTGCGGATGGAAAACACATAGTTGAGACGCCAGGCCTCCTGCCCCCGCCCCAGGTTCTGGCGTTTCGTTTTTTCTGAACGACCATATTGGCCATGAACAAAGGAACCTCTTCCGGGGAATTCAGGGTACACCGCACTCAATTCCTGACACCCTTCTTGTTCGACCCCGGCATTTTCTTCGGAGCATACGGCCGAGCGATTTCACATGGTGGGGGCCGATGAATTTGTGGCTCTCAACTGGAAGAGGGTCTACGGCCTTCGATTGCGAGTCTCTGTAATCGGAAGGGGGGAGCCCGGAAGAATCGTCGGTGCAGCGTCTCTCTTATTACACTACAACCCATCAAAGCATTTTTCATCAACCATTAAGTATGGTGTCCCCGGAATTCTTCCCCGGAATTCGACGGCAGACGGACTCGTCGGGACCGCTGTTGTCAATCGTCCTTTATGATTTCACCGATCAAATTGTCAACTATTACCGGAGTATCGAAATATTGAACTGAAGGCTCAGCCCCATATTTCTCGACTATGAATTTCTTCCAGTCATCAGTATAGAGTTGTTCGGCATCCTTGCGAGATCTCCACAAGTATACGCCTCCGGCTGTTGCTCCATCCTCGGACAGTAGATAATACTTGCGGATAAGCCCATGAACTTCCTTGGACTCTGGGCGCGGTGCTCAAAAATATTTCCTGCGCTTTCTCTCGGGTCACAGGCTGCGGGAGCTTGAACTGAATAAGTGCTGTAATCATACTCTGCCTCTCTCTCATACAGTTTCTAACGGTGGTTATGCAGTTGCGCTAACATCGGAACGATACTACACCTTCGTGAGGCTGACAACCTGAATCGCCTGAAGCCTCGACCGTGAATATTCCAGGGAACAGGTCCTCAGAGATCGTTCATTGGGAAAGGAAATCAATGGCTATTCTGTTGAACTCCTCAGGGTGCTCTTCGTGAGGGCTGTGACCTGCCTTTTCAAACACAACCAACTTAGATTCCTTCCACAGTCGGCTCAACTTTTCCGATCGATCGAGCGGAACAGCCTTGTCCTCTCTACCATGGACTATCAAGATGGGTTTGTGGATCTGGGCGAGCATGTTTACTTCCTTTTCCACATAAGGCGACTTCAGCACATTGCGTAGAATATACATGAGACCTTCAGACGTCCCCTGGATGCGTAAGGGTTGGATTACTTCCTGTAGATATTCCTTGCCAACCTTATTTCCATCGTAAAACCATATTGTCTTGATGTTGCTTTCCATCAAGGCGTCTCCCGGCAGGGCATTGAGAAATTCCCCTATGAAGGGTTGCTCATAGATCCGGCCGATAGTGGTCGTTGGATAGGGGATAGCCGCAGGATCGACCAATACCAGCTTGTCCACCCTCTCTGGATAGTGCGCTGCAAGGTATACGGCGATCCCTCCCCCCATTGACTGTCCCACCAGGGAAGCCTTGCGGATGTTCAAAGCATCCATAAATTGCAGAATCTGCCGGGCATACAAGGAGAAACTGTAATCCGTCGAATTCAATCGCTCACTGTATCCCCACCCCCAGAGGTCTATCGCGTAAGTTTTGAATTTGGATGCAAAAGCATCGAGACTCTTCTTCCACATCACCGTGCTGTAAAGAAATCCGTGGATCAGTATTACCGGCGTTCCATCTCCCTTCTCTATGTAGTGGATCTTCTTACCGTCCACGGTGACGAACTTGCCCTTCGCATACTTCTGCACTGCGTCTTTATAAGACAAGGTCTCTTTTGAGGTCACTTTGGGGAGCATGATTATCACTAATGCCAGAACGATAACAATGGCCAATACGAATCCGATTGCTCTCTTCATGGTATCCCCCTCTTCCCCGGTTCGAAATGGTTCCCTATGCTGACTTGTAATCTGTGAACCTGTCCGGCCCTTCAATTATGTACCACTTGTTAAGTTATAGCATAGCACTTTCGACAATTTGTAATTAGGGGGACCGACTACCTTGATTGACTGAAACCTGCACCGTGAGTTATTCTTAAAGAGAAGAAACAAGCGGCTGTTACAGCGGCGTGACGACGGATTTACCGCCGACGGGGCTCTTTCGAGGCGGTGGCGAAACATCTTCGAACCATCCATTGGCCGGTGACCGGTCCAAAAAGCTTCGAAACGGCAGGACTGCCGCATAATTCCGGCGACTGGGATAATTGGAAATAGAGGGATTCATGGCAAAACGTTTGGTCATGGGATTGATCTTCGCCGCCCTTTTGCTGCCTAACGCAGGATACACGGATTTTAATATTGAGGACTGCTATGGGGACTGCAGAGGATTGCCATGGCGTTATAATTTCGGGCAGGTCCCGCACGAAGGGAAACTCATTCCCATGATGCAGGGCAATTATGAAGCTTGCATGCAGGAATGCGACCGGAAATTCTGGGCAGATTTCGACAAAAAGACCAAGGCCCTCAAAGAAAAGGACAAATAGCACGCTCCCTTAGCCCCGTAATTCCATCGTAATTGCAGGGACACTTATTTCCGCTCGTGAAATGTCTCGAAAACGCCGTGGGCTATTGAAAAACAAAAGCTACGGAACGTACCCGCAGCTTTTGCTTTTTCTTGGTGCGCCCTAAGAGATTCGAACTCCCGACCTTCTGATCGGTAGTGGGCAGTCCTACCGTTTGCACAGATTGTAACCGAGGTACAATTGGGCAGTTCTTTGTTAATAACATCATGGGAGGGACTGCCTTTATTTCCTGTTACATTCGGCACACTGGATCAGACCGCTTATAGTGATCAATATGGACACCCGTGGACACAGGAGTCATGGGCGACCAATATGCGGCACGCGATTCCTCTGGAACGAAAGGACTTATTGGACATGAGTATTGCCGAGGGGTAGCACTTGGCCTGGAGCCATCGGCAAAAAAGGATGACAAACATCTCCTGGTGGGGTACATGTTACGCTCTTGCGAGTCATGTGTTGTTGGGAAGGAGGAAAGGATGCAGTGGATAAATCCTGCTAAGTTATTTCGTTTGATGGCTGTGTTTGCCATCGCGGCGATACCTTACGGAGTTGAGGCGAGCTGATGGAACTGTGTCCCCTGGTCAGGGGGCAGCGGCTATACGGCGGGGCCTTCTTATGGAGAAGAAGGGTACAAATATGGCGATGGATATGGATACGGAGACTACGGGTCTCAGGGTCAACCCGAGTACACGCAAGTGCGGACCAAGACTTCAAAATCCAAGAACCAATCTTCCAAATCAAAACCAAGCAATCAATAGAGGGTAAGATTATCGCGCTACAAAGGAGGACCTCAGCAAAATGAGGTTCTCCGCCAATAATTCCGGTAATTCCAGGGACACCATACTTATTTCCGCTCGTCCAGTTTCTCGCAAATGCCGCGGGCTATTGAAAAAACAAAAGCTACGGAAAGTACCGTAGCTTTATTTGTTTCTGGTGCGCCCTGAGAGATTCGAACTCCCGACCTTCTTATCCGTAGTTAGTAGGGCGGCTCATAACGACGTAGGAACCCGAGGGGGCATCGTAGATCTCAATCCATACCTCCCCGCCCCCAATATTGGTGGGCGCCCCCCGCAAGCCGGGGTCACGTCTGCCCTTCATTTTACATAGGAATTTCTTGAGGGGTACTCTAATTACCCATCTGGCACATCGCCCGGCACGCTGCCTCCGTGGAGGGAACAGTACTCGGATGTTTTTGCCGGCAGTTCTACCGGCAGAGATGGTTCCGTAGTTTTGCCAGGCTTAACCGGGAGACCTCTCGCCACTCTTGGGAGACAAACGCGCTATACCTCTAACTTAACAAGTGGTACATGATACGTGGGCAAGCCAATGTCAGGTCATAACGCGGACCGCGTTTGAGGTTCAAATCTCAAGGCAATTCACCGAAAAGACATTCGTCGTATGGAGATCAAATGGCTGGTTTTACTCTGGACGAGGATCAACGGCAGATCCAGGACATGGCCCGGAAGTTTGCGGCCAAGGAGCTTAGGCCGATTGCCCGGGATTGTGACGAGGAGGCCAAACTTCCGACCGACCTCCTCAACAAGGTATGGCAGTTGGGCTTTTGTCCCAACGCAATCCCAGAAAAATACGGTGGATATGAGCTGGGACGTTCCGCCCTTACTGCGGCCATCATGGCCGAGGAATTGGCCTGGGGCGACGTCAGTCTCACCCTGGGGGCTCTTTCGCCCCTCTTAATGATGTTACCCATCCTTGAATTCGGTTCCGAGGAACAAAAGGAGGAGTGGCTGCCAAAATTCTGCGAGGAGCAATTTTTTCGTGCCACAGCAGCCCTAATGGAGCCGAGGATAACTTTCGATCCGATGGATCTTCAAACCGTCTCACAAATAAGAGGAGACGAGATAGTCATCAATGGAGCCAAATGTATGGTGCCTATGGCCGATCAGGCCGAGCAAATACTGGTTTATGCCACCGCTGCCGAAGATGGGGGGCCAAGTTCGGCGAAAGCCATAATTGTCGACAATGGCACGCCCGGCCTCAAAATATGTGAGCGGGAAAAGAACCTGGGGCTTAATTCTTTGCCGTTGTTTCGAGTGACATTTGAAGACTGTGTAGTGCCCAAATCGCGGCAGGTCGGCGGAGATCAGGGGATTGATTATATGAGGTTACTCAATCTCTCAAGATCGATCCTTTGTGCCATGGCCGTGGGGGTTGCCCGCGCTTCCTATGAGTATGCTCTGGGCTACGCCAAAGAGAGGTTTGCATTCGGGGAACCGATTGCCAGCAGACAATCCATTGCCTTCATGTTAGCCGAATCCGCCATGGAGGTGGACGGAATGCGTATGCTGGCATGGAGGGCTGCGTGGCGTTTGGACCGGAACGAAGACGCGAACGCGTGACGCAGCTCTGGCAAAGATGTATTGCGCCGAGCAGGCTATGAAAATTGTTGATTACGGCGTGCAGATCCTGGGAGGCCACGGATACATCCGTGAACACCCTGTGGAGATGTGGTTCCGGAACGGCCGCGGTTTTTCCACCATGGAAGGCCTGGCCATAGGCTGAGGGGACCTCGCGACCGCAGCAATAACCGATTCTGTGCTGAGCAATCGAGCCGTCTCAAAAGGAGAACTGGATGATAGACTTTGAACTATTGCCGGCAACTAAACAGATGCGACAAATGGTCCGCGCTCTTGCGGAAGGAGTGTTTAGGCCGGTCTCCAGACACTATGACGACCACGAACATGAAAAGGTGCAAGAGTTGTATGACGTGGTCGAGAGGATGGGCCTCAAGACCTTCAGACAGAGCGCCGCGGGCAAGCCGGAGGCCGACGGGAAGAGAACCTCCGAGCCCAACGTCTCCCTGGTGGTAAATATGGAAGAGCTTTCCTGGGGCGACGTCGGCATCATGCTCTGCTTTCCCGTCCGCGGTTTAGGCAATGCCGCCATTGACGCTGTTGCTACTCCGGAACAGAAAGCCAGACTCGGAGCCAAGTTCGCTGCAATGGCGATCACTGAACCTGGTGCGGGTTCGGACACCGCCGCGATCTCGACCACTGCTAAGCTCGACGCTGAGACAAACGAATGGATACTCAATGGAGAGAAGATTTTCGTTACATCAGGCTATCACTGCGAAGCCGTCGTGGTTTGGGCCACCCTGGACCGCAGTAAGGGTCGAGCTGCAATCAAGAGCTTCGTGGTGGAGAAGGGCACCCCTGGGATGACGGTTACCAAACTGGAGCACAAACTCGGTATCCGCGCTTCCGACACGGCCTCGATTGTTCTACAGGACTGCCGAATCCCATATGACAATATCCTGGGCAGCCCGGAGATCACAGAGAGAAGGGAAGGCCTGGGCGGCGCAATGGCCACTTTTGACGCCACCCGCCCAGGAGTGGCTGCCATGGCTATCGGAGTGGCCCGAGCCTCGCTGGAGTTCACGAAGGAGAAGCTGGAGGGGGAAGGCCACACCTTTCCCTATGGCGTCAGTCTGCACAAGCTCAATTACGTGCAGAGGACGATGATGGAGATGGAGGCTAACCTTGATGTTGCTCGACTGCTCAACTGGCGTGCGGCGTCCATGCTGGATGACGGTCTGAGGAACAGCCTAGAGGCTTCAATAGCCAAGGCCAAGGCCGGTCGTGCGGCTACTCTGGTTACTCAGAAATGTGTGGAACTCCTTGGACCGCTCGGCTACTCGCGGGAATGGCTGGCCGAAAAGTGGATGCGAGATTCGAAGATCACTGACATCTTCGAGGGTACCGGCCAGATTCAGATGCTGGTGATTGCTCGAAACGTTCTGGGATTTTCTCGTGAGATGTTGAAGTGATCAAAGTACCCGGGAGTTTGTCTCGGCAATCCCCGAGGCCGGGCTTTTTTCAGCTGAGCACAAGCCCGTCGTCTTAGCCAAAGTCGTGCAAGTCCTGGCCTCAGCATCAGTTCTGCCACAGAACTAACTCATAACCTGGATCTGTTTTTGGAGGCAAGTCATTATCAAAAAGTTCTTGACAGACAGTCGGTAAGTAATATTTACTCACCCAGGTGAGTAACCTTAACTCACCTCCCCCGTTCAAAAACTTGTGCTTGGTCCTGAACTCGGAAGGACATCAAGGCAGGCCAATATGGCTCTAAAGTGGCTTAACAAGCGGCATGAGGAGAATACACATGTCAGAGAGTTTCGTCATCGTGGGGGCAAAACGAACCCCTTTCGGAAGATACCTGGGGGCCCTTTCCGCAATGGAACCCCTGGACCTGGCGGTTCATGCCGGCAAGGCCGCTCTGACTGCCCAAGGTAGTGATATTAGCACGGAAATTGATCACATCTTTGTGGGTAACTGTTTCCCACCGTCTTTTGAAACCGCTTCGGTAACCGGCCGCCAGGTCGGCCTCAAGCTGGGAATCGACAGATTCTCCATTACTCTGGATACCGCGTGCTGTTCTTCGCTCACAGCGCTTCGCATGGCGGTTTGGGGACTGAGGCTGGGGGAGTTCTCTTCAGCCTTGATCGTGGGCGTGGAAGCCATGAGCAGGATACCTCACATGCATCGCGGGTTGAGGGGAGGAGTTCGCATTGGCGATGTCAACTTGAAAGATCCGATCTATCCGATCACGTACACTGGATACAATTCCGTGGCCGTGGACGCTGTCCGACGGTGCGGATAAATATGATGTTCCAAAGAAGATGCTGGACGCATGGGCAGTGGGCTCGCACAAGAAGGCCATCCAAGCGCAGGCAGAAGGCAAATTCGAGGATGAGTTGGCTCCTATTCAGGTTCGAAAGGGTAGGGACACATTCCTCCTTTCGGCAGATGAGTCCCCGCGGCCTGACAGCACGGTCGCTGCGGTGGAGCAGTTACCGACCATATTCGGGGCTCGTACGACCACGGCCGGAAATGCCCCGGGTCTGAACGATGGAGCCTCAGCAATGGTGGTGATGACCGAGGAGCGTGCACGGGAACTCGGCCTTGAGCCGCTGGGCACTATCGTGGAAGTGGCCGGAGAAACCAATGCGCCTTACGGAATTTCGTGGATACCGGCGCTCACGATCAAGAAGGCCCTCTCTCAGTCGGGATTGACGGTCGATCAGATCGATCTCATTGAAATCAACGAGGCGTTTGCGGCCATGCCGCTGGTTAGCACCAAGATCCTCGCGGATGGCGACCGAGACCGCTGGTTTGAGTTGCTGCAAAAGACCAACGTCAACGGAGGAGCCATCGCTCTCGGACACCCGGTGGGTGCCTCGGGTCTGAGAATCTCCATGACGATGATGTACGAGCTTCGTCGTCGGGGCGGGGGTCTCGGAGCCGCTGCCATTTGCGGAGGTTTGACCCAGGGAGAGGCTGTCATTATTCGCACATAAGTATGAGAAAGGGTTTGCCATGACTGAAGTTGCCTACACGTTGGATCAATCTTCCAGGATCGCGACGTTCACGATAGATACTGCCGGACCGGTCAACACCGTTGGACAGGCCTTTGTTGCCGACCTGGAGCGGGCTACTGGAAAGGCTCTCTCGGACGAGGTCAAGGGTGTGATGTTGGTGTCCGGGAAGAAGCGAAGCTTTCTCGATGGAGCCAATCTGAAGGAGATCTTGACCGACGCTACTCCTGGGGTCATTCGCCACGTAGTGATGAGATTCCAGGAAGCATTGGCAAATCTGGCGAAAAGTCCGTTTCCCGTGGTGGCCATCCTGGATGGACAGACGGCATTGGGCGGCGGTTTCGAACTCTTGCTGTGGGGCTGCGACCACGTATTCGCTACCGCGTCCTCCAAGATGGGCTTGCCTGAAATCAATGTAGGTCTCTTCCCGGCAGGCGGGGGCACTCAGATTCTGCCAAGGCTCGTTGGGTTCAAGGCTGCGGTGGATGCGATCCTCACGGGACGGGTAAGCTCGGCGGAAGATTATGCCCAGACCGGATTCGTCACCCTCTGTGCGTCGGCTGACCTCAAGGCAGAAGCAGTGCACTGGATCGACCGGCATCACGGGATCACCAATCGGAATTACGATCCGAGCTATCAGTCTGCTGATCAGTCAACCGAGAGCGAGAAGGAGAAGATTCTTTCAGATGCACGAAATCGGTATGGCATATCCCCGTAGCCGTCCGTACATCCTGGCTGCACTGGACTCCATGGGAGCATGCCTCAAAATGTCTTTCGACGAGGCGGTCCGACACGACATAGACCTGTTTGTGCCGCTCTTCGACAATGCCAATTCCCGCAACAAGATCGACCTGTTTTTCCTCGCTTCCAGCGTCGGCCCCAAGCTCGCCAAGGTTGACAGCCGAAAGGCGGTAGCCGTAGACAGATTGGCAGTCATAGGGTCCGGACTCATGGGTAGCGGCATTGCTCAGGTGGCGGCGGACAGCGGGATCAAGACCACGCTCATCGACGTGGACGTCGAAACCGCTGCGCCGGGCTGTTGAGAAGATCAAGAAAACCCTGGACGATCTCGTTGCCAGGGGCCGCTGGCCTCAGCGGCGCAGAGATGCCGCAATGGCCAACCTGAGTGTCACCGATGACTACTCGTGCATTGAAAGATATTCCTCTGGTCATTGAGTCCGTATTCGAGGACCTGCAGCTCAAGCAGAAGATCCTTGCCAAGGTTCAGGAAGCCAATCCCCACGCCATCTTTGCGTCCAACACGTCAACTATCCCGATGGCTGAGATCTCAAGCGCATGTCCTCGACCGGAACAGGTTGTGGGCATGCACTATTTCTCTCCCGCACCTCTCATGCCGCTATTGGAAGTCATACAGGGCCCGAAGTCGAGTCCTGCAGCGGTCGCCACAGCCGTATCCGTGGGCCGGGCTATCGGTAAGACCGTCATTCTGGTGGGCGATGGACCGGGCTTCTATACGAGCCGCACGTTCGCTTCGTACGTCATAAGCGGATTTAGAATGGCAGAGTTGGGTCTCACACCGTGGGAGGTGGACCGGCTGGCCTTAATCACGGGCTTCCCCCAGGGGCCGATGCACGTGTACGGAACTGCCGGCGGCAATGTGATCTATCATGCCTCTCAGTTTCTCGTTTCTCGTCTTCCGGATCGTGTCAAGGTTCCTGCTTCCCTCGTGAAAATGTATCGAGGCGGGCTTCGTCGGTGCAGGCAAGCCGAGTTTCTATCTGGATGACCGCAAGTTGGTGCCGAACGAAGACGCTGCGGAATTCATCGTTCGAGCGGAAGGGCTACCGACTCCTACACCGGAAGAAGCTCAGGACATGCTGCTCCTCGGTATGGTGAACGAGGCATTCTGGTGCATGAGCGAAGGAGTCCTCAAAGATTACTACAGCATGGATCTCGGCGCTGTGCTGGGAATCGGCTTTCCCGATTGTTGGCACGGACCTGCGAGGTACGTGAGTCTCAAAGGGGTGAAGGCGGTCAAGCAAAGACTAACCGAACTTTCCGACAAGTTCGCAATGCCGGGACTGAAACCCGCGCCCGAATTCGATGCACTCGTCGCATGCGGCGTGGATTCGAGTCTAATCTAGCGGAGGAACGGTGCAAGAAGCATTCATTGTAAGTGCGGTGAGAACCCCGGTAGGAAAGCGAAATGGAAGCCTTGCGACCTTCAGAGCCGATGAACTGCTGGGGTTGGCCCTTAGGGAAGTGGTGGATCGGGTAAGCGTGGATCCTGCTCAGGTGGAGGACGTGGTTGGTGGTACCGTCACTCAGGTGGGCGAGCAGGGATTTACTCTCGCGCGAATGGCGGTCCTTGCCGCGGGGTTCCCTGATGACACTCCCGGAGTGTCCATAAATCGGCAGTGCGGCTCTAGTCTCACTGCCGTCAATTTCTGTGCCGCCCAGATCATAGCCGGTTGGCGGGACTGCATGATCGCATGTGGCTGCGAGATCATGAGCAAGTATGCGATCGCCGCGGAGTGGTTGAACCTGACGCTGGCCAATGGCCAGCCGGCCGGAATGCCTTTGGGACCGGCATATTTGAATCGTACGGGCGGCAAGTTCGTCGACCAGGGACAGGCCGCGGAACTCATTGCCCAGAAATGGGGTATCTCCAAGGAAGAATTGGACGCGTTTGCATTGCGTAGCCATCAGCGAGCCCACCGAGCCCAAGTTGAGGGCAGGTTCGACCGGGAGATAGTCCCTGTAAAAATCAAGAGCCCTGACGGTGAGGAGACGCTTGCTCACCCGCGATGAGGCTGTTCGACCTGAAACATCGATGGAAGCGCTGGCAGGGCTGAAGACGGTGTTCGGCACCAAGGTCATTACGGCCGGCAATTCCAGCCCCATCACCGATGGGGCATCCGCGATACTGCTCGTGTCGGGTCGCAAGGCACAGGAACTGGGACTGAAGCCGAGAGCAAGGATAGTGGCATCGGCTGTAGCGGGAGCGGATCCGGTGATGATGCTCACGGGTCCTATTCCGGCCACGAGGAAGGTCCTCAAGATGACCGGTCTGACCCTGGATGACATCGGCGAGGTCGAGATCAACGAGGCCTTTGCATCGGTGCCGCTGGCATGGGGGCGTGAACACCGACCGGATTGGGAGCGAGTCAATCCCAATGGCGGCGCTATAGCCTTGGGACACCCCGTGGGAAACTCGGGGTCTCGACTTATGGTCACCTGCCTGCATGAATTGGAGAGGACGCAAAGCAGGTACGGCCTTGTCACGCTCTGCACGGGCGGCGGTATGGCGCCCGCTACCATTATTGAGCGAGTATGATCCGAGGTGTCGTCATGACGGACCGCGATGAAGCCCCGGACGTATCCCGAAAAGAGGCTTCCTCCGGGAAAAGTCAAAATCATGGAGGCTCTCAAGGTCCTGCTGGAGCAGAAAGAGTTCACCTCCATCACCATATCGGAACTCGCAGCCACCGCGGGGGTCACGGAAGGGCTCATCTACAAGTACTTCAAGGACAAACGAGACGTGCTACATGTGGTCCTTTCGGACTACGTGGACTTCTTTCTCACTCGACTGGAAACGGAACTCCGAGACACGGAGGGGGCTTTGAACAAGCTCCGCAAACTGATCCGGATCCACATCACCATGTACGCCCATAACAGGGTTTTCTCACGGATACTCATCCTGGAGGTGAGAAACCACCCGGACTATTTCCACAGTGACGCATACAAGACGGTCAAACGGTACACCAGTCTCCTCATGGGAATCATCGAGGAAGGGAGAGCGGAAGGTTCCATACGCAGGGACATCCCCGCTGAGGTTATCAGACAGCTCATTCTGGGAGGAATCGAACACACCTGTCTCCCCAATGTCCTTTTCCACTACGCACTGAATCCGGAAGAGGCGTCCGATCAACTCTGTGAGATTGTCTTCCGAGGAATAACTGAAAGTAGGGAATAGGAGCGCAAAGGTCTGCTTTCTGCGCTAACCGGACTCGTGGACAACCTTTGCTTCTGATGCCGGCGTAGGTCACGCGACCGTTGGCCCGTCTCTCAAAGGAGTACATCGATGGACATTCTGCCTTATACGGAAGATCACAGAATCTTCAGAGATTCCGTGAAGAAATTCTTTGCGAAAGAAGTGCTCGATTCGATGATCTGTAGGTATTCATATTCGTCGCTCTTCTGTACACTGCGTTTTCTACGAATAAACATAAGAGACAGATGGCATGCTAAAACCTGCCATATCAAGAAGAACCGTGAGCCAATACGCACATTCTAGGCACTACGTTTCAAAATATCATCGAAAATCACGCCCCGTGATTACAGCAACTTCCAGAACTACTGAAAATGCCACCCATATTGGTTCTCGAAAGTCTTGACGTTTTTAGGTAGCCGCATCTCAAAGAATCGGTAGGCCCGGCGTCCCTGCCGGGCGGAACGGGTTGATTTGGTTGATAATAATCCACCGGCACGGAGGCCGGTGCTACTAATTTCGGGGAATCGCTCTTCCCAATTCGTGATTACTTTTGAGAACTGCTCTAATAATTACAACTGCTTGACCAGTGCCCCAAAACGGTGCACTGTCGAAGATGAGTCGGATGAACTGAAGACAGTAGAAGACCCTGTCGCGCAAATGTGGGCTTGTACTTCAGCCGGCGTTATCTATGACTTTTGCCGGGGCTCGCGTTTGCATCTTTGATCATCAAGAAAGCTTCGTAGGCATCACTTTTTTTCAGGCCATATCTCTTGTTCGCCTCGGCCGCCAATCTCCTCCCGGACAGGCCCTCCGCTATCAGGAGTCTTACCGCATCGCGGACTTCAATTTGCGGGCCTGCTCCCGCCCCGCCTTCCACTATTACGATGATCTCTCCCTTGACGGATGCTCGGGTCTCAAACTGAGCGAGAATGCTTGCCGCTGTTCCCGGAATAATCTCCTCATGCAGCTTGGTAAGCTCTCTGGAAAGGACCAGGCGTCTATCGCCGAGGATTTCCTCAGCGACTCGCAGAGTTGCCTGAACACGTTTCGCGGTCTCGAAAAAGAGAGAGGTCCGCTCTTCCTGCCTAATTTTGTCAAAGAACGCTCGACGCCGGCTATCCGTCCTTGGAGCGAATCCAAGGTATACGAAGGAGGAGCAATCCATGCCGGAAACAGACAGGGCAGCGCTGATCGATGAGGCCCCGGGAACAGGAGTTACAGTGAATCCGGCCTCAAGTGCCGCTCGAACGAGTCGGCTACCCGGATCGGAAATGGCAGGAGTCCCGGCATCGGAGATAATCGCGACGTTTTCTCCTTGATCGAGACGCTCCAGAATGACTTGGGTCTTGCGACTCTCGCTGAAGCGATGCAAGCTCATCAGCTTTGTGGCGATTTCCCAGCGCTCAAGGAGTATTCGGCTTTTGCGAGTGTCTTCGCATGCAATCAGGTCCACTTTGCGAAGCACATCCAGTGCACGGAAGGTGATGTCCTCCAAATTGCCTATGGGAGTTGACACCACATACAAGACACTGTTTTTCATTTGTTGGATCTCGCGTGCGGCGGCTCACTATATAAGTAGGAATTCCGATACGCCTTGATACCGGTGGCCAGAAGCACCTGCAACACAGCAGTCACTGGAACGGCTACGAGCATGCCCACAAAACCAAAGAGGTTCCCGCCTACAATAACAGCCAGAATATACACGACCGGGTGCAACCCCGTAGCCTGTCCCACTATCCTGGGCGTCAAGACATAACCTTCCAAGAGTTGCACGAGTCCGATCCATCCGAAGACGTAGAGCACGTGGACCCAGTCCCCAAATTTGGCCAAAGCCATAAGGGAACCGAAGATCACGCCGATCATGGTTCCGAGGTATGGAACAATGAAGAGGAGCCCGGATACGAGTCCCAGGACCACGGCCAGATCGATGCGTATTAGAACGAATCCCAAACTGTACAAAACCGCCAGGATGAGGCAAATAGTCAACTGGCCTCGGATGAAGCCTGCCAGCACTCGATCAATCTCTCCGAGTTTTTGAATAACCGGATCCCGTGCGTAGGGCGGGATCAGTTCCTCTATTCCTTTTTTGATAGAATCGAAGGAGACCATAAGGTAATACGTGATGATAGGCACTAGAAGAATGTGCAGGAGAGCCGACAAAATGTGCAGAGTGGATTTGAATATCGAGAAAAAAGCCTGGGCTGATATATCGGCTATCCTGGGCAGGAATTGTCTGCCTCTCTCGACAATCAGGCCGGTCACCTGGTCCCAGTCCTGGGGAACGGCCACGTCAAACTTTTCTGCCAACCGCATGAGTTGGCCGTGTAGGGCGGAAGCGTAACGTGGCAGAACATCAGCGAACTTCCTGGTCTCTTCGATGATAACCGGAACGACAAAAAGCAAGAGTCCGATGAAAAGAAATAAGCCTGAGAGCAGAATTATGAACACAGCCAAAGGTCGGCCCAGCCCCCAGGAAGTCAGCCGTTCAACAATGGGGTTCAGTATGTACGCCAGGAAAAAAGCCACCATGACAACGGTGGTGACAGACTCCAAGGCGCTCATCAGCCAAATCAGGACGATAAAGAAGGCAGCGCCGGCCCCAAGTCTGATGAGAGTTTCTCTTTGCCTCTGCGGTCATTGGCCGTAACCTCCCCCAGGTGAAAGATTGATGCCCAGGAATACCCTGAACTAGTTCATCCCATTTTGGAAGTATTTTGTATCGCGTATAGAGGCACCACAATCAAGATTACTCAACCGGCTGAGGCAATCTGCCGAACTTGCCTACCGTTAGGCCGAGCAATATAGACACTGCAATGCAGCACCATGCGAACAAGTCGCCAAAGCGTGTGTACAATGAGCCGGCCGCCGCGGAGCTAGGGACGCGGACCGTGCAGACGCCCTCCTGGTTCAGGGGGATTCGCGATACCATGCGTCCGGTAGGGTCAAAGGCTGCGCTCACCCCTGTGTTGGCTGACCTTACGAGCCAGACACGGTTCTCCACGCTGCGCATGCCGGCCATTGCCAGATGTTGGTAGGGAGCAGCGGTGTCTCCGAACCACCCATCATTGGTAATGTTTATCAGCATACCGGCTCCTTTTCCAACGGCTGTTCTCGCGAGGTCAGGAAAGATTGTCTCGTAGCAGATCAAAACCCCGAAAGCGGGATGTCCTTTCACACGCATTATCGTCATGTCCTCACCGGGGGAATAGTCCGCGTCTCTGGTGGCTATCCCGGGGCCCAACGGCAGCAGCCATGTCAGAGGCATGTATTCCCCAAAGGGGACTAGATGCATTTTGTCGTAACGGTAACGCAGCATGGTTCCGTCCACGAGAAACGCACTATTGTAGTATCGTGTCATCCCGTCCACCGTTTTGATGGATGGGGCCCCCACAAGCATGGGTACTTTCAGCCGCAGTGAAATCTCACCGGGCCGCTGCCAGTCAGGATTGCCGCCGCCAAATAGAACCGGAGCGCTGGTTTCGGGCCAGACTAATAACTGGGCGCCCGCTTGTACGGCTTGATCGGCCAGCCTCTCATAGGTGGCAAAAGTGTGGCGCCGTGATGCGTCTTCCCATTTTATTTCCTGAGGTATATTGCCCTGAAGAATACCGACAACAACACCTGACTTGTCTTGTTGATCATCGGAGAAATGGGCGATTCTGACATTTCCGTAAACCGACACTAGGACCAGGGTCCCGGCCGTTGTCGCAACCAACTTCACAGGGAACCGATCCCTGTTCAATGTTGCCCTCAGCATTTCCCACAAAGTCCCGTTCACCAATAATAGAAGAAAAGAGACCCCGTAAACGCCGGTTATATCGGCAATTTGAATGACGGTTTCGCGGCCTGCCTGTGAATAACCTATCAGATCCCACGGAAAACCTGTAAACAGAACGGTCCGAAAATATTCCAGGGCCGTCCATAAGAAAGGTGCGGCCAATGCCGGGGTGATCCCCCTATTTAAGAGGAGCGCCGACATGAAGGCGAAGGCTCCCGGAAACAGTGCCAGCGTCAGGATCATGCCAACAAACATGGCAAGGGCGGAGGCAGACCCAAAGTGGCCGTGAATTGTCAGGGTATGATAAATCCAGCTCAAATCAACGGAAAAAAATGCGATTCCAAAAGCCACGCCATATAAAGCTGCGAAGGCGGGCCGAGGGTCCCTATGGATTGCCCAGAAAAGGGGAACAAAGGCGATCCAAGCAAGTAAGTCGATCCGTAAAGGAGGGAAGGCGAAGGATAAGAGAAGGCCGCCGCCCACTGAGACGACGAGGGGAGCTATCATGGAATGAGTTCTTGGTTACTGGAAGACGTTCCAGCATCGGCCTCGACTTCTAGAGCTACAAGCACGCGGGTTATCCTTTTTTGGTCACCGCCTTGAATACGCATTCGAAGTCCCTCATAGGTAATCTCTTCACCTTTTCGGGGGACCTTACCCATGAGATGGATAATGAACCCTCCCAGCGTATCGAATCCTTCCCTGGGAAGGGTGACTCCGAAATGTTCTTCGAAATCATCAAGATTTGCCCTGGCGTTAATCAGCACAGATCCATCCTCTTGCGGCAGGAACAACTCCTCCTCGACGTCATGTTCGTCCCGGATCTCGCCGATAATCTCTTCAATGATATTTTCAATAGTAACGATACCTGCTGTTCCGCCGTATTCGTCCACGATCACTGCCAGGTGGGACTTCTTGCTTCGCAGTTCATTAAGAAGATCGTTGATTCGCTTGGTTTCCGGGTACGAAGAACGGCTCCCTGTAGATTTCCTCAATACTGAACTCATCTCTCCCGTTGAGCCACAAGGGTAGAAGGTCCTTGGCGTAGACTATTCCGACTATGTGATCCACGTTTTCGCTGTACACCGGAATGCGTGAATGACCGGACTCAATAATGGTATTAAGAAGCTCTTCGCGCGTACAATCTTTAGAAACAGAAACCAAATGGGTTCGCGGGATCATTATCTCTCGGGCCACGGTCTGCTTCAGATCGAAGATCCCCTCGATCATGTCCCCTTCATCATGGCCGATCAGTCCCTGTTGTTCACTTTCGTCCAGGACTTCCTGAATTTCCTTCGGGCGCCGTTCCAGGCCGATTCTTTTTAACCACCGATGCAGGTTTCCCTCTTTCGAAGGCTGAATCTCATCCAAGTAGGGAGACACCCCCTTTCCCCGCATGCCGCATATTTCCCTCTCCAGTGATGCGGCAAAAGCGTGTTGTAGCTATTGAAATAGCAATCCGCAGGCAAAGTGTCAAGAGAATGAAATTCAGCGACGTATACGAAGTCGACGCCAAGCGATGAATACTTAGTGGACTTCTCCCAACAACATGCTTTATGCAGGCTCGCCCGTGTGTACGCCTAAATCCGGCAGACACGCAAGTCTGCCCCTACCGTGACGAACGGCATTTTCTCAGTATGAAAGCTGGTCCGTATCATGCCGTGTTCTAACCGCAATGGTCACTCTATGAAACGAGTTGCCCGGTGATTCAGTGAATTTTTTTGCAGTGTCTCTAAAAGAGTGTTACCGAATTGTCTCTTAATTGTCATACTCTTATGTCACAGCTCCCGGTCCGAGAACAGGATCCTATTTTTGCTCAGCGCAGGACGGGTTTTCCCATGGTTGAACCGAAGACCTCAGCAGGGCCTCTCAACATTCTGATTGTGGATGATGAGGTCAACATTCGCAAAACATTAACCATTTGTCTGGAAACAAGAAGGCATAAGGTCATTGCGGTCAGTAATTTTCAAGATGCCGTCGCGGAAGCTGCGCGGCGTTCTTTTGACCTGGCTTTTGTCGATCTCAGGCTTGGCACAGACGACGGAATGGATTTGATCCCCTTGCTGCTGGCCTCAACCCCTTGGCTCAAAGTAGTGGTGATAACAGCTTATTCTTCTATTGGTACTGCGGTTGAAGCAATGCGTCGTGGGGCGACAGACTATATTCCGAAGCCGTTTACACCCGCGCAAGTGAATCTGGTTGTCGGCAAAGTGGCCTCAGTTCGCTCATTAGAACAGAAGCTTACAGCACTGCAGGACGAGCTGGGAAGATCGATCCCCGAGGCGGACTTTTCCAGCTCCACCCCGGCAATGCAACGGGCGGTGAACCTGGCGCGTGAAGTTGCCGCTTCAGATGCCAGTGTCCTGCTTCGCGGCGAGAGCGGTACAGGAAAAAGCGCACTGGCTCGAGCCATCCATCATTGGAGTGGTCGCGCCGAAAAGCCTCTGGGGGTCATCTCATGCCCGACTCTTCCCTTGGAGCTGCTGGAAAGTGAACTATTCGGGCATGCCAAGGGCGCATTCACTGGAGCAATTCGTGATTATCCCGGACGTATAGCAATCTGTGAGGGCGGAACTCTCATTTTGGATGAGATCGGAGACCTACCACTGCCCCTTCAACCCAAGCTGTTGCGATTTGTTCAAGACCGTGAATACGAGCGTGTGGGCGAACTCATTACACGAAAGGCTGATGTCCGCATCATAACGGCCACCAATGTGGACTTGGAAAATGCGGTTCGGGAAGGACGCTTCCGAGAAGACCTCTTCTATCGACTCAACGTTATCCAGATTGAAATTCCTCCTTTACGTGAGCGACCCGAAGATGTGGTCCCCTTGGCAGAGATGTTACTGGCGTTCTTTGGCCGCAAGAACCATCGTCTTTTCCAAGGTTTCACAGAGAGTGCCCTTCAAGGACTCAAAGAATACGATTGGCCCGGTAATGTCAGGGAATTAAGCAATATCGTTGAGCGGGCTGCTATCCTTTGCAAATCCGACGTTGTCGGCGTCGAACATTTGCCCGACAGAATTTCTCACAACATGGCCAGACTTAAACTTGGGGACCCCGCAAGCCTGGCCAGAATTGAAGAAGAGCACATCAGGCGCGTTTTGGCGTCAACGAAATCACTCCAAGAAGCCGCTGAAATTCTCGGGATAGATCAGGCCACGCTGTGGCGCCGACGCAAGCAATATAAAATTTGATTCAATAATAACGAGAAGGCCCGAGCCGGGGGACACCTGTCTGACCTTGCATAATGCAAGGCGTTTCGATAGCGGACCTTGCCAGGTGCAAGACTCCACCTAGCGAGTTGTTCACCCTTGGTGTAATTACGAAGGGTTAGGTGCGGATGGATTTGGCATTAAGGTTGCTTATAAGCTTTGAGCGAGGAACATAACATGCTTGGCCTCAGGCAAAAACTGTCATTGGGATTCGGCGGGTTACTGGCAATAATTCTTATTGTCGGCGGGCAGAGCGTCATCCTGCTCTCCCAGCTCGGGGATTCCATCGATGTGATCCTTCGAGAGAACTATCGCAGCGTGATCGCATGCCAGCAAATGAAGGAAGCTCTGGAGCGTATAGATAGCGGAGTACTTTTTGTGCTGCTTGGGTACGAGCAAGAGGGGATGAAGCTGATCGATGCCAATGAATCGGCCTTCGAGAAGGCCCTCCAAGTGGAGATGAGCAATATTACGCTCCCCGGAGAAGGCGAAAAAGCTCATCAGCTCCAAGACCTCTTCAATCAGTATAAATCAACAATTAAGGATGCGACAGACGAAAGTCTTCCTGCTGATGTGAGGCGTACAAATTATTTTACTAAACTGCTGCCGCTCTTTGAACAGATCAAGACCACGGCTGATGACATCCTTCGGATGAACCAACACAGCATGGGCGATGCGAATGACCGTGCGCGACGCCGGGCTGAGTCTGCCAGGAAGCAGATGTATTTTCTGCTGGTCGTCGGAGCAGTTGTAGCGGGAGGCTTCATATTTTTTACCGGACGATGGATCCTTCGGCCGATAACCCGGCTCATCCTTTCAACAAATGAAATTAAAGCGGGAAATCTCGACTTAGTTGTAAAAACTGACTCCCGCGATGAGATAGGCCAGTTGTCAGAAGCTTTCAACTCCATGACAGAGAGCCTCCGGCGGGTTCGACGTACTCGTCAGGCCAAATTGGCTCAAATTCAGCACGCCACACAACAAGCCTTTAACGCTCTCCCTGATGCTGTCGCGGTCGTGGACCTAGATGGACGGGTGGAAGTGGCCACCGAGGCTGCTGTCGGTGCTTTCGGGCTCAAGCCCAACACGCAGATTCAAGGTCTTTCTCTCGATTGGATCCTGCCCCTTTTCAACACCGCCCTTAAGAACGGCGCTTCGGTCGAACCAAGTGGTAGCCGATTTCCGATCCAACGCTTTGTCAACGGAGAAGAACGTTACTTTCGTCCACGCGCAGTGCCTATCTTGGACCGGGAAAAACAAGCGACGGCAGTGATGTTCATTCTTTCAGATGTTACGCAGCAAGCCCAGCAGGATGACTTGAAACGGGGGGTAATATCTACCGTGTCTCACCAATTGAAAACACCGCTCACATCTGTTCGCATGGCAATTCATTTGCTCCTTGAAGAAGATTTGGGGGGATTGACTGAAAAACAGGTCGAGGTCCTCATTGCCGCGGAAGAAGATGCCGAACGGCTCTACAAGATCCTGGAAGATTTGTTGGACATAGGCCGGATCGAGGCAGGAAAGGCACACATGCATTTCCAGTCGGCGTCCCCTCACATTCTGGCCTTGGATGCGGCGGAACCTTTCCGGAGTGCTTGCCAGGATTGCGGCGTAAGCATGGTCGTGAAACTACCGAATGTCTTGCCCGAAGTTTGGGTCGATCCGACGCGAGTAAGCCATATTTTTGCGAACTTGTTTTCCAATGCTTTGAAATACACTGATCCGGGCGGCGTCATAACTCTATCCGCAGAGGCTGACGGGGAATTTGTTCGTTTTTCAGTCTCGGATACAGGCAAAGGCATACCGGAGCGCTATCTTCAAACAATTTTCGAGCAATTCTTCAGGATTCCCGGCCAGGAATCTAACTCGGGCGCGGGTTTGGGGCTTGCCATTGCAAAAGAGATAGTGGAGGCGCACGGCGGGACTATTACGGCTGAAAGCCGGGAAGCTGAAGGAAGCACCTTTACTTTTTCTCTCAGACGTTTTGATCGTGTTTTCGAGGACGACACTCAATATGACTGATCTCATTTTTGTCGTGGGTCTCATAGCTTTCTTCGCTCTGTGCGTTTTGTACTGCCTGGCGTGCGAGAGGATCTGAACAATGGTTGATATAATCGTTGGCTTGATAGGCGTGATTCTGATTGTGTACCTGTTCATCACGGTCCTACAGGCCGGAATGGTTCTGACGAGGTGAATTATTGTGGACTATTTTGGATGGATTCAATTAGCCCTGTTCGTCGGTCTTCTTGTGGCGCTGACAAAGCCGATGGGAGTGTATCTCGTCCAGGTTCTGGACATTGAAGGCAAGACTTTCCTGGCTCCAGTAATGGGACCTGTGGAACGGCTGCTCTATTTCCTTCTTCGGGTGGACCCGCAGAAGGAGCAGGACTGGAAACAGTATACGTTTTCTCTAATTGCCTTCAGCCTTGTCGGCGCCCTGTTCACGTATGCGATTCTGCGGCTTCAGCACATGCTGCCGCTTAACCCCCAGGGCCTCGGGCCTGTCAGCGATCACCTCTCCTTCAACACCGCGGTGAGCTTTACCACCAACACCAACTGGCAAAGCTACGGCGGCGAATCAACCATGTCGTATCTTTCCCAGATGGTAGGGCTGACGTTTCATAATTTCATCTCCGCAGCCACAGGCATAGCGGTGGCGGCAGCGCTGGTGAGAGGCATTGCACGCAACTCTGCAAAAACCATCGGCAACTTCTGGATCGATTTGATTCGAATGAACTCTCTACCTGCTTTTGCCGATTTGTCTTGTCTATGCGGTGTTTCTCGTGTCGCAAGGCATGATCCAAAACTTTAAGCCCTACGAAACAGTGCAGGTGATCGAACCTTACACCACTCAGGTTCCCCAAAAAGGTGCCGACGGACAGGAAGTCAAGGACGCTCAAGGCAACCCGGTGATGGAGGACCGGAAGGTCGAGACTCAAACCATTGCACAAGGGCCAATGGCCTCCCAGGTGGCGATCAAGATGCTGGGGACCAACGGAGGCGGGTTTACGAATGCCAATGCGTCCCACCCGTACGAAAACCCGACACCTCTGTCAAACTTTTTGCAAATGTTGTCGATCTTTCTGATCCCAAGCGGATTGACCTACTATCTCGGGCGAATGGTGAAGAACCAGCGGCACGGGTGGGCAGTCTGGAGCGCGATGGCAGCGATCTTTTTGATCGGGTGTGATGGTCTGTTGGTGGGCCGAAGCAGCAGGCAATCCGCGGTTGCAGGCCCTGGGAGTGGATGCTGCTTACGGAAACATGGAAGGCAAAGAGGTCCGTTTCGGAATTTTCAATTCTGCGCTTTTTGCCACGGTGACCACCGACGCTTCCTGCGGCGCGGTCAACTCCATGCATGACTCCTTCACACCGTTGGGCGGATTGATCCCAATGCTCAACATCCAGTTGGGCGAAGTGATCTTCGGCGGCGTCGGAGCTGGTCTCTATGGAATGCTGGTCTTCGTGGTGCTGGCCGTGTTTCTTGCCGGCCTGATGGTCGGGAGGACGCCGGAATACCTCGGCAAAAAGATAGAAGCCTATGACGTGAAAGCAAGCGTACTGTTACGTGATGGTTCCTGTCTTGAGCATCCTGGGCTTCGCCGCATGGGCTGCTGTGAGCTGGTTGGGGTCTGGCAGGTTTGAACAATACCGGGCCTCACGGTTTCAGCGAAATCCTGTACGCGTACTCGTCCGCAACAGGAAACAATGGCAGTGCCTTTGCCGGCCTCAACGCCAACACGTACTGGTACGACACTACTATGGGCAATCGCTATGCTCATGGGGCGATTCTTCATGATAGTTCCGGTTCTGGCGCTGGCGGGAAACCTGGCCAAGAAGAAGCTGGTTCCGCCGAGTGGCGGTAGCTTTCCCGTGTCCGGGCCGATGTTCACGGTGCTCTTGGTGGGCACGATTCTGATCGTGGGAGCCCTGACGTTTTTCCCGGCCCTCTCGCTGGGACCCATTGTGGAGCACTATCTTATGACCGGTTCCAACGTACTGTTCTAAGAGGAACTACCGACATGGCGGCAAAAATACATTCGACCTTTGAACGTGAGATCCTGACCCAGGCGGTGATAGACTCTTTCAAGAAGCTCAATCCGTTGAGCATGGCAAGAAACCCGGTCATGTTCGTCTGCGAGGTTGGAGCCGCAATAACCACCGCGGAGTCTAATTGTCAGGCCTGAAGGTCGAGACGTTCGGCTTTGGATTCCAGATTGCCATTTGGCTCTGGTTCACCGTCTTGTTCGCCAACTTCGCGGAAGCAGTAGCCGAAGGTAGAGGCAAGGCCCAGGCCGAATGCTCTGCGAAAGACGCGCACTCACACGATGGCGCACCGCCTCTTACAGGACGGTCTGGTCGAGCAGGAAATCTCTGCGGAAAAACTGCGAAAAGGCGACGAGGTGGTGGTCTCGGCAGGAGAGATCATCCCCGGTGACGGCGAGGTGATTGATGGGGTTGCGTCTGTTGACGAATCGGCAATAACCGGTGAATCCGCTCCGGTCATAAGGGAAGCGGGCGGCGACCGAAGCTCGGTCACTGGCGGCACCAGAGTGCTCTCGGATCGAATCATAGTCCGAATAACGGCAAATCCGGGTGAAAGCTTTCTTGACCACATGATCAGCCTGGTTGAAGGGGCCCAACGCCAAAAGACTCCGAACGAGATAGCCCTGACGATCCTCCTGGCGGCTCTCACCATCATCTTTCTGATGGTCATCCTTACTCTGAAATTCTTTGGCCTATTTACGCCTCTCTCTCTTTGTCGATCACGGTCTTGGTGGCATTACTGGTTTGCCTCATCCCCACGACCATCGGTGGTCTTTTGAGCGCCATCGGCATAGCGGGAATTGACCGTCTGGTGCAGAAGAACGTGCTTGCCATGAGCGGTAGGGCCGCGGAGGCCGCGGGTGACGTGGACGTCCTGCTTCTGGACAAGACCGGTACCATTACCCTTGGAGACCGTCAGGCCACGGAGTTCATCCCGGCCGAAGGAGTCGAAGTCCAGGAATTGGCCGATGCCGCTCAACTGGCTTCTCTGGCTGATGAGACACCGGAAGGCAGAAGTATTGTAGTCCTTGCCAAGCAGTACGGGCTCAGAGGCCGGCAGCATGTCGGACATGCCCCGTGCCACGTTCATCCCGTTCAAGGCCCAGACGCGGATGAGCGGCGTAGACATTAACGGCAGACAGATCAGGAAAGGAGCGCCTGATGCAGTGACAGAATTCGTGGGGGGGCGCTGCCCCAGTCTGTTGAGGACGCAGTGACAAGGATCTCGACATCAGGTGGAACAGCACTGGTGGTTGCTGAAAATGACAAGGCAATCGGTGTCATTCATCTTAAAGACATCGTCAAGGGCGGTCTGAAAGACCGCTTTGAGCGTTTTCGCGCCATGGGAATCAAAACCGTCATGATCACTGGTGACAATCGACTGACGGCCGCGGCTATCGCGAAGGAAGCCGGAGTAGACGATTTCCTTGCCGAAGCCAGGCCTGAAGACAAGCTGGCACTGATCCGTAAGGAACAGGCGACGGGTCACCTCGTGGCCATGACCGGAGACGGTACCAACGATGCACCCGCCTTGGCTCAGGCCGACGTGGGAGTGGCCATGAATACGGGGACTCAGGCGGCGAAAGAAGCGGGCAACATGGTGGATCTGGACTCCAATCCCACCAAGCTCATCGAGATTGTGGAAATCGGAAAACAGATGCTCATGACGCGCGGGGCTCTAACGACTTTCAGCATCGCCAATGACGTAGCCAAGTATTTTGCGATAATTCCCGCGATGCTGGTCGCGACTTTTCCTGTGATCAGCCCGTTGAACATCATGGGATTACATTCGCCCCAAAGTGCCATTTTGAGCGCGGTCATCTTTAATGCGCTCATCATTGTGGCGCTCATACCTCTGGCGCTGCGCGGGGTACGTTTCCGGCCACTTAGCGCTGCCGTGCTATTGCGTCGCAACCTGCTCATCTATGGGCTTGGTGGACTGGTGGCGCCGTTTGTAGGAATAAAACTCATAGACATGGTCGTGTCAGCCCTGCATCTTGCGTAGGGAGGAGTATCTGTCATGAAGAATCTCATTGTCCGAGCTTCGCATTTCCGTAGTAGCTACCGCTCTCTTTGGCCGTGATTGTGTGCGGCATCTATCCGTTGGTGGTGTGGGGCGTAGCACAGGCGCTGTTCCCTCGACAAGGCCAACGGTTCCCTGATAGTACGAGATGGAAAGATCATTGGGTCAGAGCTTCTTGCCCAAAATTTCACAGGTCCAAAGTACTTTCATCCACGGCCCTCTGCTGCGGGCGACGTGGGATACGACGCGGCAAGCTCAGGAGGCAGCAATCTCGGTCCTACCTCCAAGAAATTGATCGATTCGGTAAAAGAACGGGTCGAGGCCTATCGCGCGGAAAACAATCTTGCCACCCACGGTTCCGGTCCCCGCCGATGCGGTAACAGCCTCGGCCAGCGGTTTGGATCCGCATATAAGTGTCGAAGAACGCTCTCATACAGGCCGGCTCGGGTTGCCAAGGCACGCGGCATGAGCGAAGAAGCGATTCTGGCAAAGGTGCAAGCCCATACCGAGGGGAGGACCTTGGGAATCCTCGGAGAGCCGAGGGTGAACGTGCTGACATTGAACCTGTCTCTCGATGCAAGATGAACGAAAACCTATGACCGAAGATAGAGCCAATACCTTCTTGCGCATGATTCGCCGCTCCCGCCGGGGCAGGTTGAAGATTTACCTGGGCTACGGCGCGGGAGTGGGAAAGACATATCAGATGCTCCAAGAGGGCCACCGGCTCATGGCTGAAGGCATAGACGTTGTGGTGGGGTTGATCGAGACTCACGGCCGAGTGGATACAGCCAAACTCATCGACGGCCTGGAAGTGATCCCGCGGAGAAGTCAGGAATACCGAGGACACGTCTTAGAGGAAATGGACGTTGATGCGGTCTTGGACCGCAGACCCGAGGTCGCGCTCATTGATGAACTGGCTCATACCAATGTGCCTGGTAGTCGAAATCCCAAACGCTATCAGGACGTTCAAGACATTCTGGCCGCGGGAATACACGTAATTACGACCCTGAACGTTCAGCATTTGGAGAGCCTGTACGACACCGTAGAAAAGACCGTTCACGTCAAGGTCCGGGAACGCCTGCCGGACACGATCCTCGCTGAAGCGGACGAGATCGTAAATGTGGACCTCACCACCGAAGACCTCCTGGAACGTTTGCGGGAAGGCAAAATCTATCCGCCGGAACGTATTGAGACAGCCTTGGCCAATTTTTTCAAGACGCCGAACCTGGAGAACGCTTCGTGAACTTACACTGCGTGAACTTGCATCGCAGATTGACCTGAGGATGCGCGAAAGCTCGGGGGACGGCAGCGATCCCGCTCCTGATCAGGTGATGGTCTGTCTGAGCTCACGCGGTCCCAATAGTGAGATGCTCTTGCGCTATGCTTCCCGCTTTGCCGGACGACTCAACCGGAATTGGTATGCAGTGTACGTTCAAACACCCTCGGAAGAGCCTACCGTCATTGATGCGCACACCCAGCGGCTTCTCTCAAGTACGCTGACCCTTGCAAAACAACTGGGGGCCATGGTGTTCACGTACAAGGGAGAGGACGTCTGCAGACACTATCCTGCGTTTTGCAAAGGAATACCGAGTCGGCCACATTGTCCTTGGCAGCCCCGGCAAGGTCCCGTTTCTGGAAAAGACTGTTGGGGAAAAGAGTGTTGTTGAACGCCTTATCAAGAACCCGGAAGGCATTACTGTGGTAGTTCTCGACACCAGCAGCCAGAAAACCCCGACACATAAAGCGGAGGCAGGGTTACCTGAAAGTAAGAAAACGTCTGTGGTCGAACCTTCTGTCAGCGCGGGTTCTCTGAGCCTCAGCGGTTTGTTGTCGAGTCGCCGAATCATCACGTGGGACACGCCTGTTGAGAAAGATCTTGTCCTGAAGGCCTTGGTGGAGGTCGCGGACAAAGACGTCGAAGCATGTGATTCTGACGAGATTTTGCAAGCAGTGAGGAAGAGAGAAGAGCAGGGTTCGACCTTCTTCAATGAGGGAGTAGCGTTCCCGCATGCTCGGATTGAGGGAATTTCTACGCCGGTGGTGGCCTTGGGTTTGACGCGACAGGGTGTCCTCGGCGAGTCCGCGGGCAAGCCCATTGAACTTGTCTTCCTGATTCTCTCTCCGGCTCACATACCTGCTGTTCAGGTTCAAGTTCTTGCTCTCGTTAGCCGAGCCGCCCGTAATCGGCAACTGGTTGAAAGTCTATCTTCGGTGAGAAATCCCGAAGAAGCTCTTACAGTTATCCGCAACTGGGAAATGCTCCAGGAACCCGGGGTAAACAGCGCATGAAGATGCCCGAACGACCAGGCTATCAACCGAAGGGATTGTCCGCGATTCAGACCTGTTCCTGAAGATAGCGGACATCCTACAAGACACGGGGCAAGACTAACCAAATCCTGCATGAATGTGACCCGCGCCACTCGAAATCACCCTCTTTTAGCACAAATATGAGCTTTTTCTTTCTTGACAGCGCGCGAACTCCGTGCTAGCGAGCGGTTCACTGTTGGTTTGTTTTGTTTCTTGTCGCTTCGTTCAAGGAGGATATCGTGGGTTTGGGCTGTCGCGTGGTTTTCCGCGTCGTTGTTTCAACGACGTTTATTACCATTTTGACTTGCTTGTCGGCCATGAGCTGGGACGGTCCCTTGCCGGACATGAACGCTTCGGGGATCGTTCAGCCTCCCGCTCCACCCAATGGCCTGCAGGCTTCTCTTCTTCCACCAGCTCCGGCGTTCCGGCCTGCCAACGATTACCTGGTCAAATTAGCCTATGGACGCACCTACGGGACCTCAACGCAGCTCGACTATGCAACCTTGGAATTCAGCAAGCGGCTCTCCAGTTTCCCGGCAGTTACCCTTTGGGGTCCTGCTGTAGGAGAAGTCCAGGTCGCGATGCTGGCTTCGTATGTTGTCTATTATGAAGGGAACGTCGAACGGATAAAGAAACTCGACTTCCATGATGGATACGAATTGGCATGGGTCCCCAAGGGGCGGTTTACTTTTCCTATCTGCTCGGTTGGGGTGGCCCCGTATCTTGAAAGCGGCGCGGGACTTAGCTACGTGTCGGAGACGTTCCGCAATTCAGGTTCCCGCTGGAACTGGTCTTTTCTTGGCGGATTCGGGTTTGAACGATGTTTGCCGGGCGACGCTGTCTTTTCCCTGGGAGTACAGTGGAGGCACCTTTGTAATGGAAATATGTGGGGCAAGGGGGATGAGCTTCACAATTCCAATTCAGGAACGGATATGATCCAGGGCCTCGCGTCATTTATTCATCGTTTCTAATATTTAGCATTTGTCCAGCCTTTTGAATGATTTGCTCCGGCAGGATTTGCGGGGACAGTTTCTAGCAATCGCCATACGGGAATATGTCATTGCGAGGAGTGGAGCGACGAAGCAATCCGCTTTTTCTTCATATTGGAGATTGCCACGGGCTCACGCCCTCGCAATGACAGTATCGGGGGCTAGTATATGGCGGTTGCCGTAGGTCTGCCCCCAAGTTGACACTAATTCATCCCTTTGCTACATTTTCGCTTTCCATTATTCATCAAAGGGGTGGACCAGCCATGGCGGACGTTGAAGGATTGGTAGCGGCTAGAAATGTGAAGACTTCGGGTGCAGGAAGTGCAGCCGGATTTCACTTGAAAGGATCCTCGCATCTTGATTGGGGAATGAAAAACCGGCTTTCCAGGATCATCAAGCCTGACACCGGGCGGACGGTCATGCTGGCCGTGGATCACGGATACTTCCAAGGCCCGACTTCCGGACTTGAAGTTATGGAACAGACCCTGGCCCCGTTGATTCAATACGCGGATTGCCTGATGCTCACACGTGGAATACTACGTACTTCAGTCCCGCCCGGCAGCCAGGTCCCGATCGTGTTAAGGGTGTCAGGAGGCAACAGCGTGCTCAGCGAACTATCCAACGAGACCTACAACGTCTCGCTGGAAGACTGCATTCGTCTGAATGTGTCCGGAATGGCGCTGTCAATTTACGTCGGGGGTGAATACGAACACCAGACGCTGGTCGCGTTTTCGGACTTAATCGATGCAGGTTATGACGCGGGAATTCCGATTCTGGCGGTAACGGCTGTTGGTCGAGAAATGGCACGAGATGCACGCTATCTCTCTCTTTCTTCCCGGATCGCGGCTGAAATGGGAGCCAATATAGTCAAAACCTATTATTGCGAGAACTTCGAGAGAGTCACGGGTACCTGTCCAGTTCCCATCGTCATGGCCGGGGGGAAGAAACTTCCTGAGATTGAGGCCCTAACCATGGCTTACAACGCGGTCTCCGAGGGCGCGGTCGGCGTGGATATGGGGCGCAACATCTTTCAGTCCGATTGCCCCGTTGGAATGATAAAGGCCGTACGTGCCGTGGTCCACCACAATGAGAAGCCCAAGGCTGCCCTCAAAATCTACAAGGATGAGAAAAAGTCGGCCCGCTGCTGAACGCCTGTAGGTCTATTTTTTGAGGGACCACCGAGGCATCTGCCAAGGGTTGTCAAAGATGTCTAAGCGGTCCCTTATTTGGGCCACATAGAGTGATTCGCGGCCGTATGTCATTGCGAGGAGCAAAGCGACGAAGCAATCTGTAATGTTCGGCCCATCAACACAATGAGATTGCTTCGCCCCGCGTCTTGCGGGACTCGCAATGACAGATGGATGAGATCTTTCCGTGACCCAACAATCAAGAATGGCTTAATTCAGCGGTCAGATCGTTTGTCTTGAGAGTGTTGCACGCCTTTTGGAGCGGAATATGCGCGTAGCCATGTATTACAATAACAAGGACGTCCGCATCGAAGAGATGCCAACCCCGCGTATCGGCTCGGATGAACTGCTTGTGAAGGTTTGGGCGAGCGGTGTTTGTGGGAGTGACGTCCTGGAATGGTATCGTTTGCCAAAGGCGCCTCTGGTCCTCGGCCACGAGATTGCCGGTGAGGTAGCGGAAGTCGGGAGCGACATCCGGGAATGGAAGAAAGGTGATCGCGTCTTTGTGTCCCATCATGTCCCGTGCAACATGTGCAGGTACTGCTTGGCCGGTCATCATTCGGTCTGTGACACGCTGTCCGCCACCAATTTTGACCCGGGCGGGTTCACGGAGTACGTGCGAGTACCGGCAATCAACGTCCGCAACGGTGTCTACCGCCTGCCGGACACGATGTCCTACGACGAGGGGGTCTTTATCGAGCCACTTGCCTGCGTAGTCAGGGGGCAGGAGCATACAGGATGGATGCCGGGGAGAAGAGTCCTTGTCATTGGCAGCGGAATAGCCGGGCTTTTGCACATACAGCTTGCTCAAGCTGCCGGCGCGGCCCGAGTCATTGCAGTGGACATCAATGCTTCCCGCCTTGATGCGGCTAAGAAATTAGGGGCGGATGTTGCCTTAACGCCTGGTGACGACTTCATAGACCGTTTGAAGGATTGCAATGACGGCCGACTTGCAGAGCTGGTCATCGTTTCAACCGGCGCTGTTTCGGCTGTCGGCCAGGCATTCCACGCAGTAGATCGAGGTGGAACCATACTTTTTTTTGCCCCTTCCGATCCCGGGGCCCGTGTCGAGATGCCTTTCAACGAACTCTGGCGGAAGGAGGTCACTATGACTACATCTTACGCCGGAAGCCCTCGGGATATAACCGTCGCCATGGAACTGATTTCCTCGGGCAAGTTGAATGTCATCGACATGATCACGCATAGGCTCCCCTTGGAAAAGACGGGCGAGGGCTTCTCCTTGGTGGCAGAGGCGGGGGATTCCATGAAGGTCGTTATCGAACCTCAGAAATGAAGGAAAAGCGTTTTATAGCGGTTCTCAAAAGTAATGGCGGAAAGAGAAAATGATTTGGTGGCGACGGGCATCTTGCCCGTCATTCCCAATAGACAGGCTGGAAGCCTGTCCCACCAGCCTATATGAGGGCCGGGGTGAGGGAAACAAAACACATGAAAGCCCAGATCGTGGAACGATTTGGACCGTACTTTGAATTTTGAGACAGTTTCCACTCCGTGCCCTTACAAGGTGTCCTAAATGTTGTGAGTTTGACGGCGAACCCGAATGAAACAATTCGTGGCAAAGTTCCCCGAACAATCTTCGAACTCATGATCTCGCTACTTAGTTTCGAACCCAACAACACGATGGTAGCTCATGCATTCAACCCCCCTGGAAGAGATTCATCGGCGTATCAAAAACCTTCAATCCGCAATGGCTGACAACGGCCTGGATGCTGCGCTGATAGTTCAGCGCGTAGACCTCTTCTATTTTTCGGGGACAGGCCAGGACGCTCATCTCTTTGTGCCGGCAGAAGGGTCGCCTCTCCTTTTAGTACGAAAAAGTCTTGAAAGAGCGGTACAGGATTCTCCACTTGAGCACGTCGTGGCGGTGAAGAGCCTTTCCGGCTTAAAGAAGAGCATTGAGAGGGAATATTCGGGCCCCTGGAAACGCCTCGGGATGGAACTGGATGTTCTCCCTGTTAATAATTACATGCTCTACTCAAAACTCTTTCCAAACGCGGCTATTAACGATGTCTCGTCTCTGATAAGAGAAACCAGGATGGTCAAATCAGAGCACGAGTTGCAATTGATCAGACAGGCCGCTCTCATGAACGACGCACTGTTTTCCGCAGTGGGAGAGATCCTCAAAGAGGGGATGTCGGAAATAGAATTTGCGGGCCTACTCGAAGCGCAGTACCGCAAGAACGGCCATCAGGGGTTTGTGCGGGTAAGAAGTTTCAATAGCGAAGTATTCTATGGACATATAATGTCAGGCGCGAATCTGGCCGTACCAAGCTGTTCCGTGGGGCCGACCGGTGGGCCTGGACTCAATCCCACAATGCCTCAGGGGGCCGGTTCCAAGATCATTAAGAGGCACGAGCCTGTTCAGATCGACTACGTGGGAGTAGTGGGCGGCTATATGGTCGATCAGGCCAGAACCTTTTTTATCGGAGAGCCTCCCGAGAAGTTCCTGAAGATACATGCCACGGCTCTGGCTATTCAAGAGGCCCTCATCTCGCAAGGTCGTGCAGGGACGAAAGCGGAAAAACTATATGATATTGCTATGAACATAGCCGCTGAAGCGAGGCTTACGGAAGGTTTTATGGGATACCCGCAGCCTGTGACTTTTGTCGGGCACGGAATCGGGCTGGAACTGGATGAATTGCCGGTGATCGGAAGGAAGTCACCCCATGTCTTGAAGGAAGGGATGGTTATAGCTCTGGAGCCTAAGTTCATTCTACCGGGCGAAGGGCTAGCCGGAATTGAGAATTCGTTCGTTGTGACCGAAAAAGGCTTGGATAAGCTGACTAACTTTGATGACGCCATCCAGGTACTGCAATAAGTGCGTGCCTGGTTCCGAAGCGCAGAATCCAGATTCGCTACGCGGGATCTCTTACGGCCAGAGTCATACTGCAACGTGAGTGCAGCGTAAAACTCTAATTCCTGGTCTTGCAGAAATCCACAAACCTCTTTATGTGATCTCCCGCGGACGAGCTATCGTAATAGAAGTACACCGGAACGCTAAGTGGGTATGATTGATTCTTGACCGTTTCTGCTGATGGAACCGCTGTGGGCGAAGCAGCATCCTTTTTTATTCCAAGGATCTTGATCAGGTTATTCTTAGCCCCTCTCTGCGCGTCCACTAATCCGGCATAGCCGATTGCGGGTGGTTTTTTCTTGGAAATCTCTCTCATAATATTATGGTAGAGGTCCCTAATGCCCGCATCTGAAGTGAAAAGGCCGTTCTCCATAATGTGAGTTCTGAGAAAGAGGGCTACCCCCGAAGTCTGTTGGTTGGTGATGACTGCTATAGGTTCATCCGCACCCCCGACTTCTGACCAGCGCGTGTAATCACCGGTGAATATTTTTCGAAGTTGTTCAATGGTCAGTTCCTGCACTCGATTCTCAGGATGGGTTATTATTGCGACACCGATCCGACCAACCGGAACTTCGAAGGGTTTTGAGCCGCTTAAGGCAGCAGCCTGCAATTCCTTTTCTATTATCTGCCGCGATGCCATGGTAAGATCGGCCGTCTTTTCGAAAAGAGCCTCGAGGCCCGCGGCTGTTCCGTCGCTGCCTTCACTCCCGCCGCCACCACTAACCATCACTCTAATCCCTGGATTACTGTCACTAAATGCCTTAGCCCAATTGTCGGCGAGACTCGCCATAATATTGGAGCCTCTGATCTTTATAATCTTTCCCGTCTGGTCCTGAGCGTCGGAAAAACAGACCATGGCCGCCAATAATAGGGCCAACAACAATCCCAGCATAGTGAGATACCTTTTATTCATCTCTCTTCTCCTAGCCTGTGTTGTGGAGCCGATGGGAACCATGTTTTCCGGGCCAAGAAACCCGGTAGTCTCGGTTTATGGTCCGAAGGTTGTCGGAGACGGCGTAAGACGCCAACTTCTTAGGATGGGAAACTGTGGAGACCCTGCCTTCCTAGGACGAAGGCTACGGATCCCCCGCCCGCGCTGCTGAAAGGAAGGGCGCTTTGACTCTTCAGCGCGTGATCATATGAACTGTCTTGTCTGTCCGAATACAGTATCCTGCTACGACTGTTATTTTATTTTACACAAAGATCCTATTCCGTTCAACTACTTTATGGGAAAACCCAGGCTCTGGGACTTCTCATATCACAATCCGAGTTGCTCGCTAATCCCGCTCATGGCTTCCAGGCTCAGGCCTATGAATTCGTCCAGAGGAATCCCGATCTCTTCGCATAAGCGGATCTGATCCCGGTTGACGGACCTCGCGAATTCTTTGGCTTTCATCCTCTTCTTCACAGACTTGACTTTCACGGCAGAGAGTTTTTTCTCAGGGGTGACCAGGCTGGCGGCAACCAACATCCCGGTTATGGTCTCGGCCGCCGTGAGAGCAAAGTGAATTGGTTCGTTGCGCGTCAATCCAAGGTTTTCAGCATTGTGGTACTTGATCGCCTCGACAATTGCCGGGTCCACCCCTTTTTCAAGGAGAATTCTTTCGGCTAGGAGCGTGTGCTGGGGCATGTTGTCGCGAGTTTCATTGTAATCGATATCATGGAGCAAGCCCGTCAGCCCCCACATTTCAGGGTCCGCTCCAAATCTTGGTGCCAAGGCCCTCATGATCGCTTCAGAGGCCAGACAGTGCTTTCGCATATTGTCCGTTTCCAGGTACTGTTCCATGAGCGCCTGGGCTTCTTCCCTGGAGATTCCCCAATTCTTGGTACTCACATCATAGCCTTTCTCAATGAAATCCACTTCATTACCGAGAACACGGTCATAATCCCTGAGGCATACCAAGTTGTTTACCACAACCGTGACGGTCGTAACAACCCTGAAAGAAGGGGCTGTCGTTGACAATTCATCTCGTGATAGCTATGTTAAACACGACAATTATGAGATTTCTAAATTGTTTCCTCCGTTTTCATTAGGGAGGTGATCCCATGCGGACTATCAATATGGACCACGTAGCAGCGTCTCCACTACTACCTGAGGTGGTGGATGCAATGCTGCCTTTTCTAAAAGAGCAGTACGGAAACCCTTCCAGCATGCATAGCCTCGGTGCAGACGTGACCGATGCTATCGACCAGGCAAGAGAGATGGTGGCGGCCTTGATCAACGCCAAGCCGCAGGAGGTCTTTTTCACGTCCGGAGGGACTGAGGCCAACAACTGGGCTCTCAAGGGGGTTCTTCAAGCGAACCGCGCTCGAGGCAATCATATTGTCACTTCCTCCATCGAGCATTTCTCGATCATGCATGCGATAAAAGCCCTTGAGAACCAGGGAGCAGAGGTTACTCGCCTACCGGCGGACAAGTATGGAATGGTCGACCCAGCGGACGTGGAAAAAGCAATTACTCCCCGCACGGTGCTCATTTCCGTCATGCATGCAAACAACGAGACGGGCACTATCCAACCCATCGCGGAGATCGGAGGAATAGCACGCAGCCACAAGATACCATTTCACACTGATGCTGTGGCAACCGTGGGCGCCATCCCCGTTGACGTAGAAAGCTTGAACGCTGATCTTCTTTCTTTGGCAGCAAATCCGCTTTACGGCCCTCTGGGCGTGGGCGCTCTATATGTCCGTAAGGGAGTCAAGATCGCGCCGTTGATGGATGGCGGAATCCAAGAAGGGGGCTACAGGGCAGGCACTGAAAACGTCCTCGGCATTGTTGGCATGGGAAAGGCAGCGGAGATCGCGGCCGGAGAAGTTGAGCCTAGAATGGCTCACCTGGTTCCTTTGAGGGACAAGCTGATTAAAGAGATTACCGGAGCTATAGAAGAGGTGGACCTGGTGGGTCATCCAACCATTCGACTCCCCGGCAACGCCAGCCTGACTGTGAAGTATGTTGAAGGAGAGTCCATGCTGCTCTTCCTGGACATGGAAGGCATTAAGATAGCGAGCGGCTCGGCCTGCATCTCTCGTTCTCTGAAAGTCTCGCACGTCATGCTGGCCATGGGCATGGACGCGGCTACCGCACAGGGATCGCTCCTTTTTACTCTCGGCGCGGACAACACGGATGGCGACGTAAACGTAGTCGTGGAAGTGTTGCCGCCGATTGTTCAGAAGCTGAGAGATATGTCGCCGCTTTACAAGAAAACAGCGAAAGTCCAGTCCGTAGTTCAGTGACTGGAGCCCACTGGTGAAATACCCGAGACAAGAACAACGATGTGCCGGCGGATACAAGCTTGAAAACAGGCCCGCGTATTCATGGGGCTACACCAGATAAGAAGGAAGCCGCAACGGAGCTTAGACGTTCAATGAGGTTGATTTCTCCTCTCGGCTCTCAATATTGCTACAGCTACGGTGATCGCGAGCCGCTTAACGTTAAGCGGTCAATCTTTGCCCATAATCACAGGGGGTGCATATGTACAGCGAAATAGTCATGGACCATTTCAAGAATCCCCGCAACGTGGGGGAAATTCCGGATGCCGACGGCGTCGGCGAAGTGGGTAACCCCGCGTGCGGGGACATCATGGCATTTTACATCAAGGTCAGAGATAACATCCTGGAAGATGTCAAGTTCAAAACTTTCGGATGCGGAGCTGCCATAGCTGTGTCGAGCATGGTCAGCGAATTGGCCAAAGGTAAGACCCTGGACGAGGCCATGAAGATCACCAACAATTCCGTGATTGATGCTCTGGACGGACTGCCGAAAAAGAAGCACCATTGCTCCAATTTGGGCGCTGATGCCTTGCACAGGGCCATCGAAGACTACAGAGCCAAAAACCAGGGTGTAAAATACCAAAAACCCGCGGATGGGCCCGATGTGTGCGATTGCCCGGTGTGCGACGTTAACGACCCGGAAGAAGCGCCTTACTGCTCAGCAGTGTGCGAACGTTCCTCCAAATAATTTTTTGAGTAACCGAGCACTGAAAACCTAAAGAGAACAGTTCGAGCGTGCAGACCGCTGGGAAGCGACCCTATAGGAAATAATCCTCTAGCGATCCGAACAGTGCAAGAAAACTGCGAGTGGTGCGGTTTCTCATTCGGGCAAGTAACACGAGCCTTGTAGGGACGGGTTTGAAACCTGCCCGTGTTGGGTGATCGACGAAGGGCGTCGTCCAACCACGCCCCTACCAATGTATCACGCTGCGATTTGGGCATGTGTGAGGATTTTGCGACAGTCTCCACGGGTCAGCGCCTGCCGAGATTACAAATCTTACCGCTTGAAAAGCCAATTCCTATGATTTGCCTACTCTGAAGCCACCTACGCCCCCGGTTGGGGACTTTCGGCATGGGTTTGTGTGTTGGGGGGGGGCGAATGGGGGTCTGCGCGTCGTGAGGGGACCGTTGGCGGCATCACACGAGCGAAGGGGATGGCATTTTGGATCAACGCTCTTAACAATATAGTCACGTTATATTAATATGTTACTGCAATGTGCGGGATTGTGGTTAATATTTTTTAATGTTTTGATTTAAAAAAACTTGACAACATCCTCATAACGTGGTTTTTTCTCGTCCAGCGACAAACCAAACCTAATCCTTCCTTTGGCCCGTTTCCGAACGGGCTTTTTTTTGGCACGTGACCCTCCCGAAAAGCAAGCGCCTCAAAGCCTCCCTCGCCGTCACGAGACCAGTTCAGAAGTCATAACCGTTCACCGAGCAATCGGCGACCCCGCGTCCCGCGGGGAGGCCGGTCCTACCGGCTCATAGTAGGGCCGGCGTCTCTGCCGGCTTTCAGACTGTTGACGCGTAGTTCGGATGCAGTATAATTAGGACAACAGGCGAGCACGTTTTCTCCAGCATGTCCGGGTTCTTTGCTTAAAGACCCGGACACGCGCGTTCTAAGCTCTTTGTAGGGCCTTCTTCCCGATGTCTTTTCTGTAGTAAGCGTTCTCCCAGTGGATCTTTTCAACCGCCTCATAAGCCCTTGCAATTGCGTTGGATATACCCTGGGCTTTGGCGGTGACACCGAGAACGCGGCCTCCCGCAGTGACGAATCCGTCGGCTCCCCTACCAGTCCCGGCATGGAACACCTTGATCCCCTCCATCGCGTCAGCTGCTTCAATTCCCGTAATAGGTTTTCCCTTTTCGTACGAGCCGGGGTAGCCTCCGGAGGCCATGACAACGCAAACAGCATCTTCCGGGGCCCACTCGATTTTCATGTTGCCAAGCCCACCCTCCAACGCGGCCACCATCAAGGGCACCGGATCGGTTTTCATCCTAAAAAGAAGAGGTTGGGCCTCGGGATCCCCCATGCGAGCGTTGAATTCCAGGACTTTGGCCTTTCCATCCTTGATCATGACGCCCGCGTATAAAAATCCCATATAGGGAGTCCCTTCGTGCTCCATAGCGCGTACCACCGGGATCATCACTTCCGTCATAATCCGGTCGTGCATCTCCGGAGTAACCACAGGTGCAGGAGAATACGCCCCCATACCCCCTGTATTGGGGCCTTGATCGCCGTCGAATATGGCCTTGTGATCCTGGGAACTGGCAAGTGGAAGCACTTCTTTACCGTCGGTGAAGGCAATGAAAGATGCCTCCTCACCTTCAAGGCATTCTTCTATGACAACTCTGTCGCCGGCATCACCAAATGCCCTCTCCTTCATGATAGTCGAAAGCGCCATCTGAGCTTCGTTCTGGTCGACGCAGACGAACACTCCCTTCCCCGCGGCAAGACCGTCAGCCTTGAGCACCACGCGGCCGGGACATGTTTTCAGGTAGGAGGAGGCCGCTTCAAAATCCTGAAAGACCTCAAATTCGGCCGACGGGATCTCGTATTTCGCGAGCAAGCGCTTGGTGAAGACTTTGCTCCCTTCCAGTTGCGCTGCTTCCCTGGAAGGGCCGAAAACCCTGAGCCCGGCTGAACGCAAAGCGTCAGACAGTCCAGCCACAAGAGGCGCTTCAGGCCCTACCACAGTGAGGTCCACTCTTTCGGCTTGGGCCAAGTGGAGTATGCCGGAGACGTTGTCTGAGGAGACATCGGCCAGCCTGCATTTTGGTTCTATTTCAATACCCACGTTGCCGGGTGCTACGATGACTTCCTTAACCAAATCCGATTGGGCCATCTTCCAGGCAAGGGTATGTTCCCGTCCCCCGGACCCTACGATAAGGATCTTCATGTCACTTAGCTCCAGGGCTCTGCTGCCGCCACAGGCCTCTTTGCTCTCTTTTCGCTTCTTGCTCTAGTTCAATATATGGTCTGATGTCGAAATCTTTTTCTTCCCTGTCGATTTCGGCCAATCCTTGTCTTATCAATCGCGCGCTTGTGTCCTCTCCCGACAGAAACACGAACCCTTCTTTAGATCCTTTCGGCCCGTCACGGATTACCTTTACCCGAACCCACTGATTTTCAAGCGTTTTTGTAAGAAAATCTCGTGCCGCTTGCGCCTGACCCGGCGGAACGCGCAAGCCCGCCAACTTGAGTTCAATTATATTCCCTGAGCCTCTCAACGACAGGTCCGTCTCGTCTACGATCTTTGTCACATTCCAGAGATACTCACCGCCCTCCGTAGGGGGTCGGCTCGCCATGTAAAGGTAAAAGATAACGAGTAAAAGTATTCCGCCTAGTGCGGCCCACATTTTCCATTCACTCTGCAAGCGTATTTTCGCCATACAAGGCTCTCCTCACCAGACGGCCGCGAGTTAGGGCCAACGAATCCCAAGAACCGCTGCCGCCAGACATCCCGATCTACTGCTGACGGTCCCCTGGATTAAGCTTCCCCGCCTCAGCGTTGAAAATCTCTTCTGCTTTGGCCGGATCAGGCCCTATGTACCGGTGATGCAGCCTTACGTCCGATGGAGCACGCACGATTACTGCGAAATCATCCGCATCGAGCTGGATGAGTTTTACGAAAGCGCCCCGGTCACCACGGGCCTGTTTGGCTATCTGGAACATTGCGGTAATATAACACAGGAGTGCTGCAAACGGTGAAAATCCGCATGCCGGATACGACGGCATAGGAGTTTGGCTCCCGATGGGTTATACTGGCATCCATCCACGAAATTTGTTATGTGGGGACCGGTGATCGCAGATGGGAAATGAAATAATTATTGAGACGAAGGACCTGGGCAAAGACTACATCGACGGTGGAAACGTTATCCACGCTCTGGACAAAGCTAACATAAAGGTTGGCCGCGGAGAAATGGTGGGCATAATGGGGCCGTCCGGGTCAGGCAAGTCTACTCTGCTGTACATTCTTGGGCTTCTTCAACCCCCTACCTCGGGGCAGTATATTTTCAAGGGCCAAAACATTCTAAATTATGACCGCGAGGAACAGGCGAACTTCAGGAACAGGGAACTTGGGTTCGTGTTCCAAAGCTGCGATCTCTTGGCCAACTCCACTGTCTTTGAAAATCTGGAGTTACCTCTAATATACGCGGAATCCGACCGAAACACCCGCCGGAAAAAGGTCCTCGATGCGCTGGACAGGGTCGGACTCTCTCATCGTGTGGACCACTGGTCCAACCGTCTATCCGGGGGGGAGCGCCAACGCGCTGCCATAGCCAGAGCCCTGGTCAACAACCCTTCTCTTATCCTCGGGGATGAGCCCACAGGCCAACTGGATCAGAAAAATACCGACATAGTCGTGGCACAACTTAGGGATCTTGCGAGGCAGGGATTTACGGTGGTCCTGGTAACCCACGAGGATGACATCGGCAACGCCTGTGACAGAATCATTCGTATCAGAGACGGCCGTGTGATCTCGGATGGTTTTGAAGAAGCCATCAAAGGCAGGAATTGTCAGACCGCGGCACGTTCCGTTAGGCCTAACTGATCCCTCCAGGCTTCATCCTTAGCAACTGCAACCGCAGGCAGAGCTTTCAGCCTCCGCGTCGATGGGATAGGTCAGGGATATACCGCCTTCGGTCCTTGTAAGTAAACCGGCTTGCTCTATGGTGTCCAAAATGGCCGAGCACTGGGGCCAATCAATGGACAAGTAGACGGGCAGCATCTTCTCGTACTCATCGAGGCAATGATCCGCCGCGAGAGAGTAGAGCGTCATCACCACCTGTTTGTGAACAATGTCGAGGATCGGATTGGACATTAGGTTTTGAATAGCCAGGTTCCCCATGACGAGTCGGCTGACTCCATCTACACACATATCGAACCTCCTGCCAACAATTCCAGCGTAACCCCTTGTCAGAGATTCGTCAACTCCTCCGCAAGCATTCAGCTTTGCGGGGCAGAGGTTATCATTGCGAGCGCGGCGAAATGCCCCCGCACAACAGAATCCTCACACTCGTTCAGTTCAGAGCCCCGTCAACTGTTACAGCGGTCCTTCATGAACAGTTTGAATGCTTCATAGCTTTCCGGTGTTCCTATGTCGAAGAACGGCCGTTCCTGGAGTAACCCGAACATCTTCCCGGACCCTACCAGCGACGGAAAGATTTCTCGTTCCATCGAGAAGGGTCCACGCGGCAGACTACCGATAAGGCGTTTAGAGAGGAGCGACAGGCCGGCATTGATCAGGCCGGGTTCCCTGACGTTCTCATCCTTTTCACGGAAGCCGATCACCATACCTTTTCGATCCACCATCACCGAACCATAGCGGCCCACGTCCTCCACCTTGAAGAGCGACAGAGTTACCTCCGCGCCGGTGTCCATATGGAATTTCAATAGACCGCTCAGGTCCGCGTCAAAGAATGTGTCCCCATTTACTAGGAGCGAAGGATCAGTGGCGTATGCCTCAGCATTTTTCACCGCGCCGCCGGTTCCCAGGGGAGAACGTTCATGAGAAAAAACGATTTTGATGTCGCTGCGGTAATCCGAACCAAAGTGATCTTCGATCGCTTCCCCTTTGTGCCCTGTGAGGAGAACGAATTGCCGTACGCCTTTACCTGCCAGCGAGTCGATCAGTATCTCCAGGAAAGGCGCTCCACGAACCATTGCCATAGGCTTAGGCCTGTCGGAAACAACTGACCGCAGCCTTTTTCCCAAGCCTCCGGCCAGTATCAGAGCCGCGAAAGGTAGGCCGGCATCCTTCATTAGTATCTATCCTTTTGCATAGCTTCCCGCTGACCAAATTCTTGTGCGGCGAAGACCCTAAGTCGTCCGAGTAAGAAACTCGAAGACAAGTCTTCGAAAGACCAGAGAGTCTGCCCTTGTGGCGAAGAAACGAATGCCCAGACAGGGCTTCAACGATGTTGGATCAATCCTCTGCAGATGCATCCCGGGTCCGGTTCCAGCGGCGCAATGTGAAAATCGTTCCGCCACACATCGAACACCAGCAGGCCCGAGAGTACATCCTCTTCTCGTCCTACCATGATTTTCAGGGCCTCCGTCACCTCGAAGGAGGCAACCGCAGTGGCCACCGAGGAAAGAACTCCCACAGCAGACGCCCTCGGATGATCATCAACGGCTTTTGGGTCCGGCCACAGGCATCTGAGACAAGGAGTCTTTCCTGGGATAATTGTCATGACATTCCCCACGGTTTCTACGGCTCCTCCGAATATGTAGGGGATGCCCCGGGCCAGGATCACGTCATTGATCAGGTATCGCGTCCGTATATTATCGAGCGCGTCCACTACCAGATCCACACCGTCTGTAAGTTCCTCGACATTGTCCGGGCCGATTGCCGCATCCACGATTTGGACATTTACTTCGGAATTGGCTGCCCGAAGTCGATGAGCCGCTGCCTGAGCCTTGGAGACACAGCGAGTCGCGTCCTCTTCGTCGTAAAGAATTTGCCTGTGGAGATTATGCAGCTCGGGGCAGTCCTGATCGGCAACTCTGACAAGACCGACTCCTGCCCGAACAAGAAGAATAGCAATGAGGGAACCGAGGGCTCCGAGTCCAGCTACGAAGACACGGGATTTCTGTATCTTCTCCTGGCCATCTTCTCCGAATACTCTCAGAAGCTGGTGCCGACTATATCGAGGAATTTCCGGTTCCATGTGACCACCGTTGAGACAGGAACATCGAAATAGGAGCAAATAGCCAATAACTTTCGCATGCCCGCCGAGGCGCCATTTGGCCCGAGGCCTTGCGTGAAAACATGTGCGACTATCCGCCTGCTATGGGCGGAAAGACAGCTAGTCTGTCTCCATTCTTCAGTACATCGTCGAAGCCCGCGTGGAGCCCGTTCAAGAAGATGATTTTGGGGACGTCCAAACCTATCTTCAACTGTCCTAAAATGTCCCGCACCGCGGTGCCCTCCTGAACCTCCAAGGTGCAGGAGTTTCCTCCGCCCTTCTCGGGCAAATGTGAGGCAAGGGACGCGTAAAGGCTCAACTGAATTCTCATGGGACTCTCCGTTTTCGTTATACCTTAATTTTCCGTCTGTACGGATGGAATTACAAGTGGTGATCCAGAATGGTGAAAACACCGATCACGGCGGGGAAACGTTCGCGGCGGGTGGTTCCCGCGGTTGTTATACCGGTGTGCATTGAAAACGGCCCCTGGGTCGATCAAGAGATCGTGGTGTAGGGGCGGGCGCCGCTCGCTGCGCCCTCATTTCCGGCGGTTCGAGAAGCGTCCTCGCAAGACCCGCATCGTTTCCTGGCCGAATTTCTGGTTTTGAGACACTTTTAGATGCCTGTCCCGCCAGCCTGTATCGGGCGTCGGGTGCCACTGCTGGCTTGAACAGCAGTGTTTCCTATCGTCATTCTCATAAATGTTTTCTCAACGGAGCCGCACTGCTGGACAAGCCAGCAGTGGCACCCACATGTCAAACCGTGATTACTTTCGAGAACTGCTATAATATCTATAGGTGCGGCTCATTACGATGGAGTGCGCAATTCGGGAGCGCTATTGACATTACGGGAGCCTCACTCATGGCAGCTAACATAAGGTGGGAAACGGATTGGGACATGGCCCTGTCTATGGCGAGGGTGCAAGAAAAACACGTGCTGCTCGACTTCTTCAACCCCGGTTGACCCGCGTGCAAACAGATGGATACGGTCACGTATCCCAATCCTCGCACAGTAGAGTTCGTTCATCGCTACATGGTACCGCTGCGCGCTTACACAAACTCTCTGGCGGCCTGGGCGACTCGTTTCGTGATTCAATACACTCCAACAGTTATAACGCTGGACGGTGACGGAAAAGAGCATCACCGGACAGTCGGTTTTCTCCCACCTGAGGAATTTATCCCGTCATTGATGCTGGGCATAGGTAAGGCCCATTTTGATGCGAGTAATTTCACGAAGGCGCGGGCTATCTTGGAATGGCTACTGACCGAGTTTCCCCGCAGTCAATCAGCTTCAGGCGCGTCGGACCTGAAACGCAGAATAATTTGAACTAGTGCGGTGGATGGTCAGGCGTAGCTTTGCCTAACGTTGACGGGCGAAATGCTGGTCCTACTCGATGTTGTCCAACTATGGTCAACTATTTCCCGGCACTCTGGTCTCGAACGGACCTAGAAACCCAGCCACTGCTCAAGCCTCATTTGTATCGTGCTGTACAAGGCGACAGCTTCCATGTCGACCCTAGTTGGGCTCCACATGTATCTTGCCCACCCGGCCTGAGCCAGACCATAAATGCCCACCACAAATTGCCCTATGGTTACTACCCCTGCGGCAATCTGGCCTACGCCGATGAGTAAGCCCCCGGCAAACTGAGCCAACGCGGTCAAACCGATCATGAATTGTCCCAGGCCGAATATGATGCCGATTCCAAACTGGGCTATTGTAATCCCGCCAATGGCAAATTGCCCGACCGCAATGAACCCTTTTGCGACACGGAGCTTGCCTGCACTGTCCCTCCCGAAGGCGACGTGAATGAGAGGGATGCCTAAAATCTTTGCCCGGGATTTCCAATCAATTCCGGTACCCGCCCACTCGGCGAGTGCGGGGCGCGGCGCGCCGCAGTTCGGGCATGAAACCGCATTGTGTGCTCACCTCTTTCCCGCATTCTCGGCATGGTTCAAGTGCCATGGAATTCTCTCCCTTTTGGGTCTCAAGGTAGATTGCCTACATTCAGCCAAAGGCCCACGTTTCAATTCGATACATTGCTTGATGCAGCGGTCTTTTTCAAGGTAAGAGCGGCCAGGAGGTCTCGTGAGTTTGCAGACTTCTCATCACCGATCAAATGCCTGAAAGCCTTGGAATCTCAGCCTACCAGAACCTTCTGCCGCTCGGCACGCATCGATACACAGGCCGCAGTTCGTGCAGAGCAGATTGTTCCCCTCCCGGAAAGGCGCCAGACCCATCGGACACGCGCCTGAACATCGGTTCTCCTTGCAACATGGGGCCTTGGGAGTTCTTATACTCGTCCCGACCCGGAGAGTGAAGGGGACGCGAAAGACTGCAATAAAAGCGCCGGTGGGGCAGAAGAGCCTGCACCAGAAACGGGGTAAGATTAACAGTTCGAGGAGGAAAAGAAGGGCTATGAAAGAGAACTCCAGTGACACCATCCGTTCTTTGACCAGTATCATCGCTTCCGTGCTCAGAATACCGGGAGCGCTCACGTAGTTCAGGACGGGGATGCTGATAGCACCGGCCGCGAGGGTTCCCGCGGCGAGGAAGCCATAGCGCCAAGTGTTGGCCTTGAATGAATCCGCGACCACCAAGCTTTCATCCCTGGCAAGCCGCGAGCCTTTTCCTCTGAATCGTCTGCGTAACCACGCCGCGACGTCGGCCAGCAGGTGAAAAGGACACATCCAGCCGCACCAGATTCTGCCGAATAACAGCGCAATAAAGACGGGGAAAAGGGCTGCGCCCAGCAATGGCACTGTGAGTTCGCCCGATGCAAATATCGCTTGAAGGATTACCACTGGATCAGCTATGCCGAGCCCCCCGATGTTGACCGCGTAGAAAGTACCGGTCACTGCATATATTTCATACAAATTGAGTAACGGGATCCCGAACATGATCCCGAACACCAGTATCTGAACTGTTTTTCTGTACGGCCCGTACATCAATCCCAACCTTCTATGAATTTTGGAACCTGGTATGGGAATTCGAATTGCGGCTGTTCCTTGGTCCCTTCAATTAAGGATTTCTGCTCTAGAAGTTGCTCCCCTTTCAAGGCCCCTGATGCCCCGTCCCTTTCCACACGCACCGCTGACTCAAAGTGTTTCCGGGCCTTGCGAAAATAGAACCCTGCCTCGTCAACCCGCCCCACACCCGCGGGAATCACGTTGATCGCCCGTCTGGGACGGGTAGGGCACCTTTCGGTGCAGATACCGCAACCTACGCAACCGTCCAGAATTACAGGGAAGAGGTTCTGCTTCAGCGCTATGGCTTTGTCGGGAAGCGGACAAACATTGTAGCACGTGTTGCAAAGCGCACCGATCTTTTGGCCTGCGTTTTCAGGCAGCACATCATGGTCCACAAAGAGGTGGCTGTAGCAGATGGAGGTGTCGATCCTGGCTTTGCCCATCGCAACGCCCTCGGGGTTGCTCAGGAGCCTGTCCAGTGCCCCTGTAGGACAGAGGCGGCAGCAGGCCATGCAAAGATAACAAGCCTTCTCCAGCGGCAGAACGTAAGGCGTTCCCATAGTTGTGCCCAGGCCCGCGCGCCGGATTGAGTTGTACGGACAGACCTCCAGGCAGCGATTGCAGCGTATGCAAAGCGCCATAAATCGTTTCTCGTCCACTGCTCCGGGAGGGCGAAGACGGTTCTCGCTGTACTGATTTGCCAGAGGATTCTCGCGCTCACCAAGAAACCGTTTCAGAAGACTATTTATCCAACCTGAACTCAAGGTTCGTTGTTCTCCTGAAATTACCATTCACTTACGCGGACATTGTAGCGTCCGCGTCATTGCGAGGAGTGAAACGACGAAGCAATCTCAGAGCTTATAGCCATTGCCAGAATTCTTGTCCGATTCAGAGAGGCCAAATCCCGTCATTCCCGCGAACGTGGGAATCCAGTCCGGGAAAGTCTGAACAGGGTTTACCATTGTTGTTATTTGGGCCTTCTGGATTCCGCGTTCGCGGGAATGACAAACAAGGCAGACCCGAACCAGCTCCCCTGCAACGTGCCCGCCTCATGGTCAAAGGGACATTATCTTTGGCAGTCAGTATAAACGATAAGATTGCTTCGCTTTGCTCGCAATGACAAACTTTCGCCGCCGATAACTGAATTCTTACCTCCTAACCACCAGCATCATTCGTCGAACTTCGGCTTGTTAAGCGATCCCTTAACAATTTTTCCCGACTTGATCTTTTCGATCTCGTCTTCAAAATTCACATACACATGGGCTATTTCGATGATTTCGGGAATCGCCTCCTTAATCCTTGTGCAGAGCCGCTCCAACGAATCGTGGTCCTCAGCTTCGAAATTCACAACCAGTTCGGTTCCCGATTCCGACTTCACGTGGAAAGTCACCTCAGGGAACTGCTTAAGCCGCTCCAGGACCTCTATGTCCGCGCCGCGCTTGATAAGAAGGGCACTGCCGGTGATGACCATTGGGGAAAGCTCCGGAGCTTTGGATCAGAAAGCAGGATTTACCGCAGAGTGCGCCGAGATCGCAGAGATAATGAGCTCAAATGAGTTAATACGTATCGGGACACGAAGACTCAGCCAATGCACATGTTCAAGGTGATTCACTCGCAATCCACTATGCTTCTTGCTCAGCAACAAACACAGAAAAACGCTTTCTCTGCGATCTCGCGATTTCCGCGGTGAACGATTACGATCGTCTCGTCACACCTTTTCCGGAAATGGGGCGTCCACACTGGAGATGATCGTCATGTCCGCCACGTCTTTGGGATCACCCACCCGTTCGATTCGTACCGCACAAATTTTGAACTCAGGTTGTTTAGAACCGTCATCAAACGCGTCGATGGTCACCCGGTTCATCATCCGATCCCAATCCTGATCAAACCACGGGACGAAAAGAATTCCGGGCAGCGACATCTTCACCACCCGGGCAGGCAATATGTTGAAGCCGCGGCGGCTGATCATTTTCACCATGTCGCCGTTCTTGATGCCGTACGCCTCCGCATCCTTCGGATTGATCTCCACATAAGCATTGGGCTGGGAGCGAGCTATTTCCGGCACCCGCATGGTCATGGTGCCGCTGTGCCACTGTTCGATAACACGGCCGGTGGTCAGGAAAAACGGATACTCCTTGTCCGGCGGCTCTTCCGGCCCCTTGTAAGGCCTCAGAAACACGTTCGCTTTGCCTTCGTGCTGTTGATCCCCGTAGAAATAGATTAGAGCCTGTGGCGGCACTTTGACGATTTCGGGCATGTTCATGAGTGGGTCTTTGCCGCGCACGTAGCGTATGGCCGTTCCAGGGCTCTTGTCGTCTGGACACGGCCACTGGAGCCCTTCTTCCGATTTCTGGAGCCGTTCGTAGGTTATGCCGTAAAGCGTGTGCTCGGTCATCTTTACGCATTCCCGGTAATCATCCCAGGCCATTTTGTTAACTCGCAGGAGCATCATCGCCGTTCCACGGGATGAGTTTTTCCAGTCCCATGCGCTTGGCAAGCTGCGCGGCCATCCAGAGGTCCGGTTTAGCCTCACCGGGAGGTTCTACGCACTTTCCGGTGAGCTGGCTGCGGCGTTCGGAGCAGCCGAAAACTCCGCCCTTCTCGTAAATAAAGGCCGCGGGCAATATCACGTCGGCGAACTGCGTGGTTCGTGTCGGGAAGATGTCGGCAACTACGAGAAACCCGTCCTTCATTCCTTTCCAGTACTTGTGGCCGTTCGGTAGCGATTGAGCAGGGTTCGTGGTGGTGACGAACATTCCTTTGAGCGGCTTGGAAGCGTCGTTCTCTGCTCCCAGCTTTGCGAACATCTCCATGGTGTGGAACCCCGGCTTGGGATCAATTTTCCCCGCGGGGATTTTCCACGCCTTCTCGACCTGCTCCCTGGCCGCCGCATTCGCCACAGGTCGGGTCCCTGGAAGGAGATGGCACAGGGAGCCCGTCTCACGTACGCCGCCGCACGCGTTGGGTTGTCCCGTCAGTGAAAAGGAATCTGCTCCTTCCTTACAGATATTGCCCGTGATCAGGTGGAGATTGTGAATCAGATTATTGGCCCAAACGCCTCTCGTCCGTCTGATTCAGACCCATGGTCCACAGACTCATGGTCGGTCCCTGGGTCCCGAACAGCCGGGCCGCCTCCCTGATGTTGGCCGCAGGGCATCGTGTCAGTCTTTTCCACCGCTTCAGGAGTGAACTGCTCGAGGAATTGAGCATAAGTCTTGAAATCCGACTTCTGTTCCAGTGGTGAATCTACAGAGGTTCTCCACGTACCACTTATCAATCCAGTTGTTTTTGACGATTTCTCGGGCCATGCAATGAAAAACCGCGAGATCGGTGCCCGGGTCCGCGGGGAGCCAGACGTCCGCAATCCGTGCAGTGGAAGTGAGCCTAGGCTCGCAGACGATGATGTTGATCTTGTCCGGATCTTTGAGCTTCTGTCGTGCTACGCGGCGGAAAATAATCGGATGGCACTCCGACATGTTGGAACCCACGATGAAAAAAGTCTTCGCCTTCTCGATATCAGCGTAGGACCCTGCGGGCTCGTCTGTGCCGAAAGTCGTGACGTACCCGCCCACAGCCGAAGCCATGCACAGCCGCGGATTGCCTTCCACCATGTTGGAACCGAAGCCGCCTTTCCAGAGCTTGTTGAAGGTGTAGCTCTCTTCGGTCATGCACTGACCGGACCCGTAAAAGGCCACCGAGTCCTTCCCGTACTTCTGTTGCAGTTCCTTGAACTTGTTCGCCACAGTGTCGAGCGCCACGTCCCAGGAGACTCGCTTGAACTTTCCGTCTTCTGCCTTAACCAAGGGATAGTTCAGCCGGTCCGGGTGGTACATGCTCATGTAACCTTTGAATCCCTTGACGCATAGGAACCCGAAATTGGTCGCGGCTTGGGGATTACCCCGGATACCGACCACTTGCCTTCCTGACTCCCACATAGACGCCGCAACCTGTACCGCAAAAGCGACATGTGCCCTTGACCCATTTGTCCACTTCCATGGGCTCCCCCGATGCGTCAGCACGTCCGGCGAACGGTATATTCAAGGCTCCTGCGGCAAATGCCGCCGCCGACAACTTTATCATTTCTCTTCGAGTCATACTCATGGTGTCCTCCAAAAGTCGGATAACGGGTCTAGAGCGCTTAGAAGCCGGGCACTTTGAAACGCTGCTCTCTTCCGGGAGAGAACTTCTCGTAATCTTTTATCTTGTGGACCGTGAACCAATGGCCCTTGTGGCAGAACGAGCAATTGGTCACCAAGAGCCTGGGCAGGCATGTTATGGACCTGCGCGGAGTGGCATCCAATGCAGACCACTCTGTCCGGCCTGGCCCGATAATTGTTCACGTCACCGTGACAAATGCCGCACTTCACACTATTGATGCCGTGCTTGGAACCCAACCAGCTTTGTAGCTCTCGGGGGTCTCCTTTTTGTGGCATTCGGCACAGTCCTGTTTCCCGAACTGCACGCGGTGGCAATCAGGCCGCTCTCCCGGCGCCAGCGCTGGCGGGGTGAACTCCTTCCACTTGGCATCGAGAGAAGTGCTGGTAGTTGAGCTCTTGGGACAGTCGGGACAATCCTTGTCTTGAGTCGTGGCCTGCATAGGCACGCAGAGAAAGAGAGACAGGATCATCAGGGAATAGACTGTCTTTTTCATCTTCTTCTCCTCCTTCACTTCGAAGGCCATGTTCCGACAAACTTTTCAATGTCCAGTGTCTGAATACCGGTCGCGGCGGTCATTTCAAAGTGTAGGTCACAACAGGTCTGCCGCTTACTGCTGTTTCCTTTTCAGCAATGCATCTACCAGGGGAGGGACGGCCGGCGCACCGATGGCCGCCAGGCTTTCTCCGGCAAGTTTCGAAGCTTCCGCTTTTGCGGTCGTTAACAGCTCTATCAGCGGCGCGACTGCGGGGGCTCCCACTTCTCCCAGGGCTTTTGAAGCCGCCGTCGAGCTGTGAGGGTCTCCCTTCTTGAGCAGGGCCACCAAGGCCGGGACAGCCGGGCCTCCGATCCTTCCCAGAGCTGTCGTGGCCGAGGATCTGACAGACTGATCTTTGCTCTCAAGGGCCTTAATCAGGTCCGGGACCGCAGCTTCACCGATATTCACAAGGGCCAAGACCACGCTGTCGCGGACCCGCTTGTTTTCGTCACCCAGGGCGGATACCAACGCGGGCACCGCACCGGTGCTCTGCCTCCCCACGCTGAGCAAGGCCAATGCCGCAGCTTCCCTGATCATTGGGTCTTTGTCCTTAAGCGCCTCAGCCAGAGCCGGAACCGCGGGGGCCGCGTCGGGACCGATCTCTGAAAGCGCCTCGATCACCGTGAGTCGCACGATTTCATTAGGATGCTTAATTGCCTGGGCCAGAGCAGGTATTGCTTGCTTCGCGTGCTGGTTCTTGATCTCGGTCGCGGCTTGAGACGCCACTGCCGGGTCAGGACTGTTGAGATCGTTGAGAAGAGTGCTCAAATCCTTGGCCGGAGCAGTGTCCGCTCCCACAGAAGGCGGCGGCAAGGCGGTCATGAGCACCGAAGCACTGGCGATCACAGCGAGAGCCCAAAGTCTTGCTTTGAAGCGCGGCCTTCTGCTCACAACAATGCCTGCCTCGGCCTTCGTATTCATGGATGTACTCCAACGTGTGGGTATGCTCTCTCGATCTGCGTCGCCTTAGTGAACTCCCCGGTTTCGATGGGAATAATGATTTTCAGTATCAGGGTGAGTATGAGCAGTCCGATAGCCCATATCCCCATGGATCACGAGGATTTCGATCCTTGTCGGCAGGTACTCCCAGACCTCGCCTAATGGCGCAGGGATAAATCCCGGAATGATCAGGCCCATCCCTTTTTCGATCCAGATACCCACTATGATGAGAACGCACCCCGCGTTGAGAGTTGCGAAATTCTTGCGGGTAACCGGTATGAGAAAAATGAAGAATGCAATGATGTTGAATGTGAAAGCAGTCCATATCCACGGGATAAGCACCCCTTTGCCGTGAAGGCCGGCATAAAGGTATCTCAAAGGGGACAGATGATGGGTGTCCGAATAGAGTTCCTTGAAGAATTCCGCTCCAAGCAAGAACAGATTGACCGCCATCGCGATCGAGATCATCTCCGCGATTTTGAAGAGCGCTTCGTCTTTGACGTGAAATTTGAGTGTACTTTCTGACGATCTGGTACAGGAGGATTACCAGCGCCGGTCCGGAACAGAAAGCGGACGCCAGAAATCTTGGGGCCAGAATGGAAGCGTTCCAGAATGGTCGCGCTACGAGACCATTGTAAATAAACGCGGTTACGGTGTGTATGCTGACCGCCCAGGGGATGGAAAGAAGAATGAAGGGAAGGATGAAGTTCGTGTTTTCAGGCTTTTGATGGTATGCGTTCCACAGCAAGTACCCGGGAATGAAGAGGTTCAGAAACAGATACCCGTTCAGAACCACTATGTCCCATCCGAGGAGGGACCGCGGCAGATTTAATATGCCCAGACCTGGTATGAGATGCCAAACCCTGTCAGGACGTCCTAAGTCGGCCGTGACGAACATGAGACACATGCAAAGCGCGCTCACTGCCAGCGCTTCTCCGACGATGACGACCTCTTTGATGGGGCCGAAGTCATAGAGGTAGGCTGGAATGATGAGGAGTACCGCGGCCGCGGCCACACCGACCAGGAACGTAAAGTTCCCGATGTACAATCCCCAGGAGACGTAGCTCGTCATACCGCTGACGATCAGGCCCTGCTGAAGCTGCCTGGTATAGGCCGCGATGCCGACAATGGCCGTGACGAGCAGCACCAGAACCCAAATGTAATATATTCGGGGACCTGTCGTGAGCCTCCTGGCTGCTGCGAATAGGAATCCGGATCTCTGCATGACGTTCCCCACCTGTCAAGTAGCGAAGAAGTAATAAAATTTCGGCTGCGTGTTCAGATCTTCCTTCAAACGGAAGACCCTCTTGGTCTTTATGATCATGCTGATTTCGCTGTTGGGATCGAGGAGATTGCCGAACTTGCGGGCTCCGACCGGGCAGACCTCGACGCATTTGGGGTATATCCCTTTGCGGACTCTCTGAATGCAAAAAGTGCACTTTTCCACCACATTGCGCATTCTCGGACGATTCCCCAGATAGTGAGTTTTGGGATTCACCTGCTCGCTTGGAATACCAGGGTCGGAAAAATTGAACCATCGGCCCATGTACGGGCACGCTGCCATGCAGTAGCGGCATCCGATACACCAGTTGTAATCGACCACCACAATGCCGTCGGGCTCTGTCCATGTTGCCCGCACAGGGCACACCTTGGTACAAGGCGCGTTGGCGCAATGCTGGCATTGCACCGGCATGTAGTAATAGCCCTTCTCCGGCACCTCTTCAGGTTCGTAGTAGATGTCCGATTCTTCGAGATCCATGTTTCCGTCTTTGAACCTGAGGACTCTTATGTATTGGATTTGCGGGTCTCTCGACAGGTTGTTCTCTTCCACGCAGCCGTACACGCACCGGCGACAGCCGATGCAACGCTGAATATCAAGCCCGTACCGAAAGAGGGTTCCGTCGATGGGGGATTCTGCCCCGACCACGAATTCCTTTCCGTATTTCTTCTTGTAGTCCTCCTGAAGCCGGGCGACCGTCTCTTCGATCTCCTTCTTGGTCATTCTTTGAAACTGCTGCTGAAAGAATTCCTGCCACGAGCACGAGCTGACCGCCATCATCCCCAGGACACTCGCAGCTCCGGCTAGGAACGTGCGTCGATCCGGGAGCATGCTGCGATTCTCCGCGGATTGAGAATCCGGTCTCTTCGCAATTTCGGAGTCAGATTCACTTGCGGAGTTTGATTTGTCTTTACCGGAACTATCAGTCTGATCGCTCATGGCTCTGAACCTTTAGTGCTTGGCCTTGGTTTCTTTTGGGGTCCACGGCTTCCTGGGAGGGGGCATGGGCTCGATTGGCTTAAATTTGGGCGAATGCGGATCGTGACAACTCACGCACCGGTAGTAGGTCTTTTCACCGTTCCAATTGCCGGTCCTTCTACCGTGTATGCCGTTTCGCCAGTCCCTGTACTTGGTGCCGTGGCATTTGCCGCAGAGAAGATACGAGTGCTCGAAATCAATTGGCTTGCCGTCACTCAGCGGCAAGAGATAGTTGCGATTATCAGGGCTGTGGCAGTCCAGGCACCAGACTCGCACGCCGCCGTGGCTGAGCTTTACATTCTTATGGACAAGCAAATCTTCCCGCCTTTGGAAGTTTACGGGAAAATCCTTCTCCGGACCGTGACAAGCACGGCACGGAGTGATGGTCTTCGGCAGGGGTGTCAACGGGACCGGAAATTCCTGATCGGATTCGCGTTCGATATCTTCAGGCGACGGCTGGGTCCGGTCCTGGAATTGGGCCAGGGTCAAGCCGGTTCCCAATCCCAGGCACAGTGTGATCAGGCCCAGGATCAGAACCGGCAGAACAAGTCTCCGGATTCTAGTGGTTCCTTTCATGAAGGCGCCCTTGTATTAACGTGGCCTCAGACGAGTCTTACTTGGCCTCTTTGCCGCCGTACCTTTGCTGATAGAACTGCTCTATCTTCTGCAGTTCTTCCTTGCTCATCCCGTCCTTATACCAGCGATGCTGGGGATCCTTGAAGACGTACTCGTTAAGGATAGGCATTGCCGCATCCTTTCCGCCCATGATTCTCTCGACTTCAGGGAGAAAAGACGTATAGAAATGCTTTGCCACCTCATACATACCATGCCACCATGCATAGTCCGGACCCATCATGGCAGCGCCGTGCCGTCCGCGGCGGCCTTCGTGATGCCACAGTTCGTAATAGATCCAGTCCAGCTTGTCGTCGAAGTCTGCCTTGGTGAGTTTGCCCGTGTCCATCAGTTTCTGGCGGACGTTCATAGCAGGAATAGCGAACTTATTGTTGTACAAGTCCACGAGACCATCGAACTGACTGTAGAAATCGTTGACCATGAAGTCCCCGTGGCACTGGCGGCATACGTCTTTCATCTTGTCCCGCCGGTCTTTCCAATGCTCCAGCTTTTTGGAGACCACAGGCCGCAGGGTCCAGGAGATTCGCTGGCCCACGTCGTGAGTCGCCGCTTGATTTGGCGTGGCCCCCATATGACATGTAGCGCATGTGGCTGAGTCCTGGTAGTCGACCCCGACTACCCACTCCCCTTTGTCCATGTTCATCTTGTCCCTGAACGCCTGGTAGAGGATGCCGTGCTTGCTCTCGTTGAAAACCTCGATCTGGGGATGATCCGGACCGAGATGACACTTTCCGCACGCGTCCGGGCGCCTGGCCTGTTCCTTGGAAAAACGGTGCCTGGTGTGACACGCGGAACAGCTCCCTTTACTTCCATCAGGGTTTATGCGGCCGATTCCGGTATTAGGCCAGGTATCGGGATCCAGTTTCCCATCTTTGAGTACCTTGATGTTGGAGCCGTGGCACTGGCGGCACCCTGTATTCACCGCGGCCGGTCCACCGACCACCGTGCCAAGGTAGTTGTCAGAAGAATTCAGAATATCCGCTGCCTTAGCATGGTGGGAAACCTGCTGCTGGTCGAACTGCTCCTTATGGCACCGGGAACAGTCTTTTGGGCTGACCAGCGTAGCGATCCAGAAGCCCCGGTGGTCGTACCCGTCCGGGTCCCCCGGTATCTTGTCTGTCTTCTTCTCTGCCTTATGGCAGTCGTAGCAGTTGACCCCCGCCTGCCCCATCTTTCCGGACCGCCACAGCTTAAACAGGCCAGGGGACTTCAGCTCATGGCATTTGATGCAGACCTGCCCCTCGGGCGACCCATACAATTTCGGGTCAACTTTTACCGCGGCATCAGCCGCGTAGGAACAGACAAAAAGCGCCAGTGCGACCAGGATGAGAATTCTTCTCATGGCATCCACTCCCCGTATCGATATAGTGCTTTCATAAACATGTTACTTCCGAGGTTTGCCGGATCTCCGCTGGGTCATCCCTAAATGAGGACGACCCGCTGGATTCCTTGCCCCGCTGTGGTGGAGGCTAAACCTTTGGCCCATTTGGTTCATATTGTGACACGCGTTGCCGTAAGGATGCTGTAAAAGTTTGTAAAGATCCTGTAAAGTTGTTTCGAACCTGGGCATAATACTTCCCGAAAAAATGCCGCTTCCGGTTCACGCCCCCGCTACCATCATTGATGGCCAAAGGGACAACAGTTATGTTTCCAACCGCGCACTAACTTGTTTTGATAACGATAATGAATGGATACAGTGTAAATGGTTAACCGGTTGAAGATATTTCTCGGCCAAAGGGTTTCTTTCAAATTCCTGGTCGCCACTTCCCTGACCATAACCGTAATATTCGTTGTAGTATTCGTCTGGTTTTCGCGTCAGCAGGAAGACCATATTATGGAACAGGTCAAGAAGCAAGCAATAATACTCCACAAACAGATTGTTCTTACCCGCCAGTGGGTGGCGGATCACAACGGCGTACTCGTTCCGAAGACCGGGGAGGTTAGCTCAAATCCTTTCCTGAACCAACCCGATGTGCACGGTTCAGACGGAAACGCGTACACAAGGATCAGCCCTTCAGTTATGACCAGGCTCCTTTCAGAGCGCGCCCTCAAGAGCGGCCTGTATTCCTTTAAACTTACGAATACCGAGAGACTGAACCAGGAGAACGCTCCCGACGCGTTCGAGTTGGAGGCTCTCCGACTTTTCAGGTCGTCTGAGAAGGACGAGACGTTCAGGACCGAACAGGTCAACGGCAAATCTGTCCTTCGCTATGTTGCGCCTTTGTACGTAAACGAGAATTGCGTGAAGTGCCACACCTCTCAAGGTTACAAGCCGGGGGATGTGGGCGGGTGCCTCAGCGTTTTCATACCGATGGATGAAGCCCGTTCGGCAATCAATCACAACAGGGCCATTCTGCTGGGAGGGGGGATGGTGTTCGCTGGATCGCTGGTGATCCTGGTGTTTGTTGCAGCGCAATCTCTGGTCTTCAAGCGGTTAAACGATATCAGGGCGGCCATGAGCCGCATGACTGTCGGTAAACAGGTTGAGAACCACGGTGGGCATGGGGACGAACTTAAAGAAATTGCGGACTTTTGCTATCTTTTAGATGAAGAAATGAAGAAACCAGCACGAAGAGTTGGAGCGGAAAATTGCCGAGGCCACTCACGACCTGTCGGAGACTAACAGAAGCCTTGAAGCAGCCAACCTGGACCTCGAACGGCTTAACCAGGCAAAGTCAGATTTTTTTTCCGACATCTCTCACGAGCTGAGAACACCTCTCACCAACATAAAAGGCGCGGCGGACATTCTGGACAGAAAGGCGTCATGCGGGGATCCTACATATCTGGACATCATAAAGAGAAATACCGATCACCTCATAAAGGTCGCCATAGATTTTCTCGATTACTCGAAGATCGAATCAGGCAAACTGGAGCTGGACCTTGAGGAAGCTTCCCTTAAAGACGTGGCCGAGGATGCGGTTCTTTCCCAGAATGTCGTGGCTCAAAAGAGATCTGTTGAACTGGTGCTGGAAGTGCCCGAGGACTTGCGTATGGTCTTCGACAAACAGCGGATCTACCAGGTCCTCACCAATTTGCTATCCAACGCTGTGAAATTTTCACCACCCGGAAACAAGGTTTTCGTCAGGATCAACGCATCGGACGGCGAGTCGGCTGAGGTCTGCGTGCAAGACTCCGGGCCCGGTATAGAAGAAAAATACCATGAGGCTATATTCAAGAAATTCTATCAGGTTGGCGGGCAACAGGATAGCAAGATCCACAAAGGGTCTTCTGGCATAGGGCTCGCGATCTGCAAAGGTCTCGTCGAAGCCCATCACGGGCACATATGGGTACAAAGCCGGCCGGGAGAGGGGAGTTCCTTCTTTTTCTCTCTTCCGACAAAGATGGCCTCAGTAGAGAAGCGAGTCCAGAAGGGATAATTATGGCGGTTGGGCAAATACTTGTAGTGGATGATGATCCCGACATTCTCAGAATCCTTCGGGACAATCTCGAACTGGATGGATATAGCGTTTTCACGGCCTCAACCGGTAAGGAAGCGTTGCAGGCGTTCGAAAGGGTTCCTGTTGGCCTAATAATATTGGACCTTTCCCTTCCCGATATTGACGGCATTCAGGTTTGTAGGTCCATCCGAGAAAGATCCAACATCCCCATAATCATGTTGACCGCGAGGGATCGTCTCCCCGATAAAGTGCTGGGGCTGGAAACCGGGGCTGACGATTATTTGGTTAAACCTTTCGATTACTTGGAACTCGCGGCCAGAATGAAGGCCTGTCTACGGCGACAGGGACAGGTTATTAGCCCTGCTGAGACTATCGAGTTGGGTGATTTGAAAATAGACGTGGGAAAAAACACCGTCTGCAAGAGGGGCGTCAAGGTCAGTCTCACGCAACGTGAATTCACTCTCCTCCTGTTGCTGGCCAGGAATGCAGGCCGAGTCTTGAACAGGACCGTGATCCGACAGGCCCTATGGCCCGAAGGCGAATTGTCCAGGGACAGTCGTGTAATCGACGTTCACATTCAGCACTTGCGGTCCAAGCTTGAGGACAATCCTGCGGAACCACGTTACATTGTCACAGTCTCGGGCGTGGGTTACATGCTGCCGTAGATTTGGGCACGCTTCATACAATCTCCTGCCAATGCTCCGGCAATTCTATCTCCGCGGCGAGGAGGTGAAACGGCCAATAAAGTGGCTCCTCAAGCGTTTGATCAAGGTAGGAGCGAAAGTCTTTCATGATCGAAACCGACAAGTCCATGTGGCCCCAGCCTTCCCCTTGGCCCTATACTGGCAAGTTGTGTTCGGGTCAGCAGCCACGCGCACGATTGTGATTGACCGAGGAGCGTGTAAAGAGGTACGCTCAGAAACGGGGGGAAACGCGTTTATTCATCAATATGAAGACGGTTCTGCCTCTGTCGGGTCATGAACGAGACGATGCGGAACTTTTTCGGGTCCGGGGGGCCGCCGGCGACCCCTTACTGGTGCCAAGACTTCCAAAATAGGATAACCGTCTCATAATATCTGGAGTAGAATACGAAGAAAGCTGGACACACCAGCGTCGTCGACAAATCAGTCATCCTTTCAAAGAGTCGCGCTGTATCATCTTGCATCGTGAGTCGTCCTTGTGTTCAGGGATGAGCCCGAGCGCTGAATGATGGAACAGGCGCTGTGGAACACCAAACTGCTGCTCTGCAATTGAGGTGTTCAATGAAATCCATTACAACGAAATCGCGATTTGCTATTACGCATAGCGATGCCGGTCCTTTGCTCCTGCCCCTAATTCCCGGTTGGGCTCCAATGAGAGCATGCATCTGGGCGCTGGCGGTCGTGCTGGCCTTGTGGTGGACCACGGCTCATATACGCCGGACGGTCAAGGATATGGCGCGGATCGGTGCCCGGTCCTGCTTCGAAAAGGACCTCCTGTACCGTCAAGGTGCTGACATGCACGGCGGTGTGTATGTGCCGACAACTGGCAAGACTCCGCTGAATCGTTACCTGGTGCACCTACCCGATCGGGACATTACCACACGGTCTGGCCATCCGCTGACCCTCATGAACCCTGCCCACATGATCCGGCAGGTGCAGGAGTTGGGCAAAGAACTCTACGAGCATCGCGACCATATCACCAGCCTCAAGCCAATCCGGCCGGAAAACGACCCTGTCGCTAGGGAGCGGAAAGCGCTGGAAGCCTTCGAGCGAGGCGCGGCCGAAGTCAGTTCAGTGGAGCTAATCGAAGGCCAGCCCCACCTGCGGCTCATGCAACCCACTAAGACCATGGCGAGATGCCTGAAATGCTACTCGGTACAGGGCTACCAAGAGGGGGCCATCCCCGGTGGTATCAGGGCGGTCGTGCCAATGAAGGACGACGAGGCGATCTTTAGCTATTACCAACGCGAGGAACTGCGCGCCCAAAGCGGTATCGGAGGCTTGGCACTGTTGTCGCTCGGTGCGGGCCACTGGAAAATCCGGCGGCGCCGGCGCGAGCTTGATCAAGCTCAAGCAGCGCTGAGGGAGAGCGAGCAGAGGTATAGGACCCTCGTGGAAGACAGTTTTGATGGGATTTTCTTGCAGAAAGGAACCAAGATAATCTTCGCCAACAAACCCCTGCATGAGATGCTGGGCTACGAACCAGGGGAACTCATTGGAGAGGACCATTGGGTTATCTATCACCCTGAAGACCAGCCAATGACTCGTGCCAGAGCGCAAGCTCGGTTGCGCGGGGAAAGCGCGATAGACCACTATGAGGTCAGACTCCAATCAAAGGAAGGAACTGTGCTCGATGGAGAGATCAGAGCTAAGGCGTTCTCTTTTGACGAAGAACCTGGCATTCAGGTCTGGGTGCGAGACGTCACCGACCGTAAGAAGGCCGAAGCACGGCTAGCGGAGAGCGAACGAAAGTATCCGCGAGCTTGTGGAGCACGCCAACAGCATCATTCTGCGCTGGACACGCGACGGAAAGATCACCTTCTGAACGAGTTCGGTCAGAAATTCTTTGGCTACTCCTCCGAGGAGATCGTCGGACGCCATGTTATCGGCACGATCGTCCCTGTAACGGACAGTAGTGGTGATGACCTGGGTCCTCTGATGGATCAGATTCTCGCGGACCCAAAAGCGTTCGAACGAAACGTCAATGAAAACATGCGGCGCAGTGGAGAGCGCGTCGTGATAGCTTGGACCAACAGAATCGTGTTGGATGAGCGAGGAAACATTGCCGAGGTTCTGAGCATCGGCACGGACATCACGGAACTTAAACGGGCGCAGGAAGAAATCAATGAGGCATCACACCGCCACGCTGTAGAGTTGGAGCGGATCGTGGCCGAGCGCACCAGGGAATTGGCACATGCCAAGGAGCGAGCCGAAGCGGCCGACCAATCTCAAATCCGCCTTTCTGGCCACTATGTCGCACGAACTGCGCACTCCGCTCAATTCAATCATCGGCTTCACCGGAATCATCCTACAAGGGCTGGCCGGGCCGTTGAATCCGGAGCAGGCCAAGCAGCTCGAAATGGTCCGCTCCAGTTCCCGTCACTTGCTGGCGCTCATCAACGACGTGCTCGACATCTCCAAGATCGAAGCCGGGCAACTTGAAGTCGCCAGTGAGCGGTTCGACTTGCGCGAATCTATCAACAAGGTCGTAGGCATCGTAGCACCGCTGGCTGAAAAGAAAGGTCTTGCCCTTCGTGCGCAATATCGTGCCGGGGCTTGGCGAGGCCGTCGGCGATCAGCGCCGTGTTGAACAGATTCTGCTGAACCTTCTCAATAATGCCATCAAGTTTACCGATAGCGGTGAGGTCGCTCTGAAGACCGAGCTGGTTCCCGATTTCAAGATCGTCCGGAGGGACTTCCGGACAGCCTGCCGTCCGACTCCGCGTTTCCGACACCGGCATAGGGATAAAGCCCGATGATCTGACGACCTTGTTTCAACCGTTCCGGCAGATTGAATCCGGTCTGTCGCGAAATTACGAAGGGACGGGCTTGGGCCTGGCAATTTGCCGACGCCTGGCGGATTTGATGGGCGGCGATATTAGCGCTGAAAGCACGTGGACGAAAGGCAGCACGTTTAGCTTCACCTTCCCGCTACAAGGATCGTGCAAATCATGAAAGCGAGAATCCTCCTTATCGAAGACAATGAGCAAAACCGCTACCTGCTAACCTTCCTCCTGGAGCAGTGCGGTCATGAAGTCGTTCCCGCAGTGTCCGGTTCGCTGGGCCTGGAATTGGCCAGCCAAAGTCAGCCCCGACTTGATACTGCTCGACATCCAGTTGCCGGGAATGGACGGCTACGCCGTGGCCCGCTCTTTGAAAAGCGATCCCCGGTTGAAATCCATTCCCATCGTCGCTGTCACCTCCTACGCCATGGTCGGCGACAGGGAGAAGGTCTTGGCCGCAGGAGCGGAAGGCTACATCGAGAAACCCATCAATCCGGAGACGTTCGTAGCCGAGGTCGAACGCTTTCTTCCCTCGCCTGGTCGAGGAGGCTACCCCATGATCCGCGTGCTCATCGTGGACGACAAGCAAGAGAACCTCTACCTGCTGCGTGCTCTCCTACAAGGTCACGGTTGTGTCGTGGACGAGGCCCGCCACGGTGTCGAGGCGCTGACCAGAGCGCGCCAGGCGCCGCCCCACCTGATCATTTCCGACCTGCTGATGCCGGTTATGGACGGCTACACGCTCCTGCGTCAGTGGAAGGCCGACGAGCAGCTCCGGACGATCCCATTCGTTGTCTATACCGCCACCTACACCGAGCCCAAAGACGAACGCTTGGCGTTGGACCTTGGGGCGGACGCCTTCATCGTCAAACCCGTCGAGCCGGAACCGTTCATGGCCCGCATCCGGGAAGTCCTGGCAAGAAAAGCCCGCGGCGAACTGTCCCCGGCCAGGGCCCCAGAAGGTCACCAAATGGGCTTGCTCAAGGAATACAGTGAAGTTCTCATTCACAAGCTGGAGAAAAAGGTCTTCCAGTTGGAGCAAGCCAATCACGCGTTGCAGGAGGAAATCGCCCGCCGTCAACAGGCCGAAGCGGAACTCCTGGAGGCCCGCCAGGATTGGGAGAACATTTTCCAGGCCACAGGCCACCCAACCTTTATAATGGACCTGGAACACGGGATTGTTGCAGCCAACAAGAAGTGCATTCAGGTCACAGGCAAATCTCATGACGAGTTGCTGAATGCCAAGTGCTATGAGGTTTTTCATGCAAATGGTAAGAGACCTCAAGGCTGCCCGATGGAGGCTCTTCTTGAATCGGGTTCGACGGAGAGCGTGGAGATGGAGATGAAGGCCCTGGGCGACTACTACCTTGTCACTTGTACGCCGGTCCTCGACCAAGAAGGAAACATCCGGAAAGTCATCCACGTCGCCACTGACATCACCGAGCGCAAAAATTCGGAAGAGTTGCTGCGACAGAGCGAAGAGACCCATCGGAGTCTGGTTGAGCATCTTCCTCAACGCATCTTCCTCAAAGACCGCAATTCGGTCTACCTGTCCTGCAACACGAACTACGCCGCAGACCTGGGAATCGTACCGGAACAGATCGTAGGCAAGGACGACTTCGCTTTCCATCCTGCCGAACTGGCTCAATTGTACCGTGCCGACGACCAGGCTTGCATGGATACCGGTATGGTTAAAGACTTTGAAGAACCCTATCAACTCCCCGGTCAAGATCGATGGGCACATACTATCAAAGTTCCCTACAAGGACAGACATGGACGAGTCATTGGTGTGCTGGGGATCTTCGAAGACATCACCGAGCGCAAGCGATCCGAAGATGCGCTCTGGAAAGTGAAGAGCAGTTTCGTTCGCTATTTGAAAACAGCCTTGACGCGATACTGCTAACAATACCGGATGGCAGAAACTGAGGGCCAATCCAGCAGTTTGCCACCTGTTTGGGATGACAGAAGAAGAAATCCGTCGAGCAGGCAGAAACAGTCTTGTGGATATTGCGGACCCCAGGTTGAAAATGGCATTGGAAGAGCGAAAGCGAACTGGAAAATTTCAGGGCGAACTCCTCTTCGTACGGAAGGATGGGACCGTTTTCCCTGCCGAATTATCTTCGGTCTTGTTCAAGGACGTTGAAGGCGAGTGGAAGTCAACTATGATTATTCGTGACGTGACTGCCCGCAGACGGTCGGAAGAGGCTCAGAAGAGACTGGCAACAGCCGTGGAACAGGTTGCTGAAGCTATCGTCATCACTGACAAACAGGGAACCATTCAATATGTAAACCCAGCTTTCGAGAGGATTACGGGCTACTCGAAGGAAGAGGCTGTTGGCCAAAAGCCTCGCTTCCTCACGGCGGTGAGCATGATAGAAAGTTTTACGAGCAGTGTCGGATACCATTCTGGGAGGCCATGTCTGGTCAGGACAGTTAGTCAACAGAAGGAAGGATGGGCACATCTATCACGAGGAGGCCACGATATCGCCTGTGAGAGACATCCTCAGGCAAGATCGTGAACTTCGTTGCTGTGAAGCGCGATATTACCGAGCACTTGGAGCTTTCCAAGCAACTGTTTCAGGCCCAAAAGATGGAGGCGGTCGGCACCCTTGCCGGAGGCGTTGCCCACGATTTCAACAACATCCTGCAAGTAGCGCTCGGATACTCCGAGTTGATTCTCGGCGATGAGGACTTGCCTGCAGCGTTACCGGGCCGACCTCCAGAAGATAAATGAATCCGCAAGGCGTGGGGCTGACCTGGTTCAGGAGACTGCTCACCTTCAGCAGGAAGACGGAGATCAAACCACTCAGCCGCTCAACCTGAATCGCCGTATCAATGAAATGCGGAAAATGCTCGAGAGAACCATTCCCAAGATGATCGACATACAGCTCTTTCTCGCTGAGGATCTGGCCACGATCAATGCCGATCCCACTCAGGTGGATCAGATCCTGATGAATCTTGCGGTGAACGCACGGGACGCAATGCCTGAGGGAGGAAGGCTCGTCATCGAAACGGCCAACATCGTCCTGGACGAGGAATATGCGCCAATCGCATCTTAACGCCAAGCCCGGGCGCTATGTGATCCTGACGGTCACGGACACCGGCGCCGGCATGGACAAAGAGACGCTGGAGCACATCTTCGAGCCCTTCTACACGACCAAAGCGGTGGACAAAGGAACGGGACTCGGTCTGGCTATGGTCCACGGGATCGTCCAACAGCACGGTGGCCATATCAGGTGTTACAGCGAACCGGGTCAGGGGACCGCCTTCAAGATATATTTCCCTGCCCTCGTGTCAGATGAGGAACTACGAGGAAACGATCGCCGGAACAATGCCGACAAGGAGGATCTGAGACCATTCTCCTCGTGGATGACGAGGCAATGATTCGGGACCTTTGCTTGAGGATTCTCACAAAGGCCGGGTACAAGGTGATCACGGCATTCGAACGGCAAAGAGGCTCTGGAGCTGTACCAGAGCGCGAAGCAGAGAGATTTCCCTGGTGATCCTGGATCTCATAATGCCTGAGATGGGCGGTAAGCAATGCCTCGAAGGTCTCTTGAGCCTCGATCCCTCGGTCAAGGTGGTCATCAGCCAGCGGCTACTCGGCTAGACGGTCCGACCAAGGATGCACTCGCGGCAGGGGCAAAGGGGTTCGTCAACAAGCCGTATGACATTCGGCAGGTGCTGGAGGTCGTCCGCTCAGTGCTTGATGACAAAATGGAGCCAGAAGAGGGAATTGGTTGATTGGTTTCGGCGTTCCGGCCAAGAAACAATGTTGGATTGTTAGAAGATGGTAATAGTAGGGGGGCCGAGCTTCTGAGTGTAGTCGCTCCGCAGGGCAATTGTCGGCCCTGTGCAACCAAGAGCCCGGACCCAAAGAGAACAGGGGCTATCAGGTATGGTGTTGCCAAAACTGCGATATATAATCCTCTTGGCTCTCGCTCTGAGGGTTGCCTTTCCTGTTCTGATGCTTGGCTTGAGCAAGGATGTAAAAGTCTTTTATGACAACGACACAATAGAATATATAGAGCCTGCCAGGGGACTTATAGCATCCTGGCAGTTCGCGACAAAAGGTGTCCCTGAAATCGAGCGCACCCCCGGCTACCCTCTGCTACTCATACCTGGAATAATATCGGGCCATATCGAGTTGGCTACTATCGCCTTGCAGATCGTATTGAGCTGCTTCAGCGTCTTTATCATCTACAAAATCGGGATTCTTTTGTTTGATACACATGAAATAGCCGTTCTGTGCGCTGCGCTCTTAGCCGTGGAGCCGCTGTCCATAATGTATGCCGGCCGGCTTTACAGCGAAACACTATACTCAACGGTTCTATTGATTTTTTTGTATTTTCTGATCAGGTATTTGAAGACCGGCGCTCTGTCCGATATTATACTGTCCGCGACTACTCTGGCTGCCACGGCCTATGTGCGCCCTATTTCCTACTTTATGCCTTCCGCTATTACGTTTGCGCTTTTCCTTTGGACGCTGCTTAGGCGATCGCAGAATCGCAAACTGTTCCTTCACGCTGCCGTGTTCTTTCTAATTTCCATGGGCATCATTGTTGTCTGGCAGGCACGCAACAAAATCGAGACGGGGTACTCGGGCTTTTCAGCCATCTCGGACCAAAACCTATATTTCTACGTTGGTGGAGGAATCTTAGCCAAGAAGGACGGAGTGAAGCTCCATGAACAGCTAGTGAAAATGGGATACGGCGTGCCTGAAACCTATTTTGCGCTCCACCCCGAACAGCGGACCTGGACACAAGACGAGATACATCGATACAGAGGCAAGGAAGGCGATCAAGCTGGTTATTGAGAATCTGCGGACGTTCTTTACGCTTGCATTTGAAAACACGATTACAACTTTACGGGAGACAGGAGCCACGGATCTGCTGGACATGATCAGAGTTGATCCGACTTCTCCCGAGGGGGCCAGGCTCAAGTGGATTCTGAAGGTACCTTTATTCATCGTGCTCTTGGCATACTGGACGCTCGCAGCAATTGGAGTTTTCTCCAAGCGGTGGGTAAATGGGGCGCAACTGATGGTCTTGATTGTAGTAGGAGCGTATCTTGTCTTGACGGCCTCGATGGGAGGCATCGGGTACAGCAGATTCAGGCATCCTGTAATGCCCATAGTCTGCCTCATGGCAGGATGCGGTCTATTTACGGTTTTGCAGGGGCTCAAACATAGAACTGGTCTCGGGAATTAGACGCTTTCAGTCAGGGTAGGGCGGCCCGTGGCTGACATGACAGCAGGAAACCGTGTCGGGCACGGCCCAACCTACCCAATAACTCAATTCGACTTGTCAGTCGTCCCCATCGGGCGGGGCGCAAAAAAGCGGCAAGTCAGGTTCTTTGACTCCGCGGAAACACATGCGATGCACCGGAGAGGGGCCGTACCGGGCGATCGCCTCTTTATGTTCACGAGTCCCATAGCCTTTGTGCTGGGCAAATCCGTATTGTGGAAACTGCTCGTGCAGTTCCACCATGATCTTGTCGCGGGTCACTTTGGCAAGAATTCCCGCGGCAGCCACTGAAAAGGATAGGCGGTCTCCCTTGATAATGGCCTGCTGCGGTATGGAAACGTCAAGAGATATTGTGCCGTCCACGAGCAGATAATCAGGTGAGGGACTAATCTCCATCACTGCAAGGCTCATTGCCAGCCGGGTTGCCTGCAATATATTGATCTGGTCTATGGTTTCCGGTGGAACAATTCCAACGCCCATTGCAGAAGCATTTTCCAGGATCTCGTCGAAGAGCTTCAACCGGGCATCTGCAGGAAGGAGCTTTGAATCATTCAGATGGGGAAGGCAATCAGGACAGCGCAGCACCACTGCCGCGGCCACTACAGGGCCTGCCAACGGTCCTCGGCCGGCTTCATCAATTCCGGCTATTCTCCGAGCGCCGAGCCTCTCGGCCTGTTTTTCAAATCGCGACGAAGGAAAGGTCTTTGCAGGGGTTTTATGGCCGGCCATGCTGCAAACTTCCAGAAGCAATAAGGATCAGCCGGTAATTTATGATTGAAATAATCCTGGCAAATCTTGTCTCAACTAAACCCGACTGGTTTACCTTTCAATCCTGGTGACCCGCTCTTTGATTCTAGCGGCTTTCCCTCTCAGCTTCCGGATGTAATAGATCTTCGAGCGGCGCACCTGACCGCGGCTGACCACTTCCACTTTGTCGATCATGGGCGAATGGAGAGGAAAAACTCTTTCGACACCGACTCCATAGGAAATTTTCCTGACTGTAAAGCTGGTTCCCGCTCCCTTTCGATTGATGCCGATCACTGCCCCCTCGAAAACCTGTATCCTTTCGCGAGTCCCTCCACGATTCTCACGTGGACCTTGACAGTATCTCCGCTCCGAAACGCCGGGAGGTCCAGTCTCTCCTGCTCCTTGTGAATCTGTTCCATCACGTTCATCGTTCTTCTCCCTTATTCTCAGAACTCTCAGACCGGATTTCGTCGAGGAGTTCCTGTTCCTCAGCGTCCCACACCCGATCCTTCAACAGGTCCGGCCGTCTGGCCAAGGTGCGGGCCAATGCTTGTTTTTTTCTCCATCGCCGTATCTTCGCGTGGTGTCCTTCCAGTAAGACTTTCGGAACCTCCAGCCCTTCAAAGACGCTGGGTCTGGTGTATTGAGGGTACTCCAGCAACCCTTCGTAAAAGGATTCCCCTTCTATATGGCTGTCAGCTCCAAGGACACCGGGGATCAGTCTGCTGACCGCGTCGATAACCGCCATGGCCGCGGTGTCTCCGCCGGAGAGGACGTAATCGCCCACGGAGATCTCGTCGTCAGCGAAGCTCCGGATTCTTTCGTCAATCCCTTCATACCTGCCGCACACAAAAAGCATGCTGCGCAGGCGGGCCAGTTCCTCAGCCACCGACTGATTGAAAACTCTTCCCTGCGGAGTCATAAGGATGACCCTGGGCATCTCCCATGATTCCACGAATATTCCCTATAGCCCGGGCTACAGGCTCGGGTTTCATCACCATGCCCGTTCCGCCGCCATAAGGATAATCATCAGTGGTGCGGTGGCGATCCTCGGTGAAGTCCCTCAAATCCACCGTCTCGACGCTCAGTACTCCTGCTTCTATGGCACGCGCCGGGTTACCATAGGTCAGAAACGAGTCGAAGATCCTGGGAAATATCGTCAGGATCCTGATATCAAGCATCAGGGATCAGACCCTCCAAGGGATCCACGGTCATTTCGTTGTTCTGGAGGTCAACCTCCACCACAATGGTATCTATCATCGGAAGCAGGACTTCTCCGTATGCTCCCTCCACGTGAAGGACGTCATTTGCTCCTGTTGGTGTGATTTGCGTAATTTCACCCAGGTAACGGCCATCCACCGTGGAAACCTTCATGCCGATTAATTCGAACCAGTAATATTCGTCCTCCTCCTTTGGAGGCAGGTTTCTGTTGATCGGTCTTGACGAGCCTTCCTACCAGTTCATCGGCTTTATCCGGTGTATCTACACCTTCGAGGCTTGCAAGCACGGCTTTCTTGTGAATGCGAACGCTTCTCACAGTGTAAGGAGACTCGTCAAGAAACAGAACCCCGGACCGTTCAAATGACTCGAAAGATTCCGTAAAGGGGCTGATCTTAATTTCTCCCCTGATCCCGAAGGCTTTCACAACCCTGCCAATCACAATCAGTCTGTTTCGGGACATCCTTGATGCCGGACCTGAGGCGATGATACCTCGAACGCTTTGTGGTCCAAGGTTTTAACTATTCCAGGATTTCCAGGACGGCCCGTTTCCTAAGCTTAGTCGAAGCAGCGCTTAGTATTGTCCTCATGGCTCTTGCGGTGCGGCCCTGTTTTCCGATGACTTTCCCCAGATCCGATTTGGCGACTTTCAGCTCTAACACCGAGGCGACTTCCCCCTCCACTTCCGAGACGGATACCTCGTCAGGATTGTCCACAAGCGCTTTGGCGATGTACTCGATAAGTTCCCTCATCCGTCCCCTCTCTTTCTCCAAACGCAGTCCTGGCGGATAGTGAACCCCTGGATCGGTAATAGCCTTATTCTTTAACAGCCTCTTGTCCGCCTGACCGCCTCATAATTTTGCGAACAGTATCGGAGACTTCGGCCCCCTTCGCGATCCAGCCCTGAATGCTGGTCAAGTCCAAGTTTAGACCGCCCGCTTTGTTTCTAGGGTCGTAGGTCCCGAGGACTTCTAGGAATCGACCATCCCTGGGGAACCGTGAGTCGGCTGCGACTACTCTGTAGAAAGGCTTCTTTTTGGCACCATAACGTGCCAAGCGTATTTTGACTGCCATATCTGGACGCTCCTCCGCGTGGGCAATGCCTCTTCAGTTCATAATCGACCAATATTAATGAAGCCCACAGAGACTGTCAAGTTAAAAGCGGCAAATCCAGTAATCGTGCAGTCCCGGATTGGCCGTCAAGCCAAATCAGCAATCATTGCATCCACTGAGGATCTAAGGGAATATCGCGGATTTCTCGTAGCGGCACAACCGGCACTCAGCGATCACCTTGACAGACAGTTCTTATTTTGAAAAGAGATTTAGGGATTTCGTCAAGGTCCGATTTTCTAGAGCGAATATTGCCTCTGTACTTACATGTGGGGAGGGAACAGCCATGAAAGACAAGATTGAGATGCTTAGGGGCGACATCACCACAATGAACGTGGATGCCATCGTTAATGCGGCCAATAAAAGCTTGCTGGGAGGGGGAGGGGTGGATGGCGCGATCCATCGTGCCGCGGGGCCGGAGCTGTTGGCCGAATGCCGCGGTCTGGGAGGGTGCGAAACCGGAGACGCGAAGATCACCCGGGGTTACAGCCTCAAGGCGCGTCATGTGATACATACCGTTGGTCCGGTCTATCGGGGCGGTAACTCAGGGGAGCCGAGACTGCTGGAAAGTTGTTACAGGCGGTGCTTTGAAGTAGCCCACGACAATGGTGTCAGCTCGCTGGCATTTCCTTCTATAAGCACTGGAGCCTATGGCTATCCCATAGCCGAGGCTTCGAAAATTGCTCTGAAGACGACGTTGGCTCAGCTCGAGCGGTTTCCGGACATCAATCGGGTAGTGTTCGTCCTGTTTTCCGATTCCGACATGGAAGTCTATCGGAAGAACCTTCAGACTGTTTGAATGAACGGCTATTCAACGTTTTCCGTTTCGGGATGGTCAATTGTCACAAGATTGCCGCCGCTTGCCTTGCTCCGGTACATAAGATTGTCCGCCCGTTTCAGTAGGGTATCCATCGTGTCGTCCGCGTCCGCCGCTGTCGCGCCCACTGAAACCGTTACGCGCTCGAAGGTGCGGTCGATAGCTATGGTGGAGTGTTCCACAAGGGCGCGAAGTTTGTTCCCAATGGCAAGCAATCCATCCTTGCTGACATTCACCACTATTGCAAGGAATTCATCTCCACCCCATCGGCCCAGGAAATCCGATGACCTGAGGCTGTTGGACATGGTGGCGGCTACCATCTTGAGAGTTCGATCTCCAACATCGTGTCCATGGACATCATTTATTGTCTTGAACCCGTCGATGTCCATAAACAAGATGCCGAACGGCCAACCATATCGGCGCATTTCAGCAAGACTGCTCTGGACGTGCATTTCCGAATGACGCCTGTTTCCGAGTTGCGTGAGGGGGTCGAGCAGGGCCATCTTCTCCAAATCTTGCATCTTGCGTTGCGCTTCCACCGTAGCCTTGTTGTCAGTGAACAATTCCATGGCTCCGACGATGTTACCCTCTGCGTCTTTGATGGGAGCGATACGCGTGGATACGGCTACTCTATGGCCCTCCTTGTGACGAAGATATATGGTGTTTTCAGTGGCGCTGCTCGTAATCATGCTTTGCTCAGCCGGACACAGAGCGCTGTCGCACAACGGCATCCCTTGGTCGTCCACATGAGTGAGTATATTGTCCCGGCAAGCACAGCCAACCACTTCACTGCTCGAATATCCGGTGATTCTTTCCGCTCCTTTGCTCCAGTAGGTAATTGTCCTGTCTCTGTCCAGCAGGTAAAGACCCTCGTACATATTGTCTAAAATATCTTCGTAGACCTTTTCAGCAAATTTCATTGTCGATCTCCACCATTGCGGTTGTGAAACTGTTGCGGCCCGTAGTTGGCATATTCCGCAAAACCGACGTGTTCACTGTCAGGCCATCCATCCAGTAAGACTAAGTAACACGATCAGGCCGAAGCCCGCAATAAGAGTGCCTGAAACTCTGTTGACAAATCTTAGCACTCTATCGTTAACCTTTCCATGAAGCACGCCTATGATTCCGCATAGAATCAGCCACCAGAGTGCCGATCCCAGGACTACTCCCCCAACGAGTACCGTGGCGCCCAAATAATTCCCGTGAGTATCACCGACACCTGCAGCAGCAAATATGGCTGCAAAGGCAATGAGCGTCATGGGATTCGTCAAGGTGAGGAGAAATGTCGAAGCGTAGTCATGGACCAGACCGTTTTCTACGGCTGAGTTGCCATTACCCCCAGGCACGGTGAGGAATATTCTGATGCCGAGATAGCAGAGCACGCAGCCCCCTATGAGACGCAGAATAATACTGTGGCTGAACAGGAAGTTGGAAATAAAGGTGATCCCGAAGCCTGCGATTAAGCCGTAGACTCCATCGGCCGTGGCAGCGCCCATGCCCGAGACCACGCCGGCAGCAGGCCCTCGTGCCAACGTTCGCCGTATGCAAAGCAGAGCGATCGGCCCGACCGGTAGCGCAAGTGAAAACCCAATGACTAAGCCCTTTAAAAGATAGCTAAACAGCATGCAGTTCCTAGTTACAGAGCAACGCTATCGGCTTCTCGGATAATTGATGCCGCGTCGTGGTCCCTCGATTTACCATCAATGTCGCGTGAATACCAGAACATATGAATGAACCGAGCGGTATCGACGAAAATGCCCACGGCAGGTCTACGGTCTGCCTCAGCTTAATTAATCGATCGGAATTCGAGCTGCCTCTCTTTGCCTGGCTGTCTCCTCTGCCGAAGGCGTCGCGGATCCGAAGAAAATGGTCGTAACCCCCTTTTGAAATTCGTTCATGCCCTTTCGAAAATGAATAGCGCCTTCTACCAGGTCCGAGGGCTTGGGACAAAGCTTCTCCAGGACCAGGGCCGTGCCTGCGGCGGTAAGCAGAGCGACCCCTGCAACCTTGGCGATGAGCAAAAGAGGACTCATCTTTCTTCTCCTCCCTCGATTGGTTTCGGAAAATGTATCGCAAGCACGTTACTGTCCAAAGACGCCCGTCCCGGCTCCCTATGGGCAAGCATTTTGGGCAGAAACACGTGCCGCTTGAACGAGCCGATGCGCACTACCAGGTCGCCCGCTTCTTTGAAAAGGTCTACATATTCCTTTGTCACAAACGGCAGCTTGATCTTGAGGACAAGGTCGCCGTCGTTCTGCTCGATCTCATAGAGTTTCTCCTCATGAAGCACTTCCGACGGGTCTATCTCGCCGTAGATCGCCCTGCCCATATCCGACAATCTTTGCATACCCACCACTTCGTCCTTGCGCATGTGCACTCTGTAGGTGGGAATGGGATCGAAAATATCAGCTATCTGCTCGAGACTCTTTTGTTGAGTTGTAAGCCAATCCTCAAAGTAAGCGTCCTGCAAAGATTCCGGAAAGAGCCTGTTGACGATGACCGCGTCAACTACCAGGCCATAGAGGCAGAAGTACATGAAAGCCCGCTGAGTCTCTCTGATGACCATTCTTTCCGCGTTGGTGACCAATCGTATGGAAGTGATTTCTCTGTCTAAAAGCACACGGTCTATGCCATCCAGTCTCAGAAAAAGATCTTGCAGGCTTGCAAAATAGGCATCTTCCGGAAGAGGAAGATCAGTCAGCCGCTTGGCTATCGGCCGTGCCACCTTCATTAGGTTTCGTTCCAGTTTGAAGACCTTCTTCATGTACCACTCCAACGTGGTAGGCATGCCGATGAATCGCAAAGACTCACCTGTGGGTGCGCAGTCAATCACGATGACATCATACGTGTTTTCCCGATAATACTGATTGATGTAGAGGAGGCTCACAACGTCTTCCATCCCCGGAATAATCGCCAGCTCTGCCGCCATGACCTCCGTTATGCCGCTGGATCCGAGCAGTGCAGCCAAATATTTGGAAACTTCACCCCAGTGGCGATCAAGTTCCTCTTGAATGTCCACTTCTTGAATCCAGAGATTTTCTCGTATGCGCCGCGGTTTGCCGCGGTTGTGATCGTGTAGGTCTACATCCAGTTGAAAAGCATCGGAAAGACTGTGAGCGATGTCTATGGAAATGGCTATTGTCTTCAGTCCGTTCTCGGCACACCGCACCGCCGTGGCCGCGGCCACGGTGGTCTTCCCAACTCCTCCTTTTCCCGAAAATATGATTATGCGCGGCCTCTTGTTCTTCAATTCTGCCTCCGGTAAGCGAACCACTCGTCTTGTTTGCCATAGTATAGGTAGGGAGGCCGGAGAAATAAAGCAAAGTCGAGAGTGGGTTGCGCCCTGATGCCGCCTAACACTCAATTTTTTCTTAACACGCCACCTTCGTCGCAATTCATGACACCCGGCCTGCATATTTGCACAATACGTATGCTGTACGTGGCACGCATGCCATAACTATGCTACATCATTGACAATATTTGAACAGTGTCTTAACCTTTTAACTAGAGGTGGTTCGGTCATCAAACCCTAACCCCGAACGAAAGGAGTTCACAATGCAAGGCGACCACGAACACGAGCATCTGCACGCCCACGAGCATTCCCACAGCCATTCTCACGAACATAGCCACGGAGACATGACGCACGCCCATGAGCACTCGCACGCACACGGGCATGAGCACCGTCATGAGCACAAACATGGGCATGACCATCAAGACGTGTCGGTTCATGACCACGAGCACGCCGGCGACCATGGCCCTCACAACCACGTTCACACCGCTCACGAGGCGGAGGTTCATGACCACACCCACTGATGTGAACGTGAACCCTTATTGTGAAGGAAGCGGTCGCCCCTGGAATGGCCGCTTCTTATTTCGGACCGGCTCAGTATAAGACAGGATGACCGGTGCCGATGCGTGCGGTACCTGACCGCCATTGATACGGCTTCTTCTCTCTCTCCTCGCCTCTGAGTCCATCCAGTGCCAAAGCCACCGGTTAAAATCGCCAAAGGACGAGTTCTAACCTTGGATAACACATTATGCAAAATAACCCTTGCCACGTGCTACGGTATTTGGTAACGTGCTACTAGGTTCAGGGCTAGTGCCTGTCGTTTTTCGAAACGATAAGGAGGGAGCGCAAGTGAAAAGACACGTCAGAATCTGTGCACTGGTTGTATGGGGTGTGCTGACTCTTGCCGGAGCAGCGACCGCTCATTTCGGCATGATCATTCCTTCCAAGGATGTGGTGGGGAAGGATGACAAGAAGGAGATCGGGATCCTTGTTCAGTTCACTCATCCCTTTGAGGGCGGTCCTCTCATGCAGATGGACAAGCCTGAGAAGTTCGGGGTTGTAATTGGGGACAAGGTAGCCGATTTGCTGGGGACTCTCAAAGAGAAGAAGGTGGACGGCAAGTCAACCTGGGAGACCAACTTCAAGATAACTAAACCGGCTGACTACATTTTCTTTATGCAGCCCAAGCCATATTGGGAACCCGCTGAAGACAAGTTCATCGTTCATGTGACCAAGGTGATTGTTGACGCACTCGGGGCAGAAGAAGGCTGGGACAAGCCAATTGCGAAAGAGGCCGGCATTCCGGCTGAGATCGTTCCCCTCACTCGTCCCTACAGTCTCTATGCGGGCAACCTCTTCAAGGGTCAGGTTTTCAGAGACGGCAAGCCGGTACCCGACGCCGAGGTTGAGGTGGAATTCTGGGGTAAAGGTAAGACCAAGGCTCCGACCGATGCACACGTAACTCAGGTCGTGAAAACCGACTCGCAATGGGATCTTTTCCTTTGCCATGCCCAAGGCAGGCTGGTGGGGCTTCTCCGCTATCATGGAGTCGGACTCACCTTTGAAGCATGACGGAAAGGACAAGAAGGTGGAACTAGGCGCGGTCCTTTGGGTTCATGCCTATCCCATGGAATAGAGGAACAAATGCACATTTCCGAAGGGGTGCTGAGTGCTCCCGTTCTGGTAACGGGCGCTGTTCTCTCTGTTGCAGGGGTGGCAATCGGCCTGAAGAAGATGGACTATGAAGAACTGCCTGAAGTAGGGGTGCTTTCATCCGTTTTCTTTGTGGCTTCGCTCATTCACGTTCCCATTGGTCCTGCTGCTGCCCATCTCGTGCTTAACGGCATCTGCGGGCTTATCTTGGGTTGGATGGCCTTCCCCGCGATTCTGACGGGATTGGCGCTTCAGGCGGTTCTTTTCCAGTTCGGCGGGCTCACCACGCTGGGTATCAACACGTTCAATATGGCTCTTCCGGCTGTGTTGGTAGGATTTCTATGCGGTCGATTCATTCGGAGTCCGAACGTCGTGACCAGGGGTGTGGCCGAATTCATAGCAGGCGCCGGCGCTATAGTCGGCTCGGGAATGCTGGTCGCTGTATCCCTCGTGGCCACAGGGGAATCCTTCTATGCGGCTGCAAAGCTTGTCGTTCTGGTCCATCTCCCCGTGATGGTCATGGAAGGAATAATCACTATTTTCATCATCGAGTTCGTGAGACGGGTAAGACCGGAGATGCTGAGGGATATTTCATCGGAGGCAAGCCGGTCGGTAAACTAGACCTTTTTTAGTGCACCGCAAGAAGTACGAAGAAACGAACCGTAGTAATCCAGTAAGCCCTTAGCCGGGGCTGATTGCTCCTTCGGGAGCCTGGGGGAGCTTTCTTAACTGAAAGTTTCCCCGCTATTTTCCAAGAAATTGACTCTCATCCCTTTGAAGTTCAGGAGGGGAGAATTGAAATCGTATTTTGGCATGAAGGTCGTGGGCAGCCTGCTGGCAACCGTAACTCTACTTTTGTTGTCGAGCACTTCCGGCTGGGCTCACAAAGTCAACGTATTCGCTTACGTTGAAGGCGACACGGTTGTTGTGGAGGGCTACTTTAGCGGCAAAGTCAAGGCTCAAAACTCGGTGGTAGAAGTCTTGGATTCTGACGGAAAGAAGATCCTAGAAGGTAAGACTGACGAAAAGGGAATGTGGCGCTTCAAGTTGGCAGACCTTCCTCCAATAAACGGCGACATCAAAATCGTGCTGGAGGGTGGTATGGGGCACAAGGCTGATTTCACGCTCAGCCAAGCCGACCTGCTTGGTTCTACACAGAAAACATCGGTGCCACAGCCGAAAAACGAAGAGACGAAAATAGCGGGCCCCCCTTTAGCGGCCGCGCAGCCTTCAGTTCAGGTTCAAGATCCAGCTCTACTGAAGAAGGTAGTGGAAGATGCCTTGGACGAGAAGATTCAGCCGCTGGCAAAGATGCTCGCCAATCAACAGAAGATGCTCATGGAACAAAAAGACAAAGGCCCCACAATAACCGAAATCATCGGAGGCGTGGGCTGGATTTTAGGCATTGTGGGTGTTGCCGGCTATTTTATGGGGCGCAGTCGCAAAAGAACAAATTGACTTCCAAGGCCTTCAGCATCGAGCAATGGCCGCCTTCCTTTTTTGTATCACTTCTCATAAAAGGCAAAGAAGTCCTTGGCGTAACCCTGATCGTATCGCTTCATGGTGTACTGCAACTGTTCAGGAGAAAGCTTGTCCCGTTTCACAATCTTCTCCTGCTCGTTTCTGAAGTAGAAGTTACAAACAGTATTATGAATGTTGGCATCCCCGTGGATTGCTCGCTTGCATCCAGCCAGCACGAGGGCCTTGGCAAGATCTTTGGTGCTCACGTGGTGCCCCATCGCGAAAACCACGTTCCCGTCGTCTCGAATTCCGAAAGCAGTCCGGGTGGCCAGAAACCAGAATTTGTTACCCATGGTGCTGCGACCCTTCTCATCAATCAAAAAGCCGCCTAGACCGAGTTCGGCATCGGTAATCTTCCCGTTCTTGACTATCTTTTCTACTACCATGCCGTCTTTCACTATCAGGTGTCGCAACTGTCGAGCGTCTCTTACGACGGAGAGAGGTATCTCATTCGTCCATTCGATGACATCGACCGAATCATCGCGATAAATGACCATAGTTGCCATGCCGGGGACCATGGGGTAGATCACCTGACCTCTGAAAATCGCGCCGGCCCCTCTCGCATGCTGCTGCATCCACATGGCATTGGTAATCGCAACTATTTTGGACAGACTTTCCTCTTCCGGCCTGTGGGACACCTGGTATATTCCCGGCTCTGTCTGTCCGATGAAAAAACGTGTCCTGAGCCGACTCATATCGAATAGCGCCATGTACACTGTAGAAGTGGGGAACTCCTCGCTGGGACGGTACACGGTTTTGTAGACCAGAGGCGGCCCGTCGCCGGATCTGGGCATATCTTCCGCGGTCCAAACCCCTTCCCCTTCCAACTTCGGCGAAGTGTAAAGCGGAGGAATGGCAGAAGGTTTGGGAAAGAGGGGATTCGTCTCTTCCGGCACGGCAGCCTGAGCCGTTGATACAGTGGATTCCAGTTCCTTTTGGAGGTTTTCCACTCGGGAGTCTTCCGCCTGTGGGCTTTCCGCTGCCACCTCTTCGGGAAGACGTGTCAACAGATCTTCTAGCCACGCTGGCAACGCTGATTCTTCGCTGAGCCCTACGTCCCTGTTATAATCAGCAGACTGAGTGTTTATCCTTGCGTGCCTTTCCAAAGGGGACTTCAATTCATCCCCCACAGACTGTGCTGAAAAGACCGCGATGAGGATTGCCGGAATAATGAGTCTTTTCAAGATCCTATTCACCATATCCCACCCAAAAAAATGTGTTGTCCGCTGCGAGATCTCCGGTACGCTCAGCTCACAGCGTTCTTGTTCCGAACCGGGAGTATTTTGTGGAGACTCCTCCATCCCATGATGTCAATACAGGAGTGGATTGCCTAGATACACTGACCCGGAAAAAATATCTCCGCCGGGAAACCGGGCTGCCTCATGGGGCAGAATTAGGAAGGACAATCGGCTCCAAAACCTCCACTCGGAACATATTGCAACTAAAGAGTTGACCAGCTCTAAACATCAGTGAACGACCCGCATTATATCAGATCGTTTCACGAAATTCAACCTCCTGCCCAAGCGCGCAGCGATCACTCTCTTTTTCACTGGATCTAAAGCTTATTCTTCCAGATAGGTCAAGATATTTTTATATAATTGGGATAAAAGTTGCAGCTTCCTAGATTAAAGGGCCTTTTGTGTAGGTAGCGCCTTTCCTGGGACCGTAGCGGGGGATTTCAAAAAACCATACCGGGCCTACTCAGGCAAGAAGCGCTATGACGTCCGCGGGATCAAAATCCAGCAAAATGAAAATTGCTTCTTCCAACCGCTGAGTCTCCTGCTTCATCAGCATGAGCCCTTCAACTGCTTTCGGGCTTTTTCCGTATGTCTCGTTAAGGTAGAGGAATCTTTCCTCCAGGCTTACGACCTCATCATGAACAACTCGCTTGTCAGCATAGTGGACGATATGTTCTTCTTTGACCGGTCCATCAATCTCACTTCTTAGAATCACGTGCTGAACAACAATGGCTCCTATCGCAGAGAGCCCTTCGGCCTCAAGTATCTGCTCACCTCTGATATCGTGGTACCTTGTACCATCCAGGATACAGGGATATTTGCCTATGTCGTGAAGGAGACACGACGCTCGGATGAGCGACAAATCCACAGGATGGTTCCGCCGCAGGAGTCCTTCGCCCACGAGTCTTCCAACTTCCCAGACTTTTCGGGAATGAAGTATGATGTGGTCCGGAGTCCGATATTTTTCCAGGAGCGCTAGGCACTCCTGCTCACTGGGAGTTCTCATGGTCTATTCTCTGTAAGGACCCGTTTTGCTTAGAGGCGGTACAGAAGCTGGCATAGCCCGACCGGCTACTATAGTATATCAACTGGACCGGCTGGCGAAAAGCTCCGTTATCACTTTTATTCAAGCCACCTTTTTTGAGAAAGAGCCTGTTAGTGGCTTTGAATGCCCATGCCGCGGTTCCCGGGATTGAAATTTGCATCGGCGTGGTGTAATATGGCGTGGTTGCCGAGCGCACCCCCGAGGCGTTGCACAAGTGACTTCGGGAGAGCGCAAGTTCCGTTGGGGGGAACTTTTTGGGGAAAATCCAGACAAATCTTTTTGTGACCGGCATATACATTTGGCACAGGAATTATTTCGCCATGTTGCGTGAACATATCAATGACATTATGACCCGCTGGAACCCGAAAGAGAGGCGGGGAAGCCTATATGACCCTGTCCGGTTTCTCGAGACCCCGGAGCAGGCTCGCAAGCTGATTCGACACCTGCAACAGGAGTTGAACAAGGCACGTCGGGAAAGAAACAAGGAACTGGTTTCCGAAGTTGGGGAAATTCTCTACCGAGTTGAGCAGCTTTCCAAGAAGTTCTTCCGATGGGAAGAGAATATGCACCGCGTCTTAAAAGAAGAGGACTTGCGGGAAATAAAGAAACTGCCCCTGGGCTTTTGATGCTCAGTTGTGGCAGTTCGGAGAAACGCGGCGTTCGTGAGGAACGGCCAGCACTATGCCTCGCCAGCACGCAATCCAGGCCAATCATGGGGGAGAGAGGCTAAGGGGACAACTCATGGATTTTGATGGGATGAGTCGAGAAGAGCTGGTTCAGCACATTCAAGAAATCAACGACTACATGGACAATGTCATCGTTTTCTGGGGAGGAAAACGGGAGTTTCGGGAAACCTTCAAACAGGTGGCTGGAAATCACGACGGCGAATACACCGAAGAAGAAGCCCGCAACGCCAAGCTCATTCTGGAAAGTGAAGGGGCTTTCGATGAGTTCGTAGAGATGGTCAGAGATTCCTTCGAGAGGGGCGGCATCAGCTACGTCCTTTCTGAAAAGATTTCTGCCATCATGGAAGAAGTGGCAGCCAGGCACTCCAAGGCTTGACAGCCGCGATGGTCAAGAGGCAGCCGGGCCAATCTTTATTATCCTTTCAGTCATACCCGCGATACTGAAGAATTCCGTGTTGACAAATTCCCTGGAATTCATATCATGAACACCATCCTCTAAACTAATTTATGTAGTTTCAGCAACTTACATCTAGCTAACAACCAGACCCGGGTGGGGGTCGCCTGGGCCGACGGATCTGTATCTATACAACACAACCGAATGTCCCAAATTCCCGCGGTGGGGGAAACTGGATTCACCGCAGAGTTCGCAGAGAACGCAGAGAGGAAAAATAGCTTGAATATCGGGGACGCGATAGACTGTGGCTCATCCGATGAAAAAAGAAGAAACGGCTTTCTCGTGCGGGCTCTGCGATCTCCGCGGTAAATGTTTCTCTGGTTCGACGGTGAGGGGCTCCCCGTGAAAACTCGACGCATTCCCAAGCATGGGGATTTAGGTATGGACTATTCCCTTGCTGTAACGCACTCGTGTCAGCTCGCGGACAAAATTGGGAGATAACAACCATGAAGAAAGTGACTTATGGTCTTATTGGAGAGGGGTTATGGGGCTTTTTCATATCGGGGATCACCCCAGATCTCTTTTTGGGGCCGTACAGGTGGGATACGGAATCATTGGCTTATTCGCGGTTCTCGCCCTAGCGAAATCCATCTCCATGGGTAGCAAGTCTGACAACAAGCCGGAAAGCCAGTCTTCATTGGAGGATCTCCGGTGAAGGCCGGGAGGAGTATTTCCTGTTTGCCAGATTGAAGCAGCTCAAAAGGGACACAAGCCTCAAAAGGGGACAGGCTACTTTATAGGGGGCTGAATAAACTATGCCGAGAATAGAAAGAGGATTAGCCGCTAATGGCATTTATCATGTGATCAACCGTGGGAATGCACGACAAGAAGTTTTTCACAAGGAAAAGGATTACGATGCCTTTATTAAGATTATGGAGGAGGCAAAGACGCGATATTCCGTGGAGATATTCGCCTATTGTCTGATGCCGAATCATTTCCATATAGCAGTTAAGCCGAAGAAGGGGAGAGGAGTTGAGCAGATGGATGCAGTGGCTTATGACAAGCCACGTCAGGAGATATCATCGGCATTATAAGAGCAGCGGACATGTGTGGCAGGGCAGATACAAGAGTTTCATGATTCAGAAGGACAGCCATCTCATGATGGTGTTGAGATATATCGAGAGCAACCCTGTGCGGGCAAAACTGGTAAAGTCAGCAACCGAGTGGCAGTGGTCGTCTCATAATGAAACTTTGGGGAAGGTGCAAAGGATGTTGACCGTCATAGCGCCTTTTGATTTGCCGGAGGAATGGGGTCAATACGTAGATACGCCATTCCAGGAGGCAGACCCTTGAGTTGTCTTCGCAGGAGTGTGAATCGTCAAACACCTTTCGGCGATGCAGAATGGCAGATGAAGCAAGTGCAAAGAGTTCGGATTGGAATCGACGCTAAACAGAAGAGGAAGGCCAAGAAAGGAGAAAGGAGACGAGGAAAAGTAGCCTGTCCCCATTCTCGAGCAAGCAGAGGGACAAGCATAAATGTGAGAGTCCTCTTTTCTGTCTTGAGCTACGATCTCTGGTCACTATAAGTCAGCATTAGTAATTATAAGACCTTCTTTGGTTCCATATTGACACATTCCGGCTTATGATGCTATCAACAAACCACTGGATGTCTCCTCAAAAGACTTAATTAATCTGTAGCGTCGGTGACCAGGCAATGAAAACCCTGTTGTCAACCAAGGAAGTGGCTCAACTTCTCGATATCAACGAGAAAATGGTCTATAGCCTCATTTCCGAGAAGAATCTCCCTGCGACCAAAGTGACAGGCAAATGGCTTTTCCCAGCCAGCCTCGTGGAGCAATGGATAACCGAGCGAACCATCAACCGCCCGGTTACTTCCAGCCCTTTACCCCCTTATCACGGGCTGCTGATCATCGCGGGAAGCAACGACATCCTTCTTGATAGAACTATTTCCCTCTTCAACAGCCTATACCCTGAGCACGTGGCAGTGTTCGGGAATCTGGGCAGCCTCGGAGGACTGAAGGCGATGCGTCGCAGCTTGTGCCACATAGCCGCGAGCCATCTCCTTCAAGAAAACGAGGACGAATACAATTTCAAGTATGCCAGTGAAGAACTCACCGAGCTGCCTGCTGTTGTTAACTTTTGCCGCCGAGAGCAATGCTTGCTTGTTCCCAAGGGGAATCCCAGGAAATATACGAAGCGTTGCTGACCTTGGCCAACCGGGCTTGAAAATTGTAAACCGGCAACCCGGAACGGGCACCCGCCTGCTCCTGGATCTCGAGTTGAAAAAAGCCGGACTGGATGGACGTAAGATTGAGGGCTACCAGAGAGAATTGCAACGCCACCTGGATGTGGGGCTTGAAATTCTTTCGGGTCGCGCAGACGTGGGGCCGGCAATAACCGCGGTAGCGGGCCTTCTTGGGCTGGACTTCGTGCCCTTGCGCGGCGAACGCTTTGATCTCCTGATCTACAAAGACCGGTTCTTTGAGCAGGGAGTGCAACTGTTTCTCGGGCTGCTTCAAGAAAAGGCGTTTCGGGCTCTGTCTCAAGAGCTTCAGGGATATGACTTGAGTATCTGCGGAAAGATGGTTTTTCCGCAAAATTCGAGATCGAAGGAGGAATAAGGTGACTGGAAAGCAGTATTTGAAGCTTTCGGCTGTCCCTTGGTTAGTACTATTTTTGGTCTATGCGTCCTTTGCCGGAGAAAAATGTGATGGCCTTTACGGCAGCGGCCCGGAAAAGTTTTCCTTGGCCACTGGCAGTCCCGGCGAACTCGGCTTGGTGAAAGTCCTTGCAGAGACGTTCAGTTCCGTCGGAAAAACGACATTGTGCTGGCAAAAGGCTGGATCAGGAGAATCTCTAAAACTCTTGAAGGACAAGAAAGTGGACATGATCATGGTCCACGCTCCAGCCGCGGAAAAGAAAGCCGTCGAAGAGGGGTGGGCTACGAAGCGTACTCTCATCGGTTCGAACGAATTCTACATTGTCGGGCCGGCGGGTGATCCCGCGAAAATCTCCAGCGCCAAGACAGCCGCGGAAGCCTACTCGAAAATAGCCTCATCCAAGGCCAAATTCTTTTCCAGAGGGGATAACTCGGGGACCCACAAGAAGGAAATGGAGGTCTGGAGCAAAGCCGGGATTTCCCCTGCCGGAGACTGGTACATCGTCACGAAGGATTTCATGGGTGCGACCCTGAAAAGGGCAAACACGGAAAAGGGGTACTTCATGACGGATAGCAGCACTTGGGCGGCGGAAAAGAAGAATGTGCCGGAACTCACAATACTGTTCCGCGGGGACAAGTTTCTTGTGAACACCTATCACGCTCTGTGTCAGCCGGAAGGGGCCACGCCCGGAGCGTCTGTGGCTGCCAGGTTCACAGCTTTCGTGGCCTCGAAGCAAGGGCAGGATATAATTCGTAACTACGGCAAGGACAAACATGGAGAAGGGCTGTACAACGACGCAGAATACGCAAAGAAGTACGATGACTAGATATTGTCTAATCCGGTAAGCCGTCAACCGTCAGCTCAGATTTTTCGTGTTGGTCGCAATGAAGTCAATTCAAGGAGGTTTCCTGTGAAAAAGGCTATTTCAATTCTGGGCGCCATAGTTCTCTTGGGCGCTGCGATCTCGTCAGTTCATGCGGAGACTCGATTCCGTATGAGCACCACAACAAGCACCGAAGCGTCAGGACTGCTGTCCGCGTTGCTGCCGCCCTTTGAAAAGGCCAATAATGTCAAAGTCGATGTCATTTCAGTGGGGACCGGCAAGGCCTTGAAGCTCGGTGAAAACGGAGATGTAGACGTGGTGTTCGTGCATGCCCGACCCGCGGAAGACAAGTTCGTTGCAGATGGGTACGGCGTAGATCGCCGTGACGTCATGTACAACGATTTCGTGGTTGTGGGACCCAAGGACGATCCGGCCAAGATCAAAGAAGCCAAGACGGCCGTGGAAGCCTTCAAGCGCCTTGCAGAGGGGAAGGCCGACTTTATTTCCCGTGCGGACGATTCCGGCACCCATCAGATGGAGAAACAGCTTTGGAAAGCCGCAGGTGTCAAGCCGGAAGGGAAATGGTACATCGAAGCCGGCCAAGGAATGGGCGAAGTCCTTCAGATGGCCTTTAACAAGAAGGGCTATGCCCTGGCTGACAGAGGAACATTCATAGCTTACGAAGGCAAGGTCGACCTCGTAATAGTCCTTGAAGGTGACAAGGCATTGTTCAACCCTTATGGAATAATTGCGGTTAACCCGAAAAAACACCCGAAAGTCAATTACGATCTGGCGAAGAAATTCATCGACTACGTTACGGGCCCTGAAGGCCAAAAGGTGATAGCCGATTTCAAATTGAACGGCAAGCAGCTATTTTTCCCGGACGCGAAGAAGCCTTGAGGAAGATCGGGGGAACCTTCTTTGTGTAAAGAAGGTTCCCCCAAACCCCATAGGCGCGAAATCGAACGTCGGTTTCGTTACTTGTGACGGCGCCGAAAGGATCTACGGGCCATCAAAGTCCCCCTTTCCTAAAGGGGGATTTAGGGGGATTTTCAAGAGGTTAGCCCAAAATCCCCCCTAACCCCCCTTTACCTAAGGGGGGAACCACTTCTTTTCCAGACTTCAGGAAGGACCTGCGCTATTCTTCGCGTGGACTCGGACCACCATAAAGCATATTTGGAGCCAACTTGGGTTTTCTCCTCAGTTCCCTATACAATGCCTTAGCGTTGTTGCTCAGTTTCGACTCGGACGTTTATTTCATTGTATGGACTTCGCTCAAGGTTTCCATTCTGGCGACTCTTTTCGCGTCGGCTTTGGGTGTCCCCTTGGGAGTCCTCATGGCTTTGAAGCGTTTTCGGGGCAAGTCAGCCGCGCTGGTTGTTTTGAACACGCTCATGGCTCTTCCCACCGTAGTGGTCGGGCTTCTCTTCTACGCTATTTTGAGTCGCCGCGGGCCGCTCGGTGACTTGGGACTGCTTTACACGCCGACGGGGATTTCCCTGGGGCTGTTTGTCCTCGCGATTCCGACGGTAGTAAATCTTACCCTTGCTGCCATTCAGGGTTTGGATCCAAGGTTGATTCTTACCTGTAAGGTTCTGGGAGCTACAGCGGTTCAACAGACATGGAAGATCCTTATTGAGGCAAGGTTTGCGGTAGTGGCTGCAGTGGTGGTGGCCTTTGGAAGAGTCATTTCCGAGGTGGGCATCGCCATGATGCTCGGCGGAAACATAAGGGGTTTCACGAGAACCATGACAACGGCCATAGCACTGGAAACCAGCAAAGGAGAATTTGAATTAGGCCTGGCCCTGGGCATGTTCCTTCTGCTGGTGGCCTTTTCGGTTAATGCTCTCCTCTTCCTGTTGCAAAGAGGCAAAGTATGACTGCGGCGTACAGCCTGCGAGACCTGACGTTTTCTTACGATAACCGGCCTGTTCTTGATATAGACCAGATGGAGATCGCCGCAGGTGACATTGTGGCTCTGGTAGGGCCGAACGGGTCGGGCAAGACCACGCTTCTCCATAACCTGGCGTTCATAGAGACACCGCAGCGTGGGCTGATCTCATTTTTCGGGGCAGCCGCGTGCAAGGAGAATCTGTTAAGCTTCAGGCGAAGGGTGGGGCTGTTGCTTCAGAATCCCTACCTCTTTCACACCTCCGTGCTGTCCAATGTGCTGTGGGGCCTACAGGTGAGGGGAGTGCCTCGACGCACAGGCAGAAAGGCCGCACGGGCCGCTCTGGAGACCGTGGGTTTGCTCGGTTTTGAAGACCGCTATGCGCGCTCCCTCTCGGGGGGTGAAGCCCAGAGAGTGGCTCTGGCACGCGCACTGGTGCTGGAACCAGAGGTCCTACTTCTCGACGAACCGGCCAACCATATGGACCGAGAGAGCGTGCAGCGCACCGGAGAAACGGTCCTGGAACTAAACGCAAAACGCGGCACAACTATTATTTTGACCTCGCACGATATCGTGCAGGTGCAAGCTCTGGCCCGTCGGGTGATCTGTCTATCGGAGGGGAAGATAGCGCCTACTTCACCCGATAGCCAAGCCTGTCCCGCAGGTGTGGCCTTTTCATAACAGCACCGGCCCCCGCCTGATTTTTAACTTTATTAAAGTAATTATTTAGTATAATAACAAAACAGTTTGAGATAATTAAATAAATTTACCTTGAATTCTCAGGAATATGTGATATGAATCACTCCTGCAGGCGAGACCTCTGCGCCTCAAATCAACGAAAACAGGAGTCCAGACATGAAGAAGAGCCTCGTGCTGGCAGTGATTCTTTCCGTTGGGATGCTTGCGTTGAGTCTCAGCGCCTATGCAGACGACATCTCCTCGCAGATATCTGCTCTCGAGCAGCAGGCGGAACGGATCCAAAGCCAGATCAATCAGACCAAGCAACAGTGCGGTGGAAACCTCACTGGCCAACTCAAACCGCTTTCGGATTCGATCGAGAGTCTAGTCAAGCAGAGGATACAGCTCGGGGCCCAGATTCAGCAAATGGAAGCGCAGGTTCAAGAGCTTAAGCAGAGCGCGCTGTCGACTTGCAGCCGACAGGTGAAGCAGCACGAAGAAGAGAACTGGCGGTCGTGAAACAACAAATAGCGAGCCAAGATGGCCAAGAAGAGCGCTGAGGCCATGCAGAAGCCCAAAGAGGAGGCCAAGCAGCCGGCGCAGGCTGCAGCACCTGCCGTTGCCACCCCTGCCGCTAACACCCCTGCGGCTGCCGCCACTCCTGGCGTTGCCACCCCTGCGGCCAACACTCCTGCGGCTGCCGCCACTCCTGGCGCTCCCGGGTTCAGAAAAGTCCAATGACGCAAGAAATGCCCCGGCGCATGAATCTCTTTCTCGCGGTGCATTTTAACTGCGAGAAAGAGATCTCGGCCGGATCTTCTCGGCCCGTGGGGCTGACGGGTTGACTCTGTGGACCCTGTGAGCTGAACAAGTTGTCTTGTGGAGATCGCGTACCCGCCGATAGCCTTTGAGTCACGCTGCCTGATTCCTCACACTATCGCACGATCTCGACGATTGTTTTTCGGGCCTCATGCCGATAGGTGAAACAAGCAACGTGTCCGGCTCGGCTCAACTTGCCGGATTTGTGATAATCGAGATTGCGTCTCTGGATTCCTGGCAATTGACCCGACTCTTTTACAGATAATCGAGCCCATGTTCCAAACCCATAGATGAAGTGACGCACTTGATAATGTAAATCACGGGGGGAGGAATTGGGCTCGTTACTTCTTGAGCGAGTTTTGAAAAGACCCCACCTGCGATGAGCTCGCGTTCATCAGTTGTCTAGCCGATTCAATGTAAACTGCCTTGATGTGCTCAGGGCATGCGGCGTATTTCAATCTAAACTGGTGCAAGAATCCAGTCCACGTTCCTGAGAAAAACTTCTTTTTGAACTGCTGAACGTCTTGGGCGGCGGTCTTACTCGCTTCCAAGGGGCTCTTGGGGCATGGCTGAGCCGTTTCGGGTTGGTCGGAGGACCCGGACTGGGCCATTGCCAGAGGACACGATAGAAATAGAGCGATTACGCTCAAAAATAACGCCACTCTTGACATGCTCTACAATCCCTATTTTGTGTTCTTACCCACCGGTTTGAGCATACTGTTCTACCTGCGCCCGTGTCAATTTTGATCCTCGACCACCACCGAACGAATCCTTGCCCATGATTGACTGGCGAGCAGGAGTGCGGTATCTTAGAAAGCCGCTCAAACTGGTCATCCACGGGTAGGGGGTTTCTCACTGTACAACGGAAGGGGGTGATTGAAGCTGACGCTGTCGGTATTATGGTGGAAAGCCATTGGCTTTCTGTCCTGGGACCGCTGAATTTAGAAGCGTAATTAATTGCCTTGAGAGCACCGCGGTTCGCGTTTACAGACCACTCCAAAGGAGCTGCCATGAAACCAATCGCAATGTTCTTTGCTTGCTCGCTTATTGTATTCACATTCCTCTCTCCGTCCCCGAGTATATCTCAAGAGCCTATTAAAATCGGGTTTCTTTACGTCTTTTCCGGGCGGCTCGGCCATTACGGGGCAGGCGCCAAGCAGGGCGCTGAGATTGCCATGGACGAGATCAACAAAGCAGGCGGCGTGCTTGGCCGGAAAATCGTAGGGACTTTCGCCGACACACAACTGAAACCTGAGGTTGGCGTCGAGGCAGCGACAAAGCTCGCTATGGATGAAAAGGTCAACGTAGTCATGGGCATAGTTTCCAGCGGGGTCGCTGATGCGGTTGCTCCGGTAATGAATCGACTCCGTACACCTCTAATCATAACTCTTGCTATGACCCCGGATGTTACGGGATCCAAATGCAATCCGTATACTTTCCGCATATCCATGAATGGGCCGCAAAATTTGGTAGGGGCCTCAGCTTTGGCAGCCGATATGAAGGATGCTACTCATTGGACCACGATAGGACCGGATTATCTGTTCGGTTACCAATGCTGGGAATACTTTCAGAAATACCTTAGGGAAAAGCGACGTGACGTAACGTTTGCTCCGGACACGGAGATTGCTTACGCCCCTGTCACGACTATCGAGTTCAAACCATATATAGAGAAAATTATGAAGACGAGAGCCAACGGTGTTCTAATCTCGCTGTATGGCGGCAATCTGATGGATTTTATCCGTGAAGCCGCTGCTATGGGCTTTTTTGACGGCAAACGCAAGGTGTTGATGAATCTTGCTTTTTCAGGCGATGTGATGGTCGGCCTTAGCACTCAACTGCCCAAGGGCCTGTGGCTGGGGGGGCTCTATTGGTTCCAAGCGAATTCCACTCCAGCAAATCAGCAGTTTGTGGCTGCGTACACCTCGCGATACCATGTGTTTCCTGATTTTAACGCCCATGGAGGTTACGCAGGTGTAAAAACCTATGCTGCGGCAGTGGAAAAAGCAGGCAGCACGGACAAAGAAAAGATCATAAAGGCACTGGAAGGAATAGCTGTTGACTTGCCCCAAGGTAGGACAGTTATTCGGGCCGGAGATCACCAGGCTATCATGGACGGGGTCTGGGGAATGACCGGCGATTATGATGCAAAGTTGCGATTCAGAAAACTGGATCCTCTCAAGATTTTTCCGGGTGAAGAGATAATCCCTAAGGTAGAACAGACCGGCTGCAAGATGCCTCAATAATCTGAAAATAGGTAAACTCTGTATCTGTTTAGTTACGCGGGCAGGTCGCAGAATAACACTTCACCGCAGAGTGCGCCGAGAACGCAGAAAAGACTTCATCTAATTGATGTCCGCGATCTCTGCGGTGAGCCCGCGGCACACGAGGTTGCTTTCTCCGATGAGGCTCCTCCGCGTAAGTGAATAGTTACACCTACCGCCGGAAAGTGCTTGACAGGGGGAAAGGTCTGCCCTA
>CAWBBA010000014.1:0-101947 GCA_963786905.1 uncultured delta proteobacterium | reverse complement strand
TGGAACCACACAAAATGCCGTAAAAAAGGACCAGCGCCATTACGAGTCCCGACACAGGAAACCCACGCCCGGAATCTCAACCAGGAACATCGCCAACACCACAGTCAGCATACAAATAGGCCCCGCGGCAACCGAAACCAATGCCATCATACGATAGGATTGTCCGCCCATTTTGACCATGGCCATCGTTTTGCCGGGACTGAATGCTGTCGCCACCTTCTGAGAGCTGTCCAAGACTACCAGAGCGGCCGGTACCATGAAAGGGAGGCCGCGTTAAACCAGAACGATCAAGAGCCGTGGAATTGTTACAGACAGAATGAGACGAATTCAAGAAGCAGGTTATCATGCCAAGGACGAGAATTCCCACGGGGAGGGAGCACAGACCAGTATCACGAGCAAAATCTTGCCGCCCTGGGCTGCCATCTCTTTGGCCGCACCAAAGTTCCAGTTAGGCGGTGGACTGGCCGGAGACTGGCTGCTGAACTGCATGAGAGTGCCCAAGTACCCGTAAAGAATTATCCAGCCAATCAGGCTTAGCGGCAACCCCACCAGGAACTCAAAGGACAACGCCGCGCAGAGCACAAATGCAATTCCTGCAAATATGGCTAGTGGCTGCCAGCCGCCTCCCGCGACAGGGATATCGAACTATCGCCGGCAACTCTTCATAGAAGGGTGGTCCGGAAGGCTTACCCTCCTCAGAGTCATCAATGAGAATCGACTAATGTCATCGACTCGAGGGGCCCCTTCTTCGAATCCCTCCGCGATTCCGGAAACATCTCCCGGAAATTGGCTATTTCAGAGGCTTTGATCCAGGGCCGTTCTCCCATTCTGAGGGAGGTTTCTCAGCAGTTACATCTCCATCCCGTATCATGGCAACTATTTCGTCGTCGATAAACGGCCCTTTAACGATGTCGCCCGATGAGAACGATCCACCGCCGGCTCTTGTCCTGTGCAGGCGGGGGCTGTTCGGCGGCTTGGCCGAAGAAATGCGGCTCCAGAGTGGGGCCACTCGCTGATGACCCTTGGCTTCGGTCATCGTACACGTCCGAATCCGGTAGCTGCAGTGCGCTCAAACTCCGGCTCCGATTCCATCGCCGTCTGAAACGAGGGCGCAGCTGGAACGTCAGCTTCTGGAGAGACGGACTTGATCCTGAGCTTGAGGACCTTGCCGCATTTCTTGCACTTGAAGCTAACGGGCTTGTCGGTTACGGGAATTTTGACCTTGTAGGATGACCCGCAGCCGCTACATTTTATTCGTGCCTCTTTCTTTTCCATCGCCTTTCGAACCGTTTGAAACTCGTGCATCCATGAAATAATCGGCTTGATTTTGTTCAGATCAATTTCGGGTCGCCGGATCTACGTTCTGCCCTCAAACTTATGCGGGCCATCGTTCAGGCCCGATTCAAAATCCACACTCAAAGGGCGGGATCAGATTTGCATCCACTCCACTCTGGAAGTGGCAGGGCAGAGATCTCGCCAGCGGAGCCGATCTTAGAATAAAACTACGACCATTGGAAGAGATTTTTAGCAAGGCGCTCTCTCTGGACTTCCCGCACGCTGCGCCCAAGGCAAAATGGAGTCGTGGAACCCTCTTGTGCGCCCTTGGAGTTTTGGTCCGGCCCATGTATGCTGTAGGGGCAGGCGAGTAAGGGCTACGGCCTAGCAAAACCTGTGGCTGCAAGGCACAAGAGATTCTGGAGCAATACCAGGCAGCCGATGAGCCCAGAGGATGCCCATCGGAGGTGAACGTGATTGACTTTCACACTCATACTATTCTGAGTGACGGAGCGCTTATTGCGAGCGAGCTGGTGCGTCGGGCCGGCAACATCGGATATCGAGCAATTGGTCTGGCAGACCACACGGACGGATCCAACCTGGAATGGCTTGTTCCCAGGCTGGTCAAAGTCGCCAGAGAGAACTGAACCGCCACCAGGAGACTTTCGTGATCCCCGGCATTGAAATCACTCATGCGCCACCGGCCCAAATTTCAGAACTGGTTGACCAAGCCAGAAGACTTGGGGCAGTATTTGTTGTAGTCCACGGGGAATCTCCTGTCGAACCAGTCGCGCCAGGGACAAATCTGGCGGGTATCGAGGCCGGCGCGGACATATTGGCCCATCCAGGTTTCATTACCCCCTCCGAGGCTCGGATGGCTGCGGACAAGGGGGTCTTTCTGGAAATTACGGCCAGGGCCGGCCACAGCATGGCCAACGGCCACGTGGCGCGAACCGCCCTTGATCAGGGTGCCAGACTGATAGTTAACACAGATACCCACAGCCCCGGCGATCTCATTACCCGTGAAACCGCCCTGAGAGTTCTGGTCGGTGCGGGGTTAACTGAGATCCAGGCGGGGGAAGTTCTAGAAAATAACGAAGAACTTCTTGCAACCCTTCAGCGGCGTTTCACTTGAGAATGGCCGGTGCGCAGGAAGGTCTGTCTCAGGAAGGCGCCATTTCGCGAGTTGATCGCGTTCGTAAACTTTTTCGATGCATGCCAGAGCAATCTCTTATGTTCCCTTTGCTACGACGTTCAAAATTACGATTCAGTCCTCTCCTGACAGCCGCTATTGTCGGCGTCTGGGTGGTGCTGATCGGTGTCCATCCTTGCGGACCGCTATCTCCCCGGCGGCTCTACCGATATCACGGAAGGTCTCCGGATTGCTCCTGCGGAAACAGATGACTGGTTCCTGATCCGGATCGGGGGCGCCTACTCCGGCTATGGCCGTTCCAGGCAATTCCGGCGAGACGATCAATGGATTTTGCGGGATGACCTGAGCATTTCCCTGAACCTTCAAGGCCAGATAAAGCCGATCCGCATCTTTACGGAGTCTAATGTGGACGAGAACTTCCGACTGATTTCCTTTCGTTTGAAAGTATCATCAGGAATTATCTCATTCGAGCAAAAGGGCCGCATGGAGGGGAGAGATCTCCTTCTTGAGATGCCTGCCTCCCAAGGAGGTGGCACCAAGCGGCTCAAGCTTTACGAAAGTCCCAGGATTTCGAGATCACTGGGGTTGCCTGTTCCCTTGACGGGCTTAACAAGTGGGTGAAGAGATTCGCCTGCCCATCTTCGATCCTATGGACGGCAACAAGTGGGACGCGGTCATTAAAGTCCTGGAAAAGGCAGACCTGGAATTGGGCGGCCAGAAGGTGGAGGCTTGGCGCGTGCGGCCTCTTTCCGCACCCTGGACCTGACCATGTGGATAGACGACGAGGGCCGCCTTTTGAAAGGACGTATGCCGTTGGGTATTACGGTCACGCGTTCAGACAAGGCTGAGATCATGAGAGAGATGCACGCGACGCGTGAGCTGCCCGACATGATTTCTCTCACGGCAGTCCCTCTGGAAGGTTCCATTCCGGAAAGAGATGACCTCAAGCTCGTGCGTCTTGAAATACAGGGCGGTAAGGATTGGTCGATCCCTAGCGACGACTTCCGTCAGAAGTGGGCGAACTCCGAGATCGTGATCACCAAGGAGGCTCTTCCGGAGAGCACATACACCCTCCCCTGCAAGGACTCGAAGATGGAGGAGTACTTGATTGCAACCAGATTCATCCGGAGTGATAGCGACGCGATAATCAATAAGGCCAAGGAGATTGTGGGGGACGAAAAAGATCCCGTCAAGGCGGCGGCTCTCATCAACCAGTGGGTATTTAACTATCTCAAGAAAGTGCCGACCCCTTCGGTTCCCGATGCATACACCGTACTTCAGACAAAGCAAGGGGACTGCAACGAGCACGCGGTCCTGGCGGTTGCTCTGGCGCGGTCAGTGGGGCTTCCTGCACGAATTGCAGTGGGCCTGATCCATGCCGACGATGGATTTTATTATCACGCCTGGGCTGTCTATTGGGCGGGCAAGAAATGGTTCACGGGGGACCCTCTTATGAACCGGCTCCCAGTAGGGCCTTCGTACGTTACCCTTCTCTACGGAGATGTGGACAAACACGTGAACGTAGTGTCGTTCCTCGGGCAAGTGAAGCTGAAGGTTTTGGAAGCCAATTAATGGGGCAAGTATGCGGTGAGGTGATTTGAAGCAATATGATTCGTATTGAAAACCTGACAAAAAAGTTCGGCAAGACCTTGGCCGTGGACCGAATAGATCTGCACGTCGCACCTGGAGAAGTCATGGGGTTTCTCGGGCCGAACGGGGCAGGAAAAACCACCACGATTCGCATGCTTGCCGGACTTATGAAGCCTGACACGGGGACCATCATCCTCGGTGGTCACAACCTGGCGACGGAACCTGAGAAAGCGAAAGCAATCACCGGTTTTGTCCCCGACAGACCATACCTTTACGAGAAGCTCACCGGTTGGGAGTTTCTTCAATTCAGTGCAGGGATCCATGGTGTGGATCTCGGGGACCTTGAGCGGCTCGGCACAAAGTATCTCGAGATGTTCGAACTGCTCGATTGGAAGCATGAGCTTATCGAGGGTTACTCACACGGTATGAAGCAAAGGCTTATCATCAGTGCCGCGGTCGCTTCACCGTCCGAAGATCTTTATTATCGACGAACCAATGGTGGGATTGGACCCTAGAGGAGTTCGGCTTGCGAAGGACCTCTTTATGCAGATGGCTCGCAGCCGCGGGATGGCCGTATTCCTGTCTACACATACGCTTGCGGTGGCTGAAGAGATTTGCACCATGATCACAATTATTCACAAGGGGAAGATCATAGCATCCGACACGCCGGCCAATATAAAAAACACCATCGCAAGGACCAAGGGAAACTTGGAAAAGGCCTTCTTGAAACTCACCGGGCACGAGGAGACGGAAGGGCTAAAAGGAAGCCTGGGCATGGTCGGAATGCCCCCCGAATAGTCAAACAGACCGCCTTTCGCGGTGGCAATTCTGTAAGCTGGCAGTCCGGTCAACGCGATATGACTGGATTCAATTTGATCGTAGTCCACAGGTACTTGTGAAAAAATGCTATGACACCAACACGCATGGCCAACAAGCGACAACAAATCATCAAAACCGGTGCGAGTGCTTCGCCCACCCGGAAGTGAACCATTACAAGTGGAGCGGTCTACAGCTTGCGGGGGAACAAAAATTCTGTTAGGCTTTAATATTATTTGAAGAATTTATGGGCCAACCTCTTGATATTTGAGCTTAATTCTTGAGGCCTCGTTGAAGGGGAGACATACCATGAAGAAATCGAGGACCGGCTTGGCGATCCTTCTCATTCTTTTTCTGGTGGCAGGGTTTGTGGTAGTGCTCGTGGCGGTCTCGCTTGTTTCGGACTCGGATAAAGAGACCTCGACCTGGAGCCAAGTATTTGAGTCCGGCAACAAAATTGGAGTCATCAACCTGGAGGGAACCATTGCCTCTTCCGACGAGACACTCAAGCAATTGCGGAAATACTCCAAAAAATCATCAGTTAAGGCTATCCTGATTCGCATTAACTCTCCTGGAGGCACGGTAGCGCCGGCCCAGGAGATCTATAGAGAAATTGGCAAAATCAAAGAAAAAAGAAGCCGGTTGTCGTTTCCATGCAAACTGTGGCAGCCTCGGCCGCGTACGATATTTCCAGCAGCGCGAACAAGATTGTCTGTTCGCAAGGAACCATCACGGGTAGCATCGGGGTCATCATGATGCTGCCTGAAATACACAAGGTAATAGAAAAGATCGGCGTAAGCGTAAACATTATTAAAGCAGGCAAGTATAAGGATCGAGGAACTGGTGTGCGCCCTTTGAGTGACGACGAGAGAAACATCTTGGAGAATTTTGCCGTGGAAGTTCACGAGCAATTCATTTCCGATGCGGCCGAGGGCCGCAAGGGGAAGATAGAGAAAGATAAACTCCACGAGATAGTGGACGGAAGGTTTTTCACCGGCGAAAAGGCAAAGGAGATGGGGTTGGTGGATACCATAGGCAACTTTTATGATGCCGTGAAGATCGCAGCAGACCTGGGCGGCATCAAGACAGAGCCTGAACTGGTTTACCCCAAGAAGAAGTGGGAAAGTTACATGGATCTGTTCACGGAATCGGCCGCGGGAGCAATAGGCAGAGCCGCCGACCAGACCCGCTCTATCCAGGTGAGCCCACCGGCCATACGTTAGTGAGCAAGGAACGGATCTCCTTACAAGTTCCGCTTGATCCTGAGAACAGTCGCGTGATTATGTCGAGCGCCGACTCTGAAAAAACGAAATTCATCCCACGTGTTGGGAGGGAGAAGATCGGATGGTGATTAGCGAGTCTCTCACCTTTGATGATGTAATCCTAAAACCCTGCTATTCGGAAATACTCCCCTCCGAGGTGGAGGTTCCGACTCGACTAACCAGAGAAATCATGCTCACGATCCCGCTGGTCAGCGCTGGCATGGACACCGTGACCGAATCCGAGATGGCCATCAATCTGGTCTGCAAGGCGGGATCGGGATAATCCATAGGAACCTCTCCATCAAGGATCAGGCAAGAGAAGTGGACCGGGTGAAACGTCAGAATCGGGGATGATTCGTGGATCGCAATAACTATCAATCCCGATCAGAAGACTTTCGGATGCCCTCCAGATCATGAAAAAGTATCACATTTCAGGTGTGCCTGTTACCGTTAACGGCTATCTGAGCGGTATTCTGACAAATCGAGACCTCCGCTTCGTGGAAAACTTGGACCTCAGAGTTGAAGAAGTCATGACCCGGGACAATCTGGTCACGGTGGATGAAAAGATAGGCATCGAGGAATCCAAGGCTCTGCTTACACAAGCACCGGATCGAAAAGCTTCTAGTCGTGGACAAAGACAACCGACTCAAAGGCCTGATCACTATCAAGGATATACAGAAGGCTATAACCTTTCCCGATTCGGCAAAAGACCCCTGGGACGCCTACGTGTGGGCGCTGGAGTAGGAGTAGGCCCTGACCGGGAAGAACGAGTAGCCGCTCTTGTCAGGCGGGGGGTCGACGTGATTGTCGTTGACACTTCGCACGGTCACTCGAAGAACGTCATGGATACCATTCGCGACATAAAGCGGAACTTCGGCAACGCCCAGGTTATCGGCGGCAATGTGGCAACGGCCGAGGCTGTCGAGGATCTCGTAAAAGCCGGCGTGGATGGAGTAAAGCTGGGGGTCGGCCCCGGCTCCATCTGTACGACGCGCATAGTCGCTGGGGGTGGGCGTACCCCAGATAAGCGCTATCATGGAGTGTGCGAAGAAAGCCGAGGAACTCGGAGTGCCCCTCATAGCCGATGGTGGCATCAAATTTTCCGGCGACATCACCAAGGCATTGGCAGCAGGCGCACATACCGTCATGATCGGCGGACTGTTCGCAGGGACCGATGAAAGTCCCGGAGAGATGGTCCTTTATCAGGGGCGTTCGTACAAGTCTTACCGAGGCATGGGATCACTCGAGGCCATGAGAGAAGGCTCCCGTGACCGGTATGGGCAACATGAAGGAGTAGCTGAAAACAAGCTGGTTCCGGAAGGAATAGTGGGGATGGTTCCGGCAAAGGGACCTGTGGCCCATTCCGTAAATCAACTGATAGGTGGCCTCAAAGCGGGCATGGGGTACCTTGGGGCCCGTAATCTTGATGAACTTCGTGCGAAAGCTCATTTTATGAAGATTACGCCTGCCGGCCTCAAAGAATCTCACGTCCATGACGTGGTGATAACCAAAGAAGCCCCCAATTATCGTCTAGATTCGGGGTGGGTAGGAAACCTTCGGTAAAGTTGGGGGCCCTGACTGAGGTCTTCATGAGAATGTGCGGATTTGGAAAGCGGCTCCTACCTCTGCAGGGGGCATTGCTACTCTTTGAACGCAAATAAGCATTGCACGAAACAACTCTTCGAAAACTTTCTTCAGCGGCTTCTAATTCGGATGCCGCTGCTCAACGGGAATAAGAACAATGATTCGAGCACTGGTTTTCGGCTCCACCGGGTACACCGGCTTGGAGCTAATTCGCATACTTGCATCCCACCCCGACGCAGCCATTGTCGGCGGCAGTTCACGGAATTGGGCGGGGAAAAAGGCGAGCGAAGCCCTTCCTTTCATCAGAGCAGAACAGGATTTCGATCTCCGCACCATTGAAGAGCTGAAGCTTGATCCGCAAGCGGACGTGGCCTTTCTCGCCCTTCCCCACGGGGAATCCGCTGGCCTGATCAGGCCGCTCCTGGACGCGGGTCTCAAAGTTGTGGACCTATCCGCTGACGTGCGCCTCAGTAACCTGGAAACCTACGAAAAGTGGTATGGCCCTCACAAAGCGGCCGAGCTTCTGGGCCAGGCGGTTTACGGTCTCCCTGAAATACACAGAGAAGAGATAAGAAAAGCCGCACTAGTTGCTAATCCCGGATGTTACCCCACAACGGTCATCCTGGGAACCGCCCCCCTCTTCGGCCTCAGTGAAGTCGATACTGCCTGCCCGGTGGTGGACTCTAAATCGGGGATCTCAGGGGCCGGCCGCGGGGCGAAGCTCAACACCAGCTTCTGCGAAGCCGGGGAAAGCTTTAAGCCATACGGTGTCCTCAGGCACAGGCATATACCTGAAATGGAGCAGGAGCTATCGAAATTGGCAGGTAGGAAGGTAAAGGTCAGATTCACGCCGCACCTGATCCCTGTGAGCCGGGGTATGGTGAGCACCATTTACCTGCCTCTGAGGGCGGATATTTCCGAGGGTAGTCTCCGAGAAGCATACCTGGATTATTACAAGTCAGAGCCATTCATAAGGGTTCTCCCCAAGGGGACTTTTCCGGACACCGCGCTGGTTCGGGGCTCTAACCAATGTCACATATCCGTGGACCTCGACGAACGCACCGGCTGGATGGTAGCGATTGCGGCCCTGGATAATCTCGTCAAGGGCGCATCCGGTGTGGCAGTCCAGAACATGAACCTTATGATGGGGCTTGACGAAACCGCCGGACTCACGGCTCTTCCCATGTTTCCCTGAGACGCCGGGGTCAGGGCTTCAACGTACGCGCTAAGGGAATCAAGAAGGAGAGGAGCATGTCGTCGGAAAGAAAAAGGGTTGGGGTAGACCTTGGATTGACGGACGACGAAAAGCAGGAGCTTCGCCGGATCGCCAGAACTGCAATTGAGTCGAAAAGCCGGGGAAAGCCACTCCCTTCCATCCCGCCCGCCACCGAAAAGCTCAAAGAAGGGCGAGGGGCTTTCGTGTGCATTTACAAGCAGGGAATGCTTAGGGGCTGCATAGGGTCGCTCGATGCCGCCGACCCTCTTCACAAAACCGTCGAAGAAATGGCACAAGCTGCGGCTTTTCGCGATCCGCGGTTCACTCCCGTGAGTGAAGATGAACTCCCGTACCTTGATATGGAGATCTCGGTGCTCACCCCCCTAATGGAAATTCATGATCACGAAGAGATCGAAGTTGGGAAACACGGGATAATGATAAGGAAGGGTGTGGTTTCGGGACTGCTTCTCCCGCAAGTTGCAACGGAGCGGAATTGGGACCGAATCACGTTTTTGCAAGAGACATGCCGGAAAGCGGGTTTGCCAAGGGACGCGTGGAAAGAGAAGGAGACGAAGATTTATGTCTTCTCAGCCGATGTTTTCTGAGTCGGCCCCCGAAGGAGCTCTTCCTGGCAGAAAGGCCGTAGCGCTACTGTCCGGCGGCCTGGATTCCGCACTGGCCATTTACCTGGTAAAACGTCAAGGCATAGATGTCGTTGCGGTCCATTTCACATCTTTCTTTTCTCCGTTGAATGCCGGCGACGAGGAGTCTCCCGTACGCAAGCTGGCCCGGCAGTTGAATGTCCCATTGCGGCTGCTTTCCAAAGGGAAGGACTTTCTCCAAGTAATTCGTAATCCTCGGTACGGCCACGGGAAGAACCTTAACCCGTGCATAGACTGCCGTATTTACACTCTTGTCAAAGCCAAAAAGCTGATGGAAGAAATTGGGGCGTCTTTTATCGTCACTGGAGAGGTGGTGGGGCAACGGCCCATGTCCCAACGTAGGCACACTATCAGGCTCATAGAGAAACAGTCGGGATGCGACGGACTTGTGCTCAGGCCCCTTTCCGCTAAAATATTGCCTGAGACTCGAATGGAAGAAGCCGGATTTGTAGACCGGGAACAGCTCCTGGATGTTGCCGGACGAGGCCGAAAGGTGCAACTCCGACTGGCTGCTGAGCTTGGTCTGTCCGGGTACTCCGCCCCGGCGGGTGGCTGCCTGCTGACGGACAAACGGTTTTCCAGCCGCGTTCGTGATCTGCTCGCCCATACGGACGATGTGTCAGCGGCAGACCTTGCCTTGTTGCACATAGGGCGACATTTGAGGATAAGGCCCGGCCTGAAGATAGTGATCGGCCGGAATGAAGCCGAAAACAACCGCATTGAACCCCTGGCTGCCGTGGGTTCGCTGTTCTCTCCAGAAAATTTTCCAGGCCCCCTGGTTTTGGCAGTGGGGCGTGTTGAACCTGAGGACGAGGCCCTTATCGGGAGTGTGCTCCGCAGATATGCCAAAGAATCGTCTAGAGGGGAGTGGATATCGGTACAGGCCGAAAACGGCGGTGAGCGCCGCATCCGTGTTGTAGACCAAGCCGGCCAAGATTGGATATCGGATCACATGATTTAAGGAGAGCGTTGTGAATTGCCCTCATTGTAGTCGTGATTTTGTCCCTGTGGAAGGACAAAGATTTTGCTCGTGGTGTGGAGCGCCCCTGGAGACGCCCGGCGGCGCTAATCACGGGGACCGCGGAGAACAAGGTCCCACGCGCGAGCATCCTCCATCTTTGCCTTCCGAAGCCGAATCCTGGCGAAAAGCCGAATATTGCCCGTGGGAGGATCAGGAAAATCTCGGCTTCGTACAAGGAATTTATCAGACTATCCGGCAGAGCCTTTTTTCACCAAAGGACTTCTTTGCCAGGCTTCCTCGACACGGCGGGCTTCTGAACCCTCTTTTTTACGCTCTAATTGTCGGTACTGTGGGGAGCATGGTCGGTTACCTGTGGTCCTTTGCCTTCGGCAACTCGCTCACGTCAACGATGTCCCTGTCAAAAGGGGGGGCGGTTGCTCTGGCCTTTCTCATTCCTATACTCATCTTCATGGGCCTTGTCGTGGCCGCTGTGCTCCTGCACGTTTCGCTCTTCCTGGTCGGCGGGGCTAACGAAGACTTCGAGGCCACGTTCAGAGTCGTCTGCTATACCGCCGCTCCTGACCTGTTCGGCGTGTTGCCAATCATTGGTGGCTTTATCGGGCTGATATGGAAAATTTACATCACTGTGGTGGGGGTCCGAGAGGTGCACGGCATAAGCACCGCTAGATCGGTCGTGGCCTTCGGTACTCCCCTCGCTGGTCTGTTGCGGGCTTGTGCTGGGGAGCATCGCGCTTGTGGCAATGCTGGCCGGAGCGTCTTTTACCAAATGAGGGCACGAACGTGATCGTAGGAGATAGCGTTGGTAGCACGGATGTGCGAAGCGCCATTCAAAACAGCTCTGACCTCTTCTTTCTTGTTTATACTGACTGCCAAAAATAATGTCCCTTTGACCATGAGGCGGGCACGTTGCAGGGGAGTTGGTTCGGGTCCGCGTTGTTTGTCATTCCCGCGAACGCGGGAATCCAGAAGGCCCAAATAACAACAATGGTAAACCCTGTTCAGACTTTCCCGGACTGGATTCCTGCGTTCGTGGGAATGACGGGATTTGGCCTCTCTGAATCGGACAAGAATTCTGGCATTGGCTATAAATCCAAACGGGGATTAGGTTGGCCTCGACCGGAGACTTTTCCCCTCAACGCGTTCCTTACCCAGCGTTATCATGTCAGTCCTACCTTCAGGGAACTGAATTTCCAGATCCACTTCACCTTCAGCCGAATCCCGGCGAATTGCTTTGACCCTCGAAACCGTCCCTTTGTCAACGGGAAGCAGAAGCCACACCAATGTCACCGGCAAGGTGGCCTTCACCAGATAGATACAGCTTGTCCCAGGCACGTCCGAGCCGTTCAGCGACACCCATCCACGGGGCGGGCTCAACAAACCTGTCGAGATTTCAACATCAGCTCTGTTTGACCCCAACAAGGGAAGAACCTCGAACCCTGGGCCGCGTGCATCCTCACATCGTGCGGTAAGCGTCTTGATATCCACTTCCACCCTGCCTGGAAAGAATTGCCAGCACGCGGATAACTCGTGCTCCCCCTCCCCTTCCGCCAGGTCGCGGATAATCCAGTAATGGGGCTTGACGAAAACCACCGTGCGGATCAGGACGTACTTATCGCTGACTCCATCCCACGGGCCGCGGCAAATTCCCGTGCTCACGTCCAGAGAGGCATCACTCCAGCACGAAAGTTCAGGTCCAGCCTTCCGAATCCTCTCCTGGAATGCCAGAGTGGAGCGGTCTGGTCCCTTGCCGTCAATCAGGATCTGACTGTGCGCGGCTGAAGAGCGATAATATTGCGTCAATTTGTCCGGCGCATACGTGGTAATTCCAGGATCAACCAGCCGTGGAGAACCAAGGGCGGTAACGTCTACGGCGAGCACATCTCCGTGCACGTGTGCCGCACCCGGCGGTCCTGCCCTGAACACCAAGAAGTTGGCATCTGGACCGTAGTGGGACCTGAATGTGGCAATACCCGCATCCGGAAAAGTGCGGAAAAGCAACTTCGGTGGAGTTCCCTGGCCCCCGCGTGAACCGATCCACATCAGATCCGCCTGCTGAAATACTTCGCCGGCTTTGCGCATTAACGCTGTGTAGTCCGATGACGTGGAGCCTGAATCATTCAGTGACGGCCAGGTGAAGTCAGGCCGGCACAGGGCCGCTAGGTAATTGGTAGATAGTTCCAGTGGTGAATCAAATATCTCAGGAAGCGGAACCCTGCGCGCCGCAGCCGCCTCCTTGACTTCCAACATCGCGTGCAAACAAATTGAATGATAAAGCGGGGAAATCTCGAAATGCACGCCGTCAGCATGGAATTGTCTATGAAATTCTGTTTCGAGTCTTTCCAGACCTGTTTGCATCCATAGCCTGGCTTCCTTGAATCCTGGAAAGCATATCCCGGCAAGGGCCAAAGCCGATGATTCCACCATGATCCAATTGTTGGGGTGGCCTCTGTGATCCATCAGGCTGCGAGCGTGTTCCCAGATGGATCGCAGCATGTTCATTTTAGCGGATTCCTGAAATGATTCCGCCGGCCAGACTATCCCCGCTACCCAAAGCCATTCCCTGAGTCTCCAGGCCACAGAAAGAGTTTCCCACGAAGGCCCGGCTCCTCCGTTAGAACCAATAGGCACTGGATTGAAATTGATCCAACTCGATATCAGGCTCTCCAGCTCACGAGCGTACCGTTCATCCTTTTTCTCGATCCAGGCGGCGATTATTTCTTTCATGAAATGGTGACGATGCAAGAAGTGAGACCATTCCAGGACGCCTGACGGACACGTGTCCCAGGGAAACGGATAGCCGAGCGACTGCCCCATAATTCTTCCACGCAGGATGTCGTCTGCACGTTCGCGGATACGGGTGCGGGGGCGGGATAAGAAGCCCGGAATCGTCGGCCACGAACGGGGGGCCTGGAGAACAAACTTCTCGGGCCAAACTAGCGAGTCCACACTTGCTCCTAGGCAATTCCGTGACACCCGGAAGATCAGGATTCAGGACTTGGGCTAAACCCTGAAGAGTCAAACGCGGTCCTGGCGGGATTTCTCGAAATTCCCCATCCAGAGAGTGTATTTCAACGTCGATTGGCTCGGTCCCCTCATAAGTCCGTTCGCGCGAGAAGGTGAGCTGTATTTCTCGGATATCCCGCCAACCGTCGGGGGAACCGTATGTTCCAAAAGATTCCGTAGGGAATTTTATGTCAAACCATTTACCGGGACGAAGTTCTTCCCGTCCGCCTGACAAGGACACGTCGGAGGACTCTGAATTGAAACTCTTGGAGCCATGAATGAGCTTCATCCCCACGAGCAAGGTTCCTCTCGTACGGTTGAAGAGCCTTGCAGATAATTGGTTGAATCCCGAAAAATCAGTTTCCGAATGGTGCAGATTGAGGGTCAATAGGCGTGACGACGAACAAAACCGACCTGTGTCCTGGCCGCTCGTGGAGCATTCGCTGTAGGGGCGGGTTTGAAACCCGCCCTCACTGGAATGGATCAGAGGCTCTGTACGGACAACTATGTCGCGCAGAAAATAGTCAGGTTGAAGCGAGGGTTCCCACATAAGGCCCCAAGGCTATTTTGAAAGCCCCAGGTAGCCAAGGGCAATGGGATTGGTACACGGAATGAATAGTAGCACTCCCCAGATTCCCGACTTTCCTCTCGCCCTGGCAATACCCAGGTTGACCAGAAGCCATGCGACAATGGCGACAATGCCCGTGATTAAGGCCACAGCCATAGAGAGTATGCCCCCAGTGGAGATTATCGCTTCGAGCAACGGGGCTGCTATAGAGACTACTGGGAGAAACAGCAACAAAAGCCACCAGATTGGTTTTCGCGCTATGTTCAGCATGAGGATCACATTGGCAATAGGTATGAATGCCAACCAGGGCAAGTTCGTATTTGACTTTTTGGCGATAAGGAAAAGCATTATTGAGGTAAAAAGATAGAAAATAAGAGGAACTATGAGCCCTATCAGGCCGCCGCCTGCAGCTAGAGCAAGCAACATGTCCGGAGAAATCGGCATCTGCGGGACGCCGGGTATGCCGAGATCTACGCCACCAGGTGGTGCAGGGGGTTTCATTGGCATGCCGGGCTTCGGAAGCCCGGGTCTTTCCCCGGCCTTCTTTTCAGGTAGGGCCTTCTGGACCCCAGGAACTTCACCGGCCTTCTTCTCCGGTAGGGCTTTGGGGACTCCGGGTCTTTCTCCCGGTTTCTTTTCCGCGGCGGGCGGAGGGGGCGCCGGTTGAGTTGCGGCAGTTATCTTCAGGGCTTCGATTTTTTCCAAAATCTGCTGTTTGTCGGCCGCGTCCGGTTTTAATTTCAGGTAATTCTCATATTCCCTTATAGCGAGCGCGTCTTTCTTTTGAATCTCATTCATGAGCCCCATATTGAAATGCGCTTCAGCAAAATTCTTGTCCAGTTCCGCGGCCTTGCGATAGTCGGCAAAGGCTTGCGGAATCGTGTTTTTCTTCCTATAAATCTCCCCGCGGTTGTTGTAGGCGTCCGCGTAATCAGGAGAGATCTCTATGGCCTTGTTGAAATCCGCCAATGCCTGATCAAGTTGGCCTAAGTCCTCGTATGCCATTCCGCGCCAGTTGTAAGCCTCTGCGGAACGAGGATTCTTGGCGATCACTTCATTGTAGATTTCTACAGCTTCTTTGAGCCTGCCTGCCTTTTGATTTTCCAATGCTTCTGTAAGGCCTTGGGGCAACTGAGCAAACACGGGCATGGCCGAGCAGATAACAGAAACAACCGCAACCAGAATGGCTATTACTGCTATCATACGACGCGACTCAGAGCAGACATGCTTGGCGGAGCGTGCCGAATTTGCCACATCCGGTCTTTGCTTGGCTGTTTGGAGTTCAGTATTGAGGTTCTTTCTGGTGAGCTCACGCGGACTTGCCATTGGCCTCGAGGTTTTCATGCCGATCCCCAGTTCTGTCAGTAATAAGTAGTAAATTCGCTGTCACATGCGGCATTTGACTATTAGCACATTTCTGGATGCGGGTCAAGGTTTATTAGGGGCCATGTCATTGAAAAATAAGGTTTTTTATCCCATGCGCTTAGAAACTGGTTGGGAGAACCTTTACCGGCATATATGCCTGAAAAGTTTCTCCACGAGCGTCTCCGGATCAGGCTCTGCAACGAGCAGAGCGCGTGGAACCTTTCCGGAAAGGCTTACCAAGTGCACAAACTCATCAGAAAAACCGCCGGTCATGGTTAGAATTCCAATGGCACAATTTGGACTCAGATCGTCGACCGAGATTGTGAACTCGTTCAAGGTCCCCATGCCGCCGCCGACAAAGACACAGGCATCCGCGCTCCTTATCAGGATGACATTCCGCCCTTTAGTCCCCATGCCGGTAAAAAGAATGATGCGGCTCTCCAGGGGATATCCATAGGTCAGCCCGTGATCCTCTCTATTGGTCGCGGGAGAAATTCCTACGGTCAATCCGCCCGATGAGTTGGCCCCCAGCACAGCGGCATGAGGCAATCCCGGACATGCCCCGGTCAACAGCACTGCTCCCCTCGCTGCTACTGCTTCACCGATCCTCACAGCCTTCCCCCAAACGGATGATGTGTCAGAAGTTGAAGCCGACCCCAGGACTGCCACCTTGAATACTCGGTCCGATTCCATATTCAGTGTCCTCCCGCGGATACTCTGAAAGACGTAGAGAGTGTAACCTTTCAATCCCAAGGGAACAAGGCGCGCAGAACCAGAAAGCCTTATCCACTGCCCGGCATGAGAGCGGCCACCCGAAAGCACCAGATTGGAAACGGATTCTCCGAAGAGGTAACACCGGCTTGACAGCACTCTGACAAAGGGATAAGTTTGCCAAGTTCAATTTAGACTAGGCGACGTTTGTCTTTTCATGGAAGAATTTGCTGCTCTCATATTAGCCGCTGGTAAAGGGACGCGCATGAAATCCGGGGTGCCCAAGGTCCTGCACCATGTGGCCGGCCGCCCGATGATTTCCTATGTTGTGGACGCAGTCCGTTCGGGGGGCTTCCAAGAAATCGTAATTGTTGTGGGCCATGAATCCGCGGAAGTGAGAAAGGTCGCCCAAGTGCCAGGAATCAAATTTGCCTTGCAGGAACCGCAACTGGGCACGGGGCATGCGGTGGCGGCAGCCAGGGAATCGTTCAGGAGCTTTTCCGGCGACATCCTGATCCTGTGTGGAGACATTCCTCTTCTTCAATCCAAAACCATAAAGGAATTCATTCGGTTCCATCAGAACAACAATAGCAGGCTCACCGTGATGACCACTTATCCCGAGAACCCGGCGGGATACGGGAGAATCGTCAGGAGAGAAGGTGGGAGAGTCGCCGGCATTGTCGAAGAAAGGGATGCCAGTGAGGCGGAAAAGGCCATCATGGAAATCAACACCGGCGTGTACCTTGCAAATGCCGACTTGCTCTATTCACTGGTGAGTAAGCTGGGAGCAGATAACTCTCAGGGAGAGTACTACCTGACCGACATCGTAATCGAGGCAGCGAAAGAATCCATCCCCGTCCATGCCTTTGTACTGCCGGATGCTCAGGAAGCAACCGGAATCAACACTCGTTCCGACTTGGCCCGCGTTTCCACAATAGTGTGGAATCGTCTACGGGAAGAATTGATGGACTCAGGGGTCACTCTTCTTGATCCTTCGTCGGTCTATGTTGACTCGCAAGTTAGAATCGGGGCCGACACTGTTATTCACCCAGGTGTGACCGTCTCCGGCCGTACCGAGATCGGGAGCGGATGCGTCATAGAATCCGGCGTGTATATTATGGACAGCAAGCTGGGAGACAGCGTGAAAATTTTGCAGGGCTCCCGACTCGACAGGGCAAGAGTAGACGCGGGGACTATGGTGGGACCAATGGCCAATCTCAGGCCGGAAGCCCAAATTGGGAAAAATGCACGGATCGGCAACTTCGTGGAGGTTAAGAAAACCATCGTAGGAGATGGCTCAAAAGCCGCGCACCTCACCTATCTTGGCGACAGCCAAATAGGTGTTGACGTGAACATCGGATGCGGTACCATTACCTGTAACTATGACGGCAAAAAGAAGCATCCCACCACTATTCGCGACAGATGCTTTATAGGTTCGGATGTCCAGTTTATTGCCCCTGTTGAGATAGGAGAAGGGAGCGTTGTAGGCGCGGGGAGCACGATCACTCGAAACGTGCCTCCGAGAAGCCTTGCCGTTTCCAGGGTCAAGCAAAAGAACTTCCCCTTGAGGAAGGGGCAGGGGCCATCTGATGAAGATCGGAAACCTTGAACTTGCGGGAAACGTTTTTCTGGCGCCAATGGCCGGGATTACCGATCCCCCTTTTCGTAGGATAGTCCAGCAGTTCGGGGTGTCTGCCGTCTGGACTGAGATGCTCAGCGCGGACGGCGTCGCAAAGGCCCGTGGTACCTTTCGTACCATGGAAATTAGTGACCGGAAGGTCCCTACTGTCTTTCAAATCGTCGGGACTGATCCGGCGGTAATGGCCGAAGCGGCCAAGAGGATCCAAGACCTGGGGGCGGCGGCGGTAGACGTGAATATGGGTTGTCCTGCAAGAAAGGTCGTGAACCGAGGCGCCGGAGCGGCCTTAATGAGGAATCTCGCGCTTGCAGGCCGGATTGTGGCTGCGATGCGACACGCCTTGACTGTCCCTCTCACGGTCAAGATCAGGTCGGGGTGGGATGAAGAGAACCGGAATGCAGCGGTTATGGCACGCGTGATAGAGGCCGAGGGTGCGAACGCTCTGATTGTGCACTCTCGCACTCGATCCAGTGCTCATTCCGGGCCGCCGTCTTTGGATGTTCTGGAAGAGGTCAAGCAGTCAGTTCACATACCGGTAATAGGTAATGGCGGAATCCGGGAGGTGGAAGACGCTGTGACCATGGCGGCCAGTACCGGATGTGACGGTGTTATGGTAGGAAGGGGAGCAATCGGAAGGCCGTGGCTGCCAGGCTGGATTCTGGAACGATCCAATTGCCCTGCCGGGATTCCTGATCGTCTGTCGACGTTTTTCGCTGTGATCCGGGAGCACTTCGGGTACATGCTGGAATGGTGGGATCGCCGCACTGCTGTCCACCGCATGCGCAAGCATTTGGCGTGCTACTCAAAAGGGTTTGCGGATGGGGCCGAATTTCGGCGCATGGCCCTCACCCAGGAAGATCCCGATGTGCTTATGCATCTCGTGGAGAAGTTTTTCGGGAAAGCTGCTATCTCATGACAACGGAAAAAACTGACAAGGCACTTGATCCGGAAATGCAGGAGAAGCCCCGGAGAACCGGCAAGGCCAAGGCGGTGCTTAAGACCAATATCGCTGACTCTATCGACACGTTGGTAGAATACCTTGTGGACAACAACGTGAAAGGAATTCATCCTCTCATAATGGGGGAAGTAGAAAAGCGCCTGATCATCAAGGTGCTTGAGCGGAGTCGTGGAAACAAGCTGAGGGCCGCCAAGTGGCTTGGAATGAGTCGAAACACCTTTCACCGGAAGATTCAGAAGCTAGTTGATTCGCGCAGCCACGAGAAGGGGGAGTCGGAATCTTGAGAGTCGGCTTACTGTCCGGACATTAAACCTGCCGATCAGTCGGTTGTGATGCCGCTGATATACATTCCGACGATGCCTGCAAAAACTTTTCGTACTGGTTTTTTGTATGGGAAAATCCAACGAATCGAACCTGAAATTAAAGGTTGGTATCTAATAATAGGCCCTACACCTGTTCAAGATACTTCTTGACACCTCGTCCTAAAGAAATATAATTAAAGCGGTTCTCAAAAAATCTCCATGGAGTTCCCTATGAATGCCGATAAGCTTGCTCTTCTCGAAGAGAAGATCATGCATTTAATAGAACAGAACGATCAGTCCAAGAGAGAACAGGAACGGTTTAGCAGGGAACTGGAGAAGAGGGATAAGCGAATCAGCGAATTGGATCGCACTCTGAAGAAGATCCAAAAGGATCACAAATCGGCCAAAGGCAAACTGGACAGAATTATCGAGAAGCTGGAGGCATTCACCTGAAAGAGACTGTGGCCGGGGATGCTTTGGATTACCGGAACAACTCTGAGGAGCTGACGGAAGCCGTTAAAGTACGATTATTCGGTCGTGAGTACAGCATACGAGGCCACGGAAACAAGAAATATATTGAAACGCTGGCGGATTTCATCAAACAGAGAGCAGATGAAATTGAAAGCCGCGCTACAGTGGTATCAACACTGGATTTGGCAATCTTAACTCTGTTGAACATCACAGACGAGATGTTCCAGTCCAAACAGGTCAAGGAGCAGACCATAAGAGAACTGGAGGAAAAGGCCGACCGGCTTCTGAAAGCCATCGATCGGGTCGTTTAATGAGTGGGTAGTCCCCTGCGCAGCGCGTGATGGACGGCAATTTTTTGAGCCAACACTCAAAAAATGGGAGCCGCCCCCGGCTGTGGTGAGCATGCCTGCCTTGAAGCAGGAAGCCTGAAGCAGTCGTTAGGGTCCCACCTGGGGAACCAGGTTCAAAAGTTTCTGTCCGCACGGCTGATTGCGGGGGATTCCTGCCAATAGCCTGATCGCTCGATCATATTCAACTGACAACCGGGATGTGGGCGGCAGCCTCTGGATGGCCATTCGGAGGAGTATATATATACGTTATTCTGTGGGTAATCGGCACGCGGTGTATACTTCTTACCCTTAACCCATTCTTCCGAGAATCGACATCCTTTCCTGCTCTGTCTGCATAAGCATCCCGTCATATTCATAAAATGGGAGTGGGCTGTGGAATTGATTTCCTTTTTGATTCCTGCCCTTGTCGCTGTAATGGTAGGGGTGGCGGCTGGATACGCCGCAGCCAGAATTCTCGACAAGAGCCGGGGCCGGTCAGCCAAATCTGAAGCGGATGAAATCATCAAGACTTCAAGGAAAGAGGCTGAAACAATAAAAAAAGAGGCCCTTCTTCAGGCCAAAGACAAACTGTTTCAATCCCGAGCTGATCTTGAGCACGAAATAAAAGAGCGACGCGCCGAGCTGTCTGCTCGAGAATCCCGTCTCCTGAAAAAGGAAGAGAATCTTGAGCGAAAGACCTCACAACTCGAATCTAAAGAAACTGCCTTAACCAAACATGAGAAGGAAATAGATTTAGGTTACAAGAAAGCTAAAGAAAAAGAGCTTGAGGTGGATAAGCTCGTCAGGAAGCAGCTCGAGAAGTTAGAACAGCTAGCGGGTCTCTCGGCCAATGAAGCCAAAGAGATGGTTCTGCAGAAGGTCAGCGACGAGACAAGGCTCGAAAGCGCGAGGATTATAAGGCAGATAGAGGAAGAGACGCACACCCAAGCCGACAAGAAAGCCAAGGAAATCATTTCTACGGCCGTCGGACGGTATGCGGCGGACTATGTAGCCGAGCGCACGGTTTCAGTCGTGAACCTGCCCAGCGAGGAGATGAAAGGGCGAATTATCGGACGAGAAGGCCGTAATATTCGAGCCATAGAAGCTGCTACGGGCATAGACCTCATAATTGACGACACTCCCGAAGCGGTCATCCTTTCGGGTTACAACTCTATCCGGCGTGAAGTGGCCAGATTAGCCCTTGAAAGGCTTATCAGCGACGGTAGAATTCACCCCGCCCGAATCGAGGAAGTAGTAAAAAAGGTTACACAAGAAATGGAGGAGACCATCGTTGAAGCAGGCGAGCAAGCCAGTTTCGATGTGGGAGTTCACGGGATCAATGCCGAATTGATAAGGCTGGTAGGCAAACTCAAGTACAGGACGTCCTTCGCACAGAACGTTTACCAGCATTCCATTGAAGTAGCGTTCCTATGCGGCATTATGGCCGCGGAACTTGGACTGAACCCCAAGAAGGCAAAACGCGCCGGTCTTCTTCATGACATAGGCAAAGCCATAGATCACGAGGTGGAGGGGGCGCATGCCATCATAGGCGCGGACATAGCCCGGCGCTACGGCGAGTCACCCCTGATTGTCAATGCCATCGCTGCGCATCATGGCGATGAAGAACCCACCAGTACGCTGGCGGTGCTGGTTCAGGCGGCTGATACGTTGTCCGCGGCCAGACCAGGCGCGCGGCGAGAGATGTTGGAAAACTACGTCAAACGTCTGGAGGATCTCGAACGAATAGCCGATTCCTTTAAAGGTGTGAGCAAGTCTTTCGCCATACAGGCGGGGAGAGAAATTCGCATCATAGTGGAGAACTCGAATATTGGAGACGAAGGGCTCACTCTTTTGGCCAGGGACATACGAAAGAAGATCGAAAAAGAACTCTCTTATCCAGGTCAGATAAAGATAGTGGTCATACGGGAAGCACGGGCCGTCGATTACGCTCGATAGAGAGGATCAGTAAGGTGAAGGACTGCGTGCGCCTGCCCTAGAGGCCGGTCAGGTCACGTAGGGACCAACGAACGTAATCTGGCGGTTCAAAAGCTGTCTCACTCCCCCCGCACATAGCAAAATCGTAGCAAGGTCCGTTCCGATATTCCGTAAAGTCGGCTTGGACATCTACCACGATGGCCGCTTGGGTTCTTATGTCGGACATCAGCTGCCTTCTTCCCCTTTTTCCGCACCTATATTATGTTCTCGCCCCTTCCCAGTCCACCAATCGCGGGCCTGTCCCACCGGGAAGAGCATGTTTCTTGTCGGAAGGCACATCGGCATTAGTCGGTTTCTATTTTACCGAGAAAAACTTGCAATCGTCTTCTATATATATATATGCTGAACTCTGATGCTAACTTCGGTCATTGTCATCACAGATGACCATGGCTCGGGGTCTGTGGAGGATTGATGGAAACCAAGAATGGTCTATCCCAAGAGGATCTGCTGCGTTTGGCTTCACTGGGGGAGGTCTTTGGGGGATTCGCTCACGAGATTGCGCAACCTCTAAATGCGATCATGATCGCCTCCCAGGTCGTGCAGCTCAAAGTGGAGCGAAGTGACCTGCCGGAAGAAGAAATGAAATTCATTGTGCATCGGCTGAACATAATCACCTCACAGGTACAAAAGGCCAGTGAGATATTGGAAAACCTTAGGCTATTCAGCGGCACCAACTTTTCCGGCTTTGGAGAAACGGGCCTCAAGGGCATCTTCGAAAAGATCTATGGTTTAATGGGGCAACAGTTCATCAGCAGAGGGATCGAGCTAAAATGTGAATGCGATGAGGCACTCCCATCGATCAAAAACAACCCGAACCTCCTTGAAGGGGTCATGGTGCAGGGCTTGGCCTTTGGCAGAGACGCGGTGGCAGCAATCGGCGTATGGCACGACCAGAGGAATATTCCATACAAAAAGTTCTTAACCGTAAGATTCACCGAACAGGACGGCGCCTGCGCTGCCGACATCCGCTGGGATTCCGGCGGTCTCCCAGCGGATATGACTGTCATGGATGCGCAAAACCATCCCGGACTGGCCATGGCGGGCACTGTACTCGCTTCCATGGGAGGAAGACTCGAAGCCACTGGTTCGGCTTTGAAGATTTCTTTTCCCTGAACGAACCGCATCGCTTGGCAAAAGGCACCGAATCCCGCGTTTCGCGGGACGGTTTCCGCTCGGTCACCCATCTTTCAAATGCTAACGCCATCGCAATGACAATGTGAGGAGAGCCTCTTTCCTCACCTGTAACTGAATGGTTACCTGAATGCGCTTCTTTTCACGTTGACAGGATTGTCGGCTGTGGTATCATGACTCGTGCTATGGGACGGAATTGTTTTGTGATTTTAATGCCTAATTTGGAGGATGGAGTGTGAATCCCGAGTCGACTCTCGGGACGCCGAATGGGTTTCGCCCCCGGCCTCTGGGATCGCCGGCGGGGTTGGCTGTTCTGGCTGCCTGTATCATTCTGCTGGGAGGCTGCGGGTCCAGCACGAGTTTGGTCAAGCAGGACGTCGAATACAAACCTGCCGCGGCCAATGCTTTCTCCAGGGCTATCTCTGCCGGAACCGAACTCAAAAAACGTCCAGTCGCCAAACTCACCTCTTATCCAGCTCTCCCCACTGACGAGAATTCAACGCGGGTCCGGAAATTTGTCCGTGAATACGCTTATGGCCAGCGCGACACTATGAGGCGCTACTTGGTTAATGCCGCTGAGCATCTTCCGGCCGTCAAGGCCACAACAAAAGAGAACGGCCTGCCGGATGATATAGCCTACCTTGTCATGCTCGAGTCCGGCGCCAATCCGGGAGCTCGCTCCCCGGCCAACGCACTCGGCATGTGGCAGTTTATGTCGGCAACCGCGCGCAGCTATGGGCTGCGTGTGGATAGCTGGGTGGACGAACGGTTGGATCCCCAGAAGTCGACCAAGGCAGCGATGTTGTATCTGAAGGACCTGTACGGCATGTTCGGTTGCTGGCGGCTGGCGCTGAGCGCCTACAACTCTGGAGAAAATAAACTGAACAAGGTCCTGTGCCAGGAAGATGCCAGTGAGTACGATGAAATCTGCTCCAGCCCTCGTCTGAAACGGGAGACCAGAGAATTCTTCCCAAGATTTTTGGCCATGGCCCACATAGCCAAGAACCCGGAAAAATATGGGTTTGCTCGCGTGCCCGACAAGGCAGAAGAGCCAAAACAGGAACTGATCACCGTCGATGGGTCCTATTCGCTGGAAACGCTGGCCCAAACAATGGGAGTGCCCCGCAGCCGTTTGGCCGCGCTGAATCCGGCTCTGATAAGGGGCGCGACTCCCCGCGGGACCGTCGTACTCTCTCAGAGTGCCCAGTGGTAAGAAAGAGATCCTGGCTGCCAAACTGAAGGATGCTCAGCCTGAACGCTCACGGACGCACATAGTCCATGTAGTGAACAAAGGGGACAGCCTCCCAAGGATCCTTCAACGCTACGGTATACAAAAGTCGCAACTGGCCAAACTGAACCCTGACGTAAACTTCCGTCACCGACTCCGCCAAGGGCAGAAAATTGTGGTTCCCGCGGAAGCCGCGGAGACCACTAAGAGGCAGGTCCGAAAAGGCCAACGTCTCTCGTGGCTGAACGACAGCTTTCAATAAACAGCAAGGTAAGTGACCGAAATTTGGGGGGAGAGACTCTACAGCAACAAAGTTGCAGCGCCTTTGTTAAGGCACGTTTGCCATCAGGACCGATAGTCAGCGTTTATAGTTACGTATTCCTCCGACATGTCTGTAGTGAGAAAGCTCGCCTCGCCATCGCCGGCCTTGAGATCGAGTTGAATAGAGAACTCCCGGCCTTGCATCACCCGATGCGCGGCTGACTCCCAATCATCAGACACCACCTGCCCTTGTTTCACAATTGGAACCTCACCGATTAATAAGTCCACATTATAGGGGTCAAAAGCCACACCGGCCCGACCCGCGCTGCAAAGTATCCGGCCCCAGTTGGGATCTTCCCCGTGAAACGCGGTTTTGACTAGAGGGGACTCAGCAATAGTTCGAGCCACTTTAGCGGCCGCGGCCGGCCCCGGTGCGCCCGTCACTCGGACTTCCACCATCTTCGTTGCCCCTTCTCCGTCAAGGACGATCTGTCGAGCCAGGCTCATGCAAGCCTCATTCAGCAGCGAAGAAAAAGCGACCTGGTCGGCACGGCCCCCGCCGAGTTCCCGAGCTTCGCTGCCTCCACCGGCCATCACTATGACCGTGTCGTTTGTACTGGTGTCACCATCAATGGTAAGGCAATTGAACGTACGGCTGTTGGCCTCGACAAGGCACTCCTTGAGCCGGTTCGGTTCGATCTTGATGTCCGTGAGGATTACGGCCAGCATCGTAGCCATATTGGGAGCAATCATGCCGGATCCCTTGGCCATCCCCAGCATTTTGAAAGGGCCGTCCGATGAGACTCCACCGAGAAGAACGGTCTTCGGTCGTGTGTCTGTGGTCATCATCGCGGCGGCTACATCCATGAACGTTCCCTGGTCAAGCCCCTGCAGGAGTTGCGGAATTTTCTCCCGCATTCTGTCCACAGGCAAGCGCAGGCCGATGACCCCAGTGGACATGGGGACGACAAGGTCGTCCGCGATTCCGAGACCTTCCGCCACTTCCCCAGTGAGGTCCAGCGCATCGCGCCGGCCTTGATCGCCAGTGTAGGCGTTGGCATTGCCCGAATTTATGAGTACAGCGCGGCACGCACCGCTTGCGAGGCGTTGCCGAGTGATCTCCACGGGCGCAGCAAACACCAGATTGGTCGTGGTGATGGCCGCGGCTGAAGCCGGCGAATCCGATACGATAAGGCCAAGGTCAAATCGGTCAGTGCCTGCACGTTTAATCCCGGCCGCCGCGGCGCTGAATCTGTATCCTGGAATTGGTGGCTCTTTCTTATTCAATCTTGTCTACTCCCCTATTTCGGGCACATTCACGCCCAGCCTTTGAAGTTCCTGAGCAAGTTGATTGCGGTTGCGAAAGACAATGCCCGTTATTCCTGCACGCACTGCGCCTTCCACATTTTCCGTAAGATCATCGACAAATACAGCCTGGAAAGGATCAATGCCGAATTTCTCAATTGCCTTTTCATAATAGGCGGCTGAAGGCTTCATGACGCCGAGATCAAAGGACAGAGCGGCTCCCTTGTAAAACGGGACCCGTGGAAACCTTCCGATAATGTATTCGTAATGAATCCGGCTGGTGTTTGAGACCAGCCACGTGCCGTAACTTTGGGACAGCGACTCCCCCAGCAAGATCATACCTTCATCAAGGCTGAAGATGTTGCACCAGATTTCGAGGAAGTCGTTACGATTCAAATCGGTCCCAAGAATGTCAGAGACGGCTCCGTAGAAACTGGTCCCAGTCAGTTACTCCTGTTTCCAGCGCTATGGCCGGCTCATTCAGAAGATCCGATAAAGGCTTGCCTATCTTCTTTCAGGAGCCTTGCCGGCTCAGGTGGAAGGTGCGGAAGTAATTTGTTGAACGCGATTTCCCAGTGGACCGGGACCAGTACGTTCCCGAGATCAAAGAGTATGTGATTGATCGTTCGTTTCATTGTACTGGCCCATCCGCAGGCTGGAACAACATCCTCTTGCCCTCTAATTTCCTACCCAGGCCACCTCAATAGATGCCCAGCTCTATTCCGCCTGCCAGTATCTGGCCCAATTCCCGACACTTTTCCAACATAGCTGCAGATACATCCCCTCGGCACACAATCGGTTCCTGAACCCTCTTCATGCGCAAGCCCGTTATAATGCGCTCGATGCTGGTCAGTGCACCGCTCCCATCGTTGCCGGCACAGATTACTAGTGCGTAGGATTTTCCTGACACATGTTCCCGCACATTTTCATAGGTGCGGTCAAAGAAATCCTTGAGGGCCCCTGCCATATACCCGAAATATTCAGGACTGCAGAATGCCACGGCCCGAGATTCTTTAAGCTCCTGTTCAGAGGCCACAGAAGCCTGAACCAGCCTGGTCCTCACACTCGCGACAGACCGTGCCCCTTCCTCGACTGCACGTGCCAGTCGCTCAGTGTTGCCGGACTGTGAATGGTAGATTATCAGAAGGAGCGGGGCCGAGTCCATTGGTGGTCTTTTTCTCTGGCCGGCGGACATGCCCCATGTGGCCTGATTTGGCTGTCACCCCGGGTCACGTTGCTCTTCAGACACTGCGAGCCCCAGACAAGGATTGTCCCGGAACAGTATGTAGCCTGTGAATTCTTCGACAAACTGCGATACCACGTCTTGAAGCGTCTGATCTCGTTCTTCGGCTACGTGTTTCAACATATCCCACATCTGGTCCAGCATGGGGAACGTTTCCTGCGTCAAAGTCAGGACAAGGGTGTTTCCACAAGTGCAGTGGCGGTAAACCATGGTGAAGGGCCGATCCATCACGTCGCTGCAATCTTCCAGAGTGTGACCTCTAGGTGTAGTGGCGCAAAGATATTGAGGAAAACTGTCGTACTTTTTTCCACACGTCCGACAGTCTTTCGGGAAAAGCTTTTCATCTTTACCGATCGCTGCTAGGAGTTTTATGAATTCCAAGAAACGTTCGTCGTATTCACCATGCGCCTCCTCTAGGCAAGTCTGATCCTGCATGGCCACTCCTATTGCAAAGCAGTGTCGATCGGATTTACTGAACCCATCGGGTAGCTTATCTCGCCACGCCACAAAAATGGCTTTAGTGGCAAGCCCTTTCAGACCCGCTGCACTTCGATCGAGTAAAGGCCCCGGCTCTCCCTTCGCTCTTCCGGCCGACGCCACGTAATTCCACTTCAAATGGCCTGTTTACGCTTTCTGCGGAGCCAGAGTTCAATCCTACCGTTCATGAGGAAAAGGAAGGCGATGGATGCACAGGCAGACTATGGAAACCACAACAAGTGTAGTCCAGTTTTCGTCGTACACTGCACAGCCACAGTAGCTGAGCATCACGGTCCCGGGTATTCTGCCCAGCGCACATACCAGCGTAAAAGTTACAAGTCCCATGGGGCTGAGGCCCAGAATATAGCACAGAATATCCTTTGGAAAGCCCGGGATGACGAAGAGAAGCGCTGCGATGAACGTTCCCCTCCTCTCCGTGAGGAAATGGAACTTCTCCAGTGTTGCCTGGGTCACCACCAATTTGACCAGGGGAAGACCTATGATCCTGGCAGCAAGAAAGGCCATAATGGATCCGGCCGTAAGGCCGGCTGTAGAGTAGAAGCAGGCTGGGGACTGTCCCGAAAATAAAACCGCCTACAGCCCCGGTAAATTCACCTGGGATAGGCGCCATCACCACCTGAAGCGCCTGGATAACCACGAACGCAACCGGAGCCCAGGCGCCCCAGCTTTCAATATAGCTCCGAAGCTGTTCCTTTCCTCTAAAAATTTCCCACATCCCCTGGTAAAGTGGCGCGAGCAGGCCCATGAAGCCGAGTATTGCAACCAGCACGACTATCCCGGACAGCAGGCTCACTGCCAGGATGACTCGTCGTCGGTCTTGCCCGGTCAATATCTGCATCACAAAACTCCCGGACGAGGAACCTCTCGCTGGTCCAGAGTCGCATCTGTCGGCATAGAGATCGTGCGCAGGATTTCGTCCTCCATCCGTCTGACAAGTGGTGGAAACGTCTTTGAGTTGATCGCAGAAATCCCTATTCCGTCATAACTGGCACAAATGTTGTCTACAGTCACTGGATCAACCAGGTCCTGCTTGTTGAAGACCCTGATCACGGGAATCCCGCTAAGGTTGAGCTTCTCCAACAATCTCTCTACCGCGGCCATCTGCATTTCAAATGCATGATTAGAGCAATCTATCACGTGGAGGAGCAGGTCCGCGTCGGCAAGTTCATCGAGTGTGGCGGAGAAGGCAGCCACAAGCGCCTCGGGAAGATCCTGCAAGAAGCCGACAGTGTCTGTCACAATGACCTCAGTCTCTCGGGGAAATCTCAGCCGCCGACTGGTGGGGTCCAATGTGGCGAAGAGCTTGTCTTCTACAAGAATATCAGATTTCGTAAGATTATTCAAAAGAGTCGATTTTCCGGCATTGGTATAACCCACGATCGAGATCACCGGTACGCCTCTTCTGTTCCGAAGCTCTCTTCGAAGCGAACGGCGTCTACCTAGCTGCTGAATTTGTTTTTCCAAAAAACCGATTCGGCTGTGAATTCGACGACGATCAATTTCCAGTCTAGTTTCTCCCGGACCACGACCGCCAATTCCACCTGTTAGGCGCGAAAGAGCGTCATCCTTTTCCGCCAGCCTGGGGAGCGCATACTTCAACTGGGCAAGTTCGACTTGAATTTTTCCTTCGCGGGACTTGGCCCTCTGCGCGAAGATGTCCAAGATCAGTTGCGAGCGGTCAATGACCTTTAGCTCAGTGAATTCTCCGATGGCCTTTACTTGCGTGGGGCTCAGTTCCGTATCGAAGACCAGGAGGCCCGCACCCTTCTGCAGCGCATCTATTACTATCTCCTTCAGTTTGCCCTTGCCTACCAGGAAGCGAGGATCCGTCGCGTTGCGGCGTTGGATAGCCGTTGCGACTACATCGACCCCGCAAGATCGAGCAAGCTCCTTCAGCTCGTCCAACGATTCTTCAATCTCCCACTCTTTACCGGTGGTTCTCCCTACCAGATAGGCCCTCTCAGCGTCTGCCACAGAACGGGCCCCCACAGACCTTGATATCTCATCTTCCAAAGATTTGATGAAACCTGGGAAATCCAAGTCAAGTAAGGAAGGCTGAACAGGATCAAGCAACTGCCAGACGTCTCCACGAGGATTGTCCGGCAACAGGTGCGCAATACGGATCACCGTCGGCAAGCCGTTGCAGTCAATTCCGATAGACGCGACTGAAGTCCAGGCGGAGAAGAGCCAGGTCGGTCAAATCCTCCTGGCTGAGCGGCTCATCCTTGAGATGGGAATGGATCAGCCTCAGGCCTCTTAGCCGGCCCGCGCCAACCCGCCACCCATCCAGTTTGGGGATCATAATGGAGCGCGTGTCACCCACCACGACGCTGCCGAATGTTCCCTTTGCGATCGACGAGAACACCGATTTGGCGGCCGATCTCAGAGGAGAGTTCCGTCAGATAGCGAGCCATCTCAGGGCTCACCACCCGGGCGGCGGGGATTCTCCTGAGGGCTAATTTCTCTAACCGGGTCCTCTGCGATGCCTTCAGACCCCGGACTGAACCGGAAACTCCGCTCAATCCGGACCCCCGATCAGTATCTGAAGCTGGGACATGGTAGTGTGGGCGAATCCTTCTGTCAGCCTATTCTCCCTTCTTTTCGTTTTCCTCGGGAAGGATCTTTACAATGGCACAATGTTTTCGATCAAGATATTTGCGTGCTACTCTGAGCACGTCTGCCGCTTTAACTTCCCCTATCTTTTTGATGTACTCGGTTTCATAATCATATCCCAAACCATAGAGAGTGTTCAAGCCGATATTTTCAGCTCTGGACCATGAACTCTGTAATGAGATCAGGTGATTGCCGAGAAGGTTTGTGATCCCTCGGTTGAGTTCCTCGTTGCTGACAGGCGACTTTTGTATAAGCTCTATCTGGCTGAACAATCCTTCAAGGGCACGGCCGGCCTTGGGGACATCGCAAGCCATATAAAAGGCGAAGACTCCGGGATCGACTCCAGGCCGAACGAACGAGGTCACCGAGTAAGCCAGGGATTCCTTATCCCTGAGTTGCAGAAACAAGCGCCCCCCCTGTCCCGCTAGTATATTGTTAAGCACGTCGAGCGGGTAACGATCCTGTATCCGCCACGGTCGTGCCGCGAAAGCCTATTGCAAGATGTGCCTTGGCCCTGGGAATGCGGACGATGTTCTCCCTAACCTGCTTCAAAGGTTGCTCAGGAGGTATCTCCGGACGTTCCAATGCCGTTGCAGGAATCTTTGCCGAACAGTTCGCTTATGCGATCCATGGTTTTTTGCGGGTCCATGTCCCCGACGCCGGTTATAACCATGTTGGAAGGGACAGCGAAACGCTCGTACGTCTGCTTGAGATCTTCCGCTGTGAATCCGGACACCGTGGCCAATGTGCCTTCCTGATCGAATCCATAAGGATGCCTCTGGAAGAGCGTGCTGTTGAGGACCTTGATCGCGTAGGGTACGGGCCTATCCGGCTCAGTTTTGATGCGGTTCAGGATCAGGTTTCGCTCTCTCTCGAGTTTGTCCTGAGGAAACGTCGGATTTGTGTAAAGCTCCGCAAGCAGTTGAAGGCCCGAATCCACATATCGACTGAAGAAGTTCGCGAAAAGGCCGAATGAATCGTATCCGGAGAATCCATTGAGTCGGCCCCCCATGTCCTCGACTTTCCTAGATATCTCTACTTCGCTCAGGCTGCCGCTACCTTTGTTCAACATCTGGGCAATGAAGTTCATAATCCCTTCGTTCTCTTTGTTTTCGAAACGCTTTCCGCCGAGACATGCGATTCGGAATGAAACAACGGGATTGGAATCATCGGGCGACAGCACCACTCGAATGCCATTGGGGAGCGTGCGCGTAACCACGCGTGACGCAGACGCAGCTTCAGTGGTGGCGGCTTTTGTCTGAGGTTTGAAAGAGTTTACGATTGCAGCCAGCTTCTCGACTTGAAAACCCTTGAGGTCGCCTTCGGGCATCAGAACGGAAACACTCACGTTGGGGGGCACGAGATACTGGGAAACGACGGTTGATACTTGATTTGGGGTCACTGCGGCATTTAGCGTGAGGTACTTTTCCTCGTAATTGGCATCCCCAATGTCGGCTTGAAAGCTACCGATGCTCCGAGCCATGCCCTGAACCGTTTCTCTCGCGTACAGGTGCTGGGATTCAATATGAACTTTGGCCCGCTCCAACTCTTCCGCGGCAGGAGGTTCCTTGGCCAGGCGAGCGAGTTCCTCCATTATCCCTTGAGTCACGGCTTCCAGGTTCTTGGCGTCAAGGGTTGCGGAAACCACCATGAGGCCGGGTTCCTTGGGAGTGAGGGCGTACGCTGAAATAGAATTTACCAGCGCTTTCTCCTTCTTGAGAACTCTTACGAGACGAGAACTCTCCCTGGACCCCAGGATATCACCGGCCAAATCCAGGACATTAACATCCGCACCCTTCATAGACGGAATATGAAATGCAATACTAAGCCGCGTTTCCCTGGAATTGCGATCTCTGGTAAGGGCGCTCCTGACCTCCTTCTGAGGGGGCTCCACCGGTCTGGGCGGCCTGAAAAAAGCTGTGGCTTTGAAGTCACCCGCATAACGCTCGATTTCGCCTCGTATCTTGGCGGTATCCACGTCTCCTATAACGAGCAAGAACATGTTGTCGGGGACGTACCATTTTTTCCGAAAATCAAGTATGTTTTGCTGAGTAAATTTTTCTACGGTCTCCTTGTACCCGATAACAGGCCACTTATACGGATTGCTCACGTAAGCAGTCTTGAAAAGTTGCTTTGATGCTACTCTCTCGGGGCGTTCCTCCCCTTCAAGAATCTCCTCAAGGACGACCTGTTTTTCTTTGTCGAGTTCCTTCGGGTCGATGACGGGCCTCAATACGGCATCGGTAAGAATATCCAGGCCCTGGGACGTTGCGCTGGAGGGGATGGTGATGTGGAAAACCGTCTCGTCCCAGCTCGTGTAGGCATTGATCTCTCCTCCAAGGGCTTCAACTTCGGCGGCAATCTGTCCTACTCCCCGCCGCTCCGTCCCTTTGAAGGCCATGTGTTCAATGAGGTGGCTGATGCCCAGCTCCGATAGTTCTTCATCGGCGCTCCCGACCTTCACCCAAAGCTGTATGGAAGCCACTTTACGGGCGTGGTCCTCCTTGATAAAGACATCCAGACCATTCGGCAGTGTAAAATGCTTCAACTTTTCCTCCATCGCATTGGCATTGATAGGAACTATCCAGAGCAGTACCCGCGGCCAACATCCATCCAACGATGGAAGTGAGTCTGTCAAATTGCGCCATTACCATCTCCCTTATAACCTTTTTCTCAATATATGCGCATTGCCGTCAAAACCGACAACGAGAGCCTGACCTCGATAAAGAAGTCGAGACTTCCTTTAGTCCGCTTGCGTTCCAAAGCCTGTACTGACGATCTGATCACGTCTGGGAACGGGGCAGACCAGGCTTGGGACTGATCCCGGCAACGCACGATAAGACACTCCTTCCCTCCCTGCGTTCCTTTTTTTATTGTCTTACCTCGCGCTTGTCGGCGAGGGTAAAGCGCGGTCGGCGCTACGCGGGAACACATCGCGTTTTCCGTTCCGAGTCAAGTATGCCTGATGTCCGAGCCGGGAAGGTTTTCCTCCAGGGAGCGGAGTTCTTGTAAGACTGTATCACTCGGAACGAGCCTGGAGAATTGCTCCGCATACAGTTCAGCCTGATCCTGCAGTATGCCCCTGAGAGTATTACGATGTTCACGGTCCATGCGCTCGCCTATCTCTCGAAGCACGTCGAGCACCTTGAGATTGAGCAGCCATTTTGGAATAAAAGGGACTATCACCGTATTGAGGAGGGCGTCAAGCAAAGTGAAACCTCCCCCCACCACAATTTCCGCCGTGATCAGGAATAAGGCCCACAAAGTGTAAGATCCGTAAAGTTTGAGTTCGTCGGTCCGTGACAGCCCATCCCTGAATCGGTTGAACTCGGCTTCGAGCAGATGCTCCATGCCTGGGAAGGCCGCGTCGTAGCGCGCTCGAATCTCCTCGCGGGACCATCTTGGCACGTCGGTGCGGGCCACCTGACAAAGGTCTTCAAGGGTTGGGTTTGAAGAGAGCATTTCCGCGATTGCCAGGTTAAGCCTTGCCGTCGCCCACTCCAAAGGTTGAAGCCTTGCTACGGCTTTTGCGGCTTCGAAGTCCTCTGTGCGAATATCTCTTTCATCATCTTGGCTCATGGCCCCGACACCGCGGGAGACGAAAATTTCGGCAACCGCACTGAACAGACTCTTCACCGCATTACGGACCATCATTCGCGGAATGAAGAGGATGTCGTACTTGCGCAAGAGTCGCTGAAGCCGATTTCGAATCTGAACTTCCATGTCGTCGGAAACAACTGCATCCAACTGGGCTTCCATTCCTCTTGAAGCTTCGGCCAGGATACGTCGAATTTCAGAATTGACATCCGCCACCCGCTGGACCTGAAATTCAAGCGAACTCGTCAAGTCATTCAAGCTAGCCCGAGTTCGTTCCCGCAGCCGACCAAGCTCTTCCTTCCGGATGGCCTTCCCGGATTTCCCACTTGCCTCGGCCAGCAGCTCTGCAAACGCGGGGCGATTCCCGCAGACCGGGAATGAGGTCCGGCGACGGCTCCAGCCTCTCTATCCGGCTCGGATCAGCTTCGTATCCCAGGGCGTGGATCAGGTTCTTGAAATCATTGTACGCGGTGTCGGAAACAGCCTTGTTCATCACAAAGATCGCCTTCTTGCCCCATTGCCGAGCCCGTGTCTGCATTTCGTGGCCAGCGAGATCCGCGTATTTTTCCTGAGAAGTAATGAAAACCAAGATGTCGCTGACAATGAAGAAATCGTCTGCAATGGCTCGATTGGAAAGCTCGACGCTGTCGAAATCGGGGGTGTCCACCAGAAACAAGATCCGCAAGTCCCGGAGTCTCGTGCGGGAAAACCATCGCGTGGGCCCCCCCGTCGGGTCGCAGAAACGGCGCGGTTCTCAGTTGAGCGAGGAAGGATTGGCTGACCAGGATGACAGCCTGCAAGGTCGAAGGTCTCCGAAAGCCAACCTCGCTTATCTTGCAGTCTGCCAGCGAATTGAACAGTGTGCTCTTACCGGTCCCGGTCCCTCCCACAAGACAGACGACCGGAGGAAAATCGCTATCGAGTGCTGATTTCCAGAATAGTGCGGCGAGAAGTCGCTTTGTCTCAGAGCGCTTTTCTTCGAGAATTGGCTGAGCGGCCAACCTTTGGTCGAATGACAACGAGAGTTTCTCTGTAAAATCCTTCACCCTCTAAGACCTCAATCTGCCGGTTGGCAGAAGAAACTCGGGAACTCCCGCCTATCTAATTTGTGGCGGGCGCCGATTTGAAATTTCCTTGTGCCCGAGCCACATTAGGACGAAGGCAGCACAAGAGCGCGGCTGGCTACCTGCTTTGCAGTGCCTCCGGCTGACACCCTGATAGTATCATTGTTGTAGTAACAGTAGCTACCGACTTGGTTGCGCGTGGGATTTGAGTAACTGATTGTTCACTTTGGAGGCTCGACATGCCGAAGCGGCCATCCCGTCCGCACTGCCCACTGATCAGGGCTGAAAGAGTGCCATCCAAGGACGACACGCTTAATATCGACACGCACTAAAAAAGCCCCTTTTCACGACGAAAGGAGTCATCCGTGTAGGAGTATAGACGCGGAAACTGTCTCAAATCCAGGAACTCGGCTAGGTAACCATGGGGGTCTTGTCTGCTTCCAGTCAGACTTGATGCGCAGCTCTCGAGAATGATTCAGGCTAGAACCGGAAGGCAATGAAACGAGATGAGACATGCTTATTGCCGCCCCAATCCTCTAGAACGCTTTCAGGCGTCAGGTGTGAGCTATGGGCAAGGTTGCGGCGCGCTTGCTGCGGGGCAGCCTCGTCAGGTCGCCCTGGACATCGGCCATGAGACGCCCGCCTACCGGTGCGCGACACCGTCAGTGTCTTGCGAGCCAACAGCCCGGATCGGCCTTGAATGGATCGTTGCTCATCGCATAGGAAAGGCACTTGAGTCCACCCCGGCACAATGAAACATAGCTGCAGCCTTCGCATCCGTCGCTGCACCTTCTTCGGTCACGCAGGGTACGCAGGAACTCACTCTTGCGATAGATCTCCTCAAGAGAAGTTTCAAGAAGATTGCCAACGCTGACAGGCATGCGCCGGCACGGGTAGACGTCGCCATTGGGCATGACTGTGATGAGTGTATCACCCGCGGTGCAGTGATAAGGCGTGCCGCCTGCCAGCAGGAACTCGAGGGCGCGATGCATTGCGATCTCGGTGCGACCGAACCAGCGCATCGAGGAGTCGTTTCGTGCCTTATGAACGATTTGAAAGAATTCGCGTGTTTCTCCCGGGGACAGGACTTGCTCCGTTAGACTCGAACCCGACCCCATAGGAATAAGTCGATCGGCCCACACACGGGCGACTCGCAGACGCTGCCCCAACCGGGCGACCTCGCCAAATTCCCGGAAGTTGCCGCGGTGCGCAGTAAATGAGATCAAGGTACGGATACGTTGCCTAACCAGCAATTCGATGGCTGCAACTGTACGTTCGAAGTCTCCTGCCCCGCGTATCCTGTCGTGTGACTTCTGTGAGCCCTCTATGCTGACCTGAACAAAATCCGGATCAAGCCATTGCAGATGGCGCGCCACGGAGGCATCAATGGAGTGTCCGTTTGTCAGAATGGCAAAGCTAAAGCGATCCCTGTGGGCGGCAAGGACCTCCAGAAAATCTGGTAAGTCCCGCCGGATGAACGGCTCGCCGCCCGTGACTGTGATGTGACCTCGTACAGGACGCGAAGTCTCACGTTGCCATCGATTCAGCAAATCCGTGAATTGGTCCAGTATGCCTAGCAAGTCCCGGAATCCGAGTTCTTGCCCAGCGTAGGAATCCTGGTAGCAATGTGCACATCGTAGGTTACAACGGTTGGTGACGTGCCACTGAAGCAGTAAGCCTCGCGGGACATATTGCGTGCGCTCACACGTATCAAGAATTCTTGCGCCAGAGGAAATCAATCTCACCCACCTCCACATCCGCCGCAGCCGCCACCACCACAACCCCCACCGCCACACCCCCCACCACAACCACCGCCCAAATCGCTGTAACTTCCCCCAGACTGTCTGAACATCTTATTAAAGTAAGCATAAGACGTGTCAGCCAGCACACTAACCCCAAAGAGCGATACCAGAAGCAAAAGCGTTGTGTCCGTTACTCCGGCCGTGGCAGCCGTCGGCTTCAGCCGGTCGAACACTCCTTGAATTCGTTTCAGGTAATCTTTACCCAGACGACTCAGCCGCGGCGGTCTGCACACAAACACAAGAAAGAAGAGAGACACGAAGCCCATTAGGATAAGAAAACCTACATTATGTCGCCCCTTTGCTAACGCCACCATCAGTTTGTACGCTCCCAGGAACAGGATGATCAGCGCCCCTACCGAGCCGACGCGCCACGCAGCAGTTCCAACTTCAGGGGGACACAGCATCTGCTGCTCTTGAAGCTTCCTCTCATAATCCCCACAGAGCCCCTTCAGATCTGGAGACTGCGAATGCGATTGAAAGATGTCGGCTGCAGGTACATGAGGAAGAGAAGAAGCCAAACAACTTCTGTCCCATAGTCGATAAATGGCGCGGGTCAGGGTGGTCCGGCGCTCGCGCTAGGCGCTGCTCAGTCCCTCCCCACCACTTCTTGTTCTCAGTGACCTGCACGTAGCCTCGCTGAATCAAATCAAAGATCGCAACGCGAGCGACTTCATTTTCCCCGGCACGTAGGTACGCTATTTCGTAGGGGTCGGGGTTCGCGCCAAGAGGCAGCGGTGTCAGGTCCGCGGTCGGATCAATCGAGCGTAGTCTCCACCGGCACCCTACCAACGTTGCCACGATAACGCAGCTGTACAGGAACAGAAAGTCCGGTCCATACATATCTGCAATGGGGTTGTGCATCCACCACGACATGTCGCTCCCCCTACACCGTGTCCACGAGGGCGGCGGCTTGCTGCACCGTCATCATGAAGCGATCATAGAGCTGCTTCAATTCCTCGGTGTCCGGCTTCAACTGGCCGCGCTTCAGAGCGAAAACCTCTCGAAGAGGCTGGGCATGCAGCCCGATTCTTTCTGCCGCCTCGATGATCGCGGGCTTGGTAGTCGCGGCTTGTCCGGTCTTGAGTTCCGTTAGAGTGTTGAGGCTTGTTAGAAAAGAAGAGATGGCTCGCGTTAATGTGCTCTCGATCAGTTCCGGGCGGTGCGCCCGTTGCAAGTAGAATTGACGCAGGCGCAGCAACAGGTTTGTTATTTCCTGAGCGCACCGAAATCTGACATGGTCACGGGCAATCGTTAGGTCGTCGAGCACGTCCTTGCCCCACAGCACGCGGTGATAGCGCTGCATGTCCAGGAATTTGATGGGAAAGACTTCGATGGAGTAGCGCAGGTCACTTTCGCATAGCAGCAGCGCTGCCAAACGAAAGTCGCGGACACCCCCCTGAATAATCGGAGCAGCTTTGTCCAGCGCAGCGACAGTGACCTCATCCAACACTATCATCACGTTGACATTGGAAGTGTCAGGGATATATTCGCCCTTTGCAAGCCCGCCATAGAGTATAACCGACACGAGCTGGTCCCCCAGGGCCTCCACAAGTTGTGCGCACAAACGTGCCTGCCCTTCCTGCACAACAGCGGGCAATGCTGCTTCTACCGTCTCATCGGATGTCATCGCTCTTCGCCTCCTCCACGCCCTCGGAACCGAATGGAACGACGCCGTGCCGCGTCTGTTGGCGCTCTTCAAACTGCGCCGGAGAGCTGCCTACATATTACCACCCCACACGCAGGGGAAGAACCTTCGCACATAAGACTAAATTATGCAGCGGTCCTTCAATTGCAGTGGTCTTTGAACTGTAGACCGGTAGAGGGATGACTCCCATCCGAGGCAATCCTGGCCCCCATTGGGCCACGCTCTGTGTACGGACGTACCTTGGTCTAAAGGATCCGAAGCCAATCATTCTGGTTGGGCCGAGAGACAAGCCGGCAGAGCGATTCATAGTAATCAGTTGTTCTGCGTATCCAATATTTTTCGCACTGCGGGTGGGATAAAAATGCCTTCCAGGTTGAGCCTTTTGAGTGACTTTGCCAGAACCAGGATCTTTTTGCGTCTTGAATCTTTTCTATTAATGAGAATCATGGGCTTCCCGGAGACCCGACAATAACCCCCATCGCTCCTTATGCCGACGATTCCAAGGTTTTCATACCTCAGCTCGACTCCAAGGCGATTGGCGATTTGTTCGAGATGCTCCAGCAGTAACGTTTCGTTCATGAAACCGGACCTCCCATTTCCTGCCGGTCAAGACCCGTTAGACTGCCTTGCAGACATTGTCAAGCGGAATCAGCCTGGCATTGGCTGACATTTTGGTTGTTTGGGTGAGGATTTTTCAGGGCTGATACGAATTTGTCTTGACAATTCACTTTCGTATATATAACATTGTGCAATCCTTTGGTGAATCTTGAACCTTTTAACTTTTCAGGAGGAATTCCAATGACCAAAGCCGACCTCGTAAAGAAAGATGGCTGAAGAAGCAGGTATCACTAAGAAGGCTGCCGCCTCTGCACTTACCTCTCTGGTGGGAGCGATCCACGATTCTCTGAAGAAAAAAGAGGGGAAGATACGAATCGCCGACCTGGGCACTTTCAAAGTTATCAAGAAGAAAGCGCGCACCGGCGTAAATCCTCAGACCCGTCAGAAGATTAAGATCGCAGCCGCTAAAGTGCCTCGTTTCAGCGCGTCCAAGGCCCTGAAGGATGCTGTCAAAAAGACCAAGTGATCCTCGAAGTTAGGAATCTGCCATGAACAAATCAGACCTTATTGTGGCCCTAGCCAAAGAGGCGGACCTTCCTCTGAGGAAGTCCGAAGAGATTGTCAATTTGGTCTTCGACACCATGTCCACAGCGCTCATTGACGGTGATCGCATAGAGATCCGCGGTTTTGGATCGTTCATGGTGAAGGAATATAAGGGCTATACTGGACGAAATCCTAAAACAGGGGACAAAATAGCTGTATTCGAGAAAAGACTCCCGTTTTTCAAGACTGGGAAGGAACTAAGAGAAAAAGTGGACGGGAGTAGCACATAAGATAAGGTTATCTCGCCGGTAAGCGCTCGCCTTTTCTCCGAAGGAAATTCCTCGCAACGGGCGAACGCTTACCCGCTGTCTCCGCTATTGATTCTGCATCTCGCAACAATTATGATAGGGGGGTGAAACCGGTATCAGTCCGGTTGCGCCGTGGTCCGCGTCGACCGGAGGCTTGCGGGAAGAGATTCTGCCGCGCTGACACGAATAGCCATGAGCGCGCATCTTCTGGTTTTAACGTCACAGAACCGCTCTCTGGCGGACAATCGTGCAACTCTACAACGACATCAATCAAATCGGCGAAATACTCTACTCCAAGGGCTTCCTGGACGATAACGCTTTGCTGCGACTTCAGGAAGCGGAGATATACATCAAGGATCGCTTGTCACAGGATGTTGCTAAACAAGTGCGGGCATCGGTCCCCCATGCTCATCAAACCACCGCGGTGGAAATCATCGCGGAGATGAAGCTTTCCGGCCCCCGCGGCTCGATCGAGGAGCCAACCATCGTAGAGGTGTTGGCCGACTACCTTGGATATCCTTTTATGAGGCTGGAAGCCCTGGAATTGGACCCGGATTTTGTCACTCGAACACTACCCCAAAAATTTGCCGACCGTTTTCTGCTGGTTCCTGTAGAAGAACTCAACGGAAAATTGCGTGTGGCCATATACGACCCCTCCCTGGAAGAGGTCCTCGAAGATGTATCCCGCGTGTCGGGGAAAGACCTTGAGGTCGTGATATCTCCCAAGTCGGACATCATGAAGATCCTCCTCGAGTTCCACGGGTTCAGGGGCTCCATCAAGGCCGCAGCAGAGAAACACGTCAAATATTTCAAGGAATTGTCAGACCTTGAACGGCTCTCTGAAATCAAGAGCCTCGAAGAAATCTCACACACTGACAAGAATATTCGCACCGCAGCAGACGCGATGTTCCGCCGGGCCCTTTCCCAAAGAGCCAGCGACGTCCATGTTGAACCCAAGCGGAATAAGAGCGTGATTAGGATGCGCATAGACGGCGTATTGCACGATATTGATTGGCTCCCCGCCGCGCTCCATCAGGCATTCACTTCACGCATCAAAGGAATGGCAGCACTGGACATCGCTGAAAAACGCCGCCCCCAGGACGGCAGAATTAAGTTGAGCACGAGTAACCGTGAAATAGAAGTGCGAGTCTCTACGGTTCCGACAGCGTTCGGAGAGAAGACCGTGTGCCGGATTCAGGACCCGGACCTACTTTTTATGGATCTGGAAGAGCTTGGCCTCACTCCCTATGACTTGACCACATTCCAGAGCTTCATTAATCGTCCGCACGGGATCGTCCTGGTCACCGGACCGACCGGTTCCGGCAAGACCACCACGCTCTACTCTGCCATGAAAGTCCTTGCTACTGCGGACAGGAACATAACCACCATTGAAGACCCCGTCGAAATGGTGTTCGAGCGATTCAATCAGATCAGTGTGATGCCTGCTGTCAGCATGCTCCACAATCCCGAGGAGAAAATGACCTTTGGGCCGCTCATGCGGCATGTGATGCGGCAAGACCCTGACGTTATAATGATAGGAGAGATCAGAGACAACGAGACATCTCAACTGGCCGTGCAAGCTGCGCTGACCGGGCATCTGGTGTTCACCACAATTCATACCAATGACGCGTTGAGCGCTATCAACCGGATGCTGGACCTGAAAGTCCCGAGTTTCCTGCTGGCAGGCACTGTTGTGGGATTGATGGCCCAGCGGCTCATACGAAAAGTATGTCCGGATTGGTACTCAGGAGTATTCGATTGAGCTGAAGGACTTGAACAAGAGGGGCTTCAACTTCGAGGGGCCTGAACGAGTCTTGCTCAAGAAGGGACAGGGATGCTACCAGTGCCGCGACACCGGATATTTTAAACGAGAGAGCATTTATGAGGTGGTGGCGGTTGACGATGACTTGAGCCAATTGATAACAGATTCACCTGACATGATTGCCATGAAGGAAATGGCCAAGAAGAAGAAGTATAGCACACTCTGGGAGAATGCCATTCGTAAAATGCTCAACGGTGTCACTACGCCTGAAGAAGTCCTGCGCGTGGCACAGCCTGACCCACACTTTAACGAACCCATTCATTTGCGCAGCACAATGGGAAGGGTCCAACAAGGCTGAGGCAGTTGCAAGAACTAGGAGTTTCCTGAAGTGTGTCCGGGGAGGCCCTTTTTGCAAAAAGGGCCTCCCCGGACCCCTCCCCCAAAAACTCCTGACTATTGCAGCCGCTTTCACCTGCGGCACATCTCTGGCATGACGAGTTATGAATAACGCGGATGTGCGCTCAGAGGTGTAAAATCAGGGGGCGCCCAGCGGAACGCTGGGGTTACAAGAAGGTCTTCCCCGATTTTCTGCTATCAACAAGGAGGCTCACTATTCGCAAGAGATTTCCCACAATCAATGTAGTGCTGTTCGTTCTTACTGCGCTGACCACCACGGCTGTGGGCGCTCTTTATACCAACGACAAATTTGACTCGTGGATTTTGTTTTTCTTACGGGGCTGGGTCTTTTCGGTGCCTCTTATGACCATACTCCTTGTGCATGAGATGGGGCATTACTTAACCGGGAGGCGGCATTTACTGGATGTGACGCCGCCTTACTTCATTCCGGCCATACCGCCCTCTCGGGACATTCGGCGCGTTCATAAAGATTCGTTCCCCTATACCCAATCGGAAAGTCCTCTTACGGGTAGGCGCGTCAGGACCCATGGCGGGCGCGCTCATAGCGATTCCCTTGCTCATCGTGGGCCTGTACCTGTCGGAAATGCGGCCTCAAGTGGGTGAGGCCAAAGGTTTTCAGTTTGGCACCTCGATTATTTTGGAGCTGTTGTGTCTGCTCAGGTTCGGCGAGTTCTCGTTCAATGCCACGATCCACTTGCATGCTACTGCAATAGCAGCGTGGTTCGGCCTGTTCGTAACCGCGATGAATCTGCTCCCCATCGGGCAACTCGATGGCGGTCATGTGATTTACGCGGTTTTCGGGCCGCGTCGGGCTCATATCATCTCCGTTATCGTGTTCGCGTGCCTCATTCCATTAGGGATTGTCTTGTGGCCCGGTTGGTTAATGTTCGGGATTCTGACGTTGTTCCTGGGCTTACGACACCCCCCTCCCCTAGACCCTTATACGCCTCTGGATCGCAGCGGCCGACTCCTGGGCTGGGCGGCCATTGTGCTGTTCCTGCTGACCTTCATCCCCGTCCCTCTCAACTTTGTCGAGTAGGGGACCGGTAGGAAGCTAGCGTTCTCCGGGAACCCCTTTTTTGCAAAAAAGTGGTTCCCGGACCCTCCCCCAAAAACTCCCATGTATTTCTTCATAACGTGCATCTGCTTACCAAGATCGGCCTGATGATCTATTCTTCAGGGCTCCGCGATCCCATTCTGTCGGAATTGGCACACCAATTCAGTCGCGAGTGGAGTAGAGCTTGTCCAAGAACTGTCATTGCGAGGAGCCCGGCGACGAAGCAATCTGTTCTTCGGTGGGACGGGCATCCTGCCCGTCGAATCCGGATAGGCGATCCCTTCATCGGCGGGGCTGTCACGCAAGCCCCCGATCCAACCCTGCCGTCATTGGCAGAGCAAAACATTGACACACGGCTGAGGTTTGGTCTATTTTTGAAGCCTTCTTTACGCATGTCAGAAAGGCCGGGGTAGCTCAGTGGCCAGAGCAGCTGATTCGTAATCAGCAGGTCGTGGGTTCGACTCCCATCCCCGGCTCCAGACATAGGCCGCCGTTACAGGGTCTGCTCCTAATCATTTCTCGTGGACAATAGGCAACGGAGTCATTCGGATTCTGTCTTCGGTCACCACCGAGAAATGCCCTTCCCAATCTAGGCGATCATTCAACGCAGCCACGGCTACCCGAGCAACAGACCCAGGCGACCGAGGAAGAATGCGGAACAAGATTACCCCACTGGTTGCAGGAAATCCGGCCCGGAACGCCAGCTCTCCGAAATCTTTATCAAAGGTCAGAAGGATTCGATTCTCAGATTGGGCCAAAGACAAGACCTCTCGGTCGCTGATACCGGGACAATGTGTGCGCACCCAGACCACATCATGTCCACGCTGTTGAAGTGCTTCTACAGCCTCTTTAGGGAAGTTTTCGTTCGCTAGAAGACGCATGAATCAAACCTGGAGAGGGTAAACCTTCTCTGAGCGAAGCACTTCACTTGCATACCCTAAGCATGCCTGTATGTCCTCAGAGGTGACTCCGGGATAATTCCTCAGAATGTCTGCTTCAGACCACCCTTGAGCAAGCAGGTCGATTATAAAGTCCACCGCGAGACGGGTCCCCTTTATGACGGGCTTGCCCACAAGTATTTCAGGGTCTATGACAATGCGTTCCTGCCAGGTCATGAGCTGTCTCCTGCCTTCTTGGCGTTCTTGTCCTCTGACCTTTGGGCCTTGAATTAAGAATAATACCTGATTGTGCTACACACACAAGCGCGGTGTGACCGTCATCTTGTTTGTAGCAACGATCCATCGAGTCAGCCGCACGATGGGCTCTTTGAAGCCCAGTCCCGCTCCGTGCCAAGAGAATTAAGTATGAGGTCTCCAGAGTTACGTGTCAATTTTGTCTAAATCGGTCATGCAAAGTCGTCATTTGTCGTGCTATGATGGAATGCAGGCTTGGATAACTACTTGATCTTGTTTAACCTATCAAGCCTGTCGTGGATTCGTAATCAGCAGGCCGTGGGTCCGACTCCCATCCCCGGCTCCAAAGAATGAGTTGACCTCACGATGCACTAGGTCAATTATGTATGGTGTCCCCAGAATTAGGAATTAGCGGGCATGCGATCAGCTACGCCCAAATAATCAGGAAATAAGCTTTTTCAGCAACGTGACGACTGTTTTGCCTGTGCCTGTTGTTTGAGGATGAGATACGGGGCCTTTTCGAGATTCAGGGAACCATCCCTTGACCCCCACTGGCCCCAAGACATCCGAAATGGCAAGACTGCTACATAATTCCGGTTCAATAGGCCCAGCTTGTTCTTGATGACCTCCTGCTCGGTGGTCACCTGACATTTCTCCTTTCAAGTTCCCAGTTCCTGTAGCAGAATGGCAGACAAAGTCTCAACCATTGCACCCTATTCTTTCGCCCCGTGGGCTCTTAGCAAATCCACGATTTCGGCACGGCCCGGGGAAGCCCACATCAGTGCTGTACGACCACCAGAGTCCTTCAGATTGACATCGGCTCCTCTTTCAAGAAGCAGCTTGACAATTTCAACGGAATTAAGCATGGAGGCAAACATCAATGGTGTGGAGCCGTCATGATCCCTCATATTGACATCAGCCCCCTCTTCCAAAACGTTTTGCAGCAGTTTCATGTTGTTGGTAAGAACGGCGGAGAATACCGCCATGTCCTGGTAACGGGGGCCTACTTCTTTTGCACCGGAAGCCTTCAGCAATTCTACGAGCCGGCTGTTACCGCTCACGCAAGCCATTCCTAATACCGTCACACCACGGTTTCCACCGTGCGCATCAGCGCCTTTGTCCAGAAGCAGGCCTGCAGCTTCAAGGCGCCCCGATCTGGCAGCGAACATCAATGCCGTTCTGCCATCGTTAGCCTTTGCACTGACCTCAGCTCCCTTTTCCAGAAGTAGCGTCACAACGTTCGAATGGCCCTTTTCCGAAGCGAGTATCAATGCCGTTCTGCCATCGTTAGCCTTTGCATTGACCTCAGCTCCCTTTTCCAGAAGTAGCGTCACAACGTTCGAATGGCCTTTTTCCGAAGCGAACATCAATACCGTTTTACCATCTTCAGACTTGGTATTGACGTCATTTCCCCTATCCAGAAGGAGCTGGACCTGTTCTAAGCCATTCTTGCTGGCAGCCTCCATCAGTGCCATTTTTTCATAACCCCGTCCCAATTCTTCAGCGCCGGACGATTTGAGTAATTCAACGACCTTGCTATGACCTTTTAGAGAAGCCATCCCCAAAGCCGTAAGGCCTTTTTTACTCTCTGCATGGGCATTGGCTCCTTTTTCCAAAAATAATCTCGCCACATCATAGTGGCCCGCGATGCAGGCCACTATCAAAGGGGTTTCGGCTGATTCGGATTGGGCATTGACATCAGCTCCCTCTTCAAGAAGCAGCTTTACGAGCTCAAGGTGGCCGCGCTTCGTCGCGTACATCAATGGCGTTTGGCCGCCCTTCGTCTTTTTTGCATTGACATCGGCTCCTCTTTCAAGAAGCAGCTTCGCCTTTGCGACTTCCCCCAAATTGACAACGAACATCAATGCTGTCATCCCGTAATTCCGGTAATCTACGTCCGCACCCATGTTGAGAGCCTTTTTCAACGTGTGCAAGTCTCCGCTCATGGCGGCACTCATCAATACCTCATTCTTATCAGTGGAAGGGGCGCACCCCCCACAGGCCGTCAAGACAACTGAGATGGCCCCGGCAATCAAGGCCCTTGTTATAGATCCGGCACTATCCGTCTTCTGCCATCGCATGTCAGGCACCCCTGCACTCATCTCGAATCATGTGGCAATCTTGCCGTTGTCCGTTTGCTGAAAAAACCTGTATTTTCTTCTTATTGAGCGTACCCCACCGTACGTCCCTGGTCAACCAAGATTTTCGCCGTGTGAACTGCCCTCCAAAAACTGCGCCAGGTTCTAATACCAGTTCGCCATTGTTTTCGTAACATGCTTCATGTGAGCTGTCATTGCGAGGAGTGAAACGACGAAGCAATCTCACTGGTGAAAGATTGCTTCGGGCCTGACGCCCTCGCAATGACAACTATCCGCCACGTTATATTTCTTATAGCGAATTGGTATAAGTTAGTACAGATTAAGACCTGGGCCATATAGGGAGGTCAGAATGAAACGGAATCGTTTTTGAGTAGAATAGATCATCAGGTTGCTTCGGGAGGCTGAGATTCACCGGTCCCCGAGCAAGGGCGTCAAGTTTGGCTTGTATATGGATGGGGTGTGATAGGCTTGTGAGAACGAGGGGGTCAATAAGAAGATTTTTTCCGCGGAAGATTTGCATACAGTTTGCATGCAAGTTTTGGAGGGGTCAGCAATAATAATTACAGTAGATTGCTGACTGGGGGACCAGGATTCGAACCTCACGTGGCCTCCAGCCAGTCGGTGAGCCGATGGCCGCATGATTTTCCGTCATGCGTGATGTCTTTTGGGCTGTGTCAATTTTGTCTCTTTCGGTTATGCAAGGTCGTGATTTGTCGTGCTTTGATGGAATGGTCGTCTTGGCCAACTGGTTGATATTGTGTGGTCTATTAAACCTTTTCGGGGATTCGTAATCAGCAGGTCGTGGGTTCGACTCCCATCCCCGGCTCCAAAGAGTGAGTCGACCTCACGACCCACCAGGGTCAATTATGTATGGTGTCCCCAGAATTACCAAGAATACAGGTATTTCTCGATGAGCTTGCCAAACTTAATCATGGATGCCACAAATGCCGACGCAGTTCACCGGAGGTGGCGCGGATGCGCGATGAACGGATATCGGAATTGCTGGCTTTTGCCAGGTCGCAAGGAATCGACGACGCGAAATTGCTGGGCGTTGACCGGATAACGGTGGATGACCGCTTCCGTAGCCAATGCGAAGAGCCGCGGTGCCCTAATTACAATACTTCGATCAATTGCCCGCCGCACTCGATAACGCCCGGCCAGTTTCGAGACCACATCAAAAGGTTCACTCTCGTCCTGGCCTTCAAGTTCGACATGCCCATGGCAGCCGTGCAGGGAACAGAGCGACGGGAGGCTTCATTGCTATTGCACGAGACAACCGCGGCCATCGAGCACAAGGCTCAATTGCTGGGATTCGAGGGCGCCCACGGCTACTCGTCGGGAGCCTGCAAGAAAACACTCTGTTACGAGCACGCGGATTGCGCGGCGCTTCAGGATGGCGGCGAATGTCGTCACTCGGACAAGGCGCGGCCCTCGCTCTCCGGCATGGGCGTGAATTGGCACGAATTATCAAAATCCCTTGGATGGGCGATGCAGAAGAACGAAGACGGTGACCTGAACCCTAAATCCGAGACCGTTATGATGGCTGGTCTGGTGTTTCTTGAATGAATGCCGTTATCTTGCGGGGAATTCCGGGGTGAATTTCGGGGACGCGATACTTATTTCTCCGCTCGCGGTTTTTGACCCGCAACTATGAGATATCTTCCCGAGTTGAAGGCTCAAATCCAATCAATCCGCGATGAGCGGGCGGCAGGCATTGATGGGGACTGGGAGACATCATAATGAGTTCGTGACCAAAGGTAAATTATGTATGCTGTCTCCAAATCCAATGTCAAAGCGGCTGTCAGCTACTGAGTAGCCAATCAGCGAGGGCTGACTTGATTCTTCTTAACCTTGCCGGAGCAATTTCTCCGATTGAGCCAATCAAAATCTTTTCATCAACAACGGCCAGACGCCCGACACGAACCACACTCTCTGCCTTTAGGCCGGACGAACCGAAGTCGTCAGCATCTTTCTTAATCAGCTCGTCAAAACCGTCAACATAATGCCTCAGTTGCGTTGAAATCATGCAAATGAGCCAATCGCTAAAGTAACCGGGGAGCTTTCCGATAAGGAGGGCAGGTCTCAGTTTTGCGTCGAATTGGTCTGTCTGGGGAAATTTGAAGAGAACTACCTGACCGGGTTCTTTCATTAGAATGCTTCTCTTAAGTCTTTAGCGGAATAACTCGGAGTATCCTCATCTTCCATGCCACGCATCGCCAGCGCAAGAGATAAGCCTTCCGATGATTGCTCAATTTCGGACGCAATTTCTCGCTTGTCTTTCGAGGCCAAATGCTGAACAAAATCTAGCACCTCTGCTTGAAGCGGTTCCGGCAGCTTCTTAACTTCTTCGTAAATTCGCTCACTTACACTCATAGTATCCTCACTGGAAACAGATGAAGGCTCTGTTGGATGGCATGCGGCGATGTCTGTTTTCCATACTTCGCCGTCATCTTGAGGAAAAAGCCTATCTTACCCTGTATTTAAGCGTAACTCACCTCAAGTCCCTGGTCAAGGGCAATTTTCGCCGCGGACCAAACTTGAATCCCACCAACTGGGACTATCCGCCTAGCTTCTTGCAGAGTTCAGCAACCCTGGCCCCAAGTTTCCGAGCGGTATCTGCCGCCTTCTCGTCCGGTGCTGCTACAGAGGCTGCACCGTAGTGGCCTGTTGCGGACATCGGGTCGCCTACGATGATCATTCCGTAAATAAGCATGCACTGTATGATTGAGATGATGGTGGTTTCATTGCCGCCGGCCCAGAAGCCCGAGGTCGCAAACGCCGCGCCTACTTTATTCTCCATCTGCTTGCGGACGCCGACAAACTCATCAAAGACTCGTTTCAAGTCAGCGGCCATGAGCCCGAAATAGACTGGCGAACCTGCTATGATTCCCGCAGCATTGACAAAATCGTCCTTGGTAACTTCTTGCGTGGATTTCATAACAGCGTCTACTCCTGAGACCGACTTGACGCCTTCTGCCACAATGTCGGCGAACTTCCGCGTGTTGCCGCTTTTTGAGTAGTAAAGAATCAATACATGCATGTTACGGACCTCCTAGAGATTCTATCACTCTTACTCGAGATCGAGCCTCCTCGCAACAGTGACAGGAGGTTTATTAACAGTGGAACTGCGAAACATAGTAATGAGTTCATCCACCAGGGTAAATCATGTATGGTGTCTCAAGAATTGCCGCTCAACTCTCCCATTGGCGCGGCAAACGCCTGTAATCTCCTAAGGTAATTCCGAGATGGAAAAGTTTGTGGCACACGGCCTGATAGAGGAGACAGTATGGACGTGATATTTTACGTGCTGGGACATTTGCCCGATTCATTGGCCATATTCTCGTTATACCGATATTGATGCTGGGGGGTTTGTTCTCGGGTTCCTGCTGGGCAGAAAATCGCTTTGACACGGTAATCCAGGGGGCATTCCGGGTGCACCATATTTATTTCTTTTCGGGGTGTGGAAGAGCGCAGGGACTTGAGAGCCCGCATCGTTCAAGCAAAGCCTTCTCTTGCCGGGACCCGGGCGCTTAGGGTGATCGTCGCTCCTCGAGGCAGGTGCAGTTTCCCAGCTTCCACGCGGCGACCGCGCCCACGCTTGGGAAGTAATGGGCCTCGTCCAAGCCCCTATTGGCGCACCGAGCTTGGGCATCCTCCTCCGACGAGGTAGAAGAGTAATCCGTGCAAATGAAACAGTTCTTCTCGGAATTGTACTTTCTGCACACAAAATAGACCTGTGACCAGGCCAACTCTGGAAGCGCAATAGAAACGGCCATGATCGCAATTAAGAAAAGTTTAATAATGAACTTCACGGCGCTGTCCCTCCCTCGACTGTTGCCCGCTGCCGGCAGAACACCGGTTGGACCGAATATAGGACTCGGCCGGATACTTGTCAATGGCATGGGCGGGGAATTCAGGAGACATCTTAATTCTGATTGTTTTGTCATCTGATCATTTCTGGGGACACCACACTTATTCCGTCTCGGGAATTAACTAGCGGAGCGACTTTTGAGCCCGCAGCATGCTAACAATGCCTTTTCAAGGCTGCTCACGAACGAATCGTGATCGAAGGTCTTCCCTGTTCTCTCAGAATCGCGGATCGATTCGACGCTGCCAATCTCACTCCGGACCAGCCGTTCTGCGCCGTGGGACAATGTGTTCCTGCTTATAGTATAGGGCCGAAAAGAGTATAATGGCCTCGGAATCCACGGAATCCAGGAAAGGAGCACCAACATGACAGCAATCGACAAGAATGAATTGAAGAAATTATTGCTCAAATGCTGGATGACCCACGATGGGATGTGGTTTTACCATTCCATGCAGGAATGCGGCATTGAGAAGACCAATCAGATAAATAAGGCAGCGATAAGATCGCTCGCGAGTATAGAAATAGAGAGGGTTATAAAGGCATTTGGTCTCAAAAAGATTGAAACTTTTGAAGACATTAAAACACTCTCTCACGCGGCCTTTGGAGTGCTTACGGGTGATTTTATGGGGTTTGATTACAGTTTTCCTTCAGAAAACGTTATGCACTGGGAGATGAACAAGTGCTTCGCTCATGCAGGTATGACAAGACTCGGGGTCATCGACCGCTATGAGTGCGGGGTTATCTACAGGGTGGCGTGTTGGTTCGATAGCCTGCGAGTAAATTATGTTGTCACTCCCCAGCCTGACCGCTGCCTCATGCATGTTAGCGGCAGTTGCCGCGGAGACTTCAGATTCTCCTTGTAAACTGCCGCAGACAGATTTTTGAGCGGCGAACTACATGACTACCATTATGCATTCCGGGGACACCATACTTATTTCTGCTCGGGTGTGTGGAAGAGCGGAGGGACTTGCGAGCCCGCATCGTGCCAGCAAAGCCTTCTCAAAGGTTGCTCACGAATGTCTTGTCACCAATCGGTCTCTCGATTCACCCATGAACGCGGACCAATTCCACGTTGCCCGCCGCTCTCGAATCCTGCCGTTCAGCTCTGTGTGGCAATGCGATTCCGCTTATGTTACGGCTTGGAAGTGAGTATGATGGCCCCGGAATTCAGGACTGGCGCTATGCTGAATGAGGAAAAGGCACTAAGGGTCTAATTGAACAAGTAGTACATGAATCGGGAGCAGCTTGGTTACACAAGGCGCCCTCAAAGCAAATCCGCTTGCCTTTTCAAATCTGTCCCTCGGATTGTCCCCTCGTTGGCCGGAATTATTGACTTATCACGGCGTACAGAAAATCATCCTATCAACAGATGTTTATAACTTAAAGCAGTGCTGGTGAATGCTAGAAAACGATTCAAGTAAGATTAGGACCTTAAGATAACTAATGAGATAACAGGCATTTAGTGACTGATCAGCATTGGGGCTTTTTGGGGAAATGCGAGAGATTGTGGCCCGGTGCATAAGTTATCCACAGCCTTGCCCGCGAGTTATCCACAGAACCTGTGGATTGATCCGCGCACATGCCGTCGGCTAGAGGAATGAGGCTGCGCAGCCTCTGACCTAGTCTATGCGTGCAAACAGTGACGTCTGGCTTCCTGGTGTCGCAACGCCCCAAAACGATCTCTTGCAGCATAGTGCCCATGTGCTCGCCTGCATTCATCGATCTTTTGGGTCTGCAATATTCGCATGGCAATCTGACCCTTTTCTCCAGCAAGACTTGTAAGATCCGCCGGCAGCCTAATCCATAGACATTCATTCAACTCTTAAGCTATTAATATATACAACTATCCGCCTATTCGCTCGCCATCGACTATTGTTTCGCGAGGTTGTCGCCACTCTACCTCTTCAGCGGACGGATCCCAACCCGACGGCCGCTCAAGGATCCACCGAACCCGTGCCGAATTCGGGCACTCATTGTCGTGGCAGGATATGTCAGCGCGTTTTACTTCTTGTCATTGGTGGTGAAAGGCATGCACTTGGGTGTCGCTTATGCCATCTGGTGCGGCGTGGGCATCGTACTTGTGACACTAGCCGGATTCTTCCTCTATAAGCAAGTGCCGGATTTGCCCGCAATCTTGGGCATGGGGCTGATCATCGCCGGTATAATCATCATGAATATATTTTCAAAAACGGTCAGTGATTGACAGCCAATTTGTGACTATCTGCGAGTCCCTCGCTCCGCATCAGTGAACAGATCTTTCAGCGGTGACTCACCTGACTACCATTATGCGTGCCCAACACGGCCACACACGGTCTATTCTTGCGTGTCCGTCAATTATCGGGAAGGTTTCTCCTGGATTTAGCAAATCAACCAACCGGCTGCCGTAACCAGCGGGAATAGCCAATCGGAAAGAAGCCGGTTTGTCCGATGCATTGACCGACACGACCACGCACTCTTCCGGTGTTTGCCTGGCAAAAGCAAACTGCTCGTGGCCGACAGACAATTGATTATAATCCCCGTACTTAAGCGCTTGAGAGCCCAGACGAATTCTCGCCAGTCGAGCGATTGTCTTGCTAAGATCGGGATGCGGACTCTTTCCTGACACCGTTGCGATATCCAAGTGTGGGCGTAATGCTTTGTCGTCCCCGTTACTCTTGATGGCCTCTATCCCCCATTCGCTGCCATAGTAGATCGAGGGAACGCCCGGCATTGTGAAGAGCAAGCAGTAAAGCGTGTGCAAGTGGGCTGGGTTGGTGAGGTTGCTGGCAACACGGTTGACATCATGATTGTCAGCAAAGTTATACAGAGGCATATCGCAATATAGTCCGCCTTTACCAAATTGCCGGTTCAAGGCATACGCGATTTCAAAAAAGTTGCGGTCGACGTGGCTCGAATACAAGCCCTTGTAGCACTCGTAATTGGTCACCGAGTCCAGAGTTTCCGCATTGGCCCACTTTCGGTAGTCGCCGTGAACAACCTCACCAACTAACCAAAAGTCGGATCGGATGCCCCGGCAAAGGGAACTAAGTTCTTTCAGAAAATCTATGTCCATGCAGTCGGCTGCATCTAACCGTAGACCGTCAAGACTGAATTCTTGAATCCACATTTCGACTGCTTGGAAAAGGTGCTTTTTGACCTCTGGATTGCACAGGTTAAGCTTCACGAGGTCGTAGCAACCGTTCCACCCTTTGTAGGTAAACGGATCGTCAAACGGACTCCGAGACTGAAAGTTAAGCCCCTCAAACCAATCGCAGTAAACTGAGCGCTCGTTATGCTCCCGAACATCGCGAAAGGCCCAGAAATCTCGCCCGACGTGGTTTAACACAGCGTCAAGTATTACTCTGATTCCACTCTGATGCAGAGCGGAAATCACCCCCGACAACGTGTGATTGGTTCCCAGGCGGCGGTCGACCTGGAAATAGTCTGCCGTGTCGTATCCGTGCGCGCTTGACTCAAACACCGGTCCCAACCACACAGCGTTCACACCCAGATTCTGCAGATGGTCAACCCAGCCGTATAGCTGCTCCAGACGCGGAATGACCGGAGCACAAAAATCGTTGCGCGGGGCCGCGCCGCATAAGCCCAGTGGATAAATGTGGTAAAAGACGGAATCGCGAGCCCAGTGTTTCATGGGTAATCCTCCAAGTTTTTTGCCAACTGGCCTGCGCTGTATACCGCTCGGTATAGCGACAGAACAAAAAAAAGCGATCAGGAAAAGATACCGTGCATGAACTGATGAACCGCTTTGAACGTTAGCTCGTCGTTCAATTCGATATATCCGTTTAGCGACAATCCGATGTAAGTATTGATCATTCCCAGGAACGTGGCGGCATACGCTCGATGACGCCCTCTCATGTTCCCATGGTCGCTTGCGGCCTTAATAAACAGTTTTTCCAAAAGCTGCTGCTGCCTTCCGGTGAAGTGGGACAAGGCCTTGAATGCATCGCTCTGTGGAGGCGCAAACCACGCGGACAACTGCATCCGATAAAAGAGCCTGTGCTCATCCGCATAGCGAAAATACGCGGCGGCAGTTCGATTAAGGGTCAAAGGTAAGTCACCGTGGTATGCGGCCGCCGGTTCGACCGACTCGTATAGGATGGCGAAATGCTCGGTGAAAATAGTGTCTAGCAGGCCAAGCTTGCTTCCAAAGTAATGGTAAAGAGTTGGCTTCGTAATTCCCGCAGCTTCCGCGATTTCCTGCACCCCGACAGCATCGTACCCACGAGAAGCAAACAACTCGACAGCATGCGATAAGATGTTGGAGCGGTTATCCATTTACCCATCCGGCCTAAACAAGGCTCATAGGATAATTATACCGGTCGGTATATAGATTGTCAAGCACATTCCCCGCGTCGCTTTCCGGATGAGGTTTATTACATGATTGCGGATCGGTTTCGTCTCTCGATAAACAACGCATCCGGGGAGGCACGTGTCACCATGTCTGCCATGATATATCCGCGCTTTATGTTGCTGAACGTCAGGGCGTGTTTTATGATTCGAAATAACATGACAATAAGTTACGCGGAGTGCCAAACAAGTACTGGCTGAACCAAAGGGGGCGGATAAATGAATGACTCCAATACCGGACAAGTGATTAGTTCTGAAATTTCACCCAAGTCAAGGCTGGCTGCTGTGCTCTTGTGCTTTCTCCTCGGGGTATTTGGGGCGCACAGGTTTTATGTGGGTAAAATCGGGACAGGCATCCTGATGCTGGTGACATTCGGAGGATTTGGGATCTGGGCGCTGATCGATCTGATCTTTGTCATAATCGGGTCCTTCAGGGACAAAGAGGGCCGGCTTGTGTTCCGGTGGACAGAACCGGGCTCGATGTAGAATCGGGGAGGACCTTCTTGTAACCTCGCGAAACGTGAGTTCCCCCGTTTCTTACTACTTTGGATTCGAACTCGTATTGGTACCGCAGGGCATCTCAAGCTGCGTGTCTGCAATTTGGTCGTCTGGCTCGGCCGGCTTGGTCGCAAACTTTGGAAATTTCCAACTGAGCGTTTTTCAGACAAGCCGTGGCTTCCCAGATCAAATCGACCGGCTCTCCAGCGAACCGACAAATCGCGTACCCATCTTGTTCGGCCGATGACGGTCCGGTCCTGAACACCCTCTCCTCGAAGAATTCGCAACCGGAACATCCCCATTCAGTCAATCGTTGCTCATAGTTACGACTGGACTCTCGGCACGAAGATATATCCGCACGTTCCCTTCGGCGCTTTAGAATCAACTCCCCAGCTCTCATCATCGTCTCCCTGTGAGGCCTAATCTATTCCGGAGCCGTGGATCCAGCGTAAGAAATCCTTTCATCTCTCGTCTTCGCATCAATCAACGGTTCCGTGTTATTAGCAATGTATGAAACCCGAATGGCCAGGATGTTCCCAAGGTTGCTGAATGGGCCCGCAAAAAGGCCTTTTCTGCAACCAGCTTCATTTGTCGTGGATCAGCCTATAGCCTGTACGAGCACGTCTGCTCGGCATTCGAAGGCTGTTTTTTTCTTGACAGACGACTTCACTGGGATCTACAAAAGAATGTAAGGTAGATGTGTTGTGTACTGCTAATGTTACGTAAGAGTTTGCGAAGAATTCACGAGAGGAGAATTATGAAAAGAGCGCTACCGATGCTGCTACTCCTGGTGTTGATCGTGACCGCAGCAGGAGGGATCACGTTTGTACAAGCGGATGCTAAGACCGATCAGGAGGTCAAAGATTTCCTTAATCAATATGAAGCGGCATACGAGAAAAAGGATTTGGGCGCATTAATGAAATTGATTGCGCCGGGGGCTGAAGTAGTTTTCTTTGAGGCTGACGAAAAAGGTCGCTACGTAGGCCCGGACCAGATCAAGGCCGCGTATGAGAACAGTCTGAAGCAGGTCAAATCCATAAAGGGCGAATACAAGTGGACTTCAGTAGGCTCAAAGGGCGACGTAGCGTGGTTTGCAACCGAGGTGTTGTTCAACGTAGACATCGGAGAGGATAAGTTCAAGCAAATGGCTCGCTGGACGGGCGTGCTCGAGAAAAAGGACGGCAAATGGCTGCTGCTTCAATCCCACTTCTCGTTCCCCGAGCAGGAGGGTCCGCCCGAGAAGTAGCAAAGGTTTTTTTGGACCCCGTAGCAAGCCGCACACGATTTGCTCCGTCGGTATAGAGCCGATGACTTAGCGGGCTGCGCTGTTGCGAGGCACGGTTTTCGTGAGATTTGGCAAGTTCATCCACAACAACCGATTGTTCCGATTTCGTTGGGAGGACATAACATGGATGATAAGAAGAAGAAAAACGAGGAGAGTGTAAGCAGGCGATCGTTTCTCACGAGCCTCGGGAAATGGTCGTCGATTGTCGTGGCTACTGCTGTCTTGGGCATTTCCAATGCCTCAGCCTCCGGTGAGGTGCCCAAAGAAGCTGGCGCAGCCCGAGAAGGTATTCCCGGCCACGATGGCGCCCCCGACGAGTCTATGGAATCTCAGTGGTGGCGCCGGCGTCGTTGCCGTGTGTGGGGTAATGCTGGTTGCCGTGTGTGGGGTAACGTTTCTGGTTGCCGTGTGTGGGGTAACCGATAGCACGGTAGCCGGTAAAGAAAGTTTATAACACGGGGCTGTCCGCTTCCTGATGGTGATCGGGCACTAGTGTTGTGTGGCCGGGGAGCGGACATTTGTTGCAATGGGTTAGGCCGCGCGTTCTCAGGGGTGCAATGCTTGAGATATGGGAAGAGGTCGAGCCCTTTCGCATGGCTGCGGTCATTGTCGTTTGAGATCACGGAATCGACTTTGTTCGTCTGCAATCTGCCTGATTTGTTATTTTGGTTGCGCTAAATTATCCGGTGTTGATCGCCTGAGAAGTGCCTTGTTCCCCGACGGTCGACGTGTGTCCTCGTGAATTGTGTGCTGATGATTTCCACGAATCCCGGCCAAGAGACTGTTCCCGAGTAGTTACTTCGTTACACCGAATGAAAAATACTGGCGAAAACCGATATCCCATGCCCACGTGCATTGAAGTTGTGATCAAACCGACTCTGCAATGCAACGGCAAATGCGCCTATTGCAACGTGGCAGAAAAACCGCTTTTTGCCAATCTTGCCCTGATTGAGAGCGTATTCCACAGCCTTGCGAATTATGTGGAGAAGAATCAGGGCTCTCATTTGACAGTGCTTTGGCACGGGGGCGAGCCCATGCTCATGGGAGCATCTTTTTACAAAAGAGTCTCTGAACTCAATCGTAAGATTTTCAGAGACAGCCCAACCCATCTGATGCAGTCCAACTTAACCCTCTTGAATGAAGGACTGGCCGATGTGCTCTCCGACCTCCTTAATGATGGAGGAATCGGGACTTCTCTCGATCCGTTCGAGGACTATCGGCAACTCAAGAATGGCGAATCATATCTTGAACGCTGGTACGAGGGCTTTGAGCTGGCAAAAAGCCGCGGGTTTCGCGTGGGGATGGTGTACGTTGTTCACGGCCGATCAATCGGTCGTGGCAAGGACATCTATCACTATTTCAAGAACCTGGGAGTCGACAGCCTGACACTTGTCCCTCTGGAAGAGCCGGCGGGAATGTTCGACGGAGCACGTCTGGATACACGATCGTGGGGGGTGTTTCTTAAGGAGATGTTCGATGCATGGAAACGGGATGATTGTTCCTTGCCGGTTGAACCATTCGTTAATTGGGAAGAAGCCCGGTCTGTTGACTGTGGTTCGACGCGAACGTATTCTGAGGCCCTGAACTGTTGCGAGCCCACTTTGGCCGTTTCCCCGGAAGGAGACGTTTATCCATGTGTGAGGCTTCTCGACATCGGCTCGGGTAAGATCGGAAACATAGTGTCCGAGCCTCTTGATAGCATACTATCTCATCCTGAAGTGTTTTGGCGCTCCAAGAGGAGAGAGCTGATCACACAAGGGGACTGCGGTTCATGTAAGTGGTGGAAATATTGCGCTGGAGGTTGCGCAGCAGCCTCCGGGCCGTGCCACAAGACAATCTGGTGCGAAGGTTATAAGTCTTTTTTCGAGGCCATTGATGAGTAATTCAGTATTAGTAAGTATTCCTGCTCGATTGGCTGGTGACGTTGATTGCGATAACCTCGTCGTGCGCTCGGGAAATTGCGATGATATCGCTAGCGCATATAAGACTTTAGGCGATCGATTGGCGGGCGTTGAGCTGGAGGGTCTGGGAGAAGATCTGTCCAGTTTGTCAGCCCTACCATTGGGACTTCCGGTCCGGGTCAAACTGCATCCAGGGGATGCTCCTCACCTTTACACCAACACGTGGCTTGGTGATCGGTTCTCCCTCGAGGTCCTGATGGACGTGGATAAAGGGCTCCTACATGGGGCTAAAATCGCCACGTCAGCTATGGTCCCTGTTACGCTGAACCTCGAAGAGGTGTCCGATACCAGCGAGCTGATGTCTGTCCTTGACTATTATTTGCACGATACGCATGTGCAGGTTCCGGTGGAGTTTTTCCATTCCATGATCACTGCCTGTCTGAGAGGAGAGACTGCGTCGCTGCTAGACCCTTATCCCGAATCTCCGGTCGAATTTCTCCATGTTGACGAATCGGGGAGGGTTTCGGCTTCTGCCAGGCTTGCCCGCGCGGGCAGATTCTTAGGCACTATTTCGGGCGGTTTGAAGATTGATGAAGAGTCTCAGCTTTACAAAGACCTGCTGCATCGCAAGAAGAACCTTGTCTTGTCCGGTTCCAAATGTGTCTCGTGCGAGGGGTTCGATCTATGTGAGGGCTACCTGCGTTTTGTTGATACGAACTTTGACTGCGATCCCTTCTTGGAAGTTTTTAGTGCGATAAAAGCCACGGCAAAAGAAATCGCGGATGACCTTGCAAAAGCTGAAGAGCTTGAGGAGTAGGATATGTTTGGCCCTCAAGTGAGCATAATATTTGTGCCTACGTTCAATTGTAATTGTAATTGCACATACTGTTTTGAACCAAGGAGCCACGAAAGCATCTCTCTCGAAGACGTTGTCAACCGTTTTCAGCCGAGCTATCTTCATATCTTGCCGGTTCCGGGGTCAGGCAGGTTGATGTGTACTGGCAGGGCGGCGAAGTAATGGTTCTCTCTCCCGAGTGGTGCTTGGAAGCAGGCCGCTCGATGAAATCGTTGATGTCAGATCGCAATCTGAAAGTTAAACATTTTCTGCAAACCAACCTTATGGATTACGAGCCGGTTTGGGACCCGGTAATCTGGGAACTGTTCGACGGAACAGTCGGCTCATCGTTGGATTATCCCAATGTGCACCGGAAATTCCGCGGCTTGACCGGACACTCTTATAATGCGCACTGGGCGGACAAGTTCAGGCTGGCTGTCTCCAGAGGTCTCAATGTGAGCGTAATATCCGTTCCGAACCAGGAAACTCTGTCACTTGCCCCTTCGGATTTTTACCGATATTACGCCGATGAACTGGGCTTAAAAAGCATTCAGTTGAATACGCCATTTGCCGCGGGACCGGCTGCTAATCGGGCGGATGAACTCTTCCTGGACCCTGTAAAGCTTGGGGATTTTTTGGTCGGTCTACTTGATGTTTACTTCTCAAAGGACGACGGAGTGCGGTTGGATCCTTACGAGGGGATTGTTGAGCGAATAACGTTGGGCGACGCGGCAGCCAAGGTACCGTGTTTCTTCTGCGCTAACTGCGTAAGCGGCTTTTTCTGTGTGGGACCCTCAGGTGAAGTGGGCCAGTGCGATGCATGGTTGGGCTCCTATCCTGACAAAAATTTCGGGAATCTCCTTGAGTGCGATGATCTGGGCAAGCTGCTGACTTCACCGGCAAGGATGAAACTCGCCGCGCGAACCGCCAATTTGATTCGTAACTCCGAATGCCTTGATTGCCAATACTTCTCCCTTTGCAGCGGCGGCTGTCCTGTGAGGACCATGAGCGCCAAAGGGAGCCCCGACCACCCGGATCCATATTGCGAGACCTACAAGAAGGTTTTCGGCTTCATTGAAGACCATGTTCGCACCAACCCAAAGAAGTGGCAGGGATGGTCCGGCCCGCCCGAGGAGAAATCCCGGTCACTGGTATGGGGATGGCCTGAACCTGGGGCTGTAGTATTTTCGAGCTTCGAGTGCACGAACAATTGCATTTTCTGTGCGCCGGCATACGACAGGAGCAAGAATCCAGCGGACTTGGACAAAGAGATTTTCGATTTCATCACAGAGTCCTGCCGTTCAGGAATCAAGACCCTTTTCTTTACAGGCGCGGGTGAGCCTACTCTCAACCCATCACTTGTGGATTACGTTCGTTTCGCCAAAGAGAACGGAATAGACAACCTTTACATGTTTACGAACGGATATGGCATAACGGAGAAGTTGGTTTTATCGCTTACAGATGCGGGCATGAAGAATTTTTGGGTTTCCCTGCATGGGCTTGGAGAGACACATGACCGAATCGTCAGGAGAAAAGGGAGCTTTGTCGAAGCTTACAGGGCCGTCAGCATCATAAATGACATTTCACCCGAGCGCCTGAGCGTAAATACGTGCGTCAACGCCCTGAATCTGGACAAGATTGAGTGGCTCATGGAGAAAATCCTGGGATTTGCCAACACCACTGCTCACTGTCTCTGCCTGCCGGAATGGGATGGAAACGCTTATGTAAACAGACGCCAAATGTGCCGGCTGGCGCCGCTCAAGCAAAAACTCACAGCCATAACGTCCGGAGAATATCCGCTGACAATTCTGGACAATGTGCCGTACTGTATTGCTCCTCACCTGCCCCATATTGGCAATTGCCGGAATGACGTGCGTATCAAGCGCAGAGAATCCGATGACATGGTGAGCAATGCGGACAACATGGGGCACAATGACACACCTAAAGCATGCCTGGAAGCCCGTTGCGTACATATAGACGAATGTGTGGGTGTGGACCGCCGTTACCTGGAAGAGTACGGCGACGAGGAGATGCGCATCTGGTTGAGCGAGACAAGCTCGTCCATGCACGGATGAGTCCCGCCAGGCGCGGGACACATCCGTGGCACCATAAGTTCGTACAAACGTCCAGAAACGCCAAGAGGCCTTCAAAGTCCACCTTTGTAAAGGGGGATTTAGGGGGATTTTCAAGGGGTTAGATTAAAATCCCCCCTGTCCCCCCTTTAGAAAAGGGGGGAACTCCGCGTTAGGCGTGGGTTATAGCCCTTATGGGTGCTACCCGCTCATGGTAGCGCCGGCGTCCCTGCTGGCGAATCACGAACGACCGGCACGGAGGCCGGTCCTACCCCTGCCGCCCGCCGTTCAGAACCGCCCCACAAGTGTAAATTCCAGGCCCGGCCTGCCGTCAATCGGGCAGATGTTGCGTTCCAGATAGGCTGCCACAGGAAACAGAGGGCACGTGTTCCCCGGAACGAGGAACCTGGGGAGCTTTGCATCGAGAAGATCGGATTTTCCTTCACCGAATTGTTTGGCTAACAGAGGTTCCCCGGTAACAGGCTGATTAGGGTTCAAAGGTATTTTGATGTTCCGTATCTGGCTGGTACACTCGCACACGACAATTATGTTTTGCACATTGCGGGCCTCTTCTTGAGCGTCTGAACCTTGGACAAAGCGCTCCCTGAATCCGCACGAACGGCAGAAGATTTCGAGTAATTCGCCCTCCGGCAATGCCGGGGTATGGGCCAACAACACCAGTATGGCGGCTAACAGCAGGATCGCGTTGCTTGACTTCCCTGGGGTCATGTCCTTACCTCTCCGGAACCCATGCAATGGCTCCTTGCACCGGAATGCATAGTAAGAGAGAGCCCAAAAATCAAGCGGTTTCTGAAAGCCCAATGACGTAATCATTCACCGCAGAGAGCGCAGAGAACGCAGAGATGAAAAAATGGCTTGGACAGCAGCATCACATAGATCAACAGCGTACACAGCGGGCCGGCAATAGCTTCACGATTACAGCTCTGAATGCAATATGCTTCACCTGGGAGAAGCTCAGAGAAAACAGAATACTCCGCGTTCTCTGCGATCTCCACGGTACCGATTACTAATTTGTTATGATGCGTCCCAACGGCTCCGGACGCGCCTGACCACCTCTTCGTGAAATGCCACGATCTCATCGAGACTTTCCACGGAACGCGAGGGGATTGTATCCAGAGACTCCAGTACTATCCGAGATATGTATGAAAATGGGATTTTGTCAGCCAGGAATAGTTCCACCGCAACTTCATCCGCGGCGTTCAGGATTATCGACGCACTGGCTCCATCATCTTCCAATGCCTGGTAGGCGGCTTTCAGCAGCGGAAACTTGCCCATGTCCGGTTCTCGGAACGTGAGCGAGCCAAGCTCGGGGAAACTCACGGGCAAGGTGCCCGAAGCAATGCGCTGCGGGAACGCGAGGGCATAACTTATGGGAATGCGCATGTCCGTGGCTCCAAGCTGAGCCAGGATGGAGCCGTCCTCGAACTCGACCATGGAATGCACAATGCTCTGCGGATGAATTACGACCTCGATCTTCGAGGCCGGCACATCGAAGAGCCACCTGGCCTCTATCACTTCCAACCCTTTGTTCATAAGGGTCGCGGAATCGACCGTGACTTTGGGGCCCATCTTCCAGCGCGGGTGGCGGAGTGCCTGCTCTCTCGTGACCTTGTTCATATCGGATAAGGGCAAATCACGAAAAGGGCCTCCGGACGCTGTGAGGATTATCCTCCTGATCTCCGCGTCGGCATTACCTCTGAGGCACTGGAATATTGCAGACTGCTCCGAGTCCACAGGCAGAAGCGTCACGCCGCGCTCCTGAACCGTGTTCATGAAGAGTCGGCCCGCCATCACCAGCACCTCTTTGGTCGCCAGGGCCACATCCTTGCCCGCTTTGACCGCTGCAAAGGTAGGGGCCAGACCTGTGCTGCCGGGAAGTCCTCCGACAACCAGATCGACATCCGGTGCTGTTGAGGCTTTCGCTAGGCCATCCGCTGAATGTCCGATCCACAGAGGTTCCGCATAATCTTCCAGACCACGCCTCAATTCTTCCGCGACCGCCTCCGTGCCGCAGGCCACGACAGAGGGACGAAACTCCCTGACCTGCCGCTGCAAGAGATCGACGTTGGAACCTGCTGCAGAGCGCGGAAATCCTGAACAGTTCCGGGTGAAGGCGCACTATTTCAAGGGTTTGAATTCCGATGGAGCCTGTGGAGCCGAGGACGGATAGGCCCTTCATGGTAATCTCTCAGTTACGCGGAGGAATCGCCGATCCCGTGTCATTGCGAGGAGTGAAACGACGAAGCAATCTCTTCTTGGCTGTTTGGAGATTGCCACGGGCTTACGCCCTCGCAATGACAAACTTTCGCCACCCGTAACCGAGGAGTTACCCTTCATCGTGGTATCGCGTGGCCGGCAAGAATGAGAAAGTAAAAAGCCGTCGGAAATGCCAGGATGAGGCTGTCAGCCCTATCCATCACCCCGCCGTGCCCCGGCATTATCGACCCAAAATCCTTAATAGCCAGCCGTCTCTTGACAGCGGAGGCGCAGAGGTCGCCGAAGGGGCCGGCAACAGCCAACAACAGGGTCAATTGTGCGAGGACCCAGAGTGCTGGGAGGTCGGGCTGCACAAGCTTCATGATTAGCATACCCACGAAGTTGCCTCCCACGCCACCGACCAGTCCCTCGATGGTCTTGGAGGGGCTAACCTTTGCCGAGAAACGATGTTTGCCCGCATACTTGCCCGCGAAATATGCACCAGCATCTCCGAGGCAAGCCACCACGAGAACAAAGAATACCCACACAATGCCCGATTCCAGCTTTCCGAGAAGAATAGCATGGCAGAGCGGGACCACGGCGTACACGGGGGCAAAGATCATCTGACCAACGGATTCCACCGTATTTTCAATAACATTATATAGGAGCAGGTGCAGTAAGACCACGACAAGCGGGAACCAGACGAGAAACCGCCGGGACTGCCTTGTAAGGGAAGACGTAAAATCCCGCGACAATGGCCAGTCCGAGCAGCAGGGTCAACTGTGGCCTCGGAAAGCCCTTCAGGCCGGGCAGGCTGCGTGAAAGTTCCCACACAGCTATCCCGGAAAATAAAGCGACCAAGCCGGCAAGTCCTTCCACGCGGCCCCAGATCAGGGCGGGCACAATGATCGCTAAAGCCACAGCAGCGGTTATGATTCGAGTCAGCAACATCAGGAGACCTTCTCGCCGGCGTCGATCTGTTCGGAAATCATGCCGAATCTCCTTTGCCTTGATCGGTAGGCATCTATTGCCTGCATGAAAGCCTGATCGTCGAAATCCGGCCAGAGCGTTGGTGTAAAGTATAATTCCGCGTAAGCCACTTGCCACAAGAGAAAGTTACTTATGCGCAGTTCGCCTCCGGTTCTTATCAGGAGGTCAGGGTCAGGAAGCCCCGCGGTGTCCAAAAATCCCCCGAACTCTTCCTCAGTCACGTCCGTTTCGTTCAAAATCCCGGAGTGGACGGCACGGGCAATCTTAAGGGCGGCGCTAACAATATCCTGTCTCCCGCCATAAGAAAGCGCTATGTTGAGAACCATGGACTTGTTGGTGCTGGTCTTTGCTTTGGCTGCTTCTATCCTGGTGATCAGAGTTGCAGGTAGGCGGTTCAATTGGCCGATGGTTTTCAGGCGTATATCATTGGAGTGGATCTCTTCCAGTTCGGAATCCAAGAACTGGGAGAGCAACTTCATAAGGCCCGACACCTCGCTCCGGGGGCGCTGCCAGTTCTCGGTGGAGAATGCATAGAGCGTGAGGCACTCTATGCCGTTGCGCCGACAGAATTCCACGGCCCGCCGAACAGACTTGGCCCCCTGGCGATGGCCTTCCAGACCGCGGTAGCATGCGGCCGCGAGCCCATCGGCCGTTGCCGTCCATGATAATTGCCACGTGGCGGGGGAAATCGGAGGGAGGATCAAGGGGTGAGGGCAACGGGTTCTCCTGAAAAGAAAGCCGGATCGAATCGATCGAATGTACAGAACTGAAATTTTGATCCAGCGGCAAAATCTTACCGTCGGTGATTGGGAGCGACGGCCTAAATCTCCATGATCTCGCTTTCTTTCTCGGCTACTATAGTGTCAAGCCTTGCAATGGCGTCATCTGTGGTCTTCTGAACGCGTTCTTGAGCCTTATGGAGATCGTCCTCGGATATTTCTTTTCCCTTCTTCATCTCCTTGAGCAGCTCGTTAGAGTCACGTCTATGGTTTCGGACCTGCACCTTGAATTCCTCTCCCATCTTCTTGACGATCTTGACCAATTCCTTGCGTCTCTCAGCGGTGAGAGGGGGAAGCACAATACGAACCACCTTGCCGTCGTTCATTGGTGTCAGGCCCAATTCTGATTTCAGAATTGCTTTCTCAATATCCGGGACGGCATGAGAATCCCATGGTTGAATCACTATTTGACGGGCCTCGGGAATGGACAAAGTGGCCAACTGATTTATTGGAGTAGCACTTCCGTAGTAATCCACCATGAGTCCATCCAGGAGGGCCAGTGACGCTCTTCCCGTGCGTATCCGTCTGAGGTCCTTCTGGAGGGCCTCAATGGACTTGTCCATGGCGGCTTTCGTTTCAGCATAAAGATCGTCGATCATGGTTCCTTCTCGCAAATGTTACTGTGGCCTTGCCACAGCTTCTTTGTCAGTGTGCCCCTTTGTCTGCTGTTCCGAATCCCTGCACTCATCGCCTTAGATTATGATGGTGCCCACTTTTTCACCCGAAAGGGCCTTTAGTATATTTCCGGCCTCATGAAGGTTCAGGACTACTGTCGGAATACTTTTCCGGCTCAGTATTTCAATACAAGCAGCATCGATTACGGCCAGCCTTCTGTCCAGGACCTCCTGGGGGCTGATGGATTCAAAGAAAGTTGCGTCAGGATGCTTTCTGGGATCTTTATCGAAAACACCCGCAACCTGAGTTGCCTTGACCATCACTTTGGCGTCTATCTCCACTGCCCTGAGAGCAGCCGCGGAATCGGTTGTAAAACATGGGTTTCCGGTGCCGCCGGCAAAAATCACAACTGCTCCGCCCTGAACGTACTCCAGGGCCCGCTCCCTTTCAAAGGGTTCAATGAAAGACCCTACGGGGAAGGCCGACATCGCCTTGGCCGACACCCCTGTGGCCTCGATGGCCCATCGAAGTGCCATAGAGTTGAGACATGTTGCGATCATTCCCATCTGATCGCCCACCAGAGTAGGAACCCCCACCGAAGCGGCATCCGAACCCCGCAGAAAGTTTCCGCCTCCTACAACTACACCCAGTTCGTGTCCCTGGTGATGGGCCTGAGCGATTTCATTTGCGATCCAGGCGATCTTGGTGGGGTCAAGGCCATGACCGCGGTCACCAGCGAGGGCTTCGCCTGATATCTTCAGCAGCGCGCGGCCGTATCCTTTGGACACTGCCATGCAATCACCGGCCTAATTGAAAACGACAGAAACGGCCTATGGTAATATTCTCCCCAAGTTGAGCGATCTTCTCTTTGATTAATTCTGCTACGGACTTGTCCGTATCCTTGACGAAGCTTTGTTCCAGTAAGCAGACTTCTGAATAGAATTTCTTCAGCTTTCCGTCTGCGATCTTCTCCAGCATTTGGTCAGGCTTACCGGCTTGTTTCGCCTGGCTCATGTATATTTCTTTCTCTTTCGCGACGACATCTTCCGGGACCTCATCAGGTGAGATCCATTGGGGAGAGCTGGCCGCCACATGCATGCACAGATCTTTCACGAGTTCGCCGAACTGGTCCGTCTTGGCCACGAAATCGCTCTCACAATTCAATTCTACGAGCACGCCGATTTTCCCATTCATATGAATGTACGATCCGATCCGCCCTTCCGAGGTTGCACGGCCTTCTCTCGTGGCCGCTTTCAGTGCCCCCTTTTTGCGGAGATATTCGACGGCCTTGTCCAAGTCTCCCTGGGACTCTACCAGAGCTTTCTTGCAATCCATCATTCCCAGGCCGGTCTTCTCCCTGAGATCTTTCACCATTTTCGCACTTATTTCCATGAAGTTATCTCCTTGATCGGTTCAGTGGTTCAATCTGAATTCCATGCCTTCATGGGGCTTGGCTTCAGATCTGAACTTGTTCGCGTTGAGAGGTTCAATGCCGTTGAGCCGTCCGTCTGCCTGGAGCAACGCGGCTAATGATCTCACCCACGAACTTCGGCGACCTCTTCCACAGCTTCCTCTTCTCCTGAAGCTTCTGTCTCCGCTTTTTGCTCTTCAGGGGCCATGGTCACTACTTCGCCGGCGGGCGATTCATCCGACTCCGCCTCGGGCTTTTCTTCCGCTCCCTCTTCCGGTTCGCCCTTTTTCCATGCCGCAACCTCGGCTTCCCCCAGGTCTTCCTTGAGCGAAGCCTCGTACATTGCCCGCCCGTCAATACAGGCGTCAGCTATTTTCGCGGCAAACAATCGAATGGCCCGGATGGCATCGTCATTACCCGGTATCACGTAGTCAATTTCATCGGGGTCGCAGTTGGAGTCCACTATAGCCACAATGGGTATGCCCAGTTTCTTGGCCTCCTTAACCGCTATGTTCTCTTTCTTGGGGTCCACTATGAAGAGGGCTGAGGCGGGTTTTCTCATCTCGCGAATTCCGGCCAAGTTCTTGTTGAGCTTGTCGTACTGACGGCTCAGGTTGACCAGTTCCTTTTTCGTGAAGTTTGTCTCTTCCGGTTTATCGAGTATGGCTCCGACTTGATTGAGCCTTTCAATGCTTTGTTTTATGGTGCTGAAGTTGGTGAGCATGCCGCCGAGCCAGCGCTGGTTTACATAATACTGTCCGCAGCGGGCGGCCTCTTCATAGACCGCGTCTTGAGCTTGCTTTTTCGTTCCCACGAAGAGGACTCCCCCTCCGGCCGCAACGGTGTCCTGAACAAACGTGTAAGCCCTCTTGAAGAGCCTTACAGTTTTCTGCAGATCAATGATATAGATGCCGTTACGTGCTCCAAAGATGTAGGGTTTCATTTTGGGATTCCACCGCCGCGTCTGATGGCCGAAGTGGACTCCCGCTTCGAGTAACTGCTTCATTGTGATGAGCGACAACTGATGTCTCCTTTTCGGGTTGATCCTCCATCCCTGGTGACGTCACCCATTCGGGGACGACCCGATTAAAAGGGATGTGCGAGATAACCCGTTATTTTGATCATAGTTCTCAAATAATGCAAGCCGAAAGAGACCGGAACGCGAAAAAAGTTGGTGGGGAAGGTGAAAGGTTGCGGATTGAGGTTCATTTCTGATGCAGACCCATGCGCGCTGGTTTGTGCCCTATAAAATCCCCGAGTAAGCTTCTACTCCATAAAGTTTCAGGACTAGGGCATCCAACAGGTACCACAAAGCACCCATTTGGCCGCGTCGGTTCAACGAACTTGACGGATCTTCCAGGATGGCCTGTACAACCAGTTTCTATCATCCTCGGAATAGAGACCGCGTCTCCATTTCTGGAGTGCTGATCGAATAATATCTCTATTCTTTCCAGCCAGCCCGGAATGGAATCAGCCGGATCAGCGATCAACAGCCTCAATTCTTCCCCCGAAGATTGACTGGTGATCCCGGGAGCCACGGTATTACCAATTCTTGGTATCGGCAAAGCTTCAATTTCCGCAGCCGATAGGTAGTTATTCGTGCTGGTGAGCTTGATGCGACGATTCAAAACCCTGGAATTGAGAAGACCGAGCAGATAGTGTATCGGCACGGTCACATCTGAAATAAAATTTGTCATGTCTCCGAGGAATGCCCCCACGGGCACACGAGCCGCCTTGAGTCTCCGATCCGTATCCATGTTTACCACGCGACCGATAGCAATCCGGTCTTGCTCCCAGGGAGCCCCTCTAAGATCGTGAAAACGATGACGCCCCGGAAGTGAACGGCCTGCCCTGAGCGTCTTCTTTTGGTCTGGCACGCCTTTCCAGGAAGTCGGGAAGTATCCAGTCAAGTCTGTTATTGCTAGAGGCGGGATGCTGCAAGCATAATGGCATGATGTGTTCCCCTCGGATCAACGGATAACTCGTCCTCTTGGCAGTTATGAACTCCCGATGGACCGTCAGGTTAATTTCGCCCTGATGCACCCTCCCCACCGGTGGAAACTCCATGTTTCCGCCAAGAGGCGGGTGCCGCAGCAGTGCCTCCAGAAGCGCCATTTCTTCACGCTTCCTTATCATCGGAATCCTGAAATCTGTCTGCTCGATAAGATCCCTTGGGATCACTATTCGGCTCCGAATCGGAATCGGCCCCCTTCCCTTCCAGAAAATTGACTCAATTCTGCGAGTCTGCCCGCTCTTTCGGGTAATGAGGATAAGGAGCGCTTGGGCGACTCCTGCGAAGGCCCTGGCTTTTTCAGGTATGATCACGGTTTTGAGAACAGTGGTGTCGTCCAGGATCATGCGCCTCAGTTTGTCCGCCGTGGAGTCGGCTAACAGCGTCGCGGGGACAACGAAGCCGAGGACCCCTTCTTTTCTGAGCAAGGTCAAGCCACGTTCGAGCATGAGGCGGTAGGTGTTGATTTTCCCCTTGCATGTGCGGAACATTTGTCTGATGTAAGCCTGTTCCTGGCGCCTTTCTTCAATTCCTGACTCCTTTGCCGATAAAATCTCATAGGGGGGATTCCCGACCACCGCATCGAATCCGCAGCGGCCCTTATCGAAGATCTCCGGAAATTCGATGGGCCAATGAAATACTCTCTTTCCTTTAGACCATGCACGGATATCCTCGCGATCAGCCGGCTGTTTCCCGTGGTACGCTGCCGCGTGTTTTCGGTCGCAATTCTCCATTGAAGATCCGTGGGGATCTCCTGGCCCCTCTCCCATCAAGGCGTTCCCTACTCGGACGTGCAGCTCGAATTCGGGCACGACTCGCCTTTGTCCGAACGCACGTGTCAATAAAGCGGCCTGAGCAATATTTACTGCAATTGGATCAAGATCCACGCCGTAGAGGCAGTTCTGGAGTATGTGAATCCTGACGGCAGCCTCCTTGTCATGTTCTTCACCTATGCCATGATTCCTGCCATTCACTCGAAGTCGTTTGCTTATGTTGTCGACTCTGCTGAGGAGGAGCTTGTCCCCTAGGCGCATCGCTGCAAGGACGCGGCCCGTGAGCTGGTCTAGGGATTCAGTTAAGAATCTACCGGCACCCACAGCCGGGTCCAGAATTCTCAGGTCCAGATAATGAGATGGTTCCCTGACCTCCAGCGCGTCCAGGGTCTGCTCCACAATGTAGCTTACAATCGTTTTCGGGGTATAAAAGAGGCCCTGGTTTCTCTTACTCGTGACGTTAGGAACCAGCGCCCACTGTCCCGGAGATTTGGCTTCGACTTTGAAACCGCGCAGATATTCGTAGATTTCACCCACCTCTGCAGGAGTCAGCGGCCCGATTTGTTGTGCCATTTCCGTAAGGGATGAAGGAGCCGTTGATCGCGCCGGGGAGCGGCCCGGGAGCCTCATCCGGCTCAACTTGAGACAGGAGAGCTTTTACCACAAGACCGACTGCGCGCCTGTAGAGTTGATCAGTATCCCGATGGGACTGGGGATCGAGCAATTCGTGGATGACGCGAGGTACCAGCCTTTCCAGAATCAGCTCTACCTCACGCTTTCTTGTGTCAAGGCCCATGATCACCTGGAATCGAGTTTTGCACCGCAACAGGGCTAGGACGTACCCTGTACATTGCCGGTTGAGGCGTCTCTGTGATTCCCCTTTTCGGCGACAATGGTAAGCATAATGAATAGGAATCGCCCAAGCCAGCGCAAGCTTACAACACCTGAGCGCTATTCGGTCACAAAAAATTGCCCAAAAAAAACTTCGCCGCCGCATTTCCAAAGGGAGGAGGCCGCCATGCCCACCGTTTTCTCCGTCATTCCCGCGAACGCGGGAATCCATCCCGCTGGACCGGAGTCTGGTCCCCGGATCAAGTCCGGGGTGACGCTCTCATTCCCGCAAATCGGACAAAAATTTTGGCAATTGATATCAGAACACGGTTTTTGCTGGTGGGATACCCCAAGCAAGCAGGCCTTGAGAAGAATCCTTCAAAAGCACGGCGTCTCTTGGGAAGATATTATTCAGATTGAGCTTGCCACTCCGAGTGAGTGGAGATGGCGTGAGGACTGACCGATTAGGAGTTGGCTTTCGGACCGGTTCCCCGGCATTTTGTTTCACTGACGTATGACCCTTGACGCGGCTCCCAATGCCTCGCATTATAGAAGGGACTTTTGAGCTAGGCGGACAGGAATTTGAGAGCCCCTGATTATCGGTTTGAAAATCATCTGAAATTGAATAACAGGTTTGCATGCGTCTCGTCTTTCCGGGCGGAATGGAGCTTCCGGAGATGGGCGATGTATGTCGTCATCGTGGTGCTTCTTACGCTCTCTATGGATAGTCACGTCACTGGGTCTGGGGAAGACTCGAGGCCGGCAAAGGAGAATTCGCGACCGGTCTCTTCAGTAGTCCAGGACCCTGGGCAATCGGCGCCTGACAGTCTCGACTGCCCCTTCCTTCCTGGTTGCCCTGGAGGCATACCTGTTCCCCTTCCGCCCTCATTGAAGATCGAATCCAAACCCAATGCCCCGGCCCCCCCGTCTGTAAACGAGGATAATTTGGTGGATGGCATAGGCAAATACAGCGGGATGGTTCTTATTCCTGCGGGACCTTTCGACATGGGCAGCGTGGAAGGTGAAGGAAGAGTCGACGAACGGCCCATTCACAAGGTCTTCCTAAAGGATTTCTACATTGCTAAGTATGACGTTACAGCGAAAGATTTCTGTGCTTTTCTCAACGCCCAGGGGGAGAATTCGAGGGACGGCTTGCCCAGGGCAAAGCTCGACAGCCCTGATTGCCCGATCATGAAGGTCGGCCAAGTTTTCAAACCCAAGGAAGATTGTTCCGACAAGCCTATGGTTTGCGTGTCCTGGTATGGGGCATCAGACTATGCCGAGTGGGCGGGTGGCCGCCTTCCATCTTCCGCTGAGTGGGAGAAAGCGGCCCTCTTGATCACTTCGTACCATGCCGGAGACTATCTGACGACCCTGCCGAGGGAGGGCGCAGTCCCCGTGACCATTGCCGTGCCCGGCGCCAAAGGGGTTACGGGAATGACCGGTAACGTCTGGGAGTGGTGTTTGGACTGGTATTCCCACGACTACTACGGCGAAAGCCCTCTGAGCAATCCGATGGGGCCGGCGCTGGGTGAAGAGAAGAACATAAGAGGAGGCTCCTGGGCTTCTCCGGAAGGTGCCAAGAGAATTCGGAACCGCCATAAAGCTTCTCCCCGAGGTCACTATCGCACAGTGGGATTTCGTATGGTGAAAGACTGAACGACCGAGTTGTTAGGGGAGCCGGCCACCGGAAGGCGTCAATTTCCATACACGTCACTTTTGCAGGCTCGTCGGGATGACATGAATCAAGAAGCTTCCGGCCAAACTCGTAGAATACGAAGCGTGCCCGATCTGCTACGCAAGGAAGGGCTTGCAGCCCTGGTTGCTCTGGCCGCAGTCGGGCTGCTCTCCGCTCTGGTAGATGCCCCTCTTGAAGGCCCTGCAGATCCCTCTGGCCTCGCCGCAGAACACGTCAAGGCCCCTTGGATCTTCGTTGGAATCCAACAGATGCTTCGCTATTTCCCTCCTATCCTCGCGGGGATCGTCCTTCCTCTAGGGGTGCTCCTCGTTTTAGCCCTCGTCCCCTATGCCTATGGTAAACGAACCCTGACACGGGTTGTGTTTTTCGGAGTTTCTGCCGCCGTGATTCTCTTGACGGTCTGGGGCTACGTTGCATGAAAGCTGAGGACTATGGCTTCCGGTTAGTTCTGATAGTGGCTGCAACGGCTCTGGTACTTTCTTTCGCGTATGTGGGGTACCGCAGCCGCAATCCCGAATGGCAAACCTTTCAAAAGAGGGGAATCACCCTAACAATTCAGAGACTTGAAAAGGATCTAGCGGAAGAGACCGAACGAGATAAGAAAAGAGAGATTCTTTCACAGATAGAGCTCCTTAGAAACAAACAGCCTGAAATCCTCGAGATCAGCCCCTTTGGAGGGAAGTTGGGGCCGGAACGATGTATGACCTGCCACTTCGGCATAGAAGACGTGTCCGGGTCCCATCCCAACAGCGTTTTCGGCTGCGTGACCTGCCACGGGGGTAACGCCGCGGATCTTACGGTGCGAGGAGCTCATCTCGGTCTGAGGGGCGGTCGTAACCCAGCTAGACTGGATCTGGCATCTGCAAGTTGCGGCAACAACAGCGCCGCCCTCGGAAAGTGTCACTCTGAAAGAGAGCACCTGCTTCTCAATCGCGTCGAGAATGTTCCCCGGTCTCTAATGGCTACCAACGCGGGTATAATCAGCATATTGCGCTTCCAATGGGGCGTCGAGAACGACAGCAACCCCAAGTTCGCTATCAGGTCTATATCGGATGGCGAGACCAGCCTCAAGGCGGTGCTTCCCGAAATCGACCAACATGGGAATCTCAGCCTTTCAGAAAGCCATTTCCGAAAATTCTCCGCGGCGTGCCACTTGTGGGGCTCGCGGCACAGGGAAAAAATGGGACGGATGGAAGGTTGCCCTGCATGCCACGCGCCCTACGGCGAAGAAGGCCGCTACGTAGGGTGCGACCCCACTGTCAAACGGGATGAAGTGGGTCATCCGGCGACTCATACCCTGACCAACAGAATTCCCGATGATCGCTGCAGAGCGTGCCACAACCGCAGCGCAAGAGTGGGTCTGAATTACCACGGTCAAATGGAAAGCAGCCAATATGGGACTCCCTTTGTCCGTGGTGGCCTCAACGATGAAACGCTGAGCGACGATAGATTCGTTTGGAAGCTGGTTCCTGACATTCACCATGAAAAGACAATGGCTTGCATAGACTGTCACACTGGCCAGGACACAATGGGCGACGGCAAGATCCACGCGCACATGGAGGATCAAATAGAGGTTCGATGCGAGGATTGTCACGGCTCGTACTCAACCCCTCCGAAGACCATGACCGCGTCCTGGAATGATCCCCTGGTCCGCACGCTGGTAAGGAGTTCCCCGTTTTTGAAGATTTCTGACGGAGACACGATTCTTCAGACTTCCAAAGGGCGGCCGTTGCCTCATGTCCGATTCACTGAAAAAGGATGGCGCCTCACCGGTAAACTCACGGGCAAAGAACATCCGGTAAGCATCATAACGGGAAAGAAGAAACGGACATAGCATTGAAGGCCATAGTCGTCTCGAGTGCGATTCCTGCCACAGTGCGTGGAGTCCGCAGTGCTACGGGTGCCATCAGGTCTTGGATTTGGGCTCAAAGGGTTTTGACCACATATCCGGCAAGATGACTGATGGCAGATGGTCGGAGGGCCGCAGCTTCTTCCGTTTTGAACGGAACATCTACGGCATTAACTCAAGGGGAAAGGTGGGAATTCTGGTCCCCGGATGCCAGGTATGGAATACGGTGGTCGATTCACAGGGCAAAACTGTGCCCCCGTACGATTCTAAAATCATGAATCTCAAGAACGGTCTGTCTTCCATGGCAATGGGGCCGACGCACCCTCATACGACTCGCAAAGAGGTCCCACGTTGTGCGGACTGCCACTTGGACCCAAAAGCACTGGGCTTGGGAGACGGTATTCTCAGTCGGGACCCTCAGACCAAATCTTTGGAAGTGCAACCGATATACGATTCTCAGGCTTCAGGTTTGAAGATACCGTTCCCCATTGACGCAGTGGTCGATAGTTCCGGGAACGTGCTCCAGGGCACATCTCACCGGCTCTCACGAGGATTAAATCAGGAGGAGATCCGAAAGATATTGGGCATAGCGCCATGCCTCCCCTGTCATGACCGGTACGACGACCCCGTGTGGCAAAAAAAGGGACCGTACAAAGAGACCTCCGCGTGCCGGAGGGCATTGCAAACGATGGAGAGGTGAGCAGGAACAAGAAAGGTGACGGGTGAACCTTCATAGAAAAAAGGTTCCTCCGCGGCCCTCTCCCAAAAACGTCTAGAGAGAGTCTCAAAAGTAATGTCGGTTTAAGTAGGCTAAAAAATTGGAAGATTGTCATTGCGAGGGCGAAGCCGGAAGCAATCTCCAATCAGCCAAAAATGAGATTGCTTCGTCGTTCCACTCCTCGCAATGACATGGTGAGAACATGCGAGATGACGGGGTGAGTCATGATCGAATCAGACTCAATTCTTGAGACCTGCTCTAATACCATTTCGCGTTCAACGAAGCGCTGCCAGGCGGCCTCACCTTCCGTGCGTGGCGCGAAATATGGTGAATATAGGGGTCAGGTGCGTTTAAATTCTATACGCAAAGCAGTGTTGTTTATGTAGCGCTGCAATGTGAATTCACTGTCAAGCTGCTCTAATGTTATTGACAGCCCGACGTCGGTTAGTTCCTTCAGAATTAGAGTCGGTGAGTGCATAAAATTCATTCTCTGAATGACTTGATGAATTGTGAGAACCGACGCATTTCCAAGGGCCAGAATCACCCTTTCTGCGTTGGTTGACACTTCATGAAAGTCCAGGCACACTGCGTAATCGCCGACTTGAGTTCTAATTGTTACCCGGTGTTTGGACGGATCTTTGTCCCGCTGATTTTCCGGATCCTGGTAACGCTTAAAGATCGCTGCCGTGAGGTTCTGCTGACACAGGTACAAGGTGGAAGAGAGGTCGTAAACATCCAGCGGCCGATTCTCAACCATTTCAATGTGGGTATTGCCATGCGGAGCCGAGGGCTTTCTTGAGCGGTGTTCGTCCCTGTTCACGATCAAGTCGATTATGGTGTTTCCCAACGAGCATGACAAAGAAATTGGATTGTCTCCCGTGTCAATCCCTTGCTGCTGAATTTTGCTCATAAGAAGGTCATGATCGTGTGATGCTATGATCCTCTGGATGACCTGTTGCATGAAAAACGGGTTCGTATTGAACTTTTCCGACAGGATAATCCGCTGCATCTTTTGGACGTGCATTTCTATAAAGTAGCGGTCCGCGTCCACGTACATGCTTACAGTGTCAGTTCGAGCTTGAGGAGGCAGGTATCGTCTCCAGATCTCTTGCCAATTGTATTCTTTCATTAGGCCCATTACTGAGATCAGGTCAAATCCGTCGATGCCCCGATTTTCATTCAGGCAGACTGGACTAGCTAAATTCATTGCCGGATGGATCCTTTTGCGTTTGTAAAATCGAAATCAGTTTCTCATGGTTTCAGGAAGACTACGGAGCTTAAATTAGTGAATTTCCAAGTTGACCTCTTTGCCCCGGTCTCTGAGCAGGTTGGCGATGGCCTGCACGCTACGGCTTTTGAACCCCATTTCTTGAGGTAAATTTGGATTCAGGTGCGCGGGATTGATTGCCTGGCCCAGCAGGATATTGATACTATCGGCATATAGAAACTCCCATGCCAGGCGGCTTGCACCATCACGCTTACCGATTAGCTGCTCTATATCGTTAATCTGTTCGAGTATTTCCAGCGCGTGGTTTACCGTATGGACCCCTTCGGTAACCAGATCTATTCCTTCCAACTTTCCTGTGGGCGGGATCTTGTTGGTCATGGTCGAGAGGTCAACCACCACGTCTTTTCCCAGCATTTTTCCCAGGATGCCGGCGGTTGTGCCGCCGCTCACTATTTTGCGGCCGGGAGTCTGCAGAAAATGCTGAACCACGACATCGTCATCTTCACGCCTCACAGGAGGACCGATCATGAAGGTGCTGGAGCGTTTCGGCCGGATCTTCAAAACACCGACGGTCGTATCGTCACCAGGTTTCCCCTCGTAAAGCTGGGCTGCTTGGTCTACCAGAATCTGAGCGACCTTCTGGGCAGAAATATCTTCATAGACCTGTGTCTCGAGGAACTTGGCTATCTTTTCCCAATCCCAGCCGAGATTTAACAAACCGCCTATGCCGGCATGGATCTCACCATCACTAACTGTTACCAACCAGTCACCGGCTTCCAGATGGACATGTGCCTCCCGAATTTTTCTGGTGCCGATGACTCGGTCTTTGTACCTCAATTGGCTGATATAGCCACGTTTGAGGAAGAAGGTAGGGGGGTTGTCGAACTCGGCCAGGTATGCTCGACCATCGTCGAGCACCTTTAGCAGGGTAAATGTGCTATACGCTATCTTCCTAACCTTGCATTCCGGTAGCGTATCAGTAAGAGTCGCAACAACCTCTTCGAGAGGAAGGCCTCGCTCCATCAAACGCATGGCGATCTTCGTTGTAAGGGTAGCTAGTATGTTGGCCTTGACGCCGCTCCCAAGGCCGTCGGAGAGCACCATGAGCTTACCGCCACCCATGCCGGCCACAGATAAGGAGTCTCCGCACAAAATTTCCCCATACTTGGAGATATTTGCCCCGCCGGACTCAATGAACAGGGCGTCGTTCATCGCGACTCTCCCTCGCCTGCCAGCTTAATTAGCTCAAAGAGGGCTGCCTTGGTTTCTGCGGTAGTCTCCCCGAGTAATCCCGCTATCTCCTGGGCCACACGCATCTGGTGGTGTATGACTTGCTGGGCTTTCGTAATGGTTTCGGCTTTGAACAAGTCGGCCTGCTGGTCCTTCATGACCGTGTCGGTGATGTCAAGCAACATCAAAACCCTGAGGTCCTCGTCGGGCAACTCAAAATTGTAGAGCTTTGCTGTACGCCCGACCTTCTCGAGTTCCAACCATCTGGAGCCGCCGGACTCTTCCTCGCCTTTGCCTTTGTCTAAAGGATCGACTCCGAACAGCTCTCTGAAAGTCTTCCCTTGAACAGGTCCCTCTCCGTCTCGAGAGGCAAGTTCTATGAAAGCCCTATTGTGATACACCACTCGATGGGCCTCGTCAGCCAGTGCGATTGCTACGGGCAAGCGCTGGAAGATGGCCTCGGCCCTCTGTTCAGCATGTTGCCGACGGGTCTTTTGGAGCATCTCTCGAGTCTGGAGCGCGGTGTAAACCATGAGCAGAATTTGATGCGGACCAAAAGGCTTGGGGATGTAATCGTATGCCCCCAGTTTCACTGCTTCGACAGCTTCCTCGGTGGCTTTAAAAGGCGCGGTCATTATCACAAGAACTTCAGGCTGCCGGTACCTGATCTCTGTCAGCAACTCTTTACCGCCCATCTCGGGCATGTCGACATCCGCCACAACCACGTCGAAGAATTGTTTCTCCAGCTCTTCCAGGGCCTCATTGACCGTGCGAGTCAGCCTCACGTCAAACCCTTCGCTGTCCAGAATACGCTCGCAGATCTCAAGGACTTTCTCGTCGCTGTCCAGGATGAGTATTCTGCTGGTGGTGCCAGGCTCGTCATCAGTCCCGGCAAGGCTGAGCATGGGGTCCGAGATGTGCGCCATAATGTGGGACATCCCGTCGGCCATTTTTTCCAGCGAGGCGAGTTTCTTGACGCGCGCGACCTGTTCCAGTGCCTGATCCAGTTCACCGGTCTGCGCAGCCACCTTGGATGCCAGTTGTTCACCCCAGGCTTCCAATTTCTTGCGGGATTCGGCCAGATTCCGGATCATCAGGTTGAAGTTCGCGGCCAACTCGCCGACTTCATCCCGTGCCATTACGGGGACCTCAACGCTCAAATCGCCGTCAGCAGCCCTCCTCGCTGCCTGGAGCATCTGATCCAGTGGCCGGTTAATCCATTTGACGAGGAAATAAGAAATTGCAGCCATGAGAAGGACGCCAAAAAATGCAACCAACAAGAATGTTCCAACGAGCTGATGAATGACTGAAGTAATGGGCTCTTCAAGCGTGGCTACCTGAAGGGCGCCAATGATCTGCCCCTCGGCATCACGGATCGGGTCCGTCGCGGAGAGATATGATGCCCCAAGCTGAGACTCCCAGGTGATCTCGGTTTGTCCCTTGGCCAGCACCTTGTCGCGGATCTGTCCTCCTGCCTTGAAGCCCAGAGTGGGCAGCCCTTCCGCTCCCCTCAATGTGGTGCTGATGGCCTGGTCCCCTTGAAATATTGACACGTACCCTACATCCCGTTTCTCGAAGACTTCTCCCCTGAAGAGCCTGTGCGAGATCCGATCCACGATGAGGTTATTGTTGTTGAGAAGAATCCCTCCGTACAGTGTGGCAGTAACTCTAGTCCCTATGAGAAGCGGGTGCGCTGCCTCCAGAATCATGCCTTTGTTGTCAAGACGTTCCCCCAGACGACGGATTAGAGTAGGGTTCTCGTCTGCAAGCCCTTCCACAGAAACCAGCCTCACTCCCGACGAATCCTGTCCTTTGAGCGCCGCCGCGACAAGGGAGTCGGACGAAACGTCCGGGTTCTTGATTTCGGGGGTGAAAGCCCTGGCCAACACACGGCCTTTGTCGTCGGTAACGGCAAGGAAATCCAAATCGTTTTCGACAGCAAGCTTTGCAAGACCGTTACGTACCTCTTGGATCTCTCCTTTGCCCAAGAGTTCTTTGATCTTCTCAGAACCTGCCATCAGACGGACCTTCAGCTCCAAGTTCTCCTGCGAATTTTTGAGAATGAACCCCGCAGTAGCCAAATCGCTGAAGAGCCTGATCTTGGCTCGATCTATGATCGTTTCCCTGGCCAGCCTCGTGCCGATCAAAATCGTGGCCAACCCCACAAGCAGCACCACGCCCAGGAATCCCCCCAGCACCTTTTGTCGCAGGGAGAAATCCTGCGCCCATCCTGTGAAGTCACTCCAACTCTTCCAAGGTACTCGTTTCGGTCTTGCTGAGTCCATGATGCTGTCACCTTCTACTTTAGCTTCTGGAGTATCTCCGTTTGAAAAATCTGCCGGGCCTCGTCAATTGAATTGACATGGAAAATTTGCTCGTCGATCAGGAGGTTCGCTCCGTCAGTACACTGATCCATGCAAAAGGTCCCTTTAAGCTCAACTTTTCCTTCGAGTCCGGCTTCGGCTATTGCCTCCTTGAAATAGTTTATGATCCCGTGGGACCCCTTAAGATGACAGGCGCTCCCCACGCAGACAGTAATCACTCGCATCGACTGGAACTCCTTTCCCGAACAGACCAGACATTTCGCACTGTGATACGGTTTGCATTCAAGAAGTAACAAAGATAGAGGTACGGGCAGGTTTGTGTACCCACCCTGGTTTGCATTCGCTCCGGCCCCCGGATGCACACGCGCTCATCCGCGCCGTACAAGGACCTTTAGCAGACTGTGAGTAGCCGTTTCAATGCACGCCGGTATAATTTACCACGAAGCTAAGGCATAGTGAAGTCCGCTTAAGCGTGCGGACAAACTTTATGAGGGGTCTGATACCAATATGAGTTCAAGGAAGTAAATTACGGAGGGATTTATAGCGATTCTCGAAAATAATTTCCGATTGTGTATTAGCGTCATTCCGGCGTACGCCGGAATACAGGGGGGCTGGGTCCCGGCGTACGCCGGGACGACGGGCGGGACGCCCATGCCAAAGGATATTATTTCGTCATTTAACTACTCGTAATGACCCCGCGGCTCGCGGGGTTCGCAAATCGAACAAAAAATTCGGCAGCCCACATGAAACGGCTTCCTAAGACCTTGTTTTTCACCCGACCGACCGTTTCCCATAATCGCGCAATTTGCTCTGAAAACGATCTTGCACCTGCTCCATAAAGGCTTCCAGGCGAGTCTTCTCGTTAGTTTTTTTGAGTCCGTCGAAGACCAGAGTGAGTAGAGGCGTGCCGGGCCTTTTCTTTAATGCTCGTAATAGCGCCGCGGTTACCACAGTGCCGTACGAGCAATTGAGAGTCATCAGGTTCAATACGCCGTCAGCGCCCTGATCAAGATAATTCAGTGCAGTCGCAAGTGGAGCGGTTATTCCCGCGGGAAGCCTACTGTCGGCATGTCGGGAAGCCTTTTTCCACAAGTTTATCCCCAGCAGGTCAGTGGAGCAGTTGAGGGCCCTTCTGACCCCTGGCAAACTTTTGACTTTAAATTCCGATATTGTCATCAACGTATAAAAGATGCCGTGCTCAGCGGCGGAACGTGACCGGCCGTTCAGTACCACTCCATATAAAGTCCCTCAAGGTACCAAGTTTGTAGCTGTCCGAGAAGGTGGGCGGCGACCACAGTGTTCCGCCGAGAGCCTCTATTTCCATGTACACATCGTTGTTGGCATATGGGACTATACGAGTGTAATAATCACCGGTCACTGCTACCACGGGTCTGGGGTCCACGTCCTCCACTGGAATCGCCTGAAGATCATGGAGGACCTCCTCCATCCCAGCTCTCACTCCACCTTCTGAAAGGGCTTTGTAAAGCTTGTCCCGACACCCGATGTAGACACGCTCCAGGAGTGCCTGGTCTTGCGTCAGGGGTCGGATCTGCAGAAAAAGCCGGAGCAGTACGTCATACGCGTTCAATCCCTCCCAGACCCTCAACAACACCTGTTGCCGGCACCGGGGGGAGATCCCGAAAGCTGCGATGCTCTCGTCCACGTTCCGGATCACACCGATGGTGAAGCCCAGCTCGCGGCTCACTTTCTCGATGTACGTCGGAAACTGTCCCAGACGACATGCGTCAGGACCGAACATATAGAATAATGATCGCTGCGCGGCTTGCGCCGATAGAAACTTGAGCCAGCTTAAGGTAATCTCCCAAAACCAGCGCATACGGATGGCATTCGCCTCCGACCATGTGAGGACGCCCCAACCGCTCGGATTCTTCGTCCGGCGGAGGCAGCACTCGGGCATCAATACCCACAGAGCGGGCCGCTGCCGCAAATCCGTAGGCATGATCGCCCATGAACGGCACATAGACAACTTGGGCTTTCCGGACCAGCGGCCCGTGCTTGCCGATGGGCAACTGAGGTGCTCCCTCGCCTTTGTAAGAGTGGCTCTCCTCTTTGAATTCGAGTGATGACGGCTCGTCGGTTTGGACCGCGGCCGACTGAACCTCAAGCGCTTTGCTCTCTTCGAAGGCATCATGCGGCTTTGGAACAAGGCGCTGGTCCGCTCTCAACTTTCGTCCGTCCATATTCAAGGTGATACGGTCCAGAAATGCCTCCAACCGAGTAACAATACCTGCCCTCGAGGAATGCTCATCCATCTCCAGCACAAGCATCGGCTTGTCTGCCAGGATTTCTCTAATATGGCGCAAAGTAAACGCATCTGGCCCACAGCCGAAAAAGGTAGTGAGGACGGGGAACATCCTTGGATCCTCTGCTATTGCACGAGCGACTTGAATCAAGTTCCCCTGATATTTCCAAGCAACCGGCCTGTCGGTGTTTTCGGTTCCCACAGGATAGAGGTCACCGGGAATGGCACGGATACCCAGCCTATGAAAGAGACTGCCGAGATTCATGTTAAGGAACGGATCGGAAGTGTGATATGGCTTACCGAGCACAACTATTGCCGGCTCCGTTTTCCCGAGGGAATTCACAAAACGCTCCCCTTCTATTCTGAGGCTAGCCTGAAATTCCTCGAGATGCTCCAGCGCCGCGTTGAAGGCCAAGCACGCTTTATGGTGAGAAAATCCCAGAGAGCGTGCGAACGAAACATGCTCCTTTCGGAAAGCATCCGGATCAATCTCGCAATTCACCACCGGTTCCTTCCATTCAATGTCGAATGCTCCCCGAAAAAACTGTGACGAAGCTTGAATGAACGGGCAATAGTCGAGGGGCCTGTCCCGCCGGACCGGCGATCGTTCGCTTAAGATAGCAGGATGAAAGAGCGTCTTTGCTCCTCTGTTCACCAAATCCTCTATCTGACCGGCCATGACCTTCATTGGCAAGCACGTCTCGACCTTCAGGAAACGTGAGCCGCTCTCGAATTGTTTCCTGTTAGATGACCGGGAGACCAACAGCGAGATTCCCAAATCCTCGCAGAAAGCTTTCCAAAACGGAAACCACTCGTAGAACTGGGGCGACTGAACCATTGCCCACGCCTGATCTGTCTTCGGAGTATTCTCGGACAATTCCCGGAGAAGCCGGGCTCTCGTCGAAAACAGATCCGGCTCGCTGTTGGAACTGGTATTTTCGCCGTCGGCCTCCCATCGATCACACAAACCTCCGTGAAAGATTTTTCGATCCATGGATCTATATTGGCTAATTCTGCACTGGTTGGTGCAGCCTTTGCACGTGAATTGTTCTTTGGAAATTTGTTCGGGATCCCACCGGAAGGCTGGACGCTCCTTGGGAACGATTTCTTTCTGCTCAAGCTTTCCCAAAGCCTTTAAAGCAGCGCCCACAGCGCCGGACACACGATAAAAAGGAGGTGTCTCGAATTTCCGCAGTGTTTGTTGCTCGAATGCTGCTTTCACAGCCGGAGTAGCCGCCACCCCGCCCATAAAGAGGACCCTCTTGCCAAGAGGCTTGTGATTGGCTACTCGTTCGAGATAGTTGTTAACTATGCTGATGCAAACGCCTGCCGCCAAATCCGCGGATGAAGCCCCGCTGTTCTGGTGATGGATCAGGTCCGATTCCATGAATACCGTGCATCGATTCCCCAAGTCCGCCGGCCTTTGTGACGAGAAAGCCGCGTCTGAGAAGCAGTCGCCCATAGGAAGATCCAGGCGTTGAGCCTGCGCCATCAGGAAACTTCCTGTACCTGCCGCACAAACTCGATTCATCTCAAAATCCTGGACCTGCCCCTCTTCAAGAGAAATCCACTTGGAATCCTGGCCGCCGATCTCCACCACGGTGTCGGCCTCCGAGTCGTAACTCAACGCAGCTCCGGCCTGCGCGGTGATTTCGTTTACGATCAGGTCCGCGTCCAGAAGTCGGCCCGCCAGATAGCGGCCGCTCCCGGTCACCGCAATGGCGGCCACGCTGACATCGCCGAGGGCCAGTGAAGCTATCACGTCCGTCAGAGCTTCCAACGGACGTGACCGGGAAAGGCGGTAGTCTTCCCTAATAATGCGCCCTGTCGCGTCCAGGATCACTCCTTTAACAGAAACGGAGCCTACATCAAGCCCCATAACCAGAGGACTTGCCAAAGAGTCTCCATCATCGGGCGGCGCTGGAGACGGCGGTTTTGAATTGAGGGAGGGATCGAGTGGATCAAAAAACGAACGTGAATGGGGTGCCCGAAGGGCCCTGTCAGCCATTGCCTTGAGTGTTTCCAGGGAAAGCCCGTGCAAAGGCTTTTGACGGCCGGTGAGCACCGCGCATCCTAAGGCCCCGAGGACCTTGTAGTGCGGTGAGATTACGACATGCTTGTCTTCCAGCTTGAGCAATTTCTGAAACGCGTGAACCACGGCCTGGTTGCTCATTACGCCGCCCTGAAGGGAAACCACCGGAACCAGCGTGTCCCCGCGTATCAGGGTCGCGACATAGTTCCGCGCGAGGGCAAAGGCAAGTCCCAGCAGAATGTCCGGGATCGGTGTCCCCTCCTGAGCCTGGTGTATCATGTCGGTTTTAGCGAAGACCGCGCACCGTCCGGCAATGGGAGCCGGCTTGTTACTTTGGAGGGCCAGATCGCCAAAGGATTCCACCCCGATGCCAAGTCTCTCGGCCTGTTCGTCCAGAAACGCTCCGGTACCGGCCGCACAGATCTCATTCATACGGAAGACCTGAATGCGGGGAATTCCTCCGGTTAGAGACGGCTCTATCTTAACAAATTTAGAGTCCTGGCCCCCAATCTCAACTATGGTTCTCACGTTGGGTATCACATGGTGTGCCCCAGTGGCATGGGCGCTGATCTCATTTATCGCAGGAATATTCAGTGCTTTGGAAAGTAGTTCCCGGGCGCTGCCGGTCACGAGGGCAGAGGTAACAGGCAGGTCTCCGCCGCAAACCTTGATCAATTCATCGATGGCTTCTACGAAGCTGCCCAGGGGGCGTCCCTTGGTTCGCAAATACACCGACACAGGTTCGGCGGCTCCGCCGGTCATCAGAGCCAAATTTAGACTAACCGACCCGCAATCAATACCCAGGTATCTTTCCACAGGTAGACCCTCCCCATAACAATTTGCTCTTCGTGCCTTGCGGAAAGTTCAAGTAGATCGAGAAACCGTGATTACAGGGCACGAAGGAATTCCGGCCTGAGCTTCTTCTCGTCACGAGATTGAAGAACCGTGTCAATAGCCTCCAGGATTCTTTCTTTGTCCTCCGGTAGAGTAGCTTTCACCGGTAAATAGTTTGACGCGTGGTTGGATCTGAATACGCAATGGCTGAATGACGATTGGGCAATCATGATTCGCAATTCGTTAATAAGACCGAAAGGATCCGGGATCTGGAATCGACCCTCGACAAATTCCTTGTGGAGAGGCGTTCCCGGCACAAGGATGACACTCAAGGCCCCAACGTAGTCCGGGTCAATGTCAGTCAACACCCTCGCTGTGCCACGCGCATGCTGTTCGCTGCCTTCGATCCCTCCTATTCCCAGGAGCACGGTCACTGAAAGGGTTATTCCCGCCTGTTTCACCCTCCGACCAGCCTCGACCAACTGTTCGTAAGTGGCTCCTTTGCAGATTTTTTCCAGCAGGATGCTGTCTCCGGTCTCGACCCCCATGTAGATTATGCCGAGCTTCAATGAGCTGAGCACTCGGAGGTCTTCCAGTGATTTGCGCAGAATATTCCTGGCGTTGGCATAAATGCCGATTCTTTCTACCGAGGGAATAAACTCGTTCACCGCCTGCATAATCTCCACCAGCCGCTTCTGTGGAATGCACAACGCGTCGCCGTCAGCGAGAAAGACCCGTTGAACCGGCCCCATGTGCCGGGCTTCTCTCAGGTCTTCCCTGATTTCATCTATACTTCTGATCGTGAAAGGCTTGTCACGATAGCTTCCGCAAAAAGTACATTTGTTGTGATTGCAGCCCAGCGTGGCCTGAATTATCAGGCTGTAGGCTTCGCTGGGAGGCCGGTAAACAGCTCCTACATATCTCACCGCGTTGTCCCCTGTCTCATAGAGTAGTTGCCACAAATAGTGGTCATTTGGCTATCCGAGGTGGACAGCCCGGAAGACTCACCGTGCCGGGTGTTTTCACCGTCATTCCGGCCAACCCCGGATCGGCTTTCGGGGCAGACGCAGGAATACTTGCAGTGGCGAAGTGCCTTCGCCCCCATTTGGGCGACCACCGGTCGCCTCTATGCCACGAATCAAGTCCGGGTGGCGGTATCATTCCCGCAAGTCGGACAAATATTTTGGCAATTGCCATAGTTGGGCCGCGAACAATCGCTTCCGACTAATACTCACTCGAATTTAATGCCTTTGCGCACGAACTCTTCGAACTTCTTGCGTGCCGGTTCTATAGAATCTCCGTCGGCCCTCATGAAGATATAATATACGTAGCGGTCCCCCTCAACAAGGTACAAGATTTTCTGGCGTGGAATGACCGGACCGTAAAGCACGGGGATCGTCTTGCCGGTTGCCGGGTCCTCAATATTCATAAGCGTCCATCCCGGCGGGGCTTCACCGGGACCTAATTTTTGGTCGGCTTCGACCCGCTTTCTTCTTCTGATGTAATTTGTTTTGAAGACTACTTTGTACACGTTTCCGGCCGTCAATTTTGACATACTCCTCCGTGTCGCCGGGTCGAACAATCTCCCCTCCGGGAAACAACGCGGCGTAGTGAATCGCCAGGTTTTCTAGCGGGCGAGAAACCTTCCCTCGGCGCACTTCAATGAAGACAGTGTCTTCGGGATCCGAGAATTTCTCGGTGGAGTCGTCTTCGTAAATACGAGGATAGGGATGCGCACGGACATCTATAATACCTCGCGCAGCGAAGCACCCGGCAAGGAGCACAGTAACCAAGGGCCAGAAGACGACCTTGAAATAGGAATGCATCCGTTGCGGGCATTTAGGCATCGATTCTCAGCTCATACAGGTTTGCATTCGAATCTTGTGAAAACACGTGGCCTTACATGGCTGCCAGATTGAACTCACAGTGCCGCGGACGGTACCCGACGGTGCAAGCGTGTTCCGCCTATGCGCCTGCACTCAACCGCACTTGTCGGCGGCATCGTGCTACGTGGAATCTCGCCCGCTCTTCCGAACGGCACGGGCCCAAGAGTCTGCCCCTAAGTCATTCCTCACCCTGAGATCATTTGGACTCGCTTTGTACCATCGTCTTCTTCGAGAAATAACGCCGTAGATTCAGGCTTCCGCAACAGCCTCCTATTTCCGCACGTATTTCTCCACATTCAGTATTTCGCCGACCCCTCGGAGAGGAACCGCGGATGTATCCACCTTGGCATCGTCACTCTCGCTTTCCGACCGGACCAAGAGTTTCAACGCTTCGCTGCGACTCTTTTTGGCGTCTTTATTCTTGGGATCAAGATCGACAAGTTCGGTAAAATCATCGATGGCGGGAGTAAGGTTCTTTTTGAGCCCACTCTTGACAAGGGCTTGGGCCTTGAGTTCGCGTGCCGCTGCCTCCTGCGGGACAGACGTCACGACCGTATCAAAATCCTTTAGCGCCGCTTGATAGTTCCTCGCCAAGTAGGCGACTGCGCCCCTGAGCAAGAGTGCTTCAGTGTCTCGTTTTTGGACTTTCAACACAGCGTTAAAATCCGAGACGGCCTTGTTAAGCTGCCCAAGTATGGGAGCCTCACCGGCCTTCTTTGACAACGCTATTCCGAGGTGAGCGACACCTCTGTTGAACATTGCCTTTTGAATGTCTTTGGAAAACTGACGAGGGTCCTCCACGATCTTTCCGAAGTCTTCCAGCACGGAGTAAGTCTTTATGGCCTCCTGGAGATTTCCCTTCTCCTGAGCGGACACGGCTTCAGCCAATTTGTCGGAGAAACATTGGGTCATGTCCATTTTGATCGGAGCCGATGCCTCTCCCGAAAAATTATTTCCGGCGTCATCGTAGACCCTCACTCTGAGCCGATATGAACCGGTCGGCACGCCCAGGGTTGACCCCGCCGGGACCCTGACTTTCAACACTGTGGGTGCGTTCGGGTCGTGCTCTTTTGAGGCATCAGCCCCATCTGTCAGGTCTTCAAGTGGTATCAGCCGCTCCTTGTCCTTCTCCTGTTGCACTAGGAACGGCTCGACACGTGCTATCTTGCGGTCGAATTTTATGCTCAGTCTCAGCCATGCTTCCTGCTGCGGACAAATGTTCCGGACACTTTCGTCCGTCTTTTCCGATTCGGTCAAGCGAATGTCGGAGACCTCCCCTTTGACGCCCTTGAACACAATCTGGACCGGTTCTTGGCTAAACTCGACTACTTGACTGACCGGAGAGAAGCTAAAGCCCTTTTTCCTAGGCACCATTCTGAACTGATTTTCTGAGGGAAAATCAACCGTAAACGTCCCATCCTTGCCGGATTGAGTCGTGGAAACGACCTTATTCCCTTCAAGGTCCATCAGGTCGATGTCAGTTCCGGGAAGGCCCGAGCCGTCTACCGCTGTGACTTTGCCGGACATACTGAGCACCACGCGAAAGCTGACATTCTTGGCTACCTTCCGACCTTCCTTAACCAGCGCCAATTCTACGCGGTAACGACCAGGATCTAGCTTCTTCTTGACGGAATTGCCGTTCCCCAACGGTACTCCGGCAGGGGTTTTTTCCGGAAAAAGAGTCCAAACCAAATCAGGCTTTTGAGTTTTGTCTTCACTTGCCAAATTGGCACTCCCCCGGAAGACTATCTCCTTCCCCGCAGGGTAAGCCTCTCCGTTTTTCGGCGCCGCTATCTCTACAGAGGCCGCCTCAGATTGCTTGGCCTTCGGAGCAGCGCCGGCCGGACCAAATGTGAGGGCGTTTCGCAGCGGCTCGGGAACTTTGCTTTTTACCACGGTCTCAGGATCACAACCGATTAAGACCGAGAGAGCTGCGACGATCAAGACCATTCTTAGAGATCTCGAAAACATTTAATTCAACTCCAAAGCTTTAAAGGTTGACAGGTGGAGTTCGATCGTACTGCCACAATCTCTTTGGCCTGCCCCTACCTGAGTGATTTTCTTCGACCGCAGATATCGGCGATGGCTCACGCGGGCCACCCGGTTCCGGCATCCTACCGAGCCCTTCGTGGCGCCTCGTCCAAATCATCTCTTTGTCCATCCGACGTTCATATTTTTGTCAAGTTTCTTTGTTGTGGGGAGGCCGTTGTTGGCGACCGATTTGCGTCGATCTCACGGCGTCGAGATTACCCTGCTTCTCAACTCAAGGTCAAGGAATCTGTCACAAAAGCCTATCAGTTACGCGTGGGAAATTAAGAGTGATCGCTCATAAGTAGTAGTAGCGCCTGCATCTTGCCGGTCCGAGGCCGGGCCCGGCCTTGTACTCCACTTCACGGGGGCAAGGTGACAGCCCCAAACGCTTGACATTCAGTTCGGATGTGTGATATTTAGTCCATTAATATTTGGTAGTTATGCATAATAACAAGTTGAAGCATAATGAAATTACCTCAACTGGCTATCCTGGCATTATTTATTTGTATTGTAGGAACCGGCTGCGCCACAAAAATGGCCTCTGTCAAAGAGAGCAGTCCAAAACCATATACGATAAAAGGCCGGACTTACCATCCCATGAAGAAGGCATATCCTGGTTTCTTCCAGCACGGAATTGCCTCCTGGTACGGACCGGGCTTTGACGGTAGAAAAACGTCATCGGGGGAAGTCTATGACATGCATGGCCTTACGGCTGCTCATAACATCCTACCGCTAAACACCCTTGTGAAGGTCACTAACCTGAGCAATAATAAAGATGTGGTTGTGCGAATCAACGATCGAGGACCGTTTGTAAAGGACCGAGTCATTGATCTCTCTCTGGGGGCGGCGCAGAGGATAGGTGTGGTGGCGCCCGGAACTTCGCCGGTGCGAGTTTCCGTCATCGGGCCAGCGGATTCGATGTTAGCCGCGAGAATACCTCAGACCGGGGAAGGAAATCGCAACCAGAGCGCCCCGAATCCATTCTTCTCAAACGGCAGAAACAGGCTGCTTGCACTGAGAGACCCCTAAACGCATGGTGCAAAAATCACAAATACAGGTCACGATCCTGGGGGGAGGTTTGGCCGGATGTGAGGCCGCATGGCAACTGGCTAAAAAGGGAGTGACCGTACGTCTGGTTGAGATGAAGCCTACGCGTTACTCTCCGGCCCACAATTCTGCTGATCTCGGGGAATTGGTCTGTTCTAACTCTTTAAGGTCCGCATCCATAGAATCCGCTGCCGGATTGCTTAAAGAAGAGTTACGAGCCTTAGGATCTCTCATCATGGAAGCTGCTGACGCCACGGCGGTGCCCGCAGGGAAAGCTCTTGCAGTGCAACGGGACCTGTTTTCCCGATTCATTACAGAAAGAATCCTCGAAAATCCTCTGGTCACACTCGAGCGTGCGGAGGCAGCGCGAATTCCGTCTCAGGAGGACGGAATTGTCATTGTAGCTACAGGCCCTCTGACATCAGACGCTCTGGCATCCGACATAGGCCGCATCCTTGGGTCGGACGGACTCTCCTTCTATGATGCGATAGCTCCGATAGTGACTGCCGATTCTCTGGATATGAGTAGACTCTTTCGCGCCTCCCGTTACGGCGAGGGAGTGGGCGACTACTTGAATGCTCCCATGGATGAGAATACGTACCGGTCGTTTGTCAGTGAAATCCTAAGACGCGAAGAAGGTTGACCCGTTTCCATTCGAGAAAATCCCCCACTTTGAGGGTTGCCTTCCTGTAGAAGAGCTGGCTCGACGGGGACCGGATACGCTCGCTTTTGGCCCAATGAAGCCGGTAGGACTTACCGACCCATCTACGGGAACGCGCCCCTTCGCGGTGGTTCAACTCCGGGCTGAGAATCGTGAAATGACGCTTTACAACCTTGTCGGTTTTCAGACCAAAATGACTCATCCTGAGCAAGAGCGAGTCTTCCGTATGATCCCTGGTCTTGAAAATGCGATTTTCGCACGCCTCGGATCAGTTCACCGCAATACTTACCTGAACGCGCCTTGTCTGCTGGACAGGTTTTCGCGCTCCAAGGCATATCCCCATGTCTTCTTTGCCGGGCAAATAACAGGAGTGGAAGGGTATATCGAATCCACAGCATCAGGCTTGGCGGCAGGACTCATGGCAGGACTGATAGCCTACGGGATGACTCCCGAGCCGCCACCGTCCGTTACAGCTATAGGGGCTCTCTTGAAACACACACGCGATGAGCCCGCGAAGCGCTACGAACCAATGAACGTAAACTTTGGGATCATGGATCCCCCACCGGAAGGGACTCCCAAGAAGCACAAGAAAGCGGTCCTTGCGCATCGTGCCCTGGAAGCAATCCACGCTTGGAAATCGGAAATGAACTCACTCTGGGACCAGGTGAGAGAGCTATGAAAATGATGAAGGGCTGATTCTAGCAGATTCGACAGCCGGCTTTATGCGTTCAGAAGATTACAGTCACATCGAAACCGATAGTGCCGAAGCTCCCGGCCACAAACACCGAGTAGGGGCTCGGTCCAAGACCTGCCGCCGCTCCTGTTCCTGACGACAAACCGTACAACTCCTGGTAGGCGTATCGTCCATAGAGCCCTACAAGCACGTTTGCGGTCAGATTGACGTCTCCCGCCATCTGAAGTTCAATTAGGCCCCCCCGGTAGAGGTTGCCGTCGAATTGAAGAACAAGGCCCCCTTGCTGAATTGCATTGGAAACGTTCATGTTCATGAACGGAGATCCCAACACTTCGAAGCGAGCCTTCCACGACGGGAAAAACATGGCGGTTTGCATGCCGATGAAGGGTATATGGGATGAAAACGAGTCATGCAATGGCGAGTCCGGCGTTCCGCTAGACAGGCTGCCCTGGTAATCCCATGTCTGTTGGCGGTAACCCACGGTCAGACTAAAACGATAGCCTCCGCCACTCCAGAGATGGTAAAGGCCTGCGGCTTCCCAAGAGCTGAAATCCGGCTTCACGTCCCATCGGCCTGCAGGAAAAGCCACACCGGATACGGTACGAACGTGATCGACAGTGCTCTCCAGGAACACTAATTGATCCAGCCAAGCGGCCGGATATGGCAGGAAACGGTGTTATTTCAATTGTCCCTGTAAAAACCGGCATACGTGGATGATAGTTGGCTGAAAACCGATCCACGTCAGGAACAGTTGGATCCAGATGACGGAGGACCTGATACCCGAAAAGGTACTCTGCCCTGAATGATGAATCCACCTGGATGTCCCAGGGTAGGGTTTCAGCCCCCACAGGAGAGGCCACACCCGCCAAGATGAACAATATGGCCACGGCCTTGAGCGAACGACGACTCAAAATCCTATCCCCACACCAAATTCAAGATAGATTAAGCGGAGCTATTATAACCCTGGTTTCAACAAAAAAGAAACGATATTTTACAGAAGGAATCGGTATGATTGAAAATCAGCGCGCGGGTCTATAGAATGCACTCCGGCGAGGGCTGGAAGTTCTTGGGGGGACGGGTTCGGGGAGGGCCTTATTACAAGAGGGATTTCCCCAATTCTTCCAGATTTGAAAACAAATTGGAGTGCGGCAAGCAGATGGAACTACCGGAACGCAAGATATATACGGTATCCGAGCTGACAGAACAGATCAGGGACCTTCTGGAACGAGAATTTCCGTCGGTTTGGATTCAAGGTGAGGTCTCGAACTTGCGATCAGCCCCTTCGGGCCACGTGTATTTCACTCTAAAGGATGAGGCAGCTCAGATCCGTTGCGTAATGTTCAAGTTGCAGCGCCGTTTCTTGAAGTTCAGGCTCGAAGACGGCTTGCACGTGATCGCTTGGGGGCGGATATCGGTTTACAGTGTGAGGGGGGAATATCAGCTTATCCTGGACACCATGGAGCCGGTGGGGCTGGGAAGCCTCATGCTGGCCTTTGAACAACTAAAGAAAAGGCTCACGGCAGAGGGACTTTTTGACGAGCGGAACAGAGAAACCCCTCCCCCTTTTTCCAAAAAGAATAGGGCTGGTAACGTCCTCCAGGGGAGCGGCGGTTCGAGACATGATCCGTATTAGCAGGCGCCGGTTTCCAGGGACACACATTCTGGTGAGCCCAGCGTCTGTTCAAGGAGATCGTGCGCCGGACGAGATTGTGGCTGCTATCGACAGGCTCTGCAATGCGGGAGACGTAGATGTCATCATAGTGGGGCGTGGAGGCGGCTCCATAGAGGACCTCTGGGCCTTCAACGACGAGAAGGTCGTCAGGGCCGTAGCTGGGTGTCGCCTACCCACAGTGAGCGCTGTCGGACACGAGACGGACGTCACGCTCACCGACTTCGCTGCGGATCTGCGGGCATCCACACCTTCGGCTGCGGCTGAAATGGTTGTGCCCGACAAACAGGACCTGCAGGAAGGCATCATTCACCTTGCGGCCCGGATGAAAAGTTGCATGAGGAATTTTCTGGAGAGGCGCGTCGGGATCCTCAACGAACTACTCAGAAGGCTTTACGACCCCAGGCGTCAAATCCAGGAACGCCGTATGAGGTTGGATGATCTCACGATTCGGCTGGGCTCGACGATCCGCCGCAAATTGGAAGTGGAAGGCAGAGAAATAGAAGCTGTCGCGACGCGTTTGAGGCCCGAATATTTAACCCGAGGAATACAAGCAGGGAGAGACCAATGCTCGGCCCTGCTTGCAGAACTGTTGAGAGCAATGCGCAACAGTCTTAGGGAGTGTCGCAGCTCCGTCGAAAACATCTCAATGAGGCTAGACGGCCTCAGCCCTCTCTCCGTTCTCGCAAGAGGATACTCCATCACTGTACGACCGGAGATGGGAACGGTGATCAGCGATGCCGCACAGGTGCGAACGGGAGATGAAGTGCTGGTGCGCCTTCACCGGGGCGAGCTTTCATGTCAGGTGACCAAGACTCTGGAAGAGAGCGAGTAGTCTCAGTGTCTCCCTGATGGCTGTATCCCGCGGAACGTTTGGTGGGGCGGCCCGTGGCTGCCACCGGCTTTGAGCATCGGCGGGCACGGCTCGCCCTGCCCGACTGACATATTGTGTTGATGGGAGAGGAATTATTATGGAAAACGGCTTCAGCCCCAAAGATATAGGTACCCTTTCTTGAAGATGTGGCAGATCGGGCAGGACGGTCGATCATGTCCTATTTCCAAGGAAGTTTTCGCATAGACCTGAAAGACAAGAGGCCGGGAGGAATTGATATAGTCACGGACGCGGATCGAGCTTCGGAGGACATCATCCTTGGCTCCATCAGGCGTGAATTCCCCGATCACGATATACTCACGGAAGAGACGGAGACCAACAGCACAGGTTCATCATGGTTGTGGCTGGTGGACCCGCTGGACGGGACCGTCAATTTTGCCCATGGAATCCCTATTTTCAGCGTATCTATAGCACTCATGAACAATGGGATTCTGGTGGCGGGAATGGTCTACGATCCCACGAGAACGGAAAAATTCCGGGCGATCAGGAACGACGGAGCCTACCTCAATGGCAACCAGATCCGTGTTTCCCAAGCTGACCGATTGAACAAGAGTATAATTGCCACAGGCTTCCCGTATGACCGGGCTTATTCGCCGGTCAATAACGTTGCTGAGTTCTCGAGAGTAGTGACCCGCGTTGGGGGCATACGGCGGGGGGGGTCGGCAGCGATTGATTTGGCCTATGTATCATGCGGCCGCCTCGACGGCTTCTGGGAGCTGAAACTCAAACCGTGGGACATGGCTGCAGGAATGCTCCTAGTGGAAGAAGCCGGCGGGCGTGTGACGGATAGGACCGGAAGGCCCACCGATGTATATACGGACAGCGTTGTAGCAACTAATGGCGTTGTTCATGAGGCGCTGGTGGATATTCTGTCGGCCGACTTCTCTTCTGCCGGAAGAAGCTCGTGAAAAAACACGTTACCCCGGAAGAATCCCCGTGATCTGGACAATGAATCAGGGATGAAGGTTGTCAAAGTACGTGTGTTCAGAGTAATTCAACTCTAGCTTGACATCCTGGCGCATGGCTTATATATTGAGGAGATAAATGTCGCGGGGTGGAGCAGCCAGGTAGCTCGTTGGGCTCATAACCCAAAGGTCGGAGGTTCAAATCCTCCCCCCGCTACCAGCGAATTTGAGAGGTTACAGGTTCGAGCTTGTAACCTTTTTTCGTTGGGTGTCCATAGTGGGATAGGGAATTCCAGTGGAAGTTGAGAAGCTCCTGAATTAGTTCCGCCATTAAAGAAATTTCCAGTGCACCACGGCTGGGGTCAGAAGGGGTTGGGGGACCGTGGTGCACTGGATCTCCAACCTGGATGACTACAAATTAGACGAGGAACTCGCCAGGACGTTAAGCCGTGAAATCGAAACTGAGGCTTAGCAGAATCAATTCTGAACGATTTTCTGAACGATTTTCTGCCAGACAGGACAGAAGATGCGTGCAAATAGAATCGAGCAGTTCCGGCGGGAGATTGAGCGAGAATCAGACCGCTTCTCTGACTGCCAAATTTCGAAAATTCAATTGACCGTGGAGCCTGTGGATCGGTATGCTTAAAGCAGTATAAAACTCTTTCTTGAAGTCGATGGGTTGGTAGTTTTGCCGGAGTTGAAGATTCGTAGGGGACAACTCAGCAGCCTCTTGCGGTCAGATGAACCATCCCCCCCCGACCAGTCACCGGCCGAAAGATCGGAGAGATGGCATGACCGCCGCATAATTCCGTTCGATTTTCAAGAGACGAACATCGGCAGGGTGTTAGAGAATACACGACCACGCCACTCGCGTGATTTCATTTCTGCAAAATGTAAATACTATTCTTGTCCGGTCTGAACGGTGCGCATATCTTGAAATGAAGAGATCAATTGGCCTGACCTGAGCAGAGTGCGGGCAGTGAAGCCGAGAAGGCGAGAAAAGTGGAGCGGAACTATTTCGATTTCGCTACTGGAACACCCCCAAAATCCTTTACTGCAAGTCTTCTTGAGCCCTGCCCATGGGGTCACTGCTCAATGGCCTGGAAAATTACCCAAATCAGGTTGCCATGAATGCAAAGACAGAGAACTCAAGTTGTAGGGACTTGCGGGTTGTGCTCGTGATGCTGCCCGTCTTCCTCGCTGTGGCAGTGGGCTTGTACTATCCAGGATTTCATGCCCCTATGTATTACGACTCATTAGGCCTTATACAGGGAAATGAGCACGTGTTTGCTCAACATGACCTTGTTCGAATCGTCCGAATCTTCCCCCAGCGTCCCATTCCGGTTGTCAGCTTTTATCTGAATTATCTTGCGGGAGGCATGGAACCGGCCCATTTCAGGGTTCTAAACGTTGCACTCCTCGCCATGACTGCTCTGGGGCTATGGCGAGTTATGGATCACCTGCTCAATATGTCGGGGACATGGCAGCGCGGAAGTTCCACGGAACGCGCCTGCATAAGCGCTGCTCTGAGCTTTTTGTTCCTCATTCATCCGTATCAAGTCTTCGTCACACTGTACATTTGGCAGCGAATGACCCTCATGGCGTGCCTTTTCGGGTACTCGGTCGCTGGCAGTATATCTGGGGGTCCGTTTGGGGAAGTGGCGCAACCGAACGCTGGGTTATGGCATCTGCTTGCTCCTCTTTGTGTGCGCCTGCCAGAGTAAAGAAAACAGCCTGGTACTGCCCGGAGTGTTTATCCTTGCTGAAGTGGCTTTCTTCGGAGCCAATGCAAGGCAAGTTGTCGGTCGCTTGGCTGTTTACACCCCAATATTGCTGGCAGTAACGGGGGCCATGTCTCTTTTGGAAAAACCTGACGTGGAGGCCAGGCACGGGGGCATCGTCGCCACTGTGACCAGTTACTACCTGTTAAGCGGTTACACACTTACGGAGGTGATCCTGACCCAGGCCAGGGTGGTTTTCACGTATCTGACTACGATTCTCCTGCCCACTACGCACAGCATTCAGCTCATTCGCCCGCAGGTGATGTCAACTTCAATCCTGCAACCGGCAACCACTCTGAGCGCGGTAGTGGCCGGGCTCACGTTGACTGGAGCGGCTCTCTATGGCCTCCGTAAAAGGCCGCTGATGGGATTCGGAGCACTGTTCTTTTTCGTATCCTTGGTTCCGGAGGCCCTGTTAGTTCCTCAGTACGCGTACTTCGGCTATCGGGCCGTCTTTCCCATGTTGGGTATATGCTTGGTCCTCGCCGACGCAGTTCTCCTGATTCTGGATGCAGCGTCAAAGAGGCGCCTGCTGCACCTTGCAGGGGTGGGCTTCATCGCACTCTGGGTGGTTGGGGCAGCTCTTACCGCTCAAACGACAATCAAAAAAGTAGGGCTCTGGAATAAGCCCGTTGCATTCTGGCAGGACATGGTCGATCAGTTTCCTACGGAAGGGAACATTGAACGGCGCGGACCGTCGCAGGCCCTTTTCCATCTAGGGCAGGAACTGACGCGGCGAGGCGACACCGATGCCGCCACTATGTCCTTTTTTCGTGCCGTGAAGGCCGATCCTTACCTCGCTGTTGCTCGATACAACTTGGGAAAGAGTCTGACCGACCTGGGATGATCGATGAAGGGTTAGTACATCTGCAAAAGGCCATCGAGTTACAACCAGACTACTGGCAAGCTCACAACAATCTCGGAGTGGCCTTGGCCCGAAAGGGGAGGCCTGCTCAGGCGGTCCCGCACTTCAAGAAGGCGGTTGAATTGAAGCCCGACGACATCCCCTGTCGGAAAAATCTGGAAACGGCTTTGAAGGAGCTGGAGGTGTTGGGTAAGGACCAGGTGCAGCGCATGGAGCAATGAATGAGGTCAGCGGCCCTTCAAACACAAGCCGCACTGGTATCGGTACCCGTCCACCGGGTACAACAGGTTTCCTAGGGGGTAGCCCCAGTGGTTGCACTGTTTTGGGCAGGCAAGGGTCTTTGCGGGCCGTATTTCCGTGGATCAAATAAACGAAATTAATGAATTTAAGGGTCCCAATACCTATCACCCGGAAAGAGCTTTCAGACTGTATGCGGGTCGGGACCACGTGAAATGAAGAAATGTGTGCGGGGCAAAATAAGCACTGGCCTGAGTCTATAGAGGCGGCAATTGGAGGGCAAGCGGCCATTGGATGTTCCGATCGAGACCCTATGACCCTCAAGAAAGCAATTGCCCCGCATGTTTCCATTCAGCAAGGTTCAATTCTCGAAGCCCGACCACCACTGGCTGAGACGGGCAGACCGGACAGGGAGCGCTTGGAGAAGCTGCTCCAACTGGTGCAGTAACAGTCTTCGGGTCGGTCGGGAGCAGTTACTGAAACCGGTGCAGCAGCGGTGCTCGGATCGGTCGCTGGGGTTCCGGTAACGGGCGTGGTAGCGTCAGAGGTGGCGGCGACGGCTGTTCCGGGAGCAGATGTTTTGACCGCTTCCGGTAGGTCCTGCGATTTTCTTATGCCTCTAACTTCAGTCTGAGCGTCCCCTTTAACCTGACCTGTTATTGGGTCGATCTTGACCGTCGTATTAGTCTGGATCGTCATAAGAGTATCGGCAGCTATGCCCGTGCTTACGGTGGCCAACAGGATCAGGCCAATTAATGCCATAGTTTTCATTTCTTCAACTCCTCAAGACATTTGGCGGGAGGGCATCCCGACGCTTGCCCTATAGCATAAAGAACAGACACATACAACATAACATTAATGCAATAAATTGAGTATCACTCCACAACTCTTGATCTTTTCATGCTTTTTACGGCACAACATGAATCACTGAAGGACCAATAGATGTGGTACCGCTCCCTTTTTGAAAGGGCAGAAGGTAAATTTCCTCCCCTTTTGACAAAATCGCGTGTTATAATATGGCGCTGACCTCTGCACCAAGGGGGCTTCCTATGGCGAAAAGAACGGTTGACGCAAAGGAAATCTTAGACGACATCAAAGCGGGCATGGATATACAGCGCTGATGGAGAAGTATCAGCTTTCGGAAAAGGGTCTGCAAAGCCTTTTCAAGAAGCTCAAGGATGCGGGGGTGCTGAAGCCGAAGAAGGGTGGACCGGAAAAAACAGCGTCTGCACCTGAAAAAGCCGTTGCTAACGCATGGAAATGTCCCATTTGCGGTAACCCGCAAACTACACAATATAATAAATGCCCGGAATGTAGCGTCATTGCGGCCAGATTCCAGGATGATATAGCGACAACACAGCAATTAGAGGCGAAAGAGGCCGAACCAACACCCCATCCCGAAGAATTTCAGTCTCCACGGCACCGTCTAATAATATTTCCAAGAGCAGTCTTGATAAGATTAAAGAAGTGCTGAGGAACCCATATGGACTTGTTGTTGTGGCGATGGCGGCCGTGATGGGCTTTGTGATTGGGGTGTTGTTACCTCATCTATAGGACCGTTGAAATAGACGTGGGGCAACCGGTCGAAAAGTGCGGCACGTCCAGCTTGATTCTTTCTGCCTTCTTTGGTTTCGAGGCATTCATGGGGAATTATCCCCTAGTTTGACGATCTCTAATGAAAACATGCGTCCTGACCTACCCCCGACGGTGCTGCCCATGACCAAGAGAGAACAAGCAACACAAAGGAAGCTACGGCCGATATCAGGTCAGGTATAGATGACGCGGCCCTCATAAGAAAATACGATCTCTCAGCCTACGCACCGCTCCATGCAATTTCAATTGGATTTCCTGCCGTGATTCCGGATATTGCAACCGGCTCTAAGCCTTAAGAAAGTAACTCCGGGGAAAATCAGGCCGCGGCTTTGTCCGTAGAAAGGGTCTTTGTGTCGGCGAGTGCTTTCTTGTGTCCCAGGACAAAGAGGTCCGAGGCCATATGGGGGTAACGTTCGGTGAGGAACAGAACCAAACGCCGGTACCAGGCATAATTCTCAAGACAAGTCATCAGGCGAATTCTGTTCCTGAAGAGGCGAAATCCGGCAATTTCAACAACCTGGAAGTTGACCGAGCGTATCTGCTCAATCAGCGATTCGAATGAATAGTAGGTAATTCTACAAGCTCTTTCCGCTTCTTTCCAATTGGATTGAGCATCGAGGCGCAAACGGTGGTAATTCCGCGGCTTCTGCGGCGGCTGATCAATTCGTAATTCAAAAACGCAACGTTAACACGGTTAATATCGAAGCATACAGCTTGATGTATCTGTCCGGTACGAGCACGTGGTCGTTCCGTGTACGCGAAACCGGCGGTACGCTAGGAACTACTTGCAAAGTGTTGGTACTGCCGTAATGAATCAATGGCATCACATCGTGGGTGTGTTTGAGCAACCAAATGTATCGATATACGTGAACGGTGTTCTAGCGGGCACCGCGACGCACAATTTTCCTCTCTGGCGCACCACACGCGTCCCTTATTTATTGGTCGTAGCGGTGAGTGCGGCGGGGCAGGCGAGGGAAACTTTGATACGTTCTTCAATGGCCAAGTAGATGAAGTTGCTGTTTACGACCGAGCGTTAACGCTAGCCGACGTAAAGCGTCACTACGCTGCTGGTGCGGGTTGTACATCGACAAGCACGCTTGCAAACGGCGATTGGGCTCACATTGCTGGGCTTTACGATGGCAGCGACCTTAAAATGTATGTGAATGGTCGCCCAGAATGCACCTGGCGTTACCCCAGGAAGCAGTACTTTTACAGCCAGTACCAATCTCACTTTAGGTGCGACTGCAAGCAACACAGCGAACTGGAGCGGTGCGCTTGCCGACCTGCAGTTTTATTCTTCCGGGAACTCCTGCCGATGTCGAATCAAATTTTTTTCTGAATACTGCTGATTGGTATCGCACGACTCCGGTTGGAAGTATCGTCGGCGACAGTTTGATTTACCACCTCGATGCAGCCAACGCGAATGGCGGGCGTGCAGCGTTTGCGGACGACTCATGTACGGGTGTTTGGTACGATCTATCTAAGTCTGGTGTGACAAGTACATTAACCAGCTTTGCAACCTGTGGTGACACAGAAGGATGGAATGGCACAGGCACGGCAAACGACCCATATCGTCTTACCTTTGATGGCGACACTGGTGGTAGTGGAAGTCGTGTATTGCTTGACCAACGCAACTGCGCTCAACAATCTGACGCTAACGGATTTCACGGTTGCCGCATGGATTTACGACGCCGATCAGACGTCCGGCTGGTTCGGCACAATTATTTCAAATACCGCAGGAACCGGCGGTTGGTCGCTACGCACAACGACTCAGTCGGCGTCAGGGCCACGGCAACTTTTGTTCTCTGCAGCATTTAGTCCAGGCGTTGGGATGAATATATATTCCGAACTCGGGAGTATTCAAAAAAACCGTTGGACTCACGTCGCAGCCGTTTACAATGCGGCGACGAAGAGCGGCACTCTTTATATCGACGGAGCGGCAGTCACCTCATATTGGGGTTATACGGCGGGTTCCGGTAGCGCACAATGATGACTCTGCATTAGTAAAAAAGAGGCCAGCGTGGTAATGCCCGGTATGAGAGCTGGAATGGGTCTATTGGTAACATTATGATCTACAGCCGTCCGCTCACGGCGGCTGAAATCAGTCAGAACTGCTACGCAACAATCCAACCGTTATCCAGGAACGAATTGCCTCTAGTTCAGTTTCGTTTTTCGTTTGGTCGGTATCCTACTGCAACAAAGATCGATGACGTGTTTTGCTTCAGCGTTAACTGTCGCATTGCTAGCACTTGCTGGCTTTGTGTTAGTCCGGTTTCGAAAAACGTGTTCCAGGGTAACGCCGTTTCGAATGAGATACCGTAGTAGAAACCTTGCACCTTTCCAGCGTTGTCTTTAGTAAGAACGTCGCTTTCGACTTCCGAAGTGTGTGTCGTTTTTGTAGATCCGAAAGTCGTGCCCGAATAAATTGTCGGCGATAGGAAGAAGGTCTTTTTGCCAGCCAATGCACCTATGTTGAGACTGGCGCCGAGAGAATATAGGTATGACTTGTGAAGTGCATGAGTTGTGGCAGTGGTCGTGCTTGTGACTTCGGAAGTTGTCTTCAATAGTTCGGTGCGGGATGCGATTCCGAAGGTAGCGCAAAATCTTCTATTTGAATCACATAGCGAGTTAGTTGCCTCCAACGAGCTAACCGCTGACGAACGTTAAGTTATCGTTGCCGTAATTTACAACGTTGATCTGATGATAACTTAAGGCAACTTTTTGTGTCGCATAAAGGTTGTTATTAACTGCGCACGTTCCAAGAACAAGTGCCAACTGTATAAATGTGGTCCTATAGCGCAACATAGAACTGGTACACTTTTATGGTGTAGTTGCGTGATGAGCTTCCTTGCATACATAGCGAAACGTAACGCGCAAGAAATTCTGTGGACACGTAAAAAACTCGCTCGGTTGTTGTTGATGGAGCGGTTA
>CAWBBA010000013.1:0-60277 GCA_963786905.1 uncultured delta proteobacterium | reverse complement strand
CGCAATGGAGCTAATGCGCCAGGCCGCCCCGCTGATCTCGGCCGTTCGCCTGCTATTCCATTGTCCAGTGGCTTCGGGTGCCTCTACATCTTGTAATAGTTCAGGCAGCACGCCGGAGTTCGTGATCGCGGATCTCCGGTGAGTCTGTATCCACCCAACCGCAAAGGCGTCGCGGTTCTTATTTCCGTCTGCACTTCCAGAGCCTTTACAGCCCTATCCGTCTGAAATCATTCTTCCGTTCCCTGACACAAAATCGCGGCACCCCTGTCAAGCGGTATCCCGACCCAAAGTCTGCGCATCTCCGCGGGCAATGCCGCATTTTTGGAAAGAAATATATTGGTGTAATCCTTCCACATCTCTTTGGTGGTCAGGCATTCGTGAATTATGCTCTCGAAATCCGCGATGTTGTTTATCCTTTTGAGTTTCTTTTCATGTTGAATTTCCGCAATCAAGTCCGGCTGCAATTCAAACAGGTCCTGAGCCAATTTCAACGGGTCATGGCCGCAGGATTTTAGCGCGTCCGGATGAAACTCGAAAAATATCTGATAGCCCACGGCAGATTCCAGTGTCGCCTTCATCCCCTGGAAAGCCAGTGGCTCGCTCCCTTCCACATCGATTTTGATCACAAACTTACCCGCTTTTTCTATGTTTGCTTCGGACAATAGGCCGTCGATGCTTATGCAGCGGACCTTGTAAGACGATTTGGGGCTGCTGGACAGGGCAGAGACATCAGGCCGTGCGAGGCTCTTGCTCATCGCGGAGTATCTTTCATCGACATAGAAGTCACATTCGCCATTGTGGTTGTCCGAAACCGCAGCATTTACCAGGTGAGCCAATTTTCCGAATCCCCCGGCTTCGACAGACCTCTTCAGGCATGAAAACGTTTCTCTGTTGGGTTCAACAGCGACGACGTTTTTGACCAGACCCTTCTGGGCAAGACTGCACGCAGAAAGCGTGTATGCTCCGTAGTTCGCTCCCATATCGATCACGACAGGGCTTTCATTTGCGGAGATGGCTTCGGCAAACAGGTTCAACTCGTATGATTCCCAAATCCACTCCCCTGCATTCACGTGTATGAGAAACAGCTCGGTGGCCGTTTTGTCTCTGGGATTCAAAAACACTTTGTAGTCCTTAAACTGAACACTGTTTCCCTTTAAAGCCATAAGTTGAGTGAGCAACGGCGAGCCGAAGCGGTCCCGGAATTTCCAAGACACTAGTTTGGGATAAACAGCCAAAATGGTGTCGATTAAGCTGGGCATAGGTAACTTGTTAACCTCTTTCGCTGATCTTTGGTCACGCTTCACTTACAGATCTGGAAAAAGCAGGCCGTTTCGTCCGCATACCTCTTTTCTGCGCCTTTCAAAATCCCCCTAAATCCCCCTTTAGAAAAGGGGGAAAAGCACAGGTCCCCCCTTTATAAAGGGGGGCAGGGGGGATTTTACCCGCGTGACGGAATCCTTAAGCCAGTTTGATCCACCGGACAATACCTGAAACCTCAGCGCATTGACAAGACCTGTGAGAAAGATGACTGAGACGACTGCCGTGGTTCATAAACAAGGTGACATATTCTACGGCTGGTCAGAATGAGGGCGAGGCCATTGTATCGGTGGGACAGGCATCTTGCCTGTCATTTCTAGTTGAGAGGCGACAGGCAGGATGCCTGTCCCACCAACATATTGGCCTAGTATGTTGTCACAGCGTGTCCACTCGCAGAAAACGTCATCGTGTTTATGAAACAGAGTGTTAATCATGGCCGTAGAATGGGATTGAAGGAAAGGTGATTCTGTGGCATTATTATTACACAAAGAATTGATACGTCGGTCCGGAGGGATACTGCGATGGATGATATCAAGAACGTTCTTTACAGCCTGATCCCTTTGATTCTCATTATCCTTTTTTCTTGGCTCTTCGGGGTTCTCGGGTCCAAGATGAAGAAGCCGACGGAAGAGTCAGACGTCTCGTTGAAAAGAGGTCCCGAGGATCAACCTTTTGACATACTCAGCGCAATAAGGGAAGCAGCCGGCCAAGGTCCCGATCCTCAAGGCGGTCTGAAAATCAACGACCGCACGGCGACTCCCATGGAAAGCGTGGCGTGGGGTACCGGAACAGGCCCTGGCGGCCCCACTGTCACCCCCAAACCGATCACTCCCAAATGGTGGGGCGCATGATTGCAGCACCGTGTGCAAACCAGAGAATTCGGGCCGGTCGTCTGAATAGGTCTGTTTTCTCGCTGATATTGGCCGCTTGTTTCCTGCTCTCCGGTGCAACGACCTCTCCGGCGAAGGAAGCCAGAGGACAAGACGCGGGCGGCAAAAAGGACCGAAGGGAGCTATCTTGGGAAATGCCGGGCAGAGTATCAATTTATGACCTGCAACTCGGCCCGGCGGTCTTGAAAGACAATCAATGGCAATTTACGGGAAATAACCGCACGCTGAACGCGGGCCTTTACGGGGAACGTCTCACTCTGATGGTCCGATTCTCTTACAACGGGTCAGGGTCAGACGTGCCTCTAAAGTTTGTCATCAGGCTCCCCGGTTCCAGGCAGTACCGAGGAAACCGTACATCTCGCCAGCCGCCGAGGAAATTACTCTTATCAGTTCACCGTCCATCGTCCCGAAGATTTCGTCGGGAGCGGTTCGGTTTATCTTTACTACGGGTTCAGCATAGTAGACGTTCTAGATTTCACTATCGTGCCGGGTTCTTAACAGGTCTGAGACGCCCGAACGTTGACTCTGAAGATTAGAGGGGCTAAGAGTAATAGTGAGGGATAAATCATGATCCAAACCTCCACGACCCGAAAAGAGATCCAGCGACAAATTGACAGCCTGCCCGACGAGAAACTGCGAGTGCTAAGGGATATTCTAACTCTCATCAGCGATGACCTCCTGACGTCCAGCAGTATGGAGGCGTTGGAGTGTGCCCTTATGTCCAGCTCGGCTCTCAGCAGGGAACTCAACACTCCTGAGGAGGACGAGGCGTGGAGGAATTTCAACGAGGGGATGTAGTCTTTGCCCGGTTCATTTTCACAGACGTCAGTCAAACCAAGAATCGCCCGGCCGTGATCATTGCTGCTTTGCCTAATGATGACTTTATTCTCTGTCCTGTTACCAGCCGACGTCGTCAGAACGATCCCTTTCAAATAGAATTGAAGAAGGACGAAATCTTGGGTCGAAAACTCCCACAGGATAGCTTTATGACCCAACCTGTTGATGACCGTGCATCGAAGCTTGATTCTTTGGAAGCAAGGCACTTTGCCCCCCGAGAAGCTCAAACGGGTCACAGAAGTGATAGTGCACATCGTAACGGGTTCCAAATAGCAACCGAGCCTCTTTCAAAATGAGCCCTCATGCCACAGAAACCCGTCAAAAAACGGCTGGATACGTTGATGGTCGACAAGGGCCTTGTTCCATCGCGCGAGCGGGCCAGAAGTCTGATCATGGCCGGCAGGGTCCTGGTGGAAGGAGTCCGAGTAGAAAAAGCGGGGAAAGAGGTCCTATACGACGCGGAAGTCCTGGTAAAGGAATACATGCCCTATGTCAGCCGCGGCGGGCTCAAGTTGGAGGCAGCGCTCGACGGGTTCGGCGTAGATCCCAAAGGGCTGAGCGTGCTCGATGCGGGGGCCTCGACAGGCGGATTTACGCACTGTTTACTCGAACGAGGCACAGCGCGGGTAATTGCGGTGGATGTGGGTTATGGCCAGTTTGATTGGGAGTTGCGAAAAGACCCGCGAGTCACCCTGCTGGAACGCACCAATATTCGTTTCCTGGACCCGGCCTCCCTCCCTTATCCCGTGGATGGCGCTGTGGCGGACCTCTCCTTCATTTCCCTGACCCTGGTGCTTCCCAAGTTCTACGAGATTCTCCCTCTGGGAGGATGGCTGATCCCTCTGGTCAAGCCTCAGTTTGAAGTCGGACGTGCTGATGTGGGGAAGGGCGGAGTGGTGCGAGATGAGCAGAAAATAAGAGCTGCCATAGAAAAAGTGAAAAGCTCCGCACAGGGATGCGCATTTCAAGTGTTGGGAGAATTGGAAAGTCCCATAAGAGGTCCCAAGGGCAACCGAGAGTTTTTATTATATCTCAAGAAAAACGACAGGGCTGAGGGCCGTTTTTCATCATAGGCTCATCCACGATCTGACTTTGAATTGAAAATGTGGAGCCCATCCGCTAAGATCGATTCTTTCTTGGCCGTAATGACCGGACCGGCATGAAACAACAGGAAGGTGAAAGGGATGTCATTCCCGGATATTGAAACCCAAATGGTTAAAATCATGAGGGGTGTGGAAGAAATCATCCACGAGGAAGAGATGCGGGAGCGCATCAAACAAAGTTTGAAGAGTCGGAAACCTCTCCGCATAAAGCTTGGAGTCGATCCCACCGCGGCAGACATACACTTGGGCCACATGGTAACGATCCGTAAGCTGAAACATTTCCAGGATCTTGGGCATATTGCCATCTTTCTTGTCGGCGATTTCACGGCTCGTATCGGCGACCCGACCGAGCGAAGCGAATCCAGGGTCAGACTGACCAAGGAGCAAGTTTGGGAGCACGCTAAGACATTCAAGGACCAAGTCTTCAAAATCCTTGATGAAGAAAAGACAGAGCTTCGCAGCAACGGCGAATGGTTTGATTCCATGACCTTCGCAGACTGTCTTGATCTGGCCTACAGAACGACGGTGGCGCGCATGTTGGAACGCAATGACTTCGAGAAGCGCTACCGTGAGGGGAACCCGATCAGCATAACGGAGTTTCTTTACCCCCTTATGCAAGGATACGACTCGGTGGCATTGAAATGCGACGTCGAACTCGGGGGTACGGACCAGAAATTCAACCTCCTGGCCGGCAGAGACATGCAGATCCAGCATGGGCAGCTTCCGCAAATCGTTCTGATGACACCACTCATCGAGGGGCTGGACGGTTCCAAAAAGATGAGCAAGACGGAACGCAACTACATTGCCGTAGATGATTCCCCCGAGGACATGTTCGGGAAGACCATGTCCATTCAGGACAGTCTTGTCATCAAGTACTTCATGCTTCTTACCGATGTGGACGAGGCCGAAGTCAGGCGTTTCGAACGGGCACTCAAGGAAGTGGAAAAACATCAGGATCTCGCTGACCCACTTCACCCCATGCAAGTGAAGAAGGCGCTGGCCCGAAGCATCGTCGCCGAATACCACAATGCCGCGGCTGCCGCCAAAGCTGAAGAACACTTCGAAAAGGTGGTGCAACGCAAGGAAACACCTGACGAGGTACCGCTCAGATGCTTCAAGGAAAAGACCGCTGCGGCTTGTGACCTGGTAGTCAGCTTAACGGCAGTCTCGAAATCTGAGGCTAACAGATTAGTCGGCCAGGGCGGGGTTAAGATTGACGGCGTCAAGATTTCGGACCCAGCGCAGCAGATCGTTCTCGGGCCTCGTGAACAGATGGTTCAGGTCGGTAAGCGCCGGTTCTTCCGGATTAAGCTGGTGGACGAGTAGGTTGAACGGTAAAGACAGGCGTTCACCAATCGAGAATCATACAGCATTCTTGACAAACGGTGGCCTTCCGGTTAGACGGAATGAGCGGACGAGCCCGAGCATATCCGTGGAATTGCTTTCTTGAGGGAAAACTTGAAGAGGAGTTACGGTGGCTGACAAAGACCGAAAGAGCAAGAAAGGCAAGAGCGAAGGGGTCGTGGCTGATTCGGGCGTGCCATGGTGGTCAGATCCGAAGGACCCGGACGCCTGGCCCGAACCTGAGGCCCATGACGAGTTGGAATCGGAGGACGAGTTCTTTGTTGAGCCGCGCATTCCCGCGATTCCTCTCGAAGCCGGGATGGCAGGTCCAAGTGACCGTCTTGAGCAGATCAAGCAGAGCCACGCTCTTCTGCGGCAGTTTACCTCTAAGGAATTGAAGACCCTGCTGAATCTCAAGAGGAATACTTCGCCCAAAGCCTGGAGTTTGAGAGAAGACCTCGTGGTGTTGACGCTTCCCGCCAGCAACAGGGAAATTGCCGAACTCCTGACGGATCGGAACAAGGAGGCGGTGAAGAAAAGGCTGCAACTGCTCAGGTCAAAGGGCCTCACCAAGAGACAGCCTGAGCCTCCGGCGTCCTAACCTTAATTTTTGCCCTGGGGCGGTTTGGCAGGGGCATCCTCAGGAACTCCCGCGGGTGGGGCGGGAAAAAGTCGTGGACATTCGGCCGTACTAAGACTATTATCCAAATGTCGGGACGTGGCTCAGTCTGGTAGAGCACTGCGTTCGGGACGCAGGGGTCGCTGGTTCAAATCCAGTCGTCCCGACCACAAAGTAGGCACAAAATCAGGATGTTATGCTTGGTAGGCGGCATCCTGATTTTCTCGTTTCTGATCCCGTGCTGTCCAAACAGTGACCACGAAGTGGCTGTTCGAGATTTGCCCACTGCACGGCTCTGGAAAGGAAAGCCCGCCCCAGCACCCAAAGTGAAACGAATCAAATATGGTGTCTCCGGAATTCCATAGGCATTGAACAGCCAGGAGTCATGTCACAAATTAGTTCAGCGCATCCATCTACGGGCGTGCGACATTGGTGTGTTTCGAAATTTATTGGGCAGAGAACCTTGACAATCTCATCAAGAATCCGACCGTTCCTTTGCATTTCCGACCAAAAAGACAGATTACGAGTTGGCCTCATCACGTCTTCGAGCAGCTTCTATGAGCAATTGTGTCCCAGGTTTTTCGATCGTCTTTCGATTTGGTTCGGTCCAAGTCAAATGGACAAATCGTCCACTGGGGGACATTAAGCTAGTATAAAGCGCATCTTCACCTTCCAGTTCGCCATTAACCGCGTGTAGAATCTGGCCGTCTTTCAGATACACCGTGCAAGAGGTCGCGTTGGGAAAGCTAACTATCAGAACGGTTGACCGGCGGTCAAGCAAGATCCATTGTATATAATCAAGAATATCAATGTTTTCCACCGTCCCCGAATACAAGTATTCCGTTTTCTTGTTCTGTAGGATCTGATCGGTCTCTTGGACCTGAAATGTGAAAAGCCCTGACAAATTGACCGTTTCCTCATATCCAAGCCTGCGGGAATTCAGATCCTGCCGTGAGATTAATCCTGCTGTGAGCAGCTTTTGCAGCACGCTATCAAGCCCTTTTCCGGTCAATCTATATTTTTGCATAAGATTGAAATCGTCCATTCCAGATCTGATGTCGTTCAAGATTTCCTTTGCGTAAATTTCTCGTTTTGCCATAGATTCACTTGTCCTCCAGACATTTAATGATGGAAATCGGAACTATGCTTCACTCCTACCATTTCGGAGCTGTTTGGGCCTGTATTCGGATACGGGATGGCTCCTACCATCACCCTAAAAGATCCCCGCATGATCCCCCACAAGACCCAAGAGAGGCAAAACCGTCGTCACGCTGATATAAGAGCCTGTAGTTTCTTGCTATTGAACCTAGCGTACCACACGGTTCTTGGTCAAGGACGATCTTGTGGTATTCCCTTAGCCAAACACAGGCTCCTAGGGGCAAAACCAGAAACAATTGAAGCCACATGGGGGCAAGTCATAAGATCAAAGGAGCTTTTACGGCTCGGTGGCGAATCTGAGTACTTTGGTTGCAGCCGCCAGTGCCTGTTTATGTCAAAAGCCACGCAATAGCCCGGAAATTCTGAAAGGCTGTATCTGGAGGTGAGAAGGGCTATACGGATTCTCGAAAGTAATGTCGGATATTCTAAAGTGAAGACTGGAAGATTGTCATTGCGAGCGAAGCGTGGCAATCTTGATTTCGGTCAATGGAGATTGCTTCGTCGCTCCGCTCCTCGCAATGACAGGATTAGACACTTTTCACTACGAATGAGAAAGAGTAGCGAATCCGACAGAATTTTCGAGAACTGCTATAAAATCAGAAAATCGTGAGATCCGAACCTAGAAGCGGCGCTTCAAGAAAAGACGCTCCCATCACAACCCCAAAATTGCGGCATAGCTCCAAGCGGATGCCGGGACACATGGTTCCCGTCACACCGGTTCCAGAATGGAGAAGCTTTCAAGCAGATTCTGTCATCCTTGCGATTTCCCCATGTCTCGATGAGATTCTTTGACTAGGCCCTGAGATCTCGTTAGTATCATTATGGGAAATTGTGCTCTTGCCCGGTAGGCCCGTTTTCCCACAGCACCTTCAAGGCTGGAGGAAGGATCCATGCCAGACCAATATGATGCCAGTGCGGGGGCAAGAATCCTGATCTGTGAAGACGAGCTCTTGGTGGCCGAGGATGTGGCCTTAACTCTCAGAGATCTCGGATATGAAACGGCCGGTATGGTCGCCACAGGCGAGGAAGCCATTCGAAACGCCGAAGATGTCCGGCCCGATCTCATTCTGATGGATATCAATCTTGCAGGAGAGATAGACGGAATTGAGGCTGTCGAGCAGATCCGTGCTCAATTTGACATTCCTGTGGTTTACCTGACTGCATACGCTGAGGAGGATGTTTTTGAACGGGCGAAGCAGACAGAGCCTTACGGGTACGTGGGCAAACCCGTTGGCTTGTTGGAACTCAGGTGTACCGTTGAGACGGCATTGTACAAGCATCAAGCGGACAGGAGGGTAAGGGAGAGCGAGGAACGCTTCCGCAAGGTATTTGAACAAGGGCCAATCGGTATGGGCCTTGTAGGAACTGATGGCCGGTTCCTTGTAGTTAATTCCCAGCTGTGTCAGATGCTGGGTTATACGGAGGACGAGCTAACAAGACTCACTTTTGTTGACATTACTCATCCAGACCACGTCACCCAAGACCTTGAGGCGGTCCGCCGTTTGTACGCCGGGGAAATCCCTTACTACAAAGCGGAAAAGCGTTACATCAAAAAGGACGGAGACATTCTATGGGGCAATCTTACAGCGGCTGCCATTCGGGATGCAGAGGGGAAATTACTCTACACCTTGCCCATGATTGAGGACATCACCGACCGCAAGCGGGCTGAGGAGGCGCTGCGGGAAAGCGAGGATCGCTATCGCGATCTGGTGGAGAATATCAAAGACCTCATCTGCACACATGACCTGCACGGGAACCTCCTCTTTGTGAACCAGGCCCCGGCCAAACTCTTGGGATATGCCCCCACCGACATGGTCGGAACGAATCTGCGCTCCCATTTAGCCCCCGAAGTGCAAGACCAGTTTGACGCTTATCTTACAGCCATCCGGAGGGATGGGCAAGCGAGCGGCTTGATGCTTGTCCAGAGCAAGAGTGGAGAGAAGCGCATCTGGGAATACCACAACACATTGCGTACGGAAGGTGTCTCTGACCCAACGGTGCGCGGCATAGCGCGCGACATCACCGACCAGAGGCATGCAGAGGCGATGCTCAAGGCGAGCGAGCAAAGACTGACGTTGGCGCTGGCTGGAGCAAACCTTGGCATATGGGAGTGGGACCTGACTACTGGAAAAGCATTGTGGGACGAGCGAACTCTCCTGGTGTTGGGGTACGAATCAAACGAGTTCGAACCTAACCTCAAGACTTGGAAAAGGCTTATTCACCCGGAAGACTGGCCACGGGTGTCGGAGAATCTCAACCTTCATATTGAGGGAAAACTCCCTATGTTCGAGGCCGAGTATCGCATACTGAACAAATCTGGAGACTGGCAGTGGGTACAGGGACGGGGTAAGTCAATCCGGTTTGATGCGGACGGGAAGCCCATTAGAATGGCGGGAGTTGTGGCAGACATCTCCGACCGTAAGAAGTCAGAGGAGGCACTGCGGGAGAGTCGAGAACAGCTAGAGACGATCTTTGAGACCTCACCGGCAGGGATAATACTTGTCAGTCCTGAAGGCCTCATCACCTTCGCCAATCAAAAAATGGGCGATCTCTTTTCCCGGCGCTCCGAAGACTTGCTCGGCACCCCTTATGTCGATCTGGTCCATCCATCGCAACGATCGATCGGTTATGAGAAGATGAAAGCCTTAATGGCTGGAGAGATTGATCAGGTGAGTCTGGAGCGTTGCTACCAGGCCGCAGACGGACGGGAGTTCTTGGGACACTTGTCCGGACGCCGGATCTTGAGGGAATACGGCGCTCTGGAAGGCCTAGTCGGTATCATCACGGATATCACCGACCGAAAGAAGGCCGAGGAGGCGCTGCTGGAAAGTGAAGAGAGATACCGGCAAATAACGGAAAGCTCCCTGACGGGCATATTTCTTTATCAAGACGGTCGGAGCGTTTACGCTAACCGACGCTTGGCGGAAATGGTTGGTTACGGGCCAGAAGAAATACTGAACATACCTTTTCTGGAGGCAGTACATCCAGATGATCGCCATAAGGTCCAAGAGATGGCCAAAGCCAGATTATCTGGCCAGCCCGTGCCTAACCATTATCAGCTTCGTCTCTTGCATAAGGATGGCCATACGATATGGACAGAAGTCTTGTCTCATCGAATAGACTATGAAGGGCGTCCTGCTATTTTAGGTAACATCGCCGATGTCACGGAAAGCAGAATTCTGCGGCAGCAGCTTTTCCAGGCCCAGAAGATGGAAGCGGTTGGTACCCTTGCAGGTGGCATTGCTCACGACTTCAATAATCTTCTGCACATCATCGCAGGTCATGCAGAACTGCTTGAGATGGAACTTGCTGAGAAGGACAAGAAATTTGGAGAGCTAGATGCGATTCGTCAGTCAGCCTACCGTGGGGCAGACCTGGTCAAACAGATTCTCACGTTTAGCAGAAAAATAGACGCAAAGTTCGAATCCATCAACCTCAATGAAGAAGTGAGACGCACTGAAAGACTCCTGTATCGGACAATACCGAAAATGATCGAGATTGACCTGCGTCTCGATGAGGGATTGGATAGAGTTCGAGCAGATTCCACGCAGATTGAGCAGATGCTCATAAATTTGGCTGTGAATGCGAAGGACGCCATGCCCGAGGGAGGGAGACTGGCCATTGAGACGCGGAACGTGAATCTTGATGATTATTACTGCAAATCACACGCGGAAATCGTACCCGGCCAGTATGTTCTGCTCGAAGGTTTCTGATACAGGGCACGGCATGGAAGAGGACGTGCGACAGCATATCTTCGAGCCCTTCTTTACGACCAAAGGACTTGCGGACGGAACCGGGCTGGGTTTGGCAACCGTGTTCGGCATCGTTAAGATGCATGGAGGACATATCACTTGCGTAAGCGAGGTAGGGAAGGGGACAGCCTTTGCAATCTACTTTCCCGTGGCCGAGGCAGCAAAACCAGAGGTTGGAGGAGGAACAGGAGGTTGCTGCCGTTGACAGGGGGCACCGAAACGATCCTCGTGGTCGATGACGAGCCTATGATTAGAGATTTGGCAAAGAGGATTTTGGATAGGTCAGGATACTCGGTCCTCACGGCGGGCAGTGGGAAAGAGGGAATAGAGATCTACGCACAGCACAAGTCAGACATCGCTCTTGTCATCCTCGATCTGATCATGCCTGAGATGGGTGGGAAGCAGTGCCTTGAGGAACTCCTGAAGATCGATCCTCAGGTAAAGGCTGTCATCGCAAGTGGCTTCGCTGTAAAAGGAGATACAAAGGCTTTTTTGGACACCGAAGCCAAAGGCATAGTGCCTAAGCCTTTCAACATGAGGGAACTGCTCCGCGCGGTACGTCATGTTCTTGACGGTATCTAAGCATTATTGGGAAAAAAGGCTCAGAATCTTCAATTACGGCAGGGCATCCCCAGGGATACGAGAATATATATACATTCATGGAAAAGGTCATCCCCTGCTCTGGTAGGGTCTTTCTTAGAGGAACTGCCTTGATTGCCCTGGCCCTTCCTCTACCTCAACCTTCGCGTCTTAAGCCCCATTTCTGTCTGCGCTTCGATTAACTTGCCGATTAGTATGCCGATATCACACGCCGGTCCTTCCTGATTGAGAGAGCAGGCGCTTTTTTCCCGTCCAACCAGAGACAGGGACTTTACGCAGTATTCATGCGGACACAGTGGCTAGGCTCCGATGCAGAATCCGAATGGACACCGACATACTCGGGTGCAGGAGCCACCTACTGAGCAAGAAGGCTCATGTGGCTTCAGTCTTTCCTTTAGGCCGACACTGTCAGGCTATTTTTCGGTAGCGGAAGCCGCGGCAATTCCTGCTTGACCTAGGGCGTGTGGAGATGCATAGTCGAAACTGGGACAAATGTATTTCAGGCAATGTGGCGCCAGTCGTGTCTCCTTGTGGCATCACGCGGATCCATCTGCCATAGAGGGTCATACGAGCCATCGGATGACCGATGAAAAGCACCACGATCCTCAAAATCTCAACCGCACCTCGTAATTCCTGACTAAGCCTCAAGGACAATATTGTCCATCGGAGGGCTCATGAAGCGGTCAACCATAGCCATTATCCTTTTCAGTCTGGCCGTATGCGCTGCAGGGGTGATCATCCTTCTCAGTCAACGCACAATCCCGCAGAAATATACCGGCCCTCCCGCAAAGGTTACCATTGGCACCTCGCCCGAAGATACGTCCGGGCTCATATGGATAGCCGAAGAGCAGGGGTATTTTGCAGAAAATGGCCTCAACGTGACGACAAAAGATCTTTGAGGCCGGTAAGTATGCGGTGAATGCTCTTCTAGACGGTGAGGTCGATGTTGCCACCGCTGCAGAGTTTGTCTTTGTCGGAAATGCAATGAAAGAAGAAAAAATCCAGACAATCGGGAGCATCGCCAAGTCGGAATTCCATTATCTTATTGGAAGGAAAGACAGGGGAATTGAGCAATTATCGGATCTGAAAGGAAAGAGGATTGGCCTTCCCCTGCAAACGAGTGCTGAATTCTATCTTGGCAGGTATCTCCAGTTACATGGTATCAACCTTGACGATGTCACGGTCATAGATCTGAAGCCCACGCAGGTAGAAGAATCCCTTATCAAGGGAGATGTCGATGCCGTTCTGATCTGGGACCCCTATGCGTATTCCATTGAGAAGAGTCTGGGTGGCAATGCGGTGATTTGGCCTGCGCAGAGCGGTCAAATGATGTACTGGCTGCTTATAGCCAAGCGTGATTACATCACCGAACATCCGGAACTGATCGACCGGCTACTGAGTTCGTTCAATCAGGCGGAACAATTTGCCATCAATAACCCGGACAAAGCAAAGAAGATTGTTCAGAACAGGCTGCACAGCCGATGAAGCGTATGATAGAAAGGATCTGGCCGAAAACTAGGCTCGCGCTGTCACTCGATCAAGGGCTCATCATAGCGATGGAGGACGAATCTCGCTGGATGATTGACAGCAACCTGATCAGCAACCGGAAGATGCCATATTACCCAGATTATATTTATTGGCAGGGTCTCAAGAAGGTGAAACCCTCATCGGTGACTGTCATCCATTGAGGACAAGAAAATGACGATAAGGTCAAAGTTTATCCTCAGTGTCATATGTCTTCTGCATCATCACCTTCGTCGTTGCTATCACCCTGTTTGTGACGTTCCGGCAGACAACAGAACTGAATGCGAGGGAAGACCACAGCGGAGAGTCTTCTCCTGGAAGCTCATGAACTGTCAGAGCTTTCTAATGACTACATCCTTTTTCGTGAGAAAAGACAGGCGGTCCAGTGGGAGACAAAATACAATTCGATGGCCGCCCTCATTGGCACAATTACGGGCGATCGACCGGAAGAACAATCCATTATCGATAGTTTCGCGGCAAACCACAAGCGCCTCAAGGAGATCTTCAATGACGTCAGAGCAACTGTCGAAACAGGCTCCGTTTCGAGCCATCATGGAGGAGATATCGGATTCCTCCAACTCTCGTGGTCGCGGCTTACAGTCCAGACACAGGGAATGATTTTTGATGTCTCTCAACTGGCTGATTTAATAAAGGAAGACACGCGAGCGGTTGAGTACCGGGCCATTATCCTGATCATCAGCCATGATCGGCGCTGCTGATCGTATTCATTCTGGTCAACTACCTCTTTCATCTATTGGCGAGTGCTGAGATCAGTTGCAACATCTGCAGGAAGGAACAACGATAATCGGTTCGGGAAACCTGGATTACCGGATTGAAGAGACCAGCAAGGACGAGATTGGGGATTTGGCTCGGGCTTTCAACCAGATGAATCTCAACCTTTCTAAGGTGCTGGCATCTAAAGAGGAGCTGAACCGCGAGGTTGAAGAGCGCAGGCGGGCAGAGGATGAGCTTAAGAAAACTCTGGCGGATCTGGAGCGCTCGAACAAGGAACTCGAACAGTTCGCGTACGTGGCTTCCCACGACCTCCAGGAGCCGTTGCGCATGGTGTCCAGCTACACCCAGCTTCTCGGCGAGCGCTACGGGGATCAACTCGACGAGAAGGCCAAGAAATTCATCAACTATGCTGTGGACGGTGCGGTTCGGATGCAGCAGCTGATCCAGGATCTCCTGTTGTTTTCACGGGTGACTACTCGCGGCGAGGAATTTCAACCTGTTGACAGCGGCGCAGCTCTCGGGATGGCAATGTCCAGTTTGGGAGAAACGATTCGGCAATCAGGCGCACTGGTGACGAATGATGATGATTTTCCCCAAGTAATCGCAGATCAAACACAACTTGCACAAGTTTTCCAAAACCTGATCAGCAACGCAATAAAGTTCCGAGGGCAAAAGCAGCCTCGGATTCACGTGTCTGTCCAAGAGCAAGATCTCCATTGGCTGTTCTCGGTTGAGGATAACGGAATCGGTATCGATCCACGATACTCAGGTAAGGTATTCGTTATATTCCAACGACTGCACACGCGAGAAGAATACCCCGGCACAGGGATTGGACTCGCGCTCTGTGAGCGGATTATCAAGAGACACGGCGGAGAGATCTGGTTCGACTCCAAACCAGGTGAAGGATCAACCTTTTACTTCACGTTCCCGAAGAGAACAGAGGAGGGGCACAGTGATGAGCCGTAAACACCGCATTAAACTGATCGATATTCTGCTTGTAGAGGACAATCCGGGCGACGCGGATCTGGCAAGGGAAGCGCTGGAAGGGAACAAGATGTGCAACGACCTGCACGTGGTTAGTGACGGCGAGGCAGCTATGGCCTACTTGCGCCGGGAGGGTAAATATGCCGACGCCCCTCGACCCGACCTGATCCTGCTCGATCTCAACTTGCCCAAGAAGGACGGCCGAGAAGTCCTGGCGGAGATTAAGGCTGACGAAGACCTGAAACGCATACCTGTGGTCATCCTAACGATTTCTCGGGACGAGGAGGACATATTGAAAAGCTATAATCTGCACGCAAACTGCTTTATCACGAAGCCGATCGATATCAGCCAGTTCTTCAAGGTCGTAAAAGTAATAGAGGAATTCTGGCTCGGCATCGTGGCGCTTCCACCCAACGGAGCCAAGAAATGACAAGCCACCTGCGGGTCCTGCTTGTGGAAGACAATGCTGGTGATGCAGATCTGGTACAGGAGTATCTGTCTCAAGCAAGTCAAGCGGTGTTCGAGGTCGAGTGCGTGCCGCGCCTGACACAAGCGATTTCGCTGTCTGGAACAAGATCGGATCGACGTCATCCTCTTAGACCTTGGGTTGCCAGACAGCTCGGGTCTTGAAACCCTTTCGCGTGTTCTCGAAGTAGCGCCACGGACAGGCCAACGATAGTCTTGACCGGGCTAGATGACGAGATTACAGGGCTGGAAGCGGTCAGGTTGGGCGCGCAGGACTACCTCTTGAAAGGACATCTTGCACCGGATCGCTTAGTCAGAACCATTCTCTATAGCATTGAACGAAAGCGGATGCAGGATGAGTTGCGGCAGAGCGAAGAGCGGCTGAGGTTGGCTCAGAGCGCTGCGAATGTGGGGATCTGGGATTGGAATCCAGCCGACCAGAAGGTCAATTGGACACCCGAGTTGGAGGCTTTGTACGGGCTCGAGCCGGGGGCTATGCACAGCTATGAGGATTGGGCAAAGATGGTCCATCCCGAAGATCTGGCCAGAATAGAATCCGAGAGGGATGAGGCCATTGCAAAGCACCGTCCTTTTGAATTGGAATTTCGTATCCTGCATCGCTCAGGCGACACTCGCTGGTTGTATGCTCGCGGAGCAGCCCTCTACGACGAGCAAGGGCATCCGAGCCGCGTGTCTGGCATTAATATAGACATCACCCAGCTCAAGCGGGCTGAACAGGCGCTACGGGACAGTGAGGAGCAGTTCCGTTCGCTATTTGAAAACAGCCTCGACGCAATACTCCTAACAATACCGGACGGAAGAGGTACTCATGGCCAATCCGGCAGCAAGTCACATGTTTGGTCTCACGGAAGAAGAAATATGTCGGGCTGCAAGAAACAGTCTTGTGGATACCTCAGACCCGAGACTGGAACCAGCGTTGGAAGAAAGGAAACGAACGGGAAAATTTCAAGGTGAACTCAACTTCAAACGTAAGGATGGGAGCTTGTTTCCTGCAGAATTGTCTTCTGTCTTGTTTAAGGACGCTGAAGGCCAGTGGAAATCCACTATGATTATTCGCGACGTAACTGCCCGCAGACGGTCGGAAGAGGCTCAGAAGAGACTGGCAACTGCCGTAGAACAGGCTGCTGAGGCTATCGTCATCACAGACAGTCAGGGAACCATTCAATATGTGAACCCAGGTTTTGAGAGGGTCACCGGCTTCTCACAGGAAGAGGCTATCGGCCAGAACCCTCGTATCCTCAAGAGCGGCCAACACGACACAAAATTTTACGAGCAGATGTGGGATACCATCCAGGGAGGCCATGTCTGGTCAGGACGTTTAGTCAACAGAAGGAAGGATGGGCACATCTACCACGAGGAGGCCACGATCTCACCGGTGAAGGATGCATCGGGCAAGATCGTGAACTTTGTCGCGGTCAAGCGTGATATTACCGAGCACCTGGAGCTTTCAAAGCAGTTGTTTCAGGCTCAAAAAATGGAGGCGGTCGGGACGCTCGCCGGGGGTGTTGCCCACGATTTCAATAACATCTTGCAGGTGGCGCTCGGATACTCCGAGTTGATTCTTGGCGACGAAGGATTGTCTCAGCGTCACAAGGCCGATCTGCGGAAGATAAATGAGGCCTCAAGCCGTGGGGCGGACTTGGTTCAGAGACTGCTTACCTTCAGCAGGAAGTCGGAGGTGAAACCGGTCCCTCTCAACCTGAATCACCGTGTCACTGAATTACGGAAAATGCTGGAAAGAACCGTCCCGAAGATGATCGAGATACAGCTCCTTCTGGCTGAGGATCTGGCAACAATCAATGCCGATGCCACCCAAATGGATCAGATCCTCATGAATCTTGCGGTGAACGCAAGGGATGCCATGCCTGAGGGAGGAAGGTTGGTTATCGAAACTGCCAACGTTGTCCTGGACGAGGACTATGCCGCATCGCATCTTAACGCCAAACCCGGTCACTATGTACTTTTGACTATTGCAGACACCGGCACAGGGATGGACAAAGAGACGTTGGAGCACATCTTCGAACCCTTTTACACCACCAAAGGGGTGGGAGAAGGGACAGGCTTGGGATTGGCCATGGTCTACGGAATTGTCCAACAGCATGGAGGCCATGTCAGGTGTTACAGCGAACCTGGTGAGGGAACCACCTTCAGGGTCTATTTCCCTGCGCTTGTGTCAGACAAGGAACCAGAAGAAAAGATCGCCAGATCAATGCCACGGGGAGGGTCAGAGACCATTCTCCTTGTGGATGACGAAGATATGATTAGAGACCTTTGCTCCAGGATTCTCGCAAAGTCCGGGTACAGTGTAATCACTGCGCGCAACGGCAAAGAGGCTCTGGAGCTATACATAGCGCAGAGAGATAGGATTTCACTCGTTATCCTTGATCTCATCATGCCCCAGATGGGCGGCAAGCAGTGCCTCGATGATCTCTTGAGCATTGACCCAGCCGTGAAGGTGCTTATTGCCAGCGGCTACTCCTCTAATGATGCCACTCAGGAAGCCCTGGCCTCGGGGGCAAGGGGGTTCGTCAACAAGCCGTACGATATGCGGCAGGTCCTGGGGGTCGTCAGAGAGGTCCTGGACGCTGAATGAACTGTTTGCGTGAATTGTGCCTTGAGAAGCAAGTTGTTCGTTGGCGACTGGGCCCTTAGGTCCCGTTGATGATGCTTGCCACAAATGATGGTGAGACCCAGACTAGGGCTTTCATGGGCATTAGACTGCATAAGATTTTTGTGCACGGTCTGAGATGTCCGTGAACATATTCTTGCTCTTTTCGGAAGGATCCCAGTTGCAGCACAAAGAAAACTGAAGACGTAGCCCGACAGATATTGAACCGGAAACGGGCCTCGCCAAGGCGGATCATGATGCAGAATGACATCGCGGCAAAGCTTATGAGCGCTGAAGAAGCCGTGCGGAGGTTCGTGCCCGACGGTAGCCAGATCGCTCTGGGGGGATTTACCGTCAATCGCAACCCGATGGCCCTGGCTCGGGAAATCATCAGGCAGAAGAAAAGGAACCTCTACGTAGTATGCCACTCTCACGGTCAGGCGCTCGATCTCTTAATTGGGGCAGGGTGTGTGCAAAGACTTGAGATCGCCTACGGCGGCACGGGCCGTTTTGCTCCCACTTGCATTCGTTTTAGCAAGGCTGTTTGCTCGGGGCAAATAGAGGTGGAGGACTATTCCAACTACCAAATGAGCCTGAGATTCCTGGCCGGCGCCATGGGCCTTCCCTTCATGGCTACCAAGTCAGGACTAGAGACCGATCTTGTCAAGGTGGAGGGGTTTCCTCCTGAGATCCGAGGGACCGGAAAAGTGCCTTCCAAGAAACTCGTAGTCATGGAGAACCCCTTCAATGGCGGTGGCGATAGGATGGTGCTTGTGCCCGCGCTTAATCCGGACGTGGCAATCATCCACGCGCAGTATGTGGGGGAGGACGGCACAGTTCGGGTGAAAGGTCTGACGTTTGCGGACCTAGAACAGGCCCGGTCCGCTGATCATGTCATTGTGACGTGCGAAGAGATCGTGCCCCGCTCCTTCATTCGCCAAGATCCCGACCAAAACTCGCTGGCTGCTTTCATCGTGGACGCTGTCGTCAAGGCTCCCTTCGGCGCACATCCAACGGCGTGTCATTACTTTTACGATTATGACCCAAGGCATCTCAAGCTCTACGGGGATGCCGCATCAGATGACGACCTGTTTCAACAGTATCTGGAGGAGTGGGTTTACTGTCTCCCCACCTTGGAAGACTATCTTGATAAGGTTGGTGTCACGGATCTCATGAGAATCAAAGCCAACTCGGCTCTTGGCTATGCGAAAGATTTGGACAGGAGGTAGAAAGAGCGGAAGATGGAAACATATACGCCGGGAGAAATGATGGCCATCACTGCTGGGAGAATGATCACCAATGGTGACGTCCTATTTGCCGGCACGGGTATTTCCATGCTGGCCGCGACAGTGGCCAAACGGATCCATGCTCCGGATGCCGTAGTATTCTTTGAGACCGGCGGCATAGATCCTTCTTTGGACGAACTGCCCCTTTCGGTAGCCGATCCGCGCGTCATGTCGGGGAGTTCATTGAATCTGGGACTGATTGAAGCGTTCTCCATCCTCGGGCACCGGCGCTTACACACGATCGCCTTTCTAGGAGCGGCTCAAATAGATCGTTTTGGGAATTTGAACTCCACTGTGCTGGGAGACTACAAAAGTCCTCGGAAAAGGTTCCCCGGTAGCGGTGGCGCCTGCGATGCAGCTTCATTGGCTTGGGGCGTGATCATCTTCATGGAACATGAAAAACGGCGCTTCGTTGAAAAACTCGACTATCTCACCAGCCCCGGTTGGCTTTCGGGAGGCGACTCGCGAAGTAAAATGGGCTTTGCCAGGGGAGGCCCGCTGGCAGTTGTGACGAACCTCGGGATCATGCGATTCGACGACTCCACCCGGGCCATGTATCTGTCGGAAATCTATCCGGGCGTAAGTCCCCAGGAAGTAGCCGCCAACACTGGTTTCGAGATCGACCTGTCCAGGGTGCGCGAGGCTGTTGCGCCCACAGAAAAGGAACTCTTCACCCTCCGACAGGATGTGGATCCACAAAGACTTATTCTCCATTGACTAGACCGCGCTTTTGGATCGCGTCCGGCAACAAGGAGGACCCAATATTTTGACAAATTCGACAGCCTGAGGTCAGGACGATTCCTGCTCTTACGCAGAGTCTGCTGTGATCCTCCACCATGGCATGGTATCAGGGCCGCTTTAGATTCAAGGGGCATATTTCTTCGGTCCCAGGGTTTCCCCCTGAGGGGCAAAGCTTGGCGGTTGCATCAGGTACAGGGTAGGGCTTTTCGTCAATCGTGCTTGAACGAAGATCTCCACTCAATTAGGATTATCACGATAGCCAAGAAACTCGATTGGAGGGAGCATGGTAGACACCGTTTCTTCTCGTGCTTGCGTTGGGATTACTGGCTGGGCTCCTCATGTCGGAGAAGCAAGCACGCACAGGTCCGATCCTGGCCTTTAAGACTCCTTTGTCGACTCTCTTCGTGGCGGTAGCCTTAATCCAACCCCACCCCATCCAGTCTTACTATCTCTGGGTGCTTGCAGGCTTGGTGTGGGGCCTTATAGGAGACGTTTGCTTGGCCCTGAAAGGAAACACGGCCTTTAGGGCTGGTCTCATCTCCTTTTTGTTAGGCCACATCTTGTACGTGGTGGCGTTCGCAGGTCTCACTCGGCCGTCCGATTGGTTGACCCTCGGACATCTGCTCATAGTGGCGGTCAGCCTCGGGGTGTTCTACTGGCTGCGCCCGCATCTTGGATCAATGTTCGTGCCCGTCTGCCTCTACATTGTAGTGATTAGCGTGATGATTGCCGCTGCTTGGGTCGCGTTTCTGAATCCTGAGCTGGCACCGAAGGGAGCATGGGCTCTGTTCCTGGGAGCACTGTGTTTTTATGTCTCTGATATCTTCGTCGCCAGGGACAGATTCGTGAAGAGTCAGTTCGCCAACCGCCTTTTGGGATTACCTCTGTACTACGGTGGACAGTTTCTCATCGCTTTCTCTGTCGGATTAGTCTGATAGGGTTGAGAGGGGACGCGATCAACCCGGCGATGCCACGAAGTATCTGTCGGTGAGCTGCATGCAGCACCCCTGAACTTAATGTGCTCCTGCTCATATGTCGTTGCGATCCTGTCCAAAGCAAAGGAGCAATGGGAGCGCCTCATCTGTCATTCAAAGCCTCCTGAACAGCATTCAACAGTTCCTGCCTACTGAAAGGCTTGGCCAACGTCTTTACTGCTCCCAGCCGCTTGGCCAAATGCAGACAAGTGGAGCTGGACATGGTTTGGCCGCCCCCTGAAATAGCTATGATTTTCACTTGTGGAAAGTCCCGCCGCAACTCCATTATGGTTTCAATTCCCTCCTTTTGGGGCATGAGTATGTCGGTAATAACGAGGTCGGCACCGTGTTGCCGATAGAGTATGGTACCCTGACTTCCGTCAACAGCCTCTCTCACATCATGCCCCGCCTGTTCAAGAATGCGCTTGTATAGGCTGCGAATATTTGCCTCGTCATCTATTACAAGGATCCGGGCCATCAGTTTAGTATCCTTTTCCGAAGCTTCTTCAGATCTTCGACCATGTGCCAACCTCAGAAAGCTTCTTACCGTACTCAGTCACCGAAAGTAAGCGCATGAATCAATTTTCGCAGTTCCTCCAAGGCTTCTTCGGAGATATTCGTTATCTGGAAACCAGCTGAATATGGCTCGACGGCTGTCGCCGATTTGGTCCACCTGCATTCGGCCCGGAAAGTAAAAGGACGGATGTTGTCAAAATCCTCCGGTCGAACAAGCAATGTCTTGTAATCACCAACGCCGACGGGAATTCCAGCCACCAGGAGTCCCTTCTCGGTTATGTCTCTAATCTGACCTTCGATCTTCATGTCGTCGGCTTCATAGACGGGGAGGTGAACGAATAGATAATTGCGAGGCAACACTCGCATTTGATTGAGATTCACGGTGTCATCGGCCAGCGGTGTGCGACCGTCAAGCTCGCGATCTTTTACGGCCTTGGCATCTATCAGCTTAGTGAAAATGCTTTGCAAACCCTTTGACGAAAGATTGTATTTCTCCATAAGTTGGAGATTGGTCATGCCAGACCGGATGTCATTCACAATATCCTTTGCTTTGATGGTTCGTTTAGTGGTCATAGCCTGGTCCTCTTCAATGAACGGCATCAAGCCCACACCCAGGCTCAAGCCAGGTTTATCGAGACGTTTCGGATAAGGTCCCTCCGGACAATCATAATCCTGCAACAATTCCAATCGGGTTGCGGCCCAGCTCCTTGGCCCGGTATAAAGCTCGATCGGCCGCTTCCAGAGGCCGGTAAGGGCATCATCCAATCCAGAATGGCCGGCTTTGGAGCATCATCTCGGGTGAGAATGTCCCATGCCTCACCCCCATCCACACAGACCACCACGTCGTGACCTCGTTTGATAAGGTGCGATTCAGGCAATCTCCTCGTGATGGAATCGTCTTCCACCTCCAGTAATCTCAAAGCTCGACTTCCTTGTTGAGATCAATCAGCTCTTCTGTGACCCGAGCTATCTCTCTTTCCAACCGTACGATCGCTTGCGGAGTTTCAGTTAGGTCTCGGCTTCTGCCCATGTTCTCAACTCTCAGTGCCGCCTCTACAGCGGCCTCAGCGCCAAAGTTGCTCACTGAGCCTTTCAGGGCGTGAGCAGCTTTTTCCAGATGCTCCAGATCGCCCTGTTGAAACGCTTGTCGTATCTCGGACAAAAGTTTTGGGCAGTCTCCTAGAAAAAGAGATGCAATCTCTGTCAGAAGCTCAGTATCGCCTCCCACGCGGTCAAGAATTGCTCTTCGGTCTATGACTTTTCCGACTTTACTGGAGGCAGGCTGAGCCTTGTCCCTACCTCCGGCGGCTTCGAACAGATTCTCAATGGTTTCAAAAAGCCCCTGGGTATCTATGGGCTTGGAGATATAGCCGTCCATACCGGCTTCAAGGCATCTGGCCTCGTCTTCTTTCATGGCATAAGCGGTCATGGCCATAATGGGTACATGTGACCCTGTGGTTTTTTCGCTCTCCCTTATGAGTCTCGTGGCTTCAAGACCGTCCATTTCCGGCATCTGGACATCCATTAGGACCAGGTCGAACTCCCCATTTTCAAGGGCCTCTATGGCCCTTTTCCCATTTGCTGCCACCGATACGCTGTGCCCCATTCTTTCTAGAATCTTGACCGCAAGCTTCTGGTTTACGAGATTGTCTTCGGCAAGAAGTATGTGCAGCCTCCGTTTGCTTTCGCGAATCGTATGCCGGGTTATGAGAGATGTTCGGTCCGCCCCAGGTGACGTTTTTTGCAATACCTTACAGATGGTGAAAAACAACTCGGACTGTTTGATCGGTTTCATCAAATAGGCTGCAATGCCCAACTTCACACACCGAGAACCATCCCCTCGCTCACCGGTGGATGTCAGCATAATTACCGTGGAGGTGGCGAGCCTTGGAGTATTGTTAATTCGCTCTGCCAGCTCAAAGCCGTCCATCTCTGGCATCATGCAATCCGTAATTACTAGATCAAAGGGACTACCTTCCTTATAGGCCTTTTCCATAGCTGCTAAAGCGGTAGGTCCGGCCTCCGTCACCGTTGGCTTCATGCCCCAGTACAGGAGCGTGTCTTCCAAGATCCTTCTGTTCGTAGCGTTGTCGTCCACAACCAGCACCGGAACGTCCTTTAAGTCAGATCCCTTGCCAATGACAGGCGGTTGAATCGGTTCCTTCTGGAGGCCAAAACCTGCAATGAAGTTGAAAGTGCTGCCCTTGCCCACTTCGCTTTCAACCCAGATCCGACCTCCCATCATCCGAACCAGTTGGGATGCGATAGCCAAACCTAAGCCTGTGCCGCCATACTCACGCGTCGTCGAACTGTCAGCCTGCTCGAAAGATTGAAAGACCTTGTCCTGCTTTTCGGCAGGAATACCGATCCCGGTGTCAGCAACTGAAATGTGCAGTTTGACCTCATTCACAGTTTCCGAATCCAACTCAACCTTGACTGCTACCTCTCCCTTCTGGGTGAACTTTATGGAATTGCCGACCAAGTTGACAAGAATCTGGCGAAGGCGTCCGGGATCGCCAATAAGTGCGTCGGGTATTGTGGAAGGAATTTGATAGACCAGTTCAAGTCCTTTTGTGTGAGCTTGGATGGCAAGAGAGGTCATGGTATCGGCGATGGCATCTCGCAGGCCAAAATCAACTGCTATGAGATCGAGCTTTCCGGCTTCTATCTTTGAAAAATCCAGGATGTCATTGATGACTCTTAACAAGGAATTCGCCGATATTTCCACGGCTTCAAGGTACTCGCGCTGCTCTCCGGTCAATTTGGTGTTAAGAGCAAGTTGAGTCATACCCATGACGCCGTTAATGGGGGTACGAATCTCGTGACTCATGTTCGCAAGGAACTCGCTCTTAGCACGGCTAGCTGATTCCGCCGCTTTGCGGGCCTCAACCAAATCTGATATGTCAGTGGTGGCGATTACGACGGTAGCCATTGCAGCGTCAGAGGAGTTCAGGCGGGCCATGCGCAGATGAGCATCGAAAACAGATCCGTTCTTTCTTCTCTGCTTGGTCAGAATGTCAATATTTTTGCCGGCTCGGAAATCGCTGGCAAGCATTTTGCCGGCACGCTCATATTCTTCCTCCGAAGCATAGAGGGTTCTAGCACTTGCTCCCACATATTCATCATGGGTATCAAATCCGTGCATTTTCATCCAGGCTGGATTGGCCCACTTAAGTTTTCGGTCTTCCGCTATACTTATCCCCACAGGGAACGTTTCTACAATGGCTCTCAGCGTCCGTTCAGTGTCCCGGAGCGCTTCCAATGAGAGCATGTGCTCTGCAATCTCCTTTTCTGACTCCTCAGTTGCTTTCCATGAGGCGACCGGTGCTTCCTCTACACGAGTCTCAAGTTTTGCTCGGACTCGCGGATCACCCTCATGGATTCGCTCCAGTTTGCTTAGGTCGAGACACACTCCCCGGAGACCTGTTTCCTGGTCGTTACGTGCCAAGGGAGCACAGTACAGGTACAACGGGATAGGTGTACCGTCTTTGCGAATCATGGTGTACTGACCGCCGCCGACGCGCTCCCCGCTTAGTACATCGCTAATGTGGCGGGAAACTTTGTCGTGCTGCTCTTGAACAAGAATGCATTTGAGGTTGACTCCTTTTGCAAACTCTTCCTCGGAGTACCCCAGGATTTCCAGGCCGCAGGGATCAATAAAAGTAAAATTCCCTTCAGGATCTAGGTCAAAAGTGATTTCGTGGAGAAGTGTGGCCAACTGTGTGTGCCCATCCAGGTTCTCGTCGAGCATTGTACGCCCCTTTTTCATGTTTCCATTTAGGTATTTCACTTCTCCCCTCCAGACCGGGAAGAAAATGTCATCCAAGAATACTAATGCACCGATGGCAAGCAAGAGGTATGCCAGTTGCTGGCGGACGAGGTATCACGAATTCTCTGACAAGATTAGATCCATGATTTCTTGGATTGTGTCTTGTCATGATCCCGTAGCGGATCTGGCACAACCATTATTTACAGCCCGTAAGAAAACGAGTTTAGGACGGGTATAGTTTTGTTGGGGAAGATGTCGGAGCGGATTAAACGGGTTTGATTCTGAAGAACTGATGATTCGAAATGTGCGCCTAATCCCACAGAAAAGCCTCAGGATTCTGCCCCCAGCATGCAATGGATCGCGCTCTGTTCGCGTCCCATAATCCGTATCCGGTCAGCATCCGCAAATGAATGAGAGGTGCCCTTTACGCACTTTTGAGGATTGACCGCCCCACTTGGTCCTTCCATTGCTCAAGGTGATAGCTAAGTTGCGAGAGACCTCCATGTGTGTTTCTCCCATAAAAACGCTATGATGAGGAACTGATGCTTCTCTACCATAGTGCTCTGAGACATATTCACGTGATGAACGTCAGAGGGAACGCGGTCGTTCTCACAGGTGAATTCCTCAGTCAAAATGCAACAACTTTCAAGTCGACTCACCTCCGAATTTTCTCCTCATTTCACAATCTCCTATGATATCCTGTCGCCCTGATCTACCCGCAAAGAGGGTCCTTCTATGGCCAAGAGAACGCTAAACGCAAAGGAAATCTTGGCCGATATCAAAGCGGGAATGGGCCACTCCGCCTCGATGGAGAAGTATCAGCCCCAGGAAGAAGTCTACAAAGCCTTTTTAAGAAGCTTACGAATGCTGGAGTGCTGAGAAACTCTGAACTGGATGAACAGAGAATTTCCGCGAACGGACGGGAGACCCGGCAAACCAGAAAGAATACTTGGAAACTATGGAAGCCCTTTCTGCTGTTTCATAAGGACAACTTCAGATTTGCGCTGAAAACACCCAAGGTGACGATGTTGGATCCGCGAGGGAGGCACTACTGGCTATGCGAAAAATCAAGGCCAAGAAGATCGCGGCTGATATAAGGGCACGGATGTCGGATTTCGAGTTGATGGCCAAGTACGAACTGTCTTTGGAGCAAGTAGAAAAAGTATTGGAACAACTAGTGGAAGCAGGGACCATAAGAAGCGCCGAAATCAAGGAAAGGAGCTTATTCTTTGACGATCCAGCCAACCGATTGCAGACACGGCGGTTTCCGAGAATATACCTCAGGGTACCTCTTGAGATCGAAGATCTGAATAACTCTTCCAATAAGGGCCTCCTTATTGATATCTCGGACGACGGATTCCGAACCAGGGGTATTGCAGCGGTTGTCGGAGAAGTAAAGGTCTTTCTGGTTTCTCTAAAGGAGGTTCGTAAAAAGGCGGTTGAACTTCGAGCCACATGCGTATGGGCCAAGCAGGATGACGATGCTAAGGTCCTCCTAGAAGCCGGATTCAAAATGGTTCATATCTCAGAAAGTGATTTGCTTGAACTACGAAGGGTTGCAGGTCTTCTGGGCTTTCGAGACCCCAATCTCTCTCGAAAAAGATAAATTAGTTCACACATGGGGCTGACCCGGTCGAGGTTTGTTTTCGCCTAAACGCGAACTTGATTATGCTATACTGGTTTCGACACGCGGCGGAGGAGGCAATGCCCGGACGCGAGATTACTCTTTGGGAAGTCCTCAGATTCATGAGATTGGGGGCTGACCATGCCACACTACAGAGAAAATACAACCTTTCGGAAGAAGGGCTGAAGGATCTGTACAGACAGCTCGCAGAAGCCGGATTCCTGGAGTGGACCGGTGAAGAATTCATTGTAGCCGCAAAGCGGAGGATTGATACGAAGGAACTTGTCGCCGATATCCGCTCAGGTGTACCTGACGTAGAATTGATGGAAAAATACAAGCTGTCTTCCCGTGGACTTCAGAGAGTTTTCAATAAGCTAGTGGATTCTGGGTCAGCAATGGCGGCCGACCTGTCCGGTCGGAGCATGTCATACGATGACTCCGTTACACTTAAGAAGGTCCGTGTATCTATAAGGGCGCTTCCGATATTGTCGATAGCTATCCATGAAAGAACTAATCCGGAGATAATTGGGAGAATCCGAGACTTGTCCGAAGTTGGAGTCGGAGTGCGCGGCCTTGTGGCAGAGGTTGGCGACTTAAAAAGCCTTGTAGTGGTGCCGGATGAATTTCTCTGCATTGAGCCATTTTCCTTCGAGGCAAAATGCCGGTGGTCCAGGATGGGAAACAAAGGCAAAATTTGCAATGCGGGATTTGAGATTACTGACATTTCAGAAGGCAACTTCATACAGCTACAAGAGCTACTGCAATTGATGACGTATTCGTTTTCGGATAAGGATCTTTAGCGGAGATAGCATATCGAAATGTGCGATAACCGTTCGTAGCCATTTTACAGGGACAGAATTGATCATATCAGTGGGCGAGCGCACCCAAGGGCTGACCTAGCCGTTCATTTACCCACATATTACATCGGATCCGGTTCCGTTGAGGCATTGAGACACATATCGAAAGCGGGGCTGTGTGAGGAAGGAATTGGGTCGAACCTGCCCAAGCCACAAAAAACCACGCTTCGGTGAATTGTGAAGCCTTTCGGATTACTCACACCGGCTAACTGGGCCCCTGTGCAACAAGTCCCCGCCAAAAAAAACACGCATTGGTGTCCGGTCAAGTCTGCTCAATCCACTAGATCTAGTCCGAAGGCTGACCCCAAGTCCACCGTATCCAGAAATTCTCTGATCTCGGCATCGGACATTGTCAGGAGTGGCTTGTGCTCGCGATAGCGTCGACAAATCGTTGCCTGAAAGTGTTTTGAGAAGTCGGAGATAAAGACAGTCCTATCGGGCGGTACAAATCGTTTCATATCAATTCCTCGTCGAATGATTCAAGTGAGCCGCTAATTGACCACGGCTCGGCTTCGGCTGAATCGCCAGTCAATAAGGTTTAAACTCAAGTCAGGCATCTATCGCACATCAGATTGATTTTAGCAAGTAGACCAGAGCTTTCGATCAGGTAGTTCTTTCTTGAAGTCGGAATCCCGGCCATCTGGAACAGCGGGGACAACCCCCTAATCAGAGGTTCTTCCTTATTCGTTCAGGTGTTCATATCGTGTCTATCCTCGGGTAGGCACACGTTGCGGGCTGCCTCTATGAGACTCCGAATCAGAGGAATGGGCGAATAGGTATATTCACTACCTGATTTCCAGTTTATCTTCAGATATTGACGAGAGGATCTGTGGAAGTTTAAAAGGTATAAGATCGAAAATCCGGCATGAGGGTGAGAGAAAATGCCGGGAAAGAAGTGTTGGGATCAATTGAAATGCTCCGTAGAAACCGATTGGCCTGCATACCCTGATAAGGGGTACGAGTGTTGGAGAGTCGAAGGCACGCTGTGCAGAGGGGAAAAGCAACCCGACTACCATCGGAAAGTTGTAGCGTGCAGACTTCAGTGTGCTTACTGTAACGGAGTTATGACTGGAGCCATGAGAGTTACCTGAGGGCCGGTGGCCTTAATGAACATCTTAACGAGGGGAAAGCAATGTAGCTAATTGCTGAGGTACAGCTACTTCAGGAGATTTTGCAATTTACTTGAGGCCGCGGGAGGCACGATGGGCGAGAAGAAACAGATCAACGGGAGAAATATAATTGATGATCTCCGATCCGGAATGACCGACCGGGAATTACAAGTGAAATACAGGCTTTCGACCAACGGTCTTTGCACGATTTACGAAAAGCTAGTGGATCGTGGAGCCATTAGCCACTCTGAACTTTCCAAATGGTCTCAACTGTACAGCCTCCGAACGCATTACAAAGAATCACGAAGTTACCCTAGAGCGGACTTGGCCAGCAGGGTCCCCATTTATGATTTGGGGACCGGCTCTATCGGCATATTGAGGGACATATCCGAAAATGGGATGCGGGTGGCAGGTATTGATGCAAGTGTCGGGCAAGCTAGGACATTTCAGATTCCCATAGATATGTTCATGCAAGCCGACCCGCTCTTGATTGTTGCCGAGTGCAAATGGGCTAAACCGAAGGGCACGACTGAAACAATACGGTTTAGCCGGGTTCGAGATATTAGATCTACCCGCGAATGACAGGAACACGCTCCAAAACTTCATCACTTTCCTACTGCTTAGTGAATCGGGTCATTGGAAAACGCTCGGCGGCACAGCAAATGCCCATGACATGAGAATGTCCGGGTAGCGCTTTTTTTGACCAAAAGGCTTCGTACACATTTTATACACGTTTTGAGAGATCAAAATGGACTGAAAAGGATCAATTTGGGTTGAAATCGTTGGGCTTTTGGGAAAGATCTGTTATTTTGAAATAGTCGACTTTGCATTCGCAACGCGGGGGCCGAGAGTTCAAATCCAGTCGTCCCGACCAGGAATCTCCTTAAAAGTCAGGATGTTGAGTTTGACCGCTCGGCCCTGGTTTTTTTGTTGTCCGGCCAAGTCGGAACTTGGCTAAAGCAATGTGACATCAGGACCAAGAATCACGTATAGTATCCCTGGAATTCCCCCTGAAATTACGATGAGTTCCCATTCACTCAATGTCTCCGGCTTCTCCGGAGTCGTGAATCTATTCCGCTGCCTTCTCCATATGAATGAGCGTCGCCCTTTGGCTCATCACCGAAAGGCCGTGTACGGCCGCGAGGCAACAGCGAAGACAATGCTTGACAGACTGAAGAACGATAGACTACGCTAAAATGTATGTAGGATCTGTCTCCAGAGAAAGCTGGGTATTGTTCCCGCGCTTCGAGGGGCATTCGAGACGAATCGGTTGCCTGTGGAAATCCGACAGAACACTGATGGGGGGACCGGTAGAAAATAGAGTGTTGCCGTTGAATTCCAGGCAGAAGCACGAATTGTTGAAATGATTGATTAAACATATTAAAGGGAAACACCACTTGTTGATACCCGGGATTATTGAATCCGATTTTGCCCAATATGTATGAATAATTACACTCGATTATACGAAGATTGGCGTTAACCACGGCACCAAAACAGAATTCGACAGAATTATGCTAATTGCTCGACACATGAGCGGCATGGGCACGCGATCTGGTTGAAATCACCGTACCTTTTGTGCCGAGAGTCGATAAGCTCATGTAATTTCTCAGTGAACACTTTGTGCTTTTCGCGTGGGAGGTCACTCCCGAATTGCTAGCCTCCTAACGAATGTGTTGAACAATCATCAAGACCCTACACGAAGGCACAGAGTCTATTTCTCCGGCTTCGCCGGACAGACACAATACGTTTTCGAGGGGGAAGGGTCATGCTCACGCTCGCAAGCAAATGGGAGAGTCTCCGGCCACAATACGATTTCATTATTGTCGGTTCGGGGTACGGAGGATCAATCACCGCTGCAAGAATCGCTTCAGCAGACCTGAATCCCAAGCCTTCCGTTTGCATCCTTGAGCGGGGCAAAGAATGGCCCATTGAGAGTTTCCCGGACAATGAGATCGAGGTTGCTTCACAGGTCTACAGTGAATGGAATCGTCTGGGTCTTTACGAAGCCCTGGTTTACAAAGACATTTCGGTAATCAAAGGGTCAGGACTGGGAGGGACCTCTCTCATCAATGCCAACGTTGCCATTATACCGGACGAGGAAGTCTTCAGGCAGGTCGGATGGCCGAAATCGCTGCAATTGCCGGAGCTGCTCCCTTACTACATTAAAGCTCGCGCTGCTTTGGGGGCTGGGCCTCACCCCAAGGCCGAGGAATTGAAAAAGGTGCAGGCCCTCAATCGCCGGGCGCGTGAACTGGGTTTGGATATTGAGACCCTAAACATTGCAGTGAACTTTAACCCGGACGGCCCGAACCCTTACGGAGTCTACCAAAGGAAATGTATCGGCTGCGGGGATTGCGTTACCGGGTGCCGCGTTGCGGCAAAGAACACGCTCTACATGAATTATCTCCCCATGGCTCGCAATGCAGGCGCAGAGATTTTCACTCAGGCCGAGGTAACCCATTTCACGAAATCGCCTGCGGGAGGGTGGCAGATATACGGCAACCACTATCCCGAGAAGGACAGCGACCCGCAAGAGTTCTCAATTAGCGCAAAGAATCTCATACTTTCAGCAGGCTCCGTCAATACCACCGAGATCTTGATGCGGTCGGAGATGGAACGGTTGTCGTTTTCGCCTGCTCTGGGGACCCAGTTCAGTGGCAACGCGGACTTCTTTGGTGTGGCATACAACGGCAACTATGTGACCCAGGTTCTCGGTTTCGGATATGACCCCGACAGCCCCTTGGCCAATGACCCTCCCGGTCCTACCATTGTCAGCGGAATCCGCTATAAGAAAGACATTTCAGTTGAAAAGAGAATGACAATTGAGGATCTGACTTTCCCCAGTGCCTCTCTGGGAACAGCCAAGCTGGCCTTTGCTGCGCTTAGGGGAGAGGATACCGATAGAGGAGACTCGGCAGCAGAGTTCGCTCGAATCCTTCGCGACACCAACCCTTTTCATCGTGCCGACCCTGAAGGAGCGCTCAATCATTCCCTGATGTATCTGGTGATGGGCTTTGATGATGCGCGCGGCACCATGCGCCTGCGTGACGCATCTACTGACACAATGCCCAGGGTGGAAGTTGTCTGGAACGCTGTAGGTCGTCAGCTCGTTTTCAATAATATGGATCAAGAACTACTTCGCCACGCTCGCGTTCAAGGGGCGAGCTATATCACCAACCCCGTTTGGCAACTGCTTAAGCTTGATATCGGGAAACTGATCACGGTTCATCCCATTGGCGGCTGCCCCATTGGAGAAGATTACCTCCAGGGGGCTGTGGATGAATTCGGCAGAGTGTTTGCCGGCGATGGAAGTATCCATGAGGGGCTTTTTGTTGCAGACGGAGCATTGGTTCCGACGGCACTTGGGGTGAATCCTTTCCTTACCATCAGCGCCCTGTCTGAACGGATAGTCGAGCGGAAAATACAGCAGATGCAAGGTCTCCCATACCAGGCCCGCAAGGTTCCTCAGAGCCCACCGCCGATAGATCCTCTTGACGTGATAACGTGGTCTGAAGCTGAATTGGACCGCGTCTTCCAAGTCATTCCATCGAAGTTGGGCATAGATACCTTGATAAACAGCGGCAAGCGCAAAGTCGACGCTGTCAACGGTTTGATACAAAACGATGAGAATTGGAAGGGCTTCTTCCCAAAGGGTCACATTTTGAATGACATGTCGTCAAAGCTTCACACCGGTTTCAAAAAACAATTCTTCAAGCAGGGGGAACAATACCTCGGGTTGACTTCAGATGCTGACGGCCATATTCAGGCTCGAAACACGCTGGAAGAAATCCAACTCGATAAGCCGACCGGCGACCTCCATAGAGGTCGATACATTTTACTCCGATATCCGGATCTCCCATGGCGCGGCTTTTACGACGTATTCAAAGTCATTAACGAAAATATTTTGATAGGCCGCGTGTATTTGGGCAAGTTTCCCGACGGCAAACGACTCTTTACTTTTGTCATGACGCGCCAATATGGCTTCGGCCAGATGACACTGGACGACCATCTTCTCCTGTGGGATCAAGGCAGCAGCTTGAGCAAGGAGGATTTGGACGGCGTGTGGCGAATGGACGTCATCTCTAACGCCAACCACGCGGGTGCTTTGGCCTTCCTTAAATTTGATTTGAAGCCTGACGGTCGTTTGGAAAGCCGCTATCAACTTCTCGGTCTTGTAGAAGGATTGTTGGTACCAAGCTTCGTGGGTGAGCATTTCCAACTTGATGACTTTACCCCATTCCACGATGAAATCCGGAAAATCAGTGATGATGTGCTCATCGGCCGGTGGGTGTTGGATGCGCCCGAGGGTGTAGCTGCTTGGATTCCGGAAGGATCGCTCGGAATCTTTCACGTTGAAGGCCAATCCGACGATCGCAGAAAGCTGGGATTTTATTATTTGCTTTCACGTACCGAGACAGGGGGCTTTCCAGACAACAGGCTGTTAAAACCTTTCTTGGACATTCGGCTGCCGGACGGATTAGGTATAGTTTTTGACGAAGAAATGACAGGTTACTATTTCCCGGGTCAATTCACGTCCGGTTCCGGCAGAGAGGCTGATCTGGAACTTGCTCGCCGAATTCCCACGTCGGGGAATCCGCCAAATTCAACCGACTGCAGCGTGCGGCTTAGAATGGCTGCCAAAGACTTGAACGAATTCATCGACGGAGCGGAACACGAAGCTCAGGTATCAGGAGAGATCAGTTTTGGACAGTTTGAAGGCCGGGACTCAGTGATATTCCAAATCAATGATCGTCGAAGTTTCTTCAATTTGTACAAAGTCAATCCATCCTCCGGTGAGGCTGAAATGCTTTACAGACTGGAGTTCAACACGGAAAGCGGGAAGCGTTTTAGCTTCGAAGGCACCAAATATACGCAGAGAGATTCATCCGGCGGCTTCAGTGGCCTGAAAGAGGTGCTTGAGGATCATACAACGCTTTACTGTCACGTGTACAAATACATCGACGACAGGAAGGAGGAATGTGGAACAGCGTATCTGAAATTCCGCACATTTCAGGATCTCGCCGCCCTCCAGGACCTCATCTCATTTCTGTACTCTTTCAGGATTACCGGGCCGGGAGCTGACAGTCCGCGAATTCAGCTTCAGGGTAAAATGCGATTTCTGGCCTTTATAGCGCAGTTTGTTCAGCGCGAATATGATCCTCTGAGTCCGGAGACATCTCCCGGCTGAGTGCAGAGGTACATGGCGAAATAGTGCCGGGTGACGAAATAGCTGATTTCTTTAGCACCAAGGCCACTTCTGAGCTGCAACCCATGCCTGGTGCCACCGAGGCAACGGATTTGCTTCAAGAAACCGAACAGCCGTGGGCCCTGAGGCCGATGACGTAAACCTCGCTGGATGAGATCCATGATTCAACAATGCGTCTCAATTCCAGGTCCCCGGATTGCTCAATTAGCGCAAGCGTTACCATTCGCTCGACATAGTCGGTATCGATTCCCAGCAGCAGTAGCCCTTCAGGCCTCATGAACTTGGCCACATTGACAATAATGGCACGAACGTGAGCCAATCCGTCGTGGCCGCCATCCCATATTTCCGGATGTGGCTGTAAGTGTTGAACGCTTGAGCCTACCTCGGTGGGGATGTAAGGACAGTTGCTGAAAATAAGGTCGAACACGCCATCAACGTTGGAAAACCAATCGCTTTGTCGGAAGTCAATGGCAGGAGCGTAGCTTGCCGTGGCTATCAATTGCGCGTTCTCCACAAATTCCTCATTGACGTCCACAGCGACCATATTCACGTTGTGAGTGCGGGCACAGTACACTGCCAGCAAGCCTAGATGACCAGTGCCCAGGTCGAGCACCCGCTGTCCGTCATGAGCGTAGCGACGAATTCCCTTCCGCAAGACAAGCGACGTCGCGTCCAAGATGTGATCGTGTACGAGACTCAGTGCATCGACTTGGAAGTGCCAGCCCGCCAGCGCAAGCCGAAACCAACGCAGGCTAAGCATCCCATGAAGTAGCGTCAGGAACCAAGGCTCGGGCCGTAGATCCGCCGTTCTCATCTGATAGCCTCCCCTTCGGCAAAACCGAACTATCAAGATTTGAGATTCCGGTCTCTTATACGCCAGTTAGGAGACTTTTATCTGACCTTCCCCGAACCGGTGTATGCCACTCTCCCTCATCATATTTGACAGAAGGCTTTATGCCACTTCTTCGGCGGTTCTTTGCACATTGGTGTGACGCCTCAGCAATTACTTGAAACGAGGCATTTGATTGGTCAGATTACGGCATCCTTCTTTGTCGGGGCAAACGGCATGCTACCTCAGACAAACTGCGCCGGCACTTGAGGCAGCGCGGGCCGCCTTCATCGCGGCGGTGGAGCAGAGATGCTCGATTTCCCCTCTAAAACTATCTGCCTATTCGCGAGTAAATACAAGACTATTCTAGAACTCTGAACTCTGATTTCGCGTATTCTTGAATGTGCCCGATCACAGCAAACGCCTCCTTTAGCGTCTGCTTCTCCAGATAGGAGAGTTCGGCCGGATCAATGTAGTTGTTTGGCTCCAGATTTGCTTCAATCATTCGCAACTGGTTCACGAGCCTGAGCTGCATCTGAAACTCATAGGCGTCTCGGGTCTCCAGTACAGTTCTTTCGGAATATGCTCATTTTCTGCAACGGTCTCAAGCCTTGCTAGAGTGTTCGTTTCCTTGACCCCATGCCGCAAAGCCAACAAGCGGGCAAAATTCACGAACGGCGTGAGTCCTTGCGTTTTCAGGTCCAGACGTTTCCTGTACCTGACCGTCCTTCTCCACAATAAATCCTTTGAAAAAGGTGAGAGGAGGCTTGGCCGCCACGCAGTCCCTTGCCAAATTTAACAGAAAAAAGGGTTTCCCAGGCGCCTGCACAGTCAAGAAGTCCCTCAGGTCGTCCCCCAATTCGTTCCGTCCGTATTCGGCACGGAAATCGAAGAAGATCGTGGCCTTCAGCACCTGCGCTGGCTCCGGCGCATTCATCCATTGGCTAAAATAATCCTTCCACACTTCATAGGGTTTGCGCCACTTCGGATTTGAGGCCATCATCTTACCCTTGCACAGTGGATATCCACAAGCCTCCAGATTCTCGCTGGCCCGCCTGGCAAAATTACGAAAATACGATTTCGCGACCTTGATTTGATCCTCGTCCCCGCCCGGATCTTCGTAAATGAGAGCGTTATCCTGGTCTGTTTTAAAAGTCTGCTCTTTGCGTCCCTCGCTACCGAACGTTATCCAACAGAAGGGACAGGGAGCTGGTCCCATCTCTTCGACCAACAACGTAAGCAATCGATGCACGACTTGATCGTTCAGTAATGTAATGATTTGAGTAATGTTGTTTGCGCGTGCTCCTCCCTCAACGAGAGCCCTCACCACTCGTGGAACCTTCCGAGAGAGAGAACGGAGGCCCTCGATTTCGCGTTGGCTGTCAATTTCACGAAAAAGGTAGAGCGGAGAGGAACCTTCTTGCACCATTATGTCACGAATGCTGACTACCCCTACAATCCGCTTCCCGCGTTCAACGGCCAGATGCTGAACATGCTCCTTCATCATACGCAGCAGAGCATCGAAACTCAGGGCATGGGATGGAATCGTTTGCACCGGGGACGACATGACGGTTGCCACAGGTGCATTGTAGTCATGGCCTTTGGCAACCACTCGTTTCCGAAGGTCTTTGTCGGTCACGATACCCACAATCTCGCCGCTCCCATCTTGAACCAACAGAGATCCGATCTCCATCTCCGACATGCGTTGGGCCGCTTGCTGAATGGTTTTGGATGCGTGCACGGTCTCCGGCGGACGTCTGACTACGTCGCCAACTTGCAGATTGAACAGATATAGCGCTTCTTCGGGCCTAGCCTGGGTCTTTCTTAAGCGAAGTTCGGCATAGGCAGTGCCAACCAGGTCTTCGGAAAAAGTTTTAAGGAAATGCTGGGAGAATCTAGGATAATTATGGACAAGATCCAGGAATGCTTCTTTATCCAGTGCGAGACAGAATGTGTCCTCTATGGTCTCGACGTTAAAATTTGCCTTAGAGCCCCGTATGATTCCAAGAGCGCCGAAGTAATCACCCTCACCACGGAAATCCAAGAGTGTCACAGAGTCGTCAGGGCCCGTGAGGTAAGTCTTTGCGCCCCCCTTGTAAATCAGATAGAAGTCGTTCACGTCATCGACGTCTTGTCGGTATACGGCGGTCTGCTTGGGAAAGAACTTCATGGCAAAACGTTCTGAAAGTTCCTGGAGCTTTTCAGTGTCCAATTCGTTGAATGGAACAATATGGGTGAGGAATTCCATCAGCATGGCAGGATCGGCGCGCGGAATATCGGCAGTTGTGCCCATGTGAACCCTTGAGCCAGCGAAAACAATCTTAAAATCTCAGCGGAGTTGCCCGGGCATCTCCTCTATCTCAGACGAACTGCGTCGTACGAGCGAGTACGGCAGCGGAATCATCGTCAGGTTGCTCAAAAAAGCAGATATCTCCCCTTTTACATATACCGCTCTATTTTCCTATGGTCAAACGGAAATTTCACCGTCGCTTTTCGTCGTCAGAAAGGAGTTCCGAATTTTAGGATGAAAAATCGGGAGTGGTGTCTCCGGATTACAAGCGACCATTTACCGCTGCACTTCTCGTCATTCAGTTGAGTAGTGAGAGTGGCTTTCGACGATAAATCAAGATTCGTCGTCTAGCCGCTGGACCTCTCGCGGCAAGTAGATTGAAATAGGGAGCGCCAGAAGGCTTTTCAGTCTTCCAGGACGAAAACTGTACTATACCTCTAACTTCACAAGTGATACATACTTCGGGGGCATATCACGTCTGGCGCCTCATTTTACTCGACCCAAGGGATAGGCGACTCAAACTGATGTTGTAAGCCCAAAGCCTTTCCGGGCCTCATACACGGGAGAGCGAGCAAAGCGGAAGGGGGCCAAATGCTTATGGATGACGAAAGCTCGTTGATTAAAGATATTCAAGGGGACTTGACCGATGCGGAGATCATGGAGAAACACCAGTTGTCCGCTGCGCAGCTGCGCCGAAGACTTCTCCAACTGATGAGTGAAAATGCCGTGAACTCTGCCGATGTATACTGGAGGCCCATACTCTACGACTATGATGTCAGTAACGATGACAAGAGGGCCACACCACGTTACCCTCTTGCGCTGCTCTTGCCAGTGAATGAGGTGGGTTCCCCGGAATCGACTTCAGGTTTTCTCATCGACATCAACGAAAAAGGCGGTTGCGTAAAGGGCATTAGCCCATCTATTGGGGCGAGAGTGGCATTGAGGATCGAATCTGGGCCACTAGTCTCGGCCGACGAGATATTACTTGAGGTAGCCTTTCGCTGGGTGGAGCGCGTGGGCGACGCTGATTTCGTGGCAGGATTTGAGATATTGAGCATATCTCAACGAGACTCCATCCTGCTTCGTGAATTAATTCGAACGATTGTTCGCACGCCTTGATAAGCGTCTCGCTGTGACCATGCTCAGTACACGTCCAATCTAGTGCCGTGCGAAGCATTGGCTCAGACCTATGAAATTCCCACAATGGCTGAAATCAGGTTAGGCTCAAGCATGGCGCGTCAGTTGGTTGGCATCTACGGGAGGCTGTCTCAAAACTATTTTGATGACCGAAATCGTGCCACGCTGTTAGCCGGCGCTAAAGCACCGGCCTACTTTCAATCGCCCCGATGGGGCTCAAATGGCCGACGTCCCAGAGGGACGACAGAAAGTAGCCCGGTAATTTATTGCCGGGAGAGGAAGCATCGTGCCACGATCTGCTAGTATAAACTCATTTTGAGACAGCCTCACGGCTCTGCCATGACAAGAATTGAACTCTGTTGACGGGAAGTGGCCGACTATTCTCCGATGCACTTTGCGGCGATCAGTCAGGATATATAGAGTGCGTGGAAAAAGTCGAGGAATGGAAAGAAAATATGAGTGAGGCCAATTTCAGGGGTCAAATTGACCAATTACGGTCACTTCGCCCCTGTATAATCCTGACGGCTATCAGACTCACTTTGTCACTATAAAAACGTGGTCCTCAAGGTCAATTGGACCCAATTGAGAAGTATCGAAGTCTTGTCAATCCCGTACAGGATAGAGACACTTCGTTCCTGCCTAATCAGCCTTCAACATTTCTGCCTTTGATTTAGTTCAAGAATCATCATCCTGCCGGATCAGTGACTCCTGAAGGGTACGAACTGGCATAACTTTTGCTCATTGCTTCGATTCAATGAAATTCTCCATCAAAATTTCCGCTATCGGAAAATCCAGTAGGGAGAGCGGAACCAGTTTGGTTTGATTATCCTGACCACAGATCAGTCTCCGTCAAGGAGTCGGGGGTATGTTACGACGAACTGTGAACCCTGTTGCACGAAGAAATACCGGGCTACCCGTGGAATCCAATCAAACAGGCAAACGTAGCGTCGTCAAAATACTAACTGCTCGAAGCATCCCTCAAACAGAGGTACCCTGTGATTCAGTTTTCGATCTGGGAGGGCCGGATTCGCTATGAAACCGAGAAAAAAGATAGAGGCGAAGAGGGTTCTAGAGGACATCCGGTCAGGGATGGACGATTTATCTTTAATGAACAAATATGAGCTTTCGGCCAAGGGACTCCAAAGCCTTTTTGAACAGTTGGGAAACATCGGCCTGGTAAGGCGCTTAAACGCCCGCGAGCTACTGGAAGATATCAGATCGGGGGTCGGCCAGGACGGACTCCTTGAGAAATACCAGCTTTCAGAAAATGGCTTGCAAAGATTGTTCGAGGAACTGGATCGGGCAGGCCTTTTAAAGCATTGTACACAGCCTGACAACACCCCGACCAAAATTACCATCAATATTAACGGGGTTGCGGCTGACATACAACATGGGCTTGGCAGGGACCAACTCATGGAAAAATACCGACTTACCTCCAGAGCGCTTAGATGGGTTTGTATGGAGCTGGTAAGCAACGGGCTTATCAGTTGGAGAGAGCTTTATGAGAAGCTTAATAAGGGTGCCGAGGGGCTTGCCCTAGATAAGCCCAGGGAATCCAGAAGGTTCGCTCTGGATTTCGATGTAGAGATTCATGAAGCCGGACACTCGGAAGCTCCAGGCAAAGTGAGAGATGTTACCCAAAGAGGCATCGGCGTCAGCGGCATACGGGCAAAGGTTGATGAAAGAAAGACGCTTGTGATTCCTGGAGATGAGTTCGGAGAGTTTGCCACATTCACATTTGACGCTGTGTGCCGGTGGGCAAGTAAAGCACCCGGCGGCGAATACGTCGCTGGTTTCGAGGTCTCCTACATCTCGGTAAGGAGCATGGGTGAATTTCGAGTTCTGATACGACTGGCAGCGGTATCAAGCCAGCAATGATGACAGCCAGGGCAGCGATGACCGCAGCAAACGGCAACGAAAGTGATCAGACAGTTAGGGCTTGGTGACCCAGTGGACTTTTTTCCAGGAGATTCTGGCGTACCTGTGGGGTGGCAGGGGTTACGATGAGCAAGAAGCGGCAAATTGACGGTAGGCATGTCATTAACGACCTGAGATCAGGGATGGGCGACGAAGAATTGCAGGCAAAATACGAGCTTTCTTCCAAATCCCTCCAGAACATCCTCGAGAAACTCGTGGCTTATAAAGCTATCAGCCACTCCGAACTTTACGAAAGATCTTCGTTGTACAAGGGAACAACTGATCTCACCAGGGTCCGAAAGTACCGGAGAGTAGACCTGAACATTCCCGTAGAAATATATGACGTGAACGCTTCTGCTACCGGCATATTGAGAGATATCTCGGAGAAGGGGTTGCGTGTGGCGGGGATCGAGTCGAGCGTCGGCCAACTGAAGACACTTCAGATTCCCATAGACATGTTCATGCAGACCGATCCCCTGTTGGTCATAGCCGAGTGCAAATGGGTTGAGACGAAGGGCAAGACCAAGCGACACTCTGTAGCCGGGTTTGAGATAATGGATCTTTCAGACAGGGACAGGAAGTCCATAAGAGATTTCATGGGATTGTTAGTGCTTGGTGAATAAGGTGAATGGAAGACCATTGGCTGAGAACATGTCACCATCCCGAGGCGTTGTCGATATTGTGTCGCCGGGTCGGCCGCGATCTTGTACAGATTTCGTGTATGCGTTAGCCGATCAGGACGAATTGTCTGAGACGCGCATGGGCAGATCTATCTTGAATCCAGGAATAGGAGACGAACACTCGCAAGAGATTAGGGGATCAATATGAAGAAAAAGATCGTCCAGAAGGAGATCGTCAAAGACATTGCCCGCGGAATGTCCGACTCAGAGCTCACACAAAAGTACAATTTATCGGAAGATCAGCTTCGATCGATATTCAAGCAACTTGCCGACGCTCGTGTAAAGAGAATTCAAACTTTGGCCAGCGACCTCAGATCCGGAATGGCTCGTTCGGAACTCATGAAAAAATATCAGCTCTCCTCGGAAGCACTCGCAAGTTCTCTCAACAGACTTCTTAAGGCAAATGCTATCACTTCAGCCGAATTCGAGAGTTTCAGCTCCTGTCGTGACGAACACAGTAGTGGAGGGAGTTCACGAGGTTCGGTGAGAAACCAACCGATTCCAGTGGTCACGATCTGCGAAGTTGGCAAGCCGGGAACAAGGTATTTGGTGAGGGACATTTCTGAGAACGGGATAGGTGTCACGGGGATTAACGCCCAAATCGACGAGACGAAATTGCTTGCGGTTGTCGGTGACGAATTTGGAGAGATAGCCCCGTTTGAATTCGAGGCTCAATGTCGTTGGGCAAGGCAGTTAGAACCTGATGGGGCGATTTGCGCAGGATTTCGTATCACGAGGATAAGCGATCAAGACGTTCTTCGGCTCAGAGAATTCCTTCAGGGGTTCACGTTTTGGATTGAAGAAGCCTGATAGGGTGCGGCAGCCGGGGCTCGTGAAGACCAAGTCCTCGAGCCCGGCACTCAAGGGTTAATTCTGAGATGCCGACCATTCTTGCCGAGGCAAGGTAACCGATGGGCCTGTCTGCCAGATTTCCGGTCTTGTTGCATGGAGTGTCGTAACGGGAGACTACGAGTGGATCGTCCTGACCTTTCTTTTGAAAAAGCGGAGACCTACAGGGACATGGGGCTCCTTCGAGAGGCCATTCGCGAGTACCAAAGGGCGCTGTCCGAAGAGTCCTTGAAGTGTCGGGCCACGCGGCGCATAGCAACCTGCCTGATTGATCTGAAGCTATCGGCCCAAGCTGAAAAGCTCCTACTTCAGTCACTGTTGTCGCTGAACGTTCCGATTAGGGATCGGCTGCATATATGTGCGGACCTCGCGGAACTCTACCTTAGCCAGGGCCGGGTTGAATTGGCTTTGGAACGACTACTGCAGATCAGAACCGAAGATGACAGTTATTTCCCGGACCTCTCCAAACGAATCGAAGAATTGTTGCAGACGACAGGATCTCCTATCTTGGAATTTCCCCGTGCAATGACACCGATGGGCCTGAAAGAAGTGCAGAATCTTGGCTCTGATAAAAGCCCAAACTCCAAGACGGACCGATCGGCCAGCACGTATTCAGACCCGAGAAGACGAGCCCGCAGAGTTAAAGTTTCGACTGCCGTCCAGTATTCTTTCGATCAGGACGCCTGGGCCACCGGCTACTCAACCGACCTAAGTACTTGCGGTATGTTCATTCTAACCTATGGGCCTATTCCGGTTGGGAGTGTCGTGTTCTTGAAGTTCAACCTCCCCGGATGCATGGGGGAGGCCACAATGGAGATCATTGGCTTGGCCGTCAGACAGGACGCCAGACTCTTGGAAATCGACCGGGTCCTGGGGATGGGGATACAGTTCGTATCTCTAGACGAGCACCAAGAAAACAGCCTGAAATCCCTTGTGGATGACCTGGTTGTGAAAGAGGATCAGGTGTTGTCGAAGGAGGCCCGGATACGGTTCCACTGTGACAGATGCGGGAGGATTCTTTCCGCGAGTGAATCGTCGTCAGGAAAGGTGGAAAAGTGCTTATGCGGCGGGACAAATCCCGTGCCATTCCTCCTCCACACGCCCACACATGACAATCCCCTCAGAGGACTAGTCCTCGCCGGTTGCAGGATTGACGGCGTCATGGGTAAGGGTAGCGCGGCGACAGTATACAAAGCGCATCATTTAGCGCTGGATGTCCCCGTTGCTATTAAGATTCTTCATCCCGAGGAAAAAAGATCCCACACGCCTATGGCGCAGCGATTCCTCAAGGAAGCCAGAGTTATAGCAAGAATTAAACATCCCAACATAGTTGCCGTGATGAACGCCGGAGAAGAACAAGGGTATAGTTTCATTGTTATGCAGCTTGTGGTTGGCGGCAGCCTGGCCGACGTTCTTCAGAAAGAGGAAAAGATTTCGACGAATAGTTGCATTCGGCTTGCCCTGGACCTCTGCGGGGCTCTTCGAGCCGCCCACGAGTACGGAATTGTGCATGGGGACGTGAAACCAGCCAATATTCTTGTCACCTCTGCAGGAACCGCGATGCTAGTTGATTTCGGTCTTGTCAGGGACCTCAAGACCGACCAAAAGGAGGGAACCAGAGGAAAGGCTATGGGAACCCCACTATACATAGCACCAGAGCAGGCGATGAGTAGCCAGGCTCTTGATGCTCGGGCCGACATCTATTCACTCGGCGCAACACTTTATCACGCCCTGGCAGGGAGGCCTCCTTTCCAGGGCTCCACCGTAAAGGAAGTTCTCCGGAAACACATCAAGGAAGCTCCGATCCCCTTGAAGGAATTGGGGCTCGACATACCGGATGCCTTGTCGGAAATCGTCTGCAAGGCCATGGAGAAGAAACCAGAGGAACGGTTCCAGTCGGCCGAAGCACTGAAACAGGAACTGCTAAAGGTGTGCCGAGCCACGGCGGTAAAGCAATTCAGACCACTGAGCAGACGTCAAAAAAAGGCCAAACCCCACTAAAGTGATATGGGCTGGTTGAAATATGCGTAGTGGAGCAACCCTGACGCAGATCCAGTTGCACGACTGGAAATCATCAATATAGGAGAATTGGACAATCAGAGATTGAAGGACCTAGTTAAATCCGTTGCCTGCTCATCTGAGCGGCAACCTTATATTTTTTCTGGTCAAAATAAGGTCTTTCATTCATTATGTCCTGTAACTTCCTTTGTAGTCCTCAGACGGGGGCCGACTCGGTGTCACCTAAGCAACTAATCAGTGCCAAAGATTTTGTTCAGGACACGCGGTCAGGAATGACAGATGCCGCGCTGATTCACAAATATAGTCTATCCCCGAACAGGCTACAGCGTATCTTCAAGAAATTGCTGGACGCAGAGGCCATGACTGCCGAGGAGCTTGATGGACGCTGTGCTTCGTTCGATGATACCGTGCAATCTAGTGCCAAGGCCAGTCGACTGTTGTACAGACATGTCCTTGATTTTGTTCTTCCAATTTACGAGGAAACGAAACCGGAAATGTTGGGTATGGTTCTCAACATCACGGAAGGCGGAATTGGATTAGCGGGCATCCAGGCAAGTGTTGGTGAGGCCAAGAATTTTGTCATCCCCGCCGATGAATTTTTTGACGTCGGCCGAGCCAGGTTCGAGGCGCGATGTCGCTGGGCGGGTAATGAAATACGCACAGGTGAACATGTTAGCGGATTCGAGGTCATGTCAATTTCCGCGGGGGATTTAGCCGAACTCAGAAAACTGATCCAATTGATCCAAATCGTGAACGTAGAGGAAATCGTCGAGTATGAGGACGTCGTTGTGGAAGACGTCGAATACGAAGGCCTGTCCACAGAAACCGTCGAGTGTGAAGACCTGTCCGCCGAAGCATCTGATGCCCGTGAACAAATGCGTTACACCGTCGGCTTCAGATTGCCCATTCACGAGGCGACGAATAGAGAAAACAAAGGGGTTGTTATCAATATCAGTGAAGATGGCATCGGAGTAAAAGGAATAGACGCAAAACCCGATGAACCCAAGACGCTTGTAATTCCGGCATATCATGGATTTGTCATGTTTGATTCGATTGTGATGATCGCCGAATGCCGATGGACTGATACAGATAGCGCTACTGGTGAAAAGTATGCCGGATTCAAGTTACTGCAACTTACAGCAAGGAATTCTAGCGAATTGTCGAAACTCATCGCCACACTTTTAGTGCAGTGAGAAGGTCTGGAAGACTCACAGGCGCAATCCGAACATGGGCACAAAGTGGTCACATTCCTTGTGACTGGTAGGGATCGAAGGGGACAGTGGGGGGAGTCAAAGTTATTGAAATCATTTAATCTCAGGTCCGACTCCGTTGCAGTCATTTGGTGCCGTCTGATTCTTTTCAATTTCGTTTCGTAAGAAACAATTCTGAAAAATTGGATGCGGTGGCGCTGTTGGGGATTCATGTGAATGTTCGTGTACTCGGGAGCATTTCTCTGAAGGCGGCTTTCCATTTTCCTGGCGACCGGAACTTGAAATATTTTGAGAGACCGAAAAGGACTGAAAGGAAAGGCTCGCAGAGGCCTCAAGCGTGGAGATTCTGCGGAAGTAGCGTTGACTTTTGAACAATCAGTCGTTTTAATAATTAGCTATACCCGGTTTAAGCTCAAGGGAGTACGCCCATGTCCCGAAAGTCGGATCGCAGAGAATTTTTGAAGACAGGACTGATCACTACCGCCGCAGTCATTGCATCAGGACCTGCCGCGATGATCAGCCCCAGGTATTCATTTGCACAAGGCTCGCCGGACTTGGTTATTTCTCATGGCCGCAATCCGGCAACCATGACCCGTGCCGCAGTGGATGCTCTGGGAGGGATGAAGCGTTTTGTCAAACCCGGTAACAAAGTCGTCATAAAGCCGAATATGAGTTTTGCCAGCGGACCTCAGGCGGCCTCCAACACTCACCCCGCGGTTGTGGGTGAGGTGGCAAGGATGTGTTCAGAGGCTGGCGCTTCAAGGATTTCAATTCTGGACAACCCTTTGCAGCAGCCGCAAGATTGTCTCGCCATGTCCAAGATACCGGAAATGTGCGAGGTTGTGCCCAACACCCGAGTCTACATGATCAAGCCGCAACGGTTGTTCAGAGAAGTTAAGCTTGATCGAGGCATCTTAGTCAAGTCCATGGAAGTGTCTTCAGAGGTCTTGGATTCGGATGTACTAATTTCTGTTCCTGTGGGTAAAACCCATGGGTCCGCAGGTGTCAGCCTGTCCATGAAGGGCATGATGGGCCTGATCTTTGACACCGACAGAAGGGCGTTCCATAGCCGCGATCTACATGAATCCATCGTGGACATGGTCACAATCCTAAAGCCGCATCTATGTGTTATAGACGGCACTCGGATTCTGGGCAGCGGTGGGCCGGGCGGCCCGGGAGAAGTGATTCCGCTCAATGTAATCATAGCCTCGCCTGACATGGTAGCCGCTGACGCCCAGATGGTGGCTCTGGGCACCTGGTATGGGAAAAAGATCGAACCGGCTCAGGTGAGGCACATAAGCATGGCCGCGCAGCGAGGTCTTGGGCGGATTGATCTGGACAAGCTGAACATCAAGAATGTCACCGTGTGATGAGTTCTTCATCCACAGTTTTGTCCAATCAAATCATAAGGTGCCACGCCCGTCGGTCCAGTATGGGCAGGATGAATTGCAGCGACGGCTTCTGCGCTAACCGTTCGCCGGGTGTTTGGCGACCGGCACGGAGGCCGGTCCTACCGGGCTCAGGTAGGGCCGGCGTCCCTGCCGGCCACGTTTCAAAACGGCCACTTGCTCGGTGAGCGGTTCTCTTCGACAATGGGACAGCGCCTGGTAGCCCATCACAAAATATTCCGCAGGGGAGGCTTTGCCATGCTACTGCGTAAATCCGCTTCTAATGGAAATCCTCAAAAGGCACTAACTATAACAATAGCCCTTTTGTTGCTTAACACCCCTTCTTTCGTCGGAGCCCAGGACAAAAATGAAGCATTTATGCATGCTGCAGTGGAAGGTGACCTGAAAAAAGTAGAAACGCTCCTCAATGACGGTGTGGATGTCAATGCTGAGGGGAAGGAAAGAAAACGGACGGCCTTGATGTGGGCTGCCCAGAGAGGCCATCTCGAAGTCGTGGTCCTACTCCTGAAAAAAGGTGCCGACATTAATGCAAAGGATGAAAATGGCGAGACGGCATTGCTGTCGGCCTCCGGCAGAGGGGGCCTTGAAGTCGTGAAGCTACTCTTGGAAAACGGCGCCGATGTCAATCGGAAGGACAAGAATGACCGAACTGCTTTGATGTTACCTTCTTGGACCGGCCATGTAGAAGTTGTCAAACTTCTCGTGGCAAAAGGGATGGATGTCAATGCCAAGGACAAGAATGGGCGAACGGCCTTGATGTGGGCTTCGGAACAGGGTCACACACCAATCGTGGAGTTGCTGAAAGCTCACGGAGCGAAGGAATGAGTCACCTGCCGAGGCTCACAAACCCAATTGCTCCAGGGCCCGCCCTAGTATGTAGAGACATCACGGAGACATTACGCTAGTGGAATGAGAGGGATTTAGTATGCCTGTTGCTGAAATAAACGGTATCAAACTGCATTATGAAATTCAAGGCTATGGGGATCCGGTTCTGCTTTTGCATCATGGCTTCGGATGCAGCAAAATGTGGGACAAAACAGTAGCGTCCTTAGTTGAGCAAGGCTATAAAACAGTCTGCTACGATCGAAGAGGGTTTGGCCAATCTGAGCAAGGCGCATCTTTTGAAGATTTTTATGTGAGCGATCGATACAGGCCTGAAAGTGTAGATGAACTGGAATCATTACGGGATTGGCTAGGAATTGATTCGTTTCACATCGTAGGTCAGTGCGAAGGCGGGGTTGTGGCCGTCGACTATGCCGCCAGGTATCCCCATCGTGTCAAGAGCATAGTGATATCAAGCACGTTGTGTTACAGCACCATTTATATGTCTGAATTTAATGCGATAAAGTTTACCAAGAGCTTTGAAGAATTGGATCCGGATCTGAAAACAAAACTGACTAGCTGGCATGGAGAAAGAACGGAACCATTCTTCAATCAGTTTCGGCGATTCGGCGGGGCTTACGGCAAATATAACTTTGATTTGAGGCCGAACTTAGAATTGGTCAATTGCCCAACTCTGGTCTTATATCCTGATAGGAGCTTTCTTTTTGAAGTGGAGCAGGGCGTAGCCTTTTATCGGCACCTTCCTAAAGGGGAGCTAGCGGTGCTGCCAAGATGCGGACATAACACATACGATGAGCAACCCGAGCGATACGTGCATCACATCGTCGACTTCTTGGCCCGACACCGCTTCGGCAATGAAACCCCCACCATCGGCAATACAGTACGCCCGATAACTTGTGCCGGGTAAACGACCACGCGCATTGCGCTTAGTCGAAGTGCTCGCACCGGTTTTCACGATTCGTTGTAGCTTGTTGGCCTATGGGAATAGGTATGACATTGTCCCCTCTTGAAGGGGTTTGCTGCGGGACCGTTCACCCGTTCGGGAGTTCGAGTCAGGTCGTCTTCTCTTCTTGCCTTCTCAATGGTTTTCTATAGACAATCAGGGCAGCAGCATTGATGATGGAGGTCGCTTGCCCCAGGTCAACATCCGGTATCCCTATGCAGTGGTGTGGTTGTCCATCAGGGAAGAACGACTTTATTAATACTCCTTTGCCCATTATTTCATCCAGGGTCACCACATAGGCTAAGGATTCATCTACAGGCAACGTGGCTGTGCATCTGGAAGGGCTTTCAGTGCAGTACGGCTCAAGGTTCCGTTCCTTGGACCATTCTAATCTTCGTACGATTTCATTGAACAAATCTCTAATCAGCATATTATTCCTACGCCTGCTTCATGATTCTCGTTTTCGGGTGCTTTCCCGGCATGACGGCGGTATTTTTTATTGGCTGGCGGTTGCGATCTCACCGTATATATGCTTGATGATCTCCATCACGCTCTTGATGAAGCCCTCTTTGGTGACACCGGTAAAGGTCACCAGGTAAAACTGACCCTCCGCGGTGTTGCCGTAATGCAGTTGTAATGCCTCGTCTTCTTGCTTGACCATTATTGTAAACAGGTCTGTTATCCGTTCATTCACCACGTCTTCTGGTATCGCTATAACCCATGAAGGCTTTTCTCTAATTACCGGCTGCAGATTCTTGGCCTTGGCCCGTTCAAGTTTCTCTATCAACTGGTCAAAGAATTCTTCTATGTCAAAAGGGACATGTTCCTCTTCTGCCATTTCCCACCTTTCTTGTTAGCTCCTGGTGCCGCTGTTCAGTGTAAGGACTTTCCATGGACGATTATGATAGCAGCTTGAATGACCCTTAAAGCATCTTGGAGACTTGCACCAGGCATCAGTATCTGGTGTTGAGCCTTTTGTGCTACCTGGGTGTTAACGGTTACTCCATGAGGATATTCCTTTAGCATGATGCTGTATGGTAATTCCTTCTCGGGAATGTTGATGATGCATTCTCCAGGGGAAGGACTGATTTGCGGCCTTATTTCCTTTTCCTTTGCCCGCTGCATTCTTTTCACTATTTCATCAAATACGTCTTTTAGGTCCATTCTGATTTACGCCCCATATTTCTTTGCCTTTGCATGGCTTCTGGGAGGTCTTGCCAGGCCAGTTTCATGGCCGAGCACGTTCACTCGTAGAAATCTCCATTATCCCCAATTCACAGATTAAACAAACCATCCTGCTTCGATTCTCGAAGCCTGTCAAGATATTTGGTCTCAAAGCTCATTCATGCTGCTGTGAAAGGAAATGACCAGCGTGAGGGAAGGGCGGGAGTCATGTTGCTCGGGGGGCTCCCCGGTTAAGGCCCGGGTCGCTCAGCATCTCGGCAAAGACTTTCCCTTTGGCTCAACACGGTAGCGGGCCTGCCCGGCATGGTGTCCGATGATGGCCACAGGCCGTCCTATGTCGTATGCTGGGACGTCATTCTCGACGTGGCCATCTTAAACCAGAAGATACCGACCGAGAAATGAATTTTTCCCGACCACCGGTGCTGCCTGTCCAATTCTTTTATCGCTTACACTCGGGCCCACAGGGTTTTGAGATCTGCTGTCACCTCATCTATCATGCCGCAGTAACCCTACAGATCAATAGAGGTAGTCATTAGGGCATACCCATTGGTACCCGTTCCAGACGCATTTATTATAGTAACGGCTGTAGGTGTAATAGGGGGCATAAACCGATCCATAGACAAATGGTCTAATGAAACGACGGTGCCCAACGTTGTAATTGCGGAAGCGAGCGCCGCGGAAACTGTTGAAGCCTTCCTGAGCGAAACGCAACGCCGCCACCGCGGTGGCCCCGCATGACCAGTTGGGCCGGCACCGTGCTTTGAGTCCCGACCACCGTGTCTACAGCCGTCCCCGAATTGCTCACGGCTACAGCGGATTGTGCCGCGTAAGCGGGGCCGGCATGCGCCATTACGACTACCAAGGTCGCTAGAGCGACCACTGTCAAAACTGCTAAATTTCTCATCGACCGCACCCCTTCCTCGTTCCGAAGCACGAATATCCTGGCGGCTCAAATCATTGCCGTCTCGGATTTTTCACTGGAAAAAACGTCTCACGAGACCGTTAAGGTCTTTGCCTGGGAAGCTGGATCTTTTTTCCGACTTCTTGTTTAGTTTGACGAAGTTTCCGGTTCCTCGTTATATCGTTTGCCAAAAAAATTTCCCAGTTGCGGGACTGACGGATTAGAGAGGAGACACACTGCCGTCGGTCAAAGCACCATTTCGATGAGATGCGGCCCAGGTTCGGCGAGCGCTACACGAAGCTCCTTGGCCAACCGCTCGGCAGTATTTACGGACACGGCGGGAACGCCCATCCCCTGGCTGATCTGCACCCAATCGATGGCAGGATCAGCAAGATCCGTGAGGGAAATGGTGTATTTGCCGGGGGACACTTGACCCGAACGCGCAAGTTCAACTCGCAAGATGTCGTAACTTCGGTTCGAGCATATCATGGTTGTGACGTTGAGGGATTCCCGCGCTTGAGTCCATAAGGCCTGTACCGTGTACGCGGCACTGCCGTCGGCTTGAAAATTGATCACGGGACGATCAGGGCACGCCATTGCCGCCCCGGCCGCGCATGGCATTCCCTGACCAATGGAGCCGCCGGTTAAAGTAAGCAGACTGTGAGGGGGAGCAGTCGCACTCAATGGGTAATACGAACCTCCCGTAGTAACTGCTTCTTCGACTATTATGGCACCTTCGGGTTGCAAGCCGGCAAGAACCATGCACACCTTTTCGCTCGTTAATGGGCCTGAAGGGAGGTCTGGTTTGGAGGAGGCTGCATGCGAATTCGTTTCGAGAGCGACCTTGCGGGGCGCTCCCAATGCATCGGCTAAGGACTCCAGGACTTCGGGCAAGTCTTGATTTTCGCCGTCGATGCGCACCGCTTGCTGGTCGGCAGTCAGCAACCGGCTCGGCATGTCCTTATACCCGAAAAAGGCCACTGGTTTCTCGACCCCTGCCAAGACAACCAACCGGTATTTGGACAGGACAGCGACCGCCTGTTCAGGAAAATAAGGGAGCCGCTCTATAGTAGGAATTCCGGCTCCCCGTTCCATGTGTGCAAACAACGTCTCCGACAGCACATCACAGCCGGTTGCGGCCATGATTCGTGCCGCCGCTTCAAGACCTCTTTTGCGTAGAGCTTTCCCGCCCAGGAAGAGTAATGCTTTCTCATGGGTCCTTAACAGCGCTGCCGCTCGATCAATCGAGTCTTGGTCAACCGCGTCAAACGAGAATTGTGGAAGGCTTATTCTATGGTCTCCGCATTCCGTCCACTGATAATCCTGAGGAACGATAAGAGTGGAAACTTGCCCCTGCATGGCCGCGGCAATCGCACTCGCCGTGTCTCTTGACAATGTTGCCGGAGATTCGCAGGTGCGATGCCATTTCGACACAGTTCCCGCCAGGGCTTCGATGTCCATCGTCAGAGGAGCGTCCGCTGCACGGTGCCAGGAAGCATGCTCGCCTATCACATTGAACACGGGTGTATGAGCACGCTTTGCATTGTGCAAGTTAGCCAGTCCGTTACTCAAACCCGGCCCCAGGTGCAACAGAGTCATGGCAGGCTTGTCGTGCATTCGTCCGTATCCGTCTGCCGCGCCGGTACAAACCCCCTCGAACAGGCCCAAGACTGCTCGGATTCCTGGCACCGAGTCCAATGCCGTCACAAGAGGAATTTCCGTGGTGCCGGGATTTGAAAAACATATTTCAATTCCTGCGGCCAAAGCTGTTGTTACGAGTGTTTCAGCGCCGTTCATGGACTCTCCCTCACGTAAACTGGTCAGGCAATTGCTTACCCTTTTTTGACGTCAAGCTGGATTTCAGGCGAAACCTGTCTTATCTGTATCATCCAATCCTTTTGCATAGCTCCCGAGAATCTTGAGAAATTCGGTCTTCTTCTCAAGTTCTTCCAGCAGCGAACGGTACTGCGAGTCGTGGATATCCACCTCGATGTCGGCATAGAAGAGATACTCCCAGGGTTTGCTGTGGATCGGACGAGACTCCAGTTTCACCAGATTGATCTGTCGTTCGGCAAAAATCTTCAAGGTCTCATACAGGCTCCCCGGCTGATCGCTCACGGAGTAGATCAGGGAGGATTTGTTCTTGGGGCCGTCGAGGAACTCACCGGCAGAAATGACCACGAACCGGGTGAAATTCCGTGGGACTCGTTTCAATCCCTTCCTTCAGAAGGGACATGCCATAGAGCTCCGCAGCCTCCTTGCCCGCAATGGCGGCTTCCTTCGGGTCGTTGTTTTCCTTTACCCGGCGCACGGCCGTTGCGGTGTCTTGACATGCCACCAGGTCCCAGTCGGGGTAGTCTTCCAGGAACTCCTTGCACTGCTGGAACACCTGCGGGTGCGAATAGACCCGTTTGATCTCGTTCGAGGGGCGTGCCCGGTTGTCCGACCAGGTTGTGTTCGATCCTCAGGGTCAGTTCTCCGACGATATGGAGATCGTATTCGAGCAGCAGATCGTAGTTCTCGTGGATGCTGCCGGTCAGGGAATTCTCCACGGGCACGATACCCAGGGTCGCGTCCCCGTTCTGGACTGCTTCGAAGACTTCCCGAAACGAGGGGCAGCTCTGGTTGGGCACTTCGGTGCCGAAGAATTGCATGCAGGCCTTGTGGCTGAACGAGCCGGGAACTCCGGCATAGACCACGTTGTGTGGGCCGAGTGCCCGGCTTCCGCGGGGCTTCCCATCTTCTTCGGCTTTTTCCAGGTAGTTGAAATCCAGCTGTTTGCCGACCACGGGGGCAATGACATAGAGGTCCCGCATGAGCTGCTTGAACTGCTCCGGATAGAGACTCTGAGGGCCGTCGGAAAGCGCCTTGTCCGGCTCGGTGTGGACTTCCACGGTCAGGCCGTCGGCCCCTGCAGCAATGGCTGCCCGAGCCATGGGGCTCACCTTCTCTCGGATCCCGGTGGCGTGGCTCGGGTCAATGATGATGGGCAGGTGCGTCAGGGCCTTGATGACGGGAACAGCCGTCAGATCCAGCGTGTTGCGGGTGTAACCGCTCGAAGGTGCGGATGCCGCGCTCGCACAAAATCACCTGATCGTTGCCTTCCGACAAAATGTATTCCGCGGACATCAACCACTCTTCAATGGTCGCGGCCAGCCCTCGTTTGAGAAGGACCGGTTTGCCCATCCGGCCGACGCTCTTGAGCAGCTCGAAGTTCTGCATGTTACGGGCGCCGATCTGGACCAACGTCCACGTACTTGACCATGAGATCCGCCTGGCTGGGGGAGGTCATTTCCGTGACAATCCCCAACCCGGTTTCTGCCCGTGACCTCGGCCAGGATCTTGAGCCCTTCCTCCCCCAGGCCCTGAAAGGCATATGGCGATGTTCTGGGCTTGAAGGCGCCGCCCCGGAACAGGACGGCCCCGTACGTGGCGTACCGACCGGGCAATTTCGAGGGTGCGCTCGCGTTCTTCCACCGCGCATGGGCCGGCGATCACCACCAGACGATCTCCGCCGATGGCCACGTTCCCCACCTGGATCACCGACGGTTCCGGGTGCAGCTCTCGGCTGACCAGCTTGTACGGCTTGGAAATGGGCACGACCTTGGTCGACGCCGGGCAGGGTCTCGAAATAGCGCAAGTCCTTGTCGGATTGTCCCCACGACGCCGAGGATCGTCTCCTCCACGCCTCTGATTTCCTTGATAAGATAGTCTTCCGAGCACAGCACTTCCTTCAGTTGCTCGATCTCTTCCTCTGTAATCCCTTTGCGTAGAACCAAGATCACGACGTCCTCCTTCTTTCCGCGATTGCCTCGCGTCACATTGTCAAAAAAAAGAACCCCAAGGAGTTATTCCTCGGGGTTCCAAATAAGAAACCCCGGGAGGATCTTGGATCCACCCGGGGTTTTGCGATTCGACCGTTTTACCCAGGTGGATCCAGACTAAAGAAGCAAAAAAAGCCAAAGAAAGACCCACTTTGGGATCTTCTCTGGGCTTCTTTTCTGAGTGCAAAAATGATGGCCTGATTCATCACATTCTCCAAATATTATCATAATAACGTACTCAACGTTACCATTCGTGTCAACACAAATCCTCCCTGGACTTGTTCATTCAGTCTCCCGGGGAGAGGTGTCCTCCGAATAAGTCATTGCGAGCGCAGCGAAGTCCCGCGTCCCGCGGGACACCGCAAAACAGAAATTGCTTTCCCGCGGAACGCGGGATTTCACTCCTCCTGATAACATAGGCGACGACGTGCCCCGAGATGACTGAAGGCTTGCTGGACCGGGGTTGACATCTCACCCCGGAGATTATTCAAGAATTCAGTTCAGTCCTTGTAAGAGCCAAAATGTACTAAATGAATCTGGGATCTCAAGTCAAGGATTTCGGTGGCAGATCAGGATTTGGTCTCAATTCTATCAAAAAACATGCTATAGTGGCCCAAAGCAGCAAAATCACCGGGATGAATCATGAAAGGAAAAAAAACTTCGGGCCGCGGTGACTTTGAAGACACGCAGTCAATCCCCATCGACTTTGGGACCCTGTTAAGCGAGGACGTGAGTTCGTCTGGCAGCTTCTACGTCAACGAAGTCCAAGCAACCTCACTGGGCAAATTGCTCCAAGCCCTACCTATTCCGGTCTTGTTGATTGACAAGGGGTACCGCATAATTTTCGCTAATCAAGCCTGTGAGAAAATAAGTCCAGCCTATGAAAAAGTTTTAGGGGCAAATCTTTCCGCGTCTGTCTCCCAATCCGACTGCGGCACGTGAGATTCAACTTGTAGCCGCAGACGTCTTCTCAAGCAGAAAACCACGAGTCCATCAAGCTCTCCTGGGGATTGATGGACCCAAAATATGGGGTCGCACCTACTTTCGATCCCTCCGGCTGGCTGAAGAAAGGTTAATACTTCTTCTCATTGAAGATTTGAGCTTGGAGAAGAAGCAGCTAGCGGTGAGCCAAAAACACAGGGACGAGTTAATACACGAAATCACAGAGCGCAAGCGAGCAGAGAGTGCTCTAAGAGAAAGTGAAACCCTGCTTCGGAGCATATTGTCCACGTCTCCCGTTGGCATAGGACTGGCTGAAGACAGGGTAATGAGGTGGGCTAATGAAGCCTGGATTGAGATGTTCGGATTTGACGATGAAAGTGAATTTGTGGGAAAGAGCGCCAGAATGATTTATCCGTCCGATGCAGAGTATGAGCGTGTCGGGGAAGCCCTTTATGAAAGTTTGCAGACCGGACAAATTGCCTCAGTTGATGCAACACTCAGGCGAATAGACGGCTCTCTTTTCGATGGTCACATAAGGATGAAAGCCCTTGGGACGCCTGATCTCCCCAAGGCTACTGTAGCGGCTATATCCGACATATCGGAGAGAAAGAGAGCCGAAGAGGCCCTGCGCCAGAGTGAAAAACGGTTCAGGGCAATCTTTGAACGGGCTGAAGACTACATCTTCCTGAAGGATCGGTCATTAAGGTACACTGATGTAAACCCTGCCGGAGAGCGACTACTTGGGCTGCCGGCTTCCAAAATCATCGGGTCAACATACGGGGATCTGTTCAGTGAGGAAGATGCTGCCTACCTCAGAGACGCGGACAAGCGTGTCCTGGGAGGAGAGACAATACAGGAAGAGCATACGATCAGAATCAATGAAATCCCCGTAACCCTTCTCGAAATAAGGATTCCTCTCAGAGACGATACAGGTGAAATCGTCGGCATTTTTACTATGGCTCGTGACATTACCGACCGCAAGAGAACCGAACCCTCTCCCGAGCCCATAAAAGAATACCCTTCAAAGGCTATGCAAGCTGCTCTAAAGGGCGCGGTTTTGGCCGCAAAAAGGACTACAACCGTTCTGCTTACCGGCGAAAGCGGCAGCGGAAAGGATTATCTTGCGCAGTACATTCATAAGCATTCCGATCGTGCCAATGGTCCCTTCTTTGCGGTCAATTGTGCTGCAATAGTTCCTGGGCTCGCTGAATCGGAACTTTTCGGGCACGAAAGAGGGGCCTTTACGGGAGCAATCGCTAGAAAACGAGGTCTTCTGGAATTAGCGGAAGGCGGGACGCTACTATTGAACGAGATCGGGGAACTATCACTCCCACTGCAGGCCAAACTGCTTACGTTCCTGGACACCCGAAAAATTACCCGTGTAGGCGGTGAAAAGGAAATCACAGTCAATGCCAGACTGATTGCAGCTACCAATAGGGACTTGGGGAAAGAAGTCGCGACGAAACGTTTCAGGCAAGACCTTTATTACAGAATCAATGTGGTTGCTATCGAGGTTCCTCCGCTACGGGAGCGGCTGGACGACATACCTATACTTGTCCACGAGATTCTGTCCAGGCTTCGCAAAGAACTTCAAATTCACGATACCCCAGTTATTACCTCCGCGGCCGTGCATTCGCTCAAGAGATATGGCTGGCCCGGTAATGTAAGGGAATTGCGTAACGTGCTTGAAAGGGCCCTAATACTTTCACATGGAAAGAAGTTGAATCCGGAATCATTGGGGCTTCGAGATACTGCAAGTGCGCTGCCCCAGGATAAAAAGACATCCTTCGGGGTTTCCTTTCCCAGTCATCAGTCTCTTAACGAAATCACTCAGGACTTGAAGCGATTTCTGGTCACTGAGGCACTGCGGCGTTCTGGAGGCAGCCGGCAAGGTGCATCCACTCTCCTGGGCATATCTCGTCATTCCCTGAAGCACTATATGAAAACGCTGGGTTATGACGAGGAGTAACCTGCCTCGCGACCTTGCGCATTAATTTCGGGAATGCCGGCCAATAGGAAATTTACCCATCGCGGGATATTGCTGTGAGAGCCGACAGCTCTCTTCAAGGTCAATCGGATATCACTTTCGAGGCCTACGTCATTCTTGTCAGCGCATATTTTCGCGCCAGAGATTGTCCCGAGCTATAGGAGTTGGTATGACGCGTCGATTAGCCACCGATAACCGCAATCAGGTTCCGAAAGTAGGTATATTTGGCGTCTGAGGTGGCTTCAAGGGGATCCAAACCGTAAACACCGTCCCTTCCTCGTCGGACTTGACCGAAATGGAACCCCTGTGGTTTTCGACAATGCGTTTGCAAAGCGTCAAGCCGATGCCGGTACCGTAATCTTTGGTGGTGTAAAAAGGATCGAAGATTTTCTGAACCTCTTCAGGCGGGATAGCTTTTCCTAAGTTGTGAACTTTCATTTCAAAATAGACTGTCGCATCCAGCTCACCAGTCTCTTGCGCCTTGTCACTAGGGATGAACACCCCTGTCTCGACACGTATCAACCTCCTGCGGTCGGATGCCTCGATGGCATTGGAGACCAGATTTCGGATCACTTGCTGAAATCGTCCCGGGTCCAGGAATACCTCGCCCATCTCGCGACTCAAATTGACCTCAAGGTGGAGGTCCTTCTCTTTCAGTCTCTCCGCGTTTATGTGGAGCACCTCCTCGATGAGATAATTGGGATCGATCCTCTGGAGGTGAATTGTTTCGTGTCTTGTAAAGTCGATGAGACCGTCGAGGATCTTTTCCAGCCGCTGAATCTCTCTGATGATTATTTCAAAACCCTCTCGGCGGCTCTCCGTGTCAATCTCGTTCCAACGTTCCGGTTGTCTTGCCATTCTCCGTGCAAAGCCTCCGATAATGGCTAGCGGTTGCCTGAGTTCATGAGCAACCTCGGCGGTGTGTTCCGCAATGGCCTTAGCTTTACCGGATTGGACTATGTGAGCGTAAAGCTCGTCTATGGTCTTGATCTTCTCTAGAAGCGCCTGCTGCACCCGCCGGCGTTCCGTGACATCCCGTTTTATTGCCCAGAAGCTGGTCAGAATCTCATTCTGAACGTTGCCCACGAGCGTGACCTCGAAGTAACGGGGTTCATCTTGCGCAGCTTTCTCCTGGGTGTCTCTTGTAGTTGTGGCGAAACAATTCTGAAGCCAAGATCGATAGAACTGCACGTCCTTGTCCCGAACGGGCAAAATTTTGCGGAGCGGCACCCCTCGCAGTTCGTCTAGGCAACTGTAACCGTTCAACGTGGCGAACAGGCTGTTTCCATCGGTTAGTTCCGCCGCGAGAACCAGAGAAAGCAACTCATCAGCCGGAAGGTGGCACGACACCCGTTTCGGCGGGGCGAATTCGGCAATCCCGTAGGGAAAGATTTGTGCCAGGCTCTTGTACTTTTCGTTGAGAGTCAGTTCTCTCTTTTCGGTAGTAAGATCTTCGATAACGACCAGGATTGATCGCTCATTACCGAATCTGATCGAACGAAAGTTCATGCGGCTCCATATTTCGTTGCCGCCGACAAGTAGAATGCCTTCTCCAAACTGGGGCTTTCGCTGGGTAACCACATTTTCAAGCCACGCTTCAGCCTGCCGGATCGCCGCGGCATCGGGGAACAATGAGGAGAAAGATGCGCCCAGAATCCCTGAAAGGTCCGCCGAAACATTCAGGAATGCGCTGTTTACAAATTGTATGCGACCTGAGATGTCAATCACCAAAATGGGCATGGGCATCGCGTCCATCAGGTGCCCGAACGCGTCCAGCGTCGTCCGCCGGAGATCGAAGCTGCCGGATTCTGTAATATTTTCACCGGAGAAGCCTCCGGGGTCAATCGGCGGCCACAAGCTTCTCCGCGGCTTGGACCTCGCCGCTTCGTCACAATCAGAAATCTCGTCAATTACGGGCAAATATGCCCACGGGATATCCAGGCCCTGTTCGAGACCGAACGAGGGCCCTGCGCCCCGCCTATCGCCGCTCTCATTTCGTTCAACACGTGCAAACTTGTTTTCGGTTAAGCGCTCGCGCAGAGTTCTCAATTCACTTACAAGTTGGTCTTTGGTTTTGTCTTCATCCCGCATGATAACTCGATATCCAGCGGTAGGGTCGGAATGGCATCCGCACACTTATACCATTATTACAGTATAGCAGACGAGGCGGAGCGTCAACGGGAAATCAGGGGGAATCCCGTACTGACAGGTACCTGAGACTTGCGCCACGATCAGCATTCCCCAACGGCCAATGCTGATGACTTAAGCCGCCTGCCCCGCACACCGATCCAGGGTTCGCGAAGGTTTCTAAACTCGTTGACACGCTTGCGATCCTCATGATATGTGTCTAAACACCGCTTCAGGAGATTTTCATGAAAAAAAACAGCCCTATTGGCATGCCGCCAACCGCTAGGGAGAGGACTGACAATCGCTTGAAGTTCGCGCATTTTGCTTTTCTCGGTCGGGGCATTCTACGTGAACAAGTGCCCGGGTTGACTCGTTTGCGGATTCTAGACATCGGCTGCGGTCCTGGTAATCTTGCGTTATTTTGCGAAGCCCATGCGCAATGCAGACTGTTCGGTGTGGATCTGTGGCAGAACCAGCTACGGCAGGCCGCAGAAAAAGGAGCTTATGAAGCGCTTTTCCAGGTCAATCTTATTGACGGGCTTCCGTTCGTGAGCGAGTCTTTTGACATAATCGTGTGCAATGAAGTTCTGATGTATCTGCCCAACGCGACTGAAATCCTCACCGAGTTTTATCGGGTGTTGGCTCCAGATGGAAAATTGTTCGTGTACAATCCCATCAATTGGCTTCCCAGGCTGCACTCGGCAATAAAGAGACTCACGAGAAAAATCTATCAAGAAAGAAAAACCATAGTCCTAGATGCTCAATCCAATTGGAAAGAAGCGGAAAGAGCCTGTAGAATTTCCTACTATTCATTCGAGTCGCTGATTGAGCAGATACGCTCGGTCAACTTCCAGGTTATTGAAATTGCCGGATTTCGCCTCTTCAGGAACAGAATTCGCCTGATGACTCGTCTTGAGAATTATGCCTGGTACCGGCGTTTGGTTCTGTTCCTCACCGAACGTTACCCCCATATGGCCTCGGACCTCTTTGTCCTGGGACACAAGAAAGCACTCGCCGACACAAAGACCCTTTCTACGGACAAAGCCGCGGCCTGATTTTCCCCGGAGTTACTTTCTTAAGGCTTAGAGCCGGTTGCAATATCCGGAATCACGGCAGGAAATCCAATTGAAATTGCATGGAGCGGT
>CAWBBA010000012.1:0-148304 GCA_963786905.1 uncultured delta proteobacterium | reverse complement strand
GGGTTCCGTCGAACCGTCTTTGAGCGCCTGCAAGGTCCATTTTAAGGACCATTCCCTCCGCGCTCAGGATTTCAAGGTTACGGTAAACAGTGGCAATACTGATCTTGGGAAGTCGTTTGCGAACCAGGTGATGGAGGTCCTCAGCCGTAGGGGGTGGAGACGTGACCTTCTGGAGTTCTTCCAGGATCACTCTGCGCTGTTTAGTCATTCTGCGTGGCGGATTTGAGTTCATACGGTGTTGCCGGGTTCCTTATCGCTATTGAGATGCAATAGTAATAAGTTACCCTACGCAGTTGTCCCTGTCAAGATTTTTTTTGAAATCGACATGAACATTCCGGTAACCTTGGTGAAGAGGGAACTATTACGGGTCAGCTGTTACGGATCAGCGGTTATCCAAAACTCTGCGAACCTGATGGAGTAATTCTTCGATCCTGAAGGGCTTGCTGACGAATGCCTTGGCTCCCAACTCAGCCGATTCATCTACGGAAGTATCAGAAGAAAAACCGCTGGCTACCACGACCTTGAGTTCCGGGTCAATTTTATGAAGCTTGCTTAAACATTCTTTGCCGCCCATTTCAGGCATTAGAAGATCAAGTATCACCAGTTCAATCTCCCGTTGCGCCTTCCCGTAGATTTCCAGCGCCTCTTTCCCATTGGAGGCGGTAGTGACCTTATATCCAGCTTTCGTGAGAATGCGCTTACCCAAATCTGGTACAAACTCTTCGTCATCGACCAGCAGCAGGGTCTCGCCACGGCCACTGGACAATGGATTGACAACCAAATCTTTTGGGGCTGTCACTCGGTCCACTGCGGGAAAGTAAATCCTGAATGTGGAGCCTTTGTCAGGTTCGCTCTCACAGATTATGTGGCCGCCGTGTTGTTCCACTATGCCGTGAACCACCGCGAGCCCCAAGCCTGTTCCCTTTGCTGAATCACGGTCTTTCGTGCTGAAAAAGGGTTCAAAAATCCGTGCACGGGTGATGTCATTCATTCCGTGGCCCGTGTCCGAAATGCTCAGCATAAACGTACTTCCCAGGCATTACGCCCACATGGGTGCTGGAATAATCTTGGTCCAGGGTGACATTCCTAGTTTCAACAATCAGCTTCCCGCCTTCGGGCATAGCGTCTCTCGCATTAATGGCGAGGTTCATCAGAACCTGATCAATTTGTATCGGGTCGGCTTCGATGAGTGCAAGCTTAGCTTCCAGATTCAACTGAATATCGATCATCTTGGGAAGCGTCCGTTCCAGCAGTTTTCGAGTGCGTTCGATTTCAGCGTTTAGCTCTAGTGGGGCAGACTCCATGTCCGTCTTTCTGCTGAACGTGAGCAACCGCCGGACAAGATCTGCTCCATTCTGTGCCGTCTGAACTATTTTTGCGAAATCCCCCGAACGTGGGTCTTGCTCGGGCGTTTCCGATTGAATCAGCTCCGAGTACCCCAGGATTATGGTCAGCATGTTGTTAAAGTCATGAGCTATCCCGCCTGCGAGGGTTCCGATGGCTTCCATCTTCTGTGCTTGCAGGAGTTGCTCCCTCAGACTCTTCCCTTCTCGCTCTGCCCGTTTCCTTTCGGTAATGTCCGCTGTCATCCCGAATGTGGCTACGCAAATTCCCTTTTCGTCGAGAATCGGGGATACGGATAGGTCTACCCAGACAATTTCACCATCCTTTCGGATATAAACGCTTCCTTCAATTCTATAAGAGTCTATTTCACCCCGGATCAGGGCGCCGAAGTTGTTGCTGGAGATTTCCACGTCGTCAGGATGGGTGATGTCAGAAGAATGAAACCAACTCGAATTCTTGTGGCGTATAACCCAGAGTCTTTAACGCAGCGGCATTTGCCTGGATGAACTTGCCATCCCGGTCCGAGATCGTAATTCCTACGGCAGCATTATTAAAGATCGCCCGTATCGCTCTTCACTCTCTCGGAGGGCTCGCTCAATACTTTTCCGGTCAGTGATATCCACCATTACACCGATCAAACCGCCTAATCGGCCGTCTCCATCAAAAAAGGGCGCTTTATGATTGACGAAGGTTCGTTCAGTACCGTCGAGCCCAGCGTGGTAAACTCATAAACTTGAACATGGGGGCGGTCAATCAATTCCTGATCCTTTTTGTTCCATACGTTCGCCACTTCTTTTGAAGCTACCTCATAGACGGACTTTCCCACCACTTCTTCCTTCCGGGCAGGCCCAATAGGGCGGCGAACGCTTCATTGCACCCCATATACTTGCGGTTGCTGTCTTTGTAGAAAACGGGATTGGGAATGGATTCGATCAAGCTTGACGGAAATCCAGCAGCGCTCTCAAGGAGTCTTCGGCCTGCTTCCGCTTCGTGAAGTCAATTATATTGGCAAGAGTTGCCGGGCTCCCGTTGTGCTCTATCACCGTGGCCCACACTTCCCTCCACGTGACTGTTCCGTCCTTTTTCACCGATCTCAAATTGATATCGACTGGGAACCTTCTTGCCCGCAAGCCTGCCGAGCCATCTTTGCTCAACCATTTCACGATCCTGCAGAGCCACAACTTCCGCCACGGGTTTGCCGATCAGTTCGTCGGTTGAGTAACCGAGGTCTTTGGCGTACCGCTCGTTCACATACACGTGCACCCCATGTTGGTGTACACAAATGCCTGTGAGTGAATTCTCGGCCAGAGCCCGATACCTCTGTTCACTTTCTCGCAGGGCTCGTTCGCCACGTTTCCTTTCTGATATGTCGGTAATGACTGCGAGACAACCCGCACCTTAAATCTGAGAGCCCAAAAGCTTTCATCCTGACGTGGCCGTCAATGAGGGAGCCGTCTTTTCGCCTGAACGTTGCGTCAGCGGAGGTAACTCGTCCAGTTTGCAAGCTTTCATAAAGGATATGTCCAACCCGCTCATACTCTGAGTCGGACGGATAAATCATTTTGGCGTTCTGCCCACAACTTCATGTTCATTTTCAAAGCCAAACATTTCCAGCCACGCTTCATTGGCCCACTTCATGACCCTGTCTTCAGCCAAGCCTATGCCGACTGGAGAGGCGGATAAGACGCTTTTTAGCATTGCCTCGCTGCCCCGTAAGGCATCTTCTGCTTTCTCACGGTCGATAATTTCCTGCTTCAACTGCTCGTTGGCCACGGATAGCTTAGCGGTGCGGTCTTGAACCTGTTGCTCAAGGTCATCACGGGCTTTCAAAAGGTCGATCTTCTGGCGCTTATGGGTGATTTCAACGGCAGCGAGATTCCCAATAAGAAACAGAGTATCCAGGTCTGATTTGGAAAAGGAGGTCTTGGCCCGGTTAAATCCATAAAGGACCCCTGAGTCGTCCGGCCAATTTGGATCGGCACTGCTATGCCTGATATTAGGCCCTCGGCGCGGACTACATCGTGTACGGGTGATTCCACCTCCTGGAAATAGTCGCTGATCAAAACACCCTTTTGTAACTCAGCAACTTTTCCTCCGAGGCCGGACCCGAATGGCAGCCTCATCCTCTTGAATGCCTCGGTCGTGATGCCCGACAGAGAATGCATATATACATCTCCCGCTTCTTCGTCACGAAGAGCAATGTGACCGATGCGTCAAAACCAAGCAATTTCCTGCTATGCTCCACTACCATCGAGAGGTTTTCAATAAGGTTATTGTCGGCTGTCATCGCCACTGCCAAGTCATAAAGCGCTCGAAACTTCTTTACCTCCTTTTCCAACTCTGCTTCGGTCCTTATACGCTGTGTAATGTCCAGTAAGATACCCATGACAGCTGGGGCACCATCGTGATCCACGCAGGAGCCGTGAACGTCTACACGTATGACCTCTCCATCCTTCTTTATTCCACTGAATTGGTAAGCTATGGCCTCCGTCTTTCCGCAAATTCGCAGTCTGATATTTTCCTCGACCATGGGCCAGTCTTCGTCCAAGACAAGGGCCTTGGCGGGAACCTTTTCTACCAGTTCGTCAACGGTATATCCGAAGATTCCCGCAATTTTGATGTTAGGGACGTTACTTGAAAAGGCCATCTTGTATTATGCAAACACCGGCGACCGAATTCTCAGCAAGGCTTTTGAACTTAGACTCTGATTGCCTGTACGCCTCCAAAACCCATTCATGCCTGCTTTTCCAGGTTTCCAATTCCGCGACCTGTTGACGCAGGTTTCGGATTTCAGCCATGAGTTGCTCGATGGTCTTAGACTCGGCCGTCATCTTTACGTACTCCGGAAGTGACTATAGATGTCGCTGTTACCTGTCGTCATTATGTCATAACTTGCTGAAAATGTGCACCTTGCATCCTCCCGTGGGAACGGGAGAATGTCACAAGAGAGAGTCAAACCACGAGCAAAACCGGCCGATAAATTTTCCCTGTCCCTTGGGGGATGGAGTATCGAGCTGCCGGCCTCAACGAACCGCGTCGGCCTTTCCGACACAGCCTCTCTTGAATCAGCACGTCCTGCATGCTAACCACCCAACCAGGCGGCCGAACTGGTTCTGGTGTCGCTTCCACCCGCCGGCGGCCTGTGCGCGGAACAATTCACAGGTTCTGTGGATAACTCGCGGGCAAGGCTGTGGATAACTCATGCACGGGGTCACAATCCCTTGGTTTTTCCTAAAGTGCGCCAATGCTGACCAGCCATTAAGTAGCTGTTATTTCATTAGTTCACATAAGGCCCTAATCTCACTTGAATCGTTTTCTAACATTGACCAGGACTGTCTCAAGTTATAAACATCTGTTGATAGGATGATTCTCTACATGCCTTGATAGTTGAGTAATTCCGAACACCGAGGAAGCATTCCGCTGGATAGGTTCGAGAAGCAGACGAATTTTGTCTTAAAGTGCCTTGTTCCCTATGGGCCCCCTGCAGATATCTGACCCGGAAGGCGCCAACCTTCTGCCCCCTGGGTATCCCTGGTATCTTCAACGAAGCGTATTCCAGAACCCCATGCCGAGAGCGACACACACCCTCCAATATCAATTTTCATGACAAGGGCAGGGTGCTGCTCCCGAAATCGCAGCCACGCGCGTCCTGTTACGCCGTGAACTGCTTAAGAGTAGTGGGGTGTAGGCAATGGAGTGAGGTACGGGTCAGTAATTACAGTTCTGACTCTTCCAGCTGATGGCCTCATCGTATGAGTCGAAATCTTCTCCTCGACCACCTGGACAAATGGAATAATGATCCTTATTCATGTCATCAGAGACTTCCAAAGGGCCGTTGCATACCCTGGCCAGTATCGTGGCTATCCATCGTTGATCCCAGCATACAACTTACCTCCCTCCTGCGGGGTCAGACCATGCCGAAGCACAAGCCACTGAAATTATCAGTATCACCATGATTATTAAGGCTTTTTTCATTGTACGGTCCCTTCTAAAAAGGCCTGCCGATCTGGTTCTCCCTACGCTTGTCCGGCTAATCTCAAATGCTCCGTCCCATCAGCCGACAGGTCGCCGCCGCCCTTGTTTCTATACCATGGTCCATTCACGATTGGGAGGGTGCCTTGAAGGCTCACCACCCCGAAGGTTACTCCCCTGTCTCTATGGAATTACTTTGAGTGCTTTTAAGATGATTTCTCCTCTCGCCGTGTCCGGTAGATATTAGGTCTTTTGACCATACTCTCCATGAACAGTAGCGATCAATTCTTTTCTTGCCTCATTAGAAGCGTCCCCATGGGTAGCAGGATCAAGTGCGAGTTTGGGACTCCCAGGGTATCAACCTCCGTCTTACCCCCGAAATCGCAACCACGCGCGTCATGAAAAGCCACGTGCCCCAAACAAGAAAGCCCGCGGCAAGACCGACGCAGGCGGCACTCATTGATTTTGGGAGCATAAAACGAGGCTAGGAACATCATGTGGCTGGCTACTCAAAAATCCATGGAGAACTCCAGGAGAATCTGTCACCGAACACGCTCTCCCACGCCGCCCATGGGCGGCAGGGCCCGTAGGGTTGAATTGCCGCTCAGCTTTGCGAGTCATGTCATCATAAATGGTTCCAAGAGCACGCCAAAATCCTTGAACAAGCCGTCCTCGCGCTCAAGAGGATTAAGGGAGAGAATATTTACTGTTAATCTAGGTTAAATCAGAGTTACTATGACTCTGTTTTGAGAGAATTGGAGGAAAAAGAGGTTGGAGCGTGATATGGGCAGCCATTTTGGGCCCAGGGGCAGGCCCTTCTGGCGGGATGGTCCTGGGTATTGGCGGGCAGCCGGGGCCTACGGGGGAGCCGCTTGGTTCTAGCGCTTCGCCGACTAGCGACTTCTTTCCGTAAAAGGAGACGTTGCGGGAGGGATGTGCGAATTTTCCGAAGCGATCTTCCTCGTGATCGCGATCGCTACATGGTGATCTCATGAGACTTGGCACCACCTCTTACATTTACCCTGCGGACATCATCACCAATGCCCGAAGGCTTGCCGGGAGCATTGACGACATCGAGCTGGTGATCTTCGAGGCCGAACAGGAGGCCAACCTCCCTGATCCAGGGACCATCGAGGAGCTTATTCGCATCGGTGAGGATCACAACATGACGTACACGGTCCATCTTCCCACAGACATCGGGATGGCGGACAAAAAACCATGCTTAGAAAAGGCGCTGCGCGTGATCCGTAGGACTGAAGGGCTTTCCCCCACGCGTTCATCGTGCACCTCGACAGCAATCCCCCGAATCACCGACTTGACCCGGAGCAATGGTTGGAAAACTCCCTTTCGTCACTGGAAATCCTGTGTGCAGAGGTGAGTGAGCCGGAGAACCTGTGCGTGGAGAACCTTGAGAACCACCATCCTGAGATGATTGATTCAGTACTGGGAAAAATTGAGGTTTCTTGCTGCGTGGATGTCGGACATCTTTGGAAACAGGCCCTCGATCCACTGCCGCCCCTCACCAGGTGGATGCCCAGGGCACGGGTGGTGCATATTCACGGGGTGGGCAGCCGCGATCACAAGCAGCTGTCATTGATACCCGACGACAAGCTCGATCCCGTCGTCAAATTTCTGCACGAAAACTTTGACGGAGTGCTTACCCTAGAGATTTTTAACGAGCGAGACTTGATTGATTCAATGGAGGCGTTTCGAAGATCTCGGCAGCGAATTTGCTCGTTGTGATGCAAGACTAGGGCAACATCATTATATTCAATCTTTTGTTCATTGGTTGCGCCTTCACAAGACGAGACTGCCGCATTCGTTGCAGGACAGAGCCAACGATCAATCGAGTTTGTGAGGCACGATTGTACTATTGGTCGTCTCTTGCTCCACTTTTTGTCTAAATCAAGCCACTCTACTCTGGGATCACCTTTTTTTTGCCTACTTCCAGGTCGTGAATGGGGACGATTATGTCGGCAGCGGCCAGGATACGCTTCATGCTTTCATAAGCTTGAATAGCGTCCAGGTGCACTCCCGGCGCTACAACTCCCCCGCCTACCGGGAAGTTTTCCGCGTTGCAACACAGGCCGGTGATAATCGCCTTGCCGCGGGCGGTCTCAACCACCACGGACTGACCACCGGGCGTATGGCCCGGAGTGAACAGCACAGTTATACCGTCCATAATTGTCGCATCACCCTCGACAGTAACCAAGTTCACGCCCTCGAGGACATCAGGATAGTATCGGTGATCAATGGGGTGAGGATCGTGGAAAAAATCCAGTTCGGCTTTCTGTACGTACACCTTCGCGTTGGTGCACAGCCCGTCGTTTTCGCAGTGGTCGTTGTGGAGATGGGTGTGAATGATGATGTCCACGTCCTCGGGCGTCCAGCCGACGGATGCCAGTGCATCTTCGAAATGTAGCACCGGGAACCCGATCCGCTCCTCCAGATCCGGTGGCGCCATGAAATCCTCGATCCCCGTGTCCACGAGGATTTTTTTGTCAGCTCCCATGATGGCGAAAGTATAGATCGGCAAGATGATCCGTTTGCCGTACTGACGCTGATACGTCATGATCCCCTGATCGGTCTCGTTGAAGCCCACCGCAAGCGGGCGAATGGTGTAGTTCGGCATGGCTCACTCCTTGAGTTGTTAAGGATAATAGCGCAATAGAGACGAATCTCGGCTTTCCTTGGTCTTGTTTCACGAGAGCCGTATTGCTTGGGCCAGGGCCTGGTTTCGGGTACTGGGCAGCTCTATTCTTCTCGAATTATCCTGGAATTCGGAATGTTTCAAGAGCTTTTGCAAGCCGCTGTTACTCGGGAAGCGGCTGATTATCGGGGCCGGTCGTCCCTCAGTTCCCAGCGAAACAGCAGGATTCAGTTGCGCGCAGGAGGGGTGACGCGTAGCGTAAATAGCCAAGGTGACTCCCAAGCCCCATATCAGAGCCACCTGCATGAGTCCTGGAAAGGCATTGAATAGGACTGCCGCAGCAACTGTACTGGTGCCGAAGCAAGTTATTACTGTCGTTAGAAGTGAATTACAGGTTCAAAAAAGCTAGTCTGGCATTTTGCCGTCGAACTGGGAGAGCCATGATTTCTTGAATCAGCGAGTATCCGTCGAATTTCGCACGAGCACAGGATGGAGGGCAGGTCAATCCACACACTGGTCGGAAAGCAGGAACTTTGTCAATTCAGAGTTCCCATGCGAATTAGGCCAGGAAATATGGGGCGGAAACGATTCAATATTTGAAATTGAAAATTTTTGCCAATCGTGGCCAGCGAAACCCGGGATGATCCGGAAAAGTCGCTCGACTGAGGGCCTGGGCCAAATCCGACGGCGGAACCGTGCCAAAGCGGCCTCAGGTACTCGATGCCTTTTCTGGCCTTAACACCTTTATCGAAATGGTGCTTGATGTTTTTCATTTCTTGAACCACGTCCGCACGGCTGATGATTTCGGGGTGCGCATAGCGTCCTGTGAGTACGAGTTCTACATTTTCCGGCTTTGAATCCATGAGATCCAGAAGGTCCTGAACGCCGATAAGGCCGAGATTTACGGCCACATTGACTTCGTCTAGTATTACCACGTCGTACGACCCGCTGGACATCGCGTTCCGAGCCTCCTTCAAAGCGAGTTCCGCCATAGTGGTATCCAGGGGTTCATGGCCCTCTCTGGAAATGAACCCTTTTCTGCCCATAGGTTTTATGACCATCATGGGTGCCAACGATTGAACGGCAAAATGTTCCCCGGACGTGTCCGGCGCTTTGAGGAATTGGACCATGAATACCCTGAAACCCCTGCCGACCGCACGTACTGCAAGGCCCAGAGCCGCCGTGGTTTTTCCTTTCCCTTCCCCCGTAAACACCTGAATTTTACCTGGCCCATTCATGTAAGACCTTCTTGAAAAAAAGTGGCGATATGTAGTGCACTTATATGCCGGTTCGATCAATCGGGCCCAAGGCAGCACCATTTTGTCGTCTTTTCATAACAAAGACTTTATCTATGCTTTAAGGTTCTCTAATGTCAAGTAGTAGTCCGTTGTGGATCGGCCATTCCCCGGAAATGGCGGAGACAACCTTGCTTTCCGAGTCGAAGGCGCACGCAACCCTGGATAATTTGCGGGAAATCGAAGGACCACTGGAGGGATTGGGGATCTGATTTTTTGTCCCCAACTTTTGGGACCGAAAGGGATCTAAAAGGACTGAAATAACTGATGTTCATCTGGTAAGTCTCTGTTTTTATTTAGACCGGATTCGGCCTGTCACGCCGGAGGTCGCGAGTTCGAATCTCGGCGCTCCCGCCACTAAAGACAAGTAATAGCAGGGTGTTGGCTTATCGGCCGACACCCTGTTTTCGTTGGTCGTCGGGAAAAGACCCCGCTTAGACCCTGCTTCTTCAGGTGGCTTCTGGAGCGGGGGTGCGCTCTCCAGGGGAGAGACGAGCCAAAAAAGCGATGGCATGAGACAGCACCCGGCATGTCAACCACCAATTGGTATTATGTTCCCCGAATCCCACGGGCCGCGTGATATTCTTAGCGGTTGCATTCAGACCACAGTTCCAGTATGAGAACTGAGGTTTTTTGAGGACTGGAGTCCACATGATCGAAAGGCCATCCTTGACGCCGCGAAAACTCTCAGTATATATTGAACCTGTAACCTTTTGGCACGGGCACATTGCGAGAAATCCCCATGAATAAGGTTCCGGACGAGAGGCACCCAAACTCCCCGCTTGCAGAAGTGGTTTTCGAGATCTGGTTTCCGGGTGAAACGGCTATAGAATATCGGCGCCACGAGATTCAGGAACGACTGCGGGATGACTATCCCAACTTGATTGTGCCCGTCGCTCAACCAGGGATGCTATTGGCTTACGAACCGTACCGCTTTGAACAAAAAGACGGTAGCACCGGAGTGATTCTTTCGCTCAACAGATTTGGCTACTACTCACGGGCATACCCTGGGTTCGAGGTTTTTGAGGCACAATGCCTGAAATTGATTGAGCTGTTCAGTAGCGTTGTCCCGGTCAAGACCCTTAGCGGAATCTTATTGCGGCACATAAACATCATTCCCTTTGTCAGCGACGGGGGAGTAATTCCTTTTGAAGATTCCTTTGTTCTCGGCGAGAAGTTCTTGGACCTGTTGCCTAGCAAATTTGAAAATCTGGCCATGACGTTCGTTTTACCGATAGAGGGCGCAAAGATAACTACCCGCATCGAGTCAATTAGCAACAACCAGACTGGTCAAGAGGCAATCTTGCTTGATTTTTACCATGCCAAGATGGGGGAACTCTATCTTTCCGAAGTCCGGAATTATCTGAATGAAGCTCATACTCAAAGTGCGTCCCTCTTTAACCGGCTCATTACTCAAAGCTACCGTGACTATATTACAGGTGAGGAGGCGGAATGATGGCTAGTCCTGCGCTCAGCGTTACTTCATGCGACCGGGACGTGAACGAAGAGGTGCAGAAACTTGGGTACAGCACTGTGCCCACGGCCTTCCCTTTTTCGGGCCCATCTCGGGACGACCTTCGGGACAGGCTCGATAAGGAATTTAGGGTGCCTCAATCACTCTTTATTGCTGAAGGGATAAAGCTGCGAGCACTGAAACTCGTTGCCATAACAATCAGCCGAGGTCAGAACTCTGGTTTGCTGAAAATGAGCGTTTGGACATTTACGCGACCGGCGAAACTAAGGAAGCAGCCATACAAGAATTTAAATTACTCCTAGTTCGGTTTTACAACCATTACAAGTCGTTAGATGCAAATTTGGCGTTGAAGCGGGCCGGAGAATTGAAAAGACTCTTTCAGGAAAGATTTGTCGAGGTCGAGCAGTGAAAGTCGACACAAAGACTGCCGAGGCAAGTCTTTCTGCTAAGGGCTTCAGGCGTGACAAATCAAAGGATCATATATTCTTCTACCATGTGTATGAGGGACAAGAATCAGGGGTCAAAACTTTTGTTTCTCACGGCTCCAAATATAAAGACATTGGCCCCGACAACCTGAAAAGCATGACTAAGCAACTCGGACTTCGATCTCTTCAAGAAACGAGGGCTCTCCTAGAGTGTCCGATGAGTGAATCCGACTACAACGAACACCTTTTGGAGGCAGGACGGCTGGACCGTAACAAATAGCACAGGCATTGCTTAAGGCTATTTTTCAGGCAAGATGTATCTGCGCCAGAGTGCTGCCGCATCGGAAATCAATTGAGTGCCATGCCCAACAATGGGGCACGTATTCATACCTCCCTGTGGGACCCCCTAAATATCTCTGATCCCGGAAGGATGCAGCCCTCTCTCAGGAGGGCCGCTTTCTCAGGCCCAAGGCGTTAGCCGCCACTGTTAAAACATGGTCGCTCCACTCCATCAATCCGCTGCGCAATAGGGACAAATCTCATGGTGGTAATGGAATCCGGCTCCACAGCTTTGGCAAGTCCGCAATTCTCCCACGCGTGGGATGTTTTGTCCTACGAGTAGAACGCTCACTCGTTCATTAACGAGTGCCGCTCTCAATTTCGGCATATCACAACATGAGCGGCCCAAGAGATAACCGAGGACAAGGTGATCCGGATACCGTGCCTGAAGAGGTCCCAGGTAACGCTTGAGTTGCTCGAGGGCGGTCACACCCACGATGCGCCGTTTCAATTCAACAATGTGGATGGTATGCTCGGTTATAAAGGCCAAATCACTGCGGCCGCTGCATTCCGGCAATTTCCCTTGCCTAACACAGACGTTGACTTCACCAAATCCTCTCGAATCCCGGAATTTTCGCCCACAAATGCGAGTTTACGAGGTTCGGAAAATTCACCAGTAATTGCTCAAGATGTCTCTCCAAAGGACCCATTAGAATCGTGCTCGTACCAATTCCCCTGATTTCAGGATTTTTGCTGCCAAGCGCTCATGCACAGGTTTCCGGCCCGCTGGGATTCTGAGCGAGCAAGCCTTTGCGAACGCTTTCACAGAGTCTCCTTGCGGGAATCTCTCTTGCAAGAGAGCCAATATTCGATTGAAATCGGATTCGTGCAACAATTGGCCATAAAGTGACTTGGCCTGTTCGGCCTGCTTCGTTGCCGGGCTGCTCTTGAAGTCTTCCTCGATTTCCAGCCGGGCTCTGTCCAATCCACTCACGGATTCGGGTCTAGCCGTCCAATAACGGTACACAAGATACTTAGTCAGCAAAGCAGCACGAGTCTGGCCAGCGGGGAGAGCTTCCACGACTCCCGTGTCCCGGATATTTGCACATTTCTGCTTGAAATAATCGACCGAAAAAAAGGCCTTCCTCTCTCTGTCCCTGTCTATGAATGCTTTAATTTGAGCGGTGATTCCATGATCCTTGACTATTTTGACGTCAGCTTTTGTGGGAACCTTGGGTTCTTTGTAGTACGGTTCGAGCTTGCCCAAGAGACTCTCAAGGGCCTTCTTAGGCGTCTGCCAAATCTTATCAGGTACAGGAGAAAATGGCTTGGCACTCAGGAGGTTTTTCAGCGCGTCAAGTGTTTCCATGAATTCCTTGAAAGCTGTCATTGTTACCCCTCAATGGCGGCCAGAAAAGCCTGCGTAAATGCTTTCACTCTGCGGATCCTCCCCCTATGCTCTCCACATGCTCAGCAGGATCAATTCTCCGCGAGGATGAAACTCATCGCACAGCCCAACTCGTGAGAGCATTAGTCGCCTGTGAAGAAACTCGTAGAAAAAACATGTCCCCCGCACTCAGGTTATCCCTGAGTTATCCCTCAAAAAAATAGGCCAGCCCTAGTTTGGCTAACCTTTTGATTTCTTTGGTGGGCCGTCGGGGGCTCGAACCCCAAACCTACTGATTAAGAGTCAGTTGCTCTACCAGTTGAGCTAACGGCCCTTCCTGAATTTGTAAAATTAACTTCAAGACCAGCCTTTGTCAAGGGTTATCGCGCAGGAACGCCCGCGGGCTTCGGACGATGGAACGCGACGGCTTGAAACTCGTGCCCATACAAGGGTATCATGTCCCTGGTAGAAGTGACGGTTTATCGGGGTCCAGCGTGAGCCAAGGCGAAAGTAGCAAAAAGGTCAACGTTAAGAGCTTCCTCGATGATTTCATTCGGGGCGCTTCCGAAGAGGAGTTGCAACAGAAGCATTCTCTCGATCACTCCCAGGTGACGCGTGTGGTGGGAGTCCTCAAGGAGAGAGGTGAGATTACGCGGCAAACAATCTCTCAGCGCGAAGAGAACCTGAAGATCCGTTTCGGTCGCGCGGGAGCGCTTCGTGATTCTGTCGCGGAGGGCAAAGCGCACGTGGACGTTGACACGGGTCTGGTGCTCCACTGCCCTGCTTGTGGAGCTTCGGTGCAACGCGGGGCTTCGACGTGCCGATATTGCGAAGCACACCTGGACTTTTCACTCAAGGGGAAGACCGTCCACTGTCACCACTGCTTTGCCGCTACCCCGGCTGATAGCCGGTTTTGCATCCGTTGTGCGCGGCCTGTGGAGAGCGCGGAAGAGGAAGGAGCGATTCTGGAGAATCGACCCTGCCCGCGATGCGAGGTCCCGATGCGGGAAGGGAAAATAGGAGACTTCTCCGTGGCCAAGTGTAGTCAGTGCGGTGGTTTTTTCGTTCCTAATGAGACCTTTGACAAGATGCAGGAGAGGTCGGATCGGGTGATCTTTCCCACAGACGGGGGCCAGCGCGGCGAGGTAGAGCAGGAATCCGCGGTCCGCTACGTGAGATGCCCGGTCTGCCTGAACATGATGAACAGGACGAACTTTGCCAGGATATCGGGAGTTATAATAGACAGTTGTCGCGGGCACGGTATATGGTTTGATCCGGGTGAAATGGAGAAGATCATGGACTTCATAGCCCGTGGGGGACTGCAGAAGTCCAAAGCTGCAGATATCGACAGACTAAAGGATGAGGAGAAGCTTGTGAGGCTCAGGAGTGGGCAGTCGGGGACTGACACGGACGCGCTGTCGATTTCCTACGGCGATTTTGGCCATTCCAAAGAGGGGCCTGGATGTGCTGGATGTGGTGAGATGGGTCTTTGGCGCTCACAAAGATTGATTCTATTCAAATGAGGAGAATATGACCGATAAGCCGATAGTAGCCGTCAAGAGAACACAACCGGAGACAGTGCTGGAAGACATCAGAGTCGCCATGGAAGAGGCCCGCTTTCGCGATTACCTGGATCCGTCAGCTCCGGTAATTCTCAAGGACAACATCTCCTGGCATTTCCCTTTTCTGGGCGCCAATACAACGCCCTGGCAACTGGAAGGCGTGATACTCGCTCTCAAGGACGCTGGTTACGAAAAGATCGTCTGTGTGCAGAACGAAACCGTGGTGACCAACGCTTCGAAAGGTGAGCGGCTGAACAAGTACGTGCCCATTTTTGAGAAGTACAAAATTCCGGTCTTGTACAATTTCAAAGAAACTGATATCCGCTGGATCAAGTACACACCCAAGGCTGAAATGCGCGTACTCAACGAAATCTTCCCGGACGGCATGCGGATTCCGGAGTACTTCATCGGTAAGAACATAATTCATCTTCCCACAGTAAAGTGTCACATATACACCGGGACCACCGGTTCAATGAAGAACGCGTTCGGCGGATTGCTCACCACGAGGCGACACTATACCCACTCAGTGATCCATGAGACGCTGAATGATCTACTTGCCATTCAGAAAGAGATTCACTCAGGGATCTTTACCGTCATGGACGGAACGGTCTGCGGCAAGGGACCCGGTCCCAGGACCATGATTCCGGTGGAAAAGGACCTGATGCTCGCTTCCGGGGACAGCACAGCCATCGACGCGGTCGCTGCTAAGATGATGGGGTTTGATCCCATGTCTCTCAAGTTTATTCGCATCGCCCATGAATCAGGGCTAGGGAAGGGGGCTGTTGAGGAGATCGAGGTTGTGGGCGAAGACATTTCTCAGCATAACTGGGGCTTTACCGTCGGGAATAATGCAGCTTCCGCTGTGGGCAATTTTATCTGGTTCGGGCCGTTGAAGCCCCTACAGAAGCTGTTTTTCAGGACTCCGCTCGTGTACGTATTTGTTTTCGGATCATTTTTTTATCATGACTTCATATATTGGCCCCTAAAAGCAAAACCCCAAATGCATGCCTTCAAGAAGACAAGCAAATGGGGAAAGCTTTTCGATCAGTACCCGGAATAGCTTGTTCCCGTTAACGGTTAGGCCGACTCACAATCCGCGGAATAACTCCCCTTTAAGGTGGTCGTTCAATTCTGCCTGGACTTGTGAGCGCACGGCACATACAGCCTGCCGCCACTCCTCTACCTTTTCCAATGCCTCGGTCTCCCATGGTAAACGCTTTTCAGGCGGCTTTGCCAGTATATCCCGTTCCAGTTCACGCGGCACGGGAGACTGCAATAGTCTCTGATAGCGGGTCTTGATCCTTCTGATTGTGTGAAGGAGCTTGAGGAGGTCTTCTCGGGAAAGCTTCTTGGGGGGTGAGGTTGAAGAGTGTCTCGGGACGAGGTTGAGGTCCTCAATAGGAGTCCCCTCCTTAAGGGCCTGGTTAATAAGTTTTTTGAGATGACGGTAATTGCTGTTGAAGTCACCGGGAGGTTCGGAAACTCCAGCGGCCGGATTACAAAAAGAAAAAAGCATAACCATACCTCCTACTGGAAAGGTGAAACACGAGAGAGGGTCCGACAAGCCCGACTCTCAGAAAACAATGCGCAGATAACATGTCCCCAAGGGTGAGTCAAGAAATAGTTTATGGTTTTTGCTTATCGCGTTGAAGAAAAAGAAAAAAATGGCGGGATGCGCGTTTAGAGCTTTAGGCGCGTGGCAGCATGCTCCTTTACTTTGAACGTTCCTGCTGGTAAGCTCGACGATCACCGGCCAGGTCTGGCCGGGAATGGGGATAGCCTCTTCGGAACTTTGTTACGCTGTCGAGTGTTCTTATGTAGCAAGGCAAGTGCGCGCTACCTTGCGCCGCCGGTACAATTGGAGAGGCCCTGGAGCAGAAGGCCGATGGCGAAAAATAGCACTCTAAATACGCGCCAACCGAGAGCTGTTCAGCTCCGTAGGCGTTAAACAGTAGGCGCGGGTGGCACCCATGTGATTCTCATGAATACGCTTATCCCCAGTCCCTAACCCGCATCCGTGCATCGGGACTCGGGGCGTTTCAGAGTGAACCGGTGTCACGGCCCGCCCTCTACTGCTTAGTGCGGGCTAGAGGGCACCGATGAGGGGCTTGCCGATTGCGGCAGTGGCCATCTTCTATTGCGCCCATGGGTTGCACCATCTGTCTTTTCAGCTCGAGTGAGAGGTCAGGATCTACAGTGGGAGCGAAAGAAATAATTATCCGAGGGGCTCGAGAGCATAATCTCAAGAATCTCGATATACGCATTCCCCGCGACAAGCTTGTCGTGATTACCGGCCTGTCAGGTTCCGGTAAGTCCACATTGGCTTTTGACACGATCTACGCCGAAGGGCAGCGTCGATATGTGGAGTCGCTTTCAGCGTACGCTCGGCAGTTCCTGGAAATGATGGACAAGCCTGACGTAGATCTGATCGAAGGGCTCTCTCCTGCCATTAGTATCGAACAGAAGACCACATCGAAAAATCCCCGTTCCACCGTGGGCACGGTTACGGAGATCTATGATTACCTGCGATTGCTCTATGCCCGCGTGGGGATTCCTCATTGCTGGGAGTGTGGCCGCCCAATAAGTTCGATGACCATTCAACAGATGGTCGACCAGGTGATGGACCTGCCCGCGGGAGCTCGGGTTCATCTAATGGCCCCGATTGTGAGCGGCCGCAAAGGGGAGTACCAGAAGGAATTGCAGCACCTGGCTCGCGAAGGCTTCGCGCGGGTCAAGGTCGACGGGGAGCTTCGGGATCTTTCCGAAGAGATCCGACTGGACAAGAAGAAGAAACATTCCATCGAGGTGGTGGTGGATCGCCTCGTGGTCAAACACGGAATAGAAAAGCGCCTGGCAGACTCCATGGAAACTGCTGCGCGCATGGGGCAGGGGACGGTCCTGGTCGAAGAAGAGGATGGTCGGATTCACCTGTTCAGCGAGAATTTCGCGTGCCCTGAACACGGAGTGTCTCTCGGGGAGATCTCCCCCAGGCTGTTTTCGTTCAACAACCCTTACGGCGCCTGTGAAGCGTGCGGGGGACTGGGCGTTCAGATTCGGTTTGATGCCGACCTTGTGGTTCCTAATCCCGGTCTATCGCTGAGACGAGGAGCCATTGCCCCTTGGGCAAATCGCAATTCCATCTTTTTCTTTCAGATGATCGACGCCCTTGCGAAGCATTACAGCTTTGACATCGACACGCCGTTCGGTGAGCTTCCTCAAAAAATACAGAACGTTCTGCTGAACGGCTCCGGAGAGGAAGAGATCGATTTTTATTATGAGAGGGATGGCCGACGACATTTCTTCCGGAAGACGTACGAAGGCGCTCTCCCCAACCTGGATCGCAAGTATCACGAATCGGAAAAGGACGATTTCGACGAAGAATTAGGACGTTACATGAGCACGGTCTCGTGTCCGTCCTGCGGCGGCGCTCGCTTGAAAAAGGAAGCGCGTCACGTGCTGATAGGGGACATGCCGATCCACAACCTGACCGCTTTTTCGGTTCGCCAGGCCTCGGAGTTTATAGGAGACCTCAAGTTGGACGACCGGCGAATGGAGATCGCCCGCCGGGTGCTCAAAGAGATACGCGATCGTCTTGGCTTCCTGGACAAGGTCGGTCTGGGCTATCTCACTCTTGACAGGTCTTCTGCTACGCTTTCCGGGGGCGAATCCCAAAGAATCAGGCTGGCCACTCAGGTCGGCTCTTCTCTCGTAGGCGTCCTATACATACTCGATGAGCCGAGCATCGGACTTCACCAGCGGGACAACCAGCGCCTCCTCTCCACGCTCGTAAACCTGAGGGACCAGGGGAATTCGGTGCTCGTCGTCGAGCACGACCCCGAAACCATCCTCAGCGCGGACCATGTCATCGACATGGGCCCCGGAGCGGGCCGGATGGGTGGGGAGATCGTCTTCGAAGGCAAGCCCGCGGACATTCTCAAATCCGAGGCATCCCTGACCGGGAAGTATCTGGCCGGCAAAGAGTTCATCCCCGTGCCTCGGCAGCGACGCTCAGCCGGAAAGAAGAAGCTGGTCATACGAGGGGCCCGAGCCAATAACCTCAAGAGTATTGATGTTGCCATCCCTTTGGGATTGTTCACCTGCGTGACAGGCGTTTCCGGTTCGGGTAAGAGCACCCTGGTGGTGGACGTTTTGCACCGGGCTCTGTCGCAGCGGCTCTACCGCAGCCGGGAGAGAGCAGGGGAGGTGGACGCGATCGAGGGGATCTCGTTCATCGACAAGGTCATCGACATAGATCAGAGCCCCATCGGTCGGACTCCACGGTCTAACCCTGCAACATATACGGGTGTCTTCACGTTCGTTCGAGACCTGTTTGCGAACATTCCCGAGTCCCGCGTTCGAGGGTACAAGCCGGGCCGGTACAGCTTCAACGTGAAAGGGGGCAGATGCGAGGCCTGCAGGGGAGACGGGATAATAAAGATCGAGATGCATTTCCTGCCGGACGTGTACGTCAAATGCGACGTGTGTCATGGGAAGCGGTACAATCGTGAGACCCTGGACATCAAATACAAGGGAAAAAACATATCGGATGTCCTGGACATGACTGTGATCCAGGCATACGAGTTCATGGCCAATATCCCGTCGATAGCCAACAAGCTCCAAACCATTCAGGCGGTTGGGCTCGGTTATATCAAGCTGGGGCAGCCTGCAACCACGCTTTCCGGAGGGGAGGCCCAGAGGATCAAGCTCTCCAAGGAGCTTTCCAAACGCAGCACGGGCAGGACCTTATACATCCTGGACGAGCCGACAACCGGCCTTCACTTTGCCGATGTGCGGAAGCTCCTCGATGTGCTCACGAGCCTGGTGGACGCGGGCAACACGGTGGTTGTGATCGAGCACAACATGGACGTGATCAAGGTCGCGGACTATATCATCGACCTTGGTCCTGAGGGCGGGGAAGAAGGTGGAAGGGTGATAGCAACAGGGTCTCCTGAGGAGATCGCGGCCGCACCCGGTTCATACACCGGCCTTTATCTGCGTGAAGTGCTCAAGAATGAGAAGGGATACCATCCCTTTTCAGTGGACCCGAATGCGCTGAGCGCAGGGGAAGAAGTGAAGTCCGAACCGGAGCCTCGGGTTTTGGCGCCAACCACAAAGAAAGTCCCCGCTAGAGCTAATAATAAGAAGAAACGGGCAGTCGGGTGAAATGATGCGCGTCGTTAGCTGCTTGATCTTCGCAGCTCTTGATAACGCGTGTTCCGCCGCCACCCTGGCCTCTCCAGCCAGGGGAGAGGGTTTTCCTGATCCCCTCCCTTGCTGGGCAAGCCGGCAGTGGACAAGGTGAGAATCGATGAGTCCGGTATTCAGTCTGAACTGGTAACAACAATGATCGTGTCCAATCTCTCAGTCACACTGCCAGAGATACTTACGCAACTGAAGTCCTTGGGTAACCCCGCTGCAGCGGAAGGCATGGCACGCTACGGGATAAACACCGAGCACGCGTACGGGGTTTCAATCCCGAATCTCAGGAAAATCGCCCGCAAGATAGGAAAGAACCGTCCGCTAGCGGAAGCGCTCTGGTCTTCAGGCATTCATGAGGCACGAATACTCGCGGGAATGGTCTATCCGCCGTTAGAAATCACCGTCCGGCAAATGGAAGAGTGGGTGCTCGACTTCAATTCGTGGGACCTTTGCGATCAGTGCTGCAACAACCTATTTCGCAAGGCCGTTGATGCTCACGAGAAGGCTGTGGAGTGGAGTTCGCGAGACGAGGAATTTGTGAAAAGGGCGGGTTTTGTGCTCATGGCCTGCCTGGCTGTTCACGACAAGAAAGCTGCGGATGCGGAGTTTCTGGAGTTTCTGCCCATCATAAAGAGAGAAGCCGTTGACAAGAGGAATTTCGTCAAGAAGGCGGTCAACTGGGCCTTAAGGCAGATCGGAAAACGCAACCTTCGCCTGAACCAGGCTGCAATCGCAACGGCACATGAAATCCAGGGAATTGATTCAGCCTCGGCAAAATGGATCGCTGCCGACGCTATTCGAGAGCTAGAAAGCGACGCGGTGCAGAAGAGGCTTGGAGGCTGACCTTTTCCTCGTTGCTAGGCTCTGCCTGGCAACGATGAGTGGAGGCTCCGCCTCCCAAACGGTGGGAATAACAGTCCGAATTTAGAATCGGCTGTCTGGCGATCTTATTATTCCGGGCAGAGCCCGAATCAATGGTTCCCAGGCGGGAGCGTGGGAACCAGGATAACCGACGACCCTTGTTCTCCTATTTTCCACCCCCATTTTGCGCCTTTGCCTGGTCCATCGTCCTCAGTTCCTTGCGGAGAATTTTACCCACTGCGCTTTTTGGAAGCTCCTTCACGAACTCCACGTACTTGGGGACCTTGTATTTGACCAAGTTTTCCTTGCAGTAGTCGATGATCTCGATGGCCGTGGCGGTTTCTCCCTCTTTGAGCACCACGTAAGCCTTGATGCGCTCTCCGGAATACTCGTCAGGTACGCCTATCGCACACCCTTCAAGTATTTTCGGATGCGTGAACAGGACCTCATCTACATCCCTAGGATAAATATTGAAGCCTCCTGAGATAATCATATCCTTCTTGCGGTCCACTATGGTGAAGTACCCTTCCTCGTCAACGATGGCAATGTCACCGGTGAGCAGCCATCCGTCTCTCAAAGTGATTGCCGTCTCGTCCGGACGATTTATGTACCCCTTCATGATCTGTGGACCCTTGAGACAAAGCTCCCCTGGTTCACCTGGAGTGGTGATCTCTTTGTTGTAATCGTCCACGTCCACAAGCTTCGCGTCTGTATTGGATACCGGTATACCTATTGTGCCAGGCTTGGTGATTGATCCGTACGGGTTGATGTGAGTTACCGGCGAAGTTTCGGTGAGGCCGTACCCTTCACAGATTTGAGCGCCGGTGAGTTTCTCGAAACTTCTCAGGGTTTCCATGGGAAGAGGGGCTCCACCGGAAAAACATCCCTTGAGCGATTTCAGATTGTAATTCTTGAGTTCGGGGAAGTTGATCATTCCATTGTAAAGGGTCGGGACCGCCGGCATGTACGTTGCCTTATTCTTGTGGATCGCTTCCAGAATCGGTTTGGGTTCGGGTTTGGGGATCAGAACGTCCGCATATCCGTGAAAGATTCCAATATTCATTGCGGTCGTCATCCCGAACGAATGGAAAAACGGCAAACAACCCACCACGACCTCACCACCCGGCTCAAAGTCCGGGAACCATGCGGCACACTGCTGAACGTTACACGATAGATTTGCCTGAGTCAGTTCAACCCCTTTTGATACCCCCGTGGTTCCCCCTGTATAAAGCAACACAGCGGTACTCTCCCATTCCAACCTGGGAGGATTAGTAATCGGCCCATACTTTCCTATCAGGTCCATAAACTCGAAGACATCTGGAGCCGCAGGCGTTTTCCGGTGCATATCCTTCTTAACGAACGGAAAGAGCTGTTTGAGGGGGAAGGGGAGGAAATCACGGATATGGCAGGAGATGATCTTCGTGATCCCCGTCTTTTGCCTCAAATTGATCATCCTCGGCGCCAGAAGGTCCAGGCAAACAAGGAACTTGGAACCGGAGTCATTATATTGGTGCTCCAACTCTCGGTCCGTATAGAGAGGGTTGTTCATGACCACCACAGCGCCAGCGCGGAAGGCTCCATAGGTTGCTGCAACCGTCTGAACCAGGTTCGGCAAAAGCAGAGCCACTTTGTCGCCGGGCTTCACCCCCAAAGCGACGAGCGCGGAAGCAAACCTGGACACCATGTCATCCAGTTTTTGGAATGATATGGTAGTCCCCTGGAACAGGAGAGCCGGATTATTGGGGAACCTCTTGGCTGTTCTTGTGAGAGCCTCGGACAACGTGATCTTCTCGAAGGAAATCTCCGCCGGAACAGCATTGTGGTAGGATTTCAGCCAGATCTTCTCCATGAAACGCTCCTCTCGAGCTCGGTACGAGCGAAATAGTCAGTAGGGTTGGTACCTAGTGAAGTGTTGCTGTACGACAATGTTACACAATCCGATGTAGATCCCAAACAAAAAAATACGGTGTCTGGAAGCAGGGCAAAAGAATATGCGGCCATAAGGGCATCACTTCTGAACAATAGGCGCTCTTGTTCATGCAATGCGAAAAGATCCGACTTTGCAGATCCATCAGAGGTTTTGTGTCATTCTCCTGCCGCAAGGAATGATATAATGCCTCGTCATGTTCCGAATAATTCTCCGAGAAATCCTGATACTTGTCCTGTCACTGGCCTTGTTTCCCATGGCTGTCGTCATACTATTGTTGGCTTACAAGGACCCCTTGGGTATGGGCTCGGCGTTTCTCGCGCACGAGATGATAGCAGGCGGAATAGGGCCCGGTGGCACATCCCTCACGTTGTGGGTCAAATGGTTTTCTCCCTACATGGCTTTGCAAGCGATCCGAGGTTTTCTGTGGTCTCAACGGAGTCTGGTGGGGCGTAGATGGGCGAATCTGTATTTTTCAGTCTTGGCCGCATCCTGGGCTGGGCACTCGCTGTGGGGGGCTTGGGATTTGTTCTATTTCATGTACGCGCTGGGAGATATGCCGGCCGAACTCATTCAATTCTTTCGACTTGAAGCCACCGATCTCCTTACGTTCGTAGCCTGTGCGCTCATTGCCATTTACTGTTTTGGCATCTTTCTTGACCCGAAAAGAAAGCCGCAGGGCCCGAGAGATCAAGCCAAGAGTGAGGATGGAAAAGCCCGGACTGCCGGTGGTCCGGAGAGATGAACCAGCTATGAAGGTGCCTGCGCTGCGCACCAAAAGCCGACACCGATCAGCAGCACCGAAACTACCGCGGCGATAAGCGAGATCGTTTTCATTAGCATTCGAAAGTGCCACTTGGCACTTAATTCTGAAACCTTCACAGTATCTTCATTCTCTCGTTAATCAATTTGAGCATGGCAACATTATCGGTATGTCCCGTCTGTCTCGCTACTATCTTGCCGCGAAAGGGCCGGCCCAGCAGGTAAAAATCTCCTATTATGTCCAGGATCTTGTGACGGACGAATTCGTCGGGAAATCTGAGAGGCGGATTCACGACCTTTTCTTCGTCCAGGAGCACCAAATTGGAGAGCTTCCCGCCACCGGCAAGCCCCATCTCATCCATCATGCGCATGTCCTTCACAAATCCAAAGGTCCGCGCCGGGGCGATCTCTTGTTTGAAATCTTCCGGGCCGGTGCAGCGGTAAACCATGCTCATCTGGCCTACGGGTTGAGGATAGTCGAGAAAATAGTCGATCTCAAAGAAGTCTGAAGGCTCAACCCTCATGCTCTTGCTGTTACCAGGGGCCTGGGGCAATTCGATGGGCTCGGAAATAACAATCTCCTCTATGGTCTCCTCCTGAGTAATGATTTCCGCACTCTCTACAAGATCACAGAACTCGAGGGCCGAGCCATCCATGATCGGCACTTCGCCTGAAATTTTCACGAGCACGTTTGTAAGGCCATATATGTGGAAAACAGCCATAAGGTGCTCGATCGTGCGGGCAATGAGGCCATCATGCTGGAGGCAAGTGGAATACCCCGTGGAGTCCACATTGCTGAGGAGTGCGGACACGGTCCCGCCGGACGTGATATGGCCGAACACGATGCCGCTGAAAGGAGGCAACGGAGAAATGGTCAAACCGGTCTTGGCCCCAGAATGGAGTCCCTGGCCGTACATGACCACCCTTCCTCTGAGGGTCTTCTGGTGGTGGAATGGACCTGTCAGAGGAGGCGACAACATCACGCCCCCCGGGACACTGATTCCGTGTGCATGAGTGCGGTCAAGATGCGAGTCGGCTTGGGACTCATCGCCGGCGGCATGTAACTCGGAATGCCGTCCCTATTGAACCGGCAAAGGTTTCCTGCTCGCCGGGAATAAGCAAGTCGTTGGCAGTGATGTGCGGGCCCGGCGCGGTCATAACCACGTGCTCAATGAGGATCTTTAGCTCTTTGACGTTCCCCGGCCACGAATACGACAGGAGACGTGCCATGGCCTCATCGTCCGTTCCGTCAATGTCCCTATCGAATTCCTCAATCGCTTCCTTGAGAAAGTGATCTACAAACAGCGGGATGTCTTCGGCGCGTTCACGCAGAGTAGGCAGTCTGATGATCCGCTGGGCAAGCATGTCCGCGAGGTCAGGCGGAAAATCGTCTTCTTGGACCAGGGTATCCGGATCAATTGTCGAGGTTGAAACAATTCGGAATCGGGAAGCGCTTCGAGGACCGGCTTGGGACTCTCGCTCAAAGTGATCTCGAACAAGCCTGGCAAGAGGCTCTCGCAGGGCCTTGTCAAGACGGTCCACTCTAATCAGCAGCAGCGTTCCGGCCGCTGCTTGTAGCATCTTCCCGGGTCTTCCCCCGTTAGTCCCGCTGCTCTTGCCAACGAGCACCTCTTCGATATTTTGGGCCGTGAGTTCCGGGCAGCGAACCTTGACAAGGCTGTGCTTGTCCTTGCCTCCCATATAATGGATGGCCCTGGCCAGGAACTCCTTGCCCGTACCCTTTTCACCCGTTAGCCATACTGCTCCGGCCTCTGCCGCGGCATTCTCTAGAGCCCGTCTCAGACCGGCCGCCTTGGCAGAAGCCCCGATCAGTTGTCCACGGCTAGATCCATTCCCCTCGTCCGAACGCGTCACAGCGGTGCGGCCTGAAATAGCCTTCTGAACCAAATGCAGGACATCTTCCAGATTGAGGGGTTTTTCCAGATAATCAGTGGCCCCGAGTTTGATTGCCTTCACAGCGGTTTCGATGGTGCCGTGGCCGCTCATCATGATCACCGCGCATCGCGGGTCGATCCTTTTGATGGCCTTCAAGGTCTGCATGCCATCGATTCCCGGAATCCAAATATCCAAGAAGACCACGTCCGGAGAATCGCTCTGAACTATGTGCAGTGCCTCCTGGCCATCGCGTGCCTTGATCAGTTCGTGGCCTTCATCGGCAAGAATCGCTCCGAGCGAATCGAGGATCTCCTCTTGATCGTCAACTATGAGTATCCGTCCTTTATTCATAATCCTCAAATATTAGCTTTACGGAGTCTTTCGGGCAACCCCAAAAAGGAAATGGATGGGAAATAACTATTCGTTCACCGCTGAGATCGCAGAGAACGCGGAGGCTTCTGTTTTTGTCTGTTTCTTCTCCAACCCGAGGTGCAGTGGATTCGAGCCTGTCCCACTCTTGATCTGCATCACTCGGACAGCATATCCACATCACGTATTTGGTCTTGTTTAAGCCACTATTTCTCTCTGCGATCTCCGCGGGCTCTGCGGTGAATCCGTCCTGCCCTGTGAACGGTCTCACGTTCATCGGGTGCGTGCGGCCGAGGCGTCCGCTGTGTCGCTCTTCGGTGGAGCCATAGCTTCTACCGACGACGTGTCGGCAACCAAGTGGTCAAAACGGCCGGAACTCTTAACTGGAAGTTGTGGGCCATTCACATCAGGCTGGGTCAATGATGCCGGGGTAGTCATGTCTGATGCCGTGATTGGCGGGGAAACTGAATGGCTGTTCGGAGTGCCGGGGCCAACAGACTCAGTGGAAGCAGCAGCCAGCTTCCAAGTGAAATCGCCACCAGCAGGGCTGCCGAATTGCCCGGCTTCGGATCGAAAGCAGCTCAGCCACAATATCGCAACTGCGAGGAAACAGAGTGCAGTAACCGCCATCTTTTTCATGAAATTCTCCTGGGAGACCGACTCAGAGAGCCGATATCTAGGGGTCAATCCCAGTCGGTCTTATATATTATAAGTGTTTTGTTATCAAGATTTTATGTAATGAATCTCATGTTATTACTGTGAGGTTGTTGCGTAGTCCTGCGTTCCGGAGGAGTTTCCCGCATTCGTGGAACGATGGCGCCAATGAGCGCGGTTGCGTGACAGGCTCCTAGGGATGGCCTTGGCGTCTTCCGCGTGTGCAGCACAAGGCATGAATGCCATGCAGGAAATGAATCAATGCGTTTCGTCGGGCATAATGGTCAAAAGCGCGGCACGTTTTTTATTGCAAACTTCCCTTCTTGTCAGTAAAGTTGGCGATCTGTCTGTATTTCACGAGATCTTAGCCACGATTAATTTGGGTGCTCCGAAGGCGTGATGTGGTGTCCGGCATAGAGTATTGGAGGCAGAGGGTATATGAATCTTCACGAATACCAGTCTAAGGAATTATTGTGTTGTAGGGGAGTGGCGGTTCCGAAGGGTGCTGTCTGTTACGATCCCCTTGAGGCCCTGCTTGAGGCTCGGCAGCTCAAGAGCGACAAGGTGGTGCTCAAGGCCCAGGTTCATTCCGGGGGTCGAGGCAAGGCCGGAGGCGTGGCTGTTGTTTCCATGGATGAGGACATTCGCGCCAGGGCCGCTCAAATCCTTGGGCAGACGCTTGTCACCAACCAGACCGGCCCTCAAGGTAAACCGGTCAGCGCCCTATTGATAGAGGAGGTTCTCCCCATAGACCGGGAGATGTACCTCGGGGTTGTGCTGGACAGGAATACGGGCCGTGTCACAATCATGTCGAGCCTTGCAGGCGGAGTTGAGATAGAGGCCCTTGCAAGTGGTTCTCCGGAGAAGATCTTCACCATAAGTGTAGACCCTGTGAGAGGGCTTGCTCCGTACCAGGCCCGTGCCATGGCGTATCGGCTTTCCGACGACAAGACCCTCGCGGTACAGATCATGAAGATCATCACGGTACTGTACCAGGTCTTTGTGGACTATGATTGCTCCCTGGCTGAGATCAACCCTCTGATCATTTCAGGAGATCGGGTCATTGCCCTCGATGCAAAGATCAACCTCGACGATCATGCGCTCTTCCGGCATCCGGAGATGGAGCGCTTGCGTGACAGGTCTCAGGAGGACCTGCTCGAATTATCAGCCCGGAAGAACGGGCTGAGTTACATAAGGCTCAACGGCGACATCGGATGCATAGTCAACGGCGCGGGCCTTGCAATGGCAACCCTTGACCTGATTTCGCTCCACGGTGGAGCCCCGGCCAATTTCCTGGATGTCGGCGGTGGTGCCAGCGAGCAGGTGGTGTCTGACGCCATGAGTATTCTCCTGGATGACAAGAGTGTGAAGGTGATCTTCATCAACATCTTCGGAGGCATACTCCGATGCGACGTGCTTGCCCGCGGGGTCATCAAGGCCCTCAAGCAGCGTGGCACGGCGCTGCCGGTCATAGCCCGTATCGAGGGGACAAACATCGAGGAGGGGCTTTCGCTCTTCGAGCAATCCGGCCTCCCGATAGAGATGATACCTTCGCTGGATGACGCGGCAAGAGCCGTTGTCGCGAAGGCCGCTTCCCTGGAGAATTGAGATGGCGATCATTGTCAACAAAGAATCACGCGTAATATGCCAGGGGATAACCGGGCGTAACGGGACTTTTCATTCATTGGCCTGCCGGGATTACGGCACCAACATGGTCGGCGGAGTAACACCCGGGAAGCAGGGCGAGAAGGTAGACGGTATCCCTGTCTTCAACACGGTCTTTAATGCGGTGAAAGAAACCGGCGCGAATGTCTCGCTGATCTTTGTCCCTGCCGCGTACGCGAAAGACCCTATTCTTGAGGCCGTGGATGCAGGGATTCAGGTCATTGTCTGCATAACCGAGGGTATACCGCCTCTTGATACTGCATCGGCCCTTCACACGGTCCGTCAGGAGGGGAGATGCCTTGTAGGCCCGAACACTCCGGGAATCATATCTCCGAAAGAGAATTGCAAGGTGGGGATCATGCCCGGATACATTCATAAGCCGGGCCCCGTGGGAGTGGTCTCCCGCTCGGGCACCCTTACCTACGAGGTGGTGGATCAGCTCACCAAGAACGGGGTAGGGCAGAGCACCTGCCTGGGACTTGGCGGAGACCCGGTTGTTGGACTTAGCTTCATTGATGTTCTCAAGATGTTTCGGGACGACCCGGAGACCGAGGCGGTGGTCCTGATCGGTGAGATAGGGGGCTCGGCAGAGGAACAGGCTGCGGAGTTCATCAAGAACGAATTCGACAAGCCCGTGGCAGCGTACATTGCCGGGAGGCTTGCACCACCGGGCAAGCGCATGGGGCACGCGGGCGCGATCATATCCGGCGGATCAGGTACCGCTCAGGGGAAGATCAAAGCCCTCACCGAAGCCGGCGTGACCGTGGTTGATAATCTCGCCCAGGTTGGAGCCGCCGCGAGGCAGATGCTTAAGTAGGATAAATCGGGGGACCTTACTTGCGTCAAAGAAGGTTCCTCCCTGAGCCCTTTCCAAGAAACTCTAAATCCCTTCACGGGGGATTCTCATTTTCATGCTGAAAAATGCCTATTCCCGTGCAAAGGCGGAAAAGTTTCTTAAGGAATCCTTAGGGAGAATCCTTGCTTCACACAAAGGATCTCCCCCGATCTGGCCGCTTTGAATGGGAAATCAGTCTAAATACAGCACTGAGAAATAGGAGAGTTACATGTCCGTGATGGAAGAGAGGTTCGAGGAACTCGAGCGCAGATTGGCCGAATCCGATGAGGCAGGCGGCCCGGAAAAGATCTCAAAACAGCATCAGTCAGGAAAGATGACCGCGCGTGAGCGGGTCCTGGAACTTCTCGATAACGGCTCCTTTGAAGAGATGGACAAGTTCGTGGCACACCGCTGCACGGATTTCGGCATGGCCAAGACCCAGATACCGGGTGAGGGAGTGGTAACTGGCTTCGGCCGCATCAACGGCCGTGGGGTCTACGTCTTTGCCCAGGATTTTACCGTGTTCGGCGGCAGTCTCTCCTTCACCCATGCCCAAAAGATATGCAAGGTGATGGACCTCGCGTACCGGAACGGCTTCCCGCTTATCGGCATCAACGATTCCGGAGGCGCGCGAATTCAGGAGGGTGTGGAGAGCCTCGGCGGTTATGGCGAGGTCTTCTACCGCAATGTGCGGGCCTCGGGAGTGATCCCCCAGATCTCTGTGATTATGGGTCCCTGCGCGGGCGGCGCGGTCTATTCACCCGCGGTCACGGACTTCATCTTCATGACGGAAAAGACCAGCTACATGTTCATCACCGGCCCCCAGGTGATCAAGCAGGTCACGAGCCAGGAGATCGACCCCGAGAGCCTCGGTGGCGCCAAGGTACACGGCAAGGTCTCGGGCGTATGTCATTTCCACTACCCCACCGAGAATGAGACCTTGGCCAAGGTTAAGGAACTCCTCGCCTTCCTTCCGGACAGCAACCGGGTCCGACCGCCCTTGGCACCCAACGACGACCCCGTTGACAGGCTGGTCCCGGAGCTGGATTCGGTGATACCCGAGAGTTCCCGCTTACCCTACGACATGAAGAAGGTGATAGTCCCCGTCCTGGACAACCAGCATTTTATGGAGGTTCACGCTCATTTCGCCCGTAACCTTATAACCGGCTTCGGAAGGCTTGGCGGAAGAACTGTCGGGATAGTGGCGAATCAACCGAACTGGCTTGCAGGATGCCTCGATACTGAAGCATCGGTTAAATGCGCTCGTTTCGTGCGCTTTTGCGATGCGTTCAATATACCTCTCTGGACCCTCCTCGACGTACCGGGGTACCTGCCGGGCACCCAGCAGGAGCACGGTGGGATTATTAAGCACGGCGCTAAGATCCTCTATGCGTACGCGGAAGCGACGGTTCCCAAGGTCACTCTTATAACGCGCAAGGCATACGGCGGGGCGTACGTGGTTATGTCAAGCAAGCATCTGCGTGCAGACATCAACCTGGCCTATCCGTCCGCGGAAATCGCGGTGATGGGACCCGAGGGCGCGATACAGATCCTGTTCCGCAAGGAGATTGCGGAAGCCAAAGACCCTGTTGCCAGGCGCGCGGAGCTTATCGAAGCTTATGTAGAGAAGTTTGCCAGCCCCTATCGGGCTGCCCAGCTCGGATTTGTGGACAGGGTGATCTTTCCGCGGGACACCCGTGCAGTCCTTATCAATGCATTTGCCCAATTGGAGAATAAGGTGGAGGAAAAGCCGAGTCGTAGACACGGAAATATTCCTCTCTAATATAAGACCAAGAGGATTTGAGAATGGAAAAGCGTATCAGGGTAGTGGTGGCCAAGCCCGGTCTGGACGGCCATGATAGAGGAGCCAAAGTGGTGGCACGGGCTTTGCGCGACGCTGGTATGGAGGTCATCTATACCGGATTGAGGCAGACGCCCGAAGCGATTCTTCAGACCTGTGTGCAGGAAGACGCGGATGTGCTCTGCTTGAGCTCGCTATCGGGGGCCCATGACTATCTCTTCCCAAAGGTGGCTCAACTGTTCAAGGAAAAAGGGGTGGATGACGTGCTGATACTCGGTGGGGGCATTGTCCCGGAAGAAGATGTGCGACAGCTCAAGGAGAGCGGCATCGAGGAGATTTTCGGGCCGGGCACACGTACCGACGACATCGTGGAATACATCCGGACCCATCTCAAGAAATGACGTGGGACAGGCATCCTGCCTGTCATTCTACTCGTTCCGAGGCTCTGCCTCCTTGCCCGGTTGTAATGGACGCGTTCCGGGCAGAGCCCAAAAGGGATGGGTTCCCAGGCGGAGCTTGGGAACCAGAAGACTTGAACTAATTTCGCTCGTCGTGAGCACCTTGGACAGCTAAGGTCTTTCAAGTCCCCCTTTTCTAAAGGGGGATTTAGGGGGATTTTCAATATGTTGATTAAAATCCCCCCTTCCCCCCTTTACAAAGGGGACCCGTGGCGGGGTTATGTCACTCCCTTGGACCTGAACCCCCCGCCTTCCCATGGTCCCTCTTCCAGGATTTATACAACGATAAGAAATCCCCGTATGTGATTGCGAAGCTGATCCCCTCGGCCTGTGCTTTGTCCTTTGTCCAGGTGACAATGCCTATCAGGGTTCCGTCTGCCGAATAGAGTCCTCCTCCGGAGTTTCCCTGATTTATGGGGGTTTGGGTCTGGAGAACTTTCAGGCGCACCGGTCCCTTCACCGTCTCTCGAATTCCCGAGATTACTCCTTCGTTGTAGCTCCAACTCAGCTCATGCGGGTTGCCCACCGCAAAGACCTTTTGTCCAATTTGCATTTCCGGAGTGCCGGAGTTTTCAGGTACAGAGATATCTTCCGGGTTGGATCCGGTTGCAACCAGAGCCAGGTCTACCCCGTGAGGTTCAACCCACCAGACGTACGACCGCTTGCTGGTCCCGTCATGAAGGAACGCTGTTATCGAAATGGTAGGGTCCAAGGGCTTGGACTCGTCGCGGGAAAAAGACGGGTCCACCACGTGGCGGCTAGTGAGAATAAGGTGTTCCCCGTCGCTCGTTCCGACAAGGATACCGGAACCGCTGAACGATTCTGAACCCAAGAATCTCTGCCTGTCTACCATCAAGAAGACATTGGCTTCAAGGGCACGCCTTATGTGGCCGGGCGCCATCTCCACGTTCGCGCTCGACGGAACAATGGATTGTTCTATTGCCCGGCCTGTGGGCTGGTTGATCCGCGGGACGACAAATCCCAGCATCACAACCCACAGGACTATATCTCCCAGTCCAATCGCCAGGGCCGCCACAGCAAGACCTCTCCCTCGCAGCAACGGGTTCTCGGTGAGTTGTCCGAGTGCTATGCCTGCCAATATCATCGCGACCGCGCCTGTCACGAGCCCAACAACAGGGATGCCCACCAGCGAAAGAATGAACGCGGTCAGCGCGAGCGGGTGCAGTCTTATGGCCTTCGACGAGAAGTGGGCTGCGTCCAGGCTTGTGATGGTTTGACTAATTTCAGGCATCTTCTCAAATCTCGGGTGCTCCTTCATTTCCAAACCACTGTACCACATTCGAGTACGCGGAGCATCCCACCGCTTCTGTCATTGCGAGGAGAAAGCGACGAAGCAATCTCATCGGGGAGACCGTCCGGCGCAGAACGCGGGACTGCCACCGCACCGTACCATTACTAACACAATTTACACTTGATTTTACCTAAAGCTTTGGATTAAGAAACCTCAAGACTAATTGTTGCTCTTTTTTGGAGCACTTGTAGAGAGGACTTAAAGCATGACTGTGCAACAGATTCGTCAAAAGGCTAGAAAAATGGGATTAAAGAACATCACCCGGTACAGGAAGGAACACCTGATCCGAGCCATCCAGGAACTCGAGGGGAACTCGCCGTGCTTCAGGGGCATACACGACTGCTGGGAAGTCGGGTGCCTCTGGAGAGAGGAATGTCAGGGCTGATCGGCTGATGAATCACCTGTCCAAGCGTTCAGCGGGTCCTTTTGGTTCGACCTAAAAATCCACGTCAAGTCGACGTGGATTTTTAGGTCGAACCAAAAGGACCGGTTCACCCCCACGTGCGTGGGGACAATTTCGCCACTATCTGCTTTCCCGCTGTGACTCGCAATGACAATTCCTTGGGTAGGTGAATGCCTGCTACTCGGCATTGCACTTTTCCTCTTGACCGGGAAGGGTTGTGGGCTATACAGTGATGCCAGGATCTGGAGTCGGACTTCGACCCGGAATCTCTTTAGTTTAGTGGAACACATAAACCGCCTGGATCTCGTTGACCGGGACGGAAGGACGATTAGCTGGTATTAACAGGCCTTCCTCGCGGAAGGCTTTTTTTGTGGGAAAACGTTACATGGAAGGAACGCCCCTCTGCAACTCACTTATACGAATTCGCAATCAAAGAAGTAAAATCGGGGAAACCCTTCTTGTAAGAAGTGTTTCCCCGAACCCCATCCCAAGAACTTCTAGCATTTTGTCTGAGTCCTCATTTTTCCTCTGTAAAAATGGGGACTCAGACAAGTGTTGAAAGTTTTTTGGAAGGGTTTGGGGAACTCTTTTTTACAAAAAAGGTTCCCCAAATCTTACTGCTTTGAAAGCGCTTTGGTATTAGTTTTCTGATATTCCCCTGCGCCTGGCCGATTAATCGGTTCTGAGCGAGTTCGAAAAACTCCGACGAGGTTGCCATGCCGAAAGTGACTATCAATACTCTGAGAGAAAAAAGAGCCAAGAAAGAGCCCATGACCTACCTGACGGCTTATGACTATCCGACTGCAATCCTGGAGCAAAAGGCCGGGATCGACGTGATCCTGGTCGGGGATTCCATAGGCATGGTGATTTACGGATACGACTCGACCTTGCCGGTCACCGTCGACCTTATGATGCCCCACGTGAAGGCGGTTCGTCTGGGCGCGCCGGATGTATACCTAGTGGGGGACATGCCTTACATGAGCTACCAGGTATCAAAGTCTGAGGCAATCCGGAACGGCGGCAGGTTCATGGCCGAAGGGGGCTGCGACGCGGTTAAGCTCGAAGGCGGCCGCGAAATGGCCGAAACCATAAGGGCGATGGTGGATGCAAGCATTCCGGTGATGGGACACATGGGGCTGACGCCGCAAGCAGCCGCGCAGTTGGGAGGCTACAGGGTTCAGGGCAAGGATGTGGCCACGGCCAAAGAAGCTGATCGAGGACGCGGACATTCTCCAGGAAGCTGGTGTCTCGACACTGTTGCTGGAAGCGGTTCCCGCAGAGGTGACGCGCATAATCACGAAGAGGGCATCGGTCCCGGTATTCGGCATCGGCGCTGGACCTCATTGCGATGGGCAAGTTCTGGTCATCCACGACATGATCGGCATGTTCGACCGCAAGCCTGCGAAGTTTGTGAAGAAGTACGCAGAGGTCGGCGCGCAAATAGTGGAAGCACTGGGAGAGTTCAAGAAGGAAGTGGGAGAGGGGGCCTTTCCCGCGCAGGAGCATTGCTATCCAATGCCGGAAGATGTGGCCGCGGAACTGGCAAAACTTTATCCGGAACAGGCTTGAAAACATAGGAAGGGACACAGATGCGGGTCGGTATTATAGGAGCTGGAGCGCTTGGGTCGGTCCTCGGCGGGCTGCTCTCTGAAGGTGGAGTGGACGCAGTTCTTATCGAACGCGACAAGGAACAAGTACGTGTCGTCCGACAGGATGGGTTGTGGCTGGAAGGGGTCTCCGGCGATCGTCTCATAAGGCCGCAGATCATTTGGGATACCGCTGAGGTGGGTAAAGTTGATTTGGCGCTTGTTTTGGTGAAAGCCTACGACACCCGGCGGTGCGATCGCCACGGTAGAGCGGGTACTTTCGGACGAAGGGGTCGTTCTCACGCTCCAAAACGGCATTGGGAATTATGAGATTTTGGAGCCCGCGTTTCCGGGGCGAGTACTGCTCGGGACCACCACCATAGGTGCGATGGCTCTCGGGGCAGGGAAATTCCGCCACACCGGCGTCGGACCCACTCATCTCGGGGAGCCTGATGGGAGCATCCGGGAACGGACGCGAGCAGTTGCGTCGGTCCTCGAGAAAATGAACGCGGGACCGGTACACCCTGTCGAGAACGCTGTGGGCTCTGTCTGGTCAAAACTCATCATCAATGCTGCGATTAACGCTCCGTGCACTCTTCTGAGGCTCAGGAACGGCGACCTGCCTTCCAGCCAGGCCGGGAAGGAACTAATCCACGACGTTGTCGAAGAGTGCCTGACCATTACTCGGGCAAAGGGAATCCGCCTGATTTTTGATGATCCGGAAGAGCGCGTGATCGCTGTGTGCAAGGGTACCGCGGGCAACATAAACTCAATGTTTCAAGATATTATTGCCGGACGCCGTACCGAGATTGAGTTTATAAACGCCGCGCTGGCTGGGGAAGCGCAAAGTGTAGGAATCGCCGCTCCGGTAAACCGGATGCTGGCTCTGCTAATCAAAGCACTGGAAGCCACTGCAGATCGGCGGGTGGACCTCCCTGTCTGAAATAATTCTTAGTGGTCGAATTTGTAAAGGTGGGTCGCATTCTGATCGGTCGGGTATACGTAGCCGGACGCATTTCTCGGTAGGACCGGCCTCCGTGCCGGTCATTGGTCCACGGCCGGCAGGGATGCCTGTCCCTACCGATCCGGCGGAAGCCACGTTGCGTCACCGTAATTGCGACATTGAGTGCTTAGTGAAGCAACGGAATGAATAAAGTGCACCACTCCTGTCGGAACGGTGCACTCTGAACAGCCAGTCTAAAAGTTTGCTAGAAGAAGGAGCTGATGAACGCGAACGGCAGGCCGATTATCTCTGCCGCGGAGGAGAGAATATCGGACCCCGACGATTCATCCTCGTAAGGATCATAACCAGTTGCCGGCGCTGCCGCGGGAGCCAACTTGATCGTAACGCCGTCCCTCACGAATCGGTCCGTGGCCGCGGGAGGTGTTGCCATCCTACGAGGATCTGTAGTGGTGTAGCGCGGATTCACGGCTCCACGATGTTCGTTAACGTGCCTGTAGCTTTGGTTGACCCCTTGGCGCGGTGCGTCGGTTAGGTACTGCGGGCCAGGATTGGGCCGGCTGTCATACGCACCAGCGGGGTAAGACCACGGATTCTGAGCAACAGGAGGACGGACCTTCTGGATGGGCTTGGGCGAGCCGGCATAGGTGCCAAATTCGGATGGAGCAACTCTTTTCACCGCGGGCCCGGCCTTCTTTTTTTCTGCCTTCTTTTCAGTCACGGCCTTCTGATCTGCCGAAGTCCTTTCTTCCATTGCAGGTTTTTGGTCAGTCTTCGGCGGAGGAGGCGACAGGACAAGGTCTTTTTCCAGATCCGCTTCGAGGTCAGGGGCCTCGTCGGCGGCCTCGGCTCTCGCTCCCAGTTTCTGCGATTTAGGGCTAACTCTCGGCGGAGGAGCCATACCTCGATTAGACCTTTCTCTATACGCTACAGCAGGCTTGGCTATGTACCCGTGAGGTCTCTTTTGCTGCAGCCGGCTCCGGGAGCAGCGTGTCGGATTCCAATTCGATTTCGAAATTCCTGCTGAGATTCGATTTGAATTCTGCCTTGACCACGTCTCCGGTTTGGAGTGGAGTGGCCGGCCTGCTTATCCCCGCGTTGGCCAACATCTCGAAGTTGCCGGCGCTAACCCACGACGCCGTCAACACAACTATGGCCGCGGCAATTGTAAAAAATCTTGCCATAACAGCATCTCCTTTCGGCAACTGTTCCCCCTTGGGGGAGCATCTTTGATTTTTTGGATTGTGACGGGTGGGTATCATGTTCCCTCCTTCCCGACGAATGAGTGGGGCATACCATCATAAAATCTGATTGTCAATCACAATGTTACGATATTTTCTTAAAGTGATTTATTAGGTAATGTAAACTCAAGCTCGCCTTGCGGCTTGACCTGTTGCCAACGAGCGTCCAGGCGCGCGAAAATTCAGAACCAGAAGCCACTCCTCTCCGCCGCGTCGTCACTCCGGCGAATCCAGCGTTCAGCGCGGGATGAGATCGAGATGTCCTGCGTCCCGCAGAATTTAGGCGTGCGGGAACGGATTCCGGCCTTTACCGGAAAGTGCCTGCCCTTTGTGCAGGACCTGTCACAAATTTGGTGCCACGGATGTGCCGAAGGCTCATCCGTGCTGGGAGGAGTCCGTCGGGACGTCCGTGGCACTACGTTCCCTTGCTGGAGAGGTACCCGTAGACCATGGAGCAATAACCGGAGGGCACGGATGAATCCCGCAGGGCGGGACGCATCCGTGGCACCAGACTCTATCGCACCACTTTCATGATCCGTTGTAACTGACCGTTAATGGTGGTTGGCCGGAATGACGGCGCCATCATCCAGAAGCTAGCTAGGTTTTCGGATCAAGGTCAGGCGGCTTAAGTCAAGAACTTTGCGCTCCTCTCCCCGCGTAACTGAACCAATGTCTCGGCGATTATTAAGATATTGACAAAGCCGGGAAGCGCGCCTAAAATCGGCTAATTTAACAAGTACTTCGGTCAGATCGCTTGCACGAGGACCCTGGAACTACTTGTGGGGATTTTGCTGGGAGGGGATATAACCGGTTTCGAACCGCCGGCCAAAGGCGGTCATTTATATAGATCGCCGAGGAGTGTTTTATGTCTGCAAAAGAGAAAGCTAAGGAGAAGGCTGCCAAGGTGCAATCTGCAGCCACGACGGTCGCCGATAAGGAACCTGAAATGGATGAGGGGACGGATATCGAGGCATATGAGCCTGCGTCTGCGAGGAACATGCCGAGACCCCACACTTCGTTGGGTGCGCGTGTCAAGGAGGATATCGGGAAGCTTACCGTTTCACTCCTGGGGGATGTCGGAACCGCCCCTACGCTAGCGGATGTGGAAAAGTTCAACAAGAGGGGGGAAGGCGAGAGTCGGACTCCCTTAATGACTGTTGTCCAGGCGGTACTTGCCAAGGCGGGCGGAAGCATGCAGCTTGGGGAATTGACCGCGCAGACTCGCAAGTGCTGGCACAGGCCCTTACCTACAACCCCCTATACCGAGGAGGAGCTCATATATCTGCTGTTGCGAAGCTCTGACAGTGTTAGAGTTAGCTAGTGTAGTTCCCCAAGAATGTCCTTACGTTACTAAAGTAAAGGATATGGTACGGCGCGACCAAGCCGGTCGCGCCGTTCCGAAGCCTTCCAAGCGCATTGCTGAGCGGATATCACCGTAATGCCGGCTTGGAAACGCCACGCCAGAAGCGGCCGAATGCCCTTTTGGTCGGCCGAGGCTTTGAAAAGGAAAGTGTCGGCCCCCCGGCATTACACGCGCAGGAGGGTGCCGTGGATCTCTAGAGACGGCGAGTCTCGCCTTCCAAATTTTCGAGGGTTTACAATTAAGCTATTAAGTGTATTGAATAAAAAAATATAGGCCGCAATTTCGGATGCCTATCCCTCCTGTGCGTCGGCGCAAAATATTTCCCCTTGACACACTAGATGTTGTGGCGATAAAGATGGCCCCCACAAGATGATCCACCTGCGGGGTCGGATCACTGGGTCATTCGGCAATCAATTCTGGGCACTTTTGGAGAAAGCATCAAGCAATCCCGAGGCTCCCGGAATAAAGCCTTAAAGTAAAGATCAAAGAGTGGGGGATAATAGTTTGGTTTGGTTGCAGCTTCAGAGCGTAACCGGTGCGCCTAAATCTGGAGCATAGTGTCGCCGGGAATTGTGTGCGGCGGCCGAAGTCTGGTGGCAAGGCAAAAGATTGAACGGAGAAATTGGAAACGCATTCACACTTCACATCACCAGAATGGGGGATTGCAATGGCTAGCGTAACTGAAATCAAGGAATACAGGAAAGAAACCCCGCGGCATCTGGAAACCACGGACATGGCACTTTTTGTCCGGACCTCCAGTGAGGCCATGGACGGGTGGGATCGCAGCAGGATCGTAGACGCTCTGCTGCGGGAGACGTTCATTGATGAAGGTACCGCCGAAGACATCAGCCTCGAGATCGAAAACAACATAAAGCAGAGCGGGATCAAGGTCATCACCGCTCCGCTCATCCGGGAGATGGTCAACGCAAAGCTTCTGGAACGAGGGTTGGAAGGCGACACGGCGCATGCACACCCGGCTCGGCGTGCCTCTCTACGACGTGGATCAACTCATCACCCGCCCCAACAAGGAGAACGCCAACGTGCCCCACGGTCCGGAGGCCACCAACCTGACGCTCGCCGAGAACATCAAGAAGGAATACGCCTGCTCAACGTGTTCGATCAGAGCGTGGGCGACGCGCACATGCGCGGCGACATTCATCTTCACGACCTGGGCTTTATCGACAGGCCCTACTGCTCGGGCCAATCGCTGGAATACATCAAGAAATTCGGCCTGAACCTGCCCAATTCCCTCGCCATGGCCAAACCGGCCAAGCATCCGGAAGTGCTGCTGGCGCACATGGTGAAGTTCGCGGCCGCGCTGCAGAGCCACTTTGCGGGCGCCATCGGGTGGGACGCGGTGAACCTCTTCTTTGCGCCGTATCTCAGAGGGCTGCCCAAGAGAGACGTGCGCCAATTGGCCCAGATGCTGATTTTCGAGTTTTCGCAGCAGGCAGTGGCCCGCGGAGGACAGGCCATCTTCACGGACATCAACCTCTACTGGGAAGTCCCGAAACATTTTGAAAACGTTCCGGCCATCGGACCGGGTGGGAGTTCACCGGCCAGACCTACGCGGACTACCTGCCCGAAGCCCAGAATTTCGTCTGGACGCTCTTCGACATCTACCGAGAGGGTGACGGCGCGGGACGGCCCTTCTTCTTCCCCAAGCCGCTGATCCACATCACCGAGAAATTCTTCAAGACTCCGGGTCACGAGGAATTCCTCCACCACATCTGCGACATAGCTTCGGAGAAAGGGAACACCTACTTCGTGTTTGATCGAGGAGACACGGCCAAGATTTCAGAATGTTGCCGCCTATCGTTCAAGCTGGAAAAGAGCGACCTGGACGACGCGGTCACCCCCTGGAAGATGCGCTACTCGGCCATGCAGAACGTGACCATCAATCTTCCCGCGCATCGCCTATGAGGCCAAAGGCGACGATGCGAAGCTCTTCTCCTTATCGCTGAGCAGAATTTCACTGGCCGCTGAGGCCCACATGCAGAAGAAGACCTTTATCGAGCGGCTCCTGTGCTCTGGGAGAAACCGGCCCGCTGGCCCTGCTCACCATGGACCGCGACGGCGAGCCGTACCTGAGAATGCACCGGGTCACGTACCTCATCGGTATGGTCGGGCCTCAACGAAATGGTCCAGTACCACACGGGCGAGGAACTCCACGAGAGCGAGGACGCCATCAAGTTCGGCCTGAAGGTGATCGCCCACATGAATCTGGTCGCGGCGCGTCTGGGCAAGAAGTACGATATGCGCTTCGTCCTGGAGCAAACCCCGGCGGAGAGCACCGCGTACCGGTTTGCCAAGCTGGACATGAAGCTCTTTCCCGAAACCCAAAAAGTGGTGAAGGGCAATCTCGGCCTGGAAGAGATCTACTACACCAACTCCACGCTCTTCAACGTGGGCGCTGAGGTCGATCCCATCGAGCGGGTCAAGAGGGAAGGCCTGTTCCATCCCTTGATCGAGGCCGGCTCCCTGACCCACGTCTGGCTTGGCGAGAGCCGGCCGAGCGCTGAGTCCCTGGCGAACTTCGTGATCAAGACCTTCCGGATGACACAGAACGACCAGGTTGCCTTTTCTCCCGAACTGACCACCTGTGTCTCTTGCGGCCGCACAAGCCGTGGCCTGCACGACTTATGCCTTTACTGCAAGTCCGACCAGGTGGAGCAGATCACCCGGATCACCGGTTATTTCACCAAGGTGTCGAGCTGGAACAAGGGCAAAAGGGGTGAGCTTAAAGACAGATATCGCAACGGTGACATGAGGGTGAGCTGAGCCTTACGTAGGTAGTATTCAATGTACGATTTGATTGTCGGAGGTTAGCTATGACGTATCTTTTCACGAAAGAGGGCTGCGGTAAGTGCGACTGGGTAAAAACCAATGTGGATCTTGAGAGCATGAAAGATGTCACCGTCATGTCAGTGAACCAGGACGATCCGGAGGCGCTTGCCTTGCTGGCATATTACGAGTGTGTGCAACTGTCTGAAAAGAAGCTTCCCATACTGGTGTCCGATTCGAGCGAAGTAATTACCGGTGCAGTAAACATCAAAAATTTTCTGAAGGAGCACTGCGGTTGAGCTGCCGCATAGTACGAATATGACGGGAGGGAGTCCGGGTGGAAGCTCTATCTTGAGGTTCCACCCTCAAATCCTAATCTTCACAAGTTCCGGCGCAACGGAGAAATTATGGACGACACGTTCCGCATCAAAGGATTCATCCCCACTTCTTTTCTGGACTGGCCCGGCAACCTTTGCTCGGTGATTTTCCTTGGTGGGTGCGGATTCCGATGCCCGGCATGCCATAATCCCAAACTCGTCTTGGAGCCGGGATCGCTGCCTGACTATCCTCTCCGGGAGATCCTGCGAAATCTGGACGCCCGTGGCAATTGGATCGACGGAATCACAGTTACTGGAGGGGAACCGACGATCCACGAGTCCTTACCGAACCTCCTGAAGTTTTTTCGCCAGCGTAAACTGAAGATCAAACTGGATACAAACGGCTCCAATCCGAGCATGCTTGAAGCGCTGATCAACCTGGGGCTCATCGACGCGGTTTCTATGGATATCAAGGCCCCCCTGACGTCTGAGGAATACTCTCGGGCAGCCGGAGTACGGGTTAATCTCGCTGCGATCGAGGAAAGCCTGGACGTCTTGAGGCATTCCAAGCTGGAAGTTATCTTTCGGACTACTGCGATTCCAGGGCTCGTGGAAGAACCTCAATTGGAGCTTATCGGGCGTGCCCTGGGGAATGTGAAGCGGTACATTGTTCAAGCATTCCGGAATGTTGACACGCTGCGCTCTGATTTTACCGGGCTAGAAGAATTCAGTCAGGAACGCGTAGACCGTATGCGGGAGTGCTATGAAATCCCGTCCTTGATGACGTTGAATGCTCAGTGCGCAACCGCGGGATAGGCTACGAAAACCCTTTCTAGTTCCCGGGCTGTGCCTGGGAATGCCTGATCTAGAGGTTCTGCCTCCACAATCATGATGAAATAAGATGATGTTCAGGGCAGAGCCCCGGAAGGCATGGGTCCCCAGGCGGAGCCTGGGAACCAGAATGCTAACCCGCCCTACGCCATTGTCCTAGGCATTGAGTTATTTCTTACAGATTCCATCCACCTGCGACCTCCAGCGTCGCGCCGGTGATGAAGCTGGCGTCGTCGGAAGCCAGGAACGCGATGGCCGAGGCAATCTCCGCAGGATCTGCGATCCTTCCCAGTGGTGTTTCAGCAATCATCATCTCTTTGAATTTGGGACTCATGACATCCCTTATGGTCGGAGTTTCGGTCAATCCCGGAAGGATCGCGTTCACTCGTACTCCTTTGGCCCCCCATTCGCGAGCCAGCGATTTCGTGAGGCCGATCAAGCCGGCCTTTGCCGAACAGTAGGCAGACTCTCCTTTTGATCCAACCTTCGCATAGATGGACGAAACATTTACGATCCGGCCGTCGCCCTGTCCAATCATGAGCGGCCCGCACGCGTGGCAGCAATTTATCGCCCCCAACAGTGGACCCCCCAAACAGCCTTGAAATCCTCGGGGTCGATCTTGAGGAATGCTCCCGGTCGATCGAACCCTGCATTATTGACCAGCACGTCCATCCTTCCGAACTCTTCCCGAAGGGTTTGCACCTGCTCGGCAACTGCTTCCGTGTCCGAAACGTCCGCGATAAGCCCCAGAGCGCTGGCTCCGATTTCCTTGATAATACTGACGGTTTCCGATGTGGTTTCCGGGTTTTTGTCGAGGATTCCTACTGCCGCGCCTTCTCTTGCCAGGCGAAGCGCGGTTGCCCGCCCGATTCCCTGGCCGGCTCCCGTCACCAGGGCGACCTTGCCGATGAATCTTCGAGAGATTTCCTTCTGAGGAATTTGGACCGTCATATCTACCTCGATGGGTTTGTGCTCTGATGACTGGAGCGGTTCTCAAAAGTGTTGCAGTGATCCGAAGCCTGAAAGATTAAGAATCAGTAGCGCCGGCGTCCCTGCCGGCCTGAATTGATTTATTAGGGAATTTTCACCGGCACGGAGGCCGGTGCTACCAATTTGTGGGAATGGCTCTTGACTATCTGTGATTACGCTTGAGAATTACCATATTCGGTATCAGACGGCATCTCCGGCAAAATATTCCAGGGCAGCCTTCTTGTCGCAGGGTTTCATAGACGCGGCATACTTGGCCTTGAGATCTCGAATGCGTTCAAGTGATTGTTGCACGCGTGCCTCCGTGATCTCTCCTTCCTTTAATGCCTGGAGTATTCTTTCCCTCGCTGAGAATGCTTTATCAGGGTTGTTGCAAATCAGGAGCAGGTCCACTCCTGCGGCAAAGGCATTGAACGCGCAAGTATCAGACGAATAACGATGTGCCACCGCGCCCATGTCCAGATCGTCGGTGATTACTACTCCGTTGTACGACATTTGGCCTCGAAGTAGGCCGGTTATCACTTCAGGCGACAGCGTGGCAGGCAGGTGCCGATCTAAAGCCGGATAGAGCACGTGCGCGGTCATCATCATTTCAATTTGCGAGGCAGCGGCATTTCGAAACGGGATCAGGTCGTGGCTTTCCATAGTTTCCATAGGCCTGTCGTCAACCGGAAGGTCCTTATGTGAATCCACGGAAGTGCCTCCATGTCCTGGAAAGTGTTTTCCGCAGGGTATGATTCCGCCGCGCCTCATCGATTCCATTACCTTCTTGCCCAGGAGCCAAACAGACTGTGGGTCAGGCCCGTATGACCTGTCTCCGATCACCGAGGTCTTGTCAACCCGATCTTGGCCCAGTACGTCAAGCACTGGCACAAAGTCCAGATTGAAGCCGACCAGCCGGATCTCGCGAGCGGTGACGTCCGCGAAGTTTCGGACTGCTTCTTCGGGATATTCAAAAGAAGCCAATTCCAGTGCAGGTGGAAACGCTTGGAAGGGCTCTCGGAGCCGACGCACTCTTCCCCCTTCCTGATCCACGCCTATGAAGATCCCTTCCCCCCGCCTCTTATGTGCGTAGCTCTGCAGGTCGCGATTGAGTTCCGCTGTCTGGGCCGGGTCCTCGATATTTCTGGAAAAGAGGACTACACCCGAAGGGTTTAGATCGTCGATAAGGTCACGTACTTCCGACGTGAAACGCGTTCCGTTGAAGCCGATTACAAAGAGATTACCAATTTCTCGTGCGTCCATGTTCAAAAATAGCTGTGCAGCCCGGGCAGATAGTTGACGCCAAAATAAGTGAACATTACGGCAGCAAAGCCGACCACGGACAAGACCGCAGTCCGACCCCCTTGCCATCCTCGGGCGAGCCTCGCGTGTAGAAAAGCCGAATAGACTAACCATGTGATCAAAGACCACGTTTCCTTGGGGTCCCAGGACCAGTAACTACCCCAGGCATAATCCGCCCATGCCGCGCCGGTTATTATTCCCACGGTGAGCATCGGGAACCCGATCAAGACCGAGCGATACACAATCTCATCCAGAATATCCGTTTCGGTGCGATGTCTGCCGAACGCTGTTGACCCCCTGGTAAGAAGTAACAGCAGCGCGGCCACAAAGGATACCGTAAATCCCGCATAGCCCAGAAAGCAGGTGATTACATGAGCGACAAGCCAGTTGGATTGAAGAGCCGGAATTAAAGGCTTAATGCTGGGATCCAGGAAAAATGTGTACGCCATGGTCAAGAAAACTACTGGCATCCCGAGCAGCACGATGATGTCGGTCTTGAATTTTACGCGTGCAAGAATCAGCGCCAGTGCTATTGCCCATGCGAAGAAGACCAGCGACTCGTACAAATTGGACAAAGGCGCATGACCTACGCCCATCTGATAAGACTCAATCCACCTCAGGCCAATGCTCGCTGTGTGCAGAGCAAAGACAAAGATGAACAGACCTAGTGCCACCATGCGCATCCTGGCTGCAAAAGAGCCCATCATATAGACCACGAGGAAACCGACCCCCACAGCCAGATAACCGAAAGTCACGTACGTGTTCAGATCAGTGCTTGTCATGTGATCGCCTGGGTAAGTCTTACGATGTTCCTCTTTTCAGGACGTTCACCGCGGAGTTCGCGGAGAGCGCAGAGGATTCCATTTGCTCAGCCTTCTTCTAAAAGTGTGGCACAGTGCAACCGCTCCTTTGACAGCAAACACAATACCGACCTGAATGGTCACTCTGTGGCTAATGCGGTACCGTGCGAGCCACGTTTCCTCTCAGCGTTCTCGGCGCACTCTGCGGTGAATCCTGCTTGCTCGCTGGATTAGCCCTTTAGGGGTCTAATCCAGCTATTGAGTGCCGGATTTCAATCCGTCACCGATTCTTTTCTCGACTGCCTCACGGAATTCACGACGCAGCCTGCGGCTGCTCCCGGAGACTTTGATTTCACTCCCTCCCGCTGTGCTCTTAATCTGGATGGCCAGGCGGCGAAGGTTTGTGAACAGCGTAAGGAAGAACCCGGCAATCAACATGATGCAGCCTACCCACACCACAGTGCTCCCCGGATCATAGCCGATCTGTAGTCCTGTGGCGTAGAGCGGAACGTAATCAAGGAAGCGGATTCCCACGTCCCCCAGCTTGATAGGGCCTGCGTCGCTGCGGAACAACTTGATTTTCTGGGGCTCAATTCCAGGCGATTCCGCAGTTATCTCCGCCCCGGCTCCCCGTTTGGTGGTACCTGGATCAAGACTGAGTAGTTGAATTTCGTAATGACTTCCAGGTACTCGAACCTTGGAATTCGGCTGGATCACAAGATCCTCGGTCTTTCCATCGGGACTAACCACGCCGAGCTTGACCTCTCTTATTCCCAGCGCACGATAGTCGGACTGATAGAGCGAGATGCCTCGGAATGTCAACGGCTGGTTGACTCTAATAGAGTCTTTCACAACCTCGCGGCCGCTTTCCAGCAGCCGAACATCACTTCGGAATTCTTTGGGCTCGCCGGTCGGATAACGTGTCAGCGTAAAACTGTCAACCGCTATCTGGAACGGGAGAGAGCGCTTAGCGCCGGATGGGGACACAATGAACTCGGTCCCGATCTCCCCTTCTTTGATCAGGATGTGGCCTTTCACTCCGAAGAAGAGGCCGATCAATCCTCCAAGAAGTATCACGATGATGGCCATGTGAATAAAAGGGAAGCCCAACAAATAGATTCGATGTTTGAGCCACTCCAGGCTGAGCGTGTTTTTTTCGTTGGCTACTCTAGTCGGGACTCCAAGAAAACCCTTCATGGCTGAGATGACAATGGTTTTGAGATCTTTAGGTGGCCTGCGATCGGTCAGGGTGAAGCTGAAGGACGTTTTTCGGGACGTTCCTTTCCATTCAGCGGGGATCGCCGATAGTCTTCTCAGGAGGCATCCGAGGAGATTCAGCGAAAGAAAGATCAAGAGGAGAATGAACCACCAACTCCGGTAAACATTGTGGAGATCCAGGATCATCGCGAGCCGGTAATAGAAAGATGGACCCGCGGAGCTTAGCTGTTCCGGAGCTCCTTGTGGGATGACCGTGCCTATGATGGAGGTTGCCGCGAGTAAGACCAGTAGGGTAATAGTGGTTTTCACCGAAGTGAAAAACGACTTAATCTCCGTGAAAATGGTGTCCCGTCGGGCCGGTTCGCTGCCCACGGTTTTGGACCCAGTCATCGATTATTATCTCCTGAGTCGCCGAAATTCGGAGACCCAATCTTGAGCGATATGCAGCAACGCAATACCCTGCCCCACCGTAAGCTCCTCAGCAGCCGAGGGAGTAATGCGGTCAGGTGTGCAGCGTAACGGAGCACTTTATACGATTTCCCTTTGGAATTCAACGTCCCGGCATGATTTACAGCAATCGTTCTGTTACGAGCAGCCCCCTAATGACTCGCGCAGTTAACCGTGGAATAGTCGCTGATAAAATGGTCTACGTACGCTGCCCACCGACTCCCGTATCTTTGCGGCTAAGAACTCCGTGGTGACAAATCCTATTGACCCGAGTTCCCACGTAACCGAGCTGGTCACAATGGATGGTTGCCGAGGTAGGCTGACGTCCTGTTTTAATTGGACGTCCACAGAAAAGAAGTAGCTTTCCAGGTACTTGATAGTATTCACGCTGACATAAAGCCACGGCCGGCCTGGTGTCTCGCGCCATTCCGGGTGAGGCAGTACTCGTATCCCGCCCTGAGCCAACCTTAGCTCCACATCTGTTTGAAGCTCCGTCACCTTGAGTCCATCCGCCTCCGCATCGGGTTTGACTGTTTCTACAACAACCACGACACCGCTCAGACCAAGCAGGGTTTCTCTTGTGTACTCTGTAAGATTCATAATGGCTCCTGAAGGATAAGGTCTGAGCAGGCGCCCACTTTCCGGCGGAGGAAAAGCAAAACCCGGGCATTGGCCCGGGCGTGCTCTGATCCTCGTCCATGTCAGCAAGTATCAGCAGTGGGAAGCATGGGTGTACTCGCCAAAAACTTTTCTCAGCACATTACAAATCTCCCCAAGAGTGACTCTTTTTTTCACCGCGGCCAGGATGGACGGCATGAGATTGCCGGTCCCTTCAGCGACCTTCTCGAGGTCCACCAGCGCCGCAGCCACTGCCGAGGAATCCCTTTCGGAGCGAAGCTTCTGCAAGCGGCTGATTTGCGTCTGTCGGACCGTCGGGTCTACTCTCAGCAAGCCGCTCGGGAGAGTTTCTTCGGTCTGAAACCGGTTCATTCCTACAATTACCTGGTCACCGGACTCCACCGCCTTCTGGAATCGGTATGCGGAATCCTGAATTTCCCCTTCAATGAAACCACATTCCACCGCTCTCACGGCTCCTCCCATCTCGTCAATTCTCCTGATGTAGTCCACAGCCTGACGTTCTATTTGATCGGTGAGGGCCTCGACGTAATATGAACCTGCCAATGGATCGACCGTTTCCGCTGCTCCTGTTTCATATCCTATGATCTGTTGCGTGCGCAGAGCGATCTGCACGGATTCCTGACTGGGAAGGGCAAGCGCTTCATCCCTGGAGTTGGTGTGTAAAGACTGAGTGCCCCCGAGGACTGCCGAGAGGGCCTGAAACGCGACGCGAACAACATTGTTTTCAAGCTGCTGCGCTGTCAGAGTGCATCCTGCGGTCTGCGTATGAAACCGCAGCATGGTCGCCCGCGGATTTGTAGCGTGGAAACGCTCCTTCATGATTCTCGCCCACAATCGGCGAGCAGCCCTGAATTTGGCCACCTCTTCAAGAAAGTCTTGATGAGCGTTGAAGAAAAAGCTCAATCTTTCGCCAAAGGTGTTCACGTCCATGCCCGCATCAATTGCGGCCTGCACGTAGGCTATTCCATTGGCGAGAGTGAAGGCGACTTCTTGAACCGCTGTCGAGCCGGCCTCGCGTATATGATATCCGCTGATGCTTATTGTGTTCCATTGAGGCACACGCTCATTGCAGAAAGCGAAAATGTCGGTGATGATCCTCATAGAGGGGAGGGGCGGGAAAATATAGGTGCCGCGAGCCGGGTATTCCTTCAAGATGTCATTCTGAATAGTACCTCTGAGCTTGGAAACGTCAGCGCCTTGTTCTTCAGCCGCGGTGATGTACATGGCAAGCAGGACCGCCGCGGGTGAATTAATGGTCATGGAGGTGCTCACAGATGAGAGATCAATGCCGTCGAAAAGAAGCTTCAGATCTTCCACACTGTCGATGGCCACGCCCACTTTGCCAACCTCGCCGGCAGCAAGCTCTGCATCGGAGTCGTAACCAATCTGCGTAGGCAGGTCAAATGCTACAGACAGGCCCGTCTGTCCCTGCTCAATAAGGTATTTGAACCGGTTGTTCGTCTCCGCCGCGCTTCCAAACCCTGCATATTGGCGCATAGTCCAAAAGCGGCCGCGATACATGTTGGGCTGGACACCTCGGGTAAATGGATACTGCCCGGGTATACCAAGGTCTTTTTCGAGATCAAAGCCTTCCACATCCCAAGGCCAGTAGACTCTCTTGATCGGCAGTTCCGAGACCGTAGAAAATTGAGCCCTGCGTTCCGGTCGCTTGGCGCTCTTTTTCTCGATTTCCTCGTCCCACGTTAGTACTTTGTCTTTGAAGTTCTCCGGCACAGCTCACCTCCAAGAATCATACGGCGTAACTCGGGCATCGAAGTAACCGGGATTGACTGGACCAGAACCCGGAAAGCTGAGAAGCCATGTACGATCGCTTCCCAGCTACGGGCCGGTTCCGGGATAGAATTGACTTGTACGAGAAGTGATAACTGAAAGTTGGACCTATCGCCGTGGTAGCAGCATCGAAGCACACTCATTCCCAGCAAGCCGACGAACCGCGCGCCTCTATGAGAAGAAACAACGGACTTCGCTCTTCCCTGACCACGGGACATGTCGCTCTGTGAGGCATTTTGCCTCTATCCGGCACCACTTCGACTCGGATCGTCACTCAATGACGACAAGCACGTCGCCTACCTGGTAAGATTCACCTGTCTGGGCCTTGATCTCCTTTATCGTTCCGCCCGCTGTGGCGACAACGGGCAATTCCATTTTCATGGCCTCGATTATGACAAGCTCATCGTCTTCTTCAACCTTCTGGCCCACTTCGGCCTTTACAGCGATCACCTTACCGTTCATAGGCATCGTAACATCTGCCATCTTCCACAACCTCCTCAGAATTCATATTCATTTGTCTAACAAAGCGAACCGGCCGGCACTGTTGAGACACAGTGCAGCCGTCTATAGAGCCGGTCGTGCCGGCTGCCGGCCAATGGTCGTCAGTTCAAAGCTTCAGGAATAAGGGTCAGCCGAAAGGCCGTCTGAGATCGGGGCGAACGTGTGCAATTAAATCTCTACTGTTCACCATGTGGTGACATCACTCCGACAAAACGGAGGCTAAGCTTGATGAATCAGCTTATCTCAGCCAGGAGCCACGATTCGGCGCCTGCCACGAAAACCAAGGCCCGGCCACAAGCGTCCCTTCTAATGAGAACCCTCCGCAGGCTGAACTAACTCCATCAGGATTCCGTGGGTAGCCTTAGGATGCATGAAGGCAATACTCATCCCATGGGCGCCGGATCGAGGCGTTTCATCGATGAGTCTTATTCCCTTTTCTTTAAGCTCGGCAACAGCCTGGTGTATATCATCCACCTCGAAGGCTATATGATGGATGCCTTCGCCGTTCTTGTCCAAAAATTTCTTAATCGCCGACGCCCCGGAGGCATCTTGTAGGAGTTCGACAGAACTGTCGCCCACTGGGACAAACCCGATTTTCATCCCTTGGTAATCCTCCCTGTGGGTGACCTCCAAAGGGAGTCCCTTGGTAAAGAAGTCTATCGCCGCCTCGAGGTCATTCACTGCGATTCCAAGGTGGGCGATTCGCTTGATCTTCATTAGTGACCTCTATTCGCTCAAATTCGTACGGCTTCAGGAATCTGTGGTCGAAGTTGCAACCGTGGACGTTGTCTCTGAGGAAGATTCCTTCTTCTCCGCCGGCTTTTCCGCAGGTTTCTTATATGAGCAACTGTCTTTACGACCGTAGTCAGTCACATACCACCCTGTCCCTTTGAGGACAAACGTAGACTGGGAGATCAAACGGCAGGTTTTGCCTCCGCAATCACCACACTTCTCCACAGGCGGATCGGAAAACTTCTGCCACTCTTCGAATTCTTTACCACAGCTTTGGCACCGATATTCATAAATCGGCATTTACATCACCTCCATTGATGGCGTGTAATGGTTCTATCTTTAGCGCGTGGCGCCACTGGTCTTCGTATAGGCTCAAGATGTAATCAGTGTTAGTGACTCCAGCAAGAATCTCCTGGGTGATTCCGTGCACCAACTTTTCTTCTTTGTCGCGCCCTTCGACGGGTGCGAAGAAATCGACGTGATATTTCCTGAAACGAACAATATGAGTCAATTCGTGGGTCAGTATAAAGAGCCCCAGCGTCCAGAGGTCATGCATAGCTGAACGCAAGAGGGCCAAGAGGATATTAGGATCCTGAAGCACCACTCCGTACGTTTCTCTCTCTCCGGGTGGGGGGGCTTTGGGTCTTCCGACCCTTGCCTTGTAACGTACCACGTGAGCAAAAACATCTTGCTCTTGGAGTGCTTTGCCCACATGCTTGTGGGTAAAAATGGTATACGGATTCTCTTTCCACTCATCCGGGGCAAGATTAAAATACGCCCGCGTCAGTCCCTCGGCCAACACGGCCGCCCTACTGATAGTTGTAAGATCGGACGTTGTGAAAAGCCCCGTTGTGACCATGAGGACCTGTCTTACTTGTTCTTATGGCGCTGTCTTGCTCGAAGCTTCTTGTGTTTATGCTTCCGCATTTTCTTGCGGCGTTTCTTGATTATGCTCCCCATTCACACCTCTCCAGCATTCATGAAGTATATACGTTTATCATGCCCTAAGGCTCGTGTCAAACATTCTGAGGAGCTATGATTTAAGAACAATCTGATTCTCTGGCCGCCGACCGGCCACATTTTCCGCAGGAGTCTTGAATCTCATGTCTCTCGATCATCATACACACGCGCTTGCCCTGGTTTCTAAAGAACTCTCGCTAATCATTTCGTGTCCGGAGAAGGTTACGCTGGACGGGCACGCTGCACGCCCAACAATAACATTGTCTCGAGGACGTCTGGGCTATCAAATGGACTTTCAGAATCGGCCTACTCCTCTACAATCTTCCTAAGTATCCATGTAATTCTTGTTTCGGCGCTGTCAAGTGGCGGTCGCCAGGACATACAGAAACGCTCGGTATTCGGCCTCGTGTTAACGAAGAGCCTACTGGGGGCCAAGCAGCAATCAGTTGCATCGCGGAACTTCAATCATGAGGTAAAATTAGAGTTATTTTCTTGACAGGCACAGTAAAGTTAAATATAGACTATATGCGAGATTGTTCACAGATAAATCGTCTTTTTCGAGGAACTGCAATGCGCATTACTACTACGAGCAGATACGGAGTTCGGGCACTTTTCGATGTAGCATACCACGGTGGTGGTCAGCCCACCCAGATCAAGGATATCTCTCGCCGGCAAAAAATATCACAGAGATATCTCGAACAAATCTTTAACAAACTGCTCAAGGCGGGCCTGCTCAAGAGCAGACGAGGCCCGCGAGGCGGTTATATGCTTTCCCGCGACCCTTCCGAGATCACCGTCGGAGATATAATAAGTGCCGCCCAAGGTCCCATAGTCCCTGTCCGATGCCTGGACGGGGAGGCGACGAAGAAAAAAGAGTGCGACCTTTTGGATGCCTGCATAACCCGGCACGTGTGGAAAGAGACGCAAAGGCTGCTGGTAGATTACTACGGGTCGGTCTCAATTGCGGATCTTTGCGGCTTGGCTCGCAAACAGGGCGTCTCCAGGGATCTCGACCATAAGTATATGTATTTCATCTAGCAGCCTCTCTTGGAAAGTCGTTTATGCAGCATCGGCATTGGTTCTTGTCATGCATTGGGAATACTCCGCTCATCCGACTGAGATCTCCAAAGGGCCGTCGTGGCGCGCAGGTCTGGTGTAAGCTGGAGTTCATGAATCCCTCGGGATCGTCCAAGGATCGCATGTGTTTAGCGATTGTGGAATCTCTGGAGTCCCGCGATTTGCTCCGGCGCGGAGACGTGCTGCTTGAAGCTTCGGGTGGTAATACCGCGATTAGTTTGGCCATGATAGCCGCGGCCAAAGGCTATGACTTGACTCTCGTCATGCCGGACACCGTCCCGCCTGAGAGGAAGCGCCTCCTGGATGCGTACGGGGCCAAGACCGTATTCACTCCCCCTTCCAATGGAATGAAAGGATCGGTTGGCAGGGTCATGGAGATGTTCGAATCGACGAAACGGGCGTTGATGATCAATCAATTCGAGAATCCCATGAATCCTGAGGTGCACCGAACTACCACCGGCGTGGAGATTCTGAAGGATCTGGGAAAAGTGCCTGACGTCTTTGTAGCAGGAGTGGGGACGGGAGGTACCATCACGGGGGTGGGAGAACTCTTCAAGAAAAAGAACCCACGTACCAGGATCGTCGCTGTCGAGCCTGCGGATTCAGCAGTACTATCGGGAGGGAATCCGGGTCCCCACCGAATTCCCGGTATTGGACCAGGCTTCATCCCCAAGATACTCAATACGAATATTATTGACCATATTGCGGTTGTGGAGTATCAGGAGGCGGTCGAGACTGCGCAATTGATGGCGGAGCAAGAAGGGATTTACGCGGGGCTTTCTTCGGGCGCTGCGGTCCACGTAGCCCTTCGTGAAGCACAGCAGCTGCGTTCCGACCAAATAGTGGTCACGGTGCTCTGCGACTCGGGTGAGCGATACGTGTGCTCGGCACCCTAGGGCAAGCGGGCAGACTTCCTTATGGATCTCCGGGAGAATTTTGTAGTAGACTGAGATCGGCGTCTTGAGCAGTTTTCACATGCAGCTCGTCTGCCGTCCGGCAAAGAGGAAAGACAATCCAGTCTCTATCCGGCCCTGTTGCGTACGCGTATCGTCAAGCAGCGGCCGGCGAGTATTCATGTTGAGATGTTTTTCATGGTAACTCTATGAAAATTCTAAGAACTATATGCCTCATCTTCTTGCTTTCAGTCTTGCTTCCTGCCGGCAGTGGATTGTCCCAAGAGCAGGGGTTGAATGCCAAACGCCGGGTTATCGCGGGTCAAGAGGGTGCTCTTGAGGGCGTCGGGAGCCAGTATGGTGCTCCACACGAAACAGTTGAGCGAACCGGTTCAACGGCCTTGATTACACAAACCGGCCGAATGACCGGTAAAACTGAGGGCAGGCTCGCGCAGCGTATAGATGCGGGATCGGGAAGGGAAACCGGTGACAAAAGGGCGTCATCTGAAAAAGGAAGAAAGAGCGAAGCCGACCGAGTATGGAGAAGCCAGGAACTGGGTACGCTGGCCATCGGGATGGGAGTGGGGGACGTGGATGGGGACGGGGCTAACGAAATCGTTGTCATCGATCCCAGTACTGTGTACGTATATCGTTTAGCCTCTGAAAAAATGGATCTCCTGGCCGAATACTCCGCACGACCCCTGGAACTGAAGAGCGTGGACGTAGCCAAACTGAGGAAACAGGGCCCGGCCAGAATCTATGTGACTGCCCAGAACCGGGGCTCGATCAGTTCCTTCGTCCTAGAATACCGAGACCGCAAACTGACCCCCGTTCTTCAGGACTTTCCCTACTACTTGAGATTGATTCACTACCCTACACAGGGACCGATTCTGTTGGGCCAGAAGAAAGGGCTCGCCAGATTGTATGATGGGCCGGTTTATCGTCTGACCGACAAAGGGGACGACCTTGAGGTCCAGGGGCGTTTTGGCGTCCCTCTGAAAATTCCTGTTTTCGGTTTCACCGTAGGCGATTTCACTGGAAAACACACACCGCTGATCGCAGTTTACGATAAGGACGACCATCTCCGTATTTACGAGCCTTCCTCTGGGAAGAGGTTGTTTCTCTCCAAGGACTACTACGGAGGGTCGGATGTTCTTCTGAGAAAGTCCGGCCCTGAAGTGGCCACAGGCCATGACCGGTATGACCTGGAACAGGACACTGCTTACTTTCGACCGCGAATCATGGCCCTGGATCGCGGCTCAGTTCACGAAATACTCGTCATAGCACACAGTTCCAAGACCATGCGGCTTCTGGGGCGGACCAAGATGTTCGAAGAAGGGCAGGTGCTCGCGTTGGCCTGGAATGGCGATACGCTGGTAGAAAAATGGACCACGCCGAAAGTCCAAGGCATGATAACTGATTTTGCCATTGACACGCTTCCCGGACTAGCCGGACAGAGACTGATCACTTTAGAGAGAAAGAAGACGGACTGGCTAGCCTTTCTCAAGTCTCAGAGTCAGATAAGGGCCTACGACTTGAACGCCCTCATGACCGAGGAGCAAGGTAGCAAATCCGATACGGAACGCTGATCTTGTCCCCGCCCCCCCCCCTTGATCTCATGTTTTGTTTCACCCAGGATTCGAAAAGAGCAAGTCTGTCCCACCAATACGGATACAGTCTCCGTGAGTGAGGCAAGTCCTGGAGATGGGACGTCGGTTGACCTGAACCATTGCCTCTTGTCCCAATGCCCTCAACTCGAAGCTGAGACCGATTCTCTGGATCACCGCTCCTGACTGCTCAATCTCTGAGTCAGCCGGGAGGACGACATCGAATACCGTTGATGAACCTACAAGACAAGGCCTGGAGTCCAAGACCAAACGTGTTCCAGCACGGGGGCCGGAGGTAATCAGGAGCACCCCCTTGCCTGACGCGTCTTCCATGAGACCGATCAAGAAGCCGGTCATTCCCCCCAAGATGATGAATCCCACCATCCTGCTGATCCACGGCGATTTGTCCGCACCAGAAATAAGGACCTGAAGCGGATCGAACAGCATGCCGGCCATGAGGCCGCCCAGGAGGCCGCCCATTATTCCATTCAGAAGTATGCCACGTTTTCCAATCACAAGACTTGTCCCAAAGCCTATTATAGTGCCGATAAGACTCCAGGCCAGTGTCCTGCCCGCGAGAGTCGCAACGAACCTTGCGGCTTGATCCATGCCGGGGCCGGGCTGCGGGGTCGGGCTGAACCAGTGGAACACGACCTGGGACGGAACAAGCACAAGAAAGGCGCAGGCAAAAACCAAGCCGAAACCGCCGACAGCCGAAGCTATTGCCCCCCCCAAATGTCGAGAAACAGATTTGTTCACCGCGACAAGAGATGCGGACACCAAGCCCGCGACCACCGGAAAAATAAAGGCGTTTGCAAGGCCGACGCGCCCGCTGGACCCTCCTTCCTGGAAAAAGGGCTCAAGCAGCGCCCACCCCAATAAAGCGCTGACTGCTCCTGCCGTCGAGTACAGAGAAGTGCGTGAAAGCAGTGGGCGCCACGTTCTTGGAGTGCGATGTTGAGTCATCGCCAGATACCTCGATTTAGGCAGAAGCTTCTCTCCACTTCAAGTGGAGACATCTCTCATTATCTGACAAACCTGGAACTTGGCAAGCACCGCGGAAGTGTCAGGCTAAATTATCCTTGACACGGTCGCGGAGGTCGATGAATAATCACCGCAAGTGGCGATAGGGCTTCAAGAAATAGACCAGGAATACCGCAGGCTTAGGCAATGCCGTCCATTTATGACATTTACGAAAGAAAGAACTACCGCAACAGAATATCATTGGCCCGGTCTGTGAGTTTTGAGGTGGAAGTCCGTGAGACAAACCTGCACATCCAGGCTCATAGCGATTTGAATGCAAAGGCCAAGGACTCGGTGTTCCGCTACAGGTACCAGATTGAGGAGTATCTGCGTCAGCATCCCGCATTTCGCGAGACACCCGCTCCGATTCAGATTTACGCTTCAGCTCCTGAGATAGTACGTTACACTGATCTGTCAAGCCGAAAGACGGGAATTGCCCCAATGTCCTGCATGAGTGGGGCAATCGCAGACTTTGTTGGCCGGGACCTGACCGAGGATTCCGCCAATCTTGTTGTTGCCAGCGGAGGCGATGCGTTTGTCAGGAGTTCGGCTCCTTTGGATGTCTATCTGTACGCTCAAGGCTCCCCGATGCACGAACAACTGGTTCTCTCCCTGCCCACGTTCAAAAGGTGCTTCGGCATTTCCACCTTTGTGCCGGGCGGGGGGATCCATTCGGTCACAGTGATCTCAAGGTCCGCATGCTGGGCATGCGCATTTGCAGCAGACATCGGAACTCGAATTGCCGCGGGAGAGAGGCTGTCTTCGGTGCTGGACAGGGCTGAGAATTATACTGACGTCGGAGGTGTTGTTGTAATTGCTGGCGCTACTATTGTTGTAGGGGGTGACATGGTATTGAGATCCGCCAACGGAAGCTCTTCCGGCTATGCGGATAGAGAATAGTATGAAAATCGGTGTGTTATCTGATACGCATCTACGATCTCCCAATCCTCTCTTGGAATACATCCTTGAGGAATTGTTCGCGGATACGGAAATTGTTCTCCACGCAGGGGATATCGTTGGTCGCAAAGTGTTGGACCGGCTGGAGATGAACGAGGTGATAGCCGTCTGCGGCAACATGGACGACTATGAGGTCGCGCAAGCAATTCCTCAGGTCAGAGTTATTCCCGCGGCGGGAAAGCAAGTAGGACCTGATCCACGGATGGGGATCGAGAGACGGGCTGGAGCAGAGGATATTGGGACAATTTCACACGGACCGACCGGATCTAATAGTCTATGGGCACTCTCACGTTCCTTTCTGGGGCAAGGTGGACGGTGTCGATATGTTTAACCCGGGCTCGGCAAGTCAGAGCCGGGACAAGGGAAACGGAACCGTCGGCTTGATTGAAATCGTCGAGGGAAATATTATAGGAACAATCCTGCCAGTGGACAGGGACACTGGGTTCCATTGAATACTTGACCCGTGAGGAATCGGCTTTCCGCCAGAAGGGCCGGGATTGTTAGGCTCACATGCGCTGATCTGAGATCTGATTTTCGGAACAGGCACCAGAAAAGGGGCGCTTCGGGGTAGAAATGTAGTACGATCGATTTGAGGTTCGATTCGGCACGACAGAGAGAAAATGGAAAGAATCTGGGCTCCGTGGAGAATAGACTACGTCGTTGGAGGAGAGAAGGAACCGGGCTGCATATTCTGCACAAAGCCCGCTGCCGATCAGGATGACGTCAATTTGATCATTCATCGGGGCCGAGGGGCTTTCACGATGATGAACAAGTTTCCCTACACCAACGGCCATGTCCTTGTTTCACCCTACAAGCACGTCGAAGACATTTGCTTGCTGGATCCGGAAGAGAACAGCCTGACAATCCAGGAACTGTGCCGCGTCTGTCCATGTCCTCAGGAAGGTCATGCGGCCGGAAGGTTTCAATATTGGAATCAATCTGGGAGTTGTTGCCGGCGCCGGTATTGAGGAGCATTTGCATTATCATGTAGTCCCTCGTTGGAGCGGTGACACAAATATCATGCCTGTGTTGGCCGACGTCAGGGTAATTCCGGAACACCTCCTCAGCACCTGCCTTAAGCTTAGGGAGGGTTTCGACAGCCTGTTTCCAGAACAGTCGTGAGAGGTGCGCAAATGAGACTGATCAAGAGGCTCATAGAACTGGCCTTTGTCATATTGATTATCTCGTTGTTCATGAAGAACAAGGACATTGAACTACAGATCACCTATTTCGGCTTGTCCGCCCCTATCAAGGTGGCTTTTTGGGAATTGGTAACGATATGCGTCTCAGTAGGCATAATAATCGCAGCGGTGGGCGACTTTATGACCCAGTTGAAATGGCTGCGCGAGAGACGCAGAATGATCAAAACCGACAAGGAGCATCAGGCAGAGGTCGATCGCCTGAATACGCAAATACAGGGCTTGGAATCCGACAATAAGCGCCTCAAAGGGGAATTGGAAGAGAAGTCCAAAGAGCTGGCCTCTCTTCAGAAGCAGGAGACGGCCCCGACCGGCTTGGCCGAGGAGCCCATTGGGGGGTCGGCGCCTGACGCCTAGATACAGCGTATGGAAATCATTCGCGTTCGCGAGAAGATCTATCAAAACTTCAGCTCTCCGTCAGTTGCTCTGGGAAACTTCGATGGCGTACATCTGGGGCACCAGGAGATCCTAAGGCAGACAGTAGAAACTGCACACGGCAAGGGGCGGGAAGCAGTCGTATACACTTTTGACCCACATCCGCGCCTCGTCCTGAACACTGTGCCCGATGTCCCTAGAATAACCACCCCCCGCGAACGAGCCGACATTCTCGAACACCTGGGGATCGATGTCCTTATTCTTGCCGAGTTCACTAAAGAATTTGCCGCTCAATCGGCTGAAGATTTCGTGCTGAACGTTCTTGTCGAGGAACTAGGAATACGGCACTTATTCATTGGTGAGAACTATCGCTTCGGCAAGGGGAGAGCCGGAACCCCTCACACTCTCAAGAAAATGGCGCCCGAGCTTGGGTTTGTGGTTCATGTTGTGCCACCGGTAAAGATAGATGGAGACGTGGTATCGTCGAGCCGCATCCGAGATTACTTGATGCGGGGAGAAATTCGCGAGGCCAACGTGCTGTTGGGACGGGAATTCACCATAGAGGGGCGGGTAATTCACGGACACCATCGCGGCAAGGCATTGGGGTTTCCGACTGCAAACATAAGACCGGAAGTGAAGCTGCATCCTCCCGAGGGAGTCTACGCTGTCTATTGCAGGGTAGGCGAAAGCATGCGCGTCGGCGTTATGAATATAGGTTACAATCCGACGTTCAGGGATCGCCGCGTATCGTACGAGGTTCACATCCTGGATTTTGATCAAGACCTTTACGGCGAAACCATTCGGGTCTATCTGGCGGGCCGATTGCGGTCGGAAATGACCTTTGAGAGCGTAGAAGCCCTAAGGACTCAGATTGGTCGGGACATTGCACGCGGCAGAGAAATACTGACAGGCCGGCCTACGATGCCGTAGGGCCAGTCGCAAAGCTTTCGAAACATTCTTGTACCGTCCGGAAAATGACCGAACCCTCAGAACAAACTCCTCTCTTCCGCCTTCCCGATGATCTGGTCGAGCAGGTCGCGGAACTTGCCGATCGCCTCGGAGAATCGCCACGGGACATTGTGATCGCCGCGGTGGAGCACTTCGCTCGTATCCCTGAAGAGCGGCGCAAAGCTGTTCTCAAGGCTGCGTCGATAAGGCGCCGAGGTGGGTGATGAGTAGAAACGATTAGGACGAGAGGGGAGGGGAATTGGGTCAGGAGGCCCCTCTTACAAGAAGAGCCTCCCGATTCTTACTCGTTTGAAGGCAAACCGACCTTACTTCATAGTTTCTTTGGCTGCGGTCAGCGTGTTCTTCATGAGCATGGCGATAGTCATGGGGCCCACGCCTCCCGGGACCGGGGTAACGGCAGCAGCCTTTTCCTTCACCTCGTCAAAGGCCACGTCTCCCACCAGCTTCCAGCCTCTTTCAGTTCCCGGAGCATCTACGCGATTGATTCCTACGTCGATCACAACCGCTCCCTCTTTCACCATGTCACCTTTGCAGAACTCCGGTACGCCGATGGCCGCGATGACGATGTCCGCATTTCGGCACCGTTCTTTAAGGTCCTTTGTCTTGGTGTGACACATCGTTACCGTGGCATTCCTGTCTCTTTGATCGAGCATGTTGGAGAGCGGACGGCCCACGATGTTGCTTCGGCCCAGGATAACAACGTCCGCGCCTGCGGTTTGGAATCCGCCGCGGTCAATAAGCTCTAGCACGCCCGCTGGTGTGCACGGCAGGAAACGCACCTCGCCAATGCTGATCAGGCCCACGTTATAAGGGTGAAAGCAATCCACATCTTTTTCCGGCAGTATCGAGCGCAGAATTTTTGTTTCCTCGAAACCTCTGCCCTTCGGAAGTGGGAGTTGGCAGAGTATCCCGTGTACGGACTTGTCTTTGTTATAGCCGTCGACGACGGCCAGGAGCTGCTCCATGGTGGCTTCCGCCGGCAGTTTGGTTTCAAGGGATTTGATCCCGATATACTCGCACGCCTTCTTCTTGTTGGCGACGTACACCTTGGAAGCCGGGTCTTCGCCCACGAGAATAACCGACAGGCAGGGTTCCAATCCCTGGGCCTTCAGTTTCACAACCTCTTCTTTCATCTCGTCTTTGAGTTGCTGGGATACCTCATTTCCACTGATAATTTTGGCCGACATGCAGTCTTCCTCCTTTATGCTAACGACTTAAATCAGTCCCGTGGCCTTTGGCCTGATTAGGAATGCAGATTGTGTCAATGCTGGACACTCGGACGCACCCAGCAGAAGGCCTTGTAAACAAAGCTAGGCTATTGCAAGTAGTCTCCCTGAGAATTCATAAAATGGCTCTAATTTGTCTCAGGCTCCAGTGCTGCCGCAATCTTTTCGATGGCCTGGAGGATCACAGGATCGTCCAGCGATGGGGGGCGGCTCTCCAGGTCCGCTGTGGCTATTTCCTCCGAGTACGGAAGAATCCCTAGCAAGGGGTATGCCGTCCAAGTTGGTGTGGAGAAACTCTTCCTGCTGAGGACTTCGGACTTTACTCCCCACCGCCGCAACCTTATAAAGACCAATGTCCTTTGTAAGCTCCTGCACCTTGGCCGCGGTCTCAATGCTTCTGCGGCCCGGCTCCACTACTATTATCAACCTGTCCACACCTTGGGCAGTGCCTCGACCCAAGTGCTCGATCCCTGCTTCCATGTCCATTATCACCCGGTCCTTCTGATACAGAACCAGATGGCTCACCAGGGCCTTCAGAAGAACGCTCTCGGGACAGATGCAGCCCCCTCCACCCTTCTTGACGGTACCCATGACGAGCAGGCGAACCCCATCCTTTTCCCGGCTCAATGATTCGGGGAGGTCATCCACGTGAGGATTCATTTTGAAGAAGCCTCCCACCGTCCCCGGCTGAACGCCGGTCCGTTCGTAAATGAGCTTCTCCATTTTGGCCACGGGCACAATGTCAGTGGTATCTATGCCAAGGGCGGAACCCAGGTTTGCGTCCGGATCCGCATCAACTGCCAGGACTCTGTAGCCTTGTCGCGCCCAGTAGCGAGCCAACAGACTGCTCAGCGTTGTCTTGCCTACTCCTCCTTTTCCGGATATCGCTATTTTCATGTCGATCCTCATACCGGGTTACATTTAGCAAGTCGCCTGGTCTAAACTTGCTCACTCCCGTGCCTCGAAGGAAGCTTATCCCCGAGCGGCCTTCAACAACTCCAACACAGCCATTTGTCCTGCTACGGCCATGTCTTCCGCACTGAAGAACAGATCCGCGGTCTCATCGAACAGGACAGTGGCCTCTGGCGGAAACTCATCGTCTCCTTTCCAGACGATGCAAGTGATGGGAAGGCAAGGGTAGTAAGGGAGTTCTACAGCAGCGTCTCCGGTCTGAATATCTTTCCCCTTCAGTTTTCGAGCAGCCGCAATCATGGGAGCGGGATCTGTGCCGAAGACCTGGACCAAGATTTCTTTTGTCCTGCGGTTGAAAGCGGGCTCATAGAAATGACCGTCCTTGAATTCGCGGAAGTGTTTCAATCGGCCCGTGGGTTGCCTCCCGTCGGCATTATTCAGGTAATGGAGCGTGAGTATAGCCAGCCAGATGGGTGCTTCTTCATCAGTCTCTTTGATAGACAAGCGCTGTGTATCCACATTCAGGACGATTTCTCTATCCAGGTGCGAAACAATGACCGATCTGCCCTCGAACAGTGCTCCTGCTTTTTGTGCGACCCTTCCAGGGTCTTTTCGCCCGAAGATCTCCAGCCCTATTTTCAGGGCTTGGTCGTAATTGTCCTGCGTAGGAAGCTCAGGACGAGACAGGTCCTTTATGTTCAGCATGAATTGGTACCCAGATGAAGCCAGGCTAAGGCAATTCTTTTCTACGTATGGGTGGCCTGTCTGTAGAGGCCGCTCGCGAATTGTCCCTGCAGCTCCCACGCGTGTTTTCCACGAACTAGCGCTCTCTCTCTATATAGTCAGACGCCTCACTGAGACAACATTTTCAAGAGCCCTCAGAGCCTCCAAAGAGTCATCCCCTGCCTTGGAGTCAGTGTTGAGGAACAGAAGCGCCGGTCCCCCTTGTTCTTGGCGTGCGAACTGAAAATGGGAGATGTTGACCCCTTTGTCGCCCAGCGTGGCGCCAACTTTTCCAATGACACCCGGTTTGTCAACGCCGTCAATAAGAATGAGATCGCCCGACAGGTCGAATTCGCCGCGGAAGCCACCGTACCGAACCATCCTCGGTTCGGATTTCCCGAACAATGTTCCCTCCACAATGTGCTCCGACCGCTCGGTTACAACCTTATAGCGGAGGAGAGAAAGGAAGTTCTCGGCTTTGCTGACTCTAGTCTCTGAAATTACAATTCCTCTATCCGCTGCCACCATCGGCGCGTTCACTTGATTGACGTCGTCCTGCATGATCGGGGTGAGAAGTCCGGTCAGAAATGAAGTAGTAATGGGTTTGAGCGCCATTTCCGTGACATCGCCCGAATATTGAGCTTCGACACTCTTGATTCCAGTCTGAACGATCTGGCCAAGGAACGAGCCCAGTCTCTGGGAAAGGTCAAGATAGGGCTGCAAGGTCACTAGCGCCTCACCGGAAACGGCCGGAGCGTTCACAGCGTTTCTGATGGTCCCGTTTACGAGATAGTCTCTTATCTGGTCCGCCACCGCAATTGCCACATTATCTTGGGCTTCTTGCGTGGAGGCTCCCAGATGAGGCGTGCAGATAACCTGATCAAGAGAGATCAATCGAGTCTTGCCGGGAGGTTCCACCGAATAAACATCGATCGCGGCGCCCGCCACTTTGCCGGATTCGATCGCATCTGCCAAGTCATCCTCGTTGATAACAGGGCCTCGAGAACAGTTGACGATACGCACCCCATTACGCATTTTTGCGATATTCTTGGCATTGATGACGCCTCTGGTTTCATCCGTAAGCGGCACATGCAGGGTGATGATGTCAGCCTCCTTGAAGACCTCATCGAGTGAGCCGATCCGGATTCCCATCTGCTTCGCCTGGTCTTCAGACAGAAAAGGGTCATACGCGATAACATTCATGCCAAGACCCATAGCTCTGTCTGAAACAACAGATCCGATCTTCCCCAATCCGACTACGCCGAGTGTTTTGTTGAAGATCTCCATTCCCGAAAACTTTTTCTTTTCCCATTTGGCCTGCTTCATTGAAGCATTCGCCTGAGGTATGTTCCTGACGAGGGCCATCATCATGGAAAGGGTATGCTCCGCCGTAGTGACGGTGTTTCCGCCCGGCGTGTTCATCACCACTATGCCTCTCTTGGACGCCGCAGGTATATCGACGTTATCGAGACCTGTGCCGGCCCGACCTACTACTTTCAGATTGGCTGCGGCAGCGATCAGGTCGGCGGTCACCTTAGTTGCGCCCCGTATGGCCAGACCGTGATATTCTCCGATGACCTCTTTAAGCTCTTCAGGGCTGAGGCCGACTTTGACATCCACTTCGATTCCTTCGGCGTCACGAAGGATCTTCACACCCAATTCGGACAGATTGTCCGAGATAAGGACCTTCACAGCCCGTTCCTCCTTTGACTTAGGTTAGATTACGCCCACAAGCGGTTTGGGTTCGAGGCTCAGTAGGCGGAGTTGTCACTTGATGCCCCATAATGCTCCCCTCGACAAATCACGACGGTCAAGCAACTGCAATTGACCGCACGAAGGTTAGCTCTTACGCTGTTTAACGTGGCCAAACCGGACGAGCCTTTCTAAACTACCTGCGGCGGTTTCTGAGGCACTTAGTTGGCCATGTGAATGTCACATATAGCGGAATCTTACCTATTTATCAGGAACTACCTATCATGTCAAGAAATCCATCCATTCGAGGCCCGCTAGTGTAGCGGCAGCGGGCGCCGAAATTGTATCCCCTCTCACATTTCGAGCAGCAGAAGAAATACAAGCAGGGCGACCGCAAGAACAGCGAGTGGAGGACCTGCAATTTGGCCATCCAGCGGGTGTTCCTCGTGCATGCCTGAGATCGGCGAAACGAAGCCCTCATCTCGGGCCGTCTCGGCAAGTAGAGGTTCTCGTGTCACTGGCTTTACTGCACCGGCGGCTAACGGCTCCTCCTCCAAAATGATTTCCGCCCAGGGTATTGCATCTTCCTCAATTGGCGAACCAAAGTGTTTTCTTGGCTGGGCGTCCATCCGTGCTCCAGCATCCTTATCCGGTATCTCAGGGTCGTTAGGGCTCTTGGTGCTCATTGTTTCTTTTGTCCTGGCCGTTCCTTTTGTTGCGCTCGCTTGAAAGCGTACCAATATAATACCGCGGAAGAGGTCTTTAATGAAAGGATAATCCGCTTGCCAGCCGGTATTCCAAACTGATAGACCGTGTTGACGACATCCTACTGAACTGTTACCGTACGGACGTGGGGGTCAATGTCGTTCAGGCAAGAGCGGAGGGGACCATGGAGCGAAAGAATGATGTTAAGGACGCAATTACGGAGTTGGTAGACAATCTCGGCACCGTAGGAGTGTTCATGCTTGGAGAGGCACGAGCCCTACTCCGCAGAAGTTGGGGAGCATCTCGGCAGGAGTTCGTGGCTGCTGTGGACCAGGCCGCAAGAACTATGAAACAGTCGGGGAAGATGGCAGCCGAGGACGTTGAACGGGCCGCGGAAAAGGTGAAGCAGTCGTGGGAACTCTTGCAGAAAGAAAAGAACTTGGAATGGGACAGCTTCTTCAATGAGCTCACCACGCGGCTGAAGACCATCGGAAACGTGACTCAGGAGACTTTCGAGCTTTGCGTCAATCAGGCAAGGGACATACTGGACAAGCAATGGGAGGCAACGGGTCGTCTGGGAGAGGAACAACTCAAAGTGTTCCAAGAGCAGTCGGAAAGGATGGCCAAAGCTGTTAAAGAGCAATGGAGCGTTTTTCGAGATGTAATGGACAAGACGGGCAAGAAGATTGATCGTGCCATGGAAGCCGCGTGGGATGAGTTGAAGAAAAAGGATTAGTAGAGTGGCTCCCCGTGGAAGCTTGATCCCGCTACACGCGGGGTAGGGCGGCCCATGGCCGCCAGTGGATACTCGCATTGGCGGGCTGTATTGGTGGGACAGGCATCCTGCCTGTCTATCAAGAAATGGCAGGCAGGATGCCTGTCCCAGCACGTTTGCGCGAAATATGTTACCGAAACTATGAAGAGGAGCACTTCGGCACCGACGCTCTTGGAGTTTCACCGTTTTGTGTCGTTGCCTGCACCTAAACCATTGCCCATCGGCAACGCCAAGCAAATCTTAGTTTCTTCATTTCATGACTACAGGTGAGATCGTTAAATGCTTGTTGTAGGATTGACTGGCGGTATCGCGTCGGGTAAGAGCACGGTTAGCAGGATGTTTGAGCAGGCCGGCATTCCTGTAATCTGTTCTGATGAGCTGGCGAGGGAAGTTGTTAGACCGGGCTCCCAAGGGCTGGCCGAGATACGGCGAATCTTCGGAAACGCCGTACTGGACGATGAGGGCAAACTGGACCGCGAGGCCATGGCGCGGCTGGTCTTTCAGGACCGGTCAAAACGTAACATACTGGAATCCATCATTCATCCCAGGGTCGCAGAGGAGCAGAACAAGAGATTGAGAACCCTTGAACGTCAAGGGCATTCAATTGTAGTCGTAGACGTTCCTCTACTGTACGAGACTGGATGGGAACAATTTGTCGATCTCGTAGTAGTCGTGTACGCTCCGCGCCATGTGCAAGAAGAGCGATTGGTGAATCGGGACGGGATGTCAGTGGATGATGCTCGCTCCCGACTTGATGCTCAAATGCCCATTGACGAAAAAAGGCGGCTTGCTGATCGGCTTGTGGACAACGGGAATACACTGGAGCATACTCGCCGGCAGGTAGAAAGTGTTATAGAGGAACTGAAGGAGGCCGCGGGTTCGAAGCAGGCAACAGGAAGCGGTATAGAGGAATTCCCAGGACCTAATTCCAGAAGGCAAATTCTCGATTGATTTCAGGTGTAAGATTGAACACGAAAGAGGAGGCCGTCGCGGAACGCGAATACGCGAACCACAATGCGAGACCTCGGTTCGACCAACTGTTTTGTCCAGGAAGTAATTGAAATGGAGATCCTTATCGGCATCAGCATCTGGGTGATCATCTTTATAGTCTGGTATACTGCAGGACTTATCCGGAGAAATGGAAAGGCCTTGTTCGCACCCAAGCGCTCAACATCAAGTGGCCTCAAAAGAAGCGGGCCGCTCACGTGCGGCCACCGGCTAACAACCGATCCACGAGGGATTTCAAGAAATTGGTAGAGACAATTGAGTCCACGTGCGCAATGGACAGTTTCGGATCTGCCGATGCCGCTGGAATGGTAGAAGCAGTCAAAAGACTTATGGAAATAGAACCTTCGAGTGGCCAGATTTGGGAAGCATACGCGTTGGATTCCCTTGAGGGCGCAAAAATTAGCTGTGACGATTGCCGAATTCCGGTGGAGAAAACCATCAAGAAAACAGGGATAAAAATCCAGTGCGGGAAATGTGGGAAGTGGCTGGCTCTAAGAAATTCCAAGGTGACTATAATTGATCCTAGCCGTGCCGGCCTTGAGGATTGGGAAAAATAGCCCCGGGAGGAGGAAAGAACCATCCGGGAACCTCAACGCACATCAGTTCATTTTATGACAGCAACTTCTTACGATCCCATCGCAAACGGAGGGTAAGAGATGCGTACAGCCATTGTCGTGATTGCCATCATTCTTGCGATTGTTCTCCTCGGCGGAGTAGTCAATCTGGGTGGGGCCCCGATATTCAGGCACATTGACTCCGTGCTGGGCACACACGTTTTGATGACAACTCATAACACTATGTTTTTCTTTCTTCATCGAGCCCAGCAACGAATAGAGGAACAATCTTCCAAGGCAGGCGATGAGTTGCAAAAATTCCAGGATGAGCCGCTGGGCATAGACACAAAAGGGCGGTATAAGAAGCTGGACGAAGCCTCTTCCAATTAGAGTCATTGCCCGTAATCGCTGGAAACGGCTCGCTTTGGCTGATCCTTTCTCGGATCTGCCGAGCCTGACGAACTATTGCCTGACCCGCTCCATGGCTGATGCTCGTTCGTCCCCAGGTGGTGCTTGCTCGCCAGGCAGACCGAATCGTTCGACGGACGGTCAGGGGTTTTCCTTGGAAGTCAACCTTCGGATTGAGAAGAGTCACAATGAAAAGAATCGTCCTCGCTGTCTTGGCTGTTTTTGTCGCATGGTCCGCCATGGACTTCGTCATCCATGGGCTGATTCTAGCGTCCAGTTACGAAGCAACAGCCCAACTTTGGAGACCCATGAACGAGATGAAACTGGGGGTCCTGCATCTGGCCGTTCTGATCAATGCGCTGGCATTTCGTATGCATTTATGCGCTGTTGGTTGCGAAAAAAGGTATCGGAAGAGGCGTGAAGTACGGTTTGTTGTTCGGGCTGGGCACTGGTTTCTCCATGGGCTTCGGAACATACTCCTTCATGCCGATCCCGTTATACATGGCGGTTGAGTGGTTTGTGGGCACCCTCGTCGAAACGCTGGTGGGAGGCCTTCTTGTTGGGTCGATCATCAGGAAATGACCGCGGTTAATTCTTCGCCGCACCAGTGGCGCTGGCCATTAGATACAAACTCACGGAGGATGTCATGAAGATTCTGCAGTACGCGGAAATGCAACCCACCCACTTTGAAAGCGACCAAGTAAAAGGGATAGCAGCACGTGTGGTTATCGGCAAGAATGACGGGGCCAACAATTTTTGCATGCGAATCTTCGAGATTGGCGCCGGCGGGCACACCCCCATGCATTCGCACGATTGGGAACACGAAATGTTCATTCATTCGGGCTCGGGCGAACTCTACGGCAACGGTCAATGGAACCCGGTCAAATCGGGCAATGTCGCGTTCATACCCGGCAACGAAGAACATCAACTTCGTAATACCGGCACGGAGCCGTTAACTTTCCTGTGCCTCGTCCCATCGCACGCCCCGGAACTGTAAAGAGTAATACCAGTTAGCTCCAAGACGAGGAAGCATCGGCGGAGACTGTTCTTGCAGGAAGGTTCGCCTCAGACACTTCCCAAAAAATGCTGGACTTTGCCGGAATCCTCATTTTGGCTGAGGGAAAATGAGGATTCCGGCAAGTCTTGGAGTTTCTTGGAGGGGTTTGGGGGAACCTTCTTTGCAAAAAGAAGGTTCCCCCAATCTTAGTCTTCCCCGGACTGAGCGCATGAACGTACAATTACGCTTGATGACCGTCGATGACATCCCGGAAGCAATGCGACTGAAAGACCTCGCGGGCTGGAACCAGACCGCTGCTGACTGGGAGCGATTTCTTTCCGCCAACCCTGAAGGCTGTTTCGTGGCTGAGCGCGACGGCCGCGTGGTTGGAACTTCCACTACGATTGTTTACGAAGGCAGGTTCGCGTGGATCGGCATGGTCCTGGTTGAAGAGCAATTTCGAGGGCAAGGCATAGGCACTGTGCTTCTTGAACGAGCAATCGGGTACCTTGATTATCGAAATATCCCTTGCATGAAGCTCGATGCCACGCCGCAGGGCAGAATTCTTTACGAGAAGCTTGGGTTCTTGAGCGAGTACCGACATCGAGCGGTGGATGCTCAAAGGCGAACCTCGTGAGATTGAGATGACGAAATCGCCCGTAGAAATCGAAGACGTGCTGCGGCTTGATCGGGAGATTTTCGGGGCTGACAGGAGCGGGCTCCTGCGTTCTCTAGACCGAAACCGCGCCCGAATTCAGGCTGGTAGCCAGAGAAGGATTAGGAATTGAGGGATACGCATTTGGCCGACGCGGTTCGCTTGCCGACCACCTTGGGCCCTGGATGGCCCGTACCAGAAGACGTGGCCGCGGCCCTCTTGGACGAGTTCCTGCGCCGCTCCGGGAGAGAACTCGTGTTTGTCGATTGTATGCTGAAAAATCCCTGGGCGCTGTCGCTGGTCAAGGCCCACGGGTTTCGAGTTTCTCGTGGCCTCTGATTCGCATGTTCCGCGGGAAGGAACAAGCATCCAGGGCAGCCAGAGCGGCTCTGCGCCACCCTCGGCCCTGAATTCGGATGAAGGGCTAACGAGCCGTGTGAAGACGAGGGTCATTTCCGTGTAATCTCTTGTTCGGTTTGCAACCGTATGCACGGTCTTGCCGACAATTTCCAAGATAACGAGAGATAGTGTTTGACATTGACGGGAGGGGCGTATAACCAAGTGATTTTAGGTAAGGAATACTTTGATGAGTGAGCATGAAAAACTGCTTGGCCGGATACTTCGAGGAGCGTCGGATGCAAATATTCCATTCGAAGGGATGTGCGGATTACTACGGACCCTGGGATTCCGTGAAAGAATCCGTGGAAGTCATCACATCTTCACAAAGGAAGCAGTAGAAGAGATACTGAACCTGCAGCCGACAAGCGGCGGCAAGGGAAAACCGTATCAGGTCAAGCAAGTGCGCCATATCATTATAAAATACCGTCTCGGAGGTCAAAGGCAATGTCCGGTAACTATCGCTATGAAGTGATCATCTACTGGAGTGATGAAGATCGCGTTTATTGCCGAGGTCCCGGAGTCGGCCGGATGTGCCGCAGACGGGGCGACATATCAAGAAGCAGTGTCCAATGTTCCAGACAATCCATCGAAGAATGGATAGAACGGCCAGGAATTGGACGCCCCATCCGGAGCCCAAAGGACGCCTGCTCTACGCATAGCTTCCCTCATTCCCGCAGCCCCGCTGTAAGGACTTAAACCATGACTCATAAGATCGATTTTGCGTCAATTCCGTGGGAAACGCCCATGAAGGGCATTCGTCACAAGGTAATGAAGCAAGGCGACAGGCAATTGCGTCTGGTCGAATACACCAAAGACCTGGAACCGCATTGGTGTGAGAAGGGCCATCTCGGCTATGTCCTTGAGGGCCAACTCGAAATAACTTTTGAAAATGAACGAGTCGTGTATCAATCCCGGAGGATGGGTCTTCATTCCAGCCGGTAGCGAGCACAACCACATGGGGGGCGGGTGCTTTCGGATTTTGTAAGTGTGGTGTTTGTGGAAGATACTTAGCTGCCTGCCGCCTTCGTTGCCCGGCCTTGCTGGCGACATGGGGCGGAAGACAACAATTTTGATCGTAATAACGGATCATGCTTGACATCGCCCCACGGGCTATATAAGCATTAGACCTCAGAGAGTGTTTGAGATTTTTCACTCTGTCTTTATGAAACCCGGCTAGGGTTGCAGCTTTTTGGGAGTAACAGTCCCTAACCACTTGAAATCGGAAATGGTTGTCATCGGCGTGGTATGCTGGCGGTAACCGCGAAAAGTGCAAGAAAGGTCTCGAGCGCAAAGCACAAAACCAACATCAGGATGCGTCGCTGAGCTGAACGCAAAGTGAGGGGGAGTGGAAGCGGAGTTTGCAATTCACGCTCAAATGAGATCCGTTTCTCGACGCTGCGGTCATGGCTGCGACGCTACCGGGTCATATGCTATTCATTCGTCGCGCGCTATTACTTCAAGGGTAAGGCGGGGATCATAATTGGCTCTACAGCCCGAGGTGATAACACACCCTGAGAGCGATCTTGATTTGTTGATCTTGACCTACAGCAGAGCCAGGATTGCACCTTTCTACCGTGAGCCACTTATTGCAGAATTCATATCTCTCCCATATCGGTCATTACCTACGCACCCAAAGATTTCATTCGATTCTGGGATGAAGGCAGCCTCTTCGTTTACCATGTGCTTACAGAAGGAGTCCTTGTATGGGATGACGGCACGTTTGCTCGCCTAAGCCTGCGGCCATTTGCACTCAAGTCAGACTTCTCGGCGGATATCTCAGAGCAGCTCGGTCGCCTGAAGCTTTTCAGGGACCTCCACGCTTTCGGAGATTTTCTTTGTACGTGCATTCGCTCGTCTCTTCATAATCTACAAGAACGTGGTGTTCTTCGCCCCTCGCGGGAGATGGGCTGTCCGCAGTTTAACAAACGTAAGGCTTTCAGAGAGTTTTATAGGCTGAGGCCTGATCTTATACGCTTGCGTTCACCTCTCGCGGCTCTGGAGCGGTACTACACCGTCAGTGTCCGCTCGCCCGTGAACCGTTTGCAACCGAGCGCCGGTCGCGTTGCAGCGAGATTCAGTCGGTCTTTGCACACGTTAGAAGGAAACTCGGTGAGGCGCTTCAATGACCAAGCATCCCTTCTCACCGCATCTGCTGAAGCTTGTTAACGATTTCCTCAGGCCTATCCAAACACAACTCAAGCGGGGCTCTCACAAGAAAGATCCCCTTCGGCTCGCACGGCGGCGGCGCGCTGAACCTAGTCGTGTTTCTAGAGAATTTTGTCACGCAGTGTTGTCGGAATGAGTTTGACATTGACATGATGTCCATGAGGGTCGCGTATCCGGCCTTGCAAAATCGCCTACAAGGATCGACCTTGGATTCGGAGTGTTTCCAAAGAGCTAATTGAGTTGGGAAAGGCCATGTCAGCCATCCTCAAGGACTGGGTGGACATAGCCGGAACGAACTATGTCAGCAATGAAGCAATTCTCGCGGATCTTCTTAAACGTCGGATGCCCCGATTGTTAGCCGCGGCCCTTAACTATGCGGAGCGTATCAAAGATGATTCACTGGCAAAGCGGCTATTGGCAATAGTCGTCATGTGGAAGGAGGTGTTCGATGTCCAGTGATGCGACAGAGAGGCAAGTGACGCTTCTTCGAAAGAACTGGGAGATCGTTCAAGGTATTATCAAGGGTCTCGGAGAGCGCGGGTGGAAGATTCGGTCGTGGGCACTAACAATTTGGTGGGCTGTGGTGGCATACGCCGTCACCTCCAATCATCCGCAGCTCATACTCTATCTCCTTGCCTTCGTGCTAATCATATTCCTGATCGATGTGCCTGGGCGCTTGACGGAGAATGGTTTCCGATATTAAGTCAGACATCGAAAAGTCACTTACCGCCATCGCCATCGGTGACGAGAGAGGCACGACGCAGCTTTTTGTTGTTGACAAATATCGAGACACCCAGACTTCACGAGGCGAGATTGCTCCTAACGGCGAAACGGTCGGCATTCTGGCTTCCTTACACATTAGTCATGGTCCTGACGTCTGTACGTGCTGGCTCGTTGCAACTGGCCGGGTCTAGAACTTCAGAAGTCGTGCTATTCGCTCCGGCAGCACGGAAATTCTTACCTCCCCGAATGCGACTTCCGGGGCGAGATGCCCGGCAAGTACGCAGCGCGGTTTTCCGAGGGGAGCAACTTGATCGGGTACTCGACCTGAATGTAGCATCCCTTTTCGTAGACCCCAAATCCGTTAATGATGCACTTCGCACCGTAGCCAACGTGGCGAAGCAGCAGAGTAAGCGGGAACTAGGTTAGATAATCGGTTCTCGCTTGTGCGGTGTCCTTGTATGCTGCAAGGCTCAGGACTATACTTGAGAGCAACTAGCGGCCGCCACAGTACAGGATCGTTCCGAGTTGCCGCAAAGTATAACGCATCAAGCTTGTCGACAAATCACCCTCCCCTAACCCCTCCCGTCAAAAGAGGGGAAACTCATTTACCCTCGTCCTTGGCGGGACTGGGGAAGGGTGAGGGGGCCTAGAGGTCTTTCATTTGGAGTCCATGCTCTATGCGTGACACTATTATTCAACCTGGAGATAACCCATGCAGACAATATCCTGGGACGACATAGCTGAGCAGCGAATAAACGAGAATATCACCCGGAAGATGTTTCTGGGGCGAAAACATTATGGTCACACGGTGGGAGCTGGCGCCCAATACCCCTCTGCCTGTCCACGACCATGTTTCCGAGCAGGTCACCATGGTGCTGGAAGGGTCTGTAACACTCGTGTTTCCCGGCGAGGAAAACGATCACGCTCCGCAGCGGTGATATGCTGGTGATTCCTCCGTCCAAACCGCACGGCGTTGAGGTCGGCCCGCAAGGGTGCACTGTTATGGACCTGTTTTCACCCTTGCGGCAGGATTTCATCGACGGCAGCGCAGCATATTTAGGGGGCACAGGCGCGAAAGAAGCAGACCCGTACAGACGGCTTCACGGTTTTTTGCGGGCATCAGGGATAAAGGTCACTCTGGATGAATTGAAGAACATCCCCTTGGATTTGTTGGCTCGGTACACGTACGAACGGCAATGCATCACAATGGGGCAGTTGCGGCAGGTCCTTGGAATGGACAAGATCCAGGCAAAGGCCCTTCTTCGGGAATGGAAGCACGGGGATGATCACAGCGAGTCCAGCTATCGGAAGATGATGGAGACGATGATCATGCTCCCTTCAGACCTCAAGCTCCTGACTCCTAAATCCGAATAGCCAGCCAAAAGAAGGTCAAGGATGGACGAAGGGAAGATCACCAAAATCAAAAAGGCGGTCAAGGGCAATTTTGACCTGAGCCCCGCGGACTATCAATCCTTTGAGGATCGGTACGGTTTCTTCCAAAGCTTGAATGAGGCTCTGGTCTCAGGCATGGATCTGCCTGCAGATGCTGACATACTCGATGTCGGCTGCGGAACCGGCGCAAGCTCCTTTCAACTCCTGGCAGCATTGCCGAAATGCCGAGTCTGGGGCCTGGACAATTCTCCGGCCATGCTCGAGACAGCCCGATCGAGGATCAATGAGTCGGATCGGCTCAGTTTTGTGGAGGGAGATGCCGCAAGGCTTACGGACTATTTCAGCTTTCAGTTCGACGCGGTAATCTACAGTGCGTCCATTTTTCTTATACCGGATTTCAAAGCGAGTCTGCACCAGGCCAATGGCCTTCTGAAAAAAGGCGGAAGAATCGGGCTCAGTTTCATGGACGGTCTTTACGATCCCGATGGGAACAACCTCTTGGAAATCGCGGACCGTGAGGCGAAGGAAGGTGTCAGCCTGAGGAGGCCGGTGAGCCTACCGGAATTCCAATCTTTTTTCGCAGAGATGTTTCCTCGACACAAGTTTTGGCAGGAGGATTTTCGGCTGCCGAAAGATCTTCTGCGCGAGTTTCTTTCAGTCCCAGCCATGTCCGCGGGACTCTTCCCAGGCTTTGAATACCCGGATCGTGTGGGAAAAGTCGGCCGACTCTTCGACCATCTTCCGCAGACAGAAGTTCTCTTCAGGTGGATTCTGATGGTGGGAGAACGGTTGGAGAGTGTATGAGTAGGGTGAAAAGTAACCGGGGAGGGACTTTTTGCAAAAAGTTGCCCCCGGCAGGTAATTATTTCTTGTCCTTCACCTTTGTATCAGCCTTGGCGTCCAACTCCTTCTTTGCCTGGAGATAAAGCTGCTGGATTTCATCGAGACGATCTGGGGAAACGCTATATTTGTCGCCGGCTCCAGGAAGGGGTTGGTTCATCTGATGGCTGACCCATTGATCCGACGAGCGGGAATCCGGCGGCTTAACGGCCTGCGCCTGCGCAGAAGCTAAACTGCTGGCAAAGATAACAGCCATCAGGCTTATGAAGAAAGAGACCGACTTCATTCCGGCTCTCCTGCTGATTACTACAAGGGCATGTGTCTCGTGAACCGCCCTCGTTCCGGCATTTCCTCTATCATAAACTCGGCCTTGCCGCAACCCCGCCTTCAGACCAATTAGTATTCAAGCGGTAAGATCGGGGAACCTTTCTTGTGTAAAGATGGTTTCGCCAAGCCTTTGCCTAGAGGTTTCAACACTTGCCGGAATCCTCATTTAGCCGCAGGAGAAATGAGGATTCCGGCAAAGGCTAGAAGTTCTGAGGAGGGGTTCGGGGAGGAACTTCTTACAAGAAGTTCCTCCCCGATCTTACTGCTTGTCGCTCCATTTGCCGTATTTTTCTCTGAGCACTCGGTGGAGGATCTTACCGGTTGCCCGTTCGGGGCATTTCGTCATCGTCAATGAACTCCATGGTCTTGGGCACCTTGTAGCCCGCTATCTTGGTCTTGGCAAGTCTCTTAATCTCGTCTTTCAGCCCGTCGCTGGGCTCTTTCTCGTCGTTTAGTATGATCACCGTGTGAACGGCCTCGCCCCATTTTTCGTCGGGGATTCCTATAACAGCCACATCTTTCACGGCAGGGTGCGATCCCACCACGTTTTCAACTTCCGACGGAAAGACATTTTCGCCACCGGAGATTATCATGTTAGCCTTGCGATCAACCAACACATAGAATCCGTCTGGGTCGTGGTAACACATATCACCCGCGGTGAACCATTCACCCTGGAAGACTTCTTTTGTCTTCTCAGGAAGGTTCCAGTATTCTTTGAACATTATAGGAGTTCGAGCGTACAGTTCGCCCACCTCACCGTCCGGCACTTCGTTTCCCTCTTCATCCATAACTTTGATACGGTCTATGCCGAAGATCTCCTGACCTATCGTTCCGAGCTTACGAAGCTGATCGTCAGGGCGGCACAGCGTCACCAGACCGGCTTCGGTAGATCCGTACGCTTCCCAGAGTTCAGCATTCTTGAAAAACTCCAGAATGGCCACCTTTGTGTCCTTGCGGGCCGGAGCAGAAGAGATCAACATCTGACGCATGCTAGAGACGTCATACTTCTTCTTGATCGCTTCCGGCATGGAAAGGATCATGATGTAATGGGTGGGGACAAGGGATACGAACGTGATGCGGTACTTTTCTACCGTCGCGAGGAAATCCTCCGGAGAGAAGCTCGATTCATTGTACACGCAGACCGACGCGGTCACGAGGGTGTAGGGAAATGAATAAAAGATGGAATTGACGTGGCACATGGGCATCACCATGAGGACCTTGTCAGTTGGCCTCACCCCCATGTTCGCTACATCCAGGTAGTACATCCCCAGATAGCTTTCGTGAGTCCTGACGACGCCTTTTGGCCTACCTGTTGTCCCGGAGGTATACATGAAGGTCCAGGTATCATCAGCGTCAACAACAACTTCAGGCTCGTCTGCAGATGCTCTTGCCAGCCACTCTTCGTACCCGACGTAACCCTTTGGTATCGAGTCCCCGGGCTCTCCCAGGTAGATGTAATTTTCAGCGGGTACGGGCAATTTCGCCCTGATTCCGTCGATCATCTCAACCAAAGGCTTCTCGACGATCAGCGCTTTGCAATTGGAATCGTTCATGATGTACTCAATTTCGGGGCCGGCCAGCCGGAACATCAGCGGCACACAGATCTGGCCACCCTTGGCGCATCCTGTGTAAATCTCCATCCACTCGACTCGGTTGAAAGCCAGTACGGCAAAGCGGTCGCCGTGGCCGCATCCCATGTCAGTGAGGGCGTTTCCGAGGCGGCAGCTTCTCTCGTTCCACTCTTTGAAGGTGAAACTCTTATTCTTGTCCTGGCAACCGAGTTTGTCCGGATAATGGACTGCATGCTGACTCAAAACTGTCCCCATGTGGATCCACTTGCTGACCGTCATAAAAACCTCCTTGAGCGAAACCTGACGCTGCCTCTGAATTCAACGGGGTTGAGGCCTGAGCGAGAAGTTCAGTTCGCAGAATTATGGAATCGCGTGAGATGAACCCGACACTTGGGCTCTTTTCTGATAATACGCTAGTTGTCGAGGATTTTGCAAAAGAACTTTTTGCAAAATAAGCGTCGCCGAGGACACCATCAAGAACTCTTTACATCTTTCACTGACTGTGAGCGCGCAGCGCTTCTAGGACTTATGCGCAGCTTCGATTGGCCTTGCAGGCTCGAACTCCCATGCGGTTCTTATGCCCGGTTTCTTATTCTCGATCGCGTCCAGGATTCGCTCGGGCGTCAGCGGGTAATGGTTGAAATAGATCCCAAGAGCCTTGCCCACTGCATTGCAGTATGCTTGGGCCGCTGACATGGCGATAGACATGCCGGCCTCTTTGGCTCCGTACGGCCCGCCGGGATCTATGGTTTCGACTATGATCGACTTGATATTAGGCATGTCTTTTATTATCGGGATCTTGTATTCAAGCATCGAAGGGTTCAAAAGATGGCCCTGGCTCCAGCGGTGCTCCTCCGAGAGCATCCCACCCTGGCCTCCCATTGCCACGCCGCCCTCAAACTGCCCTTCCACCACCAGTGGATTCAACGCGAAGCCGCAATCCTGAGCGCACGTGACGTCGAGCGCCTTAACCTGGCCGGTTTCCGGGTCTACTTCCACCTCTGTTACCGTCGCGCCGAATGAAAACGCCTGTGAGAGCTGCCCACGAGGGTTGGTGATCCACTCTCGTCGCTGATCCACCTGCGGGGAAAACGCGCCCCGCCCCATTATCGGCCGCCCCAGTATCAAAGCCTTACGCACCACCTTGGCGATGGAAATACCCACATCCGGAGAGCCTTTTACGAATATTTTCCGGTCCTTGGCCACGAGATCCGCCGGGTCGGCTTCGAGCATGTCCGAGGCCACCTCAAAGAGTTGCGACCTGGCGTCCGCTGCAGCGGTCTTAACGGCATTACCGCCGCCAAATGTGGAGATCATCGAATACGAGCCCGCATCAGTCGGAGTCACTTCAGTGTCAGCGGATATGAGCCTGATGTCCTCCAGGGGCAGGCCCAGTTCCTCGGCCGCGATCTGGACGAGCATGTTGTCGTTTCCCTGGCCGTTGTCCACGACGCCGGAAATCACTGTAGCGCCGCCATCTTCGTGAAACTTGATGAATGCCTGCGAACCGCCGCGAATTCCCAGAGGGAACCCGGTCTGCACCGAATTCACACCCATGCCGATGCCGCGGTTAGGGGTGGTATCTCGAAATTTCTCCAGGAAATTGCTCTCCTCCGCGGTCTTTTCTATGCACTCCACAAGGCCGCAGCTCGCCACATAAGAGCCCGTGGGAGTTGTTTCCCCCGGGCGGCGGGCGTTGCGGAGACGAATCGTCACAGGGTCGATCCCGAGTTCCTCCGCGATCATGTCGAGTTGCGTGTCGATCCCGCATGCGAAAGATCGACCGTGAATGCGAATCATGCCCCTCACGGGTTTGTTTGTGCTAATGCGGTACCCGTAGAATCGCACATTATCCATTCGATAGGTCTGCTCATGGCACAGGAAGGGAACGGATGTGGCTATGGGGCCGGTACTGGAGTAGGCGCCGCCGTCCAAATAAGAGACTATGTCCCTCGCCAGGACCTTCCCGTCCTTGTCCACTCCTGTTTTGACGGTGGTAATCATTGCATGACCCATACGGGTAGCAACCGAGTTCTCTTCCCGGGAGTAAACGACCTTGACAGGCCGCTGACTATGAATGCTGAGGAGACACGTAATGAATTCTGCCGGAAAAACATCGGAACGGCCGCCAAAAGCTCCGCCGATGGTTATCTTGCGCACATTCACCTTGGAAAGGGGCAACCTCAGTGCATTCGACAGCGCCTTCGCTTTGGTATGGGGAGAACGCGTTCGGCATCCAGACTTCGATGGAACCGTCCGCATGGTAGTTTGCCACCACAGCGTAAGGTTCGAGCATGAAGTATGAGTCTTCTTCCGCAACAAACGTGTCTTCGCGAATGAGTGCGCAATCTTTGAAGGCCGCATCCACATCGCCGACGTCAATCTTTGACCGCCACGTTGATGTTGCGAGGATACTCATCATGGAGTTGCGGAGCGTCCGGCGCCAGCGCGGAATAACAGTCAAAGACCGAGGGCAATTCCTCGTAATCTACCTGGATCAGGCTGAGCGCTTCCAGAGCCGTGTCTTCATCCACCGCAGCGACAGCCGCGACCTCGTCCCCAACGTACCGGACCTTGTCTACGCAGAGCAGTTGCTGGTCCCGCGTGTACCTGAACACGCCCCATTTTTCCCCTGCGGTGTCTTTCCCCGTTACCACCGCGTGGACGCCCCGAAGCTGCCGGGCCTTCGATGTGTCTATGTTAAGTATTCGGGCGTGGGGATAAGGGCTGCGAAGTATCTTTCCTACGAGCATCTTGGGAAGGCTCAAGTCCGCCGTGAATATGGCTTCACCCGTCACCTTGGACGAGGAATCCACTCGTGGAATGCTCTTCCCTATAAGACTGTATTCAGACAAAGTCGTCGCCTCCGATTGGGTCAAGGCAGGAAGATTTGGGGAGGACCTTCTTGAAAGAAGGGCCTCCCCAAACCCCTCCCCAAGAACTTTTAACATTTGCCTGAATCCGCATTTCTCCTGCCGGAAAATGAGGATTCAGGCAAATGTTAGAGTTTCTTCACGTGAACTCGGTACTTCGTTTCTCAAATTCCATTACATATTTCCGCTAATGGCCATTGGAGACGACGCAAGTACGTGGGCTCATCCAGCGCCGCACCCAGTAGGACCGGCCTCCGTGCCGGTCGTTGACCCAAGGCCGGCAGGGGCGCCGGCCCTACCGGTTCACCAGACCCCTTACGTCAGATAGGTCGCTCAACTTGCGAAAATGAGCACTAAGCCTTCTTTCCAGTATCTGCCGTGCTCTGGGTCGCCACTGACCGGACTGCGTCAAGGATCTTCTTGTACCCCGTGCACCGGCAAAAATTGCCGGCCAGGGCCGTCTTAATCTCCTCGTCCGTCGGATGGGGGCTCCTATCCAGCAACGCTTTGGACGAGAGTATCATTCCGGGAGTGCAAAATCCGCACTGGACAGCTCCTTGGTCAATGAAAGCCTGCTGAACAGGGTGCAGTTTCCCACGAGAAGCGAGTCCCTCAATGGTGGTAACGGACGCGCCTTCGGCTTCGAGCGCCAGGGTGAGGCAGGACCTTATCGGCGCCCCGTTCATGAGAACCGTGCAGGCTCCGCACACTCCTTCGGAACATCCTTCCTTGACACCCGTGAAGCCAAGATCATCGCGAAGAACCTCCAAGAGTGTGGTGTTGGGGGTGACCGCGACGTCGATTTCATTGCCGTTAACCGTCATGGTAAGGAGCTGTTTCTTCATCGCCGACCTTTATGTTCTGTAGCATGGGAGGTCTCTAAACCCAGCGCCTCCTCCACGGCCCGTCCGGCCATAATCGCGGCCATCTTGACCCTGTAGGATTTCGAGGTTGAAGCATTCTGGACAACTATCCCTTCTGCGGCCCGGAGCGCAATTTCGCCGGCTTCACGGACCATTGCGATGTCCGGCTTCTTCCCTTTGACAAGGGTCTCCGCTTCCTTGAGCGCGACAGGCGCGGGACCGAGAGCAGAAAGCACCAGGCGGAAGCTGTCAACCTTTTCCTTATCTATTATGGCTACTGCGGCCGCATTGACGAGAGGGAAGTCAACAGCCGATCTCAGGCTAAGACGCTGATACGACCAGGATAGTGGTGCCCACGGAATGGGAAGCCGTATCTCGGTCACGATCTCGTCCGGAGCAAGATTGAAGGGACTCTCACCTTTGCCCGTGAAAAAATCTGCAACCGGCAGTGTCCTTTGGCCGCCGCTCCCTGCAATGGACAGTTGAGCGGATAAGGCCACCAGCACCGGGACCGTATCTCCCGAGCAAATGGAGTTGCACGATTCAGACCCCTCAAGCGCGAGGCACTCTTTTCCTCCGGTACGGTGACACTTTGCCTTGCCGGTTCGCCAGAAAAGCGATTGATTATAAAGAATGCAGCGCGGTTGTAGGCAGAGGTTCCCGCCGATCGAGCCTCTGAAGCCCTGGATACCCAAGGCACCCACCGATTCGACGGCCTTCACCAGGATTGGGAAGTGAGTCCGAATGGCCTCATTGTTCCGGATCTCCATCAGGGTGGTTGCCGCTCGGATGATCACGGAGTCTGGTTTCGCTTGTATCCCTTTTAACTCTTTGATGTTCCTTAGACTTATAAGGGCTGCCGGGGCAGAGAGCCGATGCTTGAGGTTGACGATTAGATCTGTGCCGCCGGCCAATACCGGAGCTTGGGCGCCCAGTTCCCTTTTGATCTTCAACGCTTGGTCCAAGGAATGCGGCGCATGGTAGGCGAACGAGGGCAGGCGCATTTGTGCTCCTCTAAGTCCGGCTCTAAGAGTTAATGGGATCAGAGATCAATAGCACGCGAAGTGTTCTCACGGAAGTTGCTCAAGCCCCTGTATTGAGCTTGACACGATTGTTTTTATCGGATTAACTTGGTCACAAAGGATTGCTGTCCTTTCCGCAAACCCATCATAGGCACTCGGAAATTCACTGTCAACATCATTGTCCCTACAGAAGGAGAGCAGGACAGATGGATCTCTTCAGGAATATAAGGATACTGTCCCTGGAACAGGCCACGGTCCTTCCCTATCTCACCTATCGTCTGGCAATAGACGGTTGCCGGGTAATCCGGGTCGAGCACCCTGTTTACGGCGATCCTAACAGGCTTGTCGGCGAGCCGTTCCTCGAAGGTGAGGAACGGATGAACAGCTACTTCATGGCCATTAATGCCGGAAAGGAAGCCATAACCCTTAACCTTGCCGAACCGAGGGGCAAGGAGATACTGGCACGCCTTATACGAGAATTGAACATCGACGTCTTTGCCACAAATCAGCTTCCGAGGAATTATACCAAACTGGGTGTAGACTACGAGACACTGAGGGCGATCAAAGAAGACATGATCTGGCTCGGTATCACAGGATTTGGGCCCGAGAGCAACGAGGTCGCTTATGATCCGATTCTCCAGGCACGTGGCGGACTCATGGAATTGACCGGTGAGGCCAAAGGTACTCCGCAGGTGGTCGGGATCCCCCTGCCTGACATGGGGACCAGTGAGCACGCGTACGGCCTTATCATGAAGGCGCTTTTCGTGAGAGCCATGACCGGTAGAGGGAGCCGTGTGGACATCTCCATGTTCGAGAGCACTACCTCTTGGTTGACGGTACCCATCACGATGACATGTTCGTTCGGCAAGAAGATATCTCGGCGAGGCAATACCCACGAATTCTTTGCTCCTGTGTCCGTGTATCCCACTTCAGATGGATATGTTTACATTGCTGTTGGGAATGACAAGCAGTTCCAGGCGTTCTCATCGCTCCCGGAATTTTCGTCCCTTGCTTCGGATTCGTACAGGAAGAACGCGGGCCGAATCGCTGATGTAGACAACATGAACAAAAGCATCGCAGAAGTGACCCGCAAGATGACCACCAACGAGCTTGTAGGGCTGATGGGCACGATTGGCGTCGCCGCCTCCAAAATCAACACGGTAACGGATGTGGCTCGAGACCCGCTGGTTTCAGGGAAGTTGATAAAGGCCAGGGATCAAAAGTCAGGATTCGAGTTGACTCTCGCTCCACCACCTGCCCCAGCGCCGTTCCTTGAAGCGAACCAGCGGAGGCTCTCTTTTCCCCGCGCTTTGGCGAGCATAATGAAACCATTTACGGATCTGAACTGGGCGTGAGTTCGGACGATTTAACCGTTTTGAAGGCTGAGGGCATTATTTAGTGTGGCTTCCGGTGATTTTTATGGCGCTCGAAACGCGAGGTAGGGCAGTTTCGGTAACAAAACTGGAGCCATATTTGTGAAACACAACACTAAGTGCTCCATTTCATGAATTCGGTACGCATTTCGGACAAAAGTGGTGGGACAGGCATCTTGCCTGTCATTTCTTGATCGACAGGCAAGATGCCTGTCCCACCAATACAGCGGCCTCGAATCCGCTCTCAGTGTTTTCAGTCTGAGAATGCTTCACTTGAATTATGAAATGGAGCACCAAGAATCCGACCAGAATTTTCTCCGCAGGTAGACCATCATGGGTGTAGCCAAATACATAAAGAACAACAAAGACGCCATCGAGGAAGTGATCCTACAATCGGGGATCAAAGTGAAGACCAAATACGGTCCGGAAGATCTGGAAGAGATTGGGTTCGATTACGGCCAGGATCTCGCGGACCCGGGGGAATATCCCTTCACGAGAGGAATTCACCCTGAAGGTTACCGATCTCGCGCATGGACTACTAGGCAGTATTCGGGATTCGGCACACCCCATGAGACGAACGAACGGTTCAAGCTGCTGATTTCACATGGCCAGACGGGCCTTAATGTGGCATTCGATCTACCCACGCAGATGGGCTACGACTCGGACAACCCGATAGCTGAGGGTGAAGTTGGGCGAGTCGGGATGGCAGTGGACACCTTGCGTGACTTTGAAGTTGCCTTCGCAGACATTCAACTGGACAGGATCGGGTCCGGGTTGACCATAAATGCGGTCGCGTCCGTCATGCTGGCCATGTATCAGGCTATGGCCGAGATACGGGGATTCGACGTCAAACGCATAAGTGCGACACCGCAGAACGACATCCTCAAGGAGATGATAGGCCGAGGGGCATGGATCTACCCGGTTGAGGATGCCGTGCGACTGATAGGCGATACCATAGAGTATTCCATTACTACGCTTCCCAGGTGTAATCCCGTGTCGGTCTGCGGTTACCACATACGGGAATCTGGCGCTAACCCTGCTCAGGAAATCGGATTCGCTCTCGAAATCGCCGACACCTATATTGACGAAGCACTGACCCGCGGGCTTTCCGTGGACGACGTTGCCAGACGGATCACCTTTAATTTCAATATATTTGGAAACCTGTGGGAACAGGTGGCGAAGTTCCGGGCCGCACGCAAGCTATGGGCCAAGAACCTGAAACAGAAATACGGCGCCAAGGGCCCGCAATCCATGCACCTGAGAGGTCTGTTCGGCGGAGGAGGGTTCGGGCTTACCAAAGCCCAGCCCGAAAACAACATCATGCGTAGCTCGTATTATGCTCTTGCCGCTGCATTGGCAGGGGCCCAGACCACAGCGCTCTGCTCGTTTGATGAGGCTTTCACCATTCCAACTCCGAGGGCAGCCCTTCTATCGCTACGAACATGCGAGTTGCTCATGGACGAGATCGGGCTGCGAGACACGGTGGACCCACTAGCCGGCTCCTATTTCATCGAGACCCTTACCAAACAGATGGAAGAGAAAATCGAGGAAGAGCGGAAGAAAATCCATGACATCGGCGGGATGATCGAGGCGGTATCGAGCGGCTTCGTCCAGAAGTTGGTCGCTAAGCAGGCGTACAGATTGGGAGCGGGGAATCAAGACAGGGGAGTACATAAAGATCGGGGTGAACAAATATGTTGATGAGGACGAGCCTGACGTGGACCTCCATGAGTACGACCCGGAAACACAAGTAAAACAGGTCCAAAGCCTCCGGCGTGTGAAGGCGGAACGGAACGACTCAGAAGTCTCACGCAGGCTCACAGCGCTGGAAAGAGTCGCACGAGCAAAGCAGAAACGTCATGCCTCCCCTGGTAGATTGCTGCAAGGCCTACTGCACGGTGGGCGAGATGGCAGACGTTTTCAGACAGGTCTTTGGTGAATTTAGAGAACCGAGCATTTTTTGATAGGAGGAGCGGCGGAAAGCTCTTCGGTTATGTACCATTCAGTTACGCGGGACTTCGCTTCGCTCGCAATGACAATTTTTCGCGGTCCCTAACTGACTAGTTACTTGACCAAGAGATTTCTATCGCGAACTCCATTCTGGTTTTAGGAGGAAGGCATGCACCACGTAGACAGGAACTCCGGGATTCTGAACGCGGAGGAGAAGTTTTCCGCGGACGAGAGACGCGCGTACCAAGACAAATTTCTTCAGGAAGTAGTCAGCCACGCTTACGCAGCGGGTACTCCCCTAAAGGCCGCGATGGACGCAAAGGGTATCAAGCCCGGAGATATGCGAACCGCCGGGGACTTGCAGAAGATCCCCATAACCAAGAAGAAGGACCTTTCGGAAGCCCAGAAAGTCCGTCCCCCGTTTGGAGGATTCCTTACCGTTCCAGCGTCGGATCTGGTGAGGATACACCAGTCACCCGGACCTATTTACGATCCAGTGGGGAGAGTATCTGACTACTGGCGTTGGAAAAGCGCTTTGCACTCTGTCGGCTTCAGACCTGGAGATCTTGTGGTCAACACCTTCGCGTACCATCTTACCCCCGCTGGGCACATGTTCGAGGAGGGAGTTTCGGAACTCGGAGGGACAATTATACCAACCGGTGTCGGCAACACGGAGGCTCAGGTCGAAATTATGAGACACCTCGGCGTGACCGGCTATATCGGGACGCCAAGCTTCCTCATGGCCATTTTCAAGAAGGCCGAAGACATGGGCATTCGAGTGGCAGAAGAATTCAAGCTCGAGATCGGGTTCCTCCTGGCGGAAATGCTCCCGGAATCACTGCGAAAGAGGTTAGTGGAAGATTATCACCTGATAGGGAGGCAGGCGTACGGCACTGCCGACGTGGGATGCGTCTCCTATGAGTGCCCGCAGGTAAACGGTATGCACATCCATCACGACGTCATAGTGGAGATCTGCGATCCGAACACAGGTCAAGTGTTGCCCGATGGAGAAGCGGGCGAGGTCGTGGTCACCTGCAACAATAAGATTTACCCGCTTGTGCGGTTCGGGACCGGGGACCTTTCAAGTATAGCGGATGATCCGTGCCCGTGCGGGCGAACAGGACCTCGCTTGACCCGCATCATGGGACGCGCTGATCAGCTCACCAAGGTAAAAGGCATGTTTGTCCATCCATCTCAGGTGCAGAAGGTAATGGACAGCCATCCGGAGATTGCGCGAGCCAGGCTCCTAGTTGAGCGTCCGCAGGATCAGGATGTCATGACGCTGGAAGTCGAACTGAAGCAGGCGGCTCAGGAAGGTCTTGTTCCCGCCATCGAGCAAACCGTGCGAGAGGTCTTCAAACTGCGAGGCTCTGTGAGAATTCTTGAGCCCGGAAAGCTGGCCGACGATCAAAAGATGATAGAAGACGTGCGCAAGTGGGATTGATATAGGAATTACTCCCGGACGAGTTTCTTCGGCGAACCCCGGGAGCCATTTTGCATCGCCAGTCATTGCGCGAGCGGAGCGAAGCAAGCTGTTGTGATATTGCTTCGCTCCGCTCGCAATGACACCTTTCCTTCGGCATTCACTCCATGACAATTACCGAAAGAAAATATCCACCTCGGTGAATTTAGGTGAGGACCGCGCACGGCGGCCCATCTTTAACCTCACGAGTGGCGCGGAGATGATGAGCCGCAGCTAGCCCCCAAGCTCTTCTCCAATCCGGTGCGAGAAAACGCGGACAGGATCTTCTTTGTCTCCTTGGAACCGCAAGCAGGACAACTCACCGCCTCTTCTCGGGAACTGAAGACTAGCGTTTCAAACTCATTTTCACACTGGCTGCATCTAAATTCGTAAATCGGCATACGCATTCCCCTTGTGTCAGCAGCTACAGCCGCCGGCAGCGCAATTCTCCAATTCTGCCATTGGTCCGAAAACGCTGGAGCGTATGTTGATGCCTCCCGATTCTTTGATCACTTTTAGGGCAAAAGGATCTACGATAAGCGTAAGGTCGTTTACCTCATACTTTGAATCGTCGTCATGGGGCTCATCCAGAGCCAGGCCCATGCTGGGCCCCCCTCAACCATAGCCGCCGAAGAACACACGGACAGCCTGATTCTCGGCCAATTTCTCCTTGAAATAGTCGCGAGCTTCGTCTTCCATAGTAAACATGCTTCACCTCTCAAACAAAATCTCACGGACAACCCGTTATGTCCGTATAATATTCATATATCCGAATATAGTCAACCCCAGGGAGATAAAAAAAGCACTTCTCCCTCAATACCTGCTCTGTCAGCCATGGCCGGCACGCATCCCGGAACAAACTACCGTCCTTCTTCTCTTTGCACCCGCCATATTCATAGTATGGTAATCCTCGGTTTTGAAAAAAAGACTCGGTGGTCGCGGAATTCTACTTTCCAGCCCCCTTGAACACCGGACAAAATAGAGAGCCCGGTGGGCAGGATTCAGAAGAAGCTGACGTTTGCTGTGGACCCTGTTGCCCGGCCACCGGCCGGGGAGTGGGGGTCAGTCACGCGCACGAAGCGAGCAAGCAGAGCGCGCTGAGAATAAGGATGATCAACCGAATGGTTTGCATCAATGAGCTATTTACCTCGTACTTTCCTGCCGATTGGCACTTTGTGGATTGCAGGCTATTTCTTCCACCGCAACGGTCCGGTCGGCAGTTCCGGATCCTCTTGCAACCCTTCAAAACAACTTCTCAATAAATTTCCTGAGCTTACTCAACTCATCGGTGACTTCGGGCGGCCTGCCCTGCTCGCAATTGCAAGAGGAGGCAGCAGGTTTCTCCAAGGTCTTCGTCCCCTTGGCGGACCCCAGGTAGGGGAAGGGTGATCCGCCAGACCGAGCGAGGGTACGTACCTGTCTTCTCGAGCTTGCCGGTAATCTCATCCTCGCCCATGAGTATGGATTCCCCGACCATAACCAGTGGCACTGCAAACTTATCCGCTGCGTGAATCGCTTCGATACGCTTGAAGAGGGCGTAATCCGCCTCTTTGTCAACATCGAAATCCTTTACCCTAAGGGGATACCTGGCCTTGAGGACCTTCATCAGGTCCTTTACGTTCTCGCAGCGAGGACAGTCATGCGCTGCAAAGAACACAATCCCCACCGCGTTCTTCGCTGCTTTTCCCTTGGTTGGAGCAGCTGATGCGTGGCCAACGCACAAGAAGAAACCCGCGAGGACCGCTATGCCGGCATAACGAAAGAGCGGAAGCAAGCGGACTCGGTTCATGTCTTGAGTAGCTTCATTTTCGGCGGAATCGGATAGTGAATGTTGACGTTGCGATGAGTCCTGAAGCCGCAGGCCTCTCTTTGAATCAAAAGCCATCTGAGCGCATCCTCAGCACGATCCACGAGACCGTTGTACTCGCGGATAGAGTTATTGATGTCCGAAATGTCGGATGCCTCGCAGCCGTGTCCGCGGCTCTCGTGACATCGCACCATTTTCTGCACCCGTTCCCGGGCCGCGCTGGTTTTTTCAAGGATCTCTTCGAGTCTAAAGCCCTGACTTCCCAGGCCTTCAGCCATCTCCTTTACTATATCGATTTCTTGGGATCCCGAATCCCGGCACATTCCCATTTCCAATCTCCGCGTTTGGTTGTTACCATATCGAGGCGGAGTTGACAAGGCCCGGCTTTTGAGGAGTCTTTACGAATAATACATTGTAGAATTAGGATGAAACTCAATTTACTTTCTAATTTACTTGACATTTTAAATATAAGCTACTATGTATAGGCCACTTTAAGCTAATGGACTCTCGGAGATGTCCGAGGAGGCGTCCTGATTACCAGCGAATCCCTTACCCCCCCAGTGAGGAGGTCCCCCATGTCTGGGAAGTATTTCGTTTCAGCCCGGGTTGTACTGATCTCGGCAGCTCTTATCCTTTTATGCTTTGCAGTCGCCCCGGTCCAAGCCTACCGAATATGCACATTCAAAGGCACTGTTGTTGACAACGGCTGGCGCAGCATGACTGTCAAATCCGGCGCACAATGCGCGGAGGTCAATGTCGGCTGGCGAACGAAGTACCTTCCCAACCGGCGGCCTTGCATAGGCGAGCGCGTGGCGGTTGATTTCATGTTGGAAGACGGGTACATGAAAGCCACCAAGGTAGTGAGCCTATCGCCTTTGCCTCCATCAGCTCAATGTTATCCACCACCCCCTCCGAGCAGCTCTGTTTGCAGGACCGTAGCGGAAGATGCCTCTACCGTTGAGCAACCGTGCCAGCCGCCCAAGGCGATCTATTCGACCAAGCCTCCGGCTCACGTTTCCGAACCGGGCTGGTCTCCGGGCAAAAGCGCGCCCACTCCAAAGACTGAAAAAGCTGTCCCTGGTGCCAAGAAAGCCCCTGCCGAACGCAAAGAGACCGCAAAAAAGGCTCCTGTGACCAAGACTGCTCCTGAAGGAAAAGAAGAGCCCAAAGAGCAGGTGCCTACAGAAGATCAAAAATATAAGAGCTTATCCGGTGAAGTTGTAGCATCTTCTCCAAAGAGCCTTTCCATAAGGACCATGGAGGAAGGGGAGGCTGCTGAGGTCGTAAATGTCCGTGTCGGACTGAAGACAAAGTTCATACCTTTCCGGCGGCCCGCTGTGGGCGAAAAGGTGAAGGTCGAATATCGCCAGGAGAACGGTGACAAGTTCGGGTACACTGTTCAGGTAGTCCAGTAAAAACCATCCCCCCGAGACATCTATGGCCGAGGCGTGCTCCATCTTGAATGGGCCGCCTCGTTCTTTTCTATTCGTGATTGAGTTCCCGGTCGAGTACCAGGAGAATCTCCCGGACAGGGCGTCCCGTTCTCCTGGCAATGGCCTGAACGTCATCGAATTCCGGACGTTTTTCGGTTCGGCCGTCGAACAGCTCAACGACCTTTACACGTACTGAACCCAACGATGTACCGGACTGCTTCCAACCTCCTCTCCAGGACAATTCGGTCCGCGTAGGAGACTCGAACCCCGAGAGTTGTCGTGTGGGTCAAGAGGATCTCGGAGATCTCGCGGACCAGTGTCGGCGCAATCACAGTGCTTACAAGTGTCCCAGGCCGATTCTTTTTCATCTGAACTGACGAAAAAGTGACGTCGAGGGCCCCCCGGGAAAACAGCAGTTCCATGAGGTCCCCCAGGACTCGCGGATCCAAGTCGTCCACTTGACACTCGACCACGCCAACCTGATCGCGGTTGAGCGGGCGGTCCGCGCTCTGCCCAAGGGTTACGCGCAGGGCATTCGGGAATTGATGAGGATCTGATTTTCCCAAACCATAACCGGTCTTAAGAGGTATGAACGAAGGATAAGGGCCGAATTCGGAGGCCAGGGCCCGAGCAATAGCAGCGCCTGTAGGAGTGACAAGTTCGATGGGGCACTCCAGGCCTCTTACAGGAACGCCTTCCAAAATCTCAAGCGTTGCCGGAGCCGGTGTAGGGATGGTTCCATGTGCAGTCTCTACGAAGCCGCGGCTCAAGGGCAGGGGGGAGCAGATGATTTCGCCAATCCCGAGGTGATGTATACCGATGGCCGCGCCTACAATATCGATAATGGAATCAACGGCTCCGACTTCATGAAAGTGAACCTCTTCCTTGGTCGTGCCATGGACCCGCGCTTCAGCCTCGGCCACGAGTTCGAAGATTTCAAGGGCGCGGCTCTTGGCTGTTTCGTGAATACCGGACTGTTCGATTAAAGTGCTGATATCGCGATACCCGCGGTGAGGTTGATCCGCGGCTACTTCCACGTCAAAGCGTATCCCTGAAATGCCTCGTCTCTTGGAGCGCCGGATGTTCAGGGAATAACCGTCAAGCTTCAAAGTGCCGAGCTGCTCCCTCAGGTAATCCTGGTCAAGCCCGAGATCGATGAGCGCGGCGAGCGTCATATCGCCGGAGATGCCTGCAAAGCAGTCAAAGTATGCCAACAACATGGTGAAATTTTCCAAACGACGGGGTATCAGGCAGTGAGAAAATGGTTCTTGAAAAGTGCGCCTGCCGGAATACTTTTCCTTAATGTCTCAAGTTTCGTGATCTAAGATTTCGGTTACTAACGGAGAAGTGTTGTCATTGCGAGTGAAGCGAAGCAATCTTTTCTTCTAGACTCTTAGATTGCTTCGTCGCTTCGCTCCTCGCAATGACAGGCACACGATACCCGGTGGTCAATCTTCTTCCTCGGTCTCCTTCTTCAGACCCAGATCCCGGCGCAGCTTGTTCAGGAACGATTTGTACAGCGTGTCCAGCTCACCGGAGCACTCACTGGAGGCCCTCTCGTAACCTACGAGGAAAAAGTAGATGGCACGGTCGAAAAAAAGCGCGGTCCGGTTGTTCAATGCCACAATGGAGCGCACATCAAAGGGTTGCCCGGCAAAATTGCTCTCCTGGAAGAACAGCCAGATGTGCCGTTTCAACAGAATGAAAAGACGGACTATCGATGAAGAACTGAACCCATCCTCGGAACATCTGATGCCGAGCTGAACATATCGGTCCGCAATGGTCTCCACCGCGGTCTTACGATCTATGTTACTCCTGAATTCCGAAACGATGCTGTCCGCGAGTCCTTCGACCATCTCTTTCCCGAGCAGCGTTTGGGAGAGAATCTCGCGCCGCTGGAAAGCATCTTCCAAAAAAGCTTCTTTGATCTGCTCATGGAACCTTTGTATGAACTTTGCGAATTCCAACTCAAAAGTTCGTCCGTCCATGAATGCCTCCTCGTCTCGAACTACACAGGTGCAGCTCCCCAAGAGGGCTGATTCGAAGATGGTTCATTTTGCGGGTCAACGACCGATTAAGAGTAACTTTAGGGCCTCCGCTTGTCAACTTGAGTTGCGCGGGGAAGGTTACTATTGAGCAACCTGGTTCACGTCGCGGCCGATGCCACGGCGAGGAGTGAAATCCCGCGTTCCGCGGGAAAGCAATCCTCAGCGTCAACTTATTTCCACCTGAACGGTTCGCTCAGGCCGAAGTCGGGTATCCCCGATTCCTGCGAATCCATCTCCTGAATGAAGGCGTTTTCGAAGCCCAAATCCCAAGCCGTATCCACAGCTCTATCGTATTCTTTACTGGTGATCGTCCTATCAAGAGGCGGAAAATCCTTCCCCCGGTGCAGGGGTGCATACTGGGCCATGAGTGAGAGCGTAACAGTAATCGGAAGATTGTCCCGCACCCACACGAGCGTCTGTCGCGTGCCGGAAACGTCGCCTGGGAGAATAAGATGCCTCAAGATCATGCCGCGCACACCACTACCTTGGACATCAACTACGAGGTTACCCACCTGCGCGTGCATCTTGAGTATTGCAGCGCGCGCTTTTTCCACGTAATCCGTCGCGTCCGAGTATTTCAACGCTTCATCGTTAGAGGCGTATTTCAGATCCGGCAGGTAAATATCCACAATGCCATCCAGCAATTCCAGCGTCTCGACCGACTCGTACCCGTTGGTATTATAAACCACAGGCAGATCCAGCCCCTGTTCCGCCGCGATGGCAAGGGCCCTGAGCAAACCGGGCAGGTGATGGGTCGGGGAAACAGGCTCTATGGTTGAGCACCCTCTCTTCTGCAAGCCGTAAAATCTCGAGCGCCAACTCGTCCGGGCTGAGGACGCGGCCTAAATCACCCTGACTGATCTGATGATTCTGACAGTAGAGGCAGCGCAGATTGCAGCGGCCAAAAAAGATCGTTCCAGCGCCTCCCGACCCGGTAAGGGGCGGTTCTTCGCCGAAATGGGGGAGAGCCGCTGCAACGGACGGCTCAGGACCTGCTCCGCAATATCCCCTTTCACCTTTGGTTCTATCTATTCCGCATGCACGGGGACAAAGTCTGCACGGAGATGACAGTTTCTCCGCCTCTTTGGCCCTTAGAAGGATTTCATCATATTTCAACAAAGAGCACACACTTTTCTTGCGTTCCGGATTAAACCTTACACAATGACCGTCAGAAGGTTCTCCTGTCCACAGTATCCGAAAAGACACCCCAATTAACAAGTAACTGAAAAAAAACGATCTTGATCGAGATGCAACGCGTAGGTTACAGTCGTGAGCGCTTTAAGCAAATTCGCTACGTCTGAGGTGAAACATCCCATGAGAATGACCAAGCTTTTGATACCGACCCTAAAGGAGGACCCGTCAGATGCGGAAGTGGTGAGCCACAGGCTGATGGTGCGGGCCGGGATGATCAGGAAGCTTACCACTGGAATATACTCGTATTTGCCCCTGGGTTACCGATCTTTGAGGAAGATGGAACAGATCGTACGGGAAGAGATGGATGCGGCTGGGGCCCAAGAGGTTTTCTTGCCAATGGTCCAACCCGCGGAACTGTGGAAGGAGTCCGGGCGTTGGGACATCTACGGAACTGAGCTGCTCAGGTTCAAGGACAGGCACGATAGGGAATGCTGCCTAGGTCCCACTCACGAGGAAGTGATTACAGATCTGGTACGCCGCGACGTGCGCTCTTACCGCGATCTTCCCTTGAACCTGTATCAAATCCAAACCAAATTCCGGGACGAAATACGTCCGCGGTTTGGGCTGATCCGCGGCCGGGAGTTCATGATGAAGGACGGCTACTCCTTCGACACGACCGAAGAAGGGGCTGAGGAGTCGTACCGCCTGATGTGGGACGCTTACAAGAAGATCTTCGAGCGATGCGGCCTGCGGTTTCGAGCCGTGGAAGCGGACAGCGGACCCATTGGGGGCAGTTTTTCTCACGAGTTTACGGTATTGGCAAACACAGGTGAAGACGTCATTGTCTCATGCGATTCCTGCGACTACGCTGCAAACATGGAAAAAGCGGAGATAAGGCCGTGCGAACCTGTCGACACGGCAACCGATACTGCGCCAAAGAAGATCGAGACGCCCGGTACGAGTACAATCGAGGAAGTCTCCCGGTTCCTGAAGGTGAAACCTCAGGACCTTATCAAGACCTTGATTCTGAGATCGGACCATAGGGCCTGTGGCAGTGCTCATCCGCGGAGATCATGAGCTCAACGAGGTTAAGGTCAAGAATTTCCTCAAGGCCACGGATTTGGAGTTGGCGGATGAACGAACGATCATAGAGGTTACCGGCGGGCCGCTTGGGTTCTCCGGGCCCGTGGGACTAAAAACATGTAACTATTCTCGCAGACTATGCGATCCGAGGCATGAGATCGGCAGTGGTCGGCGCTAATGAAAAGGATGCACACCTTGTGGACGTCAATCCGCTATCCGATTTCCGTGCCGACCATTACGGCGATTTCCGTGCCGCGGCCGCGGGTGACGCATGTCCTCGGTGTGACGGAAAGTTGATCCTTTCCAGGGGGATAGAGGTCGGCCATGTGTTCAAGCTGGGGGTGAAGTACTCGGAGGCAATGAATGCTCGATTCCTCGACGCGGAAGGTCAGGAAAAGCCCATGATCATGGGGTGCTACGGCATAGGAGTGAGCAGGACCGTTGCCGCGGCCATTGAACAGAATCACGATGAAGACGGAATCATTTTCCCGCCTGCCATAGCCCCGTTCACCGTGATGGTTACGCCGGTCGGAGCGAAAAGCCCTGAAATCGAAGAGGCCGCGGAGCGCGTGTACCGAGACCTGTGGAATAACTCGATCGACACCCTTCTGGACGACAGGGACGAAAGACCGGGGGTGAAATTCAAGGACGCGGATCTTATAGGGATTCCTTTTAGAGTCACTATCGGTAAGAAGGCTCTTGCTGAGGGGAAAGTGGAACTGAGAGATCGGAAGACCAAGGAAATGAAACTCGTCGAGATCTCGGAAATAGTAGAAGCAGTCAAGAAGGGGCTGGAGGAGTGGATGGCCTGACCCTTCACCAATGACCAAGGATGTCCGGCAAGCCCTTCTCTACGCGGCCACGTACCTGGAGACCGTGTTATTAATCTCCCCGCAGGCAATGAAAACGCTGCTTGATCGAGGACTTCCACGATCAGTCGACCGCCGCATATAGGTCACTGCCCGTAATAGTAATTGTAATTGTAAGGGTTTCCCGAGAAGCCCCTTTGTTGAGGCTGTTGGTAAGCGCCTTGATACTGTCCGCCGTAATACCCGCCATATCCGTACCCATAGCTCCCGTAAGGATACTGATACCCGTACGGGTTATAATTTGCTGGCGGCGGCGCAGTCGGATACCATGAACTGGGATATTCATTCATGGGCGCGGACCATTTAATAGGGTCTCGGGCCCATGCGGATGCGCAAATAAGAAGCGCCGGAATCAATAATATTGCGACAAATCCAAAACTCCTCTTCATGGAGGGTCTCCTTGTTCTGTGGGACTTCCTCGCCCATAAGGATACCCTCTCATGGGTCGCGGATTCAACAAGAAACGAGACCGAGACGTAAGCGACTCACTTACCTAGCGGAAACGGCTCTCGTAACTGTCTGTCATTGCGAGGAGTGGAACGACGAAGCAATCCCCCAACCACAGAGATTGCTTCGCTTCGCTCGCAATGACACGTCTGCTGAGGAAACTGTTTGCCCACCCAGACCGAAATGGTTAGGTCAAGACCAATCGCCGCGCTAGAAATTCAGGGCAGATGGCTCTATATTAAGCCTCATGCCTCGTCCCCGTAAGCCAGGAAAGAACAGCCGAAAGTTGAAGGCCCCCACGGCCCCTGTCAGGAATGCCGGCCCCCCTCTTGAAGCAACGGCACGGCCCGGGCGTTCCCTTGCTCGCGACTTGGTGATGGGGCTTGGCGGTCTGTTTTCTTTTTTTCGCAGTGATCGAGGCTGCCTTGCGCATTGCGGGGGTACCTGCGCGAGATCCTGGAGACGACCCCTTTGTAGGGTTTTCCGGGACGCAACCTCTGTTCGTCGTGGATAACGGCATCGCGTCCACTGCTCCGGCCAAACTAAGGTTTTTCAACCAGGCCTCGTTTCCCGTTAAAAAAGGTCCGGACACGATCCGGATTTTCTGTCTAGGAGGCTCCACAACATACGGCCACCCCTTTGACGGCAGAACATCGTTTCCTCGATGGCTTGAAGATTTGCTCAAGGCTTCGAGTCCGGATAAGAATTTTGAGGTGATCAACGCCGCGGGAGTGTCGTACGCTTCTTATCGAATTGTGCCTCTTGTTCGCGAGGCGCTTCAATACAGCCCTGATCTGATAGTGATTTCCGACGCGCATAACGAATTTCTGGAACGGAGGACTTATTCGGGCCTGCTGGATCAGGGGCGCGGATTGCTAACCGTCAGGTCGGCGCTGGAGCAATTGAATACTTATCAGGCGCTCAAGAGAATCGTCGAACCTCTGATTCCGGGAGCGGGACACAAATCAGGAACAGCTTCGTCTCCACAGGCTGACGCTCGGCCAAGCCAAAAGTCAACTGCCGCGGCGTTGCAGGATCGCCAGACAGGAAAGCCGATACTGCAACAAGAGGTGACTGCGATCCTGGACCGGAGCGCTGGGATTGGACCTGTATCACAGGGATGAGGAGTTTTCCAAAGGGGTGGTGCAACATTTCGCGCACAACCTGCGGGCCATGATTACGCTGTGCCGGAACGCGGGCGTGCCGGTGATACTCGTAGAGCCCGTTTCCAATCTCAAGGATTTCTCGCCGTTTAAATCGGAGCACGGACCTGAACTGACGGCTTCTGAGAAGGCCAACTACAGGGCGGGGCTGGATAGTGCCATAGCACTCTTGAACGAGAGCCGGTACGGAGAATCTCTCGATCTAATCCAAGCCGCGATCTCCAAAGATCCACTCTATGCGGAAGCTTATTACTACAAGGGAAGAGCTCTTCTCGGGCTCGGACGGAACGCTGAAGCGCGCGAGAACTTCATCAAGGCAAGAGACCTGGACGTGTGCCCGCTCAGGGCCATCTCGGATATAGAGGACCAGTTTGGAAAAGTGGCTCGGGAGGAGAAAGCGACGCTAGTCCCCTTACGGCAGATGCTTGATCGGAAACTGTCCGAGACAGGGGACAAGGCGGGGATTCCCGGCAACGAGAGCCTTCTGGATCATGTTCACCTGGCGATCGGTCTGCACCAGTGGCTGGCAGAGCTGATTCTCGACAAAATGACCGAACTGGGCCTGGTTCATCCTTCTAGGAAGCTGACTGCGGAGGACCGGCGGGGCTTGTACGAGAAAGTCATGGGCTCTTTTGATTCAAAGTTCTTAGTTGCCAAAGACATGAATCTGGCAAAGACTCTCAAATGGGCCGGCAAAAAGGAAGAGGCTCGCGCGGCTCTGGAAAGGGCCGCCGGAGCGATGGACGACAATCCCGAGGTTCACAAGATCCTGGGAAGCTATCTGTTGGATGACGGAGCCTATGACAAAGCGATCGCTGAATACCGACGAGCCGTTGAGCTTTCAGGCAATGATCCCGAGATGGTGTTCGCTCTGGCTACAGCCTGTTTGCGGGCAGGGTTTAAGGACGAGGCTGTCACAACCTATCGAAAGCTGGTAGATGGAAATGACAACGTCCCGGAAGCAAACGGTAATCTGGCGGGGATTTACCTCGGGCAGGGCAAGGTCGAAGAGGCCCTGAAAGTCCTCAAAGCCGGCATGAAAAGGAATCCGGATTGGCCATCGCTGCTTGGCTATTATGGACTTGCTTTAGCCATGTCCGGCCAAGTCCCGGACGCGATCCCCTGGACACTCAGGGCCATTCAGGCTGAACCGGGAGATCCGAATCATTATTACAATCTTGCTGGAATGTATGCCCTTTCCGGGAACGGGGCGGAATCGCTGCGCTATCTTGATCTGGCGGTCCAAAAGGGATATGGCAATCCGGAAAAATTAGCCCGGGACGAGGTCTTTCTGTCGGTTCGCGATCTGCCTGGCTTCAAGAAGAATCCTCGAACGGCTAAGGTAACGGAAGGGGTCGGAAAGGGGTTACGGGGTCACGTCTACCCTTTACGCACATCAGATATGGGTCGGACGCTGGCGGTGCCAGGGATGTGTTTACAGTAGCGTGACCGCGCTGTTTCTAGCCTGAAGCAAAGGCTCGCAAACGACAGGAGCTTGGGCGGAAGTTGGAGGGGATCGAGCGAGCCCTACCATGAGTCAAGAGCAGACCTTACCCTTTGCCGTCTTTCCAGGCTCGACATTGCTGGGCCGTGTTCGGGGTGAAAGTCGCCGGCATTCTTGTTGACGGAGGGGGGGCGGTGAAGTACGCTGAAGATAGCGGGCAGGAAACGCTTCCAATGTAACGTGACCATAGAAGGGCAAAGTCTATGAAAATAAATATTGTATATAGAGAGGGAAAAGGATGGTTTGTGGGGCACATCCAAGAATATCCCGACTATGAAAGCCAAGGAAAGACTTTGCAGGAATTGAAAGACAATCTAATAGAAATCTACGAAGATATCAGGAACGGTTTGGTGCCCGACGCAGAACCTTTTCAGATATTGGAAGTAGCAATTTGAAAAGGGAGGAACTGGTTAGGATCATAAATTCAATGGGTTGTGTTTTTGTGCGTGATGGTGCCAACCACGATTGGTGCAGAAATCCTTAAACGGGTAAGAATCAACCTGTTCCAAGGCGCAAAGAAATTGAAGATGGCTTAGCGAAAAGAATTATTAAGAGATTGTCCTAGAGGTTTGAATTCCGTGAATTGCGGGGACACCATATTTAATTGATGCCTTGTGTTAGGATTTGAGTTACTCTCAGCCCACGTTCAGATTAGCGTGAACCGTAGCTCCAGGTGTGCCTCACCACATAACAGTACCACGGGTACCGCCGACAGATCACCTTCATTTGCGAGGCGGATTCTTCGCGATAAGCATCACGGCGATAGAGCATCGAAAGCAAGCCTGCAACCAACTTACCAAAACTCACCATGTCATTTGCACGGCTGTAATCGGCAAAGATTCGCTCCACTTCCATATACCTCCACAACGAAATTTGGTTGCCCCTGAGTCGGCTATTTGCTAAATTGTGTGGTTACGATTCTTCAAATCGTGCCCATTCCAACTGACCGATTTTACAGAAGAGTCACCAGTTGAATATCCGAGGAGGTTCGTTAGATGTTTGAGATCCTTCACAAAGAGCGGATCGGCCCTGGTGTGAACCGGGCTGTGATCTCAGCTCCAGACATTGCCCGGGCACATAAGCCCGGCCAGTTCATCATCCTCAGGACACATGACGAGGGAGAAAGAATACCGCTGACCGTGGCGGATAAGGACGCGGAAAAGGGGACCATAACCCTTATCTGGCAAGAAGTGGGCGTCACCACCTATTACATGGGAACCATGTGCGTGGGAGAGAGCCTGCGCGATCTTTGCGGGCCCCTCGGTAAGCCGACCCATATCGAAAAATTCGGCAACGTGGTGGGCGTTGGAGGCGGCATCGGCGTGGCACCGCTATTTCCCATAACCAAAGGCATGTACGACGCCGGCAACCATGTCACGACTATTATCGGCGCAAGGACTGAAGGCCTACTCATCATGACCGAGGACATGAAAAAGGTCAGCCATGAAACGCTGATAGCTACTGACGATGGTTCCTTCGGCATTCATGGATTCGTTACACAGGTGTTGCAAGACCTGATCGACAAAGGCAACAAGATTGACCTCTGCGTGGCCATCGGGCCGGTACCTATGATGAAAGCAGTTGTCAATGTCACTCGCAAGGCCAATCTGCCGACAGTCTGTAGCCTCAACCCCATAATGGTTGACGGCACGGGGATGTGTGGGGCATGCCGTGTCGAAGTTGGCGGAAAGACCATGTTCGGCTGCGTTGACGGCCCCGAATTTGACGCTTTGCAGGTGGATTTCGATCTGCTCATGAAAAGACTGGCAATGTACAAAGGACCGGAGCTGATAGCGCTTAACAAATTCAGGGAGACCGATCGAGGATGTCAATGCACTATCCCCGGAGGTGCAGCATGAGCGAACTAGAAAAAAAGGAAAAGAAACCCAAGGTTCCGCGGCAGAAGATGCCCGAGCAGGACCCCGTGGAGAGGGCTCATAATTTCTATGAAGTGGCCCTCGGGTATGATAACGATTTGGCTCTTCTAGAAGCCAGCCGCTGCCTCCATTGCAAGAAGCCTTACTGTATGGCCGGCTGCCCGGTTGAAGTGGACATCCCTGACTTCGTAGAGATGGTGAAAGCCGGTGATTTTATTGGCGCTTCGTGGAAAGTTAAGGAGAAGAACAGCCTACCTCGAATCGTGGGCCGAGTTTGTCCACAGGAATCCCAGTGTGAGGCAAAATGCGTCCTCAACAAGAAGGGAAAGGGCGAGCCGTGCGGTATCGGACGGCTGGAGAGGTTTGTGGCCGACTATGCCGCAGTGCATGGAGAAGGGAAGCTTCCGGAATTGCCGAAGCCCACGGGCCTGAAGGTGGGAGTCGTCGGTTCGGGTCCTGCAGGTCTTACTCTGGCAGGGGCTCTCATCAAGAAAGGCATCGCAGTCACAGTCTTTGAGGCCCTGCACGAACTCGGCGGGGTCTCTGGTCTACGGCATCCCGGAGTTTCGTCTCCCTAAAGCCATTGTCCGGTCCGAGGTCGATGAGCTTAGAAAGCTCGGTGTTGAATTCAAAACCAACTGGGTCATCGGTCGCATCGAGACTGTTGACGATTTGTTGGAAAAGCGCAAGTACGATGGTGTTTTCATCGGCTCAGGCGCGGGCGCTCCGCTATTCCTGAAGATACCGGGAGAAAACCTCAATGGCGTATACTCGGCCAACGAATTCCTGACCAGGGCGAATCTTATGAAAGCCTACCTCTTCCCACAGGCCGACACCCCGGTGGCAAAGGGAAGAAGAGTCGTAGTATTCGGCGGCGGGAACGTAGCGATGGACTCGGCACGGACAGCTCTGCGACTTGGAGCTGAAGAGGTCACCATCGTTTATCGCAGGACCATGGAGGAACTCCCGGCCAGGGCTGAAGAGGTGCATCACGCGGTGGAAGAGGGTGTCAAGTTCAAGCTTTTGACCGCTCCCCTTAAAATAGTTGGAAACGAAACAGGATGGGCCGTAGGGCTAAACTGCCAGAAGATGGCTCTTGGTGAGCCCGATGCTTCAGGGAGAAGACGGCCGATCCCTATCGAAGGGGACTACTTCGACATAGAATGCGACACCGTAATCGTGGCTATTGGCAACGCAGCAAATCCACTCGTCCCGACCACTACGAAGAAGTTGGAAACCAACAAGTGGGGCAACATAGTGGCCGACCTGGAAACAGGTAAGACATCAAAGGATCGTGTCTGGGCGGGAGGCGACATCGTCACCGGAGCGGCCACGGTCATATTGGCCATGGGAGCAGGACGCAAGGCCGCGCTCTCGATGCTGAGCACTTTTGGGGTGAGTTAAGCTTGATCGATGCCCGAGTGCTCCGACAGAAGTGGACTTCGAGATCAGACTGTGGACTGAAGCCCCGGCCGGAGCACTCAGCCATCTGGCGCCGCCACGGCGCCATCTGTAGGAACCGATGCGTTTTCGGGCAACAATTTTCATCTTAACCACGGTCCTCGTCTGCCTGACGCACCTTGCGCTTGCAGCTCCCATCCAGCAAATTCAAGGGGTTATCGTGGAGTTGGAGGAGGGTTACCTCTGGCTGAAGCCCGACGGCGAAGCGGCTCCCCGCAAATTCCTCCTCCGTTGGAAGGCCCGGTTCAATCCTCCGAAACTTCCCCTGAAAGGTGACCGGGTTCTGATTCTTTACAAAGACAAGGAAGAGGGATCGGTAATTTACGGAGTGGACTATCTTACAACCGCGCCTGAACCGGTCCAGCCTCCGAAAGACCAGGTTCCGGACAAAGGGAGAATGAAGAAGAGTTGCGCCAGCCCTGTTGCGAGCAATAGGAAACCGTCGTGCCATGCATCACGAAGAATGCGTACCATTCTGCACAGTAGGACCGGCATCTTGCCGGTCATTGCGTTTCTGCCCGACGCACCGGCAAGATGCCGGTGCTACTGTTTCTTTGCTCTGATGGTTACCATAACGCAGCAACTGTTAGAGCTCTTGTAGTAGGAGAACATTCTCCCCGAAATGGACTTCGCCCTTCTCATAAAAGCAGGTTTTCTCGGGTTTGCCCTGTCGCTGGGAGTGCTGATGCTGGTTTTTTATATAGTCGGCAGCTTCTTGCGGGTTTGGCAAAAGAATTTCGTGCGAGTCTTCATCCTCGCGGCCGTGGTCTCGTTCGTGGTCGTGGATCTGTTTCTCTATTACAAGATTCGTGTTTCCCAGATACCGAATCCCGAGCTTTTCCTTACTGGATGCGTGGGTGGATGGCTCGGCGGGATATTCTCGGGCTTGACCCAAATGAAGCGGTTCCTTCTCAGCCTCCACAAGTAGATGGCGGCTCTGCCACGGCCAAGCGGTCGAAACCTTCCCGGTTTCGATCTTCAATTCGTTTCTGAACCAGTTTCTATCGCATCAATGAGCACTCCAAAGAAAGTCCCGGGCCGAACCGTGGTTAGGACAGCGTCGTACCTCCAGCCCAAATGTTGAAAACATGCTCCACACACGAGAAAGCGCCAACCGTACCCGGGAAACCATGAGTGTTGGAGGAACAGCTCTTCATGGACAATCACATTGTCGCAATGGCTGAATGTCATGAAGTTGCAGCGGACTCCCGCAGGATTGGTGAACGAGTGGTCTTGTGCGCCATTTAGGGGGATAAGGGCTTCCGAGTGAGTGATCGCCGCGCCGCACTGGGAACAGAGGTAAAGCTTAGGCTCCTTTTTGTCATTGTCGCGCTGGAGTTTCACATATCCAATCATGAAATGATTATACAATGGGTAGCGAAGAAGTAAGATATCCTGGTGTGATGTCTCAAACTTGCGTTTACATGCAAGGTCAATAATGTGTAAGGGGCGAGCGCCGCGAGGCGACCAGATGGTCTCGCCCGCAACAGAAATTCACCTCCGCGTAAGGCCCAGGCACCGAGACACATAGTCGCGGAGGGCCGTCCGTGAAATCAACCTACAGATGCTACATTAGAGTACCGCCCGGTTTTCGCCCGGCCCCTTCCCCCGCAAAAACATATCAAAGGAGTAGTCAGTTCGCGATGTAACCTTCCCCGACCAGCGCCTGCCTAACCTTGCGCTCCATCCCTTTAGGAACCCTTAAAGGGAACCCGAGGGGACTCCGTTTATCCGCCTTGGGCAGAATCCCGGTCGAAGGATCGACCCCCGAATTGAGTTCCCACATGGCCCTGGGATTGGTTCCGCACCATTTGGCCACAACATGCAGAGGCAAATCCTTGAGGAGTTTCAGCCGGTCGAGAGAGTCATAGGATAAAGCCGGCAAGGGAGGAACCTCTACGCCGTAGAAATCTCTATGGGTATCGACGAGTCGCACTGCGATCAGGCGCGGGATGAGGACCTCCGAATAGGATGGCATGACCATGTCCCAGTACGAAAAACCTTGTGCCTTGCTTACTATGGGATCAATGTTGTCAGCTCCATCCACAAAGGCGGAAATAGCCAATAACCAATCGGTGCCAGGCTTCCGCTTGAGGATCCCCTGAAGCATTGTGCACGCAATTCTCGTGGAGAGGATGGGATCCCTGCGATCATCCCAGTCGTTCGTCACTATCCACGGAACTACCGAAGAGTCCTTCTTGTCTTTGAGAGACCCCAGGGCCCACCATCCCACCCCTCCTGCTCGATTTCGGAAGTTTGGAAGTAGGTCGCTGAGGAGAGCAGCAAGATAGAGCAGGTCATCCGGAACTTGCTCTTCGGCCAGGACTTTCCGAATCATGGGGCCGTAAATGGCCATGCGGTCGAACCATTCCATCATACCTGCGCGGCGGTCCATCAGGACATAGTTTACCTGGTCCACAACGCGTGTCGAAACTTCATGGCGATCGATTGGGATACGCACTCCCGCGAAGGTGAGGCCCTGCTTTTGAATGTCGGGGGGAATTACGTAATTAGCTCGGGAGTATCCAGGGGCCTCGACGGCCCCCACCGGCCCGGAAGGAATGGCCAAGAAAAGTATCCCTGTAAGAAGCACTGCTCCAACGCGTGGGAAAATGCTCGCGAGATTGCTTTGTGCTTTGTTCATGTAGCATTCAAATCAAGTGCGGAGAAAAATCCTTTGACCTTGCCACGATCTCCAAAAAGTGTTCCCAGATGCAATCCGAGTAATTCGGAATCAGGCATTCGTCTTTTCTTTAAGTTCTTTGCCGGTCTTGAAAAAGGGCAGGTGTTTGCTCTTGACACTGATCTGTGCGCCCGTCTTCGGGTTCCTTCCCGTATAGCCGTCGTAATTCTTAACCACGAAGGAACCAAACCCGCGGATCTCGATTCGATCTCCGGCTATCAGGGCTGCGCACATAGTGTTGAAGACCATGTCTACAATCTCTTCAGCCTTACGAAGGGGCAGATCCATCTCCTTAGCCAAAGATTTTACCAAGTCGGATTTATTCATTGCAAACTCCTGTTTTATATCAAGATATTCTCTTCTTCGCATCAGCTACTAAACGTCCAGCAATTGTCGCCGACTCTGTAGCGAAATGACCCCACCGAGTCACTTTCCACCAGGCAGTAGGTTCCGCCCTCGGCTCCTATACGTGAATCGACGGTCCTGCTGCCAGGCAACTAAGGATCGGTACTCTCAAAAAAGTGAGACTCCGAAATAGGTGAGAGCGCGAAAACAAGAGTATATTCTTAGACTCCCGAGCAAATTATTGTCAAGCGATTTTGGACGGCAGCAAAGGAAACAGGCGTTGGGTTAGGCTGAGACAAACCGCATTCCGGCCTTCTACCTTTGTTGACATCGGTCCTCAGTTTTCATCGGTACCGTATGCCCGACGGCTGGTTTGCTTCGTAGCTCGGCGAGGTCGGAGCAGCAGGAGCGCGATAATTCTTGTACTGAATGTACGCTTCGTCCAGTAGAAGGTCTTGTAGCTCGGCCACTAATCGGTTTCTCTCCGGAAGAATGCTTTTGAAGGCAACCGCAGACGCGTTGTCTCGTCTTTGAGCCCCCACTGTAGCGCACCTGCGCCATTCCTCAAAAGAAGATCGCTCCAAATCAGCCAATTCGAGACATCTCCGGCCTAGTTCAGCCAACCTTTCTCCGCGTTCCTTGAGTACCACCTGAACGATTCTGGCTATCGATGCCCCTCTCCCTTGAGTCCCCATGTCCTTTGCAATTCGTGGACTTACCGACTCGTACTTGATCTGACGATAGTTCTCCATGCCGGTTAGGAGAGATTCGTAAGCATTTGACCACGTTGCATGCTCGGTTGCGCACGGGCCGGAGTTCGTATCTGACAGGAGCGGCGTTCCCGTGAGAAGGCAAAGCCCGAGGCTGAGGAAGAGCGCGAATCCGCGGGTCATGACGGCTCACCCTCTTCACGTTTCAAGAAAAAGCCAAAGAAGTCACTAGTGTAACTCCGATCGTACCGATCAAGGGTGTAGCTTCTCTGCTCGGGCGAGAGTTTCACCCTTTTGACGATTTCTCCGTTGCCGTTGCCGTAGTAGAGATTCCCGACGACGTTGTGGGGATTAGCGTCTCCGTGAATGGCCCTCTCGCACCCCGCAAGCACGAGCGCCTTGGCGAGATCTTTGGTGCTGATATGGTGGCCTATGGCAAACACCAGGTTGCCATCCTTTCGGATGCCGAAGGCACTACGAGTAGCAATGAACCATTCTTCCCCGTAGGTCAGGGTGGGTGCGAGCCCCGCGAAGCCTCCCCAATAAGAATATGGGGCCTGTTCCTCCTCCGAAAGAAGAAAGCCAAGACCAATTTCAGAGTCGGCTCTCCGTCCTCCCTGTATCACTGAATCGACTACCCTGCCTTCTTTCACGATCAAATGCCTCAGTTGACGGGCATCACGGATAAGTGATGTGGGTATGCCGTCGTTCCATTCGAGGATATCTACTGAGTCATCGCTATAGGCGACAATAGTGGCCAGTCCCGGCGCCAATTCTTTCAACACGGTTCCACGGAAAATCGCTCCGCCTTCGCCTGAATGTTTCTGCTTCCAAAGGGCATTGGTTATGGCCAGAAGCCTGGATTTATCTTGGGGTTCGACCGTGGCCGTTTTACTTGATCCTCCCGGTTCAGTGGACCCTATGTACAGCTTAACGGACAATTGCTTCATGTCGAACAAAATCATGTGGGCAACGGCATTGGCATACCTGGCGCTCGGCCTGTAACTGGTCCTGTAAACTATCGGCATGCCCTCTTTTCCCGTTGGCAAGCCCCCGGACTGCCATACACCCTCGCCGGGCATTGCGGGGGTCATATACAGAGGAGGAATATTCCTCAAGGACAACATCCTGAAAGGTGCCCTGGAGTGATCACCCTCCAATTCGATGACAGGCTTCACCAGGATCGACGAATCCCTTGATAAGGCCAGCAGCGGGGCGAACTTCTTCGTAAGGCGTTCGTCCAATGATTCTGACGTCTCACGGCTCTCCGGTGACATCGAGTCAGCTTCGGTCATCTGCTTCGTCTCATTACGGGGATTCCGGACCGACCCGGTCTCTCTCTCTTGGGGACGAGCGACTACCGGAACCTTAGTCAGCGCCTCCTTCGGTTGCACCGTGGATGGTTGTCCGCCCCACAATAGGAATTCCCATTCAGGCGGAGACTCATCAAAATCGTCCGCTGCCGCTGGTGAGGTGCAGAACAAGGCTGCTGTCAGTGCCAGGACAATAAGAAGGGTGCAGCAGAACCGGAAACCAATGTCTCCCGCGGGGGCAGCATCTGCCAGAGATGCGCCTCGGGGACGAATCCATCGCAGGCCACACGACCAGGTTTCCAATGTCTTGCGCCCAAGCCGCTTGCCGATTGACAACATTTTCCTCATCGGTTATGGATACCCCAATTCTCAATTGTCAAAAACAGGCGTAAGTCACTGCCTGAATAATTGCAGAGCCCCAGATGCCGGCCCGAGATCGGCTGCGGCACCCCAGGCGAGGGACCTGAACAGCACTCTATGCTTTTACCAATTCTGCCTTTCCTCGTCAAGAAACGGTGGCTTCAGCAGTGCAACAAAAGGTCTGGAGCCCTCAATTGGAGAGGTCGGATTGGACGGAAGGGCGGAACAATGACCAAGAGTTTGATAGTCTTCGTGGCAACCTTCGTATTGATTCTCCTTATCTCCGGCTCGATCATGGCTGATTCAGCAGAGGGATTGTTTGACCAGGCGGTTGCTGCGGAACGCTCCGGGAACCTGGATGCGGCAGTGGAGCTTTTCAGTCGAGCCGCGGAGTTGGACCCGGGAAATTGCGCGATCTACAACAACAGAGGAATAGTTCGCGCCCGCAAGAAGGACATTGACCTTGCCATAGAAGACTTTGACCAGGCTATACGACTCGATCCTGATAATGCCGGGGCGTACAACAACAGGGGGATGGCTTTCCAGGAAAAGGGGGACCTTCGCCAGGCCGCGTCGGACTACGACAAGGCCTTAGATATCAATCGAGAGCATGTCCAGGCACTCCTTAACCGCGCCGTCCTGTTGGCACGGTCGGGATCCCCAGCCAAGGCGGTTTCAGACCTGATCACTGTTCTCAAGGTAGACGAGCGGAATGTGAAAGCACGCGTAATGCTAGGCAAACTCTATCTCGCGGATGGTTCGCCGGACAAGGCGCTGAGAGAGTTCTCTGCTGCCCTGAAACAGGATCCTAAGAATCTTGAAGCTCTGAGTGCCAGTGGTGATGCGAGCTTTGTAAAGGGTCGGTTCAACAATGCGATTGAAGACTATACTGCAGCCCTTGATGCAGGCGCAAACGACTCCAGAATTCTGGTGAATCGCTGTTCAGCGTTTGCCAGAGTCAAAGATTTTGACAAGGCGGTCACCGATTGTGACAAGGCACTGAAACTGGACCCCGCTTCTTTTGAAGGATTCTACAATCTAGGCAACGCTTACGCTGCTCTAGCTAGAGATCGGGAAGCAATTGAGGCTTACGACCGCGCGATAGATTTGCGGACTGATCGCTCTGACTACTTTTATAACAGAGGGATAGTGTTAAAGAAACTGGGCGAAGACGAAAAGGCATTGGCAGATTTTGACCGGGTTCTGCAACTGGATCCCAGGCACGCGGATGCCCTCAACAATAGGGGCGTCATCTTTCTTTCCAGAGCGAATGTCAAGCGAGCACTGGAGGACTTTGATCGGGCAGTGCGCGAGAATGCCAAGCATCTGCCGGCGTGGAAGAACTTGGCCGCCGCTCACCTTGCGGGTGATTCCCCTGAAAAGGCCCTTCCGGTCCTGGAGCATGCTCTCAAGCTTGCCCCCAAGGATCCCGATATTCTGGCTCGCTTGGGTGACGCGTGGACATCCAAGAACCGGTTCGACAAGGCTATGACCTTTTATAAGAAGGCGCTGGAAAGAGCGACCACGCCTGACCAACAGGCCGAAGTTAACGCCCGCATGGGGCTGGCCTGGGAACGTGCCGGCAGCATGGAAAAGGCACTGCAAGCTTATGCGAAGGCGCTGGAATATGCTCAGGACACGTCCATGAGGGAAGGGCTGAAAAGAAAAATTGATGGATTGACCCTCCGGACAAAGCCCTGATGGCGCTGTCTATCTGAGGTGATGGAGGTTTAAGTGCTCTATTTCGCGGATCTTCACATTCATTCCAAGTACTCCCGAGCCACCTCCAAGGATTGCAATCTTGTGGAGTTGGCGAGATGGGCGGCACTGAAAGGAATTCGTGTCCTGGCCACTGGGGATTTCACTCATCCTGAGTGGAGCCGTGAGATATTCGAAATGCTGGTCGAGGCCGAAGATGGACTATTGCGACTGAAGACTGAGTATCTTCCGAAAGGAATTGCCGTCCCTGGTGGTTTTGGGCCTGAGGATGTGAGGTTCATACTAAATGTTGAAATAAGCTCCATCTACAAGAAGCGCGGCGCCACCAGAAAGGTGCACAATCTAGTATTCATGCCCGACTTCGACTCGGTAGAGCGCTTCAACAAACGGCTTGATCGCATTGGCAACATCAAGTCCGACGGTCGGCCGATTCTCGGACTGGATAGTCGGGATCTCCTTGAAATAGCTCTTGAAACCACTTCTGAATCTTTCCTGATTCCCGCGCACGTCTGGACCCCTTGGTTTCTCAATACTGGGGTCGCGATCCGGATTTGACTCTGTGGAAGAGTGCTTCGAAGATCTTACCTCGTACATATTTGCGCTCGAAACAGGCCTTTCGTCAGACCCCGCAATGAACCACCAGGTCAGTTCCTTGGACAAATTCACTCTTATTTCAAACTCAGACACACATTCTCCGTCCAAGCTCGGTCGTGAAGTTAATATTTTTTCGGGAAATCCTGGGTATGTTGCGATTCGCGAGGGGATTCGTGCCGGCGGACTAACAGGGCCGGCCGCTTCATTGAGTGGCAAGACTTTGGGCGGTCCGGATGTTTCGGGTTGGAATGTGCCGGAGGAGAAAGAACGCGGCGAAGGCTTTATCGGCACCATAGAATTCTTTCCGGAAGAAGGAAAATACCACCTCGATGGGCATAGGAAGTGTTCCACTCGTTTGAGTCCGGAAGAAACAGAAAGACTGAAAGGACACTGCCCTATCTGCGGACAGCCGGTTACGGTAGGGGTCATGAACCGGGTCATTGAACTTGCTGACCGACGGACGGGAACGCCCCCTGAGGGAGCAGCTCCATTTTGGCGGATGCTGCCGCTTGTTGAGATTGTCGCTCAGACCCTGGGCGTTGGGCCCCAATCAAAGAAGGTTAACGCGCTCTATTTAGACCTTCTGCGGAAATTGGGACCGGAGTTGATGATCCTCTGGGAGTACCCGCTGGACCGCATTGGACGCCATGCGCCGGAAATATTGGTCGAGGCGGTGAGGAGGGTCCGCAAAGAGGAAGTTTCGATTCAGCCCGGTTTCGATGGTGAGTATGGCACCGTTCAACTTTTTGGGCCGGGTGAACGTGCACATTTTGGTGGACAGCAGGCCCTGGTACCAGCTCAGAAGCTTGGCGTGACGAAGCGCAGCGGTAACGCCTCCACATCTACAAAGAAAAAAAAAGCAAAGAATAAGGCGCAAACTGGTCCTGCAGAAAAAGGCGATCAGCCACTGAATGAAGAACAGCAGCAGGCGGTAGCGATTATCGACCGGCCCGTCTTGGTTCAGGCCGGTCCTGGAACAGGGAAAACAAGGACCCTGACCCACCGGATCGCAGGGCTCATCCAAGATGGGAGAGTCCATCCCGGCAAGATCACAGCGGTTACCTTTACCCGCAAGGCCGCCGGAGAGATGCGGCAACGAGTCGAGAGTCAGTTACCGCCGGAAAGCGGGCAGGGATGCTGGGTAGGCACATTTCACCAGCTTGGCGCTCGGATACTTGATATGTTTGCGGAGAAGGCTGGTATTGAACGCCGGGAAAAGCTCCTCGGCGAAGACGAGGCGCTTGGCTTGTTCAGGCAGGCTGTGAAGTCAGCGGATTTGGGGCTGGCTCCGGCACAGGTTCCTTCCCTCTTCCACGAGGTAAGCCTTTTCAAGCAAACTCTTGTGGATTCCTTGGACACAGATGGCGAGACCCTGGTCGGACGAGCTTACGTTGCGTACGAAAAGCATTTGAAAAGCGCTGGGGCCTTTGACATGGATGATCTTCTTGTCCGCCCCGTCCGACTGTTGCAGGATCACCCCGTTGTTGCGGCAGAAATAAGCCAAACCATTGCCGAGCACCTGCTTGTGGACGAATTTCAAGACGTTAATAAGGCTCAGTACGAAATGGTCCGCCTACTGGCGGGCCCCCGCGGCCAAGGGCTCTTTGTCATCGGCGATCCTGACCAGGCCATCTACGGCTTCCGAGGTTCGGACAGACGATTCTTCCTTCGGTTTACCGAAGATTACCCATCCGCACAGCAGGTGAGACTTGACAGAAATTATCGATCACCGGCACCTATTCTCAGGGCCGCGGCTGAGGTCCTTGACGGTAGGGGGACTGAGCGCATCCTCAAGGCAGAACGATCCGGGTCCAAGCCCATCAGGATAATCCGTCTTCCAAACTCAGCTACGGAAGGGGAATTCATAGTTCGAGCCATCGATGCCGCCATGGGCGGGGCCTCGTTTTTTTCCATTGATTCCAGGGGCATCGCTGGTCAGGAGGTAAACCTCGGTTTTCGGGACTTCGCCGTTTCTCTTTCGATTGAACGCGGTAGGCGATTCCCTGGAAGAGGCGTTCAAATCTTCGGGGATTCCTTACCAGCGAGCCCGGCGGTCCAGTCCGTCAGAAGAGGCTGAGGCTCTGGATCCGCGCGGAAGCCGTCACCCTAATGACCATCCATGCTTCCAAGGGCTTGGAATTTCCGATAGTTTTCATATCCGGGTGCGAAGAAGGTATAATCCCGTACCGTCCGCCGGGTGATTCGAAGGGGCGCCCCCCGGATGTGGAAGAGGAGCGCCGACTCCTCTACGTGGCCATGACCAGGGCCGAGCACGAACTGTTCATGACCAGGGCTCATGCCAGAACGCTTCACGGCCTCAAGGTCGAGAACCCTCGGTCCAGTTATTTAACGGCGATTGATCCATCTATCTGCGAGTTTATTGACCCGCTCGATGGTCGCCCTCTGCCGCGTCCTGCGCAGTATGAGCTGTTCAAATGAGCTGGGTGATGCCGAGGAATTTACTGGGAAAAAGCTCTTGACAAAAAGCGGATATTTAGATATTTAAATATTGATGACGGTGCCTTACTGAGGAGAGAAATTGCTTTTCGCCAACAAAACTAATGTAATTTCAACCGCTTTTGTAATAATTGTGGCCGTCGGCTGGCTTCTTGGCGGTCTTTGTCCGGCAGGCGCAGCAGGAGCCCCAGAAGTGTCGTCTTTCGAGTTTTTCAAGACCCCCCCGATTGCCAACGACCTCAAAATGGGAACGCTGGATGGGAGGGTTATGAGTCTGTCCGGCTTGAAAGGCAAAGTGGTGGTCTTGAATTTCTGGAGGAAAGACTGCCAATATTGCGGCATGGAGAAGGGTCTGCTTAAGAACATGCTTGAATCCATGAATACTGATGATTTGAAGGTAGTTTGCGTCAACCTTTGGGACCAACCTTCATGGGTCATGTCTTACGGCAAATCCAACGGCGGCGAATTGATCATTGCGTCCCGACCCGAGGGAAAGCAGGCGGTAGTGGAAAACGTGGTCAGAGGACGCCTCATGGGATATTACATTGTCAACGAACAAAACGAAGCGATTTACGAGATAAAGGGCTTTCCGTCCAGCTATGTAGTCAACAAGGAAGGGCAGGTAGTCGCCGCTCACATGGGGCTCGCCCCCTGGAATACCCCCTCGGTTCGTAAATGGCTGTCCGGGCTCGTGGGAGTAGCAAAGTCCGGACCTCGTCACGATGCGGAATACGAACTGCCGCATTGGCTCGACCGTCTCTTAACTAACCCCCTGGGCAGAAGTCTTGGATTTGATCGTACTCTCGGCAGGACGGCAGCCGTGTTGAGCCGGTAGGGGTAGTTGCAGAATCCACGAAGTTTTTAGGGGTGCCTGGGAAGAGCTTTTTTCAAGAAGCCTCCCGCGGACGCCACCGCAAAAACTTCTATAATTTGCGTCGGCATCTATAGGGGCATCTGGACTGACCCGCCGGGAAGACCCCGATGGCTGGGTCGAAGGAGTGACCAACAAATGGACGTGTGGATCTTGATAGCAATCGTGGCTGGATGGCTCGTACTGAATAAATGGATACTCCCTCGCCTGGGTGTTTCTACCTGAATGTCGCCGGCATGCTCATCCGGGGACCGGGTGGAAGACAAGACAAAGAGTGAGGCTCAAAGAAGCTAGGACTTTTGACGGAAGGTGAGATAGATGAACCCAGCAGTAAGCACGGCAAGAGAGGATAGAGAGGATCTGGACCAGCTTTTTCATGAGATAAAGAAGATGGAGTTCTCCAGAGAAGCTGAAATCTTCAAAGCGCTTGGGCATCCTATTCGGTTGAAGATCGTGTATGGACTGCTCAAGGTGGGTGGATGTAACGTCAGAGAACATGCAGGAATGCTTGGGTTTGCACCAGGCAACCGTATCGCAGCACCTGATCCATCTGAAGAGCCGAGGCATCATCACTTCCACCAGGCAGGGCCTTGAAATGGTTTACAAAGTTGCTGATTCATGGGCCGAGTGCATCATCGACAATATTGAAAAGAGACGAAAAGAGGACGTGAACGCATAACCTGACTGTTGGTCGAGCTTCTGTAGAGCCGCGTAAGTGGCTGTCTATAACTCCGATTCTTCCCAATCTTCTCTTCTCTATCATTTTTCAGAATTCTCACTCTCGCAATCTGCTGCTGCTGGTGTATACTAGCCTTCGAGAATCTTGCACGCTCGTTATTTCCAACCCGATTCTCAAATTGTGAGGGGTGTATCAATATGGCCGATCTTGTGCGGTTCGGAGTATCCATACCTGACGACCTGCTGGACAAGTTCGACGTCCTCATTGCGGAGCAGGGTTACACCAACCGGTCTGAAGCTATCAGGGATCTGATAAGGAACCGCTTTGTCGAGGACGAGTGGAGCCGTTTGGCAGAGGACGTCGTCGGCACTGTGACCGTGGTGTACAACCATGAGCAGAGCGAGCTGGCCCAGAAACTCACCGAGATTCAGCATAGAAAGCACGACCTTATCATTTCCTCGGTTCACGTGCATTTGGACCAGCATAATTGCTTGGAAGTGCTGATAATGAGGGGTGCTCCTGCGGAAGTGAAAAAGGCTGGCGAACTTCTCATCTCCACCCGTGGGGTCAAGCACGGCAAGATCACCATGACCACCACCGGCAAGGAATTGGACTAGCCGAGAGTCTTGCCCACGCAACAGAGATTTATGAAGAAGGTTAAGAATAAAGACGAATTGCGCCCCGAGTACCACCGGGACGAGTTGGGTCCGGGTATAAGTGGCAAATACTTTCAATCATATCAGGAGGGAACCAATCTGGTGCTGCTGAGTCCGGATGTTGCCGCAGCCTTCCCGACTGAGAAAGCCGTTAATGATGCCCTGCGATCGCTCATCAAGGTTGCGCAGCGGTCAACCGGCTTGACAAGACGCTCCACTCCGCCTCGATCGAAAAAGAGTCCCGCTTAGCCCGCGCCTTATGTGATTCATCTGAAAGGCAACGCGCATCGTGAAGGTGTTTGTCATCCTCGCTCATCCCCAAAAGGGGAGCTTCAATCATGCGATAGCTCTAATCACGGTTGAGCAGCTAAAACGGAACGGACATGAAGTCTGTTTCCATGATTTGTACGAAGAAAAGTTCGATCCGATACTCCCAGCTGCGGAAATACCAAAAGATGCGGCCTTGCCGGAAGAGATAGCTATTCACTGTAAGGAAATCTCAGAAGCGGAAGGCATAGTAATTGTGCACCCGAACTGGTGGGGACAGCCGCCGGCAATATTGAAAGGCTGGATCGACAGAGTGATACGTCCAGGTTGCGCATACGAGTTTCTGGAAGACGATGAAGGCGAAGGAATACCCAATGGGCTACTAAAGGCCAGGGCTGCCGTAGTATTCAATACGTCGAACACCGAAACCGAAAGGGAAAAGACGCGTCTTTGGTGACCCACTCGAAACCCTATGGAAGAATTGCATTTTCGATCTCTGCGGCCTCCCCCATACTTACCGAAGGATGTTCAACATTGTCGTCACGAGCACTGAAGAGGAACGGAAAGGTTGGTTGGCCGAAGTAAGGCAAACCGTCAACAAGTTGTTCCCATAATATTGAGTGAAGCTTTTGTCGGCCAGCGCGTCCGCGGACCCAGGTACACCACTAAACCTGGTCACAGCGTGTGAATTACTAGGGGAGCTTTATGGCCAACGCAACATTTTCAAGTCCGGTCGAAGACCGGTACTTCGAGGATTATGTGGCCGGAGCGGTTCACGAATTCGATGGCATCGCGGTGGAGGAAGCTGAAGTCATCGCGTTTGGGCAGCGCTTCGACCCGCAGCCTTTTCATACGGATCCGGAAGCCGCGAAATCGTCCGCGTTTGGCGGGTTGATCGCGAGCGGCTGGCATACAGCGAGCCTCATGATGAGGCTCTTTGTTGACCACTACCTCTCGCGGGTAGCGAGTCTGGGCTCACCCGGCGTTGATGCATTGCGTTGGCTCAAGCCTGTGAGGCCGGGCGACAGACTCGTCCTGCGCGTGACTGTACACGAGGTCAAGCGGTCACGCTCAAAGCCGGATCGAGGGATCCTTCACTCATACATCGAGGTGCTGAACCAGCGTCGTGAAGTAGTAATGACCATGAAAGCACTGAATCTCTTGCTGTGTCGGGAGCCCCTCTAAAATAACCAGACGGAAAGGGTTCACCGCGGAGATCGCAGAGACCGCAGAGGATTCTGTTTTCTATGCTTTCTTATCAGTTGAGGCACGGCGGATTTGGGCCTATGGCATTGACGGCAATGTTGGCTGGGTACCACGTTGGATTATGCGGTGGCTTGCAATCCGTATCTCCTCTCCGCGTTCTCGGCTCTCTCTGCGGTGAATCTTTCTTGCCGCTTAACGTCTACTACTTGTGAAACACTACACTATAATCACGTTGAACTTTTCGCCCGGCAATTAGTCCAATTGATAATATTGTTTACAAAAGGAGGGCAACATGGAAGAAAAATTCAAAGGGCATGGAGACTTTATTATGCAGCCCGGAGCCTTTAGCTGGTCCGAATTAATGACAACGGACGTGCCTGGAGCGTTAGAATTTTACACGAAGCTCTTCGGATGGACCACGGAAGAACTGCACATGGAAGGCATGACATATACTTTGGTAAAGGTTGATGGAAAGGAAGTCGGGGGTATCATGGCAACCCCTCCGGAGGCCCAAGGGATGCCGCCGATGTGGGGTGTCTATGTAACCGTTGACAATGTTGATGCCACAGCCAAAATGGCTGAGAATCTTGGCGGGAAGATACTTGTCCCACCGACGGATATTCCGGACGTGGGGCGTTTTTGCGTGATTCAAGATCCACAAGGCGCGGTGATGTCAGCGATCACCTACGTTCAGGCTCCGAAGTAGTTGCAGGGCTTCGGGAGTATTTGAAGTCAACTCGGGGAAAACTTTCTGCAGAAAGTTTTCCAAGAATCATTCTTAAAGAACAACCAGTTATATCATTTCTCTAAAGTTCTTTACGAATGGCACATTCCCGTCGTCCCGGCGTACGCCGGGACCCAGCTCCCCCTGGATTCCGGCGTTCGCCGGAATGACGCTAGTACACAATCGGAAATTATTTTCGAGAATCGCTATATCACGTATAAATTCTGGAATAGGGGATAGGGCGAGCGTCGCCGCTTGAAGGTGGGGGAACCAATAGCTGCAAATCGACGTTGAGCCACTTATAATCAGGGTTTAGCTCTCTCAGCTTGCCGTCCTCGGGCGGAGATGAATGTTCGTTGTGGGTGTAGGTCACCAGAAAAATGCCCACTCCGTAATCCGGGGTCTTGTCGATCAGATAAGCTTTGACAAAATCTTTTTCTTTCATCTTGACCATCTTGGCCAATTCCTTGATGTCTTTGGGCGAGATCCTGATAAGCACGTACTTGGCAATCCCCTGCTCGGACATACGAATCAGTGTGCGGGCTTCTGAAGAGGAAATGTATACGGTCGATATAAAATCGAACCTCGCCATGTACTGCGCGGCTACCAGTGCGGCTGTCCGTCTGCCGCCTACCGTATGGTGGACCCCGTAATACTCGTACAACTTCTGCTGTAGATTCTCAGCCGGCCTTTCGCCTTTCTCATAGAGATCCTTTGAGATATACCTCAACCAGCGTCCCAGGTCCTCGGCGGCGGTCGCTACCGGCCAGTCTATGCGCACATGAAAATGAGTGAGCCCGAACCTGTATCTGGCCTTGATGGTGGGGTCCCTCTGGATTAGCAAGGCAAAATCGGCTTTGAGAAGCTCCTTCAACAGTTCGACGAACTGGGTGTCTTCAAAATAGCGCATGCGCTGATGGAAGACGTCTTGAAGATCAAATACGCCGAAAAGGCCCAGGTTATCCTTTGTAATCCTGTTAGAATCGAAGAATCGGATGTGGGTCTTCGCCTCCGGCGGCAGCATGTCCTCGTTGAATATCACAATAAAATGCCTGTGCTCGGGACATTCCGGCCCCACAATCTTTGCTCTGGGTTTGAGGTGGCGCATTTCGACGAATGGATAGTTCTTCTTATTGTTCTTGAACGCCGCATACGATTCGATGAGCGATTCTGTAACGAGTACGCTGTCCAGTTCATCCCTCAAGAAGAAGTACAGACATCGGCGAAACTTCTCATTCCAACCGATTTCGTTTCGTCGCAAAAAGGGCATGGATTCTCGGCCCCCTTAGAGTTTCTCGAGTTCGCTGGCAGCAAGAAAGCCTGTACCGCGTAAGGGTTGAGCCCAGCGCCGGCGGGGTGATTTCAATCAAGGCCAGGACTTGTCTCGGACCCGACGCATTACTATCTCTTCTTCGAGGCCATGTCGGGTACTCATCATTAGATACCAGAGAGCAGGGCCTCTTGCAACCCACATTGAAAAAAGGTAACAAGTAGTCTCACTCTGACCGAAGAAGGGGAAAAACATGGCCGATCAAGAGCCGGATCAGATACGGGATACCGGACCTCAACAAGAAGCCGAAGAACCGCAAGAGGATTTCGCATCTCTCTTCGAGGCAAGCGAGCGCTCCCAGGACATGCGAATCCAAAGGGACACCAAAGTTGAAGGCACAATCGTTTCCATAGGCGAGGAATGGGTCTTCGTGGATATCGGGGCCAAGAGTGAAGGGACCATAGCCCGCGAGGAACTGCTTGACGACAATCGGGAATTCCAGGCTAAGGTCGGGGACCCCGTGACGGCCTATGTGGTGAGTACTCGCGAGGGGGAAATCCTTCTCAGTCGAAAGATGACCGCTGCCGCGTCGGATGATGCCATAAGGGGCGCTCATAGAAGCGGGGTGCCGGTGGAGGGTCTCGTAACGGAGGAGCGTAAGGGCGGGTACAGCGTTGCGGTCCTCGGCAAGCAAGCGTTCTGTCCGTATTCTCAAATGGATCTGAGGTCTGCCGGAGTGCCTTCGGATTATATCGGCAAGCGGTTCACTTTTCGCATTGCCGAGTTTTCCGATAGAGGGCGTAACCTGGTTCTGTCCCGCCGCGAGATTCTGGAAGAGGAAAGACACAAGCAAGTGGCCCAACTCAAGAAGACTCTCAAGGCTGGGGACGAAGTTCAAGGAACGGTGCAAAAGCTGGCCCCATTCGGGGCATTCGTAGACATCGGAGGAATAGAAGGGCTCATACCGATGTCTGAGTTGGCCTGGTACAGGGTGGGCGAGGTGGCCGATGTGCTTCGGCAAGGTGAATCTGTGACCGTCCGTATTCTCGACCTGGACTGGGACAACAACAGGATCTCCCTCAGTCTGAAACAGACTCTCGAGGACCCATGGAGTTCGGTCTCACAGCGGTACGCTGAAGAAACAGTCTTGACCGGAACCGTCACCAAGCTGATGAACTTTGGCGCCTTCGTCCAGTTGGAACCCGGCGTGGAAGGGCTCATTCACATATCCAATCTCGGCATGGGGCGGCGCATCAATCACCCTAAAGAGGCCGTCTCGGAAGGGGAGGAGGTCCAGGTAAGGGTAATCACTGTGGATCAAGCAGCCAGGCGCATCGGCCTCGAACTCTTGTTCCAAGGTTCCGAGGAGGAAGGCTCATCTCAACCGGAACTCAAAGAAGGGGACGTCGTCACCGGCACAGTGGATTCCATTAAGGATTACGGAGTTTTTGTCAGTCTACCGGGCGGGAAGTCCGGTCTGCTGCACATCTCGGAAATCAGTGATAAAAAGACGGGCGACCTCAAAAACAGGTTTCAAGTGGGATCTTCGCTGGAAGTCCAGATCCTTGGAGTTGATTCGGAGACCAAAAAGATTTCCTTAAGCACAAAGAGTCTTAGCAGGAGTGCTGAACAGTCCCAATTCAAGCAATTCGTGACGGATAAGGGCGGTGCAAAGTCCCTGGGGACTTTGGGAGACCTTCTGAAGGACAAGATCAAGGAATGAGCAGATGGCAAAGTCCCCCTTTTCTAAAGGGCGGATTTAGGTGGATTTTCAAGTGTTAGATCAAAATCCCCCCTGTCTCCGCCTTTATAAAAGGGTGGGAAGAAATCGTTGAGTTAGCGCTCCTCCCGTCGAGGGAGGGGACAAACGGATTGACCCTCGCCCCCGGTGGGAGAGGCAGGGTGAGGGCGTGCAAAAAAAGGTTCTGCTACAGTATGCTGTAGGTGAGTGGCGATAAAGGAGGCATTGCTTCGGGAATAATCAGCATCAAGGGGCTCACAAAGAAGTATGGGGACCTTACCGCCCTGGGAAACATGACCTTGGAGATCGAGCAGGGTGAACTTTTCGGTCTTCTTGGGCCGAATGGGGCGGGTAAGACTACTCTGATCTCCATGCTTTCCACAATGCTTCCCGCAACATCAGGTGGTGCGACCGTCTGCGGACATGATGTGCGCCGTGAAGAAGATGCCGTTCGCCAGTGTATCGGCATCGTCTTTCAGGACCCGAGTCTCGATGACGACTTGACCGGTGAAGAGAACCTGGATTTCCACGGCAGGCTCTATGGAATGGACTCTCGGACCCGAGGGTCCCGCATGGCCGAAGTTCTTCGCCTGGTGGATCTTGAGGATCGCCGCGATGATTTAGTCAAGACATATTCAGGGGGTATGCGGCGCCGTCTGGAGATTGCCAGGGGGCTCATGCACAGACCCAGGGTGCTTTTTCTCGACGAACCTACGCTTGGGCTGGACCCTCAAACCAGAAGGAAGATCTGGAATTATATCAGGAGCCTCAAAGACTCCTACGGCATGACGATAATATTGACAACTCATTACATGGATGAGGCGGATCAACTCTGTACACGAATCGCAGTCATCGATCGTGGTGAGATAGTCGCCTTGGATAGTCCCGAAGCGTTGAAGGCGAGCCTCGGCGGAGACGTGTTGGAATTGGATATTGCCGATCCTGATCCGGTATTCCTAGAACAACTCAAGAATCTGGAAGAGGTGGATCATATCTCAAGCCAGAATGGCAAAGTGGCTCTGACCGTGAAGAATGGAGAGTCTTTCATACCTCGAATCTTTGAAACGGCTCAAAACCTGGGCGTGGAGATAACGTCCGTGTCTATGCGCAAACCGAATCTCGAAGACGTGTTTCTCAAACTTACCGGCAGGGAAATTCGAGATGAAGGGGTCAAGGATCCCAAGGAGCGTATGAGGATTTACATGTGGGCACGAAGACGGTGAGCCTGGCCTCGACCATATACACTCTATGGCTGAGAGAGATAAAGAAGTTCCAAAGGAACCGTAGCCGGATCATCGGGTCCATGGCATTGCCCGCTCTATTTTTGGTAGTGCTGGGAAGCGGCTTCGGGAGTTTCTTTCGTTACAAGAGTGATGTCTCATATATGCAGTTTATCGGGCCGGGCGTCGTGGCCATGTCGTTGCTCTTTTCTTCCATGTTCGGGGGAATGAGTGTTCTGTGGGACAGGCAGTTCGGCTTCCTGAAAGAGATCCTCGTGGCGCCGGTGAGTCGAATCGGTATCATGGCCGGGAAAACCCTCGGCACGGTCACCACTTCCCTCGTGAAGGCGCTGGTGTTCCTGATCGCTTTGTTGGCGGGTAAGCTTGTAAAGGCGGACCCCGCAGGAATCTTGCTGGCTATTTTGTTTATGTTTCTCATTTCCGCATCGTTCGTCAGCCTGGGAATAGCTTTTGCGGCTAGAATGAGCGATCCGCACGGATTTCAGTTGGTCATGAATTTTCTTATCATGCCCGTGTTTTTTCTTTCAGGGGCGCTGTTTCCGCTGGATGGAATACCTTGGTGGCTAAGAATACTGACTGAATTGAATCCGCTCACTTACGGAGTGGATGGGATGCGATTCGCTCTCGGCGGGCCGTATCACCTCGCTCCACTCTGGAACCTTGTAATTCTAACCGGTTTCTGGGTTGTATCGACACTGGCCGGGGCCTTGCTGTTCAGAAAGATGCCCGCGTGAAAGGACTCCAGCCGGTTTCGCAACCAAGTGACTGGCTATACGTGGCAGAGGTAACAATTGATGAAAATAGCCTTTGATATAGATGGCGTTGTGCTCAAATCCATCGAAATCATCCTGGATCACATCAACAAGGTCACGGGCAGATGCCTGATCCCAGACGATCTGTTTTGTTGGGACCTGGAGCCGCTTGGATTGGATCTAGTGACGCTCCGGGATGCAGTGAATTACATGTATTCCCAGAAGATGATCGAGCCGTATGAAGGTGCACTGAAGGCCCTTTCACGGATCTACCGCACCACTGGTGAGCCTCTGCTGTTCATCACGGGCCGTGCAATGCCGGAGACAGCCCAACGCCAGCTCGAGGCGCTGCCGTGGAACCCAACTGTGCCGGAAATGATTGTGACGGGCGGAAACAGAGACAAACGTCATTATCTGAGCCGGGAACAGGTCGATTTCATAGTGGAGGATGATGTCGAGTATGTAAGAGACTACCTCGACGCAGGAATTGGGGTGGGTCTGATGCTTCAGCCCTGGAATCGGAATTCCAAGTTGCCGGTTTCAGCGCGGTTTCGAGGCTGGCAAGATCTTGAACAATGGTTTCTTGGGCTTTCCGACGAACGCTCAATGGACTTGCGCGGTAAAAATGGCCTCCAAGTTGCGTTAAGGATAGAGTAGGGACCCTGTCCCGCGTTTCGCGGGATGCCCCTGCGGTCGCCGCCAGCCGGCGGACAGGGCGTGCATTTCGAATTCCCTTCCTACACAGCTTGCCTCCGCGTAATTTCAAGAGCTTGCTTGACATGAAACCGGCACTATATAGAATGGCATAGATGCATGATGTCCTTATTATCGTTAGTTTCTTGTCACTTGGCGAAACCATGAGGGAGGAAGCAAGATGAGTTTCTTTGGCAAGCTCTGGGCAGTGATCCGAGGGATCTTCATAAGGGCCGGTGACGACGTGGTCTCTTCGAGTCCCGAGGCCATTAGGGCCACGTATGCTACAGCCATTGATGAGGCCAAGAGGCGTTATAAAGATATGGAGAAGGCAGTTGCGCTCCTCGCCCGGGAGAGGGAAAAGTCGGAAATGAGCCTCAAGGAACTCCAAAGAGAGGAACTGGAAGTCCAAAGGAAACTGGAGGGATCTCTGGCTGCGGCTGAAGCAGAGCCTCAAGACCCGGCCCATCGAGAAGCCGGGGCCCGGTACATCTCCAGGATCAAGGAGATTGGCGAGAAGCAGACAAAGTTGACGGAAGACCTGGAAGGTCAAAAGACCAAAGTTGAAGAATATAAGATGAAGCTCCGTACCTTCACTGACGAAATCGAGAAGCTCAAGAAAGAGCAGGGTGAAATGGTGGCGGAGTTGGTCTCCAACCAGCAAGTGGTGCAGCTTGAAGACCGGCTCCGAGGTCTGGGAGAGTCTGCGGTGGACGAATCCATCGTGGCTATCAGAGAGAAGGTCGCAGGATTGCGCCACCAGGCAAAGATTGCCGCCGAGATGCGGGGGGCGGGACTGCAATCGCAAGACGAAGCTTATGAGCGGATGGGTGCTGAGCGAGAGGCCGCAGCACGCTTTGACGAGCTGTTGAAGGCAAGAGCCGCGGCCAAAGTCGGGGTTTCGGCAAAAGAAAGGGATCTTGGCTGACAACGTAGGCGGAAACGTGCGGCTCCTTATCTCTGCGACTCGCGTTTTATAGCGTGTGCCGAAAGTTTTGGCCCGTTCCGACGCCCGGCACTTTTACCCAACCCGGACATTGGGAGGACAGCCCCGCGCCGAACGCGGGGTTGCCTGCCTCTGAAGGACGGGCAGGATGCACGTCCCCACCGAGTCATCCTCAGCTTCGGACATTACTTCTGACAACGGCTTTGAGTTCGGACGTGGTGGTACCCACGAAGAGGGTTTATGAACGCGGACAATTTGCAGCCACCTCAATTTGCTCAGCGAATTATCGAAAAATATGTTTCGGCCCAGTCGAATACTTTTCTCGTTTACGGCAACACCAAGGACATTTATCCCGTTTCAAAGGACCGTTATCTCACCCTGGTGGACTTCTTCGTAGAAGCACTCATAAGACCCAACAAGGAAGGCGCTCCAAGGATGGTGCTTGTGTACGATCCGGCGGGAGGCATATCTTTTTTGAACCCCCTGGACAAGAGCCTTATAGGCCGTGAGATAGGAGAGGAGCGCCTGGAAAGAGCATTGTCATCTGCCAGGGCAGACATTGCCACCGCTCTGGCTGCACTTGCGCGAATTCACCCGCTTGAGCGTGATGGTCCCCCTCGAAGGAGATCCGGCCAAGAAGATCCGCAAAGGTCTTGCCGTCATCATACGCTACGGCGAAGCTGTCGCACCTCCATCCAGAGGGGATGTAATGCTGGACTCTGATCGGCTAAAGGCAATAACACTGGAGAACTGGTTTTCCGACAGCACCTTTGTGGCGTCCCCGGACATCGTCTTTGTCATCAGCGAAACGTTGAATGGAATCAACGAGCGGATTGTGGATCTGCCCTATTGCTCGGCGATCAAGATCGACAGGCCCGACGAAGAACAGAGAAAAAAATACATCGAATATCTGATAAGAGAAGAGAAGGTTGAAACGGCTGTTCCTACAGAGCAAATAGCTTACAGCAGTGCGGGGCTGACGCTTCTGTCCGTTCGGCAAATCTTTCGACAGGCCGCTTACAAGGCGCAACCTCTCACGCCCGAACTTATCTTTGGGAAGACGAAAGAAATCATAGAGAAAGAGCTGGAGGGGCACATAGAGTTCCCGGTTCTCAGCTACGGCTTCGACAAGATCATCGGCAGCGTCACGACTCTTGAAGAAACTAGAGGAGTTGAAAACTTGCATCAGAGGCGATGACCCGGAACTCATGCCCGTGGGGATTTTGGTCCCGGGCGCCAATGGTGTCGGGAAGACCTTCGTGTACAAGGCTTTTGCAAAGGAATGCGGCTGGGTGGCTGTGGTGCTCAAGAATATTCGTGGGCCTTACGTCGGCCAGACCGAAAAGAAACTGGGAGAGAATACGAGCAGTGCTGGAGGCCATGGGCAGCGTGATGGTCCTCTATGATGAGGCTGACACGGAAATTGGTGGCCGAAGCGCACAAACCCACGAAGTGGACAGGCGGCTCTTCGGAAACATCCTCAAAATGATGTCCGAACCCGGTAATCGCGGAAAGATCATCTGGATTATTATCACTGCTCGGCCGGATCGCCTGGAGCCCGATATCAAGAGGTCAGGCCGAGCCGGGGACCATCTGCCCGTGTTCGACAATGAGGGTGAAGAGAGAGAGTCTTTCGTCAAGTACGTCCTTGACCAGGCCGAGATGGCGCTGGAGGAGTTCTCTCCTGAACAATACGAGGATTTTCTGCATCTGACCTCTGATTACTATCCTGCCGATTTTGACCAACTTCTCACACAGCTCAGGCGGCGCAGGCACTTGGAAGGAGATCTCACCCCCGAGATGGTTATCGACGAGGTCAATGACTTCATTCCGTCGGATGTTGCTCGCCAGCGTGAATATCAAGAGCTTCTGGCCGTGTTGGAGTGCACCTCCCGCGAGCTGCTTCCCAGCCGGTATGCACGGGTGTCTCGAGAGGCCATCGAAAGACAGGTGCGTGAAATCCGTGCGGAGATGAGTGAGACATAATGCTGGTGTTGGGCATAGAGACTTCTTGTGATGAAACCGCGGCCGCAATCGTTGAAGCCGGTACAAGAGTGCTGTCAGACGTGGTGGTGTCTCAGATCGACGTGCATAAAGAGTTTGGCGGGGTGGTGCCGGAGCTGGCTTCGCGGATGCATGTCGAAGCCATATCCATAGTGATAGAACAGGCCTTCCAAAAAGCCGGTATCGAACCGAAAGATGTAGACGGGATCGGTGTCACCCGCGGGCCTGGTCTTATAGGGTCTTTGCTCGTGGGCATCAGCGCAGCCAAAGGAATGGCCTTTGCTCTGGACCGTCCGCTCTGTGGAGTGAATCATCTACACGGCCATCTGTTTGCTGCGTTTCTGGAACGACAGGACATTACGTTTCCGTTTGTTGGTCTGGTCGTTTCGGGCGGGCATACCAGCCTCTATCACGTCAGCGGCCCTCTGGACATCAGCCTGATGGGGAAGACCCGTGATGATGCGGCGGGAGAGGCCTTTGATAAGGTAGCCAAGCTCCTTGGACTGGGATATCCTGGAGGAAAGGTCATCGAGGATCAAGCTCGGGGTGTTGAGGCCGGGACGATCCGCTTTCCCAGAGCGCTCATGAAGAAAGACAATCTGGACTTCTCATTCTCAGGGCTCAAGACAGCGGTAATGCGCCAGGCCGAAGAGATGTTCGGTGTTTTGCAGCGGAATGATATACCCGGCAGCTTTCATCCTGTGGCATCTCCTGGGGACGGGGATGAAATCAGTGAGGGAATCAGAGCCATCGCAGCCGCGTTTCAGGATGCGGTGACTGACGTCCTTGTAGCCAAGGCTTTCAATGCCGCGGAACTGCGCAGAGTGGACAAGCTGATCGTTTGTGGAGGCGTTGCTGCCAATGGAGCATTGCGAGAGAAGATGGCAGCGGAAGGAAAACGCCGAGGAATAGAATCGGTTTTTCCTTCTGCGCGACTATGCACCGATAACGCGGCCATGATCGCGGCACGAGCAGAGACCCTCCTTGCCGCTGGTATGGTAGATGGCTTGGACTTTGGCGCTATGAGCCGCTGGTGAATAATTCTGGGGCATCCGGGAAACGGATTTGACAAGAGTCCCTGCGCGGAGATGAATGGATCAATTCAGTCTACTCGGCGGACGAAAGAAGCCCCCCAAGCCCCCCTTTAGACAAGGGGGGTGAAGAGGCAACGTGCTAATTCCCCCGCTGAGTAAAGGGGGGTCAGGGGGGATTTTTAACGTGAAAGAGATTCGAAGGCACGAGGAGTTTCTCTGCACCGCGAGCGTAATTGAACGATTGCGGAGAGATTCATGAAACAGTTCAACAAGAGGATACTTTTCGATGGGGAGACGATTGCTCAGCGGGTCCAGGAGATTGGAAGAGAGATCTCACTCAAATATCCCGCGGGGGATCTTCTACTGATCGGGATACTTAAGGGGTCTTTCATTTTCATGGCGGATTTGTGTCGAAGCCTCGACGTGTCCTGTAAGGTAGATTTCGTGAGGATCTCGTCGTATGGAAACGGAACGGTAACCAGCGGCAAGCTTGATATCATTATGGATGTGGGAATACCTGTTAGGGACAAAAACGTTATTCTGGTGGACGACATAGTGGATTCCGGCCTCACTCTCAGTGAGTACCGCACTCGTCTTGAAGAGCAACAGCCACTTTCATTGGAAACCGCTGCCTTAATCGACAAGACCGCCAGGAGAGACAAGCACGTGCAACTGGATTACTGCGGCTTCCAGGTTGAGGACGGCTTCATTGTGGGATACGGCCTGGACTGCAATGAGCAGGTACAGAAATCTCCCGGGTCTTTATGTTTTGGAATAGTATTTCGAGAAGAGCTTTTCTTTGCGGGAACCGTATGCGCAGGGTATTGCGGGCATCAAGGGAATTCCATTCGGTTAAGCGTTGTATGTGAAAGCGGATACGTACATTGGTACATCGTCACCCCATCATTAGGGCCCTCATAGCAATTGTGTGCGTCCTTGTCATTGGGACGACAGGTTATGGGCTCATCGAGGGGTGGTCGTTACTCGACGGCTTTTACATGACGGTCATTACGATTACCACCATCGGCTTCAGAGAAGTACACGATCTGACGCTTCCCGGAAAGATTTTCACCCTATTCATCATATTCACGGGCATAGGAGTAGTCGGCTATACAGTATTTGCCGGCACTCAATTGGTGGTCGAAGGGGAAATCAACAAGATTCTTACGAGGCGGCGCTCCATGAAGGCTATTGAAAAGCTCAGGAATCACTTTATCATTTGCGGATTTGGAAGAATGGGCTCCTTTGTTTGTGAGCAGCTCCATGCCAGGGGCATCCCCTTTCGTGGTAGTGGAGGACAAAGTCGAGGTCCAGGACAAAATTGTTCAGGCAGGGCACTATCTGTCGCCGGGCGACGCTACGGAGGAAGATATTCTGTTGGCCGCGAGCATTAAGACCGCCAGAGGATTGGTCTCGGTCTTGAATTCGGACGCGTCCAACGTTTACGTGGTCCTGACTGCCCGTGAGCTGAACCCCGAGCTTGAGATCATAGCCCGTGCAGCGGAAGAATCCGCTCAGAGCAGGCTGATGCGGGCAGGGGCTACTCGAGTCGTCAGCCCGTATCAGATCGGCGGGATGCGAATGGTCATGGGGATTGTGAAACCGACTGTTATGGACTTCCTGCAAGTCGCTATGGATCACAAGAAGATGGATGTGGACCTCGCTGAGGTCCGGGTGGCCGAGAATTCTGCGTACAGCGGCAAAAAGCTAATAGAAACCGACATACGCAAGCAACTCAATCTGATCATCATAGCCGTAAAAAAGACGGATGGTAAAATGGTATTCAATCCCGGACCCGATACCGTCATCCATGACAACGACACCCTTATAGCCATGGGAAAGAGAAAAGACCTCGAAGTCTTCGAAAAGGAGGCCGGGGTCGGTTCGTAGAGACGGAGAAGCTACACCCTGGAGGCTCTAATGGCTGTTATCAAGCAGGATTTCGGTGTCCTTTTTCAGCCTGATGTGGTAAAATCCCCCATTATGAAGAGATCATCGTTGTTCATTTTGGCGACCGCTGTCGTCCTGTGGAGTATTGTTGCAAACGTGCCGGCCTTCGGACAGAGCTACGATCTTCGAGGGCCCTGGGTAGGGAAGGCCCAGGGGACCATCTTTGGCGCGGAGGGAAGCGTCACTATAACCCAGCAGCGGGGTGAAGATCTTGAGGGTATAGTCGAAGGTGGAAATTGGCTTGGCAAGGCCAAATTCAACATTATCGGCAAAATCCGAGAGAATTACGTCTTCGGGGAGAAGGAAGGGAACACCTTTCAAGGTTACCTGTACGGTGACGGGACCATCAGAGGACTAGTTCGGGCGATAGACGGGAGCAGGTATCAGATATTCCTGAGAAGGCCGTATCCTCAATGGGGAATGCCCCAGTGGGGTGGAATGCCTCCGGGAGGAATGTGGTGATCCAATTGACCTCATGATGCGAGTCAGACTCATCGGTGGGCCCGGCAGAACACTGGTCATTATTCTGGGTTCTTGTCTTGCCGTCGTCTTGATCCTTCTTTATATCTACACCAGGGAACACAAATTGAACGGTTTGTTGGTGGATCTTGAACTGGCAGCGCCGGATCCTTCTCGGCACGGTCAATTGCAGCATGTGCTCACTCACGAGCTTCAAGCCGAGATCCCTTCTCTTAAGAAGACCCGCGTGACCCTCAGGTACGTTCATTTCGCTGATCTCACCAGGAAAGATCTGGACCCGAGTGCCGTAGACTTTGTCATTTTGAGCCCACAGAGCACGCCGTGGCACAAATACAGCGGCGAGGCCGGCCAAAAGCTGGACTTGACCAAAGAATTGGTGAAAGATTTAGTCTTGCAGGGAGAAATGCCAATACTCGGCATTTGCGGTGGCCATCAGTTCCTGGCCCTAGCATTTGGCGGATGGGTCGATTTTATTGACCCCAATTTTATTGGAAGCTTCCCCGAGCGTTATCCAAAAGACGCAGCTTCAGAACGCGGCGAGGTTGTCATACAAATCCTGGGAGAAGACCCGATCTTTGAAGGCCTGGTCCAAAAATGCGACAGGTTTACAGTGATGGAAAGCCATTACGAAGAGGTCAAGATCGTACCCGAGCCCTTCATCAACCTGGCGAAGAGTGCAGTATGTGAGGCGCAATTGATGGGGATTCCTAAGAAACCTGTCTACGGAGTGGCCTTCCATCCGGAGAGATGCCCGGACAAGGGAAACGGGCCGGCGGCAGGTCCATGCGACGGCAGGCAAATCCTTGCCAATTTCTTGAAAATGGCCACTGACAAAGCACGTTGATATCCTTCGACTCGCCCACGGCGGCGTTGACAACAACACATTCCCACCCTATCGTTTGTATGAAGACGCCTGGAGAAACAATGAAGGGGGTTTCAATGGATGATATCGAGAAAAGCAGAGTCCGCTTGATACACTGGATTGAACACAATCTGGAGCATGTGAAGGGCTACAACGAAGTCGCTCAAATCCTGGAAAGAGACGGCTTTCATTCGGCATCCGAAAAGATACGTCACGGCGTGAAACTGATTGAGGCTGCAAACGAAGAATTCGAGACTGCTTTGGCCGGGCTGAACCCACCGGGAGAAGGAGTTTCCGGCTCGAAGCACGAGGAGTCACACGGCCAGGCTCATGAACACAGTCACGGCAGCACGGCCACGAGCACTCTCACAAACACTGACAGGGACTCCGACTCATGTGAAGCGGGCTAAACGGTCCGAATTCATAATTTGGGTGACGTGTTCCCCGACCGGAGACAACGTGGGAGGATTCAAGACCATCGTATTGGTGGGACAGGCATCTGAAACTGTCTCAAAACCAGAAAACCGGGTCGGAAATGCCGCAGATTTTGTAGGGGCGGTTCGTGAACCGCCCTAAGTCAGGGCGCTTCTCGAAGCGCCCCTACGGTAAGAATGTGTTGGGAGGCTATTTTGAGACAGTTTCATCTCGTCTGTCGATCAAGAAATGACAGGCAAGATGCCGGTCCCACCAACTCTAAGCGAAATACCTTACCGAATTTTTGAAATGGAGCACTTAGTGGGTCAGAGCCTGATCCAAGTCTTCTATAATGTCGTCGATGTCCTCGATGCCCACGGACAGTCTGATGAGGTCCGGAGGCAGTCCTGACGCAACCTGTTGCTCTCGCGTGGAGCTGAGAATGAGTCTGTACTCGCAGGATGAATAGCGAGACTTTTCGCGTCGCCAACATTCGCCAGATGAGAAAACAATCGTAGCCGGTTTATGAATTCTTCGGCTGCCGCGCCGTTTTCTTTGATTCCGAAGACGACCACTCCGCCTCCCATTCCCTTGAGAAAATATCGCTTGACCATATCGTAAGATGGATCTGTTGCGAGCCCCGGATAGCGGACCCAGGCAACGCGAGGGTGTTGCTCCAGGAACTGGGCCACTGCCAGCGAGTTGGAGCAATGTCGTTCCATCCTCAGGGAGAGCGTCTCCAGGCCTTGCAAGAACATCCATGAATTGTCAGGGCTGATGCAGGCTCCCAGATTTCTCAGGGGCACTAGCCGCATCCGAAGGATAAAAGCCATCGTCTGGAGTTCCCCGAGGTCGTGACCGAACCGCATTCCCCCATACGAGGGTTCAGGTTTGGCAAAAAGTCCAAACTTCGAGGCGGTCCAATCGAATTTTCCTGCATCGACAACGACACCACCAATGCCAGTGCCGTGTCCGCCGATCCACTTGGTGAGGGAATGAACCACCACATCAGCGCCATGCTCGATGGGTTTGAAGATGCATGGGGGTGTAAATGTAGAATCCACGATCAGGGGGACATGCGCTTCCTGTGCTATACGTGCGATTTCCTCGAAGTCGGGCACGCCCAATTTGGGATTGCCGATGGTTTCCAGGAAAATAGCCCTGGTCCTAGAGTTTACAGCCTCACGGAATTTCTTCGTATCTCGATGATCGACAAATCGTGCAGTGATACCCAGGTGCGGGAGGATATCGTTGAACATGGTGTACGTCCCGCCGTAAAGGTTGCGTGCAGAAATCAACTCGTCACCGGCTTCCATGACGTTGATGAGTGCATTGAAGATAGCACTGGTCCCTGAAGCTACGGCAAGTGCGCCGACCCCCGATTCCAGCGCGGCCATTCTTCTCTCAAGGACGTCCGTGGTCGGGTTCATCAGGCGGGTATATATGTTACCCGCTTCCTTCAATGAAAACAGGTCAGAAGCATGTTTGGCATCTCTGAAGACGTACGATGCGGTTCGATGTATGGGGACTGCTCTTGCCAGCGTTACGGGATCGAGTTCCTGGCCCGTGTGAATGGCGAGGGTATCAAATCTGTACTCGGGATCAGGGGATTTCACCATACGGACCTCCTGAGAGTTTTAGAGGCAGATTCTCAATTGTAAGTTTTCACGTACCTCAATATCCAACTATTGGCAACTGCCCAGGGCAAGTTCTCCCGCAAAAACAGCGATGGTTTCGTAATATGGTAACATCATTACGTAAAAGTAGAACATGATAGCCTAATGAGTTGTTCAAATAATTCGCCAAGTTACGCGGAAAAAAGCTTGACATGGCCCTGGTTCCCCATTATAGGGAACCTCGTGATTACGGAGGATTAGCCGTAACTAGGGATGATGACAGGTGGATTTTGTTCTTTTTCGGTACGCTGCGTGAATCTGCCTGCCCAGCCATCCCAGTGGTTCCTATGTACCGGATTCTAAGTGAAATCGGGGGTAGATTATGGTTAAGGGAGAGTCTGCTGGTCGCTGTGAGGCACGTTTCTAAAGAACTCGGTGGGGCAAATTACGATTACGTGAAAACCGTAATCACCATCGCCAAGAAGAACGGGTGGGATCTGGAGAGTTTGGACCTAATCCCCAAGGATCTGCATATCGCTGGAGAAGTGATGTCTCTCGAAGAAACAGGTAACTGAGCGCAACCGTCTTGTTAAGAGTATTTTTCAACGTTTCAGCAGTATTCTCACTCCCCCGATCCCCCCTGATTTGGAGCAGTCGATAAGAAGCAAGGATGAAGGCAATTGGTTGCCGTGGGAAAAAGAAGTGATCGAAAAAATCGGTCACTGGCGAGATGAAATAGCAAAGATCCGGCCTGAGATCCTCAACGAGATTCGCTGTGCCCTCGCGATGAAAACAACAGGTTAGGTGAATTCGCTTTCCACGCTATAAGCCTCGGTACGGGCAGACACACGGGGACTGTTTCAAGACTAGAATTTCGGGCGGGAGATGATCTTGGTGGTGTAGGGTCCCGCGGACTGCGTGAACCGCCCAAAATCAGGGCGCTTCTCGAAGCGCCCCTACAAGGAGAATGTCCTCAACGGGTATTTTGAGACAGTTTCCTGTGGGCTGCCCCAGGCCCATGAGCCATTCTTAGTATATGCCTGAATGGTGAATGTCGGGCCCACTCCGGTTTTCGATTCCCTCACATTTACTGCTCTCTTCATCAGCCTTTCCTTGCGCATAATCCTTGACATTCAGCGTAATATCGAATAATTAGTCAATTATGTTAAAGAAGTTTCTTATGCAACTGGAGAAGCGCACCCCAGTCGAGAGCTTGCTGTCGCGATTCAAGGGACTGTTCGACCCCAACCCTTCCCATCATCCGCATTTCACCGACGAAGCGTTCTCGTTTCTGCTGGAGTTCCTGGAAAAAGGAGATGCCTCATACCAAAATGTGGCTGTGCAGGCAGCGGTCAGATGGGCCGCGTCTTCCCAGCGGGTGATGTTGAGGAATACGGTTCTGCAGAGAGGGTTTCTCACTCCATCGTGTCTGTGGGCATACCGGCAGGCTAGAGGCAATACGGATGAACTCTTCAGGGATTATCCCTCACCGGAAATGGGCTTCCTTCAGATCCTGCTGCTGAAGGAGACCGATCCTGCTCTTTCCGTCCCATTTCTCATAGAGCGTTTTCTCACTCGCCGGGATGTGTCGGAAGAACTCCGGGCCACCTCGAGACTCTGCATTCTCAGGCTCCTTGATTCAGTGGTGTCTCCTGATCTGGTGCGCTCTCTGCAATCGAGTTATCCAGGTGTCCAGATCCTTAACCAGTGGCGGCCCGCGATACCTGGGCGCAGCCTCGATGCAAACCGCGGACCGAATCCTGGATACATAGATTTCCATCAACTGGTGCGTTCGGTCCACGACATGAAGGAACTCTCTTCCTTGACCCGGACCGTCTATTTGGTGTCGTCGTTTCTACGTACCCCTAACCGAAAAAGAGTGGCGCTCACTTTGGCTCAGTCAGACAGACCAACTCTTCTTTGATCGGCTGAGGCTCGCGACGGTTGTAGATGCGGCCAACGGCGGTTTTATGCTTTCCACCGACCCTTCTAAGCAGGCTGTTGTCAAGAAGTTCCTATACGAGTCCTATTCCCTGGCAAAGGAATCGGTCCGCCGCCGGCGAGCCGACCGGCTAAGGGAAGACCGCGAGAGGAAAGTCCGAAGCAGCGAGCTTGACAGACAGGCCCTGGAAATGGTGCCTGACGGCATCATCTGCGTGGATCGAACGGGTCTTCTGTACCTACGTGAACCGCGCTGCGGAATCAATGTTGAACGAGAACCGGTTGTTGCGGGAGCGTCTGTTTGGCGCGGGATCGCTTGAGGATGCTCTGCGCAGTTACTCCAAAGAGGGAGTCCTTTCACGAATCAGGGCCTCGATCAGGGAGGATGAAGATCGTGCAGAGATCTTCGGGGATCGCTCCGTGATCGAAAGCGGTGGAAAACGGTTTGAGGTGGAACTAGGTCCTCAGGTTATACTCTTGCGCGATACTACCGACCAACATTTGATTGATAACGAGATTGGAAAACTGTATCGCCACGAGCTTAAGGCCGCTCTTGACGTCATGGGAGTGGGCCTAGACAGCGTAAAGCAGTTCATCAGTGAGGGGCGGACTGAGGAGGGAATGGAATTCCTCGATCAGGTAGAAGCTAAGCGAGTGGAACTGTTCTCCATGCTTGAAGAACGAATCGATTTCATACGTCTTCACTCCGACTCGTTTCACGTACGTCCGTCAACTGTAAACTTGAACCTGGTGGTAGACAAATGCGTCACCGATTACCGCGACGCCGCAGCGACAAGAGGCGTGACAGTAAAGTCCAATCACCTTCACACGTCCGGGATTCAAGTGATGGGGGAAGAGCGGTTCCTGGTCAGGGCACTGGACAACATCCTGCGAAACGCCGTCAAATTCTCTCGCAAGGGGAAAGAAATCAAAGTCTCCGTAGGAGAGGCAAATTTTGAAGCTTTCGTCCGAGTTGAAGACAGCGGCCCCGGCATTCCGCCCGAGAATCTTGGGAAGATCTTCCAGTTGGGGTTTACCACAGGCGGTACGGGGAGAGGTCTTTATCTCGCTCGCAGGATAGCGGCGGCCCACGGAGGTAGGATAGACGTGAAGAGCAAGGTTGGCAATGGGGCCACATTCACGTTTTGGTTGCCGACTGTAACGGAGTCGTAAATGAAGAACCGTCTAAACGTGTTGTTGGCAGACGACGAGGACATAATCCGTCGCAAAGTCCTTATGATGCTGGGGGATACGTTTCACTTTGAACAGGCCGCCACAGCGCGGGCTGCACGGGAATCAGCCCAGAAAGGCTATGATGCTATACTACTGGATATTGTGTTCCCGGACGGGAACGGGATAGAAATTTGCCGCGAAGTGAAAGAGCGGGACCCTCACAGCACGGTAATTATAAGCTCGTCCATGGAAAGTGTGGATGCGTGGAACGAAGCGTTCCGGGCCGGAGCCGACGGATACCTGGAAAAGAGAGAACTGCTGGGACTGGACCCGAGAAAAATTGTCTTAATGATCCTGAATCTGGTTGAACGAAATCGGCTGCGGAGGCAGGCGGAGGAGACCAACCGGCGTCAGGCTGAACTCTTGGCCGTGCTTTCGCACGACGTGCGGGCGCCATTTCAGACATTGCTCGGCACCATCGAGCTGCTCAAAAAGAACCCCGACCACGACGCGACACGCAACATAGAAACCCTTTACCAGTGCGCCAAGGATCAGCTTGCATTTATCAATTCCCTTCTAGAATTCCTCCGACTTGAATCCGGCATGGCTGGCTTCCATCGCTCCCCGTTAGACGTCAACCTTCCTGTCAATCTCTCACTGCAAAGGCTGGGCAGTTTGGCTTCCCGGAAGGAGATCTCTCTCGATAGCAAGCTCCAAGAGGATCTCCCAAAGATAGAGGGTGACATAGCGAGGATTTCGCAGCTTGTGGGCAACCTCATTAACAACGCCATCAAATTCACTCCGAGGGGGGGCAGGCTCAAAGTCTCGACCGCTGCTGCGTACAAACACGACTCTCCTGGCGTTGAGATTTCCGTTGAGGATACGGGCGTAGGGATCAAACCTGAAGACCGCGAAAGAATCTTTCAGCGCTTTCACCGCGCTCGCGATATGGGAACGGAAGGGGAAACCGGCACAGGACTGGGCCTGTCCATCTGCAAAGAAATAGCGCACCTCCACGGAGGAACTCTTGAAGTCGGCGACAAGAAGCCAAGCGGAGCGGTGTTTAGGGCCTGGTTTCCTGCCCCTTTGTCCAATGTCAGGAATGATGCAGAGGCAAGCACTAGGGCTGCGAGCCGATCCGTTGAAGCTGATAGAGGAACCGCACTCGCCGGTCAATTGACGAATCGTGCGGAGGCATTATAATTCTAAGTCACAATTGCAGTGGAAGAAGGAGGCGGCCCCATCAGATTTATGGCCCGCCAAGGCACGCAGCGCGCTAAAGGAGACGGTGACAGGCTCCGGAGGACCGGATCGGGCGGATTAGTGCGCCCTGCTTGGGCTATTGCCGCACTGGCAGTGATCCTTTGCGGATGCCAGCTTGTCCCTAACCAACCGGAGGCAGTCTTCGTCCTCTACAGGGACCGTATGAAGGCTCAAAACCTAGATGAGGCTCGCTCGCTCCTCTCCAATGATTCAAGGAGGCTGGCCCTGGAATTGGCAGCGGAGCATAAACTGCAACAGCCGCCGGAATCTTTGGCGCTCCTTAACGCCCTGGATCCCACCGCCGCACCGGTGATCATGAAATCGGAAGAAATGTCCGCTCTGCTGCAGCTAAGAACGCTCAAGGGAGGACTGAGATTAGTCCGCCTGGTCAGAAAGGACTCCAATTCTCCATGGAAGATCGATATAGCGGAGGAGCTGAGATCGCTTCAGTCTTTTCTTGAAACCCGCGGGACCCTGGACATGATCCGGGAGCAGGCGGGCGAATACGCGGCCACTTATAAGGCGTTTAGCAATCAACTTGAAAAGATGCCCATAACCGAGCCGCCGCCACCCAAGCCCGCGACATTGAAGCCGGCGGCCACGAAACCCGCAGCTCCGAAGCAGGCCAAAAAGGCAAAACCACAAGCCAAAGCAAACGGCAAGAACAAGAAACAAAAATGACGAGTCAGGCGGGCCCGAAATCCAAGTGCACGGCGACCCTCGGCTAAGTGCTCTTGTTCGCAAGTTCGGTCGCGCAACGTCTCCTCCACAGGATCGGTAGGGCCGGCGTCCCTGCCGGCCGTGGATCAACGACCGGCACGGAGGCCGGTCCTACCGTTAAATGCGTCCCGCTACTGTCTCCCGTCCGCTGAGAATTTGTGACCGATTTTAAGAAACAGAGGACTGAGTGCTCGCCACGCTTTTTTTCTAAATCGCACCTTGACCGTGGCAAATCACAATGCTATCGGTGAGGGTGTCCCCATAGTAGATCTGGCGGATCTTGAAATCCCGGGCAGGTCTTCGAGCCGTCGGGATGATGAATTGTTGGCGATTCGATGATCCGCACCGAGATTATTATGTCATTATGGAGGGAAGATGTTCACGAAGTTGGTCGGCGCGGATGATGCGGCGCACCTTTTGGACCTCAACGACAAGGCGGAATTGAAGCAGATTTTGGCTGACGGGTTGCTCAAGCCTGCACAAGAGGGTCCCAAGGGTCCGCGATTTCTCGTGGCAGATATCGTCGTATGCAAGTTGGCTCAGGCAATCGCTCATGTGGGAGTAGATTCACATAAGGCCGCAACATATGCAGAAGCGATCCTTGGCACGCGGCTGCAAGCTCACGACAAGAATGTCGTGGATTGGATAGAAAACGAGGCGCAGGAACTCTTTTGTTTTATTGCAGATAATCAGTTAACAAGGATCTTCCTGAGAAGCAAAGACGATTCCAAAGAGGTAGACGTGGGAGCAATCAAACCGGTCTTGTTGCCCACCACAAAGTGCGAGATCAATGTTTTTCGTGTGATCAGGCCAGTGGTCTATCGGACCCGGCAGCTTCTCGGACCAAAATGAAGCGACAGAGTAGTTGTGAGCGCAGTGTTAGACGTTCCTCTACCTCCCCATCACGCATCCCTTGATGTCAATGGCTTTCATTACTGATTCCAGTTGCTTCTTGACAGCACCCTTTTTTAGCTTGTAATTCTTGATCCGGTCCATGTTGCCTGCATCAATGGCTGAACCCAAAACTGTGTCCACAGTTTTCAAATCTTCTTGATAAGTCTGGGCCATCCGAATCAGTTCTGCACAGTTCTTGACGATCAATTCTTCTGTTGGGGGCAGCGCCCACGCTAAACGTTGGTATAAAGACCACGACGACTATCGTCAGCCAACATCCAAGCCACTTTTGCATTATCGATTCTCCTTTCCCTATAGCCTGATTTGCCGCGACCAGCCGCACCCATCGGAGACACGACCCGTCAGGCCACGGCAGGGAACCTCTTATATCACAATGGCACGTCGGCACAAGGCAATTTTCGGCTGGTCCGTAACCATTCAGTTGCGTGTGGCCGTGCTTTCCAGCCTGCAATCATGGGATCTTCGGGACAGACAGGTGGAAAGCCTGTCCCACGAAAAGCAGTCCGTCCCTTGATAACGGAATGCTTTCCAGCCAGCAATGGCTCGGAAAGCCAAGTGCCTCGGATAACAAAGGAACTGATTGACAGACGTCCTGTGGCCTATTAGACTAGACTCGGAGGGGTAGGGATAATAATTATTCCTTCCATCACGTTGCGTTCCGCTCAAGCTTAAGATTCCATTTCCATCCTCCTCTCTCAACAACCTAGCGGGGGAGCCATGAAGTGCCGAAAATGCCAGTTCGACAATGCCAGCAGGAATGAAGTTCTGCGTGGAATGCGGCACCAAGCTGGAAATGGTTTGCCCCAAATGCAACGCCTCCAATAGCCCAGATCACAAATTCTGCGGAGGGTGCGGCCACAGTGTTACCTCACCGGAACATTGTCGTCCCCCAAAAGATCTCTCCTTTGATGAAAAGCTTGCCAAGATCCAGAAGTATCTCCCCAGAGGGTTAACTGAGAAGATCCTATCGCAAAGAACCCAGATGGAGGGGGAGCGCAGACACGTCACTATTATGTACGCGGACAATGATTTCACCTTTCTCCGGCCGTACACTAAGAAACTTCTGCACGAGATCGCTGTAAAGAACGTCGATTCCAATTCAAGTATTTTTACAAGGGTGGAGATCGCAAGGGACAGAGAGATCTTGTCGTTGATACGGCCGTCCGGCTAGTTGAGGTAGGAAGCCGGGCGGCAACCGCGGTCGGCGTATCAGAACTACGGCGGGCAACAGGAGGCAAACTATGCAGGCTCTAGATTTCAATGAGAAGTTGCGAAATCTGGTGATCGTAGGTCTCGTTATTGCGGTCACCCTGGTAAGCGCTGTCCACGAGAATTACCTCGTAATAGAAAAGGGTTGGGCTCCAGCCTTTCACTCCATGTTCTGGTTCGTGCTCCTCGGTGGGTTCTGCTTGCTGGTATGGCTTGCCTGGAGCATTTCCACCCGCCGTCTTGTGTCCTTCGTCGCCGTGATTTTCATTATCGAATATATCAATCAATCATTGGCAACCAAGTTAGGGCTGTGGACCTACAGCGCACAAGGAGGAGCTTATATTTTCGGGGTGTGGGCCTGGGTTGTCTCGGGTCTGGTCACTTATGCGATCGCGAGCAGGGCAACTGTCAGGCTGACCATGAAGGGGAAATTGTCCTTGCCCAGGTTTCTGAACCCTGTGGTCGTCATAATGCTCTTTTTGGTCATCTGCTTCTTTGGGCGTGACCACCTGATAGAGGCAGGCCGACAGATGCTGCAGTCTTTCTTGATCTTCTATGGCGCTCTCATGGTGGTTGGAATTCTGGCTTCGCTCTGGATGGACACTCGAGCCTTGGTCGGAGTTATTATCTCGGCATTGATCGTAGGCTTCATCAGTGAAAGTGCGGGCGCCACAGCCGGTATCTGGCAATTCCTGCAGCCTCCGAGTCCCGATCAGGTTTCGGCCTTGGCGCAATCCTCCCAGGCGATAAGGATATCGCCGTCTTGCCCGCCCGTCTATCTTATCCTCGGTTGTTGGCCACTAGAGATATTGGCCCAGTTCGCCTTATCGGCTCTGATTTCCGGAGAAGCTGTCGTAACTCTACCGCCGTCGCAGAACCTCCTCAAGGGGCTTCGTCTGGCAACGGCAAACTCGATGACGGGTTTCATGGAGCTGATGGCGAAAAAGAGGCCGCCTCCTCAAAACAGCGGGAAGATAATTGCGCCGAACCGGATAAGCTACATGGCCGAGGCAATTCTCAGCAGACATCGACATCGATTCCGCCGGAACGCTCGCTGCTCGAGAAAGAAGATCCTCCGGGAGGAATTGACCGACGGAGAGAGAGTCTTGTGCGGTTTCATGAGGATAAGTGCTTTGGCTTATTTCTTGGTGGGCCTGATGTTCGCCATTTGGCCGGGAATGATCACGCAGATTGGGACCGACCCAGGAGTCTTTATAAGATCACCCACGGGATTTCCACGAGTATTGGAGCGATTCTGGGTCTCGATGAGTTTTTCGATGATGATGACCATTTCCTTTCTCGCATTTTACGCCCAGTATGATATCCGCAGAAACAAGCATTTCGTAATACCACTTTTGATCGCCAAGGCTTCCCTCCGCGATCTCCCGCGCTCGCCTTTTTCGTCTTTGTCTGGCCGTATAGGTTGCATATCGCCATAATTGTAGTTGACGGCACTATCTTCTGGCTCACCCTCCACTTTTATCTCCAGGCTAACATGGCGTTTCTCCAGGCCCAGACCGCATACTTCAGGGACCGACTCGCCATCCACGCGCCTTCAACCGAAGAAACGACGGTGGCGGTGTTCAAAGGCGAAGACAAGTTTGCTCTTCTTGATAAGGTGTTGGTGGAGGCCTGTTTTTACCGGACACTAGAGGGCCGTTTTCAGCGAGTACTGAAGGAGGAGGAAACCGCGGGAACACGCAATACTCAAGAAAAGACTTTTCCGTTGTCATCAAGCCCAACTTCATGTTTGCCCATGCCAAGTTGGATCCTTCAACATACACGGACCCCGAGCTCGTCGAGCACCTTGTGGAAAGGATCCGAGAAAAAGGCTTCACCAACATAGCAGTTGCAGAGGCTCAGAGCACTTTAGGAAATTACTACGACAATCGCACGGTGCAAAACATGGCGAGCTATCTCGGATACTCCGCCACGAATTATAGGATTGTTGATCTCACGCTGGAAAAGGAACCTCATGATTACGGAGGGATGCTGGGGCGACATTTCATAGGGCCCACATGGAGGGACGCCGACTTCAGGGTATCGTTTGCCAAGAATAAGACCCATATCTTCTCGGGATATACTCTCACGCTAAAAAACATCTATGGAACGTTCCCGACACAAGACAAATTGAAGGCATATCACACCAAAAGGGAGACCGATTGGCCTACAATAGGAGAACCCTAAAACCGGGCAACTCTCCTTCTCCATTTGTGGCTCATCGATGCTTTCATCAGTGCTGACGGGCAATTAGGCGTCATCTGCGATACGGAACCGAACCCCACCAAAACCATTATCGGGGGAAACAATTTAGTAGCAGTGGACCAGGTTGGGGGTATGAAGATGGGGTTGGACCCTGAGGAGCCCGTACAGGATCGGTGCTTTTATCTTGCAGTCAAGACATTGGGGCGACCGAATGTGAAATGGATTGGAGATAAGAGCACATAGAGCCCTGGGAAAACGTTAGTCAAATCTTCATCAGGTCACTGGATCTTATTGAGGAGGCGTATCGCTTTTCTGATTGGTGGTTTTCCATCCTCTCCGCCCAAGCCGAAATCTTTCCTTTCAAGAGAAAAACCCCAACGGTCGTTTTCCTTAGATGGCTGTTAAGACCATTGAAGCGCATATACTTCAAATACGATGCGCTGTGAGCGGCACTGACCGAGCCGCTGCCCTCTCGAAATCTTAACCCTGCGCTTAGTTGGGGTAACTGAACGATGAACCTGTTCCTCCGAAGATTTTTCACAGCGACTGATAGCGTTGGGCGTCGAGCTTAGCGTGGCGAATTTTCAGCGTGATTGGACTGCGGCCCGGTCTTATTACTCCGGCTCATCCATAATCCCCGGTCTCCAGTCAGGAAACTTCAAGCCCCTGAACTCGCCGCTCGAAAGCCTGAAACAAATAGTTCGAGGGCGGCTCTTTTCGTCCTGAAGCTCCTTCATTTGGACATCTATCCATTCCCAGGCTGACTTCATCGTGTCGAGCGTCTGCTCGGGAGCGGATATGGTCCTGACCTCCCCATCGTCCCATGCAAATGTTACTGCGCCCGGTTTCATATTGTTGAGGATCTTCTCATCCCAGGGTGAATCACCAGCGCTCATGGTTTCCTCCAATACCTCGTGAAATCAAATTGATACGAACAAATCTATCTGAAAATGAATAGCCAACAAAGAGAAAATACTACCAGAAAAATGAACGCGTCATAGTCGGGTGCCGCAAAATGTAGCGGCTTATATTCCGATCTGGGCTTCCCGGGCTGAAAACCACGGGCAGTCATTGCTACGGCGAGGAGGTCGCCTCGTCTGAGAGTACCCATCAGCGCGGGGACCAGGTCCAGCGACAAGGTTCTTGGATCTTGCGACGACCCCACCCTGTCCGAATTCGACTCCCCGAGATTTCTGAGCCTCAACAGTGGTCCGCAGCTCCTGTTGAAGCAGAGGCACGAAGCGCATCGCCAACAACAGTATGACGCCGGCTTCCTCCACCGGCACGCGAAGGCGTTTCAAGGGCCTGGCCAGTCGCTCCGAGCCTCTGGTTAGGTCTCGTGGAGTGGTTGTAAAGGTCAGGACCATAGAGAGGATTATTGCCAGCAGAAGCTGAAGCGAAAGCGTCAAACTGGTGTGCAGTCCCTGCTCTGTTATGGGAAGCTCCAATTCGCCAATCGTGATGGGTTGGCCGCTCGAGTTGAAGAGCATGTTGATCCCCGCGGCAATCAATAGCATCCATGAAAAGCGAAGCAAGCCCCACCACCATATTCGCCATCCAACTCTACACAGGAAAACGAGAGTCACCACCACGCAGGAAATTATCAGCAGGCCAACATCGGTTCGCGTCGCAAATACGCCTATGAGCAACACAATCAAGCCGACCAACTTTGTCCTAGGGTCCAGTCGGTGCATCACTGAGACGCCCGGAACGTATCCGCCGATGGACACATCTTGAATCATGATGTTCATATTTCCGTTTCCAACGGCTCCGTGCCCTGTCCTGCTCAGAAGGTCCAGTCCGGGTGAACACCCGGCCATATTAAAGCCGATTATACAGGAAATTTATTGTCATTGCTTGGGTCCCGCGTGGGTCGTCCAGTTTCTGGAGGGGAAGGTCGTCCTCGATCCCACACAAATGCCCCCAGGATCTCCCGCTTGACCATTCTGAGCTAACGCGCTAGTCTTTGGCCTCTGGCCACAACTCGAACACCGGAAGAGCGGCTTTATATGCGCCAACGAGACCGGCAGGTGTTCCAAAGGATCGAACTCGGTGAGATCATGACACAAAACGATTTTGATAATCTGACGGTGCTCAAGATGTGCAGTACGCTATATCCGGACAGCCCTGATAAGGCAAAGCTCGAGAATTTTCCGAACAAATACGCGTCTCGTGACTACACGATAGAATTCGATTGCCCGGAATTCACCAGCCTGTGCCCGATCACAGGGCAACCTGATTTTGCAAGAATCAGCGTTACCTACATTCCAGACCTGAAGTGTATCGAATCAAAGTCACTGAAACTATACCTCTTTTCCTTCAGAAACACCGGCATGTTTCATGAAGAAATCACCAATAAGATCCTTGATGATCTGGTAGCTGCCTGTGAGCCCCGGTGGGCACGCGTGCGGGGCGTGATGAATGCCCGTGGGGGAATATCCATCGAAGTGACAGCGGAATACTCCAAATCCGGCTTCAAACGGTAGCGCACAGGCCGAACCCAACCCTCCGCAAGCCTCTGGATGGCCATCTATAGTGATTCTCAAAAGTAATCACGAATTGTGAAGAGCGGTTCCTGGAATTTGGTAGCACCGGCCTCCGCGCCGGTGAAGAATTGGCCAATAAATCAACCAGTTCGGGCCGGCAGGGACGCCGGCGCTACTGATTCTTCCCATTACACGCGTATTGGATTGCTTCAAGACTTTTGAGAACTGCTATACTCACTTGAAAAGGAACAGGGGGAACCCTGGCGGCAACAAACGCCCCAGAAAGAGCCCGGCAGCGACAATCACTCCGAAGGCTACGATCCTGAGCAACGCATTCCTGGTGCGGACCACGGGTGTTGGGGAGAGTTTCGCGGAAACCGGGACTAAACCTAGCAAGATGTGGAAAAACCAGCTTAGCTGCGGATGCAGGAGACCGTCTACCACCTGGTAGTGAAGAAGCGCGCCGGAAATCGGCAGCAGAAGTACCAGAGGGTGGAAAATGAACTCAGCTGGCGGGTGAAAAACCATTCGTAGCAGCTTGAACAGGAGAAAGATAACTGAAGCCGCGTAAATTATCGTAAAAGGAAAGCCCAAATCGGCCATAAATGTGAAGAACATGTTTTCAGAAGTTTTCAAGCGGCTCGTCCATTGTACAAATGTCTCCTTGGAGACATACGGGTACCTGGGTTGGTAATTCTTCAGGATCTCATCCCGGGGAGCCAGCAGACCGATCCCCAGCAAGGGATGATCGGTGGCAATCTTCCATGAAAAGAAGATGTTTTCCGCCCTGTAAGCCACTGACTCACCTTCTTTTCCCCATTTTTTCACTAAGTTGGGATCATGGTAAAAAAAGTGGTTTCCTGCTGTCAGAGAAACCGCAAACAGCACCATTAGAAGAACCGCGACTTGCTTGAGTCGCCAGTCGCGGAGAACCGCGGCAAAAATGCCCAGTAGAATCGGAATGACCACGGCCGAGCCCATTGCAGCAGTTCGGGCTCCAAACAAGAGTAATATATAGCTAGCGAAGAGCAAGAGCACTGCCGCCGCCACAGCCCAGCGCGACCTCGCACTCAGTAGGGCCAGCGGGGCAAAAGAAAGCAGAATGAGCCGGTCTGCTACAGGGTGCCAATGCGAGTCCACGAATTGATAAATGTTCCCGCTTACTGCGATGCTGACTGCACTCAGAATGAGGATCCCGCACAACATGAAGATGCACAACCACTGAAAATGGCGCTGCCTTTCACGGGAGGTAAGGAGGATTCTCGCACACCAAAATCCTCCGAGTCCGGACGCAAGGATCGTAAAACCTCTCACTGAGGAAGGCCCCGGTGTAAGGCTAAAGAGCCCGCTTAAGACCACCAGGAGCGAGCAGCACGAGAGATATCACGATCTCCGGCAGCTTGGCGCAGACTGAGTGCTTTCTCCTGAAAACAAGAGCTACAATGAGACTCACTGCACACAGGATCGCAGAGAAAACATTCGCCCGGTCACCTGGAATGACTATGACATATGGGCTGAGAAACGCCAGTTGCAGAGACGTCAAGCAGAATACAATCCAAGCGGCTTTCTCACCGATTGACGCTGTTGTGAGCCCTCCGGAAACAATACTGGAAACCCTTTCGTTAATTGCGCCTACCTCCTCCTGACAGGGTCAAATTTGATACTCTACGCCAAGTGGACAGCAAAATGCTAGACATTGTCCATTAGACCTGTTAATAATTAACAATATTGGAGAAAGTGGCTTTCGTAGTTCTGAGCCCAAAAAGCGGCGGAAGACAATTATTGCCGTAATGACGGATTACTGTATCCGCTGCCGATTGTGAGTCAAAGGGAGAAGCATGGCGAGTCGGTCCGAAATGGCCAGACAGATGCCCCAAGAGCAAGTCTTCGTTCCTGAAAAGCCAGTTGTCCCGGCTGTATTCGCTCGCCTCTGGACCAATCGCGGCCAAATCCTTTTCGGCCTCGATCTCGCGATTTGCCTCGTCTGCTTCATTGGGGCCTATTATGTTAGGTTCTATCTGGATCTCCCCGGTGATGAGATTTTCGGTCTGTCCGTCCCAGTCCCTCCATTCGTCCCTTACCTGAAGGCGTCAGTCCTATGGGCGGGGATGTGGGTCTTTCTACTCTGGAAGGACCAGAGCTACAGAAGTGACCTACATTTCTCGACCCAACTAGCCGGACAGATCCGAACGGTCTTGATCACCGGATTGTATGCCACCGGCTTTCTGATGATTGTATCCTTTATGTTCCGCCAGTTGCTGCTTTCAAGGTTGGTGTACGTTACGGTCTTTGTCGTCGCCGGAGCGTTGCTAATTGTCGTGAGAGTTTGTTTCCGCGCTCTGGCACGCCGTCTTGATGAACAGTGTTTTACAGCGTACAGGATTCTGATTGTCGGATGGAACAAGAATGCCGCTGCGCTGGTGGATCGTCTAAGAGAGAGAAATCGCTGCACGCACGTGATCGGCCGCCTCGAATGGGAGAATCGACCGCGAGCATATCCTGACGACATCCCTATCCTCGGTGTAAGCTCCGATCTTGAGCGGATCTACGACCGGACGCCTTTCGACAAGCTGCTCGTAGTCGGCGGAGGACTGCCGTCCGAAGACGACACGGCAAGCAGAGAAAGTCTCATTCGGGCTTTGAATTTTTGTGAGGAAAAGAAACATCTCTTATTACATGGTCCCGGATTTTCTCGACGTGGCTGTAACCCGCACGGAAGTCGGAAGTTTCGCGGGCGTTCCGCTCGTGTTGTTGCAGGATTCTGCGCTTCACCCGGCGTATGCAATTGCCAAGCGAGTAATGGACGTCGGAATTTCTGTCGTGACACTGGTACTGGGGCTTCCCCTCTGGTTGGCAATAGCACTCCTTATCAAGCTGACGAGTAAAGGGCCTGTTTTCTATGCGCAAGAACGAATGGGCATGTACGGGAAGCCTTTTCCGATGTACAAGTTTCGCTCAATGGTGTTCGACGCTGACGAACAGCTCAGAAACATCATAGACTTAGACAGCTTGGCAGAGCCGGTCTACAAGATTCCCCGAGATCCGCGAGTGACTTCGATCGGCAAATTTCTTCGACGATCGGGCCTCGACGAGATTCCTCAGCTTATCAATGTCTTGCGGGGAGAGATGAGCGTCGTGGGACCACGACCCGAGTGGGTCGGACTCGCGGAGAGATACGAACCGTGGGAACGGCGCAGGCTCAAGGCCAAACCTGGTATCACCGGCTATCAGCAGGTTATGAGCAGGGGGGACCCCTCACTTGCAAAGCGGATAGAACTGGACCTTTACTATCTCAAGCATCAGGGGTTCTTCCTGGACGTGTTCATCATGTTGAAAACAATAGTAGTGGTGTCTCAGAGGGGACGGGATTGATTGAGGGCGTTCCTGTCTTCGGGAAAACGGCCCAATTGCAACCACGCTTCTAGGGTCGGGTTCGCTTGTTGGAGCGAAGAGCATTCTTTAATAAAGTAGCCCACTTCCAAATATCCAGGCTTATAAGGATCGACGCCCTTCGAATCGGTCCCATTTCTGCAAAACAGTTCTTACGATAGAACATCTTCGTGGACCTGAAGAGTTCACGAATCATCGCGGAACTTTTCGGGTTGCCGCTCTGGCCTTTCAAATGAACTGTCGTGGCCGCAGGGTGGTAGACGACTTTCCAGCCTGACCTCCCTAAGCGAAAGCACCAGTCGAGGTCTTCGCAGTACATGAAGTAGTCCTCGTCGAGCAAGCCAACCTCTTCTACAGCTTCACGCCCCGCGAACATGAAAGCACCATTTACCGCATCCACCTCGCACGTCTGATGCTCGTCCAGGTACGTAAGATTGTATCGAGCCAGCAGGCGGCTGCTTGGGAACCATTGGCTCAGTCCAGAAGCACGGCGGAAACCCGTCCCAGAGGGAGGGAAAGGCACGGCGGCAGGCCAAGTCGAGTGATCCATCCTGAGTGACAAGCTTGCATGACACCATGCCGACATCTCGCTGTTCGTCCATAAACGCGACCATCTTCGCGAGCACATCCGGCTCGACGAGGGTATCCGGGTTGAGCAGAAGAATGTACCGCCCAGTACACACCCGGACCGCCTGATTATTTGCTCGGCTGAACCCGACATTCGTCTCGTTGGCGATAACAATGCACTTGGGGGACTCTCTGAGCTATTGCATCCACTGTCCCGTCGGTAGACGCGTTGTCCACCACGAACACTTCAGCCTCGATGTCCCCTCGTGAAGCGTACACCGAGCGAAGGCAATCGAGTAGTACTCCCGGGTGTTGTAACTGACTATAATTACTGAGATCATAGTCATATTTCCCGTTCGCTTTACTCCGTGGGACAACAACTCTTCTATAATGTCGCTTCAATTCCGGCCACAACCCCTCACGAGAAAACTTTGCCGCCCCTTCTTTCCCACGCCGGACGAGTTCGTCGGCCAGCTCTTGGTCCTTCAGAATACGAACCACGGTTGCGCTCAAATCACCGGCATCGCCTGGTGTATGAAGTAGTGCCGCTGGTGGGTTCCCTACTGTTTCGAGGGGTCCGCCAAATGCTGGTGCAACCCAGAGCGTCCCGTACCAGAGCCCTTCAAGCACGGTCGAGCCCAAAAGGTTCCGAGAACAGTAGAGCAGTTAACAACCACACTCGCGGCTCGCATGAGCACATCCACGTCCTCGACGTACCCGGAAGAAAAAAACTCTTGCAGACAGACCCTTTTCCTGGATGCGACGCGGATTGCCCTGGATACCCTTCCCGGCCTCTCCCTTTTACTACGTCACCCACAAAAAGGATTACGGCGTCGGGAATTGCCCCCAAGATTTCAGGTGCGGCCTCTACCAGAACGTGCTGGCCTTTCCATGGCTCCATGCGAGCAGGCATGAGCACCACTCGGGCTGATGGATCGATCCCGAATTGCTCAAACGAATTGGGAGGCCATTCATGGCGTTTGCCGCTCATGTTTTCCTCGTGCCAATCATAAAGAGTGAGAACACGGTCCTTAAAGCGTCGCACGTCATGGAAGTTCGAGAGGCGGACTGCTTCGGACGCGCAAAGCACTCTATCAGCGGCCCACGCCAACAAACTCATGTACCCTCGACGAGCCACGGAGGGAGGTTGAATACAAACCGCAGGCGCATGATCGTGGGCAGGCCAAGAAATCGTCCTGCAAGCGTAGCGGGTAATTCATTAAAATCGTTTGCAAATACCAGATCAACCCTCTCCCGTGAGAATAATCGCATCAGGCGCACGGTGGTTACGAAGATTTCCAGCAGCCACCGGGACAAAATGAAAGGGTTCAAAGAGTTGGAGAGACGAGGCATACGGACCTGCTGAATCGCTATTCTTTCTCTTTCGTATCGCTCCCAAATGAGGTTCGCCTTTTCGCAATCGCCACCAGCGTGTACCCCTCGTCCCTGCAAGCACAAACAACGCGCCACATGGCGAGGTCTGAGCCACCCACGTCATTGTTATTGCTATGAACAAATGCAATCTTAGGCATGACTTACAGGGAACGTCGCCTCGTTAGGGCGAGTTAAAGTCGGGTTGTCAGGCATGGATGGAAGGCATAAATATAAAGCCTGCAATAAGTAGGAGGCTTGGAAGGGGGCGCTGAGGCCCCACGTTTCGCGGGGGTCGCAAAAAGTTTCCCTGGGCATGCCTTCAATAATCTTCAATTTTGCAAGCATTCCCGATCCTTCTTGCCTCCTTACATCTTGGTCGAAACAGGTGGTCGTCCGGTCAAGACCCTGTACAGATCCACCGCGTGTCTGGTAATTCTGTGTCCTACAATTGTTACCAACCAGTATTTCACGAAGGCCTTGCAGTAGAACCCGACCCATCTGGGCCCGTAGGGAAAGATCCCGTTCTTCTGTCTTGCTCTGGTGGTTTCCGCAACAAGGATGAGCATCATATCCATCGGTACTGGCCCCACCAGTAGGTGACTCCCTTGACTATCAGGTCGGACAGAAAGCATGCCTGTCCGTTCTTCAGTTCACGCAACAACAGGTCGTAGTCGGCACAAATCCAGAAAGGCGTCAAACCTGCCGTGACCGTCAAATATGCTGCGGTAGTGGAACACGGCAGGGTGAGGTATCGACATTTCCTGGGAGAATTTTGGTCCCGCCTTTTTCCACGGGTCTCCTCTGATTTCTAGCACTTCACCATCAGTGGAAACAATCGCTTCTTTGCCATACACAATCCGAACATCTGCGCTACAATGGCCGATTCCCTTTGCCACCTCGGCCAACACTTGGGAATCCGTAAAATAATCATCCGCACCTAGAAAGTGTATCCAGTCACCC
>CAWBBA010000011.1:0-104762 GCA_963786905.1 uncultured delta proteobacterium | reverse complement strand
AGGGATATCGACCTTGTTATTGAACGTGAATTCAGCGGCGCCGAGCTAGTTAAGCGAATGAAAGGGTGGATTACAGTCTAGACCCAAGAGAAGCCGTGAAGATCCTCGAGTGACGCGGCGCCTGAAATGCTTTGAAACAGGAGAACTTGTGGTAGAGGTTGAAAACCGGGATGAACTCGACGCTCTCGAACGAGACCTTAAAGCCCGTTTCAATGATCAGTGCAACCTGGAACCGATTCTCAAGGAAAAGTAAAGCGGTCGCAATCCGATGGATGTGCTGTCTCAGCTCGGCTTGAGCCGCCACATACGCGGAGAAAAGCCGGGGAACTTAGCGGCACATTCGCTCCTGTTACAGAGCGTCTGCATCGAGGTCTCCCGTTCGGATAGCGTACTGTGCCTTCGACTCGCTCGATCACGACTTTTCCGTCTTCACTCTTTCCTGCAGAACCGTAAAGACAGATGGCTTCAATGACTCTTTCAGTCAGTTCCTGGGAACTACGATCTCCACCTTTATCTTTGGAACCATGTCCCGGTCGATTGCTGTGGCATCAGCCGAGTGTCTACCTGGCCTTGGAGCCGCAGTTTGCATGACCTCAATAACAGTCATTCCACCGACGCCGAGTTTCTCCGAGCGCTTCCTTGATCGTCCAATTTGAAGGGTTTGATGACTGCTTCGATCAAGACCATGGTGGCCTCCCCTCGTGAATCTCAAATCCGCTCGTCTGTCGTTGCGGTTGAAGAAATGGGTCGACTTTTCGCCGACCGATGACCCGAATATTCTTGACGCCCCAGCAGACTGTGGCGAAGAATTAGCGCTCCCGCAGCTCAGCGGATAGTGCGTCGAATCCCTAATCGGCAGGCCGGAAGTTCGATCCTTGCCGGAGGCGTCAAAGAAATCACAGGGTTGCGGCCTTTCATCTCTGCCCTTTGTTCGCCGATATCCGAACAGGCGGCTGTCCTTCTGACAACCCGATTGATGGACACATTTATCTCTTTAGGTTCATCACCCTTTTACCACGTTACAAGTTCTGATGACACTTTGAGATTCCCGTCCCAATCCGGTAGTTCTTGATTATTGGACCACGAGAGAGAGGTTGGAATTGAAATACTGTCGGCCTGAAAATTCGTGGAGAAGACCAAAGAAAATCAGTTTGCCGTGGGAGAATAAGAAAATGGTAGCCGGGGCATCGAAAAAATATCAGCGCGGAATCTCCAAACTCAACGTCTTGCTGTTTCTTGGCTTTATTTGGTGGAGATGAAGGGATTTGAACCCTCGACCCCCGCGTTGCGAATGCAATCAACTTCCTATTAAACAGCAGTTTTGCTCACTTCCCCTAATGATTTCAAGCGGTGTGAATCCGTGAGAATCCCTGCCGAGAGGTCGGGGGAGGGGTAACAAAAGGGAAACAAGATTTTGTCCCCGGCAATGGAAGCCGGGATATCGGATCATGTGTGGACATTGGATGAAATAGCGAAATCGGCAGACTGGAGACTGCCGAGCGGATTCAAGCCGAAAATGCGGAAGAGAGATTTGAAGAGGCTATGAAGCGGATAGCGAAGGCGAAGCGACAACAACCCGAAGCAAGAAATGAGCGTTCCAAACTTGGTTAGAAAACCGGCAACAGAATTGAAACATGAGTGATCCAAAGGAATTAGGTATTCTTCTCTTTGAGACACAATGATGAGTAAAGCTTGTGTCGGGACAAGTCTCACAGGTGGCTGCTAAGGTGGTTTGGAATTCATTTTAGATTGTTTGCTAGGTCGCCATCCAATAGCTGGCGTCTCGACAATAAAACGGGCAATAGGGTCAGCCAAATTCCATTTGCAATCGGCTGCATGTAGACATAGTGTTTCTAAATTGCCGGCCTCCTCCATTGGAACACAAATCCGACAATTGAGGGAAAGCCTGGAGCTCTCGCTACCTTGCGTTTCCTGCCAAGGGGACAGGGAATCCGGATGTTTGAATTTGCTGCTGAACTATGCCGAAGGACTCTGCCTCATTATCATCTTTGTCGGCGACGAGCAGAATGGCTTCAACTTTCGTTCTAAACGTCTCCGAAACAGTCCTATTCTCCTGTAGCCACCAACCAAAATTCGTTCTGCCTCCCGTTCGATGTTCGCCACGATCAGGAAACTGTACATAAAGTCTGCCGTCTAGCCCTCGGTCTTCTATTAGTCTATGAAAAAACCGCAGGTCAGATTCTCCTTCGCAAAGTAAAACCACGGTTTTTCAAACACGTTCGTGGATGCGTCTCATCTTATTTCGATATTTCCCTCTATTGCCTCGGCAAAAGGCTTTCCCCCAAATTGACGGACTTCAGTACCCTTATCTGTTTTGACGGTGCGAATTATAGAAAAATCATCAGGGTATTGCTCGGCAACGCTCGCCGCTGCCTCCAAACATTCGTCACTGTGTGTTGTTGCGAAGAGTTGAACGCCTCGCTCGACACAGAATTCTCTTAGCCTTTTCCAGATATTTGGCATTTTCCCCCAGTAAATACCATTTTCAATTTCATCGACCAACACAAGGCCATTATTGTGAAGAATTACGGCTAACAAAGTATTGACGTACCGCGCAGCGCCCGCTGATACGACCGCTAAGGGTATCTTTGTTTTCTCTGGCGCTTTTATGGTAGCAAATAACGCATAGTCCGTCCGTCCGGAAGAATTTCAATATCCAGTATTTCCTTAAAATCTGCCTTAATAGCCTCTAAGAAATCATCTTTTAAATTTTGTTTGCTCACTCGACCAAACATCTCAACCATATCATTCGGCAGGAATTGAGTAGTTGATGGAAGAAGGTAAACTGCGGGATGCCATTCTAGGGAACTATCCCACACTGGATTGCCTTTGTCGTCGATTCTTAACTGGACAGTACCTGATTTATCATTTGGCCCAGAGCGTGTACATTCCAAAGGAGGGATAGCATCGGCAAGAGACAAAGCCGGTGAAATTGTGGTCTGGGGATAGTATAATTTTACTCTATACTCGTCTCCTAAAGAGTCAGTGAATCGGGCTTGAACAGCATTGGAATGGTCAAAGCTAAAGAATAGATCTACCCACAAAGATTGAAAGAAATCACGACTCCAGTTGACTTGTGCTTGAGGAAGAGTTTCTTTCCGAGCAACACGAATAAACTGCGCTGCCTGTGGATGAGCATAAGCTGTCAGCAATAATGCTTCTAATAATGCTGTCTTACCAGAGCCGTTGTCGCCTACAACGATGTTGATTGTGGGCAAGTCCGTTAGGCTCAATTCCTTGAAACACCTGAAATTTTTGATGTCAAACGATTTGATCATGCGATAACCTCTGCTAGGCCCCCTATCCGCGCGAAGGCTTGTCTTTTTGCAACTCAAATGCGAAATTCATCTTAATCCCCCTCTTTTTCCCCAAAACTGACCCACTACCGAATAATGAATTGACTAGCTAGGTTCACGGAGCGTATCGTTAAGTCCCTTAATACCTACCAGACGCATCGGGGGTGGAAACATGAGGGCATTATTGGCTGTCGGTTTAGTTCTCGCAGTCCTGGCCAGCCCGTGTTCGGCCTTTCAGTACACCGTCTGTTATAAGGATGTAATAGTCCCAACAGGTGGCTACGGAAGCCCCCTTACCGCAGCAAGGGTTTGCGTTGGTCCAATTCAAGGACCAGAGGGCGTTCCTGGAGAATGCGCGGGATACGAAAGTGTTCGCTTTGATTTTGAGTATGATGCAAAAAGATGGATGGCAGGAAACTGTAATTAAGAAAACCAGAGAAGAAGCCGTGAAGCTGGCAATTATTCCAGACACTTAATTCTGGGGACACCATACTTAATTCGTTTCACTCAGGTGCGGGGGAGGGCTTTTCTGTCCAGAGTGTCAGTTCGGAAGCCTCGTCCAAAATTTAAACAAAAAAATCAGGGTGCTGCTTTCCAAGCATCACATCCTGATTCGGTCTCAAAATCACTGGTGGAGATGAAGGGATTTGAACCCTCGACCCCACGTTGCGAACGCAATCAGGACTATTTGTAAGCACTCCGAAACACTAAGGAAAATGGCAGAACCCAGTGATATCACTGAGTAAACTGATGATGCCTAGTATGGCTGACTTTCCCCAAAATTCCCCAACTATCGCTTCCGATGGACACCAAATGGACACCAGGATTTGATACGGTCCAAATCAGCCGTCCCGCTGGGAGGTGGCTTGTTCATGTGGCTTAAGCCTCACACTTCCAGCCCGAGGCCACCGATCTGTGTTCCTGTCAGGACCCTCGCGAGGGTTTTGCTTAGACCGGGGGATTTGTGCTGAGGTAGGCTGAAAAACAGGCCCAACCAAGCATTTGGCGGCAAGGTGAAGACGGTTTTGCCTCTATCGGGTTGACCGGGAGGAGCCAGGGCAACCTCTTCGGTCTCCTCTCCCGGGGAACCACCCACCGCCTCGTTATCGTCCCGGAGCCCCCCGGAATGCTAAGACCGGCGCATAATTCCTGTTGGAGGCGTGAGGCCCATGAAGAGGTTCATCCGTGAGAACATGGTTTGTATCTGCTGTTCTCTGGTTCTCGTATTTGGTTTTCTCTGTTTTGATTTGGTAACAGCCAAGCGCCTGTTCAAATGGGATGCATGGTATCTCTTCTGGCCCATGTACCTATCATCTCCAGCGCAGCCCTGGCCAGATGGGAGGTGCCTCTTTGGGAGCCACGGGACTGTTGCAGTTCCCCTTTCCACGCTGATCCCCAAAACGGGGTGTTTGATCCGATCACGGTCATCGCGGGCTTAGTCCTGGGAGGGGATTTCTGTATCTTCCAGTTGCTTGTGGCTGCTCCATTGGCTGGCAGGAGGGTTAGGATTTTTTTTCCTGATGAAGAGACTTGGCCTTTCTCCAACAGGGGCCTTTGCAGGAAGCGTGGCTTTCATTTTCAACGGCTTCTTCATCGGACAGGCGAGCCACACTGTATGTATCGTTACAATGGCTTATATCCCATGGGTCCTCTTGGTGTTGGACCAGGCGCATGAGCGCCGAGTGGCGTACGCTCTACCGCGGGGGTGCTGTTCGGTCTGGCCGGTCTGGGCGGACACCCAGGCCTGACCATCTACGCTGGATTGTTCGTCGCTTTGTGGTGTTTGCTCAAGCACGGGAAGCCCCTGCGGACGGCTGTCGTTCTCGCCATCGCGTTCCTGACGGCAAGTGTGGTGTTGTCTCCTGCATATTTATCCTTCTTGATAGACGGGCAAGGGTTCACGGATCGCGTAGGTTTCCTGTCAGTTCATGAGGCTTGTAACGAAAACCGGTTCCCTTTGAGCGCTCTTATCTCTTTGATCTTTCCAGGAATGACTGTAGCCTATCCAGACCTATTTGGCACTACTCCCCGACCGGGTGGCCATCTTGAACGGCTATTTCGGGATTCTTGGGGTGCTCTCCCTGGCAGTGGTAGCGATAAGAAAAGACTATCGGACGAAATGGAGATGGCTGCTACTTTTCATGCTGATTGTTTTCCTCTTCTGCCTCGGGTACCGCGGGGGGATAGGGATTCTTAGCTATTATCTTCTACCGCCGCTCAGATTTGTGCGACACCCTAGCTATGCTCGGGTCTTCTGGATGCTGGGAGGTTGCATATTGGCCGGGTGGCTCTTTGAGAGGATAGTCTTGTCAGAGGGAAAAGAGCGCTCCAGATTGTTATCCACGTGCTTCTACGTGCTCTCAGGGTTTATCACTGTGGGTGCAGCCTGTTTTCTCTTGGCCTGGCTTGTTCCGAATGAGGCGGTCTCGACAGACCCCCGTTTTGTATCGATTTTTCTCGTGCCCAATTCCCTGGCTTTGGCGATTCAGTCTGTGAACTTGCAGTTGTTAGTGATCATCTTGTTCATGGCAGCACTTTTTTTCTGTAGAGTCCGAAGTACAGCACGGGCAGCCACTACCGTTCTTCTGGTAGTGGTCGTGATCGATGCTGCGGCGCATGTTCGGTCCAACAGATTCACTCTTGACTGGAATGGACAGGCCCAAGAAGTTACCACCAACTTTCAGGAGACCGCAAAAGCCAACAAGGGACGTCCGCTTTTTCCTCTGGAACCGCGGTAGCAACCGGGCCTCGGGGGGCCTAGGCAACCAGTGGTGTTCGATGGCTTTTCTTATGTTCGTGCGTATATCGCCATGACGTCAGAGAATTTTAATTTTCTCGTGGGTAACTCAAGCAATCCCTACAGTCCAACTAGCTTCGTTCGAGTCCTGGAAAGGTGCCCGAAGTTCTGGCTGACGCCGACTGTGATTCCTATCCAGGGCAGTGATACACAGGCTTTAGGAAAACTTCCTCGACACGGGTGACAAGGATGCAGTGCCGGTGTTTGTGCATTCGCCGTCATCCGGACAACTGCCAGCGCACCAGTCCTCGGTGCCGGGTAGCTACGGATCTGTCGAATTAACGAGCTACATGGCTGACGAAGTCACTCTTTCAGTCCAGGCCCCGCAAGACTGCTGGCTCTTTTCTACGGAGAGTACGCCCGCGGCTGGAGGGCATACGTTGACGGAACTCCGGTTGAGCTTCACAAAGCAAACTTCTGCTTTCGAGCTCTACAAGTCCCTGCAGGTAGGCACACTGTAAGGATGCGATACGAGGCATGGGTTCACAGAAACTCTCATGGTCATCTCTTGGCTGGTAACCTTTTGCGTGCTGGTCGTCTGGGGCCTTCGTGGACTGCTATCTTGGTACGCGGGTTTTGATGCCTGCGTGAGCAAAACTATAGTGCCGAGTGGAGCGATTGGTCGAACAAAACGCAACTTTTTAGGGGGATTTGATAGAGCCTCCGAGAGTACTTGGGAGGTATAGAGATGCCCCGCATGGCACTGAGACAATACCCCGACGAACGGGAGGATATCAGAAAACTTCGCGTGGTTCTCAGGAAGGCGGAGGATCCCCCCTTGATTGGAGATTGCGAGCTGTCCAGATCCTCTCGGAATGGACTTCCATCGAGCAGACTGCCGGAATGTGCCAGCTGGAGGCAATGGGCTATACGGGACGCTTTCTCTCCAAGGTGCGCCGTATTCTCAATGCCTGATAAAAGGCAAAAGGGGACAAAAGGGGTAAGGTCCACTCTTGGCTCATCACTGAAGTCTTAATATGAATGACCCTTGCCTCGTCTACTGCCCCTACCTTTTCCGTTGAAACTTCTGCTGGAGTTGGAGACCTGGCGATTTTTTGACAGCCAAGTTGGACACCAAGGGGCCAGAACGAAGAAATCAGGGTGGAGCGGCCAAGCACTACATCCTGATTCTTTTTGAAATTCTCTGGTGGAGATGAAGGGATTTGAACCCTCGCCCCCCGCGTTGCGAAGGCGTCATTCTACTGAATAACATCAACTACTTGTCCTGAAAACCCAACCATTTCAAGCCTCATGATTCCGTCATCGTTCCTTTGGATTCCTTTTCATCCCTCAACGCGTGGCACAAACGTGTACAAGAATAAGCCGCCCTCCGGCACTTGACCATCGATCTCCACCCGCCCCCTTTCCGTCGTCGACTCACTTGTCGACGGACACTCGGTCTTGGACTTCTCCAATGAACCCGAATTGACGAACGGCCGTAGTGGGTCACGAAGGCAGGCCACCCGAAGATTCAAGCCCGTAATAGGATTTCCATTCCTTCTCGTTACGGATCCCAATAACGGGCGGACCCCTCCGTTTTTTCTGCTTGCTCCAGTATCCCCGTTCCCTTCATGTCCGTGTCTGTTCATTCTGTGGCACCGTGTTCCAACAGAAGACTTAACACCTCCTCGTGGCCTTTTCGTGTGGCGCGATAGGGCGGTTTCCCCATATTTGTCCCTGTAATCCACGCGAGCACCACTTTTCAGAAGGAGTCTAACAATCTCTGCATGACCGTTTGACGAGGCTTCAATCAGAGCCGTCCAGCCATTATTCGATTTGGCATCCACGTTCGCTCCCTGTTTCAAGAGATACTCTGCAACCTCCTCATGATTGTTGGCGGCAGCACACTGAAGGGCCGTCACACCAAAACGATTGCTTGCATGGATTTTTGCACCCCGACTTAGAGATTGCTTCATCAACGGCAACTGGCCACGCTCCGCCGCATTAACTAAAGACTCACCAACGCTATCAGTCTCGGCGTCCGCAGACTGGTATGAAAACCCATGTCGGTGGACGGCGGTAGCAACTGCTACCCCCCGACCAGCACCTCAGAAAGGGACACCATTATCTTTGATGAACGCCTTAACATGGTTCAGGAAAGTGAGTAGCCGATCGGGAGGAACTCCGCTTCCGGCCAGGCAGATGCTTTTGTCCTTTGGTCAACCTTGGATCGAAACTCCATATCGATCCAGCAGAAAGGTTTCACTTGGAAAACGCCGGTAGTCTAGCTCCAACTTGCCCGTAACGGCGTGCCTTGCGTAAACACCCCGCGTCGTGAATACGACTGTCCGCTTTGCGGAACCAAAACAAGTGCTGTCAATCTAAATCAGAGCCCTTTCAAAATCCCGAACACCACAGACCCGGCGAGCACCTCTGGGAAGAAATCCGTGAAAAATGGTTTCCAAACAGGGTCTTCAAGAGTTTGGACGCAGTAGAAAGTGTTCTCGTCGATGCCCTCCACTCGCTGGAACAATCCCCAGAAAAAGTAGCCAGCATCACAGGATTCGACTGGATCAATAATCTCATCTTGAAAGCAAGTTAGTATTACCTGCTATTCGCTGGGGGCTAAAGTCCCAGGCTTCAACGGGGGGACTCGCTTTCGCCTGGACGTGCTCCTGAAGACTCAAAATCCGGAGCTGATACGTTATGAGACTACCCGCACCGACGCGGATCGGGGACGGTTCGTGAAGCTGGTCAAGACTGTGTGGCATGGGATCAAGAAGGAAGTCTTTTTCCCGAAAGCGGAACGGCAATGTTCACAGTGCGCCTGGGCAGCTCCTTGTCAGAAGTGGTAATTGAGGAAGAAAGTTAAGGCTGACCAATGGCCCGGTGACCTTTTGCCACGGCATCATCTTGAGACCGCAGTGCTAAATCTACGGTCTCCTTTCCGACGTCTAAGCAGCTATGAGGGCACCGACATGTCAAATAGAAGGCATTTCGGCAGACGGGATACTCCAAAATGCCGTTGGACGTTGGTCCAATCCGGTCTCCTATAGAGATACGGGGCCGAGTCAGTAGCTGATCGCTCGGCAATTCCTTATTCCGCGACGGTTCCACATAAAATACCGATCTGCCTCAACCCCGCCCCGAAAAAATCCTTTCAAACTTCGCCGGCTTTCAGAGTGCAAGCCTTGAAAGTTCTGAGGCTTGTTACAGCTCCAGCTCTATCCTCTCCGGGTCACCAAACATACGGGCCAGCATAATGCTCAAATATTCTCGCAGATTTCTGGTCAGCAGAAAATTCTGACGTACCAATTCCTTTGCTTTGTGACCCATTTCGAGCGCTATGTCTGGGTGACGCAAGAGATATCGAGTCCGCAAAGCAGCCCCTTCCGGAGTCTTAACCAGGAAACCGGTGTGGTGGTTCACGACCTGAAGACGAATTCCTCCCGTGTCGCCGCCTATTACAGGTTTTCCTTTCCACATGGCCTCGGTCACGGTCAGGCCGAATCCTTCTTTAAGAGACTTTTGAAGCACTATGTCCGCACCTCGCTGCAGGGCATTGATCGTGACATGGGCATCCGGAGGTAGCTGAAGCACGTGAATGTCTTTGTCGATGCCCGCCTCGCTACGAACTTCGGCTAGGACCGCTTCGGCTTCAGGGTCATCGGTGGCTCCGCCGCCTGCGAGGACCAACTGAAGTGCGGGAACGAACGGCTTGACCAATCGATATGCCCTAACCACACCGAGAGGGTCCTTGAAGCGATCAAAACGTGAGACCTGGAGCATTATTGGGCTGTCGGGGTCCAGACCGAATTGAAGTTTGGTGGCGTGGACCTTCTCTTCGGTCAGATCCATGTTTTTTTCGCTGAGAGGGTCGATGCTGGGCGGCATCAGGTACTGGGTGTGTGGCAAGGGCTGCGAAAAATCCGCGAGGGAAAAAATACTCGCATCGTATTCCATGACGAAGTTACGCAAGTACTTCCACACCGGACGATAAGGGTGGCTCAAGTCGATATGGCATCGCCAGATCCACTTGCCTTTTCGGTTCGGGCATGACCTCAACAGCGGTAGTGGCTGCGGATCGTGTATAAAGACTATGTCTGCCTGCTCAAGGATCGAACGGAGCCCTTCCGAGTTTTGGGCGCCGGTTTCCTCGTAAACCTTGAAAGAGACATCCTCCAATGGGACGGTTATGCCTTGCAACGCGTTGTGGAAGCTCTTTGTAATCTGGAAAAACCGCTCTTCACCTCGAATAACTTCCCACCGAACATCGAGGCCCAGATCTCTCTGAAGGGGAACCAGCTTGGTCAGAATTTCCGCTACGCCTCCACCCACATAAGTGGAGTTCACATGCACTACTTTCATTCCATATTAATGGCCTTGCAAGCTGACGGAGTCGATCGATCACGTCTTCTCCGGTCACTGCCGCGTAATCTTGAATAGATGTCATCCGGACACTCCCTGAAAATAATGTGCAAACAAATTTGTCAGTTGCGTCCGCAGTTCCACGAGGGATACAAAATAGGGATCTACTGACGCCAGTTGTGAGCAAAGGTCCTCATAACGATCGCCGCAAGGTCTCAACCACGAGCGGAAGTCGTCCATCATTTCAGGGCTGCGGCGTCTCGCGTCAATGAAATGATAGAACAAGCTTCCCACAGACATTTTGGAAACAGCCTCCACCAATTCCTCCGGCGCTCCAATTGTTTCTCCGGTATCGAACACTAGTATTTGAGAGCTGACAAAATGAAACTGCATGTCTAAGCTCGGCCCAGGTAATCGTTTCGGTCTCATCCAACCTCTGTTCAATGACTTCGAGCAGCTCTTGGCGCAAGGATTCCAGATCTGCACAAGCAGCCGGGTCGATAATGGATAATCGTTCAGCAAGAATGTTGTCTTGAAGGGCATAGCGAACCCATTCTGCAAAATCGTTGTTGTATTCAGGCTCATCGAACCTGTGCCTCAAAAGCCCGCCCCAAAAATGATGATAAATGCAGCCGAGAGGGATTTCCAGTAAATGATCCCTCATTTCTTTTAGGTTTCTGGCCTTCTTCCCGGTTGCTATGTTCAGTAGCGCACAATCTTTTACGATAAAGGGTTCAGCGTTGGCATTTGTGGACATCTTCACCTCTGTAAACTCAGACTATTATTGCCATATGGATACGTGTTGACTCTCGGCGGTCGGCCGCCACGCCTGGGAATATCGTCGGACGGGCTCCACTCAGGCGGTTTGCACATACTGCTCCTTTCCTTCGCCCATGAGTAAAGCCACCGGAAAACTGCGTAAGACGTCTCCGACAGGCAGGGCATTGCCCGCGGAAAGTACCTCGCTCGTGATAACATTCCGCCATTCTAACGGTGACCAGTCAGGCATTATCACCTCAGTGTCCTGCCATACTTCTCTTCCAAGAGGAAAATCTCCCTCTTGAACCAGATGGCTGAGAAACCTCGGAGCAATGACAATGGCCCATTGCTGCTCATACTTCCGCGGCAAACGCGATGACATGGTTCCTGAATCTTCCAGCCGACTCGAGGGGAAGATAAGCGCCCTCCCGGAAGATCTCTCGATCTGTTTTTCTCGCTTTGAGCGCCCGATAAATGAGAAAGAGCTTAATCTTTCCATCTTCTCTCGTGGAAACGAGATCTTGGATCAGTCCGCCAATATGTGAATCTTCCTGTTCTCTGATGCTTGCGAGCATTGCGCGCCTTTTTTCAAAATCTACAGGCCTGCGATTGTCAGGGTCCACTAAGCTTAGGTCCCACAGCTCAGTCCCTTGATAGAAATCAGGCACACCGGGTGATGTAATCTTAATAAGAGTCTGCGAGAGGGAGTTGAGCATACCGAAATGAGCAACTCTCTTGGTGAAGGGGATCAGTTCTTTCAGAAATGCGTTGGTATCTGAACGGGACAGGATTTTTTCAGCAAATGAAACATAGGCGTCTTCGTACTCGGTGTCGGGCTTTAGCCATGCAGTATGGACCTTTGCCTCTCTGACAGCTTTGACAATATATTCCTTTATTCTTTCAATGAAATCGGGGTACTCGGCATCTGAAAATGGAAATGCTCCAATAAGCGTCTGGTATAAGAAATACTCGTCGTTTCTATCAGGAACGGCTAAGCCGCGGACGCGTCTTCTTTTTGCCCCTGTTTATCTTGATCCACGTTCGGAGTTCTTCTTAGCCAGTCGTCCGGCATCTCGGACAACACGTTTATTCTGGTGCGAACGTCTTCGCCTCTTTTGGTATCGTGAGTCGAGGTGGTGTTTAAGGAATCCGGCCACAAGTCTTTCTTCTTCGTGTTGAAGGTGTGAAATTCTTCAAGCGAGCATCCAAAGTGATCCGGCCGTCCACCCACCTCATTGAGTGACACGAGCCGGTTGTACACGTAGAGTGTCGTATCTTCAACTCCTTTCGCCATGAGCGGCCCGGTAAATTGCTGAAACCTCATGACAAAGAGGAGCCAGCCCCTTCTTCTCTTCATCAGAGACATAATCGGGAAAGTCCAGGAGAAGGAATCTTCGTAAGAACGTAAGCCCATGTAATAGGGCGGGGAAATTGGCTGTCGCCCGGTCCACTGCATCCAAAATGTATTTCCTGTCGTTGTCCGACACCACAACATGGCTGACGTAGGTCCTGTAGACGGGAAACACTGCAAGGACTTCGGTCAAAGCTCTTTGCAGCGCATTGAGGGTTATGTCGCTTCCATGACGGTCCCGGCTGGAGATCTCTTTCAGGAGTTGGGCAAGGTTGTGGACGTCGCTTGCCATATCTTCCTGGATTATCAGTCGCTTGTTGTCGGTCACTACATCTTCATACAAGTTCTTTGAGCCCGTTACGCTCGAATAGATTCTGCTGAACGCTCGCCCATTTTCCTTTTGACAAAACAATTCGTTGACATAATTTGTAAAATCATAGCCGGTCGTTCCCTGTACCGGCCAGAAATGTGGCAGGTCTTCCTTGAGATTGAGTATTTTTTCAACGACGATATAGGTTGTCGCCGCCCTCTTTCTCAATTCTTGAAGGTAGGTTGTCGGATCGTATAGCCCATCGACATGGTCAATTCTTAAACCGGTTACGATTCGTCTTTCAATCAGATCGAAAATCAGGCCGTGCGTGTGGCTGAGAACGCGCTCGTCTTCCATTCTTAGCGAAATGAGATCATTTATACAAAAAAAGCGGCGATAATTTATTTCTTCCGCGGCCACTTTCCAAAATGAAAGCCTGAAGAGCTGTTGGGAAAGAAGGTCATCAAGGGAGTTGAAGCTCTCGGGCTTCCCTTTTTCACCATTGAATGCCCGCACGTTTTCGTCGACCAATGTTTCTTATTGCGGCATTGGTGTTGTAGAGTTCCCACATGGTACGGTGAATCAGTCTTATCTGGTTTGAGCGCTCCTCCGGGTCTTCGCTCGAAGAAAGCGTCTTCAAGACGTAGAGGATACCCAAGACTTTGATAAAGTCGGGATCGTCTTCGGCAAGTTTTCTTTTCAAACGGGCCAAGTTGTTAAAAAGATGGGATAAGACTCGATTCGCAACGGGAAAGCCAAATCGTAGTACGCAACCTTAAATCCATCAGGACCGTATGTGAGTGCTATCTCCCCATCCTCGAGACACTCTCCATAGAACTTGCCAAGAAATGGCACGAGGAGTCTCTTGTTGGGGCCGGCAGGCGGATGACCCCAATCCACGTCGAAGAAGTTGAAATACTGCGAGTTGTAACCATTCACCAAGATATCCATCAGGATTCCATTTTCCGAATCCATCGCCATATGATTCGGGACAATGTCTTGAATCCATCCCATGTTGTGCTTTCTCAGCTCCACGGCCAGCGCTTCGAGGTCGGAGAGTCCTCCCAACTCAGGATTCAACTGATTGGGGTCAACCACATCGTAGCCGTGGAGGCTACCCTTTGCGGCTTTAAATATTGGTGAAGCGTACATGTCTGATATGCCCAGATCCGACAGATAGGGGACAACCGCACTCGCGGACTGAAAACCGAACGAAGGAGCTGAACTGAATTCGATATGTCGCTGTTGGAGCTATGCATGAAGTGGACTCCCCGGTCTTGCGATTCATCGCCGATCAGCACTTGCCGAGCCCTCTGGTGCCCGTATCCGAAAATTTTCGGCCAAGACCGTGCAGTTGCGTATCCATTCTTGAGCGTTTTTGTCGCCCAGGCCGGCCTTCTCCTTGAAATCGGACCAATGTGTGTGAACGAGCTTGTAGCAGATGTTTTGGGTTTTCCAGAGATTGACCTCGAACGGCAATGTCCGGACTAGTTTTGCAGCCTTATTCAAACTCTCCATGCGAGAAAGGTCGTCAGGTTGTTCGAGAAGTTGTTCGGCCAGATGCTCAACGTTGACTGCCAGTAACAATCCGAGAGCCGTCGCATCCAGAGTTGCGCCGGCCAAACGAGCTTCTTCCAGAAGAGGTCGAACGACTTCGGGCTCAAGCCCCTCGCCTTGAAACGCCCCACGAAGCTTGGCATTCAAGCATAACTCCGCTGCCAAAGCTAGGCCTTTGGGCAGTGGCGCGCCGGCCCCTTTCAGAAAGCGAATCAAGGGAGCATGGTGCTCGTATAGCGAGCTATATGCAGCTTCAGCCTCTCTCAGAGTCGGCTCCATGATCATGTTCAGGACTTTTCGTCGCTCATCGGCAAACAACGAAGTCAGAGAGTACGTAGACGTCCCGAAGTGCTTACCCAGCAAAAGTATGGTCTTCGGAAAGTCAGCTCTGGCGAAAGCCTTTGAAATTTCTTTGACAAGTGCTTCATATTTTTGCGCTCCCTGATATTCACCCGTGCCGCAGGCGATATTGTGATCACCAAGGTGTAAAACGCCAAAGCACAAGCTTGTGGATGTGCGCGTAACTTTTGAAGTGACCTTTGCACGTCCGATTACAAGCTTTGTGCTTCCTGCCTGAAAATTGCGGTAATCCTCCATGACGGCAGAATACGAATAGATCGAGCTGCGTTCGACCGATGTCCTGGAACAGCGAGCTTATGGCATAGTGGGCACCCACATTTTTCAAGTCGAGCATGGCAGGCCTGACGAATTTCTCATAAATTGTTCGGCCGTCACCGTGTTCAGGTATGTTACTCTTGGCAAGTTCAAGATGTTCGAGAAAATCAGGTTCGAAGGAGCCGCTAAAAAGCTGGTCGGCCAACTGAAGAACTCTGCCGGCATACTGTATGACCTGAACTGTCTCAATCCCGGAAAGCTCGTCAAAAAACCAACCACAACTTGTGTACATGAGCATTGCGTGGCGTTGGAGCTCCATGAGCTTCAGGATTTTGATCTCGTCCTCGGAGTCTGAATGGACGGGTCGCGTGACGGCTCAGAAACGCACTGACTCGGTCGGGTGATCGATCCACGATGATGTCGATGTAGTCGTCTCGAGCCGCCCACGGATCGGTCAGAAACCGTCCGGCCAATTGTTCATAAGCCGGATTAACGGCATCTCGGAGCCAGTCCAGTGCCGCACGCAAGGGGGCTCGCCAAGCCTGGTTCCAACCCGGGTGGCCTCCGCTGTTACACCCGCAATCCGACCGCCAACGTTCTATTCCGTGAATGCAGCTCCACGAGCTATTCTCGAAGATCTCCACCTCATGGGTCGGTGGATAGTTCTCCAGGTACTGGCCGTAATTCGTCAACCGCGCAATCCCGTTGAACTCAATATCATGGAGCGCACGAGCGAGGGCCATGTCGCCGCCGCGATGATGATGCCCATAGCTTTCGCCATCCGTTGCGATGTGGACGAGACGAGGAGACGACCGGTCGTCGGGGAACTCGTACAGCAACCTGTTGGCGAACGCCTCTCCGTTGTCGAGCAATCCTTCAAATGCCACAGCCTGTGAAATGGGACCATCGTAAAAGAACAGATTCATGACACGGCCTGACGGCAGCGACACCCGGTAAGCCATGGTATGATCGATTCTTCCACCACTCACGTCTTGCCATTCATCACCGTCAATGGGCCGAACCCGCTGTGCCTGACTGGGGGAAAGTATGGCAAATCCGATTTCGTGTTGTGCCATGATGTCCAGGGTCTCAAGATCTACAGCCGTCTCTGGGAGCCACAACCCTTCGGGCTTGCGTCCAAAGCGATACTCAAAATCCTTTATTCCCCAGATAATCTGGGTTTTCTTGTCGCGGCTGTTGGCCAACGGTAGGATCATGTGATTGTAAGCTTGGGCCAAAGCAGATCCGTGGCCTGAGAATTTCTCTACGCTCTGCCTGTCTCCCTCCAGAATTGCCTCATACGCGTCGGTGGCATACTTCTCCATCCAGAGCAAGAGAGTTGGACCAAAGTTGAAGCTTATGCCGGCATAATTGTTCACCAGTTGGACGATTCGTCCTTCCGTGTCCCAGAGTCTTGACACTGCGTTTGCAGCATAGCATTCAGCTGAAATCCGCTCGTTCCAATCGTGGTACGGAAACGCTGAATCTTGGATCTCAATTGCCTCCAGCCAGGGGCTTTCCCTGGGAGGCTGATAAAAGTGCCCATGAATACAAATGAATCGGTCCATGATCTAAGCTTTCTGTTGGAAATAGGGAGCCCGTAGGATGTCCGATTCACTGTTCTTCAGGATCGTCCCGGCCGCAGGTTTTCACCCAACATCTGAGAACTTCGGCCACGCTCCACGCCTGTGCAATGCAACCTCTCGGGGCATGCGGTTCCTCGGCGTCAAAGATCTCGCTGATGAAGCCGATGCCGGCATCGTCCAATTCCGGTGCGAACCTGCGCACCAACCGTCGCGCACCCGCTTTGTCTTCGGGATGCAATTTCAGCCATGCGTCAATGTACGGGCCTATCAGCCACGCCCAGACCGTACCTTGATGATATGCTGCATCTCGAGAGCGAAGATCACCGCTGTACGTCGGCTTGTAATCCGGATGATCCCGAGACAGCGATCTGAGTCCGACAGGAGTGAGCAGTCGTTCCGTGACCACATTCATGACGCTCTCCCACCGTGAACGCTCAAGAACAGGATGAGGCAGAGAAATTGAGAGGACTTGGTTGGGACGGCATGCCGTATCATCGCCATCACGCCCGTCTACCACGTCATACAGGTAACCGCCCTCCGAATACCAGAAGCGATCGTTGAAAGAAGCATAGGCCCGACCGGCATGGTCCGCCAAATGAGCTGCCGCTTGACTTCCTTGTTCTTCCGTAACCCACGTTTCCAGCAATTTCAGTGCGTTATACCACAGTGCGTTGATCTCCACCGCTTTGCCGGCTCTCGGCGTTACGACCCAATCGTCAACCTTCGCGTCCATCCAGGTGAGCTGATAACCTTCTTCTCCTTGAGAGAGAAGGCCGTCAGCGGGATCCACTTTAATATTAAAGCGGGTGCCTCGAATATGATGATCCACTATGTCCAGCAGCTTGGGAATGAGCAGCCGGAGGATGGCACGGTCTTTCGTAATTTCGATGTATCGCCCGATTGCATGGAAAAACCAGAGAGTCGCATCGGCAGTGTGGTACAAGCCCTGCTTTTCGCCCTCAGGGAACATATTGGGTATGAGGCCGTCCCGGATGTAATGGGCGAAGGTGCGTAAAATGGAACCCGCCTCGATATAGCGCCCTGTAGTCAAGGTGAGCCCTTCGAGGCTGATCATGGTGTCGCGACCCCAGTCTGTGAACCAATGGTAACCGGCTATGACGCTATGAAGATGTCGTACCCGGCGGCTTGTGCGCGAGCAGCGTCCTCCTTGCGCCCCGCGGGTTTAATGACGAATTGATCTGCGGCGAGGACCAGTTCCGCCGCTCTCCCCGTGCGTGCTGCGGGATGCGGCCAAGCTAATGAGATGCTCACGGCGCCGTTTCTCGGCCTGGAAAGCTTCTTCGGGCTTCAACGCAAGCATGGTCTCCCAACTGTGACTCGACGCGACCAGTGCCGCATCCTCATTCTCTTGGAGATCAAGGTTGAAACGTCCGGGACTCCAAAGATTGCCCTTGCTACTGTAACCGCGCCTTTCTTCCATCCAAAAAACGATTGGCTGAATCGTTCTGGTGTCCACGTGGAAAGCCGGACCTTGACCATAAAGCGCAATGCGGAGAGGCGGTACAGAGCCACCTGACGAAATTTCGTAACGATTGCCACCCAAGAGAGTAATTGAGTAATTGTCCCCGATGGAAGTATCCGGGGGAGCTTCGTGCATGCGGAAGTTTACGGCCGGGGATAGTCCCAACCGCACCGGACCCTTGCCGGACAACATGCGGTATATGATGTGCACACTATTTTGCAAATGGGGGAGCAACAATCTCTTCTCAAGGACGAAATCACCTCTTGTGTAGAGCCAGACCGGCAGACCTAATTCCAGCCGAAATTCCGACAGGATCGGTGGTCCGCAAAACTGCGGCTGGCTGCCCACTTTGCTTTCACCACCGAGTCGCACGCATGCTCCATCTGGAAGAACAATTTCCTCCGCCAGATCATTTAACATTACCACTCGCCCCCAGGGAGCCGGAAGCGCAGAGATCAGGAGCCCGTGATAGCGCCATGTTTGGACACCCGACACCGTGCCTGAAGCATAGCCACCCAGTCCGTTTGCCACAAGCCATTCGCGTGCGAGCAACATTTCGGTTTCGACCACATCTTCCTTACGCCAGGGAATTCTGCGTACCAAATCGGTCATGACCAGCCTTCTCCTGTTTTCCTGGGTCCCAAGACCACTGCGGCGTGACCTGGGATCCACCAGTTGTCAGGAGTATCTACGGGAGGGGTTCCGGAGCCCCCGTATCTTTGGATTCTCGCTCGACCAAATGATTTTCCAACGCATGGATTCCGGTGGCGCCAGTAGGGGTTCCGGCGCGGGATCGAGGTGCAAGTCCAGGCCAAAATTCACCACCAACAATCTGTCATCTCCATTTTCTCCGAAGAAGCGCAAAACGAAGGCTTCCGGTCCCAAGACAGCGCCGTCCAGTCCGCGATGTCGCTGGGCACGAAACACGGGTTCTTCGCGTCGCAATTTTATCAAGTCGCGATGGAGCGCGTAAATTCCCGCGTGGCGCTGCCGTTCGGAGATGTCGAGTTTTGATTGTCTGAACAGAGCGGGGTCCGCGGGATCGGTAAGGAGAGGGTTCATATCGGGTGCGGCAAGGCTGTCAAACTGCTGAAGGAATTCGCCCCTACCCTGACGGACTTTTCTCGCCAATCCTTTCTCATGGTCCGCAAAATAATGAAAAGGGCTGGATGCTGCGAACTCCTGTCCCTGGAACAACATCGGAGTGCCAGGACCCAACAGCATGAGAGCGGTCATGGCCCGGTAGCGCCCTGGGCTCGTGAGCATATGGCATCGCAGCCCCCCAGCGGAATTGGCAATCTGATCGTGGTTCTGTATAAAGGTGACGAACGCCTGCGGTTTGAGATCCAGACAGGGAGTGCCGCGACGTTTCTTTTGATGTTTATACCGCTGGCCCTGAAACAGGTAGCCCCATTTGGCCGCGGAAATAAATTCCTGTGGAGATCCAAGGTAATCCGTATAATACGCCTGGTTACGCCCTGTAAGAGCCACCATGGCGCTGTGGTGGAAATCATCGTTCCATAGTGCGTCCATACCGTACCCGCCCTGATCGTGTGGCCGCACCAGCTTCACATCTTGCGATTCATTTTCCGCCACCAGAATAACGGAGCGCTTGCCCGCAGCTCGTCGCACATGCCGAGTTATGGCAGCGAGAATATGTTCCGATGATTGATCATAGATATTTTGAGTGGCATCCAATCGCAAACCGTCGAGGTGGAATTCTTCGATCCAGTAGAACGCATTGGAAATGAAAAAATCTCTCACAGCATTGGCGCCGTCTCCGTCAAAATTGATCGCCTTTCCCCAATCCGTCTCATAACGATCAGTAAAATAGTCATCGGAGAATTTCGACAGATAATTACCGTCCGGGCCAAGGTGGTTGTACACGACGTCAAGGATCACACCCATTCCTAAGGAATGGGCTTTGTCCACGAATCCGCGAAAATCGTCAGGCCGTCCGTAAAGATGCGTCGGAGCAAAGAGATCCACGCCGTCGTATCCCCAGCCAAAATTACCGGGAAATTCGGCCACGGGCATCACCTCCAGTACCGTTATACCGAGGGTGGCAAGTTCGGGTAGCTCTCGGGCGGCGCTCTCCCACGTGCCTTCCTGGGTAAACGTTCCGACGTGCATCTCGTACAATATCTGGCCCTCAATCGAAACGCCCGGCCATTCCTGGTCCGTCCAGGTGAACAGCCCCGGATCCACTATCTCTGACGGACCGTGTGGTCCCTTTGGTTGGAAACGCGAGGCAGGATCGGGGTAAACCTCTGCCCGCCCGTCCAGGCGATACCGGTACAACGTTCCGTTTTCTGCTGCAGCGACAAGTCCGGAGAAATACCCGTTCGCGTCTCGAACCAGATCAAAATTCCCTTGCGAATCAGTGGAATTCGATGATCCTCCCTCGACCACAACCTGCACGTCTTGGCAAAGAGGGGCCCAGACACGAAAGTGTGCTCCCCCTGAGGTCTGAACTTCGGCCCCCACGGGGAGCCGCCTGTTCACTTCCGTCACCATTTGGCAATCACCTTTCCGGCCACGTCTGCTCACTCTCTGAACAGCTTTCGATAGTGGTAGCCGAAAATCATCAGCGTCACTGCCTCACGCAAAGACCGGCGATAGAACACCAATGCCTTTAGCAGTAGCTTCCAGTAGTAGATTTTGTTATTCCATTTGTCGAGAATGCCCAGGTAAAGAATGGAATTGAGAAAAGCGGTTGTTCCCAATAACGTTATTCTGCGCCGTCTCACAGGCTTGTAAGTCCTCAGAAACTCCAGAACCCGTGTGTAGTATTCCTTCGGGGAATAGAGGTAATTCAGGACCGCGTTATATCCTCTCCCGAACGAGCTGTGGATCCATCTTGGGAATGAAATTCATGGCCCCGTCGCAATTATCGCCGGAGCAATCTTCGAGAAGTCGCCCCTCCTCTTTGAGTCGCCGGTAAAGGCGGGTTCCCGGCAATGCTTCGAGCAGGCCGATCATTGCTCTTACCACTCCGCTGTTTTGAATGAACTCGATCTGGCGTTCAAAAATGTTCGGCGGATCGTTGTCAAAACCTATTATGAAGCCGCCCATCACTTCCATTCCGTTTCGCTGTATCGTCTTGACGGCTTCTACCAAGTCCATCGAACGGTTCTGGTGCTTGCCGCATTCCGCAAGACATTGATCCTCCGGGGTCTCCAGCCCAAGAAAGACGGAGTCAAAGCCTGCTGCGGTCATCAGTCTCATGAGCTCTTCATCCTGGGCCAGGTTCACCGATGCCTCGGTGTACAGCGTGAAAGGAAAATCTTTGGCCTCCTGCCAGGGTTTGAGCGCCCTGAGGAACGACTTGACCTTCGATTGATTCCCGATGAAATTGTCGTCTACGACAAACAGGCTTCCACGCCAACCCATGTCGTACAGTATCTCAAACTCCCGTATCATCTGGTCATTCGATTTTACCCTGGGACGCCGGCCATTCAGGTTGACAATGTCACAAAACTCGCAGTCGTACGGGCATCCCCTGGAATACTGAACTGACATGGAAGCGTAGAGCTTCATGTCTATAAGGTCCCATCTGGGCAGAGGAGTCAAAGTGATGTCGGGCTTCTCCTCAGTTGTATAGACTCGGCGTGGGCTTCCTGCGACCAAATCCTTCAGGAACAGTGGGAGCGTTATCTCCGCCTCATTGAGGACGAGATAATCCACATCGTCAAAGTCTTCCGGACAACTTGTAAAAAGCGGTCCGCCACCCACTATGGGCTTGCCCAAAGCTCGGCATCTGGCGACAATCTGTCGCACTGACTCCTTTTGAACGATCATGGCCCCGATGAAGACCATGTCGGCCCACTGGATCACTTCATCCGAGAGGCTTTCAACGTTCGTGTCGACAAGCCTTAAGGTCCCAGTCCCTGGGAAACATGGCCGCGACCGTCAGCAGCCCCAGAGGCACGTGAGCCGCCTTCTTGCGGATGAACTTCATAATGTGCTTAAAACTCCAAAAAGTGTCGGGTATCGACGGATAAATCAAGCAGCGCTTTCATTGGTCACGTCTCCCTTGGCGAGCTGAAGGTAGCCCTCCGAGAAGTGTGTCTTATGCATAGAGGATACTAAGTCCGGTAACCAAGGAAAAATCTCGGGACTGCAGTCATGACGGACTTACTTGTCCGGCAATCCGAAAATGATAAGAAAGCCTTGATATTCCTGTATGGGACTCCTATCTCGGAATTAGCGTGGGGCCTCCGGTACGAACAGGTCTTACCCGTCCGTACCGTCAGCTTCGTCCGAGAAATCAGACAAGAGAGCCTTTCAATGCTCTATCAATTCTTCTTGTCTGACGGAATGGGTTCCTTTGTCTTTTCCTTGACCTTTTCCTCTGAGGGCTTGGACCCTTCGATTTTTTCCTGAGCCTTTCCCTTCATCTTTTCAGTCTGCTGTTGCTGCTGAGGCGCTTGCTGTTGCTTCAGGTGCTCTGTTGTCGCTGAGGCTCTTCTCGCTGCTGGTGTTGACGCCGCATCGGTTCGGCCTGCTCTTGTTGAGGGCGCATGTGCTCACGTTGCTCTTGTTGGTGGCGCAACTGTTCTGTGGCTTGCCCGGCTCCCTTTGGACAGTCCTTGGCCTTTCTTTTTTCTGCCTCTTCCATGGTTTTGAATGGCCCTGCAATGGTCTCTGCCTCGATCACCTTGCACATCACCGTTCTTGTCCTTGACCACAAACCAATGTTTCTTTTCAGCCAGAGCAACCCCCGACATCAGAGAAAAAAGTATCACAACAAACAGTACTGACGAAGTTTTCAACAATTGACGTTTCATGATTCTCCCCTTTCGTTTGTGATTATTTTTCAAGAGATTCGTTCGCTCGCCTGCAAAGGGGCAGCGACAACGAATGCAAGGCATGCAAACAGCATCACCGCAGCTATTACCATATTACCAATCTGTAATTCCTCTGAGAACAGCCCCCCTCTTGAAATTGTCTCTTTGGACATTCGTTGCGGGCATGACCGAATGGGCCAGTCGCTGGGTATCTGTTGCTGCATTCCGCGCCTCGCTTCGTCGTGTTGCTGCCGGCGCATCGGCTCCGTTTGCTCCTGCCTACCGCAATTGTTCAATGCTGTTGCTGGCCAGGGACCTCCTGTTTCTGTTGTTGGTGCGGCGCTTGCTGTTGCTGGCGCGTTGCGTGCTGCTGCTGTTGCTGAGGCTGCTCTGCTGCTGTTGTTGCTGCTGAGGCGCTTGCTGTTGTTGCTGAGGCTGCTCTCGGTGCTGTTGTTGTACCTGGGGTGCTTGCTGTTGCTTCTGTTGCTGCTGTTGTTGCATCTGCTGGTGGCGCTGAGTTTGTTCTGCTTGTTCTTGTTGACGCTGATGTTGCTGGGCTTGCCCGTGTTGTTTCTGCAACTGTTCAGTCTGCTGTTCCTGGCGGTGAGTTTGTTCAGCTTGTGCTTGTTGACGCCTGCAGTTGCTCCCCTTGTCCTAATCGTTTCTGTTCAAGTTGCTTCTGTCTGTTCTTGTTGTTGCAATTGTTTCTGTTCAGCCTGCTGTTGTTGTTGCTGGCGAATCTGTTGTCTTTTCTGCTCGGTCTGCTGTTTTTGGAGTTCCTTCTGCTCAAGCTGCTTCTGCCGTTCAAGCTGTTGCTGACTTGCCTGCTCGGTCTGCTTTTGATGGCCTTGCTCAAGACGTTGGCGTTCAGTCTGTTTCTTAGAGTCTTCCTTCTGCCCGCTTAACGTTTCAGGTTGCTTTCCTCTTTCCGGTTGCTGGCGCAGCAGTTCCGCCTGCTTTTTTCGCTGGTCTTCCAGAGCTTTTTCCAGTCCCGCCCGTTTTTGTTTGTCCTGTTCGATGGATAGCTGGCTCTCCAGGTTCTGCCGTTGCCCGAGTAAGTCCAACCTACCGGCCGGTCCGGCCGCCGGTGTTTTTCCGAGTTGCTTGAGTTGTCCGAGAAGCTCACTGCGTTTTCTGACGTTGGGCTCTTTTACGGCCTGTGAAGTTATGGAGTCGATCTTTTCCCTTGTGAGCTCCACTTGTTTTCTCTGATCGACCGATTGTCCGAGTTGTGCCGACGCTGGCTTCCAGATCATTCCGCTTTTGTGGGTTCGGGAATTTCGCCAGGTCCTGCTTCAATGAGGCGAGTTTATCCGGGCTCAGAAGCTCCGCAGGGCGGGGCGCCTCGGTTTTTGTCAGTCGGCCCAATTGCTTTTGAAGGTCTTGAACCTTCTTCGGATCTTGTTCTTTTGCGAGCTTCTCCACGACCTGTTTGACTTGAGGCTGTTTTGCGGGTATGGGGAGTTTCCCTTGAGCCACATCTTGGTTGATTTTGGTAAGTCCGTCCCGCAGAGCCAGACGCTTTTGGGGGTCCCGCTCATGGGCAACCTTAGAACGCAGATCGGTCAATTCCTTCCCAGCCAGTCCCGCCAACTGGTTCTGAACGTTCAGGTCGGTCTTTATTCTGTCGCGGAAATTTTGGGCCACCTTAAGATTCTTGGGAGAATTGAAGGAATTTGAGACAGCCTGGAACAAATTCTTGCCACGAGGTAACTTTTGGGCAAACTTGCGCTGTTCCTGCTCCAGACCGGCCACTTTCTTTTCGAGACGGTTCAGGCGCTTGGTAGCCCAATCCTCTTGAATATTCAGCGTTGGCCAGTTGGCGCTGTGCGTCCCACAACATACCCCTGTTGCCGGAGAGTTGAGACAGGTAGACCAGATCACGGAACTGTCTTTGCTGAAGCCTCAAATCAGCCAGATAATACTGATCGCGGTAAATTATGTTATCCAGGATGATGTGCCTGGAGTAGATCCCGATAATGGCAGGATCGAACCTCCAGCCGGCGAATACGTCAACAGGTATGATCCAACTCCCACAGCCCGGCAGTTCTACCACGGCGCCCACTCCCCGGTCAGGCTGCAGAACGCGGATCTCGTCGTACGGGTACATGTCGCGAGATTCCCAGTCTTCAAATTCGTAATCCGAATAAGGAGAGGATTCCGCGTATCGAGTGCCGGGAGAGACTCTCGGTTCCGCAGCACGCGGCTGTGGAGGCGTCACAGGGCAGATGTCCAAATTTGCGACTATAGTTCCGGGAATGGTCGTTCCATCCACCAGCCTGAGAAGATCCTCCGAAGACGAAGCCAGGGCCTCCAGTTTCGGCTTCCCCTCCTCCACGTAAACGGTCTGGCAAGAAGAAAGGACTGTCTCCGTAGGCCGACTCGACGTCAAATTCTTGATCCGGACATTACCGGAAACGACCGTTATGACGGCTGTCGTCGGTACGTAAACCTCTACGATGAAATCCACGGGCTCATCGTAATTAGCGGGCTCAATCGAAGCCGCAGGGGTTACGACCATGTACGGAGTGCCGGCGCCTCCTCCGCTCTGCTTGGTCACCCGAAGGAGACCCTCCGTCATTTCAATGGTATCGACCGGGCCGCTTTCAGTTTCTCTTGAAGCAAGGAAAATGGAGGAAGACCCGCCGATCGAGTTCAGTACTCCCGTTTCCCACTTGAGGAACAGTTTGCCGTTTTCGTTCGTGCTTACCGTGTTCCACGCGTCGACCATGCTCCCTACCGCCAGTTTTGTCGGCTCCTGGTCTCGGTCCACGGCCACGTTTGCGTCTCCCTGAACGGCTTGTACCGCGGCACGTGGTGCGCCCGCAACCTGCGCGTCGGACGAGGTCGGGCCGGCCCATGTGACACACACCACGGCAATGACGATTGCCAATTTTATGCTTCCGGCCCTTGTCATTTTCGTTTTCATAGCTCGTGCTCCCACTTATTCCTTTTGAGTTTGAATGCCGATTTAGATCACTTAGTAATCTGTTTCCTAAATTCGCTCACGTATTCTGATTGGCTGGGTACCGTAGCCGGAGGACTTTACCGGTAGACCGGCCTCCGTGCAGGTCCTTGATCCGCGGCCGGCAGGGACGCCGGCCCTACTGATACCGCAGAGGCAGTGGGGCCAGTTACGTCACCGAACCTCTGAATCTCCTGTTTCGGTCTTTTGTGCGGGGGGCTCTTGCAGCCGGACCATCAACCACTGCTGAGTAATATCCTTGCCGAAGTGGACCAGTGCCTCGGTTTGGTCCTGAGTGAGATTATTTATCCCCGCTTCCATCACTATGTTGGTATCTTTCCCGTCCGCAAAAGTCCATGCTGCCCGCTGAGTCTTTTTGTCCACCGTGCCTTTGACGGGACGAGCGATGTCGGTGTCCGAGTTGTAATATGTTCCTGATATTACGCCTTCTTTGCTCACTGCAAGCTGGAGAACCGTGTTGGAAACACCTGTGTCTCCCCGACTCAAAGCGAATACGCCCAAAGGCAACCATTCGGTCTTATCCGCAGGGTCATCCTTGGCGGTTGAGGCAAGTTGGGTCGCTTGTTGGTAATAGTCATCAGCTGTGGCTACCTGCTCCCCGTTCATGTACACGATGTCGTTGTCGTAAAGAACATTGTCCCCGTAATCGTAAGAAACCGGCGAACTCCACCCCCAAGGGAACCAGGCAGACGCGATTGCCCAGGTAGCCGGTCGCCACCAATAATGCCAATCCTGATTGTGCCACTTTTTATTGTGCCAATACTCGTTCGCCAAGTGAGGGTGATTTGCCCACCAACGAGGGTTGAGTATGTTTTGCTGGCGGTAATTATTACGAATTTGTTGGGCCGCCTGAGCATTCCTTCCGGGCCGATTGTCACCAATTCCGGACCGGTCCGTAAGGGCCGGGTCGACACCTGCACGGTGACCGTCCCCGCCACCAGGCTTACCCAAACGCTGCAGCGCCAGTGCGGCTGCTGCGCCGCCCGTAGCTGCTCCTAATGTTCCAAGGCCCGGCTTTCCACCCTTCGTGGCCTTGGGCTGATTGAGAAAGTTCTGCACTTGCTCTTGCGTCGGCCGCGTCGTACCGGATGGGCGTTTTCTGGACTGCTGCTGCATGCGCCTGCTGTTGTTGTTACGCGTTGCTGCTGAGACGCATCCTGTTGTTTTACGCGTTGCTGCTGAGCGCCTGCTGTTGCTGTTTGTACTCGTTGCTGCTGAGTCGCATCCTGTTGTTTTACTCGTTGCTGCTGAGACGCCTGCTGTTGCTTTAGCTGTTGCTGCTGAGGCGCCTGAACATGTGCCGGTGACGGACGGCGCAGCTGTTGCGACCTCTGAGGCGCCTGCACATGTGCCGGTGACGGACGGCTCACAGAAGGCGCGCTGGTTGAGACATGGCCACCCGGTCGTCCGCTGCTTTGGGGCGCTCTCTGTTGCTGAACGCGTGGTGCCTGCTGTTGCTGGACACGGCGCTTGCTGTTGCTGAACGCGAGGCGCTTGCTGTTGCTGAACACGGGGCGCTTGCTGTTGCTGGCCGCCGCCTCCCGCTCCGAGACCGCGAGCCTCGGCATCGACAAGCGATAAGACGAGGACGGTTGCGAGAGCCATTGAATAAATCGCTGAATTCTTCATGGATAAACCCTCCAATTCTGGTCCGCCAGAATTTACTGGGAGATTTGCTTGCGAACGACCCTGACCTCTTCGATATTGGGCTGCGGTTCCCCGTTAATTTCGCGGCCGATTGAACTGAATGTGAAGGTGTTCTCGTCAAGGGCCGTGTAGATGTTGATTGCAGAGGTTTTTTCGCCGGTGATCAGAACACCAGTGGTTCTGACCGTCCAGCGAGAGCCCTCTCTCGACCAGACTCCCTGTCCGAAGCCGCCCAAAGAATCGAAAACCCACGACTTGATACTTTTGACCGATGGGTCCCAGCCTATGACCTGAGTTCCTTCAAGCGCGGGGCGGCCCTCGAACTCGACTCTGAAAGAGAGTGTTATAAAACTCTTGTTTTTGGTCCATTCGGCCAGGGTTTCAACGTCTGCGACTTCGCTGTCGTCCACCCACTCCCCCGTCAGCCATTCAAGTTCCTTTAAATGCTCGTAATTCGACGGAGCACTAAAGGTTTCTTCCACGTGGGCGATCTTCCACGCGGCTTTCCGCTTTACGTACCTCACTTCGTAGGTCAACTCCTTTGGTTTTTCTCCCGGACGGGAAACCACCGCGGAGCCCTCTTCTACGGCTTCGTTGTGCCGAGGGAAACGGATCTCCGATATGGCCACTTGGACCTGGATTCCCTGATTATCGGAAAAGAACTTCTTAAAGGCCTGTTCGATCTTGTCCCGGCCTTTCAGGACTTCCCCAGAGGGAAGGATGTACTCCGCGTCTTCAGCCCAGTGGGATGCGAGGCTTTCGGCGTCAGCCTTGTTGAACGCCTGGACGTAGGACTCCGCTCCACTTCGGATGGCAGACTCGTCCTTCGCGTACCTGTCGGCTTTTTGGGCGATGGCCGAGCCGGCCCATGTGACACACACCACAGCAATGACGATTGCCAATTTTATGCTTCCGGCCCTTGTCATTTTCGTCTTCATAGCTCGTGCTCCCACTTATTCCTTTTGAGTTTGAATGCCGATTTAGATCACTTAGTAATCTGTTTCCTAAATTCGCTCACGTATTCTGATCGGTTGATTACCCGTAGCCGCACGACTTTACCGGTAGACCGGCCTCCCCGCGGGACGCGGGGGCATTGATCCGTGGCCGGCAGAAACGCCGGCCCTACTAGTCCCCCAGAGGCAGTGGCTCAAGTTACGTCACCGAACTTGCGAAACAGACACTGAGCCTCTAATTCGAACGACGAGGCATGCCCTATAATAGTCTTGGCACGAGACTCAATCCCGTACTCTTATTTGCCAAGCAGACCCAATACGCCTACTACGATCAAATAAATCCCGATGATCCATGTCAGGAGTCGGGGCGCTATGAGTACCAAAACGCCTGCTATCAATGCCACTATCGGCTGAAGTTGCAGATTTATGTTCATGTCTTCCTCCATGGGACAATCGCTTCACAGAAGCTGCATTTATTCTGATTCATGGAACCAAGCACCGGTTCGTGCTTGAGAACTCCCTCTCTAACGGCGTCCAAGAGCCCTGGCACCAGTTCTTCCAACCTTGCCACCCGGATTTCTGCGGAAAGAGCATAATCTTGACTAGTCCGAGCAGGAACAGGAGTACCACCGCCCCGAGCGTCGCACTAATCAAGGGTCCGATGAGTCCGTGAAAGGACAACCTCAAGAAGCCGAACAGAAAGCCCCCGATGAAGGCGCCTACGACTCCTACGACCAGATTGATGACCAGACCGGCTCCTCTTCCTTTTATAATTTGTTCGGCCAGAAAACCGGCGACAAGTCCTATTATCAAGAACCCGATCAATGGCTCAATTGGCATATTTATTCTCATGTTTTCCTCCTGCGACAATTAGTCGAAAAACGACGTCCATCCGGGAATTCACCCATACTTCTCCAAGAAGTGCTGCGAGGCGCCCTGTTCAAATCATTTTCTAACTCTTCCATACAGTGATTGTATCTTGCCGGCCAGTTGATTGATTTTTCCGCTGAAGACGCTGGAATACCGATGAGTCCACCATCCCCATTTTTCACGGACCTTACCCTTCAACTGCTTCAGATTTCCTGCAAATTGATTCCGATTCATAGGATTACTCCTCGTTACAAACATTAATTTGCTGTTTTGGACAATTAAATCACACTCCGTTGTTCTCCCGGACGAGCAGACCCCGGAAAATCCTTATATGAAATTTCGTCTCAGCCTACTTTTGTCCCCCAAAGAACTCTCGGATTTTCCCATACCACTCGGAGTCAGTGAAGTTCGGCCATTTCTTGCTTTCAAAGCTGGGAGCTTTTTCCAACTGACTCTTGTCCATGTCGATAATAATCGTGTCCGCTTGAGCGCCTGTCTTCACGGCTTTCCACGGAATCGGGATCAATCGGTCACCGGTCCCGAGTAAACCTCCGGGAGCCAAAATTATATAGTCGAGACATGCCTCCTTGCTCAGCACGAGATCTTCGATCTTTCCAAGATCCTCTCCTTTCTGACTTATCACTTTTTTCCCTAGTATCTTACTGACCCTGTCAGCCTGCTCCATGGCGGTTTTTTCGCTTGTTTGACTCTGTCCCGTAGTCGTCGCGGCTTTTTCATCGGTTTGAGCCTGGACGCTGGGGGTTTTGCCCACCTCTTGTTCAGCGGCGAGGGCTTGGGTTACAAAGAAGGTACAGATTGCCAGAAACAGCGTTATAAAGTTTCTCGATTTCTTCATCGAGTTTCTCCTTCCTCTTATCGGGATAATTCGACAGGCGTCAGAGCGATGAAGCCAACGTCCCATTAGCAGCAGCCAAACAGGAAAACGGAATTTCCATGATTGGTGCTGTTGACATGTCCATAATCGCTGAAACCGAACAGCCTACCGACCCAGCACGATGAAAACACCAGCAGCGATAGCAAGCAGAGCCAGTAAAACATGGACGATCGGATTACCGACCGATAGAACTGTCAGCAGGCCCGTCACGATGAGCCAGATGCCAAGCAAGAGCATTCCCAAGCTCTTTGTCAGGTTCAGGTTCATGTTGCTCACCTCCTTGTGTGAGAACCAGCGATTCGTACTACCGCAGGCGTGGCATGCCGCGGTGTCCCACGGCATTGCCCGAGTCGTACGAATGCTCGCCCGTGAGAAATCCGAGAATAAGTCTGGACCTCGGGTTTATGGATGTTTCTTCCTTTCTTCACTACTCACTCCCGCTGTCACGCGATTGCGGGAACGTGGGCTTGCATTGCTGCATAAAGCCATTCCAGGGCCGCTACAGGGCCCTGCGACCTTGAATGAGATTAACCACTATCACCACGACCGCGATGACCAAGAGAACGTGAATGACTCCGCCCAGGGTGTACGAGGTGACTAAACCTAGTAGCCAAAGGATCAACAAGATTACCACTATGGTCCAAAGCATTTTTGCTCCTCCTTCTGTCGCAATCTTGCGACGATCCGACTCATTTTGTGAGAAAGGACCCACTGCGGGCTAACGCTTGAGCTGAGGGCCTGCACACAGCCTCATCTTTAGGGCCCAGGCTGATTTGGGTCCACTCCGAGCTGTTTGTTAGGCTGTTTTCCACTTCTCGACTTCGGGTACTCCCGTATCAAACTTTCCCCTGTTGCAAGGCCTTTCTTGCCTCTTCCGCTAATTTCACGTAGTTGACTCGTATGAGATCTAGCTCCTTTTCGTCCAATTCCTCTAAATTCAAGAGCGCATTGTGCGCACCTTCCATCACACGAATCAATTCATCCAACTTGACTTGTATGGCTTCGGAATCCCTATTTTGAGTATTCTGGATGAGGAATACCATGAGAAAGGTCACAATCGTCGTGCCGGTATTGATGACCAGCTGCCAGGTGTCACTAAAGCCGAAGATCGGTCCTGTCGTGGCCCACGCGACAATTACCGATACTGCAAATACGAAAGTCGACGGATGACCGGTGGCACTTGCCGTCCATTTGGCGAAGCGAGTAAACCGAGATGTGGATTTTGTAGGTTTCATCGGAATTCATCTTTCAACTGCCGCAGATTTTCTTCACATCGATTCCGATTCATGAAATCGCTCTTCCTTACAAACGTTAAACGAGAAGGCCCGAAAAACTGAATTCGCAGCCTTCGGCCAAAAACTCCGACATTTGGAAAGGCCTATTTCACCTTCTCACCCTTTTGGCCGGGTTTCTCCTCCGTAGGACCCTCATGACCCGGGCCTCCTTTTCCAGGCTTTTCCTGTTCCGTCGTTTCGGGCGCCCCCGTTCCATCGGAATTATCCGTGTTCCATTTTTTCGGGCTGTTCTGCTTCTTCATCTCGGATGTTCCTGGTTTAACGGCGCCCTTGTCCCCTTCCATGTGCTGCTTTGGCTTGACGTCCTGTTCTTTTGGCTTGGAGGTCCCTTCACCGCTCATTTCAGAAGGTTTCAGCTGCCGCTCGGTTTCTATACGAGCCTTGCCCTTTACCTTCTCTTCTGGAGATACGGTCTCCTGTGTGGCTCGCGTCCCCCGGTCCCTGCTCACCTTTCTCTTTCACGCTGTCCCTCAGTTTTTCCTTTTCCTTCCTTGGCACTAGTCTGGAAAAAAGTGTTGACTCTGGTGTTAAAGTCCGAATGCAACAGATCAGGAAGCTTGTTCCTTGAAAAGCTCGGAGCTCTCACCAGAACGTCCGGTTCGATGTTCACGAAAATGGCCTCAGGGGTGCTCCTGGAGATAACGTTCCAGGGGATCGGATACCACATTGATCGTGCGCCAGGGAATCGTCCTGAAATGACCACAAACTGTGCACAACCGCTATCATTCAAGACCACATTCTCCACCGTTCCCAACACCACCCCCTTTCGCTGTGCACCGGTCTACCCACTACACCCGACGCGTGGGCTGCGGCTTTGACACTGGTTCTTGACGCACGTTGAGCGAAGGAATGGTCCGGAAGAAATGTCCACAAAGCTATCGGCCAGGAACATTGCCGTCCCAATGACTGCACCACTCTTCTTCATACCAATTCTCCTCTAATAGTACTTATTACCTTCCTTTTGGAGCTGAAATCAGAATTTGCGATCAGATTCATCCAGCTCCTTCTCCGCTTCCTCACGTTTGAGGCCGTATTTCTCTTGTAACTTACCAAGCAACTGATCTCGCTTTCCTGCCACGACATCCAGGTCGTCGTCTGTGAGTAGTTCCGCGCCCCATGAGTCTTCAGGCCTGCATAGCAAAATAGGAATGAGCTTCTCGACTGAACTGTGCCTCTTTCGCCAGTATTACTCTCGACTGATCGACAAAACTCACCCGACGCGGGCTGCGCAGCGGTACGCGTCGAGTGGAGCGCCTTATTAGGCTTGTTTTAGGACAAAGCCTGCGACCGTTCAGGCTGCCGTCAGCCAAGGTTCTCTGCCGCGAAATCCCAATTAATCAGCTTATCCAGCACTGCGTTGACATAGTCCGCGCGTCGGTTCTGGTAATCCAGGTAGTAGGCGTGTTCCCACACGTCGATGGTCAACAACGGTTTCATGCCGGTGGTCATCGGCACATCCGCATTGCCGGTCTTGACCACCTTGAGCTTGTCGCCATCCAGCACGAGCCACACCCAGCCGCTGCCGAACTGGGCCATTGCCGCAGTCGCCAACTCCTTCTTGCATGCATCCAGGTGCCGAAGGAAGCCTCGATCTTCTGCTTCAACACTGCGGGTGGTTCACCACCGCCCTTCGGCCTCAGACTGCGCCAGTAAAACGTGTGGTTCCATGTTTGCGCTGCATTGTTGAAGATCGCGGTCTTGTCCGCTTTGCCGGCTGTCTCGGTGATGATTTTCTCCAACGGCAGGTCCGCAAACTCCGTTCCTGCCATCAGCTTGTTCAGGTTGTCGACATATCCCTTGTGATGCTTGCCGTAGTGGAAGCCAATCGTATTTGCCGAGATTACGGGGTCCAGCGCGTTATCCGCGTAGGGCAGGGACGGCAGGACATGCGGAGATACACTTTCAATCTTGTCATTGCTCATCATTTTTCCTCCTATGTGGTGTCGTGACCTGGGGGATGGCTCCGACCGGATGACACCATCCCGAATCTGGGTGCCTAAAGGCCCCGCCTCCTCCACCAGTATCCACCGCCACCGCCGAAGAGCAGAAGCAGTAAAATGATTATGATGAGTGTTGTCGAATCCATGTCATCACCTCCTTCCGAAGGGTTGGATTGGAAACCGGCTGATGATGACCGAACTGAGCCTATCCGCCATTTTCAGGATTTGCTCACAGATCGTCTCGTAGGCCGTGCCACAGAGTGTCGTCTAATTCGCCGTCCCGTTCGTGAGGGTGGAGAGGGCCGCTCCCTAGAGCAGCCCCGTCACCCGTTGTTTTCCTGTTGCGCCTAACGGACTTCCGTCGTGAATCGCCGGCAATTCATAGTAAATTTCGACTGCTTTCTGCCATTCTGGTTCCGTAAACTTGGGCCATTCCTTAGGGTCGAAGTTCGGAGCCTTTTCCAGAGTCTTCTTATCCATATTAACGACCAAGGTGTTCTTTTCCTTTCCCGCTTTCAAAGCTCTTCCAGGGAATGGGGATTAGTTTGTAGCCAATCCCCAGTAGGCCTCCATCGGACAAAATCGCGTATCTCACTGTGCCCTCTTGATCGACCACGAGAATCTTCCCGAGTATGTCGCCTTGCGGACTGCTGACTGTCATTCCCGCTATCTGGCTGGACCTCTGCCATCCCCGCAAGGATGCATCAGCCGTTTGAGCTGAGACTTGGCCCGCAAGGAGGATGCAAATTACTGCTACGCACAACCCAAAGCTGCTCTTTTTCATAACAATCTCCTTTGTCAATGAGTTGCTATTAACATTGTTAGCGTCTGGATAGATGGAGCTACCATTTGCTCAGATGCTCATCCAGCTCCTTCTCCGCTTCCTCACGTGTGAGGCCGTATTTCTCTTGGAGCTTCCCAAGTAACTGATCTCGCTTCCCGGCAACCACATCCAGGTCGTCGTCGGTGAGTTTGCCCCACTGCTCTCTGAATTTGCCTTTGAATTGCTTCCAATTTCCTTCAATCTGATCCCAGTTCATGGTTCATCCTCCTTGTCGCGTGCGGCGTTAATTCGCCGGGGTTTTCCTGTTTCACGGGTCTCAGATACGGCCCATCAAAAAGAGCGCCAACACAATAACCAGTACCAGACCCAGGACACCGCTGGGGCCACGCCCCCAGCTACGACTGTATCCCCAGGTCGGTAGCGCTCCTATAAGCAGAAGGACCAGGATAATTACTAAAATAGTTCCCATCGTTTTTCTCCTTCTCAGAGAAGAATAGGGTCAGAAACATAATCGGCACTGTAATCGCTTCTTATGAACGCCTCCCTTTGGCCTGTGTTTTCAATTCCTTCGAGTGTGCCTTGTGCCACTGCTCCATCTTTGCGTGCTGTGCCTTAGCCTTGACCAGGAGCATCGCAAATGTCTCCCGCCACACGTCTTTGGGCTTTTGCCTGCTTCTGGGCCCGCGCCGCTTCCCTTTGCCGTTGCTGCAAAACACGAGTGGCTTCCTTTACCTGTTGTTCCAGGACCACCGCTTGAGGATAATTCTGGGCAGCCGGGGACACGGGCAGGGCAAGATACCCAAGGGATAGGAACAGGGCGAGCATCAATGACCGACTAACGAATTTCTTTGCTATTGATCCCATGCCCCCACTCCCTTCTCAACTGCATCTGAGAATTTAAGATTCGTACGGGTTCCCGACCGAACCCCCTTGACCAAGCCGTGATGGTGGCCCATCGAGACTTTTTCCAGAGGCACAACTCGTTCCTGTGCAACAAGAGTATTAAGCTCCACCATGTCAATCGTGGGAGCAGCAGTGCCGGCTGAGCCGGACTGATCCATTTCGTGAAAGACAATCCTTGAAACGCTTTTCTGGCCCACAGCCAAAGGTGTGGAGCCACTTAGGGGCATTTGTGCTTGTAACCGTATGGCCGGCACTACTCGCCCGCTTTCAGTTCTCTGCGAACCTTCCGCATGCCCAAACGTGACCGTCTTCACTGGAATGGACTGTGCCAATCCTTCGTGAGCTTGAGCCGAAAACTTTTCTGCTAAACTTTCTTGCCACTCCTTCAACTGAGTCAAAAATCGTATCCGCCCTGATTCCAGTAGGCGCATGTATTCGGCAAACAGTTCGTCTGTATGGAGTCGCCTATAATCCGGACGTTGTATAAGTGCTCCGGTACTCCATGATAAACCTTTCATATTCCGGGGTGCCGGCGAGATGACCGAACACTCGATTCATCAGCTTGCCGTCCAACTCTGCATGATCTCTCCAGGATTGTCCGGACCAACACGCTACCATGGGGGTTCGCTTCTCCGCCTGATAGCACTCCTCTATATTACGCTGCATCAATTCGAGGTCTTGTATCTGCTCGAAAAGCTTCTTAGCTCTTGTCGTACAGCGGCACTGCCGATTCTGCTCGAACAGTAGCCGGCAACATAATAATTAGCGAGAGCAATAAGGATGAGCAAAGGAGTTTTGCTTTCGTCTTCATTTCGCTGCTTCCCCTTTCCCCGGTGTTTGTGGAAGTCACACCAGGGTCCAATGAGACGAGATGGAGCGTCATATCATCCGACCAGAGCTTCACGCCTGGTGGGAGTATCAATTGACAGGAATCCATCTCGTCCCGGTCAGCCCAGCACAATTTTCGTCCGGCCGGATCTCGGCAATAAGTGACCGTGCAACTAATTATTTATATGGCTCTCCGATTTATGGAGCCTCCGATTTTCTCAGTCAGGGGGACAGACGTTCACGTTGCCATTAGCTTTGGCCGGTTCCAGCCTGTTCGTTGCAGGCCATCTGTTCCTTGGCTGCGCTCAGTATGCCGCCGGCAGCAAGAAGGTCCGTTTTCCCGCCTTGTCGAACGAAATTTTCGAAATGTCTGGTGTACACATGATCCGGCCCAACCATGGCGGTGAGGCAATCGAAAGCCCTTCGCCTCCAGCGCTGAAAGGCAACCGGATCAAAATCAGAGTCAAGCACACCCCAGCCTGCTTCTATCAAATCGTCGATTCGTCCGTCGATAGACATTGCTGACCCCTTTTCTTAAATCTGTTCGCGTGGCTGATCGCGGTAAACACCCCCATCCACCGGTTGCGGTTGCCTTGCACCAGCCGCATAGGCCGCAAAGTATCTATCGATTTTTTCCTCCCATTCGGCCGCAGTGAAGTCGGGCCATGTCTTGCTCTCAAAATTGAGGGCCTTTTCCAAGGTCTGCTTATCAATGTCGAGCACCGCTGTTCCCTTTTCACCGCCCGTCATCAGAGCGTCAAACGGAATCGGAATCAACACGTCACCTATTCCCAGGAAACCTCCGTGAGACAGGATGGCGTATTTTAGGCACCCATCCACGCCCACCATGAGATCCTGTATCGTACCGAGTTTTTCCCCGTGACGATTCTCCACGGTAGTTTTCAGTATGTCACTCACTCTCCTAGGTACTTTAATTTCCATCATTTTTCCTTCTCCTCTTTCTCGCCTTGGCGAACGCAATTTTCGAAATGTCTGGTGTAGACGTGATCCGACCATACACGCGGTCATGTGATCAAGGACCTTTCGCCTCCAGTGTTGAAGGGCCACCAGACCAAAATCAAGGCCAAGTGGACGCAAGCCCGCAGCAATCAAATCATCGACTCGTTGTTCGACAGACATTGCTGATCTCTCTGTCCGGGTGACTGACCCTGGTAAATTCCGCTATTTGCTCTGCAACTGCCGCCACAACCTGTTGTGCGAAATTGAGCAGAGTCAATCGCCCAAATCGAAATTATGGTGAGCAATCATTTGCATGCGTACCTGTTAGAAAATGAGGTATATAAGCAAAATAATCACCAGGATGGTTCCAATGCCTACTCCGAAAATATTCATTGTAGTGTCCTCCGTCCCTTTATTTGTTATGGGCGGGAATTAATCTCGTTCCGGTCACCCACCGTGACACCACCGGAGACGGCTGCAGTTGCGACACCTGGTCCACAGATCCAAAAAGCGGTTCAGATTATCGAGTGGTGATGCTTTAACCCTTGCCGTTTATCTATGCATTTTACGTGCCAACTAGGCCAAGTGGATGAGGTTTTCTTATAAAAGCTGTGCTGTTAGCTAGTTAACCACAGTGATGGAATGTGGGATGAGATACGAAGGGTCGGCAAGAAAGGGGCAGGTGTCCTAAAAACGGGCCACAGAATTCCTGTCTCCGTGTTATCAATAGGTTACAACTTCACTGGGTGTCTTAAAATCGGGCCATTGAATTAATCCGTGGTCGGATTGTCCCCTCAATTCCGAAACGCTTCATATGCCGATACAGAGAGTCTCGGGCTATGCCAAGCACGCGGGCAGCACATCTCCTATTGCCTTCGCAGCGCCGCAGGGCCTCCAAACACAGGGATTTGATCGCCTCATCCGTCACATCGTGAAGCGTGCGCTCGTGCTCCGGAAAGCTGGACACGTGAGACCGGCTTTGGTGACTTGCGTCAATCGAGGGGAGCGCAACGCTCAAATTCGACCCGTCGGATAACATCAATGATCGTTCGAGCACGTTTCGCAATTCCCTGACATTCCCGGGCCAATCGTACCCGGAAAGCGCAGTGACGGACGCTGGGTCGATCGTGGGGAGAGAATTCATCTGCAGCTCCTTCGCCAGCGCCGACATAATCTCTTCTACGAGTACGGGAATGTCCTCAATCCTAACGTAAGGCAACTTCGAAGATCCGCTCGCTGCAGGTAATGTTAGGGGCTCATGATCCAAGACAAAAGAACGGAGATCGTTTATAGGGCAGCTGAGACGCGATTTGCGCGGTTTGCCGCTTCAGGGCATGCCTGGGGGAATTCGAAAAGTCCGCCGCGTGTCTACGACGTTTCTGGTTGCGCGAGAACCCAAGTCATGGCAACACCTTCGCGGCGCTCTTTCGGTCCACTATCGGCAGACAAGTGTGTTTCGGATCGGCGGAAGGACTGGAAGACGGCTTGGTTACTAGAAGATCAATGGCAGGAACGAGAGAAGCGCATTCGGCGCGAAATTCTCAAAAAAATGCACCCTAAGCACCTCATCGGTAAACGGTTCGCAGATAGTCATTTGATGTCCGCTTCTAGCAGAACCCAGAGTTTTGCCACTCTGCGAGTGAGGGGAGATGGGGCCGTAGAGGGCTAACACTAAGGTGGAATATTACTATGCAATGTACTACCTAATTGGTGTGTCCTTGTCTTTCCCACTAAACCTTCCTGAAGTCTGTCATGCCTTTCGGCTTGTGTATATATTGATATTTCAAATCTTGTGCGCGATAGGCCTTTCAAGGGGACTTGTACTTAGGTGGACCCCTCTTCAGGAGTAATCCTTCCACCCACACTAAGCCCGAGTGATCTCCTCCGAGTCTCGGACAAAGAAGCACCCTCAGCCAGCAACTTTTTTCAAGATGACTAGGCATGAATCAGCCACCGCGCGTATCGTAAAGGACTCCCCTATTCTCATGAATCTCTCGAACGGCTTCCCTAAGCGGAAGTCTAGGGCGATATGGCCGGTGCGAACACATAGCCTCCACGACATCGGCAACAGCAACTATGCGCGATTCCAGCCGAATATCGTCACCCTTGAGACCCCTTGGGTAACCGGTGCCATTGATTCTCTCGTGATGTTGAAGTGCTATATCTGCGAAAGGCCACGGGAACTCTACGACTTTCAAGATGTCATAGCCTATCTCGGCATGAGCCTTGATTATGCCGTACTCATGCTCGCTCAAACGGCCTGGTCTGCTCAGCAACTCCGCCGGTACGCATATCTTGCCGATATCATGCATGGAGGCGGCGATACCGATACCGTCTACCTGGTCTGTAGGCAACCCCATCTCCCTGGCGATGGCGGACGCGAGACGAGCCACGCGAAGTTGATGGCCTGCAGTGTAAGGATCTTTCTTCTCAGCCACTGATGCCAGGGCCGTAACGGTGCCATCCAAAGTCTTCTTGAATTTTATGAGGCTTTCCTTCAGCCTTTGTTCGGCTTGACGCCGCAGGGCGATTTCCTTCTTAGCTTCCCTTATGCTGTGCTGGAGTTCTTCTTGATGTCTCGCTTTGAGAATAAGCTGTCTCTTCTCGGGAGTTAGGTCCTCTATCTGGACGAGCACGAGTCGCTCACCCAAAAGTCTCAAAGAACGAAAGTGCATCCGGCCCCACATGTTACCGTTGTCTTTCCGTATCACTCCTTCCGCCACTTGAGGTTTTCTCGTCGAGAAGGTCGTCTGTGCTACCGAGCGAATTAAATCAAGATCCTGAGCGCGTGGCATGATGCTGAGAATGGAACTTCCGTGGAGTTGCTGAAACTCTGGTGTGATTTTTGCGCAGGCCTTGTTGGCAAATCGAATCAAAAGCGATCCGTCAGCGCACAGGACAGGAATCGACAGGGCATCCAAGAAGCTGCCTATCGCCGTTGAGCTGATTCCCCGAACGGCAAAGCTACCCGATTCAGTCACGTCCGAACGGCCAAAGTAACTCAAATCAATGGTTTCCGTTACCTGGGGGCCTATTCTCGTTGCCCTTCCGGAGTCTTTATTGCTTGCTGCAATATCAGTTGCAGCCAATATTGTTGGATCCATGCTTGCTCCTAATAAGTTGCGTCACCGTCATTCTGGTCGTGTCCTCCGTCCCCTTATTTGTTATGGGCGGTAATTAATCTCGTTCCGGTCACCCACCGTGACACCACCGGAGACGGCTGCAGTTGCGACACATGGTCCACAGATCCAAAAAGCGGTTCAGATTATCGAGTGGTGATGCTTGTAACCCTTGCAGCCTATGTATGCATTTTGCGTGCCAACTATGGCCAATGAATGAGGTTTTCTATAAAAGCTGTGCTGTTAGGTAGTTAGCCACAGTGATGGAGTGGGGGCTGAGATACGAAGGGTCGGCAAGAAAGGGGCAGGTGTCCTAAAAACGGGCCACAGAATTCCTGTCGCTGTGTTATCAATAGGTTACAAATTCACTGGTGTCTTAAAGTCGGTCCATCGAATTAATCCGCGGTCGGATTGTCCCCCTCAATTCCGAAACGCTTCATATGTCGATACAGAGAGTCTCGGGCTATGCCAAGCACGCGGGCAGCACATCTTCTATTGCCTTCGCAGCGCCGCAGGGCCTCCAAACACAGGGATTTGATCACCTCATCCGTCACATCGTGAAGCGTGCGCTCGTCTACCGGAAAACTGGACACGTGAGACCAGCTTTGGTGGCTTGCGTCAATCGAGGGGAGCGCAACGTTCAAATTCTGCCCGTCGGATAACATCAATGATCGTTCGAGCACGTTTCGCAATTCCCTGACATTTCCCGGCCAATCGTACCCGGAAAGCGCAATGACGGACGCGGGGTCGATCGCGGGGAGAGAAGTCAGCTGCAGTTCCTTCGCCAGCCTCGACATGATCTCTTCCAGGAGTACGGGAATGTCCTCAATCCTATCACGCAGCGGCGGCACGTGTATCGCAAACACGTTCAGACGATAGAGCAGGGGGGAAAGGAATCGGCCTTCTACCACCTCTGTCTCGAGACTCCTGTTCGTCGCTGCAATGATCCTGGCATTCACGGTAATGCTCTTTTCACCGCCAACACGAAGGAATGACCTTGTGTCCAGAAAGGTCAGGAGCTTGGACTGCAAGGAGAGGGTAAGCTCTCCAATTTCGTTGAGCAGGAGGGTCCCGCCCTCGGCCAATTCCAGGAGTCCTCGCTTCCGGCCGTGCGCTCCTGTGAATGAGCCCCGCTCGTGCCCAAAAAGCTCCGACTCCGCCAAATCCTTGGATATGGCAGCGCAATTCACCGCAAAATAGGGTCCCGGAGCACGCCTGGAATGGTCGTGAATCCAACGTGCCAAATAGTCCTTTCCACTCCCACTCTCCCCCTGGAGCAGAACGATGCTGTCAGTGGCGGCAGCGAGACGAGCCTCGTGCAGAGCAGCCCTCATGGCCTGCGAGGGGTACGCCTCGGCGATCGGTCTTTGGCCAGGCACGGTTCTCTTGCGATCCGTCACATCACGAGAAATGCCATAGATGCCGACGATCGTGCCCTCCGCGTCGCGAAGCGGCGTGAGGACAGTATTCAAGGTGAACTGGACGCCCTTTATGGAGGCGGTATATTCTTCTTCGATGGATTCTCCCTGGAGCACGCGCAGATCCACTTGTTTGATATGTTTCCCGGTTGCCTCACCGTAGAGATCCTCATCCTTGCGGCCGATGATTTCGGACACGTCCAGTCCGAACATTCTTGCCATCGCAGGATTCACGTGCGTGTATGTGAGATGACGATCCTTCATGAAAATCAGGTCTTGTGCACCCTCAACGAGTGCTCGAAATCGTTCCTCACTGAGACGCAAGGCTTGCTCCGCCCGCTTGCGTTCCGTGATGTCGGTTACTATCATACAAATGGTAGTAGAGTCCTCAAGGAAAAGGGGGCTTGTGGAAACACGGGCCGGCACAAAATCCCCAGCCCCAGCCTTCAGTGTAAGTTCCGTCTGTTGACGCTCCACTAGACTTTGATTTAACAGAGCCTCAAACGATTGGGTATCTTCCTGTGTAACGAAGCGAGCCATAGAGGCCCCAAGGATCCTTTCAAGCGGGGTCTTCAGTATGCCTGATAATCTGGCGTTGCAGAAAAGAACCGTGCCGTCTGAGCCTATTATAGCTGCTCCCTCGTTCATCGTCTCCAAAACAATGCGATAAGTTCGATCGGCTCCTGTCAGGGTATATACTTGATCACCGTCCGGCCCGGAGATAACGAGCGCATCTACTTCGCCCCTCCTGATGGCGTCCAAAGTCCCTTCGGCCTCTTGCAGTCGGAGCCGTAGCTCTTCAATTTCATCAAGAAGTTTCTTGCTCATGGCCTCTTATTTTGACAGGTCCGGGCACTCTGGCTCCGTCATTTCCCGGTCTCCAGGTCCAGTCCCGCCAGGAGACGTTCAGTATTTGAAAGATCGCCGATAAACTTTCGCAGCGGCAAAGGCAATTCCTTGACCAGGGTAGGCGCGGCAACAATTTGCCCGTCCTTCGCGAAAATCGGCTGCTGATAGATGTCAATTACTTCGAGATCATACGAATCGTGGAGGTGTTCCTTTATCAAGTTCTTCAGGTTTCGGATCGCTTGAATGGATTTGCGGCTTTGTCCTGCCACGTACAAGCGCAGAACATATTTTGGCCCTCGCGATTCAGCCGCTCCCTGTGGCTCCTGGTAGCTGGTTTCTCTGCCTGACCGCTTAGTCATGTTACAATTCCTTTACATACCGTATTAGGGCCTGGGACGCAGATCCAATCCCACCAGCACTCGCTCGCTATCAGAAAGATCTCCTATGATTTTTCTCAAGGGAGGCGGGAGTTTCCTCACAAGAGTGGGCAGTGCAAGAATTTGGTCTCCCTTGGCGAGCCGCGGGTTGGCCGACAAGTCAATCACTTCGATGGTGTATTTTCCTGCAAGATGCTCTTCGCAGATCTTCTTCAGGTTCTCAAAGGCCTTGATGGACTTTGCGGTCTGGCCCGCGACGTACAAGCGGAGGTTCCAGACGCCTTCGTCCGGGGTTTCGTCCTTATATTCATCCGCCGGCCCCTGTTCACGCCCACCCATTGACGCCTCCTTTTATGTATTCCTGCCGCTGGCTTATGAAAGATCAAGTCTCATCGGCTCTACGCAGCCGAGCCATCTTCCGTTGATCGTAGTCGAGGGCCTTTTCACGGCCGACCTCTTGGTCAATGGCCTGCTGAAGCTCTTCTTCCTCCGCCTCAAATTGCGCCTTGCAAGGTAGCGAGTTGAGCTTGCAGCAAGGTGCGCTTTCGCTCCAGTTCCCGTTGCTTTCGCTCTAATTCGTTCCTTCTCGCCAACTCTTGTGCGTTATCGTGTGCCTCTCTGGCTGCCCTAGCCGAACCTGTCAACACCCCTGCAGGGCCGAGGTAAACATCCACCAGCTCCACCCCCTTGTCCGTTAGCAGGAACTCTCTGACCTGGTCGGAATGGGCTATGCCTCTGGACTTGGCGATATACATTGTCCGGTTGCGCTCACCATCCGATTCCAAGGACCGAAGCAGAATCCACGTATCCATGAGTGACGAAAGCCCTATTTCTGTCTGCTGTGCGGACGTTCCACCCGCTGTCAGGTCTGTGCAGAGGGTGGTTATCTCATAGGTCTTCAGAAAATCCATAAGCCGCGTCAGCATTATTTTTACTTCAGAGATGCTCCCTATCGAGACCAGATTCGAGACGGGGTCTATCACTACTACAGCGGGTTTGAAGTCGTCGATTAGTATGTGAATCCTTGCAAGATGCGACTCGAGCCCATAGCGGGTGGGACGGATTGCGTGAAATCGCAAGAGCCCCTTCTGTTCCCACGGATCCAAGTCAATCCCTATCGACCGCATATTTCTAACTATCTGGCTTGGGGATTCCTCAAAAGCAAGGAAGACGGCTCGATGACCGTTCCTGCACGCTGAATCGACAAAGTGGGCGCCCACACTGGTTTTCCCAGTGCCAGCGCTGCCCGAGACCAGGATGGAGCTGCCACGATAGTATCCTTTGCCACTCAACATGGTGTCCAAGCGCGCTAATTCCCGTCGAGACCCTGTCGGTAGGGGCTGTGTGATCCATATTGAGTGATGTGATCGGGAGCAGAGAGATGCCGTTGGGTTGAATCAAGAACGGATACTCGTCCGCGCCGTGCACAGAGCCTCGGTATTTGATCACCCTCAACCGTCTCGTGGATATCTGATCGATCACCCGGTGGTCCAGAGCGATGACACAATCAGCTACGTATTCCTCCAGTCCATGCCGGGTGAGCGTGTCCCGGCCTTGTTCAGCGGTAATCAGCGCGGTCACACCCTTTTCCTTCAGCCAGCTGGAACAGACGGCGCAGCTCCGCCCGCAAAATGCCTTCATTGGACAATCCTGAAAAGAGGGACTCTATGGTGTCGAGAACCACACGCTTTGCCCCAACCTGGTCGATTGCAAAGGCCAAGCGGATGAACAGGCCCTCCAGGTCGTATTCCCCTGTTTCCTCAATTTCGCCGCGATCGACGAAGACATAGTCGAGTGCGATTTTCTTGCGCTCAATGAGAGCCGGCAAATCGAACCCAATGCGGCTTGAAGTTCTTGATCAAGTCATCTTCAGTTTCCTCAAACGACATGAACACGCCGGGCTCTTCGTACTCCGTTGCGCCACGGACCAAGAACTCCATGCCGAGCACGGTCTTGCCGCAACCGGCGTTGCCACAAACCAGGGTGGGACGCCCTTGAGGCAGTCCACCCCCTGTTACTTCATCCAATCCTTTTATTCCTGTCGGACACTTTGGCAACGTGTCCAAAGGTGGCCTCTGGGCTTTCTTCTTCTTGGTCATGGCGTCGACGACACCTCCTTATATGTGAACTGGACCTGTTGGTTCATGCCTGATAGGCCCTGGGGCAAAGTGTCAGAACCCAATTATTGATCGGGGGGCAGGGGAACCGCGGAATACCCACCCCACGCGGGACGGCTCGGGGCTGTTCCGTATTGTGATCAGCTTGCGTAACTGCCGAAATTGATGCTCTCCAGCGGTAGTTCGTGGTTGACCGGAATTATGCGGCGCACTCACAATTTTGACTTCTTTGAGGCGTTCACCGACCATTCGACCGGTCCTCAGACCCCAAATGGCCGCCGCGTTTTCTCCCCTGAGCCTCCGTGGAGGCACGATTCAGACCATCTTGCCCTAAAACAAATTGTCTCCGATTCCTGAGCATACCTCTACATTTTGCCCCCAGTCAAGCACGATCTTCCCGGTTGTGCCTTACCCGAACACAGCATGGTAATAGTGGTTCAAGAGAAACACAGACGCCACATGAACATGCCATCTCCTTGCGTGACAGGAGGCCAGCGTGCTTTCAGAAAGACCCACTTTCCCCTTGATTCTGGTGATATTTGATTACGGTCGGTGTCGCGTGACCACAACGTAGGGGAACGACCTACCTTTTAGCCCGTTGGCGATTCCTAAGAGTCTTTGAGAATTGATCTGGCTAAGCCTGAGGGACACTGACAGACAGCGCCCGGCAGTTCCGGTGGCAGGCACCGGATCGCAAAGCTGGAAACATCGTCCAGCCGCAGTTGTCAAAACTGATAGAGAGGTTAAGCCATGAAAACGTACCGATTTGTTACTACGTCACATCATGACGTTTGTGCTGAAACGGTTGAGGAGGCAATGGAGGCTTTCAATGAGATGAAACGGAAAGGACTTTCGCCTCAATTCGACACGGTCAGCCAGATAGAGCTCGAGGACGAAGAAGGACACTACATCCCGGTGGATCGCGCCCTGCGGGCCGGAGATCTGGATGCAAGAAGGGAAGGACTCTTACATTAGTCGGTGCAAATCCCTTGTGGCAGGCGCGACGAGTCTATGATCGATCGCGCGTGAAGAATGCAACAACAATAGCCACTTGATTTGAAGTGTACCTCGCTTGTGAAATAATTCTCTAGAGGAGCAAGGGGGGGCGGGGAGAATCACCGTGTGAACCCTGTCGCTTAAGACATACCCAGCGTAGTGTCTCCAAGGTATCTTCACAGCGGTTGACCTTTTCACTGATAAACCGGGAGAAACCTATCAGTCAATACATGAGGGGGTCTTTCAGTAGATTAGCCGATGTTACCTTTTGTCTTTAATTTGTTGATCAAAACTCTAAAAGAAGTTCCACGGGTTTTCCAGTAGCACGAGATTCCCTGGCCAGTTCGTAGGCTTGATTGTACTGCTGTGCCACTACTTCCCAAGACACCACTTCCTCAAGATACCTTTTCAGATTTTCTCCTAACCTTATTCGCAGACCTTCGTCGCAGGCCATCTCAATAACCGTCTCCCTCAGCATCGCCTTGGTCGTGAAGAGCATCCCCCCTTTGCTCTCAAGAGCCTGGGCCGTCAAGCCTTCCATAGGGGCCGTGGTTATGAAGGGTTTATTTAATGCGATGATTCGGGCAAGGGTACCCGATTGGGTTTCATCCACCGAAGGCAGCACGATAAAGTCACAGATGGCCATTACCTTGTAGTAGATCTCCCCGCGAGGAACGAACTCAAAGTAATGGGCCAGACCCTTTCCTTCAAGAATTTCAAGCTGTTTGCGGTATGACTCGTACTCCATTAAATCGTGCGGATCTCGCATGGCCCCTGCTGCCAACAGGTCCCACTCCTGGCCGGACCTGGAGCAGATCTCATTGTGGATGTCCTCCCACATGGAGGTCAAAATGTCCCAACGCTTGTTCGACTGAATCCATCCCACGAGCCCGACGATGTGTTGGCCGATATAGGGAAATTTGTCCAAGCCTACCTCTTCCCTCAGTGCCGGGACATCCTCAATTCCCCAGCGGCGGTCCGGCCTTGAGCCGTGGGGGACCACCATGATGTTGCGGGGAGTTTCCCAGCCCCTCCCCTCAAAGATCCAATCGAGCCTCCATTTTTGGTAATGGCACTTGAACATCACCACTCCTGCGCGCTGACACATCTCGTAGATGAAATTCGCTTCAAAATCCGTCAATCGCCCGTGAATGGTATGCGGCTCCACTACGGTGGCATAATCGTCGATGGCGTCGAGCAAACTGAGGAACCCCTCATTGCCGTCCCCTTGGCCTCTGGGGTCACGGTATTCATACAGTCCGTACTCATGTTCTAAGTGTACGGCATACGGGTTCAGATCTTTGACCTTTTCCGCAACCGGCTTCCACCAGTCGTGTCTGGACATGTCAATAATAGGGAAAACCCCTTCCCCCCTACCATCCGTGTGGCTTATTACCAGCACTTCTCGGTCAGGATTTGCCTTTTGGATGAATTCCCGGGCCTCTTCGGTAAAAGTGCCTATCCCACAGAGCCTGGGAGGATAGCTCGATATCATGACTATGGGTGACGAGCTTTTCATCGCGGACCCCTCTTTCCTAACCCAACTGTTTTAACCGGAGTTATGAGATGACCGCCCCATCCTACAGGTCTTGGGATCCCCTGAGTGCTCAATCGGGGCACTCTGGGACCTCCCGTTAGAACCGAATAGCGTCGGGTGATACTCCTAGGGCGGCAATCCGCAGAACCTCTCTCGACAAATGCTTGGTTAGCGACGTTTTGAGCATATCTGACCACCGACCTATTTATCAAATACAATCACGCTTCCACTCTTCATTTTTTTTCTATCTCCGCTTCGTCTGCAGCTCTCTTGCTAAGAATGGATTTTAATGCCCGCTTGATCTTTCCATTCAATTTAGAGTCTCTTGCTGCCTCGTGCAAATAGTCCCTGAGTGCTTGAAGCCAGTCCTCACCTAACTCTGCTTTCGTGAACACCTTCATAGTCACGATAACAAAGGCGCTAACCTGCAGAGCACCGCCAGGAAGAACCTCGATGAAGTCCGTTGGCACGGCTCCATATGCCATGAGCGCTTTGATATCAGCCACTGTGTAATCCGTGCCCCATGCCTCGTCCTCATCTTTATACAGCATCTTTTTCCCTCCTTGTGAGTTGAGTGCGGAAATTCCGGACAGAAATTCCGGGGACACCATACCTAATTGACCATAGGCCGCATAGTGGTACATTTTGCCGGTGTGTTAATAAGAGCACATTTCGTTGCACCGACCTTGCCAGTGCAACGCGGGGGTCGAGGGTTCAAATCCCTTCATCTCCACCAGAGAATTTCAAAAAGAATCAGGATGTAGTGCTTGGCCGCTCCACCCTGATTTCTTCGTTCTGGCCCCTTGGTGTCCCAACTTGGCTGTCAAAAAATCTCCAGGTCTCCAACTCCAGCAGAAGTTTCAACGAAAAGGGTAAGGGCAGCAGACCAGGCAAGGGTCATTCATATTAAGACTTCAGTGATGGGCTCATCCGACAAGTGCGTACTTTGTCAGATGTAGTGCATAGATTTTGAGGACGAAAGATTCACGGTCACGGAATCCATAAGCTTGTCGCTGCATGGTTTTGATTTTGTTGTTGGTTGCCTCCAGCGGTCCTGTGGAGATGGGATAGTCGTACCACACCAGGAGGCTGCAGTGATGTGCCAAGAGTAGACCTGACCCCTTTGGTCCCCTTGGAATCTTCCAACTCCCCCTTCTTATTGGCTCCGAGTTCCACAAACTTCGGAAGGTCACCACGGGGAGGTGGACCGTATTACAGGGTATTAAAGGTCTGCACGGGCTCCCGGTTCAGTAAGCTGTCCACAGAATTCGCATGGAGGAGATCGAGCGAGCCCTCACATGAGTTAAGAGCAGACCTGACCCATCTATCTCGTTCACGCAGCAAGCCCGCCAATGGGGCTACTTCACAATAGTAAGCCGTTGCCTATAACGCTGCTTGAGAATCTGTTCCTCTCCATCTTCAATAGTGTCCATTCATCATCGATTCCGATCCATCGGGATCTAGTCGGTCGTAGGGTCCCGAGTTTATAAGCATCCCAGCTTGCTGGAAGTCGATGTTGAGTTCCGGCCCAGCCAGTGGATGGAAGGAGAAGCGGAAGTCGCATTCCATCTCTTCAGCGTTTCGGTAACCGAAGACCATCAGTACAGAGTCCTTGTTTCTCTTCCAAATCTTCGTCAGCGGCTACCTGCCTCGGATCATCATTCCACCTCTGGAATCCCACCTTGTTCATATAATGATCGACCTGGTGTAGCAATACGTCTCTGGTGAACTCTTCAAAGAGTTCCTTGAAGCGATCCCGGTAATAGTCCCGGTTACGGTCTAGCGGTTTAGATTCTTGCGTGTTCATCAATACATTATACGTCTCGCTGCGTAAGCTTACAAGAAAAGGGGAGGGGAGGGACTTCACCTACGACTTTTGCTGTCTGTTTACGGACTACCATTTTTCACAAGTAACTAACGCTGAGGCAAGTCCATTTCATAGCACATAGACTTGTACCGGAGCGCATTTGATCATACATATTGGCCAACACAGGAACCCGTAGATCAGCGTAGTTATAGATGATCACCTCGTTCTCGCTCTCGTGCAAGCGATGAAGCCGCCTTTTCTGCCCGGATCAGCCGTGCCGCTCTGAAAAGGCAGAGGCTCTTGAAAGGATGGCGTATATGGGAGCTCAAACTTTGAGCCCATGATGTGGAAAGGTGCTCCGTGTTAACAATTTGTTAACATTTTTTCGGAGTGATGGGGATCATGAGGGACGAATAGGACTTCATGAGGCTCGAAATCATTGGGGTTGTCAGGATAGCTTTGTGTTTACGTAGCGGACAGTCGCCCTGTCACGCCGGAGGTCGCGAGTTCGAGTCTCGTCGCTCCCGCCACTTAACAGCCTAAAATGCAGGGGGAGTTGGAAGCTTCCAACTCCCCCTTTCTTCTTGGCTCCGAGCTCCAGAAACTTCGAAGGTCACCACGGGGAGGTGGACCGTATTACAGGGTATTAAAGGTCTGCACGGGCTCCCGGTTCAGTAAGCTGTCCACAGAATTCGCATGGAGGAGATCGAGCGAGCCCTCACATGGGCTCATCCGGCATTTGCGTACTTGGCCAATCGCAATCAGGATCACTAGTTATTTTAAACAGTTGAAAGGCCGCGAATGCCTTCCAAGGAGGAATGCTGAGGCCGTGACTTACTCCGCAGGTCGCGGCCTTCGAGACAATCCTGATCGACTGATGAATGGACAAGAAGAGCGAGGTCATGACAGTCTCCGTTAAAGGGCCAATTCCAAATGTCAGTAGCGCCAGATGAGACGTTTTCCTCTGTCATTTCAACTCGTTCCTGATGCCTCAAATCATCAAGTACGCACTTACCGGATGAGCCCTTTCGCAATGACTCGTATTCGGATTTTCACTAAAAAGGCTTACCAATATGGTGCGGAAGTAAAGGGTTCATGATCTTTGCCTCCTGTCTCCATGTCCTACAATCGCGTCGGCAATGTCCGGATGCAAGCCGCTTCGCATGGCATTGGTTTTCCGGCAGTGCCGGACCGGTACGGTGCATCCCTTATGCGCCGTATTCCCTGGTGAAATCATACATAGCCTGCACGTTTTCAGGCTTGGCCTCAGCAAGAGGGGTGGACAGCGTCCATGATGTAGCCTCCATCCACCGCGCAAACATCGATTAGCTTTTTGCAGTAGGTTCTCACGTCTTCCGGAGTCCCGACCGTGAGGATGCTCGCCGGCACATTCCCGCGAATGCAGCAGCGGTCCCGCATCATCTCCTTGGCCTTGAAAATATCCGTCATTTCAAAGTGATATATGACCTTGCCCGGCGTCACATCTCGGAAGGTCTCCAATCGGGTATTGCACGCCCCTTCAGCAAGGACCCAAGGTGTGATGCCTTCTCGGATGAGGGCCTCCAGGAGTTCTTTCATGTGCGGCCAATAGAACTTATTGAATTGCTGAGGCGACAAGAAGCCGTCGAGGCCTTTATGAAGGGGAATGAAAATTCTCGACACGCCGCTACGCTTGGCAGACGCAATGGCGGAATCAATCATAATGGGCAGCAGCTTTTCACATGCGGCCATGACTTTGTCCGGGCGCCTGTACAAATCCATCATGATGCCTTTAGTGCCACGAAAGACATCTCCCAAAGTGTCAAAAGGCACCTGGGCGAAGCCTCCGGAAGAAGGCGGGAAACCCAATTCAGCCATTTTCTTGCCGAACATCGCCGTCCATTTCAGGACTTCAGCGGAAGCCTTGCCGGCTTCGATCAGTGCGGATCGAGCCTCCTCCATCTCGGGGGTCATCAGAAACACCGCGTTATAAAGGCCCCAAGTGTAGGAAATCGATTGATTCAAAGGTGGCAGCGCTTCAAAAGGCGCAAATGCTTTGTTGACGCGCGGCCAGAATCGTCGAACCATGAAATCAGAGGGATCGAACAGGAAATGGTCATACTCGTCCGCTTTCATGACCTCGAGTTCCACGAACTGGTACGACATGTCGTCGCCGACGCCGTGTCCGGCCCATTTGAGGTGTTGAAAATCCAATATTTCCATTAGCGGGCCGAACCCTCGAAGCGGATAGGGATTGTCCCCCAGATCCGGGGCAAAGTGCTGCATGCATTCCACCCATAAGTCAAACATGAGTTGATAGTTGTACATGACCTCCTTTACGGTAACTCCTTTCCGCTTGGCCGGGAAAAAGTCCCACATGGAGGCTATGGGAATCTGATCGGGTTTCTTGAGGGCTATCGCATCCTGGATGCGCTTTTCCCTTTGTTGCAGCAACTGTTGTGCGTCGTTCATTTCATTCTCCCCTGAAACTAACTCTTCACCCATTCGAGAGCATACTTCACACCGGCTACGGCATCCGTAACCCACGCATCGGCGCCCACGTATTTCCCGGCATGTTCGTCCACTTGGCCACCGCCGATAATTACCTTGACTTTGTCGCGTACGCCCATCTCCTTCAAGCCATCGACTACGTGTCTTCATGGACTCGTATGCCAGCGTGAGCAGCCCGCTCATTCCTATGATATCCGGCTGGAATTCATTGTACTCGTCCCAAAATCGCTGAGCCGGCACGTCAACGCCAAGATCCCTCACTTCAAATCCGTTGATGTCCATGAGCATGCCGACCATGTCCTTGCCGATGTCGTGGATATCACCTGCTACCGTTCCCAGAAGGAACTTGCCGATTTTCTTGGTTTCGCTACCCGATTGACCGCTGGTCATGAGTGGCTTGATCAACTCGGAAGCCGTTCTCATCATCTCACCGGCCAGGATCAGCTCGGGGACGAAGTAAGTGCACTCCTCGAAACGCTTGCCAATGATGCCCAGAGCATCCTTGTAAGCGTCGAGAATCTGGATTGGGGAGACGCCCTCGTCCAGGTACTTCTTCGTGAGCCTCATGGCATCATCTTCCATCATTTCCGCTATTGCATTTACGAGGTCTTGCATTGTTTCTCCTCCTTTATGGAGTTCGTTCCGGTGACAATTGTCCGGAAGAAAAACTGATTCACGGCTCATGCTAACTGCCATGGCGCGAACGCCACAACGAAGTTTGAAAATGCCTCAATGGATTGGTGCCACAGGCGTGTCCTGCGGCTCGTCATCGCACGGATGAGCCCCGCGGACCTCGGGACACATCCGTGGCACCAGGTGTCGAAGCAGCCTCTACATTGAGCGACGAGAACCTTTCCTTCACGACGCCACGGATGAACCTTAGTACTTGCCGTACTTCTTGCCGGCTTGAATAAACGCTTTGAGCGTGTATTCCCTGGCTTCGTCCATGGCGCATCCGATGCTGAGGATGTAACCCCCGTCGCCGGCGGCCACTTCCAATAGTTTCTTGGTCTCGACTTCTACCTGTTGAGCATCACCGGTGATGATCAGAGAAACTGGGAATCCCCCGCCGATGCATGATTTTCCGCCTAATATTTCTCTGGCCCGGGCCATATCGGTTCTGTCAAAGATGAAAACGCACTGGCCCTCCGGCACTTCAGTTAGATACTCCAGCCGCTGGTTATAACCACCCTCCACAAAGCAACAAGGCACACACCCGTTTTCGGTCAAGCCGATCATCACCTTCTTGAGACTCGGCCAGTAGAACTTTTCGAACTGCTCGTTGGACATGAAGCCGTCCGCGCCTTTGTGCAAGGGAATGAAAACCAGTGGATTGTTGTTTGCCAAGGCTCCGCCCACACCCATACTGATCATTAGGGGTACAAGTCTGTCGACAGCTTCCAGCACTTTTTGCGGTCTTCGGTAAAGGTCCATCATCAATTGCGTGGTGCCCCGGAAGGAATCTCCCAGGACGTCAAAGGGCGCTTTGGTGGCACTGCCGGCATACATCGGATAACCTGAGCTCAATATCTGCCCAATATACGGTCCCAGTGCCTGGATCCACTCAAAGCTGATCCTGCCGGCTTCCAGAAGGGCTTTGTACGCTTCTTGGATCGGCGGGGCTCCCAAGGCACAAAGCCACGGTCCGGCCATGGGCAATTCCATGGTACCGTACAACGGAGGCAATTCTGCCAAGGGTTTCAGAGAGCTGTGGGTGCGAGGCAACCAGACACGGAACCAGTAATCGGTGGGGTCTGCAACAAAATGGTCATAATCCTCCGCCTTCATGTATTCCTTTTCAACGAACTGGTAGCCCTGCTCTTCCTTGATGCCGTGGCCAGGCCATTTGTAGAGATGGTAGCCCAACACCTCTAAAGCTGGGCCATGCATAACCATGGGCGGAACAAGCGTCGCGTCAACATCGTAATCCCTCGTGTAATCCAGACAGACCTTTCCAAGTATGTGGGGGTCATACATGGCCTGTTTAGCGGAATAGCCGTACAGCATGATGGGCGCAAAAGTGGCCAACGGGACAATCGGCACTCTATCCGGAGTTTTCTTGAGCTTGACTGCATCCGCAATGAGCCCGGCACGGTACTGGTAAGAAATCCTAGCCTCATCGTCGGCGAACTCGATTCCTTCTCCGGAGGCCCATTTCGCTAGGAAGGCTTCTTGCCTTTGGCTTGAGGACATATTCTCCCAACCTGCAATCATGTCTTCCCCTCCTTCTTCTCAATCACGTGGCTCGCAGCACGCTCCCTTAACTCATCCATCCTTTACAGATGTTGATTCCCGCCACTGCGTCGGTAACAAACGCATCGGCGCCCACGTATTTCCAGGCATGTTCATCCACTTGGCCACCGCCGATAATTACCTTGACTTTGTCGCGTACGCCCATCTCCTTCAGGCCATCGACTACTGTCTTCATGGACTCGTATGCCAGGGTGAGCAGCCCGCTCATGCCTATGATATCCGGCTGAAACTCTTTATACTCGTCCCAAAACCGCTGAGCCGGCACGTCAACGCCGAGATCTCTCACTTCAAACCCATTGATATCCATGAGCATGTGAACCATGTCCTTGCCGATGTCGTGGATATCACCTTCGACCGTGCCTAGAAGGAACTTACCAATTCTTGGTGTATCCACATTCGACTGACCGTCTTTCATCAGGGGTTTGATGATCTCTGAAGCCGCCTTCATCATCTCACCGGCCAGAATCAGCTCGGGCACGAAGTAAGTGCACTCCTCAAAACGCTTCCCGATGATGCTGAGGGCATCCTTGTAAGAGTCAATGATTTGCACGGCAGGCACGCCCGCTTCCACGTACTTCTTCGTGAGAGTCATGGCTTCATCTTCCATCATCTCCGCTACCGCATTCACAAGATCCTGCATAGTTCTCTCTTCTTTGGAGTTCGTTAGAGTTTCAACGCATATAAGAAAGCCTGATCACGAATCCTTCTCGGGCCCGATTTTCCCGGCTCTAAAAGCGCGGTTGAAATTCATGCAGTGACGGTCCTTGCCAATGAGCGTCTCGGCCGCCATCATGATTCCCCGCAGTTCCCGCTCTTCCGGGTTGATAATCGCGCTGTCCATCCCCGCCTGTATAGCCAGGACCATGAACGCCTGATTCAGCATGGGCCGAAGCGGCATGCCGAAAGAGATGTTGGACAAGCCGCAAGTCAGATGGACCCTTGGGAATTCCTCAAGGATTTTCCGGCATGTGTCCAAAGTGATATTTCCATTCTCCGTTCCTGTTGAAATGGCCATGACCAGAGGATCTACGAATAGTTTTTCGTCGGGCAGACCTCCCTTTCGAGTCATTGCCACGAGACGGCGCACAATGTCGAGCCGCGCTTCGCTCGTCTTCGGGATTCCCTTATCATCCAAAGCAAGGACGATAAGTTCGGTCTGAAACTCGCATGCCAAAGGCAGAACCCCGTCAATCCGAAACTTTTCTCCACTCAAAGAATTGATCATAGGCGTCTTTGTCGCCTTTTCGATACCGGCTTTCAGCGCAACCGGGTTTGCGCTGTCCAAAGAAAGGATTGCTTCCGGGACAGCTTCCTGAACGTTTTCCACAAGCCAGGCCATATCTTCAGGCTCTCGTTGAGGCAAAGTCCCCGCGTTGATATCCAGATACGAAGCGCCGCTTTCAAACTGCCGCTCCGCTAATTGGCGTATGAAATCAGCGTCTCGATTCTGGATTGCCTGAGCTACCTGTTTTCTGGTACCATTAATTTTTTCCCCGATGATAATCATTGGCGTCGCCCTCTTTGGCAGTGATTAGTCGGTAAGCGGTCGTGAAACGCCGGATGGTATAGTTTTCCAGTTCTCTAGCTTAATTGTTAAGCCAAATTTTACTGAATGCTCGGATTCTCGTATTACCACTAATGCCAACCGGTTAAACTGATTGATTAATTTTCTCAAAGGATCTGGTCTCAGTGCGTAAAGTCCCTATTCGGGCACCATACACGTTGCCAAAATCCTTGTCCGATTGACCGCCTAATCGCCCTTCCACAGGGCGGCAACAGTCAATACGGTCATTGCGACGGCGCAAGCCCGAAGCTATCTCCAAAACTTCGGATTAAGAGCTTGCTTTCCCTCGGCACGCGGGATTTCACTCCTCGCAATGACGCATTCAACCCCACCGATTGCTTCAACGGAAATCGGTCAAAGCATTGCTTTCGTGGATATGAGGCTACGATAAACCTACTCGCTAGAGAATTGTTTCTTCAGCTCACGTTTCAGGATCTTGCCCGCGGAACTCTTGGGCAGTTCTTCCACTATAATGTATTCTTTCGGAACCTTGAAACCGGATAGACGTGCCTTTAGAAATCCGCTGAGGTTCTCCGGAATAATGCTCTGTCCTTGCCGGGGCACGACACATGCTGTGACACGCTCGCCCCATTCTTTGTCAGGAAGCCCTATAACCGCACACTCCTGCACTTCCGGTATGGTATAGATCACCTCTTCCACCTCACGCGGGTACACGTTTTCGCCGCCTGTTATAATCATGTCCTTGAGCCGATCAACAATGTAAAGGTAGTGGTTATCGTCAAAGACACCGATATCCCCGGTTCGGAACCAACCATCGGCCCAGAATGCTTTTTTCGTTTCTTCTACATTATCCAGGTATCCTGTCATGATGTTGGGTCCGCGGACACAAATCTCACCTTCCTGACCCTGTGCCAATCGGTTACCTTGGGCATCCCTGATCTGGACTTCCACTCCGGCCACCGTATCCCCCACCGAACCGACAACATGGCGGTAATAGTGGTTATATGTGACGGCGGTTGCAGATTCAGTCAGGCCGTAGCTTTCATGGATAGTCAAATCGGTTTGCTCTTTCCATCGCCTGACTATCTCCGCGGGCATGCTGGCCGCCGCGGAAAAGGAGTACCGGATGCTCCCTAGTTTCTCCTTGAGTCGGTCGATCATGAGCAGACGGGTATAAATCGTAGGCACCGCGAAGAATTTCGTTACTCGGCCGGCGCTTGTGACCTCGAGAACTCTGTCCAAGTCGGTACTTCGGAAGAAGCTCAACGCATCCGGAGCTAAGGATCGTAGCATTCATAATGTGGATCTGCCCGAAGACATGGTTAAAAGGCAGAAAACACAAGCCCCGGTCCAGCTCCGATGAGCGCTCGTAGAAGGCGACATTGTGACTGCCGGCGTTGATGTTTTCGTGGCTCAGCATTACTCCTTTGGGCATCCCCGTGGTTCCGCCGGTGTAAAGGACCGCGGCGGTATCCGTGCGCTCTCGGTCCACCGCTTTGAACGACCCCATGCCCATGTTCAGAACTTGCTGAAGTGTTAGATCACCCTCCGGGCAGATAGTTTTTTCGATACCCGCCGAGCCTCGCAAGCTTGAGAGATCGTCCAGTTTGTCATCCGCGGTAAAAATGAACCTGGGTTTGGAATGGTTGAGCAACAAGGTCAACTCGTCCTGCCTGAGCAGACTGGAGAGGGTGATGGCAACGGCGCCTGCCTTGAGCACTCCGAAGTAGAAGGCGATCCAGTCGGCCGAGTTCGGAGCACAGAGACCGATGCGGTCCCCCGCTCGAACCCCCATTTTGATCAGCCCTGTTGCTATACGATTGGAGCGGTCATTGAGTTGCCCGTAGGTCATCTCAATCCCGGCTTCGCTAACGGCCGGCCTGTCGGGAAAGAAAAGCGCTGATCGTTCCAAGTTGGTGGCCAAGTTCATAATATCTCTCTCCTAAAGGCGGTAACAGTTTACAGCGATCCCCTGCCTCGGCCTGGACCAAATGCCACTCCCAAAAGCTGCCATGCAGCACGCCTTATCATGTTGTGGCCTATCACGTTGGTGAAATCCTCGTCACTGTCGAATTCGGCGTAGTTCGAGCGTGACGGCGTTTGTTTTGTCCATGCAGTCGAGCTCTACAACATCGGGATTCCCCCACTCGGGGGGAACGATCCTCCAAACTGCAGCATGAGAATGTATGCGAAGGCTTGATGATACAGAAAGCCGCAAAGGCCTCCCGAATCGTGAGCACTAAGCTCGATCTCGTCACCGGCACGGTGTCCGACACTGCAAGATCCCTTTACCCCTTTTATAATGCCGACCACTCTCTCGCCGATTCTCGATTTTTCTTCCATAATTCACCTCTGAGTAAAACGGGCGCGAGCCTGTTGCATGAGGTAATCAGCAAACCATTGCACTGTGATTCCCCATTCTGTTCCTGCTCGGCAGTGAGTTTAGCGAACCCGGCAATCAGTACAAGTAAGGGGGGTTTGTCGGCTTTTCAATATTCTCCCACGTGAGACCGAGACGGTCTCTAAAGAAAGGGCCCAAGCGGTCAAATAACTTCTTCCAATGGCTTCTTCCTTTGGCCAACCCTTCTAAGATATCGGCCACGTGTTCCGCGAGGTTTGTCAACTCATCCTTGGGCAGGAAAGATACAGCCCCCAGGGTCAGGGCTCTATTGACACTCTCAGCGCTGACAGAATGAGCCGTTAGCATGGCTGCCGGAAGCTGTTTCTGTCCGCATTGCTCCAGCAACTCAAATCCCCTCACACCCATGATGTCCAGCAACACCAGGTCAAAACTTTCGCTGGACAACATCTCTGTAGCCTCTTCATAAGTCGAAGCCGCTGTAACTTTGGATGCTGGAAGCTGTTCTGTGTATCACTTCAAGCACATCGGGTTCATCGTCCACCGCAAGAATTCTCTTGCCAATTAGAATCTCAGTGGTTCCCACTTTTGTTCTCCTTGACCACTGACGAGCTTGACGAATTGCTTACTCCCGGCATGTGCCTCAGCCAGCCGACTATGCCAAACACATCAGTAAAACAGTCTGTTCATTCAAGAGCAATTCAGTCTCTTGAGTTCAAGGCTACCCCATCAGCAAATGCGGGAGAAAGTAAGCCAATTGCGGAAATATGAACAGCAATATCGCACAAGCAACGAGGGCCAAAATAAAGGGCAGACAGCCCCGGTAGATCACGTTGATTGGGACACCCGTGATACCTTTTACAACGAACACGCACATCGCGACGGGAGGGATTATGACGCCAATCATGATAGTCATGAGAAGCATGATACCGAACCACAAGGGGTCATAGCCGAGCTTGATTACTGCGGGGTAAAAGATCGGCGTGGCAAGTATCATGAACGCCAGGTCATCGATGAACGAACCTCCAATGAGGTAGACGAGGATAATGAGCAACATTACGAGATGCCGATGAATTGGAAGCCCTATGATCTAATCCGCTGTCACAAAAGGAATTTCAGTGACGGCAAGAAAATGGCCGAGAACTATAGATCCCGCTATGAGCGTGAGCACCATGCAGGAGGTCTTGAGTGATTCCGTGACCGATGCTACAAGGCCCTTGAACGTGAGCTCCTTTCTTGCGGCAGCCATGATCAAGATGGCCAACGTGCCTATGCTCCCTCCTTCCGTTGGGGAGAATATTCCCTTCATCATCCCCCCAATTATCACCAGGAAGATTATGGCAACCCACAGGAACTCGGGGAGAACCCGGATTCTCTCAGACCAGGGAGCCGCTGGAGTTGCTGGAGCGATAGCAGGGTTGATCTTCACCCACCCGTAAATGACGACCATGAAGGAAAGGCGATAAGAATTCCAGGAACAATTCCTGCGAGAAACATCTTGCCAATGGATTCTTCAACGATAATTGCATAGATGATCAAGACAATACTCGGCGGAATCAGCACGCCCAGTGTGCCCACCGAAGCCACTACACCGGTAGAGAGCCTCTTATCATAGCCATAACGATCCATCTCGGGAATGGCAATCCCCGCAAAAGCCGCCGCAGTGGCCAATGTCGATCCGCACACGGCTTTGAATATCGTAGCGCCTCCAACGGTAGTCATGGCCAAGCCGCCTGGAATATGGCCCACAAATTTGTGTGTCGCCAGGTAAAGTCGCTTGGCAATATTTGAATGCGAGGCGATCTGTCCCATAAGGACAAACAGAGGTATTACGGTGAACCCGTAGGAGGTAAATGTATCAAAGAAGTCTTTCACCAGGAGATTCGACGCGGCGCTAAAGGAAACCAGGTAAGCGAATCCTATGACCCCAAGGAAGGCCATCCCAAAGGCCAACTCCATGCCGGCGAGAAAAAAGAGAAGCAGGATAAAGCTGGCAATAATCCCTACCGTAATTTCGCTCATACTTCCTCCTTGATGGTCTTCACCAAATCACAGAGCAAAGTCAGTGCCTGAAGAAAACAGCTCACGGCCAACCCGAATGTGATCGGGTAATACGGGATTCTAAACCCGGGGGACACTTCCTTGCTCTTGATCAGATCCAATCCGTAGGAGACGAAATTGTATGCCGCAAACAGGAAGAGCGCGATGCCCATGCACCTCGTAATGATCCGCAAGGATTCTCACGGTCCCGGGAGACAGCTTCTCCATCAGAAAATCAACGATAATATGTCCTTTGGTCCACGACGTGTACGGTATCGCGAAACCGATGACTACCGCACTGGTAAAACAGACGATTTCCATGCTGCCGAATATCGGCTTGCCCATGTACCTCATCACGACGTCGGTAAGAGTCACCAACATCATGACACCCAATCCAAGACCGCCGACCGCGAACAGTGCGTAGTCCGCGGTCAACACTGCTTTCATAAACTTCTGCACCTGCATTACCTCGCTTTCCACGCCGCCGAATCTCGCTTCACCGAACTACGGATGCGTCTTTACATAATCGGTACAGAAATCCAGCGCCTCCTGTGCAGGTAGCCCTTTGGCCGCCGTCTTCTTCACCCAGTCAGCCAATACGGGTTTCATTTTTTCAGCCACCTGAGCATTCTGCTCCTTTGTAGCCTCTATTATCTTGACCCCCTTCTGGGTGGCGAATTCCGCGGCTTCCTTGTCCAGTTTATTCCACAGATTGGCTTGCTTTACGACCCACTCGTCGTTGATCTTCTCTATGATTTCCTGATCCTTCTTGGACAAGGAATTCCATTTATCCTTGTTCATGAATATGGGAATGGGAGCCGTGTACGCCATCGGCTGACTTACAATGGTTGTCTTTATGACGTCCGCAAATTTCCAGCCCTTCAAAGCCTCCATGGGCAGCAAGAGACCGTCGATCAATCCTTTTTGAAGCGCGTCATAGGTCTCGGTTATGGGAAGAGTCACCGGCGCCCCGCCCATTGCCGTGACTATCCCTGCGTTCTCGGTGTTGGCCTTGAGCCTGAGGCCCTTGAGATCGTCAACGGAAGAAATGGCTTTCACCGCATGGAACATACCCGGACCATGGCCGTGAATATACATGACCTTCGTGTCGTCAAATTCTTTAGGCTTGAACTTCTTGTAGAACTCGTTGCAGGTCATTGTCGCTTGGTAACCACTGGTGTACCCGATCGGCTGCGCCAGAACTTCCGTCAAAAGGAACCTGCCTGCCGAATAGGCCGCCAAAGTCTGGCCAACGTCAGCGATTCCTTTCACCACGCTGTCATAAGTCTGAGTAGGAGGGGTAAGCGTGTTGCCTGGGAAGTAAGAGACCTTTACCCTGCCGTTCGTCCGCTTTTCCACCTCCGCGCACCACTCCTGGCCGAGAATGCCTATCGGATGTGCAGGACCGAAGAAGTTCGAGTACTTGAGCTTGATAACCTTGTCGTCCGCTTGAGCCTGGAGCGAGACAGCGCCCATGAGAAAAAGAATCGTGATGATCCAACAAACAAACGGCACTGCGAAATGCTTTTTCATGACTGCACCTCCTCGACAATGGCTTACTTGATTAAGCCAGTCTGAATGTGATGTGGTAGTACGTGATTCGTAACCTGGGAGTCACCTCAATCATGAAACCTCAGCCGAGATTGGCCACCAGGAAGAGCGAGTAGTCCGGGTTGAACTCAGCTTCTATGATCTCTCATAGATGCACTACTCCCTTTTCGTGCCCTAGATCCCGACTTAACCGATCTACGGATGACTCTTGACATACTCAATGCAGAAATCCAGCGCCTCTTTTGCCGGTAGCCCTTTGGCCGCGGTCTTCTTCACCCACTCGTCCTTCACGGTTTTCATCTTTTCGGCCACCTGGGCGTCCTGCTCTTTTGTTGCCGTTATTATCTTGATTCCCTTCTGTTTAGCCAGTTCAGTGGCCTCCGTGTCCAGTTCATTCCATAGCTTGGCCTGCTTCTCGACCCACTCTTCGTTGATCTTCTCTATGATCTCCTGATCCTGCTTAGACAAGGAATTCCATTTATCCTTGTTCATGAATACGCGATATTGGGGCCGTGTACGCCATGGGCGGACATAAGATGACCGACTTAATAACGTCCGCGAACTTCCAGCCTTTGAGAGGCTCGATGGGCAACAAGAGCCCGTCCACCAGTCCTTTTTGACAGGCGTCATAGGTCTCGGTTATGGGAAGGGCCACCGGCGCGGCGCCCATTGCCGTGGCAATCGCGGCGTTTTCAGTGTTGGCTTTGATCCTCAGGCCCTTGATATCAGCAATGGACGACACGGGTTTCACCGTCTGGAACATGCCAGGCCCATGTCCATGAATATACATGATCTTCGTGTCGTCGAATTCCTTAGGCTTAAACTTCTTGTAATACTCGTTGGCGGTCTTTGTGGCCTGGTATCCGCTGGTGAAACCAATGGGCTGCCCGAGGACTTCCGTCAAGAGGAACCTGCCCGCGGAGTAGGCCGCTAAGGTGTGTCCGATGTCCGCGATTCCTTTCACCACGCTGTCATAGGTCTGAGGTGGAGGCGTCAGCGTTCCGCCAGGGAAATGGGTGATTTTCACCCTACCGTCCGTCCGCTTTTCTACCTCCTTGCACCATTGCTGCGCGAGAATGCCATTCTTATGCGCGGGAGCATAAATGTCCGAGTACTTAAGTTTGATAACCTTTTCCTGCGCTTGGACTAGGAGCGGGACAGCCCCCATGAGAAAAAGAATAACGATGATCCAACAAGCAAACTTCGCTGCCAAATTCCTTTTCATGACCACGCATCCTTTCTGGTACGATTTGGAGCCAAGCCAATCGGGCCCAACTCAGTCATCACGTCTTGGCGCTTCACAAGGGCGTTTGCACACCCCTCCCTTGACAAACGGAAGAGCAAGTCTAAAATCTAAAGGTCTAATATTTTTTGTCAAGAAAAATATAATCCAGTCAAAAGAAATCTGTTGAAAAAAATATTCTTCGTTTATAGAGTTCATACAGAGGTCCGTAATGAGCACATTCAAACCGATTCGCCAACCGAGAATATCTGAAGAAGTCATCCAACAGCTTAAGCAGGCGTTCATCGTAGGCCACTTTAAGGCAGGGGACAAGCTGCCCCCTGAACGAGAGATGGCCAAGGAGTTCCAAGTGAGTCGCGTGGCGATTCGCGAAGCCTTGAGGGCACTCGAGGGTACGGGATTCGTCGCGATCAAACAAGGCGCCACCGGTGGTGCCTACGTGACGGACCTCACTTTCGGAACCCTGTCGAATGCCTTCGTGGACCTCTTCTCGGCTGAGAAGATCTCCGTCCCCGAACTGTGTTATGTGAGGCGTCTCATCGAACCGGAAATCGCACGTATGGCCGCTGCCAGCGTAACACGGGATTACAGGAAGCGGCTCTTGGAGGCCATGAAGGCGGAGGAATTACCGATAAGGTCGTTGCCGCAAGATTTTGAAGCGAAGACCATGGTCCATTTCATTCTGGCAGAAATGTGCGGCAATCGCTTGCTTGAGGCTCTCGTCAAGTCCCTGATGGGAATGACCACGCGGTTTGTGGCTGCCGTCCAGCCTGATGTTAAGTCCATGCACCCTGCCGGGATGCACAGCCCTATTGTTCAAGCGGTGCTGGCCGGAAACGGGGAGGCAGCAGCCGAAGCAATGAGAGTTCACACGGAAGAATTCGGCCAGATTCTCATCGGCATGGAAGAGGAATTCCGTCAGAGGCCATTTCCGGTCGTGGTCTGAGAGGTTGGAGCGCGGTAGGCCGTCCTTTGACTCGTTTTGTCTTCGCTCTTTATTCCAAGAAAGCATTTCGCTCTAGCCTGAGTTTCCTGGTTAGCTCAGGTCCGACTCTATAACCAATTCCGAAGCCCGATCCGAACGGCGCGCGGAGGCTCCGCGAGGCGCGGTGCATCCAATAAGTCAGGTTAAACGACAGGCTCCTAGCAGTCTCCCGGTTGAGATTTTTCTCCAAGAACCGGCAGAAAAAACTTGACAAAATTTGGGGCGCTGAGTACGTTTATTGTTAACATGTAAACAATCAAGACATAAACAACTTATTTGCCACAGCAGACGGAATTATTGGTCAGTCCTTGGAGAAAAGGAGGTCAACAGTGGACGTTAAATCAAAATTGTCCGAAATCGTCGGAGCTGAAAACTTCTCCGATGACCCTGTTCAGATGCAAGTCTATGCGACCGATTTCAGCTATTATCCTGCCGGTGCCCCCAATTATGTTGTGAAACCGTCAAGTTCCGAAGAAGTGGCCGAGATCGTCAAGGTTTGCAACGAAAACAACATTCCCGTCGTGCCGTGCAGTTCCAAGGTCCATTTCTACGGAGCCACCATTCCCAAGGAAGGTGGTTTGGTCCTCGACCTGTCCAGAATGGACAAGATCCTGGAAATCGATGCCGACAACCGTCGGGTCAGGTTCGAGGCCGGGGTCACCTGGGCGCAGCTAACGAAGAAACTGAAAACGACGGGCTACAGGGTCATTATGCCTTTGACGCCTCCTGCCGAACGTTCCGTGCTCACCGATTTTATGGAGCGGGAAGAGCCGACCAACCAGGTTTACGATTACGGCGAGCCTCTTCAGGCCATGGAAGTGGTATGGCCCACCGGTGAGATCTTCAGAATGGGTTCGGCAAGTGTCAACGGGTATCCCGATTCCCCATCAAAGGGTGGGAATCCTTCAGGTCCGGGCCTCGATTTCTACCGGTTTTTCCAGTGCGCTCAGGGGACCATGGGCGTGGTCACCTGGACGAATCTGAAGATCGAATCCATCCCGAAGATGGACAAGATCCTCTTTGCGCCGATTGACGATCTCGATTATGCGATGGATTTTCTGCATCGCATCCTGCCGCGAAGGATCGGCCAGGAGGTCCTGCTTTTGAACAACGTGGACCTGGCCGCAATCCTGGCGGAGGAATGGCCGGGAGACTTCGACAAGCTGAAAGCCACGTTGCCCCCTTGGACGCTGATTCTGGTGATCAGCGGGCTTCTGAGACGTCCGGAAGAAAAGATCGCCTACGAAGAAAACTTTCTGGCGGAAGTGATAAGAAACGAATTCCCGGATCTGAGGCTGGGAGAGAATCTCCCCGGTTTCCCGGGCCTGAGAAACAAGCTTCTGCCGATACTCCGCAACCCGTGGCCGGCGGATGTCCCACACTGGAAGAACCGGGTCAAAGGGGCCTGCCAGAGTCTCTTTTTCCACACGCGGCCGTCTGACGCAGATTATTTCGTGGCCAAGATCGAAGAGATCGCGTCCGGTATGGCTATGCGGCCGGTGATATCGGCATATACATCCAGCCGATTGAACACAATCGAGCGTGCAGACCGGAGTTCAACTTCTTCTACGATCCCGAAAACGAAGTCGAGAAGGCAACCATTCGTGCACTGTACAAAGAGGCCGCGACGACGCTTCTCAAGGAAGGAGCCGTATTCACCAGGCCTTACGGTGACCTGGCCCCCATCGTCTATGAGAGGGCCGCTTCGTATGCCAGTCATCTCAAGCGGCTGAAGAAGGTGTTTGATCCCAACAACATCATGAATCCTTCAAACCTGTGCTTCTAAGGAGGGAGAGACCATGGCCAATGAAGAGCCCATACGATATTACAAGCCCAAATCGGACTTCAAATTCGATATTACGGATATTCAGAATTTCGTCTATGACATGAGCCGCTGCATCAAATGCAAAGGCTGCACCTGGGTCGATCACACCTACATGCCGGGTCCGAAGTTCATGACGCGATGCCCCAGCGCTGCCAAGTACGAGTTTGACGCTTACGGGGCGTACGGAAAAATGCGAATCGGACATGCCATGGCCGAGGGGTTGCTCGACTGGAACGAAAAAGCCCTGGAAGTCATGTACGCCTGCACGTTGTGCGGAGCCTGCGATGTGGGCTGCAAGCGGAACCTGGACCTGGAAATCGAGCTCAGCCTGGAATCACTCAGGGTCAAGGCCGTTAAGGACGGGGTTGGCCCGATGCCCGCGCACAAGAAAATCGCTGCGAACATTGCGCAGACATCACAACATGTACGGCGCTCCCCACGAGAAACGAACAGGCTGGATTCCCAAAGGGATCACCCCGGCGAAAAAGGCCGATGTGCTCTACTTCGTGGGTTGCACCGCTTCCTATGTGAACAAAGAAATCGCTCAGTCCACGGCGAAGATCCTGAAGGCAGCCGGAACGGAATTCATGCTCATGCCGGACGAATGGTGCTGCGGAAACACCCTGTTTTCCGTGGGCCTGTTTGATGAGGCCAAAGCGCTGGCCCAGCGGAACGTCGATGAAGTTCGGAAGACTGGAGCCAAGACCCTTCTCACGAGTTGCGCCGAGGGCTACCGCATGTGGAAGGTCGACTATCCAAAACTGCTGGAAATTTCCACCGACGATCTGGGCTTCAAGGTCGTCCATCTGGTGGAGTATGCGGACGAGAAGGTGAAGAACGGCGCGCTGAAGATGAAGAAACCTTTTGAAACCCGTCTGACCTATCACGATTCCTGTAGTCTCAGCCGCTTGAGTGACCCCTGGACCCCTTATGAAGGAAAACGGGGATGGATGGGCTGTGTGGAGCCGAGACTCAAGAGACGCCGCGGCAACCCGGAGATATACGCCAAGCCCAGAGACATCCTGAAGGCGATCCCCGGCGTCAACCTCGTGGAAATGCCGAGGACGAGAGAAAATGCCTTCTGCTGCGGCGCGGGTCGAGGCACCCAGGAAGCCTATCCGGATTTTGCAAAGTGGGCGGCAGCTCATCGGCTTGAAGAGGTCAGGGAGATCGGCGCCGAGACGCTGGTATCCTCCTGTCCCTGGTGCAAGAACAATTTCGCTCAGGCTGTCAAAGCCAGCGGCGGTGATGTGCAGGTCCTGGATATTTCGGAAGTGATCTGCGCTTCCATTGAAGGCTGAGCACAAGGAGACAAATCATGGCGATATCCAAAGAAATTTATAGAGCATTGGAGGCCATCGTAGGCCCTGAATATATCTCCAACGACCCGGTGATCTGCGAGGGATATAGAAGCGGCCCCGGAGGATACGAAAACGGGTTGGGATATGAACGGGTCATGACCAGGATCCCGGGATGCGTGATCATGCCCAAGACCACGGAAGACGTTCAGAGGATCGTCAAGGTCTGTTATCGCAACGACATCCCCTACGTGCCTTACAGCACAGGGTTTTATGGGCCTCGCTCCCATCCCCATGTTGAGGATGCACTGCTGATCGATCTCAAACGCATGAACGATTTCGTGCTCGATGAAAAGCACTTTTATGTGGAAGTAGGCCCCGGCATGATCTACTCGCCCATCCAGGAAGAGTGCATGAAGCATGGGGCCTACGTGGTGATCGGGGGTGGCGGGGCGCAAGCTTCGGCCATCGCCAATCTGATCGGTGACGGCTGGTCTCCCTTGAGTCACCGGATCGGGCTGCCCCACAGACGCATCCTCGGGACCGAGGTGGTTATGCCCGACGGCGAACTCCTGAAGCTGGGTTCTCTGGCAACCGGCGATGATCCATTTTGGGGTGAAAGCCCGGGGCCGGATCTCAGGGGCCTGCTGAGAGGCTATACCGGCCTGCGCGGTTGCCTCGGCATCGTAACCAGAATGGCCATCAAGACACTTCCCTTCCAGCCCGAACGGCTCGAGCCCACTGGCATTTCGCCCAACACTGCTCTCGCTCTACCCGAAAAACGGGTCAAGTGGATCAACTTCATCGTGCCTTCAAAGGAAGCTCAGGTGCAGGCCATGAGAGAAATCGGTCACGCGGAGATTGCCGGTGCCGTCACCAAGGTACCTCTCTTCTGGCGTGCCATTGCAAAGGCGGAATGCAAAGAGGACTTTTGGGACATCTGGAGTAAGGAAAACGAGGAAACCGTCGCGAATTTCTTCATCGTGCGAGTACTCCTTATCGGCTTCACGTCCGAAGAGCAAATGGAATACGATGAACGTGTCCTGATGGACATCATGACCGAGGTGGGCGGTTCCGCACGCCGTACCAAGCCCTCCGACGAGTCCTGGATCAAGAATGCCGACTCAGCCGGCATGTGGCTCATGTGCGGTGGATACGTATCCGTGGACTATGTCATTGAAACCCTGACGCAGTCGCCGGACCACGGCCCAGCCTACGCGGAAGTGAAGAAGAAGTACACTCCGCCGTTGATGCCCGATTATGGCGATCCCGGCTGGTTCCAGAGCTTCGAACTGGGGCACCAGGGCTATTCGGAATTCCTTGTTTACTGGGACCTCGACGACGACACCGACAAGGTTGACCAGTTCTACGTGGATACGGCCAAGATGAACATAAAGAATCGTTTCTACACCTCTCTGCTAGGTCCGCATCAGCCGCTCTATCTCACCGGACCGAAGTACGGGCCCAATTATCATGAGTTTCTGCTCAAGGTAAAGAATGAGTTCGATCCCAAGTGGAAATCCCATCCGCCGGTTCCTCTTGCCCACGATGTCTTCGTGGAACGGGCGCCGTGGATGCATCACATGAAAGACTGGGAATCCCCGGACGATCTTGTGAAATAACGGGGCAAGTGGACGCCAGGCCGCATGGAAGACTGAGCGTCTGAAACAATTGGATGTTTCTTGGACTCACTTCATTCACCAAGGAGAATATCATGAAGAGACTTCTTTCGTTGGTGGTCGTATTTGTTGTCTTCTCGTTGTTCTGGCCGGCTACGTCTGCTGTAGCGGAAGAGCCGATCCTAGTAGGAGTTCCGACCGCCCTGACTGCTCTGGAGGGCAAAGAATCACTCAGGGCGGTTGAGATGGCGGTCGAAGAGATCAACGCGAAAGGGGGAGTGAAGATCGGGGACATAAAAAGACCCCTAAAGGTTGAGACCGTAGATTTGCGGGACGCTTCGCCAGGGGTGCCTGTGTCGGACGCCCTTCTAGGACTTGAGAAAATAATAACAGAAAAGAAAGTTTCGGCGATAGTTGTGGGACCGTTTCGATCCGAGGCTCTTATGGCTGGAATGGACATACTGGCCAAGTACAAGGTTCCCATGTTGGGCACCATTGCTATGTCACCGAAATCAGAGGAGAAGATTAAATCAGATCCTGAAAAGTACAAATACTGTTTTCGGGTCTGTCTCAATGCAGCGCATCTCGTCAAGTATTTGGCCTCCACCCTCGATTTCATGCACAAGGAATTCGGATTTAACAAGGTCTTTGCCATGAATCAAGACGTTCTCTGGGCCCGGGCCACTGCCGAGGGAACTTTAAAAGTCGCTGCCGAAAAATTCGGCTGGGAAAACGTGGGAGCTGAAGTCTATCCCACTGGGTCATCGGATTTTTCTGCGGGCCTGATGAAGGCAAAGTCCAAAGGGGCCCAGGTGATAGTTCCGGTCTTCGATATGCCTCAGAGCGGGATACTGCTCAAGCAATGGCAGGGAATGAGAATATCCGTCATGATATCCGGTACAATTGCACCCATGGGCGGTCCGGGTGCGTGGAAGGCCCAAGAGGGCAAGATTGGTGGCCTCATAAATGCCACCTACGAGATCGGGAGCGCGATCCCAACGGAGAAATATGCTCCAGCGAAGGAGTTCTACGAGGCCTATCTGAAGAAGTACGGCGTTCCGATGGAAGCGGCTCACGGACCTGCCCCATCCTATGATTCGGTGTACATTTTGGCAGAAGCCATCGAACGAGCAGGATCGCTCGACCCCGACAAGCTGGTCACTGAATTGAAAAAGACTGACCGCCAGGGAGTTATCGGAAGGATCAAATTCGATGATGGAAATCAGGTAATCTATGGTGACGACCCCACCAAAACCGCCACGGGCTGCGTGTCACAGTGGACCAATGACGGTAAGCGGGTCATAGTATTTCCGGAATCCATTGCCGAAGGCACTATCAAACTGCCTGAATGGGTAAAGACTCAAAAATAGGATTACCTTGGAAATTACCTCGGTGGGCTTCCCATAGCCTGTTGATGGTCGGCGTTGCTATTTCTAGGCTTGAGCCGACCGTTTGGCGCGAAGGCCGTTTCATCAGTCCAGAAACCCGTGTGTATCGGCTCCGCCATTCCTCCTGTTGCAATTTGCGTATTTGTGGTGAAGAACATCACCAAGGAATCCATGAGTCTCGTATACACGGGCGTGTGCCTGTTCCTGATATCCATGATTCTCTGCATGGTATACTGTTCGTGTTCGCAGACCCGGCTACCAATCTGTCGGCCGCGCTGATGAAATGGACCGTGTGCAGAGATATAGCGGGACCGAAGAGGTGAACTGAATGGATGAAACGATGTTTAACACCGAGGAGCACCAGATCTTTCGTGACTCCTTCAGGAAATTTGTGGCCAAGGAAATCACGCCCCATGTTTCCGAATGGGAAGAACAACGTGCCGTACCTCGGGCCATATGGCGCAGGATGGGAGAGCAAGGCTTCTTGTGTCCTTGGCTTCCCGAGGAATACGGTGGTCTGGGCTTAGGCTTCGAATATTCGGTGATAATTAATGAAGAGTTGCTGCGGGGGAACGCTTTCGGTGTGGAAGTTCCCTTGCACAGTGATGTGGCGACTCCATATATCTATTCTTATGCATTGCCGGAGATGAAGGAGCGATGGCTTCCAAAATGCACAACTGGTGAGGTCATTACTGCTATTGGGCTGACCGAGCCCAATGCAGGCTCTGATCTCTCAGCTATTCGCACGAGAGCTGTGAAAGACGGGGATTCCTATATAATCAATGGACAAAAGACGTTTATAACCAATGGCTACTTCGCGGACCTGATTGTTTTGGCCGCCAAGACCGATCCAGATGCCAAACACCGTGGGATCAGCCTGATCCTGGTAGATAAGGACGCTCCCGGATTTCATCGCGGCCGGAAATTGAACAAAATGGGATACCACATGCAGGACACGGCTGAGCTTTTCTTTGAGGACTGCCGAGTTCCTGCCACTAACTTGTTGGGAGAAGAAGGTAAAGGTTTCAAGTACATGATGGAGAAGCTCCAGCAGGAGCGGCTGGAAGTCTCGATCAAATGCCAGGTCTTGGCAGAAGAAGCGCTCAAGGAGGCTCTCAGCTATGTGAAGGTGCGCGAGGCTTTCGGTAAACCCATCGGGAATTTTCAATACAGTGCATTCAGGTTGGCTGATATGGCCACTGAGGTTCAACTGGGTCGCACATTCTTGGATAACCTCCTGAAGGATCACATCGCCGGTAAGAATATCGTCCAGAAAGTGTCCATGGCCAAGTATTGGCTCGGTGAGATGGTAAATCGAATCGCCTACCAAGCCGTTCAACTTCATGGCGGCTATGGATACATGGAGGAATACCGAGTCTGCAAGATCTATCGAGATGTTCGGTGCCTGTCCATCTTCGCAGGGACAAGCGAAATCATGAAGCTGATCATCAGCCGGAGTCTGGGGCTTAATCCATGAAGCTTTTGGCGCGAAACGGTCTGATCAAGCTTCGGCCATGCGAGTTCTGACCGACTCATGCATTAGACGTGGAAAGCCTCAACCTGGCTGTAAAGGTCGACGCCGTGTCATTCCCTCCAAAGGAGGAGCTTTCGCGGCCGCCCGAACTTGTAGCCGAAATACTTGAGGACTTGGACGAGGGGCAGACGCACTGGGCCAAATTGTAAAAGCGCCTTGGTCCTTTTTTCAAAGAAAAAGGGGTATAATGAATCATGGATGATCTTAGAATAGCTGTTGTAGGCGTTGGAGCAACAGGGGCGGTCTTGGCTGCGGCCCTGCTCAACCAAGATCCGGAGACCATGCTCGTAGATCCCAGACCCGGTTTAGGAGAATCCATTACGAAAGAACGGAATCACAATTTCGGGGGAGCTGACCTATCAGAGTCCTGTTCGAAATTTCTTCGAGCGGATTGAGATGCTGAAAACCTTCAATCCAAATCTGATATTTCTTTCCACCAAGACATTTCATCTTCCCAAGGTCTTGGAAGAGCTGAAGGGGGTGTTTAGGGACGGGACAAAGATCGTCAGCACTCATAACGGTCTGGGAACGGAGGATGTCATTGCGGAGACCTTTGGCGCTGAAGCTGCATTCAGAATGTCCTTGAATTATGGGGTTTCCTTGAAAGGGCCGAGTGAAGTTGACGTGGCCTTTTTCAATCGCCCGAATCATTTGGGAAGCCTGACGGAGAGCAACAAAAGGCTTGGTTCAAGGGTTGCCGAATTGCTGACCAAGAGCGGTTTAGACACCGAATGTGTAGATGATATCAAGCTCTACGTATGGAAGAAGATGGTGATGAAATGTACCATGGCGTCCATATGTGCGGTCACCGATAGGACATTGAAGGAAGTTCTTGATTTTGCTCCCACCCGAGAAATAGCAGAAAACTGCTTCAGAGAAGTCCTTGCCGTAGCGAAGGCTCAGGGTTATGATCTGGGAGATGATTACGTCCACAACGCATTAAGCTATCTCGCAAAGGTTGGCGCTCACAAAGATTCCATGTGCTATGACGTGGCCAATAAAACACCCACGGAAATTGATTTTCTGGGCGGCAAAGTTGTTGAATACGCACGAAAATTGGGCATTTCAACCCCCTATTATATTGCAATGACGAATTTGGTTAGGGCAATGGAAGATAGCTACTTGAATGCAAGCCAGTAACAACTGAGGCCCTGGATTCCTGCCTTTGCAGGAATGACGGAGAGTTCATCCGTCGCGGTGAGCTGTCCGGATCTTCCATCAAGGACTGTCAAACGAAGGTTATTTATGGCGACGACTATAAGTGACTACAAAGTGACCCGGTGAACCACGATACCCGGCTATACAGATCACCAAGTTGGCAAATCGGGGACTGAGACGGAGAAGAGAGAGGAAATGAAACACCAGATCAAATTCAAGGTGAATGGAGACGAGTATTCGGTGGCGGTGGATCCGTGGCGGACTCTGAATGAGGTGCTTCGCGACGACCTTAACCTTACGGGTACCAAACTCGGCTGCGGTACAGGTGACTGTGGGGCCTGTACGGTCATAGTAGACGACCGAACCGTCAGTTCCTGCTTGACATTGGCCGTTTCAGTGGACGGCAAGTCGGTGAAAACCGTGGAGGGCCTGGCGCCGTCGGGGGAAGAGCTTCACCCCATACAGGATGCTTTTGTCAAAACAGGGGCTATTCAATGCGGATTTTGCACCTCCGGTATGGAGATGGCTGCTCTCCATCTCTTGAAGCACAACCCCTCACCCACCGAGATGGAAATTAGAGCCGGCCTGTCCGGTCATCTGTGCAGATGCACGGGATACAATCAGATTGTGGAAGCCGTCTCGGTGGCGGCGGAAACGATGAAGAACCGCCAATCAGAAGAGGTAGAGTGATGAGACTCCCACAATTCGAATATTTTGCACCGAAAACACTGGAAGCAGCTCTGAGCCTCCTGAAGGAACAGGGGGAGGGGGCTCGTGTAATGGCGGGAGGAACGGATGTCATGGTGAAAATGACTCATGGCCGCCTAAAGCCCAAGGCAATTATTGCGTTGCAGGAAATTGAAGGTCTGGAGGGGATTCGTTTCGACGCCGAAGAGGGCCTGACCATAGGAGCTACAGCGCGGCTTGCCGAAGTCGCGTCCCATCCCGATATCCTGAAGCACTATCCCGCCCTTGCTCACGCGGTTCAGGTCATGGCGAACGTTGAAGTCCGCAATATGGGCACGGTTGCCGGAAATCTTTGCAACGCCGCCCCTTCTGCCGACAGTGCGCCTCCCCTCATGGCGATGGAGGCGAAAGTCACACTGGCAAGCCTCAAGGGAGAAAGACAGTTACCCCTGGATGAGTTCTTTAGAGGGCCTGGACTCACGGCAATGGAACCAGGGGAGATCATGACTTCCATACATGTTCCACCGCCTCCTCCAAAATCAGGGGCCTCCTACATACGCATATCGGGCCGCTGCGGGGTGGATATCGCCGCGGTAGGTGTAGGCGTCATGACTGTCTTTAATGGTCACGGCTGCAAAGACGCCAGAATTGTCCTCGGTGCCGTCGCTCCAATTCCCATGCGTGCAACAAAGACGGAAGGTCTTATGCAAGGCCAGGAGTGGACGCAGGAACTCATCGAAAAGGCAGGCGACGAGGCCGCCGAAGAATCGAAGCCCATCTCGGACGTGAGAGCGAGCGCAGAGTGGCGAAAAAGAATGGTGGCCGTATTGACTCGGCGGGCCCTTGAGGAAGCCCATGAGCGGGCAAGCCAAGGTTAGCCCAAACGAAAAGGAAAGATCATGAAAGAATTCAGCATCATCGGAAAAGATGTGCCCAGGACCGACGCTGTCGCCAAGGCAAGGGGATCTGCCATATATACGGATGATATGAAGCTGCCGGGAATGCTTCATGGACGAATATTGAGGAGCCCGATTGCCCATGCGACTATCAAACATATCGACACGAGCCAAGCTGCATCCCTTCCAGGAGTGAAATGCGTGATCACTGCCGAAGACACGCCCAAGATCAAATACGGCAACTGGAGGCTGTTTCCTGACACCCAGGACGAGTATCCGCTGGCGGTTGACAAGGTGCGGTTCATAGGCGACGAAGTGGCCGCTGTGGCCGCCATCGACAAAGACACCGCAGAAGAAGCCCTGGAACTGATTAAGGTGGAATACGAAGAACTACCCGCCGTCTTTGACGTTGATGCTTCCATGCAGCCAGGCGCACCGGTCCTTCATGACTACTGCCCGACCAATGTCAGCGTCAATCGAAAGATCAAGTACGGAGATGTGGAAAAGGGGTTTTGCAGAGTCCGACTATGTCAGGGAAGATACATTCCCGGTCCACGGGGTGAGCCACGCCTATCTTGAGCCCTGCTCGGCCTTGGCCCAAGTCGATCTGGACGGTCGGATTACCCTGTGGACGTCCACCCAGGTTCCTTACATCGTGCAATGTCTCCTGGCCTCGACGCTCGGAATGCGGGAAAACGATATCCGGGTGATCAAGCCTTATATTGGCGGCGGTTTCGGCGGGAAGATGGAATTGCGCACATGGGAATTCTGCGCCGCGCTCATGGCGAAGATGACCGGCCGTCCTGTAAAGTTCACTCTGAGCAGGGAAGAAGAGTTTCTTGCCGGCAGACGAAGACACCCCATGAAGATACATTCCAAGGTGGGATTCAAGAAGGACGGGACCCTCGTGGCCAAAGACCTGAGAATCCAACTGGACGGCGGGGCATACAATGCCATGGGACCCACGGCCACCTTCTTGTGCGGCAACTTCGGAGCCATGCTCTACCGTTATCCCAACTACCGATTTCACGGTGAACACGTGTATACGAACAAGCCACCTGCCAGCGCAATGCGCGGTTTCGGTGCGCCGCAATCTCTGTACGCCACTGAAATCCAGATGAATATAGCGGCAGAGGAGCTGGGGATCGATCCGATTGATCTCAGGCTAAAGAACGCCCAGGTGAGCGGAGATGAAATTCCCGACGTGGCCACCATTTCAAGTTGCGGCTTCATTGAAACCATAAAGACGGTGGCTGAGATGAGCGGATGGAAGGAAAAACGCAAAAACCTCAAACCGGGTCAGGGGATCGGCATCGGTTGCTACAGTTTTATTTCAGGAGGAGTGTTCAACTGGTTCAACACTGACTATCCTTTCTCTGCGGCAGAAGTTAGGGCATTTTCAGATGGCACCGTGCATCTTCTCACCATGGCTGCCGACATCGGACAGGGCTCGGACACGGTCCTGAAACAGATCCTGGCGGAAGAACTGGGGCTGAAGATGGAGGACATCCGAATCACCTCTGCGGACACGTCCATGACGCCCCAAGCCGACTTGGGTGCATGGGGGAGCCGGATCACCTTGATGGCCGGTAACGCAGTGATCGACGCGGCGAAGAAGATCAAGGAGCAGCTTTTTGGAGCGGTGTCGGCCCGGTTTAATCTCAACGTCATCCACGAGCTCGAATGTAAGAACGGAAGAGTGCAGTCAAAGGCCAAGTCCTCCTACGGGTTAAGCTTCGGTGAGGCCGTCGCCATGGTGCAGAGGGCCAACAGAGGGGAGCCTCTTGTTGCCCGCGGCTCATACACTCCGAGGGACAAGGGAATGGTGACCCCTGCCTTTGGTTTCGGCGCTCAGGTGGCGGAGGTGGAGGTTGACAGAGAAACCGGCCTCGTGGAAGTCAAGCAGATGTGGACGGCCCACGACTGCGGAACGGTGATCAACCCTAGAGGCGTTGAAGGGCAGCTCGCCGGCTCCATTCAAATGGGACTTGGGTACGCGCTGTCAGAGCAATTCGTCATGGACGAGGGTAAGACCCTCAACACCAACTTCGCGGACTACAAAATGCCTATGGCAATGGACATGCCGCCGAGCCAGGTGGCACACGTTGACACTTATGAACCGGAGGGGCCTTTGGGGGCAAAAGAGTGCGGAGAAGGCCTTGCGTCCCCCACCGCGCCCGCAATTTCCGATGCGGTGTATCATGCCACCGGTTATCGGTGCAAAGACTTGCCCATAACCCCGGAGAAGATTTTGCAGGACCTTCAAAGAAGGGGGGCAGCCGACACGGATACAAAGGACCCATTGCGTCGTTTGCAGGAAGTGGCGGCCACGCAAACCCAATTCAAACGGGGATAATCTCCCAAATGCCAAAATGTATATCGTAATTGCTGTATCTTTCCCCCCTTTGCCAGAACGGGGGAAAGATACAGATTTGATTAATACCAGTTCGCTATTATTTTCGTAACATGCTTGATGTGAGCTGTCACTGCGAGGAGAGAAATCCCGCGTTCCGCGGGAAAGCAATCTAAATGGTGAGAGATTGCTTCGGGCTTGACGCCCCCGCAATGACAACTATCGGACACGTTATGTTGTTTACAGCGAATTGCTATAATAGGACGAAGCATTATTGCGAACAACAATGCTCTCAAATAAGCTTCCTACGTTCATGGGCGGTCGCTCTTCGTTTTTCTGAGTATATCTCGCAGTGTTTCCAAAAGAGCAGACTTTTGTTCGTAGGAAAACTTAATCAGGTATCTCTTTAAGCTGCGCTCTTTGCGGTCGGAAATGTCCTTCAACACCTGTATTCCTTCCGGCGTGATTTGCAGCCTTTTTAGGCGGTCATCATTGGGATCGCTTGTTCTGATAATAAACCCGTTTTTCTCCAATCTCTTGGCAATACCCGTCATGTTGGCGCTTGAAACCAACAAGATTCTGTTCACATTCCTCATGGTGTTTTGGCCGTTTTCAGAAGCATCCAAGACCCTGAGCACGTTGTACTGAGAAAACGTGAGGCCCCATTTCTTAACCACTGCTGAAGAGTTTTTCTTGAAGCGCTCGGCGACCCGCACGATTGCCATCATCACCCTTTCATCTATACTCATATCGCTCTTGTAGGCGTTATCAGGCATGGCGTTGTAACTATCTCCAAATAAGGAATATTGTTTAATATATTAAACATAAACGATTAAATTGTCAATGCTTGAACGGAATTCATTTTTGCCGGCCCAAAAGACTCTGGCCCTGTCTCTGGAAATCCTAGTTTCTCTCGGAGAGGAACAACGAGCTTGTCCCGGGATGGGAGCCCTGCTGGTACGCTGATTCCAGCGCCCAATACAAGGATTAGCTTACGGCGTCGGAGACGCGTCAGATAAGGACACCAGAGAAGCATGATATCTCTTCGGGTCGAAATAGGCCTGCTCAGACAATTGGGAAAATCCCTCAGGGAGGCACTGAGCTCAAAGCAGCCAAGGCGCCCGAGAATACCCTGAACCGTCGACCTGTGGGGTGGAATTCCCACGCGAGGGCACTGGAGTTTGATGTTTCGTAGCTGGTGGAAGAGGCAAAGGAGCAGCAGGCGTTGTTTCGACGTAGGGCATTTTATACGGGCCCAGGATCGGAAGAGGTAGATGAACTGCGTTTGCCTGACACTAATAGAGGGAAAGCAGAGTGAGGATCAATGCTGTGCAGTAGCCAAAACCGCAAACATAATACATTCCGGCTCTCAGAAGTGGTCAGCCCCGGTGCTCACATTTTGCTCTCACTGTGAGGGACTGACAGGGACTGAAATCGTTTGGGTTTTAGGGAAGACCGTTGAAATTACTATGGCCGGCATCGGCCTGTCATGCCGGAGGTCGCGAGTTCGAGTGTCGTCGCTCCCGCCACTTAACAGACTGAAAGCACAGGGAAGGCTAAAGAAAAGGGCTTCCCTGTTGTCATTTACGGCTGAGTCCAGGGCCCCCGAAGGGCCCCAACGGACAGTGTTGGGTAGGAAAGCGTGTTGCTTTGTGGCCCTTGCCCAATAGGCGGTAGGAAATCAGCGATGGAATACCCATAGTTGCGCGATTAGGAGACAAGTAGTCTCCTTCAACGATCTCGAGAGGCACATCTGAAACTGACAGCCGCTAAAAGCCCTTCATCATCTCTTTCATGAAGTATGGAATTTCGATTCGGCCTGTGGGGGCAAGAATGCGGCTGCTGAAGTCCGAGGCGTAGTTTTTCTTCATTGTCCGGACCAATCGCCTGAATTCGTGCGTGTCGATAGCCTTGGCGATGTCCACAATATTCCTGGCAGTGCATTCTCCGAGAATCGTGGGGCCCATGCCGATCACCAATCGCCATGCTCCGGTGATGGGCACCTGCAATTCTTTCATTCCTGGAATGCATTCTTCTTTGACGAAGCGGTAATGAGCCTCTTCCTGGCCCGGAACCACGTTGTAGTACTGATTGAATTTCCACGCTCCCGTGTTAATTCTGTAGGGCTCCTCCAAGAGGCGACCACTGGAGACCCACAGCTTGCTCGAGTATTCGCAAACCAGACTCATGAGTTTGCCGGAAATGAGGCGGTATTCTTCTGTGGCAAGGATTTTGCGCAGGTACTCCTGTTCCTCGACTGTGGCAACAGCTACGATTCTAGGCCCTTGGCCCACCGCAACGTAGAATCCGCCGACAAGCTTGATTCCCAATTTTTCAAGGGTGGGATTGTATTGATTCGTCACAAATTCTGAGTATTCATCAAATTTGCCATGAATGCACATCCCAGTACCTGGGTAAAAAGGACGGTCACAAAATCCTCCTAATGATCCCGACTCTTGGTAGTCCGTCTTTTGCAAAAAAATAGGCAGCACTCAGATTCCTGAGCACGATCTCTTGGAGCGAGATATATCTGGCCTCCATCTTTCCTGTGACTAATTCTGGATCAACCTGTCGCAGTTCAAAGGGAAGATTGGAGTACCACGTAAGAATTGTTATCCAGGAGCAGTGGCTCGGGCATACGATTGCCCGCTTCTTTGCCCGAAAACAGGACTTTAAGAAAGGCCGCTGCTGCTCCGGCAAGATTCTTGTCGTTTCCAACCACGACGTCGATGTGCATGATGAACGGCCCTTCTTGAACGGGTATGGCTCGAAGGGAGCCTTTGGCTATATCTTGGTCCACTCCCATACGGGGGAGAAATGTAACCGCTTTGGACATCTTTACAAGTTCCTTTATGAAGTCCACATTGCCGGTCTCGATAAATACCGACGGTATAATTCCCCGCGCTTCCAGCAGTTCCGCCACTATTCGCCTGGTTCCGGACCCCATTTCCCGCAATATGAGGTTTTCGCCTTTGAGATTTTCGACGGAAATCGCCCCCTTTCGGCACAGCCTATGCCCGGGGGCGGTCAGGAAGACAAGCTCATCCTCAATAAAAGGGATTATCTTCAAGCCAGGCTCGTAATGTACTCGCCCTACGATGGCCAGATCGTTGCGCTTGCTAAGGACGCCCTGGACCATTTCCGCGGAGCTGCCCTCGTTCACCTGAATCTGTATCCTGGGAAACGATTCCCGAAATTTCTGGATATAGCGGGCAAGAAGATATCGCACCAGCGTCTTCGAACTGCCTATTTTCAGAACTGCCGGTAAAGCCGATTCAGGATGACTCAGTACTTCGTCCGCTTCTTCCAGGAGGCCAAATATTCTTTCCGTGATTTTGTGGAGCCTCTTGCCGCAATCCGTCAATTCGAGCCTTTTTTTTCCTCTTACAAACAGTTGGGTCTTGTACCTGATTTCCAACGCCTTGATTTGCGCACTTACGCCCGGCTGGGTGATGAATAGTTGCTCCGCGGCACGGGAAATACTTCCACAATTTGCTGCGAAGTGGAAGGCTCTGAGCTGGTTGAGACTCAGGTCGATCCCCATGCCGAACACCTTTGGCGAAACATAACTTTTATTTATACCATCATAAAATTAAGTGATTTGACATGTCAAGCCAAATCCCGCAATCCTACGCTTGAACCGAAAGATTCCTCGTGGGGCGACCATTCATCCACTAACCATTGTGAAATAAACGATTTTTCGCATCTAAATGGCTTTTGGCTTTCAACGGAAAACAAGGAGGAAGCATAAATGGCTGAAGAATACGATGGCATAATCATCGGCGCCGGACCGAATGGATTAACCGTGGCCGCGTATCTGGCCAAAGCCGGTTTGAAGATTCTCCTTCTCGAAAAGCGCTTTGAAGCGGGGGGAGGTCTGGCCACCGAACAGGTAACCTTGCCGGGATTCCTCCACAACACGCACGCCGTATACATGCCTATGGTTGATTATGCTCCTCCGCTGAAGGATTTCGAAGACTATTTAACTAAAGATTACGACCTGGAGTTTGCTTTTCCTCCGCTAGTGATGTCCATGCCTTTTGCGGACGGCTCGTCCTTGCGACTGTACCAGGATGTAGAGAAAACGTGTGAGTCCATTGGGGAGTTTTCCAAGAAAGATGCGGAGACCTATCGCAGAGTCCAGGACAGGTTCAGAGTGCTCACCGAGGACTTCCTTGGACCGGCCACATATGAAGAAGCCAAACCAGCCTTCGAGCAGATGATTAAGCTTCAGACCAACGATGTGGGACGGGAAATTAGCCAATGGACCGAGAAGACGCCCCGGGGGATCGTGCACGAACTCTTCGAGAACGACAGAGTCAGGACGCTCTTCCTCTATCTCTCCTGCATGTGGGGTCTGCATTATGATCTGGAGGGGGTCAGCTACCTGGTGCCCTTGCTCTTTAACCGTGCCACGAACTACAGGCTCGTCAGGGGCGGCTCCCACCATTTGGCCCACCTGTTCACAAAGGTGCTTTACAGGCATGGCGGCATGATTATTTCTCCGGTCGCTGTAAAGCGCATCGCCATTGAAAACGGGACAGCTACAGGGGTAGAACTGGAAGACGGGACCTTTTACAAGGCATCTAAGTTTGTCGCGAGCAGTCTGGATCCTTATCAGACTTTCCTGAAATATGTGGGAGCAGAGAACCTCGACGACCGTTTTGTGACCCGCACAAAGGACTGGACCTGGGAGCTTTCCAGCCTGTTCCACGTGCACCTGGCGCTGACGGAAGCTCCTCAGTTAAAAGCCGCTGAATTCTGTCCGGACTTGAACGAATCACTAATAACAGTTCTAGGTTACGAAACCGAAGAAAGCCTGGTACGTCATTTTGACGCTATACACAAGGGCGAGCTGTACCCCGGCGGATTCAACTGCTCGTTCCCTTCCATACATGATCCGAAGCAGGCGCCTCCAGGCAGACACACCGGGCTCATATCGCTCCATGCGCCCTACAATCTCACGGACGGGGGTGCCCAGAACTGGTTCAGAATCCGCGAGAAAGAGGCCAAACGCTGTGTAGACATGCTGCGGCAATATGTTCCGAACATCACAGACGAGAACATTTTATGGCATTACATTACGACCCCGCTGGACATTGAAAACAAATTTGCGGACATGGTCCAGGGTTCTTACAAACAAGGGGCTTACCTTCCTCTTCAGATGGGGTACCTCCGTCCGAACGAAGAATGCTCCCAGCACTCCACCCCCATCAAGAAATTGTACGTCTGCGGAGCAAGTACCTTTCCAGGCGGGCTCATCACATTCGGACCCGGATACAACGCTGCCAACAAGATTGCAGTGGATCTGGGCATAGACCGATGGTGGGGTGAGCCAGAGTGTGTTCGCAAGGCGAAAGCAAGGGGAACGCTATAGGAGGGGAAACCATGAAGGTGAATTCGACTGGTTTAGGAAAAACTACGATGGTGGCTACCTTTGCCGATCTCGAGAAAGTAAATGGCGAGTCCGCCGGCGCCATGAGACTGAACATAGAAGCCACGGAGCCCGTTCACTGGTCCATCAAGGCCACGGTTGGAGGAGACGATCTGAGGACATTTGCGCGTCTGATGCTCAAACCCTCCAATTTTTTCTATGTACTGTGGCTGCTCTGTTTCGGTAAAAAGCTGACCCCACCGGAGTCCCATTGATGGGACCTCGTCCTCGATGAAAAATAGGAGGTCTTTCCATGGCAGATAAGACTTACGATGCAATCGTCGTCGGCGGAGGACACCAGGGCACTATAATCGCCTGTTATTTACAACACGCGGGAATGCAGACCGTGGTGACTCGAGAGGCAGCACGAACTCGGAGGCGGCGCTTGCGGCGAGGAAATACCTGTTCCCGGATTCCTCCAGAACCCTTGTGCGCACTGGACGAGATTCTATGGACATCCGGCATACGACGACTTCAAGCTGAGGACCAAGGGGCTCGTGTACGTCTACCCGGACCACAGCGAGGGCATGATTTACGACGACGGCACGAGCTTCATGGGATACACCGCCTGGAAAGTAACCGACATCGACACGGGAAGGGCGGAATTCAACGAAGGCAACGCCCAAAAGACCATCGATGACATTGCTCGCTTTTCTAAACGGGACGCGGACACCGCCTACAATCTGCTGGAAAAATACCGCAACAAGTGGAGGGCCGCCTTCCACGAATGGAGGTACAACGCGCCCACACCCTGGGGAGTGCCCGACGCGTTCGAGCGTCTCATCAACGATCCCGAGGCTCCTATACCGCCTGAATACCAGTTTTACACTTCCCAACAGGTCGCATACGATCTCTTCGAGAGCGACTATCTGAGAACACTGTTCATGAGATCCTGCATGACCTCCAGTGGAGTGTTTCCGAACGATTGCATCGGAGTGTACAAGATCCTGCACACGCTGGGACTGATACTCTCCTGGGAGCCGGCCTCCATAGCTGTGGGAGGCACCCACGCGATAACTCACGCGCTTCAGAGGGCTTTCAGCTCAATGGGCGGCGAGTTCGTGGTCGAAACAGCAGTTTCCAGCGCGATTATTCAAGACGGAAAAGCCGTGGGCGTTAGGCTCCAGGACGGTAGAGAGATAGCCGCGCGCTTGGTGGTCAGCGACTTGAATACGACCCAAACCGTGCTTCAACTCATCGGAGAGGAGCACGTTCCTTCGAAGATAGCCCACCGGGCCAAGAACATCCTTCGGGACAGGGCGCAGCTTTTCTGGGGCAATTTTGCCCTTCACGAGCTCCCTCAGTACACAGCAGCGAAAGACAATCCCGAGATTGGGATGTGCCCGCGCCTCAACTGGGGACCGAAGGACCCAGACTATTTCGCCACTCGACATCAGGCAGAGCTCTTCGTCAAAGGCATCCCAGACAAGCTGGTCGCCATTGTGGCTCCGGACAGCATCTGGGACTGGACTCGGGCTCCCAAGGGAAAACACACCATTCTAGTGGAGCAGTTCACCGCGCCGTACCGTTTCTTCAGCGACAAGGACTGGCTCAGAATGAAGAAGGAGATCGTGGAGATCGTTCGTGAGCAGTGGTCGTGGTACGCTCCCAACATGACCAAAGACAACGTCATCGCGGCCCACATTACCACGCCCATGGACGTCCAAATGCGAAACCTCAATATGCCCCAGGGCGGCTGGACCGGCGAGGACATGATAGCGTCCCAAATGGGCAGAATGCGGCCGTTCCCGGAGCTGGCCTTTTATCGACTGCCGGTGAAAAACATGTACCTCGCTTCCGCTGCAGCTCATTCCGGACCCGGGATCGGCAGGGGCAGTGCTTATAACTGTTTCAAGGTAATCGCTGAGGATTTCGGTCTACCGAAGATCTGGGAACAAAAGGGAAGGCCCTACTGATCGGGAGGAAGCTATGGGGCGACTTGACGGTCGTGTGGCTATTGTCACAGGTGCTGGCAAGGGGCTGGGCAAGGCCTTTTGCATAAGGCTCGCTCAGGCCGGAGCAAACATAGTGGCTGTCACAAGAGCGGATGCAGAAGGACTGGAAAAAACCGGAGAGGAGGTGAAATCTCTCGGCAAAGAAGTGCTGTTGAGCATGGTGGACGTCTCCAGCGAAAAAGACACCTTGAGTATGGCCCAGCAGACTCTCGACAGGTTTGGTCGGATCGACATCCTGGTGAACAACGCTGCCTATTACTACGGCGTTGCCAGAAAGCCTTTCAGCGAAATTTCCGTTGAAGAGTGGGACAGGATGATGGCCGTAAACGTGCGAGGTCCTTGGCTTTGTTCCCGAGCCGTGTTTCCTGCAATGAAACAGTCGGGAAAGGGAAAGATCATCAACCTTGCATCTGAAGTCTTCTTCACTGGTTCACACGGATTCGTCCACTACGTGTCATCGAAAGGCGGAGTCATCGGTTTGACCCGGGCTCTGGCGGTGGAATTGGGACCTCATGGAATATGCGTAAACGCAGTAGCTCCTGGGTACACCGATACCGAGGCGAGTCGGACTATTGCAGAAATAAGCAAATATGACACCAGCAAGACCCCACTTAGAAGACTGGAGAAACCGGAAGACCTGGTGGGGATCGTTGCGTTTCTGGCTTCTGACGAAAGTGACTTCATAACCGGTCAAACAATGTTGGTCGATGGAGGCAGAGCCATGCACTGATAAGAACACCCACGTCCCCGCGGAGAGGGTCGCTACCTCCTCTTCCGCCTTTTCGCAGACTAGTCTCGAAAAGCGAACTTTCCTCCTGCGGCTTTCCTTAGGTCTTCTCCTGACTGGCCCTCACCCGCGCGAGACTGTCCATATACTCAGATGGTTTCCGGATTCTCAGGTTAATCGTTCACATCCATTTCCCATACGTCCCTACCGAGGAGGAGCGAATCATGAAGGTTTACGATGTAGTGCCTGGCTTGGAATTTGACCCTGAACACGATCTGGCCCAATCTCCGGCGTGGTTCCTGGACGGAACCCATTCCGTTCCCCCATGGACTCCTATGTTTGGTTGGTTTCTGGATCAATTTCTGCCGACACGGAATGCAGTACGGTGCCGAACAGTTGTCTCTGCCCACGGTGAAGGGCTGGGATTGGCGTTTCATGAACGGAGGCGGCTACCTCACTCTTCTTCTGGTCAAGAGCGAGGAAGAGAAACAAAGGAGAGAAGTCGATTTCAGAAAGGCCATACTGCCCTTCATTCAGGACTATGACGGGCTGTGGAACGGCTTTGTCAAGGAAATCCTGGGCCGGTATGAGGCGTTGAAGTCACTGGATCTCGATAAAGCGACCACATTACGAGCTCCTCCAAAATTTCGAGGAGACCATCAACACCTGCCGCCGCATGTGGGAAATCCACATGTACATGATGTACGGCACGTACACAGCATACATTCTATTTGAAAACATGTGCCGTGAACTTGCCGGAATTGACGACACGTCACCCGCTTTTCCATAGCGTTGTTTCCGGATTTGACAACAAGGTTTTCCAGGTAGACCGCAGACTCTGGGAGTTTTCCAAAAGAGCCGGAGGCGGATGGGCTGTCCACGGTGTTCACGAAAAATGCAAGCACCCTGACATCCAGAGGAAGGCTGGAAGAATCGGACAAGGGAAAAGCATTTATGAAAGATTTCACGGCGTTCATGAATGAAGACGGCTGGCGCATGCAGCGCATGTCCGAGATCAACCTGCCCACCTGGGTGGAAGATCCCACCCCGGCCCTGGTCAATGGTGAAACAATTTCTCCAGAAGGGCGGGTCATTAACCTCGATGAGGAGCGCCAGAAGATGAGCCGCAATCAGCGAAACAGGCGGAAAAAGAGGTTCTGGCCAAGGTTCCCCAGTCGAGCAAAGGGGCTGGTTTGAGCCGCTTGATGCGTCTTGGCCCAAAAGAGTGGTATCTTCAGCGAGGAACACGATCACTATCTGGATCTCTACACCCACGCCATGATGCGTCGAAGCGCCCTGGGACTGGGACGGCGTTTTGTCCAAACGGAGCCCTCGACGATCACGAAGATATCTTCTTCCTCATCCCCGATGAGGTTCGCCGGGCCAGGATCTAACTCCGGATCAATTTGACCTCCGTTACATTGTGGATCGTCGAAAAGCGGACTGGCAGGAATGGCAAAAGACGCCCAATCCACCGGCCTTTCTGAAAGAGGGTTTTGATCTGGACATGGCCATGGGAGTCTCTGGTGCAATCCATGGATCCCATCGCCCTCAAGGTGGTGGTCGGTTCCATGCCGCAGGTCAGTCCTGAATTAAAGGCCGACCTCTATGGAACCTGCGGTTCGCCCGGAGTGGCCGAAGGACCCGCTCGGGTGATCTTGAACGAAGACGAGCTTCACCTGGTGAAGGAGGAGACATTCTGGTAGCGGCCAGTACCTCGCCGAGCTGGACCCCGGTTTTTTCCATGATCAAAGGCGTGGTAGTGGACCGCGGGGCAAGCCTATCCCATGCGGCCATTGTGGGACGGGAATACGGCATCCCGGTTGTCATGAACGTCTTTGAGGGTACGGCCAAGATCAAGTCCGGCCAGAGAATCAAGATCGATGCCAATATGGGGGTCGTGTTCATTCTGGATAAGTAAGTGGCCCCAGCATAAGCAGGCACCGGGTTTTCGGGGGTTCCCGGTGTCCTGCTCCCGCAAAAAGGAGAGTGGACTCCCATGGCGGAAAAATGGATCTACTGGTTTGAAGAACTGGGGACCGAGCATAATGACCTGGTGGGGAAAAAATGCGCCAATCTCGGGGAACTGACCCGACTGGGCCTGCGCATTCCGCCGGGATTTGCCATATCCGTAGACGGGTACGAACGATTCATGGCCGAAACCGGAGCCGGCGAGGAGATCAGGCGCTACGTCCAGGAAAAGCGAGATCTCCTGAAACAGGTGGACCAGCAAATGGAGGCAGGCCGCGAAATCCGGAACATCATAGAATCCAAAAAAATGCCCTCGGAAATGGAGGAAGAGATCCATCGTAGTATGAAATCCTCTGCGAACGGGCGGGGATGCCGGAAGTTCCCGTGGCCGTCCGGTCCAGCGGGGCGGTCAGCATGCCCGGCCAGATGGAGACGTTCCTGAATGTCAACGGGAACGAACGAGTACCGAAAAGGTGATCCAGGTCTGGGGAAGCGCTTTTACTACCCGGGCCATCGCCTTTCGGTCTGAAGAAAGGGATGGAAATGGAAAAGGCCCCGATCGGCATAGCCGTCCTCAAGATGGTGAACGCCAAGTGCGCCGGAGTGGTGCTGACCGTGTTACCGACGACTGGCGACATGTCCAAAATAATCGTCGAAGGCAACTGGGGCCTTGGTGAAAGTGTCGTCAGCGGAGAGATCACCCCGGATCAGTTTATCGTGGACAAGGAATGCGGTGAGTTCGAGTGCACCGTGAGCACAAAAAAGAAAATGGTATGCAGACACACGTCCGGTACCCGGGTGGTTCAGGTGCCCCAGGACATGCAATGCCGCCCGTGTCTTGAACCCGAGGAGCTGCAAGAGATAGCCCGCATTTCAAAACAGGCTGAATCTCACTTCAACTTGCCCCAAGACATGGAATGGGTCATAGATCAAGATCTCGGATTTCCTGAAAACGTTCTCTGGGTGCAGGCGCGGCCAGCCAAATACTCGAAGAAAGAGAATGAAGCCGAGTACCTTGCAGAACTCATGTCTCGTGTCTTCAAGATGTAAACGGCGCCCCTATGAGGAGGATCTCATGACCATCCTTTTTACCCAATCCTGGGACGTGATTCCGGGAAAATTTGATGAATACTCCGAGTTCATGACGAACGAATATGATCCTACCTTGGAGAAAATGGGAATCAATCTGCTGGGTGGTTATTACGTTGCAGTAGGCCAGGGGCCAAGGATCAAAGCAGTCGCTACGGTCGAGGAACAGGATTACCTGCGGAAGATTCTCGCCACTGATGAGTACCGGATCATATCTGCCAAACTCATGAGCTTGGTGTCCGCATATTACAGCAAATTGTGGGTGTCTACCGGTCAATTGCTTGAGGAACCTTACAAAATTCAAACGGGTGCCTGGAAATTCAATCAGTACTACAATGTGGTTCCTGGGAAGGAACAAGACCATTATCACTTCGTCAAAGAAGAATGCATCCCCGGAATGAAGGAACTCAAGGTGCCCATTACCGGAGCATGGCGGCTCGTAATCGGCAATGGGCCTATAATTTTGGGGGAGTGCAGTGCTCGCAGCATTGTCGACATTGCCAAAGCCATTGACACTTCTGAATTCAGGCGATTGGTCCGGACAATGAAGAAGAATTACGCCACAGACTTCAGCAGCAAAATACTTGCTCCCACCGGGAGAGTCGAGATTCCGTTCTTTATGAAAGAGATGATGAAAGGATTCTAGCCGGATAAGAGCCGTTATGTCGACCCTTGTAGGGCCTCTGCGAACCTGGGCGATCATGAAAACATCTCATCGATGGTCCTGGTAGGGGCGAGCCGAGGGAAATTGGTTCTCGATTTTCTGGCCAAATTCTCACCTGAGAAGTTTTTCGGTAACAATAACCCATCTCCTAAAGGAGTTTCCCCATGTACGTACGCATGACTTTTTTCAAAGTGAAGGACGGCAAAATGGATGCCCTCCGGGATCTGTACAACAAAAATGTCGTTTCAGCCCACAAAAATCACAAAGGTATACGGTTTGTGCACCTTCTGGAATGTCTGGACGACAGGAATGAAGGGATATCTGTCACTGCGTGGGACACAAAAGCGGACCTCGATGCATACGAAGCGGGCGGGGATTACGAAAGGCTTCGCGGCCTTTTCAGCGAGATGTACAATGGAGTCCCCAGCCTTAGATCTTACGAAGTGACCGCAAGTTCCGAGCCGATCCTTTTGAGAATCTTCTGATCCAGCTCAGCAACCCGACGTTTGTCCCAGGAGAACACACCCTGAAAATGTGATGCACTCGAAAGAGCGTAGTATATAGGCGGAGCACTCATGAAACAGGTGAACTTTACTCTGAACGGGAGTCCGCAAACCTGCGTCGCTGATGATGACATGGTTCTGCTTGACTTCTTGCGTAATGATAAAAAATTGACAGGGGCCAAGCAATCCTGCGACCGTAAAGGGCAATGTGGCGCTTGCACGGTGATCGTCAACAAGAAGGCGGTACGTTCTTGTCTCACCCGGGTTGTGAGCCTAAGTGGGGCTGACGTCATAACCATTGAAGGACTGGGCACGCCGCATAATCCCCACCTCATTCAGGAGGCATTTGCTCTCAGCGGGGCTATTCAATGTGGTTTCTGCACTCCCGGGATGATCATGGCGTCCAAGGCTCTCCTGGACCGGAATCCCGATCCGGATATAGACACAATCAAGAAGGCTCTGGGCCACAATCTTTGTCGGTGTACCGGTTACAAAAAGATCATCGATGCAGTTAAGCTCGCGGGAAGTTTCCTGCGAGGGGACTCCAGGCCGGATGATGTGTGCCCGGACGCAGGAGAAGGGACGATAGGGGTCTCATTGCCCCGCCCGAATGCGCTGCTCTTGGCCACGGGGGGGGCTCTTTTCACTGCCGACATTAAAAAGGACGGGGTCCTGGAACTTGCAGCCGTGCGCTCGCCATACTGTCACGCCCTGATAAAATCCATCGACACATCGCGGGCAGAGGAGGTCCCCGGTGTGGTGTGTGTACTCACTGCAAAGGATATCAAGGGAACCAATCGCCTGAAAGAAGATCAGCCGATTCTATGTGAGCACAAGGTCCACGTAATGGGCGATGCGGTGGCGGCAGTCATTGCAGATTCCAAGCTGAGTGCTTTGGAAGGTGCGCAAGCAGTGACGGTCGAATACGAACCGTTGCCGGAAGTGTACACGCCGGAAGAAGCCATGTCCGCGGGGAGTTACCAAATCCATGAGGGCACGCAAAATTTGTGCTACACCCATCCTCAGATCAAAGGGGACGCACAGGCGGCGTTGGCAAATTCCGATGTAGTGGTAGAAGCGGAGTTCTCGACACAGCTTATCCATCAGTCACCGTTGGAACCGGAAGCCTCCGTGGCCTACTTTGAAGCGCAGCCGGACGACGATGAGCCTCAACTGGTGGTGGTTGGGCGAAGCATCAATATTCATTATCACCTGAAGGTCCTGCAAGATGCCCTCGGGTGGGAGAATATGCGGTACGAGCAGGCCTTCATCGGCGGACAGTTCGGCATCAAGATGGACATCACCGCCGAGGGGTTAGCCGCTGCTGCGGCCCTCCACGTGCGGCGCCCGGTGAGATATGTTTGCAGCCTCACGGAGTCCATGTGGATCACCACGAAACGCCACCCATTTGACATGAAGGTGCAACTGGGGGCCGACCGTGACGGAAAGCTCACCGGATACTCGATTGATTTCACCGTCGACAACGGGGCATACGTTTCAGCAGGAAAGTCGATCGTCAATCGCGCCTTGTACATGCTGAGCGGCTCGTATAACATACCCAATGTACAGGCTATGGGCAGCCTCGTGTACACCAACAATGCATGGGGAGGCGCCGCCCGAGGAGCGGGACCACCGCAGGTGAATTTCGCCCTTGAGTCCGCCATGGAACTGTTGGCAGCCCGGCTCCACTTGGATCCGCTGGATTTTCGCCTCATGAATTCGGTGGCGCCCGGCCAATCGATCTCTACAGGGCAGGTGGTGGACGAATGGCCATATCCGGGATGCCTTGAGGCCGTCAGAGAACACTATGAGAGGGCTCGTAGAAATTGTGCTGCAACGCGGACCGGACGATTCAGGCGAGGAGTGGGACTTGCCGGGGGTAGCTTCGGGATTGGCAGGGGTGGCCCGGACCGTTCTCAGGTCGCAGTGGAACTCATGCCTGATGGCGGCCTCACCATCTATGGATCGGTTGCCGATCCAGGCGAAGGGAACGATGCTATGCTAACCCAGATCGCATCCCATCTCATGGGAATTCCCCGCGAGACGATACGTCTCATCACTCGCGACACCGACAGCACTCCCGATTCAAGTTCGGCCTCAGGCAGCCGCGTTACGTATATGAGCGGAGGGGCTCTGGTGAATGCGATTGAGGCATTGAAAAAGGCTATGGCGGAAGCTGGTGCAAATAACTACAAAGAACTAGTGGCGACCGGAGCGCCGGCAAGGTACCTTGGAACGAGAGTGGCAGAAACTACCCTCCTCGACGAACAGACAGGACAGGGCGTGCCGTTCGAGTCACGGGTGCACGGAGTCCAGATGGCGGAAGTTGAAGTTGACATGGAGACGGGTGAAGTCCGTTTGCTCAAGATGACTGCCGTGGTCGATCCGGGGACGGTCATCAACCCGCGCATTGTCGAAGGCCAGATCGAGGGTGGACTGGACATGGGGGCTGGAATGGCCTTGCGGGAGCATTACGTGCATGGCAAAGACGGAAGATTGGATCAGCTACAAGTTCCCCACCATGAAGACGGCGTTTGACATGGACATTATCCTGCTCCAAACTCCGCGAAAAAGAGGACCGCTGGGCGCAGTTGGGGTCGGAGAATTCGTTCTCCTGCCGACAGCCGCGGCCATAATCACTGCTATTCAAGATGCCACTGGCGGGGAACGCATTTGCGACCTTCCCGCCACTCCGGAACGAGTCCTCCGGTCAATAGCCAAAGTAGGGGCGCCGAGCTGACGCCGATGGGGAGCAAAGACTCCATGCGAGCCCGCGACCACACGATCAGGGTGATCGAAGGCAAGGAGGTCATTTTCGACGAAGAAGGATTTCTTCTCAATCCGGAAAGCTGGACAGAGACAATTGCCGAGACAATCGCTGTGGAAACCGGACTTCCAGCACTCACCGACCGCCAATGGGAAATGATTTACTTTCTCCGCGGATTTTATCTGGCCAACGGCAGGGCTCCGCTAAATCGAGATATCAAGAAACAAAGCGGTTTGAGCCTACTCGAACTTGAGCGCCTTTTCCCTGGAGGCATTCGGCACGGCGCACGGCGTCTGGCCGGACTTCCCAATCCTAGGAGCTGCTGATAACGTTATGGTTGATCACTCGCCCATGATTTATCTGGACAATGCAGCGACAACTTTCCCGAAGCCTCTCCCCGTGCTTGAGGAGATGTTTAACACGTATGCCCGGCTGGGCGTTTCACCGGGCCGCGGTAGCTATGACTTGGCGGCTCAGTGCGAGCACTACGTGCACGAGGTCCGACACCAGATCAGCAACTTTTTCGGGGGTGACAGTCCAGATCGCGTGGTTTTCGCCTGCAACGCCACCGATGCTCTCAATACCATTATTCTTGGTCTGATCGAACCGGGATGCCACGTAGTGAGCTCGCGACTGGAGCATAATTCAGTCCTCAGACCTCTTTATCACTTGCGCGAAAGAGGATTGATCACCTTTGATCTCGTTCCCTTTGACGGGCGCGGGTTCATAGACCCTCAGGACGTGGCGAAGCTCATCAAGCCCTCAACCAAGTTCGTTATTCTCAACCACGTGTCGAACGTCCTGGGAACGATCCAGCCTGTCCAGGAAGTGGGCCGAATGTGTGCCGAGCGGGAGATTCCGCTAATTCTCGATGTGTCCCAAAGTGCAGGAATTGTGCCCATAGACATGCGAGATATGCATGTCCAGGCAGTGGCATTCACAGGTCACAAGTCCCTTATGGGCCCAACGGGGATCGGCGGAATCGTGCTCCGAGAGGGGATCGACATACGAGCCACCAGATTCGGCGGAACCGGCTCCGATTCCTGGCGTGCTGCACACCCTGAGGCTTATCCAGATCGGCTCGAAGCCGGCACCCTCAATGTCATGGGAATCATGGGGCTGTCCGCCGGATTGCGATACATTGCTCAGCGCGGCATGGCGAACATATACCAACAAGAAATGCTGCTCGCGGGAACCCTACGAGACGGCCTGTCCTCCATGACGAGGGTAAGGATGTATTGCGCCGAGACGCTGAACAATCATGTCCCGGTGCTCGCGTGCAATGTCGAGAACCTCGATCCGGAAGATTTCGCGGCCATCCTGGACGGCGATTTCAACATTGCGACGAGGAGCGGCCTTCATTGTGCTCCGCTGGTGCATGAGGATATTGGGACCAGTCCACGCGGAGCAGTGCGCTTTAGCCTCGGGCCGTCTAACTCAGATGATGACGTCTCAGCCGTGTTGTCAGCGGTCCGTGCCATTACAGCCAGCTAGCGTACAGTCCCGGGAATTAGTTTAGCTGTTTCCCCCATCTTTCTCAGGAGCTTTTCCGCCATGGCAATGCTCGAAACTTTGGTGGTCCAATTCGCAATTCGGGGGCGCACTCTCTGACCGGAGACAATGAGGGAGGATTCGAGTCCACGGTATTGGTGGGACAGGCAAGAAGCCTGTCCCACCAATACTGCCCGATATATGTCATTGAATCTATGAAAAAGAGCGCTTGGGGCATAAGGCTACCCCGTTTCATGCTGCGGCATCGGGCAGCTTCCTTTCGCGAACATAGGGCCTTGATCGAGGAGGATGCCTCAAAGTGGGCAACTCTCAGACTTTCGATGTTATTGTAGTAGGGGCTGGACCCGGTGGTTCAACGGCCGCCAAACGTTGTGCGGAAAGCGGCTTGGCCACTCTATTGATAGAGAGGAAGCGACTGCCTCGGGACAAGGTTTGTACCGGGATGGTTATGGGGAACTGGGCTCATAGCATCATCAGGCAGGAATACGGTCAAATCCCTGATGCCGTACTTGTTGATCCACCATATCTTTCCGGTCACCGGATTCACTTGGCAGGGGCAGAGCCTCAGACCCTTGAATGGCATACGCCTCTAGCTTGGAGGAAGGATCTGGATTTCTGGATGGTGCAGCGGGCCGAGGAAGCCGGAGTGATCGTTCGTGACGGGCTACGGGTTGTCCGTGTTATCTCGGATGATGGTGCATGTTGCGTCATAGGCCGGAAGGATGGTAGCACGGAAGCCTTTCCGGCACGGTTCGTTATAGGAGCCGATGGCGGCACTTCGGTTGTCCGAAGATCGATATTTCCCCAACTCAAGGTCCGCTATTCAGCACCGATAAGGGAATGTTACCGAGGGTCCCTGGACCTGGAAAAGAACCTCATCCACTGGTTTTTCCCCAAAGGGCGTCCGAGGCCAAGGTTTAATGTTAATCACAAGAACGACGTATTTCTTATCGAGGGCAGTGGTATCAAGGAATTGCGTCCTGAGATCAACGAGACGCTCGGAGTGTACGGCTTTCATCCCGACAGCAAACCGGAATGGAAAGACGGTTGTGCCATCGCTATGCTGCATGAACAACTGCGGTCAAGAGCATTTGTGCCCGCCAAAGGAAATATTCTACTTGTCGGGGACGCAGCCGGCTTGATTCTTCCCATCACATTTGAGGGCATTGGGTCTGCTCTCAAGAGCGGTATTTTGGCAGCCGAATCTATCGTCCGGAGCGCCAGGGCCGGAACGTATGCCGCGGTTTCTTATCTCGAAACCCTTGAACCCATGTTAAATACGATAAGTCGCCTGTGCACTGTTCAGGATGAACTAGGGACTGCGCGTCATGGAGGTCTCAGCGCAGTGGCCACATCTTTACTGGCTGCTTACCGAGAGACCCTTATCATCCAGAGCCAACGGGCCTAAAAGCATGATACCGCTTCTCACGCCATCTGGTTGGGAATGACTGTGATAAAGGCTCCCATGAATAAGTCCATACGGATCGGTGACCGTAGCAAACCTTTTCAGGAGGGAAACCGTGAAACTGACTACTGATTGTATTCCCTGTAACATCAAAGCAGCCCTGAAGGCCATTCGTGAACTGACCACTGCAGAAAGTGTGGCAAAGGAACTCCTTGTCGAGATTATGAAGATTCCGGCGCTGCGAGGACTTGATTGGAGTATAACAGGCTCACAACTAGTCGAACAGGTGTTCAGGAAGATAACGGCCGCTTATGATGACCCCGATCCATTCCGGCGGCGGAAAGACAGCCAGAACGAAAAGTGTCTTGAACTCTACCCTTGGCTGAAAAGCCTTGTGGCCGAGTCGGAAGATCCACTCTTCACAGCAGTTAATCTCGCTATTGCAGGGAATTCGATAGATCCGATGGGATTTCTGAGCTCAGAAGAGGTCGAGCAAGCGATACGAGGAAGTCTCGAACATCCAGTCTGTCGAAACCGCTTCTCGGATCTGAAGGATCGGCTGGAAAAGAGTAGTCTGGTGATTTATTTGGGTGACAATTGTGGTGAGATTGTCTTCGATAGGTTGCTTATAGAGACTATCAAGGCCCATTATGACATAGAAATCGCGTTCGTAGTCCGCAGCATCCCTGCGCTCAACGACGCCACCCTGAGAGAAGCAGAGCTTGTCGGAATGGATCATACGGCTACGGTGATGGAAAATGGTATCGACGGTCCTTTACCGGGGACAATCCTGTCGAGGTGTTCAGCAACAACTGCAAACTCTGTGGTCTCGCGCCGACCTGGTCATCTCGAAGGGAGGAGGAAATTTCGACAGTCTCGACGAAGAAGAGAACATTACTACTCCGATCTACTACATGCTCATCTGCAAATGTATTCCTTATGAAGACTATTTTGGTATTCCCTTAAGCCACCCGGTCCTAGCTCTGGCATCTTCGGCGTCTCAAAGCGGCTGCAAAACCTCATCGGGTAGCCCACACACTATTCCACGGTCTGAGCAAGTGGTACACAAACCTGGAGCAAGTCAGGGGAGGATCGATGACTAAAGGTGGTAAACAGACTAAGCGCAAAGAGGGAAGCCGATCGCCACGTAGCAATGGCAAACCCAATAGTGCCATAAAGACGGAATACCGGGAGATCATCTTCGAACAGAAAGAGGCTATCGCAGTTCTCACTTTGAATAGGCCGGATATTAGGAATGCTTTTACCCACCAGGAGATGATCGATGAAATCGTCGATGCGTGCCAGAGGGTGCAGGATGCTGAGTCAGTAAGCGTTCTAGTGGTTACGGGCGCAGGCTCAGCCTTTTCGGCTGGCGGGAATGTCAAGGACATGTATAAGAAGGAGGGAATGTTCTCGGGGGATCCGAATGACGTGCGCCAGAACTACCGCAAGGGAATCCAGCGAGTTACACTCGCGTTCCAGCGCCTAGACGTGCCGGCCATTGCCGCGGTGAACGGGGCAGCCATGGGAGCGGGTTGCGATCTCACCTGCATGTGTGACATCCGTATTGCCAGCGAAAAAGCTCTCTTTGGCGAAACTTTTGTGTCAGTAGGATTGATCCCCGGGGATGGTGGCGCTTTCTTGCTCCCGCGGATCGTCGGTTTTTCCAAAGCCTTGGAATTGGCTTTCACCTGTCGTGTGATTGACGCTGCCGAGGCGCTGCGCATTGGGCTGGTCAGCGAAGTGACGCCACCGGAAAAGCTGTTGGATCGTGCAATGGAGGTTGCGGCTGAGATTTCTCAACACCCGGCACGAATTCTTCGCCTGGCCAAGCGTCTATTCTACCTCTCCCAGGGGAGGAGCCTGGAAGAAACGCTGGAACTCTCCTGTTCTTTCCAGGCACTGTGTCACCATAGTCCCGAACATATGGCAGCCCTGGAGGCGCTTTTTGCTCGGCAACGAAATCGTAGCGGGCTTAGGGATTAGAGCCTCCTTGCCAAAAGTCTGGCTTGCCCTGAACTCCCATACGGAGGTCAGGACGTCCATGTGCTTGTCCGGAGGCGTCGTTGGCCCGCCCCTGAGGCCATACTCACAACGTGGATCCTCAATACTACACCAGCAGACCATGTCCCGCTCCAAGGAGCAAAACGTCCTATACCTTGAACCTAGCAGGTGGTATGTAATTCGGGGGTAGGGCACCGGCGTGACGGGGCCTCAACGACGTTGAGTCTCCGTTGAAGGCTGGGAATCTCTATCACTCATTCGACCGTTCTCTCAAATGAGCGACATAGTCAATTACAGGATCGAAAAAAGCGAGCGTGCAGAAGGAGTCGTTTTGAACAAGAACGTCTTGATTCTGGTATTTCTGCTGGTCGCAGCTGCAGCCGTGGGTGCTGGACTGTTTCTTAAGAAGGGAGACAATACCAAGCCCCAATCAGATCCCTCCAAAGCCGTGAACACCGCCGAAAAGCCCAAGGGAGTGGGCCCCATCGCAGTCATCCCCAAGGGGACTACACATTCGTTCTGGAACTCGGTTCTCGCCGGTGCACAAAAGGCCGCCAAAGAGAACAATGTGGAGATCTTCTGGACGGGTCCGGACCGCGAGGGTGATCGTGAAAAACAGATCCAAATCGTCGAAGACTTCATCGTGAAGAAGGTGGCCGGCATCGTGCTGGCGCCCACCGACGCGGGCGCACTCGTCCCCGTGGTCGAACGTGCAGCGGCCGCCAAGATACCGGTCGTCATCATCGACTCGGACATCGAAACCGACAAGCGGGTCTCCTTCGTGGCCACCGACAACTACGCCGGCGGCGCCCTCGCTGCGAAGCACATGGCGAAGCTCCTCGGCGGCAAGGGCAAGGTGGCCGTCATCAAGTACATGGCTGGCTCCGCGTCCACCACGGCTCGCGAAAACGGTTTCATCGAAACACTGAAAAAGGGGTTTCCCGAGATCGAGCTGGTTGAGGACCGCTACGGCCAGGACACGGTAGAGACAGCGCTCTCCGCAGCCGAAGACGTGCTCACCCGCCACAAGGAACTCCATGGCATCTTCGCCTGCAACGAGTCCACTTCCCGCGGCGCCCTGCGAGCGCTGGAGAGCCAGGGACGAGCGGGCGCCGTGAAGATGATCGGCTTCGACGCTGCTGACGCCCTGCTCAAAGGTCTCGAGACCGGGCGCATCGACGGCGCTCGTAATTCAAAATCCTCAGGCGATGGGATACAAAGGCGTATCCAGCGTCGTCGCGGCGATCAAGGGCGAAAGCGTCAAGGCGAGAATCGACACCGGGGTGGAGCTTGTCACCAAGGATCGCTTGAACTCGCCCGAGATTCGCGCGCTCATCGGAAACGAAGGTTAATGGCGCTGTGCCCGCTAGTCGAGTCTTCCCAGTTCGCCCTCGAGATGCAGGGAATCAGTAAGAGCTTTGGCCCCGTCAAGGCCCTCGAAGATGTCACGCTGCGCGTCCGGCAGGGGACGGTTCACGCCCTGGTGGGCGAAAACGGCGCGGGCAAATCCACTTTGATGAAGATCCTCTCGGGAGTACTTCAGCCCGACACCGGCACCATCGTGCGAGATGGTAAAACCTGCGCGTGGAAGCATCCTTCCAACTCCCTCGCTGCCGGGGTCGCGATGATCTACCAAGAACTGAGCCTCGCCCCGGATCTCACCATCGCCGAGAACGTGTGGCTTGGGATCGAGCCCCGCGGTGCGCTGCTCGGCACCTACTGCAAAAAGCGAATGCTCGCAGATACCAGTGCCCTGGCCGAAAGACATGGCTTCGATGTGGATCCCAACCAAAAAGTGGTGAACCTTTCAGCGAGCACTTGCCAGATTGTCGAAGTACTGAAGGCCCTTGCACGTAACGCCGAGATTCTGGTGATGGACGAACCGACCTCCTCGTGTGGAGAGCACGAAGTGGCCGTGCTTCTCGAAATGGTCAAGAAACTGAGCCGGGCGGGCACCACAATCATCTACATCTCCCATCGGCTCGAAGAGGTTGTTGAGATCGCGGACGACATCACCGTTCTCCGCGACGGACGAGCCGTGCATACCGGCCCCATGAAGGGCCTCGAAATCCCCGATATCGTCAAACAGATGGTCGGCCGCGATCTGGACGACTACTTCCCCAAAAGGGAGGTCGAAGTTGGGTCCACGGCTCTGAGCGTGTCGGAGCTCTCGTCCCAAGGCGTCGAAAACATCAGTTTCGATCTGCACTGGGGAGAGATCGTCGGCGTCGCCGGGCTGGTGGGCGCAGGTCGCACTGAGCTTGCCCGCGTCCTGTGCGGTCTCGACCCGTCAATCCGCGGCAGCGTCCAGCTCAACGGTAGAAGCGTGAAAATCGCAACGCCAGCCGACGCACTCTCCCTCGGAGTCATGTACGTCACAGAAGATCGAAAGCGCACGGGGCTATGCATGGAGCTCCCGGCCGCGTGGAACATGACGCTGCCGTGCCTCGCCGAACTGGGCATGAAGCATATCCTGCACCTAGGCCGCGAAAGCGAAATCGCCGAAGAAACGGCCAAAAAGCTCTCGCTCAAGTGGTCGGGGCCAGGAGCGCCCGCGAGCGCTCTGTCGGGTGGCAATCAACAAAAGCTGCTGCTCGGTCGGGCGCTCATCGCTCAGTCGCGACTGTGGGTGCTGGATGAGCCCACTCGTGGCATCGATATCGCGGCCAAGGTCAACATCTACGAGCTCATCGGACGGATGGCCGCTGAGGGCAAGGCCGTTCTCATCATCTCTTCGGAGCTGCCCGAGCTGTTTGGAATCACCGACCGAATTCTGGTGATGCGCCGGGGCCGCCTCGTCGCGGACCTCGTCACCTCGGAAACCACCCAGGAGGCAGTGATGCAACTCGCCGCAGTGGACGAGAGCCGCACATGAACAAATTCGTGCGAGAACTGCTGCCGTTCGGGAGCCTCATCCTCGTCATCGCCATCTTATCGCTCTGGCAGCCTGACAGCTTTCTGACCGTCGACAATTTCCTCAACGTGCTGCGCCGCTCGTCGGTCTACGGCATCATCGCGGTTGGAATGACGTTCGTTATAATCTCCGGCGGCATCGATCTCTCTGTGGGCTCCCTCCTCGCGTTGTGCGGCATGTCCGCGGCCGGAACAATGATCGGGCTCGGTGGCGAAAAACCTCCTGTAGGGATGATTGCCCTGGGAACCGCGGTTGGGCTCCTTGCCGGCGCTTTGGGCGGCTTGGTCTCGGGAGCTTTGATCACAAAGCTGAAGCTCCAACCGTTCATTGCAACCTTAGGCACTATGAGTCTCTACCGCGGGATAGCGCTGGTCATGTACGACGGGCAGCCGATCAACGTGTCATCGTACCGCTACCTGGGCGAAGGCACTCTGCTGGGGATACCGATTTCACTGGTCCTGTTCTTGGCTGTCATTGCCTTGGCGGGAGCCATTCTGCAGTTCACACGGTTCGGTCGTCACACTTATGCCATCGGTTCCAACGTGGAAGCCGCGCACCACGCGGGTGTGAGGGTCGATCGAACTCTAATCGGCATTTACACCCTCGGAGGCCTGCTCACCGGGCTCGGCGCGATGATCGCCATGAGCCGAACCGTTTCAGCACAGCCTACCGCGGGCGTGGGCGCAGAGCTGGACGTCATCGCCGCGGTGGTCATCGGCGGTGCCAGCCTCTCCGGAGGCCGAGGAACCATCACGGGAACCATCGTAGGCACCCTGCTCATCAGCTTCTTACGCAACGGATGCACCCTCGTGGGCATCTCGACGAACGCTCAGTTAATTGTGATCGGCGTGGTGATCGTCCTCGCTGTAGCAGTGGACCAGTTCACCCGCCGCAAAGCGGGCGACGGGGCGTAAGCAGAGGGAAGAATACTCGGGGAGGATGTTTTTGCAAAAACACCCTCCCGAACCCCTCCCCCAAAAACTCTCAAATTTAGCATCATGGAGCAGCCCCAAGAAATGAGTGCCGTCGGCTCTATTTCAATCTGTCTTTCCAGAATTGTGGGTTGCGGCTCATATGCATCACAGCGTAGATCATTATGCGATCAGCCTCTATACAATAGTAAATACCGAATGGAAAACGCTTGATGAGATAGCGTCGCACATCATCTTCGACGATCTGCCAAGCGCTAGGATAGGTGAGAATTTCTTCGATGCCGGACTCGAAGGCGTTGACAAAAGACTCCGCCACCCGAGGACTGATGTCAGCATAATAGGCGACAGCTCCAAGGTATTCTTCAAGCGCCTCAGGATGGAGAGAGTGCTTCACTTATTGATGATCCTGTGCGCTAATACCGAAGCCTCACTACCGTGAACGGGCTCCACTATTCCTCTCTTCATTTCGTCCCGGCGTCGTCTTACGGTCTCGACATGAACACCTTCCAGATCCTGTGGCACACACGTTTCCAGGTATTCAACGATACGTTCTGCCAATGCTGCCTTGGATTCATCCGGAAGCTTTAAGGCTTCCTCGTAAATTTGATCAAGATTCGGTGACATCGTATCTCCTGAAATCCGACAAAGGGAGAAATGGCGCTTCCATTACGCAAGCTGGTCTTTTCTCAAGATGAGCCATGGACTCTTCGCTGTCAAGCGGAAGATGCTTCGCATCGCCGATAGTTCTCTTGGCGACGGTCTCGTGGTATTTTGCAGTTCACAAAGGTGCGATGATTGACACGAACCGCATCGTTCGAGGTATTCTCTGTGCAAGCTTGTGATACTCAAATCGCGATCAGTCGCGGTTCATCCCACGAGACGCGGGACTCACCAGCACCCTACTCGGGTCGTCATTCCGGCTCTTGCTCCGGACAGGCGTCCGGGGCAAGAGCCGGAATCCAGATTCGGTGATGACTATGGAGCATGAGTCAAGAGCAGACGTGACCCCTTTTCTTGCTCAGCTGAAGATTCTACATAGGGCCGCGGACCCATCACAGAATCATGTCGGCTGGTGCTTATAGGGAATTGATTGCTACCAAGAAACTTGACCATGGAGTCTTTCCAGAAAGTCATATTTCACAGTTTTCCGCTCGTGGTCCATAGTTACTGGGTAGCCGAGATATTCACTTACGTCCATCGAAGCGAACCTGTAGTTGGGAAAATGGATAAACTCGTCGTACCTAGCTTCTAACTCCGCCTTCCGGATCGAGACACATGACATCAATTTGCTTGAAATTTCTTGCTTCCATAATCGCTGACTTCAACAAGTACCTTACGTAGGAGTCTGTTTCTGCAAGAGAGTAGCCTATGACGCGAATTTGCGTCGCTGTGGAAAGGAGCTTATAAGCAAGTTGCCACACCTCAGTCATTCCAGAATGTAGCCCCTTGTTCCAGGTAGGTGGGATCACCTTTGCAGATTCTACTGTTCCGTGCAATTTGGCAAGGTAAGGAGAGCCAATCCACTTATCGTCGAGATTTTTTTGATCTGTGCAAAAAGCCATCTCGATGTTTGTCACGGAGCAGATGAGCTCACAAAGCTTTTCTAGCACGAGATCGTAGTTCAAAGTCACCACTTGGTCCCACGTTTTGGGGATCGTTTTCCCGAGAAGCAGAAAGCTGCATCTGAGGGGGGGAATCCCGGCGCTTGTCCATTATATTCAGATTGAAGAGGCACGCCACGAAATTCCCGAAGCCTCTTGCCCTTCTGTGGAGGAAGTTTTCGTGCCAATTGGCCGCTCTTATATTGCCTGGCTCAAAGGTAGGCGTGTAATACTGGACCACATCACATAAATATTTAGTGTAATCGTGGGCTTCTGCCTCCCCCTGACCTAAATGCCGCTGCATTTCGAGAATAGAGAGTATCTCCTCAATGTTAAAGAGATCAGCCTTGAAATAATTCTTAACGTCACCTAGTTTGCGAATAATCTCAAAGACCTTCGTGAAATAGGAGTAATTTTCGGGGTCTTGAAAATATTGGTCTCGCGATTTGAAAAAGAAATTGCTCATGACGGGCAGCCCAAGAGGCGCGGAGAATCCTGCCCCGAGCAGATACACTATCTTTTCTTGCATTAGCGCTGTCCTCCTACACTCTGCAAATTTAGCCTTGCTGATGAAAATTTAGTTTCGGTTCCCCAGGACGTAAGCTATCGAGGCTTCTGGGTGAGGTAAGCTACGGAAGCAAACCGAATGTTTCAAAGCAAACCGCACCTGGTGCAGGCACCGTCCGGCGCTACGCTCATGCCGTTGTCAGGTGGCTCTTTCCTTCGGGACTTTTTGGATATATGGAGAGGCCAATATGCACGACCGCAAAGAAGAGTGTGAGGAAAAGAACTACGATACCTTGCCACCAGAGTGCGATTCCGGAATTGAGCCCATAGATCGTACCCAAGGACGCTGCCAAGACGAGGATCAAGGCGAACAGATGCAGCATAATTTCGGCTGCACGCTGTACGCTAAGATGTGGCCGGTCGTCGAAAGCGGCCCACAGGTTGGCAACGTACTCGTCTGAAGCAAGTTTACTTCTCAGATGGCGTATCGTTTTGGCATGGTTTCCGCGGGCCGCACCAACGCGTCGTATTGCCGCAAAAGTGACGGTGTCAAGAATCTGCAGAAAAACCACAACTAACCCGCAGACGAATAGGAATGAGCCCCGATCGGCAACGGATGCAGCAGCTTTCGTCGAGAAGCCAAGGACGCCCAGCAAAGCTCCGACGATCACGAGGAAGAACCTAAGGTGCCGCGACCGCTCCTGCTCCAAGTGACGATAGTGGGCGTAAGACTCCTTGAACTCATCGCGATTGAACTCATGATTGTCCATTGATATACCTTACAGGTCCGGCGGCCCCGTGCGAGCGCGTATCGGTGCTTCATGTGCCTGTTTGGTCTCTACTAACATTCCACGCTCCTTTGTCGAGAACTTGCTACACCCTTGTTGACATATGTCCACGAACTTCGGAGGACATAACACTTTTTTTGTAGCCCGCAGCGTGGTGTTCGCTCAATGGAGATTAGCGGAATGAAGCTATTGTAGCAACCGTCGAAAAACTGTTTCGCAGCAATAGCACGCGTAGGCGACGACCCCGACGGCCATTGAAACCCCTTTCGCAAAAAATGATATTATGTAGCCCGATATTCGTCGCGCGTGAGGTAGAAGATATGTCCAGCCCCAAAATCGGCATTTTCTGGCCCGGGGATTACCGTTCCAAACCCAATGAACTGGCTCAGCCAAACGCGGAGGAGGCCACGGTCCAATTGGAGCGCGCCCTGAAAAAACTCGGCCGTACGGAGCTATCGCATCGAAGATTTTTACTCACACCGACCCCATGAAGCCATCGAGAAGCTCGGCCCGGTGGATGACCCGCTCCTCGGCATTTTCGTGCACTGGTGCTATGGGCCGCACACCACAGACGGCGTCGTCGGCTAAGAGATCGGGTTTTTTCAAGCGGAGGTGCTTTATGCAGAGGGATGATACCGTTTCAGGAACGAATCCGCAGATTGCACAGATGGCCGCAGATTCTAGAGACAAACAAACACATGCCATCATCGGCGAGGCGGCAATGGAGGTTCATCGACACCTTGGTCCGGGATTCCTGGAAGCCGTTTATCAGCAGGCGCTCGCTATCGAATTCGCGGCCCGAGGCGTTCCTTTCGCGAGCGAAGTGGATCTGCCGGTGTCCTATAAGCGGGAGCGGTTGCCCTGCTCCTATCGCGCTGATTTTGTGTGTTACAACAACGTGATCGTCGAGTTGAAGGCGTTGAAAGCGATTACTAGCATCGAAGACGCCCAGCTCTTGAACTATCTCAAGGCTACACGTCTCGAGCGAGGACTGCTGGTGAATTTCGGTCGGCAAAGCCTTGAATTCAAGCGTTTTGTATTTTCTAATCTGCGAAAATCTGCGAGATCTGCGGATGAGAGATGACTTGATGTTCCTCGATTTCCGTCACGTGAAGGAGGGAACGAATGTCCGGAACCAAAATCGGCATTTTCTGGCCTGGCGATTACCGCTCCAAACCCAACGAGCTGGCTCAGCCAAACGCGGAGGAGGCCACGGTCCAACTGGAGAGCGCCCTGAAGAAACTCGGCCGTACGAGCTATCGTATAGAAGGTTTTCTCACACGACCCACGAAGCCATCGAGAAGCTCGGCCCGGTTGATGACCCGCTCATCGGCGTTTTCGTGCACTGGTGCTACGGGCCGCACACCACTGACGGCGTCGTCGGCAAAGAGAGCCCGTTGCTGCTGGCGAGTAATTTCTCAGGACAGTGGCCGGGGCTCGTCAGGCTGCTTAACACTGGAGCCTGCCTGGAGAGCCTGGGCCGCAAATTCTCTCGTGTGTGGAGCGACGCCAAAGACTGGACCGCAGACGACGCATTCATGGCTCGTTTGGGAGAGTGGTGCAATACCGGTCGCATCGGCTACTCCACCGAGCAGATCGGCTATGGCGTTCCCATATCCAAAGAGGCACAC
>CAWBBA010000010.1:0-212240 GCA_963786905.1 uncultured delta proteobacterium | reverse complement strand
CATGCTCGCATAAAGGACCCGCATTTCTTCAATCCCCTTTGAGAATTCAAATTTTTCCTCGAAACGCGCCTTCGCGCCTTCAGCCAGCTTGTCGCGTAGCTCCTTGTCCCGTTTCAACAAGAGCACGGCTTCCACTATCTCGTCCGGGGCCCCTGGATTAATCAACAGCCCTGAGACGCCGTTATCAATCATGTCCGGGATACCGGCCACCGGCGTAGAGATTATCGGCAGTCCGCTTCGCATGGCCTCAATTATTGTCACGGGCATCCCTTCCCAGAAAGACGGCAGAAGGAATAAGTCCGCAAGGCCCAAGAAAGCAGGGACCTTTTCTCGCTCCAGCTCCCCTGTCAATTGCACCCACGAGCCCAGCTTCTCTTCTTTCACGATGCTGGTGAGTTGGGCCATGTTTCCGGGCCTCTCCTCACCTCCGAGCAAGACGAATCTTAAAGAATCGTCCTTCGAGATCGCTTTGGGTACCGCTTTCAGTATTTCAAAACTCCCCTTGTTCTTGCCCACACTGCCAACTGTGAGCACCACAAAATTCTCTTTTGTCAGGCCGAGGCTCTGCCTGGCCTCTTCGATTTCGCTGGCACTCGGAGGGTCCTGCTCATGAACGAAATTCCTGAGTATCCGAACGTCCGCGTTTGGACGTAGTTTTTTTATGTTATCCACCCATAATTGATAGAGCACCACTATCTTGGCTGGCAACTCCAGCCCTATTCTCGTATAGAATTTCTTGAACAGTGGAGCTTCGGAGTAGAAACTGGTCCAGTCGGTCCCGTGAACGTGAAGGAGAATCTTCACACCGGCAAGACGGCTCAGCAACATGAAGATGGTGGTTCCCAGAAAGACCGGATCAGAAGAGTGAATATGCACAAAGTGATACTTGCCGGACCACGCCTTTTTGAAAAACCGGAGGAATCTTTTTGCCCTGAAAAGATTTTTCCCTATCAACCCCTCGGCCCCTGGAGGAAACACGGCTGATCTGTCAAAAATTTCGAACAGATATTCCTTTGAGAGATCCGAGTTGGCGATGTCCTCCATCACTGAGGCGATACCGCCGTAGGGCGGAGGGACAGGACCTACTACGAGAACTTGCTTCACGCTGATCCTCCCTCTACAAGTAATCTTCCAGTCGGATACGGGAAACCACGAACGCGTTCTTACAAGAGCCGGTCCTGGGAATGCCTTCCAACTCTTCAATAATTACCCTCATACCCGGAGACGCCAGGGCGTCGCTGATTTCTCTGCCGAGCTGCTCCCTTGTGCTCTCGGAGATCCGGTCCCATGGTACTATTACTATTCTGAGGGTCTCGACATCTTCCTGGATGATTTGACCTTCCTTGATTTCCTCAAGGCGGTGAAATGGCGGATTCAACAACAGGGGAGAGACGAGCTTCCCCTCGGGTGTAACGATGAGGTCCGCTTCCCTACCGACTATGCCGGAGATCAGCGGGTGCTTTCGGCCACAGGGACAGGGGCCAGAGCCATCCGTCGTCAAGTCTCCCGTCCTGTATCTCAGGAACGGCATGACCATATTATGGAGTCCCGTACCGACTATCTCAGACATTCCTGCCCTGAACGGCACAAGCTCCACTATCCCCATCTCCATTTGGACATGATATCCCTGCCCCAGTGAACACTGCATGGCAATTGCGACTGATTCTTCCTGCCCGTAGAAATCTGAGACAGAAGCCTTGAACACTTCTTCTATCCGCTCTTTCATGTGCGGATACATGTTCTCTGAACCCGTCACGATGAATTTCGGCGGCTGAATGGTTCTTTTGTTTCTTTCCATCCATCTGGCCAGTATGTAGAGCGAGGAAGGCCATGCGCTTATAAAGTCAGGCTTGAACTGTTCCAACAGGTCCACCATCTTTTCGAGACGCGGTTCGTCGATATCTCGAAACGAAATCCTCAACTCGCCCGACCGAGGAAGATATTGGTAGAACTGCTTGGGATCGGACAGGGGAGGCACCTTGAAAACAGCTAGCCTGTCCCCCTTCTTGTAGCCGAGCCACGAGAGGTGACGAAAAGCAAGGGCCCTCTCCATAGGTCTCGTGGTTGGGTCCATATAAAAATCGAGAGGCGCTCCGGTGCTTCCGCTTGTAGATGCCACTTCTCTGTTTAGAAATGAAATATTGGTCGCGATGAGGTCCTCTTTTCTTCTCTTGACTATTTCCTTTGTCAGAAACGGCAACTTCTGCAGATCATTTACTGTCTGAATGTCTTTGGGGGTAAGGCCATTTTGCCAAAAGACCTCTCTATAATATGGGACATTGTCATAGCAATGGTTGACCAGGATTTGCAGACGCTTCTCCTGATAGGCCACAAGGGTCTCTTCGTCCCAGGTTTCGCTTTCCTTCAGCAAGGCAAGCGACTCGCTGTAGGGCTTACCGTATCTTACCGATGGCGGCACCCTATCCGCGATGAGCTGAGCCCATTTGCGTATGGGCTCCGGAACTCTCCGCTGCAACAAAGTTTTCAAATAGCCCCTCATCCGTCCACCTTTCCAGGCTTACGTACCAACAATCCCTCCAGGAGACGAATCTCCTCATGAGAAACAACTCGCAACAAAACTACAAGTAAGCCATACACTACAGCCGACACGGCAATGTTGATGAAAATATTATAGTCACTCAAAACGTACGTGAACATTCCCATCACCAAAGAAGCGACAATTACTCGGGTTAGAATCCCGGCAAACGGCACTCTAAAAAGGTTCCTCCTGATATATATATACTGAAGACTATTGACGATAATTATGGTTGAAAGAGGGGCTATCACTGCCCCCATTACCCCAAAATGGGATATAAGAAGGAAGCTCAATACGGTATTTGTTATTGCCGCAGCAATATTGATCATCAAATCCACTTTCTGATTGTCCGTGGCGATGAGGACTTGCGCCTGGATGTAATCCACTGTGAACGGTATAAGAGACAATATGTGGAACCTCAACACCTGGCCCGCTGAAGAAAACTTCTGCCCATAGATGAGGGTGATAATGCTGTCGGCAAGAATGAATGTGCCCACCACCACGGGAAAGATCCCAACGAACAAGTATCGCAAGGAGTCAGTGGAGAGCTTCTTCAGTTCCTCCGCGCTGGAAGCAAACTGCTTTGCAAAGAACGGCAGAAGCGCTGAAGAGAAAGCCACCGGCATTGTCTTGCATATCGCCAGCAGCCTGTCCGCTGCGCTGAAGATACCAACCGCCTCCATGGACTGGAGCTTGGAAAGCATTATCTGAGCTATGCTAAGGTGGATGGTTGAAAAGATCGCAATGCTGGTGAAGGTGGGTGCTTCCTTCGTCAAGATACGCCAAACTTCAAGATCTAACTTCCCACGAGGCACACCAAATGCCCTGACATAGAGCCATGACATCACCACGAACCCGAAAAAGCGGCTCCCAAGAATCGCCGCGAACAGCACTACAATTCCATAGCCATGCAACAGAAGCCACACGCATGCAACGACCCTCAGAAGGTTCTCCAGCACATAGGTCAAGGCTACATATTGGGCCTTCTCCGCGGACCTGAAGATCGCTTCCATATAAACCATTGCGGTGGAAGTCACGAGCGAAAGGGAGCAAACGAAAGCAGCGTACACGACCTCCTGGTCGTACCGCATCACCACAATAAGCCCGTTCATTGCCAGCATAGCAACGAGTGAAGATATTGATCCAAAGATACCCGCGTTGAAAAGAAACTTGTGCGTGTGGTCGGGCCTTTTGGCCACCTCTCTGACGACGAGATCGCCGAGCCCCAATGCTGCAAGGGTGTTGAAAATCCACATGTAGGAAAGGACGAGGGAATACTCCCCAAGACCCTTGACGCCCAGGTATCGCGATATCACCAGCACCAAAACAAAGGATATGAATGGATTGAGCACATTGGGTACGGACAGAGCAAGGGTGTTCTTAAAGATGCTCAGCCTTAATCCCATAAAATTAGTCCCCTTGGTTCAAAATTGATCTCATGATTCCGAATTTGAATTGCAGCATTGATATCAGGCCAGTCGTTAGCAACTAAGTACCTGCGAAAGTATTACCTAACGTTCGCCGTGCATTTGAAGACCGGCACGGAGGCCGGTCCTACCAGGCTCAGGTGCCAGGGCCGTGTCCCTGCCGGCAACGTTTGAAGAATCCGGCTAAACCGTTTTCTCGGCGAACGGTTATGTTTTCTCGTCATTTCTGTCAGATCAGGGATGTAGCATTCGGCTCCGTGACAGTAAAGCCGATGCCGGCCTGACCGGGTACCCCGTTGGATCATGCGGTACCGTGCAACCCGTTTTTCATCTCCGCGTTCTCGGCGCATCCACGTCTCGCGGGACGGTGAATCCTGCTTACCGGCCGTACGGCGGCTCAATCGGGGTAACCTCCACCCCCTCGGGAAAACGCTTCAGCGGGTCTAATTGCAACTGATACGACGGCAGAGTAATCGGTATGTTGCCGAAGTCATAGAGTTCGAGGGACCCGCCCAGTTCTCCGAAGGGCCGATCCTTCGTCACCGGTCTGCCACCCAGGCGAGCAATTAATACACCTGTATACCTGTTGTCCTTGTCGTACCGCAGATACTGCTTGTAATGCGGAGGATCAGTTGCTCCGAGGGTCGCCTGTACGAATCCGGCATACTTCCCTGTCAGGGTGAAGAGCGTCCAGCGTCTGCGATCACTGTCCCAGGGAGCGTACCCGATGATTTTGTTGTTCGTCTGGTCAAAGATCCAGTTAGAACCGGCATAATTGGGCCTGGCGGCGATGTAATAATTTGACGTCTCCAAAGGTTCCTGCGGAACGACCTCGAACTGTCCCCTTGCCGGCAAGGCGAGGATTACGAGCGCTGCCACAGTGCCCAAAACGACTGCAAATCTTGCTCCTGCCACCAATAGTCCTCCTCGGGCTATTCGTCGACGCTCAATAATCAATTTAAACCAATCAGTTATAATGTCAATGACGCTCTTTCATTGGATGTTTGCCGTAAGTCCGGTTTTGGTGCATAATTCATCTCCAATTCTTGACAAGCGGACTTCGAATTATGTTTACCGTATTGTTGGTTTTTGGGACGCGGCCGGAGGCGATTAAGCTGGCGCCGGTATACAAAGAAATGCGCAAGCGCGGGGATCGCATACGGCTGGTATGCTGCGCGACCGGCCAGCATCGTCGACTCCTGGATCAAGTTTTGGAGGTATTTGATATTCGGGCTGATTACGATCTTAATTTAATCAAAGAAGATCAAGGCCTCTTTCATATTACTGTAAGCGCGTTACAGGGAACCAGGGATATGCTCCTTCACGAGAAGCCCGACATCCTGATGGTCCAAGGGGACACCTCATCAGCTTTTGCGGCTGCTCTTGCCGCGTTTTATCTGAAAATCCCCATAGCTCATGTGGAGGCCGGGCTGAGGTCTTACGATCGGTTCCAGCCTTTTCCTGAAGAAATCAACAGGACGTTCATTTCCCATATCGCGGACCTGAACTTCTGCCCCACGAAAAGAGCTGCCGAAAATCTCCGCCTCGAACAGATATCGCCTGATTCGATCCATGTTACTGGGAATACGGTAATCGATGCCTTACTGCAGACCGTAGCGCTCCTGAAGGAACGCTCTGAGATGAGCGAAGAACCGGTCGAGCTTGACCTTCCGCCAGGGCGGATGATTCTTGTCACCGGGCATCGCCGGGAAAACTTTGGGCCCGGTTTGGCCGATTTGTCCCACGCTCTGGTTGAGTTGGTTGAAAAGTTTCAGGATATTGTTGTGGTTTATTCAGTACACCCCAATCCCAACGTTCGCAAACCGGTGGAAAACATACTGGGATCGCACGACAGGATCAGGGTTATCGAACCGCCCGACTATTTCAAGTTCGTGGCTCTCATGAGTGACTCCTACTTCATCATCACGGACTCAGGTGGCATTCAGGAAGAAGCGCCGTCCTTGAAAAAACCTGTCCTTGTAGTAAGGAACGTAACCGAAAGACCTGAGGCAATTGAATCAGGCGCTGCTATCCTTGTGGGAACAGACCGGCAGAGGATCGTCGCTGAAGCTTCCAGATTGCTTGAGGACTCTGCGCATTATTGTTCCATGATCATTGAGGAAAGCCCTTTTGGTGACGGCCACGCGTCGGAACGGATCGTAGACGTAGTGGAAACTTTCCTGAGGAAGCGCGGCGGTGATGCATAAAAATATATCGTGGTGCAAAAGTCTTGACCTATTCCGCGGTCCTAAACAGATTTGCCCCGGACACAGGTTGGTGGGACAGGCATCTTGCCTGTCTCTGGAGGACGGGCAGGATGCCAGTCCCCACCGAGTCATTCTCCCTTTTGATCAATACTTTTGGCAATGGTTGTAACCATTACTTTCGGATTACTGGGCGCCTCATGCGAGGCGTAACCTAACTGGTGGACCAAGAATGAAGCAAAAAAAAATAGTGAGCGTTGTTGGGGCTCGTCCCAACTTCATGAAAATCGCACCGCTGGAGAGAGAGTTCAAAAAGTACGATTTCGTTCGCCATATCACCGTTCACACAGGCCAACACTACGACAAAGAGATGAGCGACGTGTTCTTTAGCCAACTCGGTCTGGCCCCGCCGGAATGGCATCTCGGAGTAGGCTCCGGCGGCCACGGAGAAATGACCGGAAGGATCATGATTGAATTCGAGAAGGTCTGCCAAAAGGTCGAACCGGACATGGTGATTGTGGTAGGAGATGTGAATTCTACTATTGCGGCAGCTCTTGTGGCGAGAAAGATCTTCATTCCCGTCACTCACGTGGAAGCGGGACTGAGGTCCTTTGACGAAACCATGCCTGAAGAGCATAACCGGCGCCTCACCGATTGCTTGTCAAATCTTCTGTTCGTCTCCGAGCCATCCGGAGTGGAAAACCTTAGAAGAGAATGCATCGACATGAGCAGGGTACACCTGGTGGGCGATATTATGCTCGAGACCCTTCAAATGTTTCTACCCAGTATAGAAGAAAAGAAATTGTGGGAGACGTTCGACCTGAAGGCTGGTTCGTACGCCTTAGTCACCATACACCGACCATCCAACGTCGATGACCCCGACTCGCTGAGGGAAGTGATTGATATCCTCGAACTTATCCCTTACCCCATTATCTTTCCGATCCACCCGCGGACCTTGAAGCGCTTGGATGAGTTCGGTTTAAAGAAGAGAATAGAAGGTATTCGAGACCTGAAAATGGTTCCGCCTCAGCCCTATGTCGATTTCTTGTCTCTTATGCAAGGAAGCGCCCTGATTCTATCGGATTCAGGGTCAGTTCAATCGGAAGCAAGTTTCTTCAGTGTCCCCTGCTTGGTGTGCCGCGACAATACTGAACGGCCAATCTACCTGGAGCAGGGCACATCAGCCCTGGTCGGGAGAGACAAGCAGCGTGTGACTGCTTGCCTCGAGAGGATTGAGGCAGGCGAACACTTCAAGTCCAGTGCGCTCATAAAGCAAATGGGGACGGGCGTGGCCCTTAAGACTGCCAAAATCATAGTCGATTATTTTCAATAATGAACACTGTTCCGTGTGGCAGGAGATTGTTAAGACATTACCATTCACCAAGAAAGCCGCTTCCGCATGGATTTCTTTGAGCATTAAGCTGCTACCTCTCCGGTTCCACACGGTGCAGGTGCTCCTTGAAGCAGACCTTGAGTGCTCAAGTCTTCATCAATATCAGGCCAGTGAATGCAGAAGCCCCCCCCAGATATTCGCCAGTTTTCCCTCTGCTGGGAAGTTGCATGAAGAAGTCGGGGGTACCAAGCAAGAGGGACTGTTATGGTGCGGCCATCAACGAGATCTACGCTGATGGTGTCTTCACTAAAATGGACGTCTTTCACACTTTCACCCGCTTTTGGTTCCGAAGTACCCATGCCACGCCTCCAGGAGATTTTGTTGATGTTTCTGAGGTAAGCGCCTCCAATTTGCGAAGTTCGCTCGGCGAAAAACCAAGATTGTAAGCCAGACTCACTGGTTGCAGCCAAAACTTAGCGGAAAGGTCGTCACGATCAACATGCACGTGTGGAGGTTCGTGTAAGTCGTGACTAACGAAGTAAAATCTGTAAGGTCAATACCTTAACACAGTTGGTGACAATTGAATACTTCCTCTCAACCCTCGCTGGGATCTCAATCAATTGACGGGATTCAGACTGGACAATTAAAGGGCTGTCCTTGTTGCATGTGTAGCTTGTATTATTTTTTCCACCAGGTCTTCAAGCTCGCAAGGTTTCGTCAAATAATCAAAAGCTCCGAATTGTATGCCTTCCCGAGCGGCCTGCTCCGACCCGTGACCGGTGAGCATTATGACAGCCATCTGCGGGTCCATTTTTTTGAATATTTTCAGGACCTCGATACCATCCATATCCTGCATTTTGAGGTCCAGTACAGCCGCATCAAATTCATCCTTCCGAAGAGCCTGAATTCCTTGCGTGCCGCTGAGCGCGGTAGTAACATCAAAGTTTCTCTTGGCGAGTCTCTTCGAAAGGATACTGACGTACGCTTCTTCATCATCCACCAGTAGGAGCTTCACCCGACCGCCCTTCTCAGATTTATTTCCGCTCATGGTACGCCTCGTCAAACGCGCTTTGACAGCACATGTCGGCCGCCAAAATCTTCGAGTGATCGTCCATAGTGATTGCCAAAATAAATGTCCGATTGTGTACTCGCGTCATTCCGGCGAACGCCGGAATCCAGGAAGAACTGGGTCCCGGCGTTCGCCGGGACGACGGGAATGTGCCATTCGGAAAGAACTTTAGAGAAATGCTATAAATCAACTAGATCGGGCCGGCAGGGACGCCGGCCCCTACCGATTCCTCGGAAAGCGACTTTTCCATAAGGCCAAGGCTCTTGGCCACAGTCATACTTTCCCGGCTTGCCTCGATCTTCAGCCCTCGACAGCCTGGGACATAGGAATATGAATGTGAAACGTTGTGCCGAGTCCGACAGCGCTATTAACGGTCAAGTCGCCACCCATCTTTTTCATGATTCCGTAGCATATCGATAGTCCCAGACCGGTGCCTTTCCCAACCGGTTTGGTAGTAAAGAACGGGTCGAATATCCGCTGTAAATTACCCTTGGGAATACCCGCGCCGGTATCGGCCACATCTACAACCACAAACCGGCCCGAGACTCTGCTTATAACTTCTATCGTCCCACCTTTCGAGTCCATCGCGTCCAAGCTGTTATTGATCATGTTGAGAAAGACCTGCTGCAATTCCGACGGGGATGCCTCTACTTTCGGGAGATCAGGGTCAAGGTTGGTTTCGATCTTTACGCTGGCGTACATGGCTCTTTGCTGCGAGAGGCTGATCACGTCCTCAATGACTTCGTTAATCTGCACGAGCTTAACCGTGGGATCGGTCTTCCGGGCAAAGCTCAGGAGCTTGTGAGTGATCTGTTTGCAGCGGTGTCCCTGCGTTTGGATTTGATTCAAGGAACGTTTGAATTCTTCTAGATTCGCAGTCTCTTTCAGGTCATCTTCGTCCAGGAGGTCCCGGATCCAGCCGGCTTCTTCCACCATGACCGCTACCGGATTGTTTATTTCGTGTGCGATACCCGCTGCAAGTTCGCCTATTGAGGCCAATTTCCCAGCTTCGATGACCTGCTCATTCATCATCTCCTTTTCCGTCTCCATCTTGGCTATGTGCCTCACTAGTCTTTTTGCAAGTAAGATCGCAGCAACGATTATGACTCCCATCCCGATCAAAAAGATTACGATAGTTAATTTTTGCGCCTGAGTCAGAACCGCATAAGCGTCAGAGGCCTTTTGCTGGTACGCTAGCAGCCAGTCTGCATTCTTCAGCCTCGACCACACATGGATTTTCTCCACACCAGCATCGTCGGCCTTTTCCAAAACCACCACGTCATCCAGTGGTGTACTGTCATATTTGAGGAAATCCAGATAAGGCTCTTTTGCAGCCTCCACTTCGAAACGCGGCTTTGTCTGAAACTCACCTTTCTTGTTGAGGATAAACGCAAAGCCCGTGGAGCCTATGCGGATGTTTTCAACGAGCGAGTTGAACGCTTCAAAATCTACGGTCGCTCTCAGGATCCACTTTTTGCCCCGATAGTCTTGCCGCGATGACACGATGAAATGGGGCAGCCCTCGCAAGCCATGAAATACGTCGCTTACGTAGGCTTCGGTATGCATGGCTTTCGTGAACCACTCTGCCTTCGAGTAGTCTGCATTCTTGAGCCTGAAGGGTCCCGCGTATGCAATCTGAATTCCCTGGTCGTTGACCACGCCCAGGTCCACAAAAGATCGTCCGTACTGTTCCTGAAGAAGGGTCAACCGATCCTTGAGAAAGGCTTCATCAGTCAACTGATCGAAAGTATAAGATTTCGCGAGCAAACCTATGTCCGCGAGCTTCTCATGCAAGAAGTTGTCTATGTTCTGTTTATGTTTCTTGATCAGGACTTGAAGGTGCTCAAGAACTTTCGCATGATACGAAACATCGAAATAGTACCCGATTGTTCCCGATATTAGAATCAACGGGGTAACGGACACCACCAGGATGATCAAAACCATATTTCTGGTCAGCGATCGGTAGTAACCGTTTGATGTCGATGGATGTCCGCTTCCGTCCATGCCGTGCCTCTAAACTTGACCGACTATGCTATCTTCCGCGGCGTCCACGCAGCTCTCTACCCGCAGCCTCTATGATCTTCTCCTGGTGAACCTTCTTTTTGTTTTTCGCCTCTTCCACCTTGGCCACCAGTTCGTCCATGTCACAGGGCTTCATCATGTAGTCGAATGCGCCCAGTTTCATGCCTTCGATAGCAGACTCCACTGTAGCGTGCCCCGTTAACATTATAACTTCAGTCATCGGATGCCTATTCTTTATTTCCCTCAGCGTCGCAATGCCGTCCATGCCTGGCATTTTAACGTCAAGCAGAACTACGTCAATGTCGGGATCGTCGCCGAGTCTTTGTAGCCCTTCCTCCCCAGTATAGGCAACCGTAATCTTCATGTTCCTCATGGTCAGCCTCTTCTCCATGGCTGCCACGAAAGCTTCCTCATCATCTACCAGCAAGAGTTTTGTTTCAAGCATTTCCCGTTCCTCTTTCGCGGTTATTCGGCCGGAACCGTCAAAGCGACATGAGAAAGGAAGCCGACGCCTCATGTCATAGGCCCTAACTTGCTGATTTGTTCCCCCCTTTCGTAAAGGGGGGTTAGGGGGGATTTTAACCTAACCCCTTGAAAATCCCCCTTTAGAAAAGGGGGACTTTGAAAGGCCCTTACCAGTGGTAGTCTCTCACCAGCTTGTGTCTCTCCGCGGGGTCCTGCTCGTCGAAGAGCAATGCCGCGACCGTGTTGAATATGTCTGAGAGTTTGACGATCCCGTGCAGCTTGCCGTCCTTCATTACAGGGACAATCGACACATCATTGTCCATCATGATGTCCAGGGCCTTCAGAATGTTGTCGTCCGCATTGCACTGATCCCTTGAACGGTATCGCCAGCTCTTTTACCGGCCTCACAGCCTTATCCAGTTCGCACGGCTGATCCGTCTTTTCGCAAAGATGCCTCACGCTTTTCAGCAGATCCGTGAGGCGTACGAAGCCGAGGAGGTTGTAATTCTCGTCCAGAACCAGGGGAGTCGAATGCCCGTGTTCCAGCTTCTTCTCTTCGGTGACAATCCTCAAGATCTTGATTGCTGTGCGGATATCAGTGTCGGCCCTGAGTTGGGGCCATTCGTTGCGGTTAATCATCAGTTTTGAGACTGGCATTGAATGCGGCATGTGGGCACCTCTTTCTAAACTGTCCAAGCGGAGGGGATGCAACCAGCGCGCGGCCCGATTCTGCCGCAAATCCCCTCATATTGTCTTGTTCTCAACCTAGCGGCCGCAGGTCCACCGTGTAACTAATCCCCGCGACGCAAGGCTATGTGCATGGCACGGGCTTCCGCGATCTTTATTTCCTGCCTGTCCTTCTTGCTCTTGGCCTCCTGAACCTTGACCATGAGAACCTCAATGTCACACGGCTTCATGAGGTAATCCAGAGCGCCCAGCTTCATCCCCTCGATCGCGGATTCGACCGTCGCGTGCCCCGTGAGCATGATGATTTCCACCAGGGGGTGGATATTCTTGATTGCTTTAAGGGTCTCGATGCCATCCATGCCCGGCATCTTGACGTCCAGGACAACGACGTCGATGCCCGACTCGCTGTCCAGCTTCTGCAGGGCCTCCGCGCCGCTGAATGCGGTTAGGATCGTGAGTTCTCTCTTGGCGAGGCGTTTGGCCAGGGTCTCTATGAAAGGCGCTTCGTCATCGACTAGAGAGTACTTTGGCGTGCATTCTGAATTCTCCTCTTTAAGGATAATCGTTATCTTCTTGGCTGATACTGTAAGTAGGTGGGTCACGTGTCAGGTTCCCCCTATTGCCGGGGCATTCCGTCCTCGGCCCGATTGGTTACCGGGGGGCCGTGGTCAAGTTCTTGGCCCCCGCTTGCATTATACCCGAATTTTCAATTGCTTCCCCCTAATAGCGAAGCAGCAGGAATACCGAAGAGATGATCAAGCTGACAATGGTTATGGGAGCGGCCTCTTTCAGGAAGCCGCCGAAGGTTACCTTGTATCCGGCTTTTTCATGCTATGCCTGTGGTGACCACGTTGGCCGACGCCCCGATGATGGTGCCGTTTCCGCCGAAACATGCTCCAAGGGAAAGCGCCCACCAGAGCACGCCGCTTTCCGCCCCGGGGATGGATTTGTTCAGAAAGAGCACTATAGGGAGCATGGTCGCTGTGTAAGGAATGTTGTCCACAATCGCAGACGTGATTCCCGACACCCACAAGATGAGAAGCACCGCGACCCAGAGCTTTCCCTGACATACATCCTTTATCCAGTCCGCAATGACCTGAAGAATGCCGGTCTGCTCAGCGCCGCCTACAACGATAAAGAGCATGATGAAAAAAACCAGAGAAGGCCATTCAATTTCTTTTTCCAAAAGCTCCACAATATCCATCTTGGTCACCAGGATGATCACGGCAGCGCCAAACAGCGCGGCGACACTGACCTCCATGTGGAAGAGCCCGTGGAGGATAAACAGGAGAACAACCCCGAGCAACACGGCCCCGCCGAGCGTCAGGACTTTGTAGTCAGTGATCCTGTACTTTTCTTTCAAGAAAGCCATCATCTTGGGCACGTCTTCCACTTTGGCCTTTTCGTATTCTTTGCCGTACAGGAACTTGTTGTAGATGATCTGAGCTGCCACAACCACGAATCACCACTGGGGTCAAATTAATGACGAATTCATTGAAGGTGATCCCTGCAAATGAGCCGATCATGATGTTGGGTGGGTCGCCGATCAGCGTCGCGGTGCCGCCGAAGTTCGAAGCCAGAATCTCCGGTATAAGAAAAACGAACGGAGAGACGCCGAGGACCACGGCAATTTCCAGCGTGACCGGAGTCAAAAGAAGCATGGTGGTAACGTTGTCCAGAAAAGCGCTTGTAACCGCGGTGACCACGCAAAGTGCCGATGAAAGCACAAATATGTGGCCCCTCGCGACCTGGAAGGATTTGTACGCGAGCCACTGAAAGACTCCCGAGACCTTCAGCACGCCGACTATTATCATCATCCCCATCAGGAGAAAGATCACATTCCAGTCCACTGGCATGAAGGGCCTGTTCATACGTAATGATTTTGTACGCTTCGTCGAAGTGGCCGAAGGTGTGGGTGATAACCAACAGCGCAGCCGCGCCGACAAATGCGGCCAAGGTCCGGTGGAGGATCTCGAAAGCTATAAGGGCGTAGACAGCGAGGAAGACTATCAAGGCTATCCAAAATGCCCCCCCCTGGAACCGCGCAAGAGATACCGTAATTCCTGAAACAAAACGATGAATGCCTTTTTCGTCCTTCCCCTCGTCCAGGGCTTTCACAGGAATCATTCTGGGTCGGTTTGAAGCTTGGCCGTGTGATCTTGAGGGACCATTTCCCGTCTTTGATCTTTTCTACAGGGGCCGGTATCTCGATCATGAATAGCCCGTTTCGCCCTGTGGAATATTCCTTCGGGGTTTCAGCTCCATGAGCGGCCGGCATGAAAGGTTTTCCGTTCAGGAAGGGCACGACATTCGCGTCCGATAGCGGCATGCCGGCAGAATCCAACACCTTGCCCTGTAATACCAGCATGCCGTCCGGAGTCGTGGCCTTTTCGCCGAAGCAGGCTCCTGCCGCAAGTAAAATGGCCGCTATTGCAAAGATGAACATCAATCCTTGACGCTTCATAATGGAATCCTCTCTAACATGGCCTGGGACTTCCCCAGGCCAAACCTTGAGATCATGTCAACAGTTTTGCCGGCTCATTTAGGAACCAGGACCGGCATACCCATCCACGGCCATATTACAAAACACATTAGAGCCAAAACCGCCATCAGAATGAGACTTGGCGGGACCCCATACATGAAAAACTCACCGCTGGTGAACTGCTTGGAGTCATACGCAATGGCATTGGGCGCGGCTCCCACCAACAGGACGAACGGCATGCCCGCAGTGGCGAGCGATGCGAACATGACCACGTCAGGGGCCACCGACAGGTACTTGGCAGTGACCAGAGCGACTGGTAGGGAAATGGCTATGGCCGCCACGTTCATGATGAAATTGGTCATGATAAGCACGAAGAAGGCCACTCCAAGCACAAAGACCAACCAGGGGGCGTTTTGAAACAGGGCCAGCCAGTTGATGGCCATCCATTCAGCCGCTCCGGTCTGCCAGAGACAGTACCCGATGCTCATCGCTCCGGCAAAAAGAAGCACGATGTTCCAGGGTATCAGTTCCAAGTCGTCAATATCCAGGATTTTCAGGACAAAGAAAAGTATCGTGGAAACCAGAAAGATAGCCGACTTGTCCAGGGCCCTCAGCGGTGGAATCATGACCTGTAGCGACATGACGACGATGGAAACACCCACGATCGCTAGCGTAATGATCTCATTTCTGCGTCAGGGGTCCAAGATCTTTGCTCAGTTCCCTCACACGCTCTCGTAATCCGTCTATCACGGGTTTCTCGGGCTTCAGTCACAATGCAGAAATAGACCCAGAGGAGGAACACCATCATCCACCCGAGTGGCGCCATGTAGTAGGTGAGCTGAAAGAAACTTACCTCGCTGCCCGCCATCTCCTTGAAGAACCCCAGTGCTACGATGGCCCGGGCCGAGCCGAGCAGAGTAATAATGCTGCCCGCTCCGCACACGTAGGCCATTCCTATGAAGAGGCCTTTCCCGAATTTCGTCGGTTTGTCGCCCTCTCCGTACAGGCTGTATATGGCCAGGAGCAACGGATACATCGTCGCGGCCACTCCCGTGTGTGCCATGATGTGCGTGAGAAGTGCGATCAAAACGAAGACGCCGAGGTAAATGGTGGTGGTTTTCTCTCCCACAAGACCTAGCATCTTGTACGCCATACGCTTTGTAAGGCCCGTCTTGTTGAAGGTCAGACCGATAACCAGGGAGGCAAAGATGAAGAGCACCGCAGGGTCCATGAAATCGTTGAAGGCTTCCTTTGCCGGACGGATCATGAAGAGGGCCTGCGTGACCCCGATGACCAGGCTGGTAACCCCGATCGGCACCACCTCGAACACCCACCAGATTCCGGCCATCAGGAAGACAGCTATCGCTCCCTTGCCCGCGACGGACAACACAAAATGCTTTCCCACCGGATCCACCGCGTCCGACCAGGGCGACGAATAGTAGATTACCAAGAACAGTCCAACACCAGTGAACAGGGCAATGAGCCTCGTCCAGTCTATCTTGTATCCCTCGGATGAAATCATTGCATCAGCGGTCATGAAAAGTGTCCTCCTTGCAAACCCCGAACGTGCGGGGGTCAGATCTTGCAGGCCTTTATTCTGTCGGTCACTTCCTTGAATACGTCGGTAAGCCTCAAAACACCGACGATACGGCCCTTTGCCGTGACCAGAAGCGATTGATAGTGTCCGATGATCAGTTGGTGAACCGCCTTGTCGAGCGAAGTGTCCTGATCGATGAACTCTCCCTCCAGAGGAGCCGCGACGATACTGCCCAACTTTACGTTCGCGGCCTTGCGGCACAGGTCCTCGAGTGGGGCTTTCCACAGGTCGTATTCTTGCATCATCGAGCGCATGAACTCAGCGGTGAGCCCGAAACCGGAAACCTTTTTCAGGTCCGAGATTTCAGAGTATCTGGGTTCGAGACTCCGCAGCAGATCCAAATACCCCATCTTGCCGACCACGTTGTTAGCCTTGTCGCAAATGAGAATTGCCCTGTGCGGGTAACCACTTGACGCATTCCCCGCCTGGGCCCCTTCCAGAGCGACAACTGCTTCATACAACGTGGCTTCTTCGGATACGCAAACGTACTGATCGAGTGGGACCATGAGATCTTTAACTTTAATGGTTTCCATAAACTGCCTCCATGACGGCAAACCTCTGCTGGAGCTTTTTTTTAAGACTCCAGGTTGTTCGTTCGGGATCATGCCGAAGTGGGTTTAGGCACGCTCTTGAGCGCTTGGGGCCACGGGAACAGCGCACTGCACTGCCACCGTTCGCTCCAACACGCCTGCCTTCGGGCTACTTCGGGTTCCGTTTTCGCGGCAGGAAATCCCTATTCGTTTTTTGATGTTTCCTCTAAAAGCCTTTTCTCTTAACTATATTGTCCACTTCCGCCTGTCGGATTCGATCTTCGTGTTCTTTCTTTCGCTGGTGAGCCTTGGTTATTTTGTCAACCAACTCAGCAGTGTCTGTGGGCTTCATGAGATAATCGTACGCAGCCAATTTCATACCTTGAATGGCCGTTTCCACAGTGCCGTGTCCCGTGAGCATGATCACTTCGATTATAGGTTTGATTCGCTTGATTTCACGCAGCGTTTCAAGCCCGTCTCTTCCAGGCATGAGGACATCCAAAACGACGACATCAACCTCGTGAGTGTTTATAAACTCGATAGCATCATCGCCATTGAAAGCCGTGTCGACTTTAAAGCCCCGACCCTGAAGTCGTTGCCCCAGGACCTCCACAAACTGCTCTTCATCGTCCACCAAAAGCACTCTAGTATTCATGTAAAGTCTCCCTCGGTTCCCTTCCGATCTTTCTTTAGGCAACATGCAAACGAGATTTCAGACATACCTGTTGCTCTTCATAAGGGTAAGAAACCTCGCCCTTACAAATCTTAATCACCCCCGCGTCCCGGATTATGTCTTGATTATCGGCAGGTAAGGAGCCTGCAAGTCGAAGGCCCCAAATCGAAACGCTGCCTTATTGAGCAAGCATCGTGCCAGCGGAACTATTTTGGTGAATTCAATAGGTTATATTATGAGACAATCGGTGGGCGCGACAAAGCGCGACATTATGAAACAAGCGGTGACTCAATTTGAAACAACTTGGCACGCATGGCAGTGTAGATTCTCATCCCGGTTACCTCCCATGTCCTGGGAAATACTCTCGCCGCGCTCTCCCTCAAAAACCACCTCATTTCTTCGAAGAATGACTCGCTTCGGCGTCAAGCGGAACCTCTCCGTTACTTATCGTTCCTCTAGCCACTTTATCGAGGACTCTGGAATAAGGCCCCATCTCGGAATCGATGACCCTCACCTTTTTCCATTTTAGATACTGATAATATTCGTCTTCTATTCCGCAACACACGACCAGGTCAACCTTTTCGGCCAAAACCAAATGACATAGAGCTTCCGCGGATGCCTCGGGCAAGATAATGGTCCTTTCTTCAGTCAATAAGCCGTCGGATCGGATCACTGCTACGAAGGCCTCAGGCGCTAAATCGAATCGTGGCGCTACATCGTCCCCCGACAGTGGAATCAGAATCTTCGTTGCAATGACGGATGGAGCGTAAGAAGAAATCTTTTTGACTTTTTTCATGACACCAGCCCGTGGCGCTTCATTTTTCTCCATAGAGTGCTTCTGCCCCAGCCAAGGATTCTGGCAGCCTCGCCGCGTCGGCCCTGGACCTTTACCATAGCGTCCATAATCATTTTGCGCTCGGCCTCCACCCAGCTTAAGTCCGAGCCCCCATCAGAGGGCCGGAATGAAAACAATGTGGGGCTGCTTTCTTGCACTCCATTAATTTCTTGTTCCTGGGGCTCATATTCCAGGATATACGCGGGTAAGTGTTCCGGTTGTATCCGGCTGCCTTCGCAAACGTTGACAGCGTACTCCACTATATTCCTCAGTTCGCGAACGTTTCCGGGGTAAGGATAGTCGAGAAGGATATGCTTGGCTTCCTCGGCAACCTCCGTCACTTTCTTCTTGAATCTCGGGCTGAAGGTTTGCAGGAAATGGTCCATCAACATTTTTATGTCGTCTCCACGCTTCACGAGAGGCGGTAACTGAAGTCGGACCACATTGAGTCTGAACAGCAGATCTTCTCTGAACCGACCTTCGCGTACCATCTGTTCAAGGTTACGATGTGTAGCGGCAATTACCCTTACGTCCACGTGAATACCTTTTGTGCTGCCAAGGGGGTGGAGGACCTTATCATCGAGAAACGAAAGTAGTTTGACCTGAAGGCTGAGTGGGAGGTCCCCGATTTCCGTCAGATATAAGCTGCCGTTATGGGCAAGACGAAACCTGCCGGGTTTGCTTTCAACCGCGCCCGTAAAAGCGCCCTTCTGGTGTCCGAACAGCTCGGATTCCAACAAGGATTCGGGTAATGCGCCGCAGTTCACTTTTATGAACGGCCCCTTGGCTCGACCGGACGCATGATGTATCGCTTCGGCCACAAAGTCTTTACCTGTGCCGGTTTGGCCTGTAATGAGAACTGACGAATCGGTCTGAGCGATCACGGGAATTACTCGAAAGATGCGCTGTATCTCCTGGCTCCTCCCTATTAGTTTCCCGAACAAAAAGGTCTTTCCCGATTCGTCAATGGGGTCCTCAGCCGATCGCATGTCTTCGACGGATTCGATAAATCCTACCAAATTCGCGTTGTTGTCGAGAATCGGACCGGAAGTCAACCGCACGGGAATCTTTTGACGGTTTTTGTTGATTATGTTTGCTTCCGAGCAGACCGGTTCAGACTTTCGTCCGATCAATTTGAGTTGGCAGCCCTGCATACATAGGTTGCTTCTGAGCACGTAGCAGCAGGGAATTCCTTTGGCCTCCTGCGGTAGAAATCCTGTCAGGGCTTCCAAGGCACGGTTAATTAGAATCACTTTGCGATCAGCATTGAAAACCATGATACCGACAGGAATTTCATTGAGGAATTGGGGCAAGGCTATTGGGAGAATCGCAAAACCCTTTGATCTGAAGTTTACGGAAAGGGGACAAATCACGTTCCTCTTTTCGGTTGCAGATTTCATAAGCTTACAATATACTTAAATATTGGTCAATCCAATCAATTCCCCAACCTTTCGAGCGAACAACATGATCTCGCGGCCTGAACCCTCAGGCGCAGATTTAAAGTCTTCCGATTCCCAATCGGAAATATTCCCGGAGAGCAGTGTGCAGAAGTGGAAAATATTACTGGTAGACGATGAGGAAGACTTTTTGTCCGCGCTCGCGGAACGCTTGAGTTTGCGGGGAATTGTCCCTTTGACAGCTACCGGCGAGGAACAAGCCTTTGCTCTCATAAAAAACACGTCACCGCATCTCGTAGTGCTCGATGTTGATTTGGGCCCGGATATTGTTCGTCGCCTCGCGGTCCAATATCCTGAGGTCCCCGTGATCGTTCTCACAGATATCGGGCAGTATCTGCCAGGAGAAGAAGGCTTGCGTCTGGGCGCACGCTGCTGTCTCATGAAGCCGTTTCAGATTGAAGAGTTGCTGGACGCTATCAAAGAGTGTCTGGGTATTACCTCATTGGATACGGCATGACCCTGGGAGGCCTCTGCGGCCCTGCTTGGCTGGGGAGCGGAGGGGGTTGGTCGTAAGGTGAGCGAACCATGGCCGGAGGGGCGCAAGTCACTGCCGGAGGAATTATGACCGGCACGACTAGCGGCGGCGGGGGAGGAAAAAGGGGTGAAGGCTGACAGCACGGACCCATGGGGACTATGGGCTGGTCGCACACGGGCGTCACAGGTTCGCCGCAAGCGACCGCAGGCCCGCACTGGAACGCGAATACCGGGCCAGCCGTGAGCACTAGACCACAAACCATGAGGAGTAAAGAAGCAAGAAATCGCGGTGCCATGACGTGCTCCATATAAATTTATTATTAAAACAAAGCAATATGACAGTTACTTAATGTAAGTATATCATTTATACAGAGAAGCGTCAATAATTGCTGGGTATATTATCTTGGAAGCCCTTGCAAAACCTGTGAGTTTTTTCAAGGGTGCCGGGGAGCTGCGTATTAGGTCACGTGCAAAGCCCACCTGATGATGATGTGTCGGCAATAATTAGGAGTTTTTGCAGGAGGGGTTGGGGTATAGGCGCAAACATAGCGATTTGTTCCCCCCTTTCATAAAGGGGGGTTAGGGGGGATTTTAATCTAACACCTTGAAAATCCCCCTAAATCCCCCTTTAGAAAAGGGGGACTTTGCCTGCGTCCTGCAAGTCCAAAGTGCTAATAGCCGATGAAACTGACTCTCAATTAGCGCCGATGAAGTGCTGGGGAAACTCATTCCAAAAAGTTGCACTCGGCATGCCTTTGAATACTATTAGTTTTCCTGAGACCCATTCCACGGAACGCCTTCGCGCTACGTTAGATTTAGCACCTCACGCCACTGTGGCACGTGGACATCAAGACCGAATCGTCCTCTGATGGCCTTCGCCAGCGCTTCGCTCGACGTCGCCTCTCCGTGAATTACGAAGACTCGAGGCTTCGACTTTCCCGCAAAATGACCGACCCACCCTAGGAGGTCCGCCTGATCCGCGTGGGCGGACAACCCGCCGATGGTGAACACCTTTGCCTTGACCGCTATTTTCTGCCCGAAAATCGTGACCATCTTCGCGCCGTTCACGATCTGCCGTCCGGTCGTCCCTTCGGCCTGAAAGCCTACTATAACGATGCTTGCTCCGGGCCGCCACAAATTGTGCTTCAGGTGATGCTTTATCCGGCCCGCGGTGCACATGCCGTTGCCCGCAATGACAATCGCGGGGCCCTTCAGTTGGTTGATTTTCATGGATTGGCCTGCAGTGGCGGTGAGTTTGAGGTTTGGCAGATCGAATGGATCGAACCCCCGCCCAACTATAGCTTGAGCAGCTTCGTCGTAATACTTCTTGTTCCGGCGAAAGATCTCCGTTGCCTTAATGGCAAGGGGGCTGTCCAGGTAGATTGGAATATCAGGAAGCTGTCCGGCTCGGGAAAACTCACCGAGAAGATAGAGCACTTCCTGGGTCCTCTCAAGCGCGAACGAGGGGATGATCACTTTTTCTTTGTTGGAAATAGCATAGTTGATAGCCTCCAGGAGTTCGGCCTTGCTTTCCTCGAACGTCCGATGGAGGCGATCACCGTAAGTTGATTCGATGAACAAGTAATCGGCCTCGACGATTTCAAACGGATCGGCAACTATGAGCTGGTCATGTTTTCCAATATCGCCGGAAAAAACGATTTTTATTTCTTTCCCTTCGTCCTCGACCCACAGCTCCGCAATAGCTGATCCCAGGATATGCCCCGCGTTTCGAAGTCGGACCTTGGAACCCGGTTCCAGATCAATGGTCTGATCAAGCTCAACAGGGGCCAGATATCGCAGACTCTCTTCAGCGTCCCTTGTCCTGTAAAGCGGTTCTATGGCACGCTTGCCTTGCCGCCTGTTTTTCTTTGTCTGCCACTCCGCGTCCATCTCCTGCACATGAGCGGAATCGAGGAGCATTATCTTGCACAGTTCGGCTGTGGGCGGCGATGTGATGATCTTGCCGCGAAACCCATCCTTCACTATCTTGGGAATGCGCCCGCTGTGGTCGATATGGGCATGGGTCAGGATGAGGTTCCTGACTACTTTCGGGTCGTAACCCCACCCCTCCCAGTTGCGGCGTTCCATTTCTTTGCCACCCTGGAAGAGCCCGCAATCCACAATCAGGCTTTTACCTCTGGAAGTTTCAACAAGAAAATTGGAACCGGTAACCGACCCTGCGGCTCCACAACAGGTGACCTTGACCATGTTTTTTTCCTTTCCGAATCCTGGCTATTGTCCAATCGGCCTCAGTGTTTGGGACCATACATCACCGCAGGTTAGCGGATCAACGGAAAACTCCGCAGTGTGCTGTGTTCCAGTCTTTGCGCGGCTCACTAAGTAGGGGCCGTTGCCGAGTCTAACTGAAACATGCGCACGATCCGTACAGAATATTATCATATTGACTAATTCAATCAAATTGATTATTTTCCCAGAGCATGGAGAAGCGCAGGCCCCACTATCGGCTCGCAGGAGTGCAAGAAGTGGTTGCTGATCCGTCGAGTCAGCCATTCACTGCAACGGCGTTGCGTGGAGGCCTTGCATTGGGACTGACGGAACCAGAGATGCGGCACGTGGTTCTCGCTCTCTCCCGCCACGATTTTTACAAGGCGATGACTACCCACTCTGACTATCAGGTGTGGCAGGACGTATATCACGGCATGACGCTCGACGGTGTACCCGTGTATATCAAGATCACAGGCTTCACCGATGGTCGACCGCCAGTGATCCAGTTCAAGGCGAAGTGAGGCAGAAATATGAAATGTCCAGCTTGCGGCCACCCTGAGATGGTGGCGAAAACCCATGATGAGACTCTTTCCTATGGCGGTCAGTCGCTGACTTTACACGCAATGCGGGCCGAATGCTGCCCAGTTTGCGGAGAGGAGGTGTGGGATGCGGAGAGCTACCGGCGCTACATCGAGGCGCAGGCGGCCCTCTTGCGTGCTGTGAAAGGAGATGTCAGCGCGGACATCCGGCGTATCCGAAAGAGCCTGAAGCTTACGCAGGCAGAACTCGCAGAGGTCTTCGGCGTCGGAAAGGTGGCTTTTTCCCGCTATGAACGGGGTGAGACTCGCCCGCCCGCGCCCGTGGTCAAACTCCTTAAGCTACTAGAACGGCATCCGGACCTGTTAACGGAAATTGGAGAGGTGGGCACAGCCAAAGAGCGTGTATCAGGTTCAACCAATCGATCGACTCGCACCGCGCGCAAGCGAGTGGCTGGTTAGCGCGATCCGGTCTGCTGGAAGAAGGAATGAAAGTGGCTCTCGGAGCTTCTGAAGATAGTGTTGTTGTCTATGATGCCGGTTATCAACGGTGGTTGCACTTCCGCCGTCCACTACAGGTTCACGTCGCGCGGAGCTTGGAGTCGGTCGCGAGCGTTTTTCGAGAAGTCGAGCATCAGGTCACTGCAAACGGTTTCTATGCTGCGGGATTTGTTGCATACGAGGCCGGCCCTGCTTTCGACCCGGCTCTCGTTGTCCAATCTCCGGGTGCTTTCCCACTCCTGTGGTTTGGGATCTATAGAGAGCCTGAGCAGATATCATTCCCATCCTTGCCGCGAGAGGACCTGACGACCATCCCCTGGGAGCCATCCGTTTCGGAGAGAGAATACCGGAAATCATTTCACAAGATTAAAGAATGCATCCGGGCCGGAGACACTTACCAGGTTAACTATACCTTTCGCCTTCGGGCTCCCTTTTTCGAAGACCCTTGGAAGTTGTTTGTGCGAATGGTCTGGGCTCAGGGTTACGGCTATGGAGCCTTTGTGAATACCCAGGACTGGACTATCTGTTCTGCTTCACCGGAGTTGTTCTTTACTCTTGAAGGCGAGGACTTGGCTTCCCGTCCCATGAAAGGAACCGCTGCGAGAGGGCTATGGCAGGCCGATGACATGCAACAAGCGACTTGGCTTGCAAGCTCGGTAAAAAACAGGGCTGAAAATGTCATGATTGTTGACATGGTGCGGAATGACATGGCCCGGATATGCAGTGACGCGAGCGTAAGAGTAACAAGTCTTTTTGATGTCGAGAAGTATCCTACCCTGTGGCAAATGACGAGCACTGTCCATTGCGGAGCCAAGGCGAGCATCACGGACATCTTTCGTGGCTTGTTTCCGGCAGCCTCTATCACCGGGGCCCCGAAGGTCCGGACCATGCAAATTATTGCGGAACTGGAAAATTCGCCACGAAGGATATACACAGGCACGGTTGGCTTTCTTTCCCCAGGACGAAGGGCGCAATTCAACGTGGCGATCAGAACCGTCCTGGTGGACAGGCGGAGCAATGAGGCCGAATACGGTGTCGGCGGCGGCATTGTCTGGGATTCAGAAAACGCCGACGAACTAAATGAATGTTACACTAAAGCAAAGATCCTTGTTCAACGTACACCGGACTTCGCATTCCTGGAGACAATCCTGTGGACGCCCGCAGACGGATATGTCTTGCTCGAGCATCACCTGGCTCGCCTGGCTGACTCGGCCGCGTATTTTTCTCGTCCTGTAGACATCGGGGCGGTTCGTGCCAAACTCGAAGCTATGGCAAGCGGCCTGCCGCCTTGCCCGCACAGGATACGTTTGCTGGTGTCCCGGGAGAATAAGCCAATGTTGGAGGCCCACGTTTTAGTAGACCTTCCGCAGCCTTTCCGGTTAGGGGTTGCAAAGAGGCCGATCAACTCACGAGATCCCTTCCTCTACCATAAAACAACCCATCGCCGCGTCTATGAGCAGGCTTTGGCAGAGTCGCCCGGATACGATGATGTACTGCTCTGGAATGAACGAGAAGAGGTGACTGAATCCTGCATTGCAAATGTTGTGGTGGAAATGGACGGCATGTCACTGACTCCGCCGGTGCGCTCCGGTCTCCTTGCAGGGACTTATCGATCTGGTTTACTCGAACAGGGTAAGGTTAAAGAGGGGATCATCAAGGTTGGGGATTTGCGGCGATGTTCCAGGATTTTCTTGATCAATTCGGTGCGTGGAATGTGGGAGGTCTCGCTCGGACTCTGATGGAAGGAGCCTGAAGAATAGGAAGAGCCGGACAGGAAGTTCAAGAGGATAGGGAATTCTGGGGACACCACACTTATTTTTATGATTGAGCGGCAGCAGGAGAAGGCTAATGGAACCTCGTATCAGTTTTGTCACTCTCGGCGTTTCGGACCTTGAACGTGCAACTCGTTTCTACGAGGAGGTGCTCCACCTCCCCCGCTTGCAGACGCCGCCAGAGATCACCTTCTTTGAACTAGGCAAGACCTGGCTCTCATTGTATCCGCGGGACCTGCTTGCTGCGGATGCCGGCATCCCGGCAGAGGGTTCCGGCTTTCGGGGATTCACGTTGGCGCACAATGTCCGCTCGGAAGCAGAGGTGGATCGGCTTCTCGAAGAAGTCGCGGCGTCGGGTGGGCACATCGTCAAGCCAGGTCAGCGCGCGGACTGGGGAGGGTACTCAGGCTATTTCGCGGACCCGGATGGTTTCTTATGGGAAGTGGCTTGGAATCCAGAGTTTCCACATGTCTAGCGTTTTTAGGACGTTGGCTAGCCTGACAAAACTGCCCGATATCTCGCAGACGTCTGCATCTTGATTAGTGAACCTTCAAGAATCAGTCGGGGTCTTCAAAGCTCACAACATCGTAAACGGGTGAAGAATTTGGAAGGATGAATTAGGCGGATAGACGGGCTGGTCATGAGGATAGCCGCCTGCTCGGAATTCTTGGTACCCCCGGCAAGGATCGAACTTGCGACCCGCGGATTAGTAATCCGTACCATGGGGCAGGACATAACGTAATTTCAACCAGTTATCCAAGACGACCATTCCATTACAGCACGACAAATCACGACTTGGCACAACCGAAAGACACAGAATTGACACAGGCCCCAACGCTGCCCCGCGAATATTTGCCCCCGATGAAGCTGAGTTGTCGAATTTGCTTTTTGCAACCCAGGCGCTATGGCAACATGATTGAGTCTCGGGCTTTTCCTGTCGCCAGCCATAGACATGCAAGAAAGGCGGGGCCGAGCATGAACACTTTTTTTCAGAGGCTGAAACGCATTCCTACTGGCCAGCAGGCAGGGTTATAGGGGGGAATTTCGTGGTTGGACTTATGATCATTGCCATTATAATCGCTTTAATACTGTGCCTTGTGGGAAGGGACAAGCAGACCCCAAAGACGCTGCCACCCAAGACACCAGGTAGGGTTGCCAGTGACGGAAGTGTTTATCGTCCCCTGGATCGCTCCGCTTGCAATTCTCGTTTGATGATGTTACGCGACACCATGAGGTGGTAATATTTTAGCCTCGACCTCGCTTTCTGCCTTATTACCATTGTCGATAAAGGATTTCAGCCGGCCTTGAACAGGCCGATACAGATCTTCGGGAGGGCGACAATGCGAATTACCCCATTTCTGCAATTTGTGGCATTCCTGATGGCCATTCCGTGCTTGTCCGAAGGCGCGGAAATCTATGGCTTCGTGAGATACGAAGGGGCTTTTCTACCGAATCAGGCCATTGAAATAACGTGCGATGGCGTAAAGGTGCCGGATGTTAAAACGGACGAAGTCGGCGTTTATAATGTCATGCTTCCCAACCAGGGCAAATGTCTGATCACCATAGGGAGGTCGTTTGTCAGAGAGATCTCGTGCTTTCGAGAGCCAAACAGATATGATTTGGATCTATTGGAGCGCCCATCGGACGGAAAGGGACCCAAGCCGTGAATGACAAAGATAATACCCCGAGCCAAAAAGATTTCTGGGACAAAGTCAAGATCGCCACGGGATTGGCAACCCCGATAGTCGCAGGGATTATCACCGTAGCTGCCGGGTTCTGGTTGGAAAAAGTGAGAACGGATTACGAAAAAGAACGTAGCACCCGCGAGGCATTTGAAGCCAAAGAACGTAAACCCGAGAGGCATTTGAAGCCAATGTTCGTTTCTATTCCGAAATAGTGAGCAAAAGAGAAGCAGCAGACGGTTTGCTGAGAAAGGACCTTTTCCAACATATCATTCAGCCTTTTTTGAAGGACCCACCCAGCCATGAGACGCTGGATTCCCTTATGGTGGCTCTAGAACTTCTGGCTCTGAATTTCCACGATTCGGTGAGTCTCAAGCCCATATTCTATGACCTAGATCAGCAAATCCGCCAACTGCCCCAAAACGATAAGAGAAGGGGTATCTACCAAGCCCGCCTGTACAATTTAGCTGCGGACATCGTGCGAAAACAAATGTTGATACTCCAGGCCGAGGCCAACGCCACGTGGTTCACCGTGGATCTAACTCGGGTTGCGAACCTCGGTGAACCCTATTCACAACTCGTGACTCTCAAACACGACGGAAAGTCCGAGTACGTCCAACTGAGGTCTCAGGACCGATGCGAGGGAATAACTCGTCAAGATGCTTCACAGGAATCAAAGAAATCCGGTGAGCCTGGGGCTTCAGGCGCCAAGAAGACAGCGGCAACACTGCCAACGGAAGAAAAGAAAAGGCGGATTCGACTGGACGTGCTCAGGAAAAACTATGATACCTCTGAACTGCGGGTAAGGCTATACGTCATTGACGATCACGAACCCGAGAAGGCCCAAATGGAGACGGCGGAGTTCTGGGTCGGATTTTTCGACTTTCCCATGCTGGATAATACTCGGCTTAAAGACGATCTGAGATGTGCCGTCTGGCTGCAAGACTTCGAGGAACCGAGCGCCAAATTGAGTGTGGTAATCTTTCCCGCTTATCAGGCGAGCATCCGAGATAAACCCTTCCTCGATGAACTGGTGGCCAAGATCAACAAACGAAATAAGTAGAGCACGCTCCGGAATGAAAAAGCTAGTCCGGAGGTTGCACTGTCATGGTGAATCCTCGATTTATACCTCCCTATGGGGCTCCTGGAATCAATGTGTTGCAGGAAGCCAAAAAACCCCTCTCCCGGAGTATCCCGCGGAATCTATGAGTTCCAAAGAAACTTGATTCAGAACCTCATGCTGTCCAATAGAACCGCCCCAAACTTGCGTCTTCGTGCCGAGGGATGTGCAAGGTAAGGGGTCCGGTCGAAGCTCGGAATTTTGACGGGAATCGACGGACACAAGGGCCTCCAGGAAGAGAATTGAACGCAAATCATAGTTGACCGACGGTCCAGTGGGGATGTATTCTCTTAAACAGAGTCTAAGCAGTTTAAGGGGCGATGGGGAGCGGTAGGGCCTCTTTCAGGTGCATGTCAGGCGACACAGCAGCATTTGGGGGTTCGGGGAACCATCCTGAGACCGGATTCCGGGGCAAACACCCCAGAAATGGCAAGACCGCGGCATAATTCCGGGGAAGGAGGTCTGGACCACCGCCCGCAGACTAGTGCTGCTTCACGCCGCGGTTTGGGCATCGTTGTTTGGCACCATGACGAAGAACATCGGGGCAGGGCAACCGGGCATGCAATCGTCAACTTTGCCATCCTCTGAGAATCGACTCCAGTGGCAGGAACCAAGAGGCTTTCGGAAGCCGGGCCTGAAGGAGTCACGGAAATCGACGTTCCGTATTATCGCCATAACCGCAGCCGCCACCCTGGTCTTCATTGGTATCGCCTACTGGTTAGATTTTGATCTTGGGGCAGAGATGGCTTGGATTCTGTTGATCGCCGCTGGCGGCATCGTCATCCTGTGCCTCATAGCGTTGGTCGGTGCCCACCTCGTGCCGTTCACCGTGAAGATCACCGATAAGGCCGTTGTCGTAGAAGACCAGGGCGACACTCCGACGATCTACCGGTTCGGATCCGTCGATCATTGTGAGATCGGCAACGCGTCCGTTGGCGCCACGACAGTGTCCGTGCTGGTGGTCGCACTCAAGAATGGTGATAGAGAGATCTTTGGCGTTGCCCCTTCGGTTTCCACTGCGGTTCTCCGCGCGGCATTGGAACATCGGGGGATGAGCGTCGTGACGAGGACGGACACGATAGACGAGCAAGTCCTCAGTGGCGAGAAGGACGATCCCTACTCGCGAATTGAACATTCCTAGCCAGAACCATTCCAATCACTCGTCCATTGCCTGAAGAAAGATGGTCTCCTCGATGAGGCAAACAGATTTGATGAACTTCTCAATCATACCGTTTGGACAACCCGGACGGAGATGCTCGGAGAACTTGGAATGGAAATGAAGAGGATATGGCCAATGGTCAAAGCTCGCGGAAGCAGTGAGACGAAAGAGAATTTCAAATCCGCCGCCAGACTTGTCCGAATGTCATGGCCACGATTCAGGCTATGATTCAGGATTGGCATGTGGGCTTGCGTCCGAACAAGAAAGTCAACGTTACCTTGCGTTCCGCTCGTATGAGTTTTCTCAGCGGCATGAGCTTCTGCTGATTGAGTACTCGGCATAATCGAGCAGTACCCTGACATCCCGGAATAGGTGTAGGATCTCCTGGTGCAGTGTGGAGGATCCATGTGATAAGCATTGCCGCGGGTGCGGACGGAAACTGGCAAAAGCGACTCGGCATGCGTTTGAACCTCCCTATGGGGCCCCCTACAGATATCTGAGGCATGAAGCGCCAAAACCCCTCTCACCTGGTTGGCCGGCATAGATTCCGCTGAGGGACCAGGGGGGAAGTTTTGGGGAATATTGGAACGGTACAAAAACGGGTGGCGCAGGAACCTATAATTCATAGGGCTCGGCAGAGACGAGGACCTCACTCTGGGGTATTTATCGGACCTGTCACTTTACGAATTACTCTGATGTGCTAACCTTGGCCCACATCGACTTTTAGAAGGATGAACCTCTGTCTCCTGAAGCATCGGAGGATAATATTTTTGCGCCCACCGGGGGACCCTTCTGGAGCCCGCCGCAATGGCAACTTGATAGGAGAGGAGGCGTTGTCTCATTCTCAAGATACGGCCGCCGCTATCGTACTATCGAAGGTGAGGAGACAATGTTCCTCAAGCTCGTAAAATAGCCAAGCCGAAGCGGCGCTTATTCAGCGGTTACCAATGCTTAACGCCGCATACTCGGAGTCTGTTCCAATGGTTGACAAACGTGCGGCTCGTTACAAGTGGTTGATCTTCGCCCTGTTATCCATGGCGTACCTCCTGGTGATTTTCCATCGGCTCGCTCCGGCAGTGGTCGCTGTGGACATGATGCAGGATCTCCACGCGGGACCTGCTCTGATGGGGTTGCTCGCATCGTCGTACTTCTACCCGTACGCGCTTATGCAATTTCCTGTCGGGTTACTAGCCGACTCGTGGGGACCGAGACGTACGATCACTGCGTTTTTCGTCGTGGCTGGCGCTGGATCCGTCCTTTTGGGCATGAGTTCAAATATAACGGAAGCCATTGTGGGCCGATTGTTGGTAGGAATCGGCGTCGCGCCGGTGATGGTTCACACCATGAAAATAATCACCCGCTGGTTCCGGCTTCAGGATTTCACCTTTGTGATGGGCATTTTCATGGCTGTCGGCGGAGCGGGGGCGTTGTCGGCGTCCGCACCTTTCGCTTATCTGAGTGACGTATTGAGCTGGCGGTGGTGTTTTGTAGCAATCGGGCTGTTTAGCCTAGTGGTCACCGCTGGGATATGGACATTTGTGAGAAATCGACCGGAGGAAATGGGATTCGAACCTCCGGAAAAACTGGCGGCCGCGGGTCACAACCAGGGAACAAACGTCTCACTTTGGCAAGGGATCAAGATCGTTTTGAAATCCTGGCGTTTCTGGCCGCTAGCCACGTGGTTTTTCTTCACCTTCGGCGTCTCGTTTACATTCGGAGGCCTTTGGGGCGGCCCCTACCTGATGCACGTATATGGACTCACCAAGCCGGAAGCAGGACAGGTTTTGGCCATGATCGCCGTTGGAGTGATGCTGGGGAGCCCTTTTCTCAGTTATGCCGCCGATCATCTCATCACCTCACGGAAAGTGATGCTGATAGGCTCATCTGGGATCGTGTTGATTCTAAACTCCATCCTGGCTTTTTTCCCCTCGGGCCTCAATGTGCCGTTACTCTACCTGATCTGCTTCCTTTTCGGCATTTTCGGAAGTGCCATCGTGATTATCGCATTCACAATGACCAAGGAACTCTTCCCCCTGGCCATAGCCGGCACCGCAACCGGCCTAATGAATCTGTTTCCGTTCCTCGGTGGGTCATCAATGCAGGTAGCGAGCGGAATCGTCCTGCAATCCTACGAAGGAGTCCAAGTTACCTATTCCGCTGATGCGTACGGTCTGGGTTTTCTACTGTTTGTTGGGGCCAATGTGATCGCCCTCGTGGCTACTCTGCTGGTAAAAGAGACATCGAGGCCGTTGAAAGGGACCGTGTCGGTGGGCTGACGAGGATGTCACCGTGCGGGAAGGGATCAAAACCCATCCGGAACTCAGTCGATTCTATCTAAAATTCCGAAGCAGTGACCTGCCCTCCGCAATTTGGTCCAGGTTATGAGTTAGTATGAAGCAAGACCTCGGCTAAATATGGAGGTCAGAATGAAACGGACTATACCTCTAACTTAACAAGTGGTACATAGTTCCGGAGCAAGCCAATAGATTGTCATGAAATTAGTTGTACAGCCGAATAAGGAGGTTTCATATGGCAGAGCATGAACTCATCAATCCGGAAGAAGCTTACAACAAACTGAAGACTGGCGCTGATCTTCTGGTGTGTGAGTATGACTGCGAGCAGAAATTTAAAAAGATGCCACTTGAGGGAGCCATATCCCTTGACGAATTCAAGTCTAAATTTCCTTCGTTGTCCAAGGATCAGGAAATTATCTTTTACTGTGGTTGACCTACGGACGGGGGTGCTGTCGGTCAGGCAGCCAAGTACATTGAAATGGATTATAGGAACTCCAAAGTCCTCGCAGGTGGCGTGGAAGCGTGGAAACAGCGGGCTACGGGCTGATCCAATGAAGCTGTTCACGACCGGAGAGAGCGTGCCTGTCCTGGATCGTGTTGGACTGGGACATAGAGAAAATGCCCGAGTAGGGCACTGAACAGAGGAAAGAGGTGATTCGATGAAGGTAGTGGCTTTTAGCGGAAGCGCGCGCAAAAACGGAAATACGGCCATTTTAGTTAATCATGTGTTCAAAGAACTTGAAAAAGAGGGAATACGGACGGACTTGTTTCAGCTTGCAGGAAAGAAGATCCGTGGGTGCATAGCCTGTTACAAGTGCTTTGAAAGGAAAAACAGGCGCTGTTCGGTAGAAAAAGACGTTGTAAACGATTGCATCGCAATGATGCTGGAAGCAGAAGGAATAATACTTGCCTCTCCAACATATTTTTCCGATGTATCAAGCGAGATGAAAGCCCTCATAGACCGTGCTGGTATGGTATCCAGGGCTAACGAGGATATGTTGAAGCGGAAGGTCGGAGCGGCAGTCGCAGTCCATAGGAGAGGCGGCGCGATCCATTCCTTCGATACCATGAACCACTTTTTCTTTATCGGGCAGATGATAGTCCCTGGCTCCTCGTATTGGAATTTCGGCGTTGGCAGAGATATTGGTGACGTGGAAAAGGATGAGGAAGGCATCCAGACAATGAAGCAGTTGGGCCAGAACATGGCTTGGGTTTTGAAAAAACTTTATGGTTGAGCGTCTCGGCATAACTACTAGAACGTTAGGCGAGGACATCAATTATTGACCATTCTAACGTGTGGTGGGAGCACTCAGAAGAAGAGGCAAGGCACTGATGGATGACTACACCAAGCCCCATTGGTCCCGATCAGCGCTGCTAACGATTGATGTTCAGCGAGACTTCACTATTCCCCGTACTCCCGCTCTTATCCCAGGAACATAGGAGATTGTTCCTGCGATCCAACGCTTGGCTATGGCCTACCGGTCGGCAAATCTGCCAATTATTCATGTGATTCGGCTTTACTTAGCGGACGAATCCAATGTGGATCTCTGCCGTCGTTCAAGAATCGAGGACGGAGGAAAGATAGTTGTGCCTGGCACCGAGGGCTCGCAAATTGTCCGTGAACTGCTGTCTGCCCCTTCCATTCTTCTGGATGAAGGAAATTTGCTCGCTGGCGGCCTGCCCCCGTATTATGTGCCACTTGTTAAGTTAGAGGTATAGCATGTTGTTATCATGGAAGAGGGTAAGGATCTCCTCGTGAAGTGAGGACGTTTCATGTCATAAGCGTTTTTGCGGGTGCGGACGGAAACTGGCAAAAGCGACCCGGCATGCGTTTGAACCTCCTGACAGAGCCCCTTATAGATATTTGAGGTCGAAACAGCTTCAGCCCCCCTCGCCCCCCTGTTTCTCATTAGTTCTTGCATCATTTCCGCCGCTCTGTCTCTCACTTTCGTCTCTCACGTGTGGCAGACTTGGTACAATTTTGTAGCTTTTGCCGACGTCCGCTTTTTTATACTTCGTGAGAAGTCACGGCCGAAGCAAGGCAGACATCCGTGTGCGCGTAGATGAATATCTTCGAAAACTTTTCTAGGCGGACGTTAATCGGCGGTTTGTAGGGAACGCATCCGGAGCTATGAATGCGATTCTTTGGAATTTTTATCGCAAACCTTCATTGAGTTTTGAGACACCAAGAGAGACTGACACAGAGCCCGATGCCTGGATCCCTGCACTCGACCCCGGAAAGCACCTATGACGATTGACCTCCCCCCGATGCCCGCGAAAAGGACATCTTTTCCGCACTCAGGTTATCCCTGAATTATCCCTCAAAAAAAAAGCTAGCCTGCGTTTGGCTAACAACTTGGTTTCCTTGATCGCGATACGATTAAAGACAACGACCTCATATTACTCCCAAAGCTCCACTTACTACCTTCCTGTTACAAGCTCATGGATTTTGAAGATGGTTCAGTGCCGACGGAGGGAGAACCACATTACGTTCGCTTTTGGAATCAGATTATGGGATGCCTGGGCTCATATAACTTTATCCTAATTGACTGTCCACCGAACCTCTATAAAACCACTCAGTGTGCTATTTTCTCCTCTCATCATATCTTGGTCCCATGTAACCCGGACAGTCTGTCAGCTATCGGTTTGTCGCTATTGGCGCGGAAGATTTCGCGATTTTAAGGAGAAGACTGAAAAAACACACTATCAACACCGTCCTGGGGAAAAGCAGCCGACAATCTCCGGGATATTGATCAATAATAAGCCCCCCACGGAGGAAAAGGCCAACAGGCTGTCTGAAACCGTTTTGAGAAGTAAGTTAGAGGACCTGAAAATACAAAACTTGACGGCTCCTAGCGCTGAAGTATTACCTGTAACCATCAGACCGTACTCCGGAATGCGGTAATGGTAAATAAGGCAGACAAAAAGCGCTCTTGCCCTGGTCATATGGGCTGCCTTTGTCTTTACAGGCATTTTATCGGGCATTGGCGCTCCATGTGGTTGGTAACAAACAAACCTTCACCGACGGCAGAACACTAAATGCAGATTCGATAAGAGGTCGGACCTGATCCCAGGCAAGTCCTCCATTACCGCAACCAAGCGGAGGTACAGCTATGGACTTGATTCCTAGCTGTTTCACCTCTTCGATCAGGGCAGACAGCCCTGCTTTAATATCGGCTATTCGGGATCTTCCTTTCCAATGACGTTTAGTCGGAAAATTGATAATATATTTGGGGTTTAAGAGCGTCCCTGTTTTGAATGTGAACATCTTTCCGGGGACGACCTCCTTGTCTCGGCAAGCTTTTTCGTATTCCCTGAAATTGTCGGGAAATGCCTGCTTGAACTGCAACACGATACCTTTGCCCATGACGCCGACGCAATTTACCGTATTTATTAGAGCTTCTGCGTCAGCTTCAAGGAGGTTGCCTCTTTGGATTTCGATCATGAGAACCTCCTGTTAATAATACCAATCAGGGTGAACCGTCACGGTCGTGTCTTTCCCGTGTTCAGAGATAACCTTTTGCACAGCCTCTTGCATGCGCTTCGTCATCACTCCTACTTCGTGAACCAAATCCCATGGAAACGCTTCATACACAAGAAATTCCGCCTGCCGGCGACGCTTGCGGTCGGGGTATTCATTCGTGTCGTTCCAATACTGCGAATTCATTATTGTCCAATCCACTTCCGGAAGCCGTGAAAGGTCGTCAAAGAAATCGGTTCAGGGCCATTATTCCATGGCCATCGGTGAACACGAAGGGTAGGTCACGCGTTTGGACCGTTTGGGCCGTAGTCACTATGTAGATGATTCGTTCCTGATTTCCGTCATGGCCTTCGACATTGTCCATGTGTATAGCATAAAGCATTGGCGACCTGGGAGCAAAATAGAAGCCGACGTAATCTGTTAGGTAACCTCTGGGACCACAAGGAACCCGTGTTGTTGCACGACGATCCATGATGCCGGTATGCGAGATATGAACTACTTTTTTCGCACTGATCTGTATTTTTTGCGGGCAGTGAAAACATCCGTCCTGGAGTACAGACCGAAGATTCTTCGCATCAAAAATACGATAGATCGGAGTTGGAATCGGTACCGCCTGCATCGGTGGCATGTTCATCCTGAATGACCATTTTCTTTCTTCTTATACACCCCACAAGAAAAGTCAAGAGATAGCTGAGCCGATGATTCTGGCCGGCATTCCTGTCCTGAAGCAGGTAACACGATTCACCATGCCCCATAAGCACACACTTGGAAGCCATTGACCGGATGACTTTCGACAACGGCGAGACGGAGATCTTTGTGGCCCAGAAGACAAAAACCTCTCCTGAAGAGAAATGTGAACATTTGTGAACATGAACGGGGGCAAAAAAGAAAAAGGATTCAGGCTTTGTCCTGAGTCCTTTGTGATTTCTGGTACCCCCGGCAAGGATCGAACTTGCGACCTGCGGATTAGGAATCCGTCGCTCTATCCACTGAGCTACGGGGGCACTGATTCTTCGGCACAGTCTGATTACGCCGTCAAAAATCTTAGGTTACCAAGCCGCAGAAAGTCAACCCCTTTCTTATATTGCGACCACAGGCGAATGGATGAAGATTGTGTAGAGGCCACGATGGTCGTGATTCAAGCAGTCACCAAATCGTTCAAATTGTGGAAAATGGAAAGGTGTAGGCGACAAAACAGGCTGGCTAAAAGCCAATCATAAAACTTTAATCCTCAATGACTGTCTTATTGGCAGCAAGGCAACGGAAGGAGAAAATAATGGAAGACGTCGAGAAGATTTTCAAGAGTGCTATCGAAGAGATTGAACGAATGTTAAACACCAAGAGAGTCGTCGGCGAACCGATAACCGTTGATGGTAACACACTCATTCCGCTTGTCAGCGTCGGATTTGGTTTTGGCGCCGGCGGCGGCTCCGGCATGTGTCCCGTCAAGGCAGATAAGGGCGAGGGCCATGCTGGCGGCACGGGCGGAGGCGGAGGAATCAAGCCGATCGCTGTTATCATCATCAACAAGGACGGTGTTCGCTTGGAATCCATCAAGGGGGCAGCGGGCTCACTTTTGGAAAAGGTCGCGGAGACTATCGGCAAGGTGGCGCACAACCGGGGAGAGGAATCCTGCCAAAAATAGGGGCTGTTCATGCTGATAGTGTCTGCCGTTTTGTTGGCTTTCCTCATCGCATTATTGGCTATCCCGGTGGATGTGAAGTTCTCTGTCCGCTGGCATGAAAGGTTTAGCGCGCGAGTCATGATAGCCTGGATGTTCGGCCTTGTCCGTCTGCCAATGCCTTCAGAGACCGGAAAGCCATCTCCACAAGAGCCTTCCCAGAAGGCTCGCAAGGGTAAGCCCTTGTACAAGGGCAGTCGCAATATGCTTAGGATGCTCAGGAGTGAGGGCTTTTGGCCCCGGCTGCTGCGATTCGCGTCAGACATCCTGAATGTGATGCAGGTAAGAATTTTTAGACTGCGAGTTCGTCTGGGATTAGAAGACCCAGCCGACACTGGTCAGATCTGGGCTTTTGTCGGCCCCCTGACGGCCATATTGGCCGGAGCACGAGGTACGGACATCGAGATTGAACCGGATTTTGAGCGTGCTTTCTTGTCTGTGGACGGCAACGCAGAGTTACGAGTCGTTCCCATTCGAGTATTGGCAGTAGTTATCCCCTTCATTGGATCGCCTGCCACGTTACGTGCAGCGTGGGCAGTAATTGCGTCGAGGCGAAAATGAGCGAGCTACGTATGGGTAAACCAATATACTTGAATGGGACCAATATCATCCCCGTCGAGAACGTTTATCTTCGCAATTACGCGCTTAGAAAGGGGTTTTGGCTGGACGGATCCAGGGAACCAGTGTCCATAGTCGTGTGTGACGCTCATGGCGTGAGGGCCTTGAATATCCAAGCCCACGAGTTATCCCTGACAGAGCTTATTCGCGACGTGCCGGGACTAGAAGCGGTTCTGGAGGAATTCGCGTCGGTCGGAGATTAGAGCCGGATGCAAGCCTTGTTAGCTTTTTGATGAGCGAGCGGGGAAGCCCACGCGTAAGGAACTATGGCCTTGGTTCAGCGTCCCATCTTTTCGATCGTTCGGAGACTCGGCTGTAGAGTTCGGCCGCTCTGTGGGCGATATCCAACCATATGGAATTCCGAGGAACCCTTTTAAAGAGGTCGCCCCGATTCAGACTCTCATATTTTGTCCGACAAGTGCTCGTCGGATTCAACAAACCCCGGAACAGTGATGACACAAAGTCTGTTTGAATCAGATGCCTCTGTTAACTCGTGATGAATTCCTTTGGTGATCACACACAATTCATTTGCCTCCAACCTCTGTGTCCAAATTTTCTCTGTTTTAGGGTCAAAGAGCTTGAGGTTCATCCAGCCGTCCAAGACAAAGTAAATTTCATCAAATCCATTGTGATAATGGGCTTTGGTGGGTTTGATATCCTGAGCGACGGCGATGTTGAGAAAAGGGTACTCATTCCCGATTAATATTTCTCGCAGCTCACCACACGTCGGCGATTGCTTGACTATGTGGTCCTTATACAATTTTACGATCATGTTCCGGCTCCTTCCTCTATGTGCAACTGATTCATTGGATGCACGAGGGCGATTTTCGTTTCATCACGAAAGGGTTCGCTCCAAGATTACGCCAAAGTTGACAAGCCATTGGAAGTGACCCGGTTCTTTGAATTCTGTCTTGTCATGATTCCAATTGCAGATTACATTTCGTCCAGTAAACGTTTCCTGGTAGACGCAGACTTCGTGCAAATTGGCCATGGGCCAGAAAAGAGGTGAGAATGCGAAAGAAAAAAATGATCCCCGATTTCTATAGAATGAAGCAGAAAAGTGAAAAGATAACTTTCCTTACCGCCTACGACTATCCCACGGCCACCTTCGCTGAAGAAGCCGGACTGGACATGCTCTTGGTAGGTGACTCCCTTGGGATGTGCGTTTACGGATACCCAAGCACAATCCCAGTCACCATGGACCAGATGATTTACCACGCTGACGCAGTACGTAGGGGCGCTCCTAACTGTTTTGTGATTGGCGATATGCCTTTTATGAGCTACCAGACTTCTTGCGAAAGGGCCGTCGAAAACGCGGGTCGGTTTCTCAAAGAAGCCAATTGCGACGCGATCAAGCTTGAAGGCGGTGTGCGGATTACTCCGCAGATCAGGGCAATCGTCGATGCCGGCATTGTCGTCATGGGCCACATCGGGCTCACCCCTCAAAGTTCCGGTCAGTTAGGCGGGCATAAGGCGCAGGGACGGACTGCAGAAACGGCAAAGCTGCTTGTGGAAGACGCGCTAGCAGTCCAGAAAGCGGGCGCACACATGCTGCTTCTTGAAGCCATCCCTCCGGAAGTGGGAGCGTACATAACAAAGCAACTAACAATGCCGGTCCTATCCATTGGAGCAGGACCTGGCTGCGACGGTCAATTGCTCATCGTATCGGACATGATAGGTCAATTCCAGGCATTCACGCCCAAGTTCGTCAAGAAGTACGGAGACGTGGCCGGAGCCATCATCAAGGCTATGCGCGAGTACTGCGACGATATAAGACAGTGCAAATTCCCGACAGATGAGCATGTGTACAGGATGATCGAAGGGGAGGAACAGAAGTTCATGGAACTCATGAAATAGCCCCTGGAAAGGGACCTCCTCGGCAACAGCCTGAAGTGGCGTATCACAACTCCTCGACCTTGATGGCTTGCTCGGGGCATACCACCACGCATGCTTCGCATTTCGTGCAATCACCTGGTCTGGTCACTCGTATGCCTTTATCGTCGAAATCGAACACATCCTCAGGGCATATTTTGAAACATTCACCGTGATTCTTGCACTTGTTCATATCTATTCTGGGAAAGTACACTCTTAAACCTCTTGTTACCCCGAGACGCAAGGCTGCTCTTCCGGCTCACAGGTGAGAACTCGTCTTTCGTAGTCCCGCAGGCGGCTCACCATCCAGATTTTGCTTTGACGGGGACCGAAACCGAATGAGTTAGAGTCATCCAGATCATTACACACGAGTCGACGTTAAAGCGCTTCAGACAGTCCCCTGAAGACCCGCACACTGACGGACCGTCTACCAGCGGTCGCGATGCACTCGCTCTTGCCTGAATCGTGACGGCGGGGTCTTCTTTTCTCCAGGATATCCAATAGAGACCATGGACAGAGGAACAACGTGGTCGGGTATACCAAGAAGGCTCCTCATGCCCCTGATGCGCTCTTCTACGGGATAGATCCCCACCCACACCGCGCCCAATCCTAGAGCATTAGCTGCAATCAGAATGTTCTCTGTGGCAGCCGCGCAATCCAACACCCAGCGACCAGGCAGTTTTTCAATGGTCGGGCTGCCGCAGACGAGAATGGCCACCGCGGCGCTTTTGAGCATTTCTGCATGTGGATGGAACTTGGAAACACCTTCCAGGATGGTTCGATCACGCACAATAACGAAGTCCCAGACTTCGCCCGCTGCGGTTGGGGCACTCATTGCAGCTTTTAGAAGTTCGGTAACTGTTTCATCTGAGACAGGTTCCGGAGTGTATTTTCGAATGCTGCGCCTCGTCAAAATGGCCTGCGTTGCGTCCATTAATTTCTCCTCCTAAGATCAGACTCTGCCGCTGGAGCATGCGTGGGAATTTGCGGGTCAATCCGAGAATTATCGAGGATTTCCTGTTTCGGCCTCTCACGACTGAACGATTAACTCATCTGACATTCTCGTGTACCCCCGCGTTCCCCGCGGAGTGAAATCCGGTGGTTTTCGAATTGACTTTGCCGGCCCTTATGGTAGCATTTATTCAGCGCTGTTTTACCTGTAATGTCAACTCTAACGCGAAGCAATTTCAGAAACCTCAGAAGCTCGCGAAGGTCAGCCGGGTATTCTCTTTTCGCAAAAAGAGGTTTATGCCACACCCAGCGCTCCTTCAAAACCTCCTAAACCGCGGACCTACTCACAGTCCAAAACAATTTCTCTGGAGGGGAGATAATGACACAGACATACGACAAGGAAAAATTCTTGGAAGCAGCGCAAGCGGCTGAGGCGCAGAGGCTGGCTAAACTGGAGGAATGGAATCGGAAGAAACGAAGCCTGGATAAAAGAGCACGGGCCCATTCCTTTCGAGGTGCCCAGACTAATTTTTAACGGCAAGTAAACTACCGCTATTTCAACCCCGTGGAGAGACCGGCAGCTTTTCCGCTTAGTTTTGACGCTTCTGCCAGGGTAGCAGGGCCTTTTGCGGTCGTTTGTCTTATTCCGGTTCGCTGTCAAACAAAGAATAATCCGCTAAATCAAACACGGATCTGACAAAGCCCCTATTCGTGGCGCCGCTAGCCCGATGTTGATCGGATATTGGGTGCCACTGACCTGGGCACCAGGTTAGTGCTGATCTTGCTACCAACCGATTCTCAACGTTTGTGCGCGAACTGGTATTACGGGATCGAAAGCTCCGTACGTCGCATTTTTGCTCTGCCAGAGCCATGTTTTTGCCGGTGGCGGTGAGGAACCAGCCGTCTATCTGACGCCCAAGCCATACTACGTGAGCAACAGCGTCCACACGAAAACGCAGCGGATCGATCCGGATTGCCTCCCGTGAGAACCTCCAGAGCTTGTCGGAGTCCTTTACCAGCGCATCATTATGTGAAATGGCCTCGTGCCTTGAATCGTGCTCCAGGATGATTTCGCAGATCTGATCTACAAGTGCAGGGGTCATACCCGGCCTGTTTGAGAAGCTCCCTAGCAATTTTCGCCCCCTCCACTTCGTGAATTCTATTGATTTCAAGATCATATCGGCCCGGGCCGAACCCTTTAAGTTGAATCTCCTCCGGGATAGTCTTCCAACCGACATCATGGAGCAGCACGGCGGGAATCACTATCTTCTCGTCCCCTCCCTCAGCCTCAAGGAGTTTCAAGGCAAAGGAGTACACGCTATACGGGTGTGCAGGTCATTTTCCCTCGTATCGAGATAGGGTCCAGCCAGCCTGTAGATCTTCCCGTAGATTCCCTCCATAGCGGTCTCCTGAAAAATTCTGATCCCTCCGAGGCGATGTGCGTAAAGAAACTTTAGCCGGCCAACCATCCAAGTCTTGTGGTGCCGGAGAAAACCGAACGTCAGTAGAAGGTTGACTGAACGAATCGAAAACCTCTACCCCCGCGGCCGGGTTTTCTTCCCACAAACCCAAACGGTTCCCTTGAGGGTCCAGTAGTCCCGCAAACCAGCCTGCACCTGGCACAGGCTTCTTGGGTACTCTCTTTCGCGCCCAGTCGTTCGGCTTTCTTCAGTGATTCTTCTATCGCCTCAACTTTCACGTAGTTCACAGGGGTGTGGGTCGGATCCTGGCGAGCGGTCATCCCCCCTTTGGGCGAGTCCTGACCCATGTGTATCTTGTAGTATCTGAAACCGCCCGGCACCTTCTCGAACGTCCAATTAAACAGCTTGTTGTAGAAATCTTGCAAGGGTTCGAATTCGTCCACGGGTAATTCGAAAAAACATACAGTATTAATCATGATCTGCTCCCTTCAATGTAAAAAATGTTGAAGGACCACACCTACTTGCCAGGTAAAGGATTCGCTCACCATGCGATGTCGAAGACACACGTGTGGTCACCCTTTTTCACACACGTGGTCTGTTTGACCGCCTTGCCTGCATGACCGGTCATTCTCAATATGCCTTCAAAAACTCCTTCGATCCAGGTGCAGTCGTAACCGGGTGAAGGAGCCTCGATCACCACGTGGTGATCTTCGGCAAGGAGAATCCTCCGCGGTTTGACATCTGCTCCTCTATGATTGAGCAGGAAGCCTTCCGCCTCGAATTTCACATGATCCAATGGAGTTTTGATGTGTTCTGGAATGCCGACAGTAAACCTGATGGTGGAATAGACCTCTTGACCAATCACTTTTTTTCTAACCTGAGCCATGAATTCGGATTCGTGGCTATCTATTTCTTTGAATACCGCGTCCAGCACGGATGTGTCGTAATAACCCTCAGGATCGAGTTCCTCGTAAGGCATCCCGGCATTCCGCTCCACCGCTGCAACTGCGGCCCGTTGCGTCTCGGGACTCGATGAAAGGAAATTACATGCCAACTGAATGAACTTTGCTTTGATCTGAGCCATTGTCTCCCTCCTCACTCTTTGTGCAGAATTATGCAGTGGACTTTCCCTTTCTGGGGAATGCGCGGCGATAACGAGGCGAGGAATGGTTCCCGCAAACCCGAATGCTTGAGCCTTATTTTTCGTCCTGTCGACCGGCACTTTGCCGAGGGCCGCCTGGCGGGGATATCAGGATGAAGCCTCCATTATCTTGTACCCCTGATCTTCCAAGGCTTTGGACACCGATGTAGGATCATCGGCCTCCAAGCGCAGGACCACCCTCACCTGGTCGGAACCATTTTCCGGAACCGTGAAAATGGAACGGGCCTTTGCACCGGTTCCTTCCACTGTCTCTAGAATCTTTGTCAGTGTCCCTCTTTCCAAAGTGACGTTGGTCAGGGTGATTCGTGTGCGATCTTCGGCAGCCTCCAGGATCTTGAAGAGGGTCACGAATATTTCGCGGTCAGACACCACGCCGACAACCCGGTCCCCGTCCATCACCGGGAAACTGCTCATCATAAGTTCCTTGCCCTTGATGAGAATCTTCTCCACCGTGTCGTCTACGGATACGGTAACGGGCATTCGAACCATCAGATCTTTGACTTTAAGCTTGTTGCAGAAATAGTTCATCTCGCATAGATCGCCGCTTCCGCTCACGCATAAAGCCGCCTCGCTGAGATCCCTGCGGTGGAGCACCCCTCTCAACCGCCCGTTGTCCACCACAGGCAAGATTTTCAGATTGTGCTCCCGGATCAGTAACAGAGCTTCGGTGGCCAGCGCATCACTTGAAATGGACACCTGCGCGGGCAGCATCCAGTTTCTTACATACATGATTGCCTCCCTCCAGATGGGACGAAGGATCCGAAAGATCTCCGTCCAGGTATCAATCACCCTTTGCAGTGATGGAGAAACCGCCCGTGGCGGCCGTCCGAGGAAAAATTTCCATGCAAGCTTCTACGACAGCCTCGGCAAACTCCTCATCCTCAAGGTTTGCGTCAACCTCACGGGTTACGACCTTGGGACTAGCTTTCGCTCGGAACACATCCACAAAAACCCTGTCTTCCGCTTCCTCGAACATCTCGCTCGACGGGTGGTCTATGGCGGACCAGCCCCTTTTTGGAAAAAGAAAGATGGTCGGCCCGTTCGCGACACTCAACTTCTCAGCAAATATCTTGGCCACCAGCTCCATTTCTTCTACGGATAAGCGGACGAACGTGCGCAGTTCATCCATGTCGAACTTCTTGCGTTGGTGATATTCAGGTTTGTAGCGTGATTTCCGGGGGCTCATGAGGTTCACCCCCCCCGGCGCTATGACCTGTGGTATACCGAGCCTGCCCGCTGCTGTGAGTCGGTCTGGGCCTGCCGCCCGCATGCCTCCCAGAGCCTCTTCGCCCACTCCTCCAGGGGCAAGGTCTACCACCGCGTCAAAGAAGTTTCGGGAGATCATTTCTTCCATGGCTCGATCACAGACGCCTGCAGCGGAGAAGCCGATCACCTGGAACCCTTTTGTTTCCAAGCGTTGCCGCACATGATGCGAGCATTTTTCCGTGGGACCGAACATGGACATGGCCACCAGAGGCTTCCCCCCCTGTCGAGCGGATTCCACGGTAAGGGGTTCAACCTGCGCCATGGATGTTATAGCTGCAGCGGACCTCTCCAGCACATTCTTCAACGGAGTTGTCAAGCCTGAAATCTCGATGACTGTATGAAAAATGGCAAGATCACCGGTACCCATGTACCTTGTCGAGAGTCCAGGGAGGGCTGCGGTGGAAGACACCATCACCTTGGGAACTCCGAACGGCAGCGAACGCATCACATCGGTGGCCATGAGACTCCCAGTCGAGCCACCCAGCCCTATAACCCCTGCGAGATGGCGCTCCTCCAGCATTTTGATCGCAATGACGCTCGCTCCATCGATCATTTGCCGAGTGATTTTTTTTCTTTCGCGGAGGAGCGAATCTCTTCGATGTCTACGCCGGCAGCCCGAGCGACCGCATCAGAGGGTATATCAGCTCCTTCCGAACTCCCGGACATTCCCATGTCGAGTATGAGCGGATTTCCGCGACGCCCGATAATTTGGTCCCTCAGGTAAATCGTTTCCGGACCTTTTGTGTCCATGGTGGACAATATCAGAATCACGCGTTCCATCAGGATTTGCCCTCCGCGGCCACCTTTTCCCTGATCTCCTTCTTCAGGATCTCTTTGTTGACCTTTCCGGAATCGCCCACAGCGGGAAATTCGGACACAATCTCCATCCGCTCCGGGAGTTTAAACATGGCGATATTTCTGGATTTCAGAAAATCCACCATTTCCTTGAAGGTGAATTCCTGGCCACCCTTGGGAATCACATAGGCGCATGCCCGCTCGCCCATTTCCCGGTCCGGGTATCCGACAACCGCGACCGCGGCCACCTTGGGATGATCGTTCAAAAGGCCCTCGATTTCCGCCGGATAGATATTCTGACCCCCCCGGATGATCATGTCCTTGGCCCTTCCCAGTATCCACAGGCATCCCTGGTCGAATTTGACAATATCGCCGGTGGTGGTCCAGCCGTTGGGGTCGAAAACCGTGGCAGTAAGCTCCTCATCACGGTAATAGCCGGCTGGTGCATGGGGGCCCCGGAAATAGAGGACACCTGGTTCTCCTTCGGGAACTTCGTTCTTCCCGGTCTCGTCCATGAGTCGGACCTGGTTTCCCGGAAGCATCCGACCCACTGTCCTGCGTCGCAGGTCCTTGGAATCCTCAACACGGCATCCGGACACCGATCCCATGTCCTGGGTGCCCAGATCGCTGGTGATGGAAGCGCCGAAAGCCTGCTCGGCTTCCTCGGCAATCTGGGGAGAAAGATAGCCGCCAGCCGAACGGATAAAACGCAGCGAGCTGAGATCGTACTTGGACGTATCGACGTCGAGCATCCGCACTAGGTGAGTGGGCACGACACCGATGGCCGTTGCCTTTTCCTTTTCGATGAGGGCCAAGGCCCCATCGGGAGAAAATTCCTCCAACATGACGGTCTTTGCCCCGGCCAACGGCGCTGCGAAATAGGTGAGTGTACCGGCCGCACCACCGGCATGAGGCGCGATGGCCACGGCAATATCGTCCTTGTTCAGGTTCCAGATATCCACCCGGCCCTTGGATGTGCAGACCCGGGGAGCGGCGGGCCATTCCACTAGCTTGGGAATGCCGGTGGTTCCCGAAGTCGTCGTGAGCAGTGCCACATCCCATATGGCATCCAGCCTTCTTTCCGCAAGGATGGCCTCGTCCACTGGCCTTGCAGCGCGCTCATTGACGATGCGGGTAAGCGAAAAGGTCCCTTTGGGCGCGGAAGCCGGGACTTCATCATCAAACAGGAATATGTTCTTCAAATGGGGAAACCGCTTTTGGAGTCCCTCGTACATTTCCAGGTAGTTGAATTTGTTGTATATGTTCAGGATGATTACGGCGGATGCCTCCGTCCGCTCAACCATGTATTCCAGTTCCCTCTGCCGCAGGTACGGATACACCGTCAATGAGATGAGGCCCGCCCTTTCACAGGCGATCCTGGATAAGAACCCGTAAACGCTGTTGGGCGACTGGATGATGATGCGGGAATGCTTGGGGATTCCCATTTCGATCCATGAAATCGCCATGGCGTCCGCCAGACGCTTTGCCTCGGCCCAGGTCAAGCGGTACTTGGAATCGACCAGGGCTTCTCTGTCTCCATATTCACGGGCGTTTCTGTCCCAGAAATCGTAAAAGGTCTCCTGGGTCCAGTACCCATTCTTCAAGAATTCATCCACCATTTCCTTTTTGTAACGAATCGGTTTCAACTAGGCCTCCTTAAGAGTCCGGACTTATGTGACGCAGAGCGCGAGAACCGGAACGCAATTACCGATTTCAATTTTCCGATTCATAATCCCAGTTCGGACCACCTGCCTTTAACTCTTTTCACCATTTCCGGATCCAGTTCGATGGGAATCGGCTTCTCTTTCCAGTCATAGGGTATGGTCGCATCCAGGAGCAGCCTGCCCGTAATGTCCCTGGCGTCGATGGGCAAGGAAGGATCCAACGGCGTGGACCGGCCACGCTTGATGACCTGGGAACGGTTGGGCTGGAACCTGAAACTCAGAGCGTACATCACCCGTGGAATGTCCCAGGGATCGATGTCTTCATCCACTACGATCACAGTCTTCAGTCCATAAGCGCCCATTTCCGTGGAGATGGCGGCCGTGAGCACTTGGTCCGCGTGGCCCGGATACATCTGTTTCATGGAGATGATGGCAAGGAACCTGCCCGAGCCCTCCGGGGGACAGTACACTGCTTTTAGACCCGGTATTTTCATGGCCAGGAGCTGCTGCCAGAGAGTCGCACCGTAGGAAAGCGCCATAGTCATATGGGTGTCAGTCACCGCCCGGCCCACTGTGGTCCCCCACAGAATCGGATTGTTCCGGTGAGTGACACATTTCACATCCACGAAATTTCGCGGATCGGTGCCTACGCCCGAGTAATAACCCGTGTACTCGCCAAACGGTCCCTCTTCCATGAATTTATTGGCATCCACCTCGCCTTCGATAACGATTTCCGCGTGTGCCGGGATTGGCAGGTCAACGGTTTCTCCCTTGACCACTTCCACCGGCGTTCCCCTGAGAGCGCCCGCCACGTCATATTCCGATACAAAAGCGGATACGCGCGCCGCCCCGAGAATGAACAGTAGGGGATCGCATCCGATGATCGAGGCCACCGGCATCGGTTTGCCCAGTGCCTGGTATTTCTTCAGCATGATATCGGCGTGCTTGCCCTTGATGAACTGGGTTCCCATCTTGTCCTTACCCAGCAACTGGGCCCGGTAGGTGCCCAGGTTGACCCAGCCAGATTCGGGGTCCTTGGTGATGAAAAAGTGGGCCGTGCCGATATAACGTCCGCCATCCAGAGGGTACCATTGGGGAACGGGGAACTTGAAAAGATCGATCTCGTCTCCGGTCAGGATGTTTTCCTTGCAGGGCGCTCCGGCCTTGTCGACAAACTTTGGCGGTAACAGATTGTCGCCCAACTTCGCCCACGCGTCGTAAAGATCCACCAAGGTTGAGTCGAGCGGTTGCCCCATGATCATGGCCAGCCGCTCCGTTGTGGTGCACACGCTGGTGATGACCGGTGTGCTGTAATCCTTAACATTTTCAAACAGCAGCGCGGGGCCGCACTGCCTCCTCGTTCAGTTTGGCTATATGCGACAGTTCCAGGTTCCAGTCGACCTGCGCCGTAATCTTTTTGCATAATCCGTTTTCCAAGCCTTTGTTGATAAAATCTCTCATGTCTTTCATCCCGAGACTCTCCTTGTGTTGGTGTGATGTCATTTTTGGTAGCGCCGGCTAAAGCCTGTTTTGCTTGCCTCCGCGCGTACTCCAACGCTGCTCAGGGTAAACGGAAGTCCTCACCTCTGAAGCCCACGCAAGAGGAAACAGCCGTTGTTGGTCAAAAGCCCTTAGGCTCCGGCACTACTTGATCTTCTTTCCTGCAATGAGCCCGGCCACGATATGTTCGATGGCGCTCTTTTTGGGCTCCATCACGGGCTTCACCTCTTTCTGGCTCCAGACTGTTTCCGGACGGCTCTGGAGAATAAATACCTCCCCCTTGTACGGAAGCGATTTTTCTGTGGCCCATTCAATGTCCATGGGCTTGCCGTAATGTTTCTCTATCAACTTGGCCATCTTGGTCAACTCAATGATCTCGGCTTCCAATAGGCTCTGAGACGTTCGTCGCTCGGTGTCGACCTCGAGCTTCTTGACCTCGTCGGTCTCCGGATCGGTGGTGTAGTAGATTGCCTTATCGGAGATGGTTCTCTTCACAACCTCCATGGTGATCTTGTTGACTTGGAACTGGTCCGGTGTTACTTCGCCTGAAACTACGCTCTCTCCGTATCCCCAGTTGGAATCGATTACTACCGTGGCCGTATCACCGGTAGAAGGGTTAAGAGTGAACATGACCCCTGCGGAGAACGACCGGACCATCTTCTGGACTGCCACGCTGATCAGGACCTTGGAATGGTCAAAACCCATCTTGGTCCTGTAAGAGATGGCGCGGGCCGTGAACAAGCTCGACCAGCACTTGCGTATTTTGTCCAGCAGGTCGTCCACTCCCCGCACCCAGAGGTAGGTGTCCTGTTGCCCAGCAAAGCTGGCGTCAGGGAGGTCTTCGGCAGTGGCGGAGGATCGAACCGCGACGGGAGCGGCAGGAGTTCTGGCTCGTTTTGCCAGGGAGCGATACTGGTCAGCGATGATGTCTTCCAGGGGTTCGCTAATGGTCCCCGTCTCTATGCAGGCTCGGATCTCCGAAGATGCCTGGTTGATCTCATCGACGCTGCTTTCGTCCAAGTCCTTGAGTCTGGCCGTCACCCCGTGAGTCAGACCGTTTTCATCGAGGAATTGCTCATACGCGTCGGTGGTGATGGCAAAGCCCGGCGGGACAGGGATCCGCGCCTTCATGAGTTCGCCTAGGCTTGCGCACTTCCCACCTACCTTATGAACCATGCTGAGGTCGCATTCCTCGAAGAGAAGCACGTACTTTGAGATGTCCATCGCTAGATCCTCCGCCACAACCGCTTATGAAAGGATATCGATTTCTCCTGTAGAACCGTCCAGCTTGATCCTTTGGCCGGTCTTGAGCATGGATGTCGCTGAACCTGTTCCAACGATTGCGGGAAGACCGTACTCGCGACATACGATAGCGGCATGGCACATCACGCCGCCCACATCTGTAACCGCGGCTTTGATCTTCTGGAACGCCGGCGCCCAGCTCGGCGAGGTTGTCGGGGCAACCAGGATCTCTCCTTCTTTTAGTTCCCCGATGTCTTTGACAGTTCGGCATACACGAACCGTCCCCTCAACGATTCCCGGCGATCCTGGAAATCCGATCATTTTGGTCAAGTCCCCCGCAGCTATGCTCTTGAGTCTCGCCCATTGGGCCATCGACGCGGACGTGATCCCCCAGAGCACGATAGTGAACGGTTCGCTTATCGTTTCAGGAACAGTTCCCATGGCATCCGGTGGCGTCCATTTCCGGAACTTTTCCATGCACTGTTTGCGCCAGGCTATTTCTTTGGGCCATACAAGGGGTCCGCGAGAGTTGCTGCCGGTCGCCCATCCCGTAACCAGGTCCCACAGCGCGTCTTTGATTTCAGCACGTTTCATGTACCAGACGTCTTCCACATCGTTGATGAACTTGTGTTCGAACCATGATCCGAGCGACTTCGCGCATCTTGTTCCAGAAGAGGCTGTGGAACCAGTGCTCGACGTAAAAGAGATGATTCTCAACATAAGGGAAGACAGTCTTTGCCGTACCGAGCAATTGATCGTAAGTCTGGCGGTCTTCATCGGTCTTCAGCAGCGCCCGGTACTCTGTGATCAGCCTGTCTCGTTCCTCGCGAACTTTGGCCGTGGGTCGCTCAATGTTTTCGCCTTTTCTCAGCTTCTCTATGTAAATGCGCATTGCTGACAGTGGAATATCGAGGTCGTCATTCCAGCAGGCGTCGTGGTGATACCAACCGGTCCCGGTGGAAACATAGAACCAGGGATCTCTGGCCGCGTTGAACGCTTCGAGCCATTTCTTGCCCTTGTCAGAGGCCCCCATCGTGTTGAAAAGAGCGTCCGCTGAAAGTCCCACCATTAGGGTTTCGTCCACGCCCAGGTCGATCGCCAGTTTGGCCAGCTTTTTCAACTCCTCGTCGGGTTGATAAATGATCACGTCTATACCGCCCACCATCTGGGTAATCTTTTGGAGCGGGATGTCCGGAAAAGCCTTGGTGCAGAAGTCCACGAAGATCACGTATGCAGCGTAGCCGAGGTTGAGAAACTCAAAATGGTATTGCCAGGCCAGGATACCAAGATCGATGAGTTCATCGTAGGCCTTGAGAAGCTTGTAACCTGTCGACACGCCGAGTCCCTCGGTGACGACCGATTCGTCTTCCATCTCTGGAGGGACAGGTATCTCAAGGTCGGCGAGCTTCTTGATAATACCGCGCATCTTTTCTTCCCAATTATCGTGTAGCCGGTCCCAGTTCTGGTAGTAGTAGCCGGCACGCTTCATGAAAAGTTCGGCACGCTTGGGAATGTCCTCGGGGTTCGCCACAGGAAGTGGGGTTATGTATATGTAACCATTGTGAATGCGGTGATCGATGCCCAATGCAGGAGGCACGATGAAGATCCGTGTGTTGAACTGTGACAACGCCAGGAACCATGCCTCATCCCAAATGATGTCGAAGGGGTACATGGGTTCCGGATAGTGCAACCCGTCATAAAACCAGAACATCCCTTCTTCGTACTTCTTCCGCTCGGGATCATCGGTGCTGAACTGGTAATGGTACGGGTACATTCTCTCCCATCCCTCGGTTCCGGCAATCCTTTCCGCCTCATGCGGACTGGGAAACTTTAGATCGGCCATCTCTACACCTCCTGTTTGTTGTTGGTTGAAGGTCGGTTAAGGAAGGTCCAGATAAGCGCCAATACGTTGGAAGTTTCTTGAAGGGACCTGCGGAGAAGTGCTTCAAAAGCTGCTTTCTCCAGCGGGGCCGGAGGCCTTCCCTCCTTCCACTTCCAATTTCCATCTTGTTCCAAACCCGGCCTCGTTATCGAGGTACAGGATCGCATCGGGTCGAAAGAGGTACAGTTCAACTTTGGACATTTTTTTTGCGACTTTTGCGCTTATAGACAGCGGGTCAGACAGGAATTCACTTACAAAAGGGTGCCGTTTCAGATACGTGGAAATGGCACGAGCCTTGCTTTTCGCGGTTGTCACCGCGTGTATGTGGCCCTCCATCTGTAACCCTTTGATGTCTTTCCATCCCTGGGAGCCTCCATTTATCGTGGCAGCGGCCCGGGTATTCTGAGAAAAAATCACTGAGTGGCGGGACGAGGGAGACGAGAAGAAAATCAGATCCAAACCTTGCCGGGCGTAGTAAACAGCGGCTGCCCAGGGCTTATCGTCGATACTGCAAGCTAGAGTCATGGCGTTGCACGAGTCCATATAGCGGGTCACAATGTCTTCCAGCTCTTCCAGCGTCATCCTCCGCCCCAACGATTAAAGAGGTGATTTGTTATCCCAAATTGGTCCAACACCTTGCCGACGGTCTGATCTACCAGGTCCTCAATGGTTTTGGGGTGGTGGTAAAACGAGGGACAAGGGGGGAGGATAATCCCACCCATCTCTGTAACCGCAGTCATAGCCCTCAAATGGCCCAGATGAAGAGGAGTCTCCCGTGGTACCAGAACCAGCTTCCTGCGCTCCTTGAGCGTTACATCTGCGGCCCTGACGAGAAGATTATCGTTGAGGGAAAAGGCGATCATAGAGAGGCTCTTCATGGAGCACGGAGCCACCACCATCCCCTCGGTGCGAAAAGATCCGCTTGAGAGGGGGGCGGCAAGGTCCTCGGGGGCATGTGATCGATCTGCCAAAGCCCGCACCTGGTCCGGATCCAAGGACGTTTCCAATTTCATGGTGATGCACGCCCCAGGACTCAAGATCAGGTGAGTCTCAATCTCATCAACCGGTTTAAGGACCTCGAGGAGCCGCACGCCGTAAACGATCCCGCTGGCACCGCTGATGGCAACAACAATCCTCTTCAATTGACCCCCTTCACTTCTGAGTGGCAAGCGGTTTGGATTTTGTCACACGTCATGGATGCACCTTCCGGAAAGCGGAGGCTGTGAAAAGAATATATGCGATTGCAGAGTTTGAAGTTGTCCGGGAAGGATCTTCTTTCAAGAAGAGCCCCCATTGCTACGAATTGTCAAGGATTTATGCAGGTCAGTCAAGTCATAAAATATTATGATTGTATAAGGCTACCTTATAATGTAATATATAAGGAATCATCTTCTTCAGGCCAGAATGAACCTCAAGCATCTGGAAACATTCCACTATTTCTGCAAGTTCATGAGCATGAGCCGGGCCGCGGATCATCTGAATGTGACCCAACCCGCAGTCTCTCAGCAAATCAGAAGTTTCCAGAGTGAATGCGGCGTACAACTGTTCTACCGGCAGGCCCATGAATACAAATTTACGGAAACGGGGGAGGCTCTCTTTCTTTTGAGCAAGAGCATCTTCTCGCGAGTCGAACAAGCAGAGGTGTTGCTGGAGAAAGCCAGGAAGGCCACATCAGAAGTACTGAAAATAGGGATTACCAAAGCTTATGCCAGCATCGTCATGCCCGATCTCATTGCGCGTTTTCAGGAGAAATATCCTCGAATACACGTTCACCTTAGTGAGGGCAACTCAGCCGATCTCATAAACAGAGTCCGCACCAGAAAAGAGGACCTTGTGGTGGTGGCCCGTTCGGAGTATGGCTCCGACCTGAAAGCCATCCCGTTTGCACGGGCCGAATTTGTCTTGGTTGCCCGACCGGATCATCCTCTTGTGTCAACGTGTCCTGTCTCCATAACATCCCTTAACGGAGAAGCCATGATTCTCAGAGAGCGAGGATCCGGGACACGAAACGCGATCCTTCAGTTACTGCGCCGTTTCGAAGTGACCCCTTCGCTGCTGGTCGAATCTGAAAGCCTCAGTTTTATACTTGCTTACATAGAGAGAAGGATGGGGGTCTCGTTCATACTGTCCCACGAGATCGAGGATGAGCTTTTCCGCGGAGTCCTCAAGCCGATTCACCTTCTCGAAGGAAATATCGGCTTTCACGCCGATATCGTAATCCGGCGGAATGAGCCCTTGTCAGTAGCTATGGGATATTTTCTGGAGATTTTGAAGAAGTACGCAGAAAGGACCCTCCCTCAACAGGTCTGAACTTTGCCTCCAATTGTGTTGCCTGAAGCAGGGGGCTCCTGTAATGTGGGATCGCAACCCTACTCCAAGAGGTGGTTATGCAGCCAACGGTAGTTATTGTCGGAACACTCGACACCAAGGGCGAAGAGATCGGGTACGTGAAACAGCTAATCGAGGACACTGGCTGTTCCACGTTGGTCGTGGACGTTGGCATTCTCCACCATCCGGGAATTCAATCGGACATTTCACGGGAGCAGGTTGCAGCCGCGGGCGGAATTCATCTGGGAGAGCTGCTGAGACGGAGTGATCGAAGATTGGCCGTTCAAATCATGACCCGGGGTGCAGCGAAGATAGTCAAGGACCTGCACCGGCAGGGGCTTGTGTCAGGCATTCTCGCCTTGGGAGGAGGGACGGGGACTCATATTGGAACCGGAATCATGCGCTCTTTGCCGTTAGGATTGCCAAAAGTCATGCTCTCAACGGTTGCAAGTCGCGATATGAGAGATCTGATAGGAACCAAAGACATCACGATGATGCACTCGGTCATGGACATCCTTGGTCTCAACCCGCTGAGCAGAAAAATACTTGCAAACGCAGCGGCTGCTGTGGCGGGGATGGTCGGGAGCCCTGTTCGAATAGATCGGGAAAGGCCGGTCATAGGTTTAACATCCTTCGGGTTCATAACCGAGGGGGCCATGCTGGTAAAGAAGATGCTTGAGGACCAGGGATATGACGTCGCGCCGTTCCATGCCAACGGCACTGGAGGCATGGCAATGGAAGACCTCATAGATCAGGGGCTAATCCAGGGTGTCATGGACTTCGCGCTTCATGAATTTGCAGATGACTTGTACAACGGATATTGCAGCGGAATCGGACCGGCCAGGATGGAGACTGCGGGCCGCCATGGAATACCCCAGGTGGTCGTTCCCGGAGGCCTGGACTGCGTCGTGCTGGAATTTGATTCACCAGACACCATGCCGGAGCGGTTTAGAGGTAGAAAAGTCTTCTGGTACGATTTCCGATCAGGTGTGCGCACCACGGTCGAAGACCTCCGTCGGTTGGGACAGACGGTTGCCGAAAAATTGAACCGCGCCAAGGGTCCCACTACAGTTGTGATCCCCATGAAGGGTTGGTCTGAAGCCGACGTTCTCGGGGGGTCGCTTTATGAGCCCGAAACTAATCACGTTTTTGTATCGGAACTCAGAGCCCTTCTTGGTTCCCACATCAAGATAGTACAAGCTGATTTCCATATTAATGACAGAGAATTTGCACGACTTGTTGCATCCGAGTTGCATGAGGCCATGATGGCCGTTCGGCCCGAGAATCGCCATCCGTAAAGAATTAGGTTGGTCCCATCAAAGTTGTTTCTGGAAAAAAGATGTTGTCAAAATTGCACACGCGGTGCATGATGACCAGGTGGTCATTTCCCTGGGGAGAGGTATAAAGATTGCCGGAGACTGTACTGCACTACTGACTGGAATCAGGTCGGCATCAGCACGAGTGACATACTCAACCGCATTACCGATCAGGCCCTGGTAGAGGTCGGTCGAAGGTTCTTTGCAGGTTCGCGGCTCGGGTTAGCCGATGGGTTGGCCTGTTTGGAGACCCCTGACCTGGTCGGCCTTGGCACCTTGGCTTCAGCGGCCAGACGAGCCAGGTTCGGTGATCGAGCATTCTACGTGGCTAACCATCACATCAACTACACCAACATCTGCGTCAATGGGTGTAAATTCTGCGCTTTTCATCGCTCCCAGGGATCACCGGAAGGTTACTTGCTCAAGCCCGAAGAAGTTGCTGCTCAGATACACAGGTCTGGGGTTTCGGGACTCAGGGAAGTACACCTGGTAGGAGCCATCAACCCGGAACCTGATTTCACCTATTATCTCGATCTTCTTAGGGCTATAAAAACTGTCGGTCCCGATATCCGCGTCAAAGCCTTCACCGCAGTTGAGATTGACCATATATCGAAGCGAGCCTCGCTCTCGTGGAGTGACTGTTTAGCCGCTTTGCGCGAGGCGGGCCTTGACGCGCTTCCAGGCGGCGGCGCCGAGGTCTTTTCAGAACGAGTGCGACGAGAGCTTTTTCCGTCCAAGATTGACTCGGATACATGGCTTGCCATCCATGCAACGGCTCATCGTCTGGGGATCGGAACGAACGCCACTCTCCTTTTCGGCCACATCGAGACACCAGTGGAACGCATCGAGCACCTGTTGCGCCTCCGAGCCCAGCAAGATGAGACAGGCGGCTTCAGGGCCTTTATCCCTCTGGTGTTTCACCCCGGGAACACCTCGTTGTCAGATTTGCCCGGACCGACCGGAGTGGAGACCCTTAAAACCATTGCCGCGGCGCGGCTCATCTTGAGCAACATCCCTCACATCAAGGCCTACTGGGTGATGCTCGGGCTGAAGTTGGCTCAGACCGCATTGCACTTCGGTGCAGACGACCTGGAAGGAACAATTGTCGCGGAAAAGATTGCCCATCAGGCAGGCGCTGAAACCGCGGTTGGGCTCACCAGAGAAGACCTGGAACAGTTGATACTATCCGCAGGTCTCACGCCGGTGGAACGAGACACTTTTCATCAAACGATCAAGGCTGCATGACCCTCGACGAATCGATTCACATTGCAGAGTCCGACAATCGTCTTTCCTTCAAGGCCGCGCAAGTCCTGTACGCCGAGGCCGATCTGTTAACGCTGGCACAGTTGGCTCAAGCGGTTCGCTTTCGCCATAACCCCGAGCGAGTGGCAACGTATGCGGTGGATCGGAACATCAACTACACCAATATCTGCACTTCGGGTTGCCGCTTCTGTGCTTTTTGGAGGGCGAAAAGCCATTCCGAGGCCTATGTGCTAGACGACGCAACTCTGGCAGGAAAACTGGAGGAAACCAAGGCTCTGGGCGGCACGCATATCCTTTTCCAGGGGGGTCTTAACCCGGACTTGGACATGGAATGGCATGAAGACCGCATTCGGTTGATCCGATCTTTTGGGTTGAATCTTCACGGTTATTCCCCGCCTGAAATCACTTTCCTGGCGAAACGCTTCAGCCTGAAAGTCGAACAAGTGCTCGAACGTTTTGTAAATGCAGGCCTAAGCTCCATCCCTGGAGGCGGCGCGGAGATTCTCGTCGACCGGGTGAGGCGAATGGTTTCCCCTGGCAAAGCTAACAGCCGAGAATGGCTTGGCGTGATGTCCGCTGCTCACAAAATGGGACTTCGGACCACAGCCACCATGATGTTCGGCCACGTGGAAACTCCGACTGAACGACTGATTCACCTGTTTCGGCTGCGACACCTGCAGGATGAGACCGGCGGGTTCACGTCTTTTATCCCGTGGCCTTACCAGCCCGGTAGGGAGACCGTGCAGGTCAAGACTATGGGAGGTACGGAGTATCTGCGGCTGTTGGCCCTTTCTAGGCTGGTTCTGGACAACTTCGCTCATGTGCAGGCGTCCTGGGTTACACAGGGAGCAGCGATCGGGCAGGTTGCGCTGGCTTTCGGCGCGGACGACCTGGGTTCCACAATGATCGAAGAGAATGTGGTCGCGGCAGCAGGAGTAAGCCATCGGCTAACTCGCAGAGAAATGATTCGACTCATTGAAAAGAGCAGTTTCCAGGCCAGACAAAGAGACGCTGTCTACGCAGCCGTGGGGAGGGCGTGAGTGAAACCGAAGCTCCACAAGGCTAAATGGGTGATGGTGGAGCCGGAAGTCTGGATAGAAAACGGCATAGTGGAAGTTACGTCAGGTCGCATATCCTCTGTGGGAAAGGCCCACGCAGGCGCTGATGTCCAAGATCACGGGTCAGGCGTTATACTTCCCGCTCTGATCAACGCCCATACTCACTTGAGCCTGTCAGTCCTTTCGGGTAGGATGAAACCGGGTATCGGATTTGTCGACTGGGTGAAGGAACTGATTCAGGCCAGGACCGCTTTCTCCCCCCAACAGATACTTACTGCAGCGATCCAAGCGGCGGAGGCGATCAAACAGGCTGGAACGGGGCTCGTTGCCGAGGTGGGCCCGTTGGAACCTGGAGCGGAGTCCATGACCCATGCAGGCCTGGAGGGCATTGTCTTCCTGGAAATGCTGGGCAACTGTCCGACCCTGCCGGACGTTCCGGACAACCACAACGGCTTGTCCTTCTCATACGCGGGTCATGCGCTTCACACTACTGCCCCGGAGACGTTGAGATCTGTTAAGGCCGCCGCGGCTAAACGAGAGCGTGTCTGCACGTTTCATCTCGCGGAGTCCGATGCCGAGACCGAGTTTCTTTCAACGGGCGCGGGTTCGTGGGCCGATCTGTTGAGAGATCGCGGAATAGATTTCAACGATTGGGACGTCAAAAATGAAAGGCCGGTGGCAAGGGCTGAGAGGCTCGGCCTACTGGGCCCTGAAACTTTGACGGTCCACTGCCTGGACGTCAACCGAACCGACGTGGATGTCCTGTCGCGCAGCGGCGTGTCCATTTGCGTGTGTGCGAGATCGAATCTGGCTCTTCACGGCCGATTACCCTTAATCGAGGAATTTCTGGATGCGGGCATAAACCTGGCCCTGGGAACGGATTCTCTTGCCAGCTCACCGTCATTAAACCTGTTTGAAGAAATGGCCTTTGTTGCAGACAAGTATCCGGGCTTGCGACCCGAGATAATCCTCTCCGTGGCATCACGAAATGGAGCGAAGGCGCTGAGAAGGTCAGACCTCGGCACTATCAAGCCTGGTCAAACAGCACAGCTTATCTTTGTAGGGCTTGAGGCGGATTCGCCTGAAGAGGCCGCGCAACAATTGGTCTCAAGCAGACCTACCGGAGTGGAGTGGCTATGATTCTAGGCCGGTTGGGCCGTATGGCCTACATTAATACTCTGCCCGTGGACTGGGGTCTGGTGCACAGTCCTCTGGGAAAGTTAGTAAAAGTGTATCGGGGAACTCCCACCACGTTGAATAGGCTTTTGGCTGAAGGAAAGCTTGATGTTAGCGCCGTCTCTTCCGTAGCCGCGATTGAGCATGCCGAAGAATGGGTGGTTCTCGATCACTTGTGCATTGGATGCCGAGGCGAAGTAGGCAGCGTCATATTGCACTCGGACAGGCCGGTAGAAGAGTTGAACCGAAGATCTATAGCCGTCACTGCCGCGTCCGCCACGGCCGCACGGCTTTTGGAGGTCTTGTTGGCACGGCACTGGAAGGTGAAGGTCGATCTGGTGGCTCAGGATCGACTCGCCCCAGCACGTCTTCTCATTGGGGACACTGCTCTCAGGACGGCCCAGTGCGGAACGGCCGGGTTCGTCTACGACCTGGGGCTAGCATGGAGGGATTTCACGGGGCAAGATTTTGTATTCGGTCTGTGGTGTGTACGCCGCGAGTTTGTTGAAAGGTATCCTCAAGAAATCAGGGCTCTGTATCATCTGCTTCAGACATCGTATGCCATGGGGCGTGCCCACCTGGAGGGCGTGATCGCGGAAGCTTCCCATATTACAGGGTTAGACGGCCCGACGCTCCACACGTATTTTGAGAAGCTCGTCTATGACCTTGATCCCGGAATGTGGGAAGGTTTGAACATATTCATGAACTTACTTGGCTATGGACGGGATCGACTCCGAACCTATGGGATACCGAAGGACCAGCTTAGCGGCCTCAAGGAAATGACGGCCCGCCTTTGAACAACCCCCTCTGGAGCGTAAATGGCTTTTGACAGCTTGCAAAACCTGGTCGAGTTTTTAAGAAGGACCGACCAACTGGCTTGTATTATGGAGAGCGTGAGCCCCCATCTGGAGATAGACGGAGCTGACCGACCGAGTTGTCAAGAAGGGCGGGCCTGCTCTACTTTTCGAGCATCCAACCGGATACAACTACCCCGTTCTGACGAACGTGTACGGAACTCTAGACCGCATAAAGGCCATATTCGACGTTGGCAGCTTGAATGACTTGGGCTCAAGGTTTGAGGAGTTTCTCAACCTCGAGCCGCCAAAAGGGTTTATTGACAAGCTGAAACTTCTTCCAAAGCTCAAAGATATCGCTGGTGTCTTTCCCAAGCGAATTAAAGACGGCTCCGTGCCAGGAAGTGGTTCAGACGCAAGGCTTGGATTTAAGAGAGATTCCGGTATTGACCTCCTGGCCGGGGGACGGGGGCCCGTTCATTACGTTGCCTGTGGTCATCACCCGCAATCCTCGAAACGGCCGTCGGAACGTTGGCATGTACCGCATGCAGATTTACGACGCGGAAACGTGCGGCATGCATTGGCACATTCACAAAGGCGGGGCCGAGCATTTTAGGCAGACCCAGGAACCCATGCAGGTGGCCGTGGCCATAGGTCCGGATCCCATCACTACGTACACCGCCACCGCGCCGTTGCCCGAGGACGTGGACGAACTTATGCTCTCCGGATTCCTCCGCAAGAAGTCCGTGGAGGTCGTCAAGTGCGTCACGTGCGACCTGGAGGTGCCCGCGGAGTCTCAGTTTGTCCTTGAAGGATATGTGGTTCCCGGTGAGACGCGGGTGGAAGGACCATTCGGAGATCACACGGGATTCTATTCGCCGGCCGATCAGTATCCGGTTTTTCATCTTACGGCGATAACCCGGCGCAAGAATCCCATATATCCGGCCACCATTGTCGGCAGACCGCCCATGGAGGACGCGTTCTTGGGCAAGGCGACCGAGAGGCTCTTCTTGCCGCTAATCAAGAAACAACTTCCAGAGATCGTGGACATAAATTTGCCTGTGGAGGGGGTGTTTCACAATCTCTGTTTTGTGGCCATTCGCAAGAGTTACCCCGGCCAAGCTCACAAGGTGATGCACGCATTGTGGGGCCTCGGCCAAATGATGTTTACCAAGATGATCATGGTCTTTGATCATAATGTAGATGTTCAGGATATCGGCCAGGTACTCTTTTTCTTGGGCGCCAATTTGGATGCAGCTCGAGATGTGTGCTTGGTGAAGGGACCTGTTGACGCGCTGGACCATGCTTCGGCTTTGCCTCATCTGAGCACCAAAATAGGCTTTGATTGCACCCGCAAGGGGCATGATGAAGGTCACTCTCGACCGTGGCCTGAACTGATCGAGATGGACCAAGACGTTAAATCCAGAATCGACGCAATATGGACTAAACTCAGGTTGGGATAATTGTATGCCTACGGGTCAAGTTGAAAGCAGGCCGGGTTCGGAGGATCTGGGCACTGAATCTTTGATTAACAGCGAAGCTGGCGAGAGCTGTATTGTTCCTTGCATTTTGAATGAGGCCCCAGTTGGCGCCCGCTCAACGCCAGGACCATCTGCTCCTGCGATTACCGTGACGGCCCGTCGCGAAACTTCAACCGTAATGGTCCGGCGGTTGCTCTCTTTGGTTAAGATCGAACACACGTTATTTGCGCTGCCCCTGGCATTCACCGGATCGATTTTGGCAGCCAGGGGAGTGCCAAGCTTGAAAGTCCTGGGGCTGGTAGCGCTGGCGTTTGCGGGGGCTAGAACCGCGGCCATGGCATTCAATCGGTTGGCGGATCGCCACTTGGACGCTCTGAATCCGCGAACAGCGGACAGGGAAATCCCTTCGGGTCAAATCAACGTGTACCAGGCTTGGGCCCTGATCGTAATAGCGGTGGGGACCTACTTCCTTGCCGCGTTGGCCTTGAACTGGGTTTGTTTCTCGCTGTCTCCCGTGGCGTTGGCGATTCTGCTTGCCTATTCTTATTCCAAGCGCTTCACCTGGTTGTGCCACTTCTTCCTGGGACTATGTCTGGGTTTAGCTCCTGTGGCCGGCTGGCTAGCCGTCACGGGGCAAGTAGAGTGGACCCCCGTGGTCTTGGGGATAGGGGTTCTCTTCTGGGTTGCCGGCTTTGACGTCATCTATGCCTGCCAGGACGTGGAATTTGACCGAAGCCACAAATTGCACTCCGTACCGGCTTGGCTCGGAACCCCCATAGCTCTGCGGTTGGCCGGACTTGCCCACATCGCGGCTATCTGCCTGTTTATGCTGGCGGGCAAATTGGCAGGGCTCAATTGGCCGTTCTACCTTTTGAGCCTGGTCACCTGTGGGTTATTGTACTGGGAACACAAACTGCTGCATCCCGAAGATCTGAGCCGCTTGGACCTGGCGTTCTTTAACGTGAATTCCATGGTGTCCTTCAGCTTGTTGGTGGCTGTCTGGTTCGGGCTTCCGTAGCGTTTTGTTTCCCAAATTCGGTGACCGTGTTCTTGGCATGTGCCATCAGGAACCGTGCAGCATGAAGTGCGAATACATGATTGACGTTACGAAACAGAGTTCTCAGTCAATAGGCCAAAATGAAGCGCTTTCGAATCCGAACATGTCAATCTGTTGGCCTCAGGACCCATGGGCCATCAGCGGAAGCGACGACACGGGGAGCAGACCGGCTTTTTCAGCCTTGCTAAACAACGTCCTCACCGCTTCCTCCCCTTCGGCTCCGATGTTGAAACTAAAAGAATTCACATATAGGTCTATGTGTTGCTGGACCACGATCGCGTCCATCTCCTGAGCGTAGGCCGACACGTATTTCATGGCTTCAGTCGGATTTGCCCTGGCCATCATCAGTGAGTTGTAGATGGCCTGATCAACCATACCGGCCACCTCGGACCCCAAGTCCCGCCGAATGGCTATTCCACCCAGGGGAATAGGACGGCCCGTCTCTTGCTCCCACCATTTTCCTAGGTCCAGCAGCGCTTCCAATCCGTACTCCGCGAAAGTGAACCGGCCCTCATGAATCACAAGGCCGAAGTCGGCCTCCCCGCGGGCCACGGCAGGCATGATATCCGAGAATACCATTTGTTTGAACTTCGGTGGCTTGCCAAGATAAAGACTCAGCAAGAGGCGTGCAGTGGTAAGATCCCCGGGCGCCGCCACCAGGCCGCGGTCGAAACCGGCGAGTGTTGTTCCGGGCCGAGCTACCACGAGTGGCCCACAGCCTCGGCCCAAGGCCGCGCCGGCATACAGTAAGCCATACGAGTTCCTAACGATGCCCAAGGCCATGAAGCTCAGTTTTGTCACCTCCAGTTTTTCTGTCAAAGCCCACTGGTTAAGGGTCTCGACATCGGCCAGGAGGGGGTTGAAAGTCAAAGGTGTGTCAACCTTGTCTTGAGCCAAAGCCGCCATAATGTACGTGTCGTTCGGGCAAGGTGAATACCCGATGTTGAGATGAATCAAAACCGCCTCCTCAGGTAAGTCAGTACAGCGGCCTGGGCCTGCTGGTTAGCCAAATCAAGGTCCCACGTAGTCTTATCGCGTATCCCCGCGAGATTGCTCACGCCTCGAACTTCACCAACTTTTATCCGGAACCTCTCGCCGGCAAGCGCCAGCGCAAAGCCTTCCATGTTCTCCACAAGCGCCGCAAACCTGTTTGCCCTGGTTTCAGCCAACCGAATGTCCGCGGAAACGCCTACTACCGTAAGAAACCGCCCGACACCCACGGACGCGTTCTCTAGGGCTGCTTCCGTCAAATGGCCGGCAAGTTCCTGGTCAAGGGACATCTCCTGGCTCACCCCAGTGAGGCCGAGAGCTTCCACGCTGCCAACGCCCATTTCGGAACAAACACCAAATTCCGACAGCATCTCCGACGAAGCTACCGCTAAATGGCCCGTCTGAAGTCCGGAACCCGGCAAAGAACCTGCTGAACCGACCATGATGACCTCAGATGGAGAGATTGTAGCGACAAGCGCTCCTAAAGCTAAGGCTGCGGAAGTCAACCCTACTCCGATTTCGCTCAAGCAAACACTCGTACGGCCTGCGTGAGCAATGTCATAAGGATGTCCGACGGCTTGTCCCGAGGGACGAGCATCCAATTGAGTTTTGAGGAGCCGGAGTTCGTTTTCCACTGCGGCCACTATAAGCAGAGCCATACTCCGTCCATCACACAAGCAGGTAATCTCTAGCGCTACCACTTTCACAAATTACGGTAACGTGCCTGGTCCTGGTCATTGAAGTGGTCGGTAGAGCCGGCGTCTCTGCCGGCTGCCAGCTAATGACCGGCACAGAGGCCGGTCCCACCAAGAATTGACTTGGACCGTAATCTGCCTCGATCGGAGATTGTCACCCAAGAACATAAACAGAGTAATTAGTGACTTTCGCTTCTTCTAAACTCCCAGGGTGGGATTGGATTCGGCGCCGACCACAACCCTATTTTGTTTCTTCTGGCTTCTGCCTCCAACTTTTCCAATTCGTGCTCGTTTTCCGCATAATACTTATACCACCAAGCCAACCCAGTACGCAGAAGCTCCTTGTTTAGCGACTTTCCATCCACAAAGACCCAGGCTACTGTCCGGCCATAGCTGTCTTTGTCAACCTCTTGAACCTCAACGACCTTTCGAAAGACCATCTTAGACGTGAAGCGGCGGGCCTTGTTGCCAAATGCCTGATCACGTTCGGGACAGTCGATGCCGAATAGCCGAATCTTGGTCTCTCGTCCCCGATGCATGACGCGGATGGTGTCGCCGTCACCGATTCCCACCACTTTACCGGACCACGGAAGGCAGAGATTGGGAAAAGCGAAGACGAAAACCAGGACCAAACCGATAAGGCGTCTCACAGGTCCCCCTAGAGAAGCTTGTCGTAGCCTATCTGCTTAAGTGCTTCCTGAAGCTCTTTAACGTCCTGCGCCCTGTCTTTGCGGCACACCAAAAGGGCATCGGGAGTGTCCACCACTACAAGGTCGTCCACGCCTATGAGAGTCGTGAGCTTGTGCGGAGAAGACACCACGCAGCCTGCAGCGTCAAGCGCGAGAAAGGCGCCCCTCACCGTGTTACGATTCTGATCCTTCTCCCAGACATCATGCAGAGACGCCCAGCTACCGACATCGTTCCATTCCACATCTATGGGAAGTACCAATACGTTGGCGGCCTTCTCCATTATTGCGTAATCAATGGAGATGCTCTCTACGCACTCGTATGCTTCTCTGATAGCGTCCGGTTCACGCGGGGTATTCAGATCCTGTCCAATGGCCCCTATGGTTCCGCTGATGGACGGACAATACTTCTCGAAAGCTTGGATGATTGCGGATGCTTTCCAGATGAACATCCCGCTGTTCCACATGTAATTGCCGGACGCCACATACGTTTCCGCTCTGGACCTATCGGGTTTCTCCACGAAGGCTTTCACCTCGAACACGCTCGCGTCTCCCACCTTCAGGGCTTCCGGCCCAAGTTCAATGTACCCGTACCCTGTCTCCGGCCGGTTGGGGACGATTCCAAAGGTAATCAGGTATTCCGACGTCGAGGCAGCCTCAGCAGCGGTCCGCAGGGCTTTTAGAAATTCTTCTTCCTTGCCTATCAGATGGTCCGCCGGGAAAACCGCCATAACTGCATCGGGGTCTTCTTTGGCAATTTTGTACGCGGCCAGCGCAATGCAGGGGGCCGTGTTGCGCCCTTGAGGCTCGGCCACTACCATTCTTTCGCCCAATTCCGGTAATTCAGCTCTAATCTCCTCAGCATGGGAAACGCCGGTGACTACCATAATTCGCTCAAACGGGACCTCCGTTAGAAGTCTTTCGACAGTTGCTCTTATCATGGTCCGGTCGCCGGCTATTCTTAATAATTGCTTCGGTCTTCTTTTCCTGCTCTCCGGCCAGAAGCGGGTACCGCTTCCGCCTGCCATAATAACGCCATAAAGCATGTCCCTATCCTTTAAACCCAACGCCGTGTTTCCTAGGACAGTTGGGTTAAAACGCTGCCATACTTGCGGGGGGCTGTTTTCGTCTAATTTCAGGACCAGGTCCTGATTACCCAAGTCGCCCCAAAATATATTATCAGAAATTGCCTGACGAGTCCTACCCCGGAGAGAGGGCCGCAGGAAATACGAACTGACTGGCCAGCCTTGGAATTATTGCGATATGGCGTTCAAGCCTTGCCAGTGTCCCTCTCAAGTTGGCCGGGGACATCACGCACGGTTTGTTTTGAACAAAACCGAGATCAGCAGGCTGATCGCGGATTGGTCAGGCAGAGATTTACTAAGTCGTCTATCCGGGCACTGCCTGCACACATTACCGTGTCGGCCCCTCCCCAATAGATTTTCACCGTGCCGTCGTCTTCCGGGATTGCTCCGCAGCTAAACACGACGTTATGGACATAACCCGTAACCTCCCAGGGATCTTCGGGTTGAAGAATCCACTCGTCAGCGACTCCCAGTATCTTTGAAGGGTCTTCCAGATCGTGTAAAGCCGTTCCCAACCTGTAGATCGCTCCATCCATGGTTTGAAAAACTCCATGATAGATGTGGAGCCATCCTTTGTCAGTCCGGAACGGAGTGGCTCCCGGACCGATCTTCATTTGGTCCCAGTGGTAAGGGGCAGGTTTCATCATTACTCTGGAATCACCCCAGTGGATGAGGTCAGGGGAGTATGAAATCCAGATCGACCACGGGCTTATTTCCGAATGGGGACGGTCCAAACGAACAAAGCGACCATGAAATTTTTGAGGAAAAATGACGACGTTCCTGTAATCCGCCTGAGTAATCAGCGCAATCCGGTTCACCGACCTGAAATCCACGGTCTTGGCAAGGCCGATTCTGACACCATGTCTGGAATAGGCGCTGTAGGTAATGAGGTATTCCCCGTCTATTGCGCAAATTCTAGGGTCCTCGATTCCGAACTCTTCATATTCGCTGAAGATCCCTTGAGGGCTCGGAACCATGAAAGGCTGGGAATCAACCTCGAAGTGGAATCCATCTTCGCTTCTCGCCAAGCCCAATATAGACCGGCCGTTTCGAAGGTGTGATCTGAAAATCATGATATATTCGCCGTTGGCTTTGGTCATTCCGGCGTTGTGCACGGTTTCCACGGCATAAGGGACCTGCGCCTTGGTGAGAATAGGATTGCCTTCGAACCGCTGAACAACAGATCTTTTGGTAGAGATCTTCACGGGAGATGTCACATCCTTCCGAAGTCGTCTTCCAGACGCTCTATGTCGTCCTCCCCAAAGTAGTCCCCCATCTGGACTTCTATGAAAACCAACTCTTCTCCACCGGGATTAAATACCCGGTGAATTTCCCCCACGCGGATGTCCACAGACTCTCCCGCTTTGAGAGGAATCTCCTGGGTGTCGCGTGTAACCACAGCCGTGCCTTTCACAATGGTCCAGTGCTCGAAACGATGTCCATGCCGCTGGAGGCTCAGCCTCTTTCCCGGATACACCACGATGCGTTTGACCTTGTGGTCCGGCAGGTCAGAAAGCACCTCGTAATACCCCCACGGACGATGGTCCTCTCGCTTGGTTTCGTCGAGGTCCTTGAGCATACACTTTCAAGTACGCCTCGACCATGCGATCCGCGGAAAACCGCTCTTCGACCACATCTCTACACGATTTGCGCGAGATTGCCGATATCTTCCCGACTGCTTCCACGGCCTGCCAGACGTCGGAAACGAGGAACCCGTTGACACCGTCTTGAATGATCTCCGGCATCGATCCGAGTCGGAAGGCGATCACTGGAGTCCCGCAGGCATTGCTCTCGACCACGGACAAACCAAAAGGCTCTTCAAATTGTATCGGATGCAACAGAGCGTAGGCTTCTCCTAGAAGGCTGTTTCTCATGCCCGGACCAACGCTCCCTATGTATTGCACCCGGTCTCCGTCCAGCCGTGGAGCGATTTCAGTTTCAAAGTATTTTTCATCCTGGATGATGCCGGCGATTATTAGTTTCATCTCTGCCATCTTGGCGATCTCGATGGCCTCCCTGGCGCCTTTGTCGGGGTGAACGCGTCCGAAAAACAAGAGGTATTCCCCGATCCCCTCGTTTAGCGTAAAGTTCTCAAGATCGATTCCATGGTACACAGTGGCAATGTAATCAAGCTCGGGCGACCGATCTGCGTTGCTAATAGACACGTAGTACGCTTTGTCGTTGTATTTTTTGTAAACGGGGAGGATTTTAGGCGAAGAAAAGCCGTGGATTGTCGTTACCACCGGCGTATTGACAAGTCCTGAGTAAGTGAGAGGCAGAAAATCGTAATGGTTGTGAATCAGATCAAACTCGGCGGCCTTCTCGAAGATTTCGCTCGCATGGAGACACTCCCACACCTTGGGATCAAGGTTCTTGTCTTCTTCATAAGGCCTGGGGACTACAGAATGGAGCCTGCCTTTGGTTTCCTGAATCGGCCGTTGCGAACAGAGTAACATCCACACCTCGGGCAACAAGCCCCTCAGTCAAAAGCGAAGCCACTCTTTCCCAGGGGCCATAATGCCGGGGAGGGGTCCGCCAGGCGACGGGGGACAACATGGCTAGACGCATTCCCTGCCCTCCGTAATTAATTAGTCACACCCACTTCCTTCTGGACAACTTTTCACAAATTCCAACAAATCGCTTAAATTACCAGTAGCTAGGGCTACGCACGTGTCAGCCCCGCCATAGTATAGCTTGATTTCATCGCCCTGGGCAATCCATCCGCACGGAAATACTACCCCGTCCACGTCCCCTTCCCGCTCATACGAGGCATCCGGCCCGAAAACCCATCGGTCCGATCTCCTGAGCACGCGGGTTGGGTCGTCAAGATCCAACAGGGCGAGTCCAAGTCGGTAAATGCTCCCGCCACGGTCTCACGCACCCCGTGATACAGGATCAGCCAGCCCTCGGAAGTTTCAAGCGGAGGCGGTGAGAGCCCAATTTTGTTGGCATCCCACCAGCCGCCTCGTTCTCGCTGGTATCAGGACTTGATGATCTCCCCAGTGTTTCAAGTCCGGAGAAAAAGAAATCCAGATGTGTTTTCCCGGCTCCAGGACACGGCACAGGCCTGTGGAGCATTGCATATCTGCCTTTGAACTTGACAGGAAAAAGTGCAGCGTCTTTGTCCTCGGGAGGCATGACAGGACCAAGCCTCTGAAAGTTGACAAAATCCTTGGTCGTGGCAAGAGAGACCAGAGGTCCGACTTGCTGAATAGGCAGTGTAGGCGACAACCCAGAGTCCGAGGATCCTCTATCCACGTTATTCGAGGATCTTCTATTCCCCAAGTCTCTTCGGGATATTTTTCAGGCCACGGCGCAAATGTGGGCAGCTGATCAATTTCCCAGTCGGTGAGTCCGTTGGTGCTGCGTGCCGCGCACAAATGTGAAAATCCCCGACGATCTTCTACTCTCACCAACAGCAGGTACTGGCCATTAACCATTGTAGCGCCCGGATTGAACACTGAATTTACAGGATACGGCCAGTCGCGACAGGTGAGGATTGGGTTTGCCTCATACCTTTTGAAGAGTTCGCGATAACGGTTGTCCGGTGCGTATCTCATATTTCAGATATCCTCAGATCTATTCATCAGAATTCGAGCGGGAGCTCAACCGCTTGTCCGGAGGCAACGGATTGACGAGCCAAGCTCGTAAGCCTCGTTGTACTGTTTGGCTACCAGTTCCCAGGAAACTACCTCATCAAGATATTTCTTGAGGTTTTCTCCGAGTTGCAACCGGAGTTTTTCGTCACAGGCCATCGTGATTACCTGGTCCCTCAACATTTGCTTGGTGGTAAAAAGCAATCCGCCTTCGCTTTCCAGCGTCTGAGCGGTAAGTCCTTCCATCGGGGCAGTAGTTATATATGGCTTGTTGAGTGCAATAATTCGTGCAAGTGTTCCGGATTGGGTTTCATCGGTAGAAGGCAAGACTATGAAGTCACAGATCGCCATGACTTTGTAATATATTTCTCCGCGTGGAACAAACTCGAAATAATGGGCCAGTCCTTTCTTTTCCAGGACTTCAAGTTGCTCTCGGTAATGATTGTAGTCCGGCAAGTGGTTCGGATCTCTCATGGCACCGGCTGCCAAGAGATCCCAGTTTTGGCCGGACCGTTCCAGTATTTCCGCATGAATATCTTCCCACATGGAAGTCAAGATGTCCCAGCGCTTGTTTGACTGTATCCATCCGACCATGCCCACGAGGTGCTCACCCAGGTACGGGACCTTGTCCAAGCCCAACTCTTCCCTGAGGGCGGGGACGTCCTCGATTCCCCAGCGTCGATCCGGTCTGGCGCCATGAGGGACCACCATGACGTTTCTCGGGGTTCGCCAACCTCGGCCGACGAAATTCCATTCCAGACGCCATTTTTGATAATGGCACTTGAACAGCACCACCCTTGCCCGTTCACACATCTGGTACACGAAATTCGCCTCAAAATTCGTCAGCCTACCGTGGACCGTATGTGGCTCGACAATAGTGGGAAATTCATTGATTGCGGTGAGCAAATCCAGGAACCCTTCGTTTCCGTCTCCCTGCACCCCTCGAGTCATGGTACTCGTACAGGCCGTATTCGTGTTCCAGATGGACTGCGTACGGGCGCAATTGATACACTTTTCTGGCCACCGTCTTCCACCAGTCCCTCTTGGACATGTCAATGATAGGAAATACGCCTTCTCCTTGGCCGTCCGTGTGGCTTATTACCAGCACTTCCCTGCCCGGATTGGCCTTCTGGATGAATTCCCTTGCTTCCTCAGCGAAAGTCGCGATTCCACACAGGCGTGGAGGATAGCTTGAAATCATGACTATAGGGTCTGAATTGCTCATCGAAATGCCTTTTCTCTATTTCCGGCGCTGCCGGTTCCCGACGGAACGTCAGATTCGTGTCCGGCGCAGCGCACGTAGATTGCTTTCCCGGTTTCTCCGGCGACGTCGTGCATGCCGGCTGCCGGACAAACTTACTCCGTTCACGCGGCTTTTACCTCAACGAGTCTCCTTTTGCAACCGGCAAAGCATCGTGGCAAAAATTAGTCAGTGGGTGACTTGAGGGCGAGATAGGAAGGCGGCTGGAGCTTCGGGAGTAGCCGTCTAGCGACGTCTCACCATCGATTCAATCAGACGCGTGGACAGGGGTAGGTTCTCATTTGGAAGCCTGAATTCTTTGAGCCTTGAGCTCGGAAAGACCGAGGACTGCAAGAAGGTAGCACACCACGGATTCCGCGCCCTGATTGGCACTGATTCCGTTGGAATCGATCCCGTCGGCCACCGAGCCGTCAGCAAAATCATAGAGCGCAGTATTCAGTCTGTTTCTGCCCAGGAACCAGTCAAAAGCAAGCCGAGCGAGTTCCAGGTACTTGTTCATGTTCGTTACCTCTGAAGCCGCCACGTATGCTTCCACCAGATAACCCGCATCAATGGGTTGTTGTCCAAAGAGGGCTCTTTCTCCACCTTTCGGGTACCAACCTTCATTGCCGACAAGCTCGAAATAGACTCCATTCCACTGCTCCTTGGTAAGAAAATCCAGCGATTCCAGAGCAACCTCCAGGTATTCTTCGTTTTGGGTTACCTGGTAAGCACGCAGCAATGCCTCAGGGATTTTAGCGTTTCCGTAAGTTATTACGTCCTCGAACCACTGCCAGTCCTCACTTCGGTTCTCTTTGTACAGGCTAACAAGATCATCAGCCAACTGGATCAGAAGTCGCTTGAATTGGCTTGCTCCCACGAATTTTTGCAAGAGATGGTACATGCCTATAATGGCATAGGCCTTGGCCCTCGGCGCTTCAAGTTCGAGTATTCTCGGAGCGGCCTTTGCCATCATGTTTTGAGCCAGAGCCCTTACTTGCTCTTTTGGGCCCCATCTCACGACAGTTCCGAGACCCCAAAGGACTCTGCCCAAGCGTATCGTCGCTTCCTTGCTGATCCTGAAATCTTCGATCATAGGACATGAAATTGTGGAAATGGCCTGTTTCCGTCTGCGAGTGATTCAGAAAGCTGACGTAGGTTCGGATCAAAGGGAGGAATCTGCTCGTCTTTCTGCTGATTATAACAGGTCATTATTGCGGCAAGTCCCCGACCGACATCATCAGCGCTGTACCCATTATCACGATCCGGTATACCGAAGCACGCGTGTTGCAACAGACCGACATCGTCCGACAAAGACATCAAATGATCGAGGTTGATCTCCGGGAGAGTAATCACGGGAAGCATCTTTTGCTTCCAGGAAGATCTTACTTCCAAGCTCTTCCGCTCGCCGAGCATTTGCACAAACATTTCCACGTACTGACGCCCCACCTCTCGCCACACCATTGTGCGCCCGTACTCATAAGCCGCCTTCCGCATCTTGTTCCGCCGCATGGAATCGCCGATCAAGTCGTTCAGGGCCTTGGCCATACCTTTCACGTCGCGGAAATCTACCAGCACTCCCCGTGAATCCGCGAGCAATTCTTCCGCATACCAATAGGGCGTAGACACCACTGCCTTGCCCATTCCCACGGCATAGGCAAGTGTGCCTGAAGTTATTTGTTCTTTGGCCAAATACGGAGTCAAATAAACATCACAACAAGACATATATTCGGTTAATTCCTGCAGATCGACAAATCTATTGTGGAATACCACATTGTCCGCTATGTTCAGGTCCATGGCTTTTCGTTCCAGTGATAAGCGATACTGCTCGCCGTGAACCTTCTTAACTTCGGGATGTGTTGCGCCAAGAATGATGTAGACAGTATCCGGGTATTTCTCCACAACAGCGGGTAGTGCTTCCAGGGCAGTTTCTATGCCCTTATTGGGACTGAGCAACCCGAATGTAAGAAGAACCGTCAGGCCTTCCACATTGAACTTTTCCTTATAGAAATTGGAATCAACAAAAGGAACGTCATGAACACCATGATGTATTACCGAGATCTTGTCCTGAGGAACGTCATATATCTCCTGGAGCATCCTGGCCCCTTTTTGACTCATGGTGACAAGTCGCTGAGAGCAATTGATGACGTCCTCAAAGGCTTCCCGGTAATCTGTGGAGGGATTTTCCAAAATCGTGTGTACGGTTGTTATTACGGGCTTTTTCAAATGGCACAGCAGCACGGAAAGGTACTTGCCGGCGTCGCCCCCGTAGATTCCGAATTCGTGCTGCAGGCTGACTATCTGAGCCGATGAACCGTTAAGATATTCGGCCGCACGAGCATAATCACGAATTACGTTCTGCCGGATCTCAAACGTAACCTCAGACGGGTAATCGTACCCTCCTGCTCGATCAGTGATGGCAACGACGCGATATGGCTTGCCTCCCATTTCTTGCGTGACGGAAGTACCAAGGTCATTGGCGAATGTCGCAATTCCGCATGTTCTTGGAACGAATGTTCCCACATAAACTACGTCGAGATCTGATACCAATATAGGGTTTTCGAGTTTGCCTCTTATCACACGTGCTCCCACATATTTGGACTCCTGGCTTGCAAAGCCCGCTGGACCACTAATTTAATTCGTTAATCAAGTGAGTATTTCAGGCAGCCCCCACTTCAATATAATACATTTTGGGCGATTCGGCTATTTTTGTCAAGTCCAGCAGTCTGGGAGCAGCCGATCAGTCAATGTCTGAGCGCACGTTTCAGGGGGGTACACCATGCCGTGCGCAAAACTCGCTTCAGTCCCTTCAGATGCATGAAAGTAGGCCCTTCGCTAAAGTGTGTGCCAAAATTGCGTGAAGAGCCTGCTTTTTGGCCTTCCTTGACTTCTTTCACGCTCTCTCAATATCCTAGATGATCGCCGTAAGATTATTTCCCAAACGGGGACCCTTTCCATCCACGGGTCACGTGGTGAACTATTCCGGGGCATTCAATTCTCATCAATGAGGCGTGACACTTCTAATCTGTGTGGCCATCCCACCGCGATGTCATTTCAATAGACCTGACCTATACCGCCTCCGCGCACCATTCGGACTGCCGCGGGAAGAGACCCTTCTGCTCCGATGACTGTCATAGTATGATGCAGCCTTGACCCCAGATTACGAATTCTGCAATCGTTTCTGGGCCTGTGAACCGGATCGTTTCGAGGAGCTTTTGGGGTGAGCCCGGAGCAAATCAGACGACATAAAGGTGTGGTGTCCGCGAAGTATTCACCGGGTCAGACGGTCTATCCCATGAAGGAGATTCTGAATGAGCACTGCCTCTCGTGGCCAAAACACTTTCAACCTCAAGGTATTGCTGGTCTTGTCTTTCGGGCATCTCGCAACGGACATATGTCAGAGTGCGCTGCCGGCCATTTTGCCTTTCTTGAAGGCAAAATTGCTTCTGTCCTATACAATGACCGGGGCCATCCTGCTGGCTTCCAATGTCACGTCTTCGGTGATTCAGCCCCTCTTCGGCTACCTGTCAGACCAGAAAGAAAAGGCGTTTTTGCTTCCTTTCGGATGTGTGTGTGCCGGTCTCGGGCTGTCGTTCGTGTCAATGCCCGACCACTATGTAGTGGTTCTACTGCTGGTAATCGTAAGTGGGCTCGGAATCGCGTCCTACCATCCGGAAGGATTCAAAACAGCCCGTTCTTTTACAGGCGACAGGATGGCCACGGGGTTGGCCGTATTCACCGTCGGCGGGAATATAGGCTTAGCGCTCGGTCCTATAACTGCGCTCTTCATAATCACACACTTTGGCCTCGATTACCTGCCATTGATGATGATGCTCTCATTAATATTCCTGTCCTTACTGCTCTGGACAAGGCACTCCCTGGTTCAGGCCCGACCCGTGCCTGTCTCAAAGGGGGGCTCCTTAATTCAGAACCCGAAGGGTGCGTATCTCTCTGTCGGCTTATTAGTTGCCGCGGTCATCATGAGATCGTGGACCCATTTTGGTCTCATGACCTTTATTCCTCTTTATTATATCGACTATTTAAAGGGAGACCCACTCTACGCAGGCACATTGGTTTCGGTTTTTCTCGGAGGAGGTGCGGTGGGAACGTTGGTAGGCTCGCCCCTGGCTGATCGGTGGGGGCACAAGCTTTATTTGATCCTGTCCATGGCCCTGACCAGCGCTCTATGCCCTTTGATCCTCATGACGCATGGTTTCATGTTGTTCGTCAGCCTCGGAGCCATCGGCATGGCACTGATTTCCAGCTTTACAGTCACGATGGTCATGGCGCAGGAATCCCTGCCCAGAAACCTCGGCATTGCTTCGGGTCTCATGGCCGGTTTTGCTATTGGGACTGGCGGGATAGGCGTGACCATACTCGGAGTGATCGCTGACCACTTCGGCCTGCCCATGGCTTTGAAATCCATTATGTTTCTCCCGTTGGCAGGCCTTCTTATCACTTTCTTCATCAGATATCCGGTGAAAACCGTTGTAAAGCGCACAGGTATCCGTGAGGTCGAATCTGGAGTCAATGCGATTTCTAACAAGTGACTTATGCTCAAGTCCTAGCCCGCGTGCTTGCACGTGTTTCTAGCTGCATGTTACTCTGGCGGACACAATCTGGAAAAGAATTCGCTGGAAATTGAACATCGAGGAATCGAATATCAATGAAGCAGGATAAGGCATGATTCGGTTTCAGGGTGTACAAAAGTGGTTCGGAAAGCTCCATGTCCTTAATAATATTAACCTACACGTCCAGCGAGGAGAAGTAGTAGTAATTTGCGGACCGTCCGGCTCGGGCAAGTCAACTCTCATACGCACGATAAACCGGCTCGAACCGATTGATAAAGGAAAACTGATAGTAGACGGCATGGACCTATCAGACCCAAAGACTGACATCAACAAGTTGCGTGCCGAAATCGGCTTCGTGTTCCAGCAGTTCAATCTGTATCCGCATCTGAACGTTTTGAGTAATATCACTTTGGCCCCGATAAAAATTCGTAAAATTGGCAAGCGAGAAGCACAGGAGCAGGCAATGGCGCTCCTGGAACGAGTCGGACTAACGGAGAAAAAAGATACATACCCATCTGAATTGTCCGGCGGGCAACAGCAACGGGTGGCCATTGCCCGCAGCCTGGCGATGAAGCCGAAGATCATGCTGTTTGATGAACCCACATCCGCGCTCGACCCGGAAATGATAGGCGAAGTCTTGGCAGTCATGAAAGATCTCGCGTCAACAGGAATGACGATGTGCGTGGTGACGCATGAAATGGGGTTTGCAAGCGAGGTTGCAGACCGCATTGTCTTTATCGATCAGGGCGAAATACTTGAGGAAGCAGAGCCATCGGCGTTTTTCAAATCTACCAAACACCCGAGGGCCCAACAGTTCCTCAAGCAGGTATTGTCGCCCATGCATTGATTCACCGCAGAGACCGAGGTCGCGGAGGCAATTCTCAATTTTGATCTCTGCTGGTGCCACGGACGTGCCGTCCGGCTCGTCCGTGCATGGATGAATCCCGCGGTCCGCGGGAGACGTCCGTGACACCATGCAAGTTCAGTAACGTAACTGAGGCCACCCGATCCACAGACCAGTAGCGCCAGCGTCCCTGCCGGCCGTTAATTAGAGTTTTTGGAACGACGTAATGAGGGAGCGAGACAAATGAACACGCTGGCATCATTAGTTTGGTGATGGCGCTCATCGGTATATTTTGCGGGCCGGTTCTGGCTGCGCAGGACACCCTGGCTAAAGTGAAGCAGAAGGGGGTCCTTGTCGCGGGCGTAAAAGACTCGCTTCCGCCTTTTGGTTACGTTGATGAACAGACCCGGCAGATAGTCGGGTACGATGTCGGATTTTGTGAAAGCGATTGCCGATAAGCTCGGTGTGAAGCTCGAACTCAAGGCCGTCACGTCGGCCAGCCGCATGCCGCAATTGACCGAAGGAAACATCGATATCATCGCGGCCACCATGACCAAAACTCCTGAACGAGCGCAGCAAATTGATTTCAGCAACACCTATTTCCTAACCGGGCAGAAGTTTCTTGGTCAAAAAGGGGACTGTAAACAGTCTCGCGGACTTGGACGGCAAGAAGATCGGCACTGCAAAGGGTTCAACATCAGAACAAAACGCAGCCAAGGCGTTACCTTCGGCAACCATACTCTCATTCGATGACTATCCCCAAGCCTTTCTGGCATTGCAGCAACGCAAGGTCTTTGCCGTAACTACTGATGAGTCGATCCTTGCAGGGATTCGCGGCAAGGCCCCAAACAAGGAAGAGTTTGAGATACCTGACCTCCGAATCTCCGACGAGCCGTACGGTCTTGGCATGCGCAAAGGTGACAAGGCCTTCGTTGACTTTGTTAACAACGCACTCCTCGAAATGGAGAAAGAGCGGCCAGGCAAAGGAGATTTTCGATAAGTGGTTTGGTCCGAACTCGGCCACGCCCATGAAGAGGGACTTCACGATCACTGCGGACAAGTAGAGCGAAGGTTGCGGCGCAGGCGTCGGCATTGGTCAGTTTCGCGGGTTTCGAGCACTGCGGACCTGAACATACAAGGGCCCCGTTTTCAATGGGATTGTAGGGGCGAGTGGCATTCGCCAAGGGCGACCGCCGTTCGCCCCTACAAAATCCCCCTGCCCCCCTTTACTAAAGGGGGAAATCCCGCGCCCCTGCGGGCAGGCAGTATTAACCGCAGGGGGCGCTGAGAACGCAGAAAGTGAAAATCGCTTGCACACCACCACATCGGCGCGGCGGCACACATCAGACCCGTATTGCTGTCAGGGGGATAGAACAGATGCGCTATGGCTCACCCAGCAGAAATGCAGAGAAAAGAGAATCCTCTGCGCTCTCCGCGATCTCCGCGGTGAACGATTACCCATGAGAGTTAGTTAGCCAGTGTTCCATTATCAATTCGACTGGGGGATTATCACCTCCGGCAAGTATTTCGGGTGGCTGCTGTCGGGATTTTACACTACGGTGCAACTCTCCGCGGTGTCTATAGCTCTGGCCTTCCTGCTGGGTCTAATCATCGCAATGATGCGGATGAGCCACGTTTTGCCCGTTCGCTGGTTCGCTCACGGGTACCTGGAATTCTTCCGCAACACCCCGCTCCTGGTGCAAATGTTCTTCTGGTATTTCGGTTCTTACAAGGTGCTCCCGCAGGCGGTCAACGACTGGTTAGCCACAACGAACTTCGAGTTCGCCGCGGCTGGTCATTGCCCTGACGATCTATACATCTGCATTTATTGCCGAGGACATCCGATCCGGCATCCGTTCAATCCCCAAGGAGCAGATGGAGGCCGCTCGCAGTTCCGGTTTTTCGTATGTCCGGTCAATGCAGTACATAATCTTGCCGCAAGCCATCAGAATCACCGTTCCTCCACTCGTCAATCAGTTCCTCAATCTAGTAAAGAACTCTTCCCTAGCAATGACAATCGGTGTCGCGGAACTGACCTATCAAGCGAGGCAGGTGGAGAGCTACACATTCAAGGGTTATGAGGCATTCACCGCAGCGACTCTGGTCTACCTGGCCATATCGCTGGCAATTACGGGGCTCGTGTACGTTTACAATAAGAAGGTCTTAACGCCGATGAGAGGCGCGTGACATGGAATCATGGCTTGATTTCACAGTCATACAAAACAATCTGACGTACTTTTTTGTCGGGAGCTATCCTCACGGGTCTCTTGGAGGAGTCGCGCTAACCCTATACCTGGCTGTGACTTCATGCGTGCTCTCGTTTATCGGCGGCCTCCTACTGGGCCTTTTGAGCATCTCCCGCAACCGTGTGATCAGGTATTCCACTCTGGCGGTGATCAATGCTGTGCGAGGCATACCGCTCCTGATGGTTATTTTCTGGATGTATTTCCTGGTGCCGTCGCTTCTGGGGCGTACTGTTCCGGAGAGCCAAACGGTGATCACGGCTCTGACACTTTTTACGTCAGCGTACATGGCTCAGATTGTTCGGGCAGGCATCGAAGGGATACCCAGGGGGCAAATGGAAGCTGCATTATCGACCGGCCTGCGCCACTGGCAGGCAATGATCTATGTTGTGCTTCCACAGGGCCTTCGCAATATGGTGCCGTCATTCGTAAATCAGTTCGTCTCGCTCATCAAGGATACGTCGCTGGCGTACATCGTGGGCGTGTCAGAGCTAACTCATGTGGCAACCCAGGTTAATAATCGCAGCATGATCTTTCCGACAGAAATCTTTCTTTTTGTCGCGGTTGTGTACTTTATTATCTGTTTCGCTTTTACAAGCCTCTCTCGTCGGCTGGAAAGGCGTCTGGCCTGGACCAAATCAATTTGACTTGCATTCCTATGAAAATACTTATCCCCGATGGCCGGCAGGCTGAACCCATGGAGTCACAAATGCGTTGGACGGCAAACCCGTGGCACCAATGAATGATATTTCACTCAGAGGCGATCGGCGACCACAGACGTTCGTCTGCTTGACACTGACAAGCGCGGCAGTCTTCTTGAAACCACGATTCGCCGGCTGCTCCAAAGAAGAAGGCCGGCGCCAAAGAAGACAAATCAAGCAAATTGAGTATGGAGTACCAGTGACCCCTAAACGGCCAACCCGCGTTTGCCGCTGTAATTCTGTTCTGGACGCACCCTTTACTCAACAGAGGGGAGGTCGAGACGGAGAGCGCAAGGGCCGCAAACGACTATTTCATTTGACACCCTGTCTCTCCGACCGGGACGGCTATCTGGTCCGCGGGAAAGCTCCTGATCGAATCCAGTCCCCTGAACGGCCTCCTGAGCTTGGTCACCTCGAATTTGGAGGACACCTTGCCCGCGACTGCTTGAAAAACGGCTTGATGGTCCTCCGGGCGTATAGTCAAGTGGCCCATGGGAAGCTCCAATGTGAGACCTTCCAACGCTGAGACTACGTCTTCGGGTTTTGTCGATGCGGCTTTCTTGACCGCCTCGGCATACGCTTTCACCCCGGCATAGGCAAATTGAGATTGGTAGGAAGGAGGAGTTCCGAACTTGTTCTTGTAAGGTTCTGTGAATTTCTCATTAATTGGAGTGGCATTAGCGGTGGACCAGTACCGGAGCTACTACCCAGAAGCCCGCGGGTGCTTGACTTCCAAGCGCTATGAGTTCGCTCTCTGACGCAACGGCACACACTACGCTCCGTTTTCCATCGAGAAGTCCCCCCTCTGCCGCATGTCTAATGAAATCAACTATATTGCCGCCCCAAAACGAGACGAGAACCCCGTCAGCTTTCGATGATGCCAATGTCTTGATGTGAGCTGCCCAGTCTGTGGTGTCCATAGGTACGAATATGACTTCCGACTTGGGCAAGAAGGTTGTCCCAGGCTTTAACTCCTTCAAGTACTTTTGAAAAAGATCCCACGCCTCCCAGCCTAAAGCGTAATCCGGACCAATGGTGGTCCACGTCTTTGCTGGTAGTTCAGCGGCAAGGAGAGCCGCCGACTTGAAAGCCTGGTTATTGTTCCATGTCATTCGAAATGTGTACCGGTTGCACTGTTGGCCCGTAATCACGTTAGTTTGCGCCGTAGTGATTATTAGCGGGACTTTCAGGCTCTTCGCCTCCGCTGCCACGCGTGGAGCCACCGCGCTGGATGTTACTCCGATTATTACGTCGGCCTTGTCCGTCTTGACAAGCTTTTCGACCACCTTGACTGCTGTGTCAGGATTCCCTTCATCCTCAAAGACGCCTACCACCTGCCGACCCATGATGCCGCCTGATGCATTAACCTCATCCAAGGCAATTTCCGCGCCCTGTTTTGCTATCACTCCATGGGCACCGCCTCGACCCGACATGGTGAACAGGAATCCGATTCTTACGGGGTCTGCAGACAAAGCCGCCGATGCACAAAGAACCAGCAGCAACACACAACCGATGATTAGTCTTTTCATGAACCACCTACCTCCCTCTGGCAAAGGATTTTGGCAAGAGCCCCCATAGTCGTGGGAGTTCTCCACGGATGAACTAAGGTAAAATGCAATGGACAAGGAAACGAAGCGGACGGTCAGATGCCCACATGTCGCTCTCATTTCCTTGTCGGTGATCAGCTCTTGAGGATGCATTAGAGGACATCAATACCGAATTATGCGGCAAAGGGCCTCCATCGCGCGAATTTTCGAAGCCCTTAGAGTACTACAGTCTTTTGAACTATCATGCTAATTACATGCCATTTAGATTCCGACGAGGCATAAGACGCCTAACAACGCGTCCCATGCGGTATCCGTCAATTCTAGTGCGGCAGTGGAACTATTGTCCAAGCAGCAGCCACAACGATTAAGGTGGGTCGCATCGGCCTAATACAGGGGCGAAATTGATAACGTGGTGTAATTTAGATATGTTGCCAAATGGTCAATTCGACCCTATCTCCAGAATACTAGGGTCATTGCGGCTCAACAAAACCGACTTCTCCCCATCAATTTTCCCAGGGTATGTGAAAACGCCGCGTGTGGACAACTCGGACGAGTGGTTGCTTTCTGATACCCGCGTTGCAGCACCGGAAAGGTGATGGACGGTGGCAAGCAGCAGAAGGAGAGTGGTCCTAATTGATTATGGTGGGCCGGGAATTCCCCCTTATAGATGCCGGACCACACATTAACGTGTCCCTAAAGCCAGAGCTGAACGATCATAGCCATGGGATGCTGCTCTACTCAAAAAGTCTGCCAGAGCAAGCAGCTCTTGTTTCAGTGTCGCCGCTTCCACACGTATCTTAGACTCAATTTTGTCCGGGCTAAACTGTTTGGAACAGGTCCACTCATAAGTGCCGTCCATAAGGTTTGCCGCCCTTTCATGGAGAAGTTCAGAAGCATTCCCCAGGCCTGATGAACGCAGAATACCCTCTTCATATGCTCCCAACAATCCGTCAAAGGGCAGTTCGCCAAAATCATCAATAATGCCCAAATGAAACATCGCCCAATAGAGTTGCTCCGAGATGCTAAATTCCCCGAAATGCTGGTCCCAAGGTCTGGCAGGGTCGGAACTGACCCGCCAGGCAGATGCCCCCTCCTCGAAAGCCCGGCTGATTTCCAGGACCGTTGTTGTCGTAGTAAAGAGTCTTCATTCAAGTAGTTCCCGTGCCTACTCGCGGTACAAATGCCCGAAGCGAAGCAGGAAAATAATGAAACCAGCTACCCACGCGAAGGCATACGGAGCAGTATCTAAGCCCATTCTTTCCTCAATTCCATGAGAACAGAAATTCCAAATATGCCATAAGATTACTCATCAAATTTGAAAAGATCAAAAGCATTAGAAAGTTGAAAGCAGTTTCCCGACCGGCAAGAGTGTCTCACGCCGTGAAGTCTAAGTGCAGTTGCCTACCTTTTTGTCCGATTTGCGCTAATGTGACCGTCACGGGGAGCTTTCGGGATTCGCCATCTCCAGTGGCCAAATGGCCATTTTTTAGCAACCCCTTTAAACATGCTGCACCCGGAACTCTCCAAAGGTTGTCAGCAACCGGCAGATGGAGTAAAGTGCCAAGACTCGCTTAACAGTGAGGCGTTCCAGTGCAACACATCTTCATCTGCCATGCACTCCGCAGTTTAAGTATCATGGCATAGCACTTCCCGGCAGGAGGCCTAGTAATGCCGAAAGATGAAATTCATGTCATTCGACCTGGCGATAGCTCAGGCAATAACATGATTGTTCGGATGACGCTGTCTTCCGGACGGCACATATACGGATTTGCCACCGCGAACCAATATGGCGGCGATTGGGATCTAGGTCCTACATGGAACTACCTCGTGACCGGCGACAGACCTTTCTTGGTTGATTCAGGACGACGGGGACAGGGCCCGCAACTTCTTAAGATGATGGAACAGGCTGGTGGCTTCAGCGGACAAGATATCGACTCCATAATTGTCTCTCACGGCCACGAGGATCATGACGGCGGGCTTTTCGAGATCACCAATCTGATCGATGCGCGAGTAGTGGCTCATGAAGTTTATGGTTCTCTTGTGCGGTGTAATCCCGATGCCGCGCCTTCGGAAGAGAAAACAGAATTCCCGGCCTCATGCTGGTGCTGCCCTATGCCGGAGACCTTTTACAAGAGCAATTGTTTGGAATATCACAAAGAACGTCAAGCGTTGACGATCATGGACGTCGGCAATTTGCCCGAGGCGCTGGGCTCAGGCATCCAAGTATTCCATACACCAGGACATTGCCCTGATTCATTGGTTCTCCTGGTAGACGGCGAAGCAATGTTGGTAGGGGACACGATTCTTCCCGAGATCACGCCTCACCCGACACTTGAGAGCCATTTTGCAGTTATGAAGCCTGCGCTTCCGGAGCAGTACGAGGAGGCCCAGCAACTGTACGGGCTCAGAGCGTATATTCGCTCTCTGAAAATGTTGAGGTCAATGACCGGAACGACGGATAAGATTTTGGTATTGCCTGCGCATCGATTGTACTCTCAGGACAAGTGGAATCAGCTTGATCTTTGTGGTCGAATTGACGAGATATTGCAGCATCATATCGATCGATGTTCTGACATATTGCGGATTCTCAGGTACAGGGCCCAAAACACCAAAAGAAATTGCGATGGAGTACTTCCAGCCTAGCCTCTTGAAGGGCTATGGAATTCATTTGGCCATCAATGAAATCAAGAGCCACTGCGAACTCATGGAGATCAGCCGAGACGTGGTTGTTTTGGACGATGGGAAAGTGTCGGCAATAGGAGGGGGCAATAATTTCCGATCGCTGATAAACGGAGCTAAATGAGGCTGATGTCGCGTTCAGAGTCGAACTACGGAACGCTCGGAATTTTTAGCCCATCGGCAATCCCAAGCCGGACAGAATTGGGGCCATGCCGAGAAATTTCCGCATGATAAGAGGGGAGCACCCGAGACGGTCAGGCGAATCATTGTCATTGCCCCGGCTCTTGCGGTCACCTGGAACGGCTCGGGGCCAGACGAAATCTGCAAACCGAATGAGCGACAATCTCAGAAGCGCTGAACCGATTGAAAGAAGCCGTTGAATCGGGAAGCAAACACTAACTTGACAGCCTGTCCGTCGATGACGTATTATCCCTAATAGGTAACCATGATCTTTGTTGAAACCAAAGCATTTACTCGGCAAGTCATGACTCTAATCTCAGATGAGGACTACCGGGGCCTGCAAAGGCACCTGACCGCACACCCGGACACCGGAGCAATTATCAAAGGAGCCGGCGGAATCAGAAAACTGAGATGGGCAGCAGAAGGGCAAGGTAAGAGCGGTGGAGTCAGAGTTATTTACTATTGGGCAATGGCGAAAGATCGGATTCTTTTGCTGTTTATGTACCCAAAAAGTGAACGAGACGACCTGTCTCCCAAAGAACGTCAAGATCCTTCGAAGAATAGTGGAGCAAGAAGAACAATGAGAAAAGAACTCTTCGATGAATTGGTGGAAAGCGTCAAGGAAGGAATGGCGATACTCCGTGGTGAAATTGAGCCTTCACGCATGTTCGTGGTTGAGGAAAAGCCAGACGTCAAGTCCATCAGAACCAAGTTCGGGATTTCTCAGAGTGAGTTTGCTTCTTTACTTGGGATCAGCGTGCGTACCTCTTGAAAACTGGGAACAAGGACACCGAGCACCGAAAGGACCTGCCAGGGTTCTGTTGAAGGTAGCTGAAGCACATCCGGAAGTAGTATGGGAAGTCGTGAAACCGAAACGAGAAATCCGGAGTCGTCAACAATCATAAGACGTGTAATTGATGGAGTTCCGGCACAGCCAACTCAATTGTTGTTGAGAAATGCTTTGAACGACCGAACCGTAACATGGGAAAAGGTGCACCGGCGGCTGTTCTAGCCTCCGCTTATCTTATTACACAGAAGAACAGGTGGCCAAGTCTTCTCTTAGCTCCTCTCTGTTCAACCACACCTCAACATAAGCCAAAAGTGTTCCTCGCCTCAATCTCACCCATCGCTCATAACCATGTCCGGGAATAGAGGCCGGAAGCGCCCTCTCACAACTTACCTGTTTAGTGCTTCCCCCCGTTGCTGGATCAAAAAATGGTGCAAAAAAATTCTTGACGAGTTTTCCCAAAATGGTATACCAAATAATATACAAAATGGAGGGCAATTTAATAAAAATGGGCGCAAACACAAATAATGCAGAGAGCGCTACCCCGAGTGTGAGTTCAGCACTGGTGCTTCAGAAATTGGAAAACGCAATTCTCTCAGGCTATTTCAAGCCTCGGGAACGCCTCGTCGAAAGGGACTTGCTCGTTCACTTTGATGTCAGCCGCACGGTGATTAGAGAAGTCCTGAAAATGCTGGAAGGAAAAGGCCTGGTTAAGATCACTCCTTACCGGGGAGCCATAGTCGTGGATCTTACCGCGGAGGAGGTGGAAGAAATATTTTTCCTCCGCTTAAAGCTCGAGGCTATTGCCGCGGGCCTCGTTGTCAAGAATATCACAGACATAGAGATCCAACATCTGAAGAAGCTTTCCAGGGAATTGGAAAGGCACCTGCGAGACCGGACAGAACAGATGATTGAGAGAGACAATGAGTTTCACCGGGCCTTGTTCCAGGCATCCAGGAACAGCTACCTCAACGACATGATCGATTACCTTAGCACTAAGGCCCATATTGTGAAGTTTAACGCCTGGTCTTTGCCCAATCGAATTGAGCAGTCAAGGCTTGAGCACAAGGCCATGATTGAGGCCCTTGAGCAGCGGGATGAAGATACCTTCGAAAAGCTTGTGACGGATCATCTCCTTTTTTCCAAGAACAGCTACCTGGCTCAATTAAGGGGCACGGTACGGAAGGGACCGTCGAAGATGGTGAAAAGATAGTTGTCGGGAAAGATGGACCTGGAGACGACCATGCAAGAGCGAACACCGATAAGTAGGGTCAAGATATATAAGGAGTTGTGTAAGGGTGTCGATGGGTGTGGCATTTGCCTCAGCGTCTGCCGGCATGAGGTCTTCAAGCCGGCTTTGATGCCGAACCTGAAGGGCTACCGTCCCCCCGAAATAGCTGAGCCGGAATCTTGCACCTCATGTGAGGATTGCATGATCTACTGCCCGGACCTGGCCATCGCTGTCGCGGGCAAAAAGCAAAAAAGCCGTGTGAAGACATGACGCCCGAACGAGTTCGAACAGGACGATACTTTATGATGGGGAATGAAGCCTGTGCAGAAGGCGCCCTGGCCGCGGGCTGCGAATTCGCCGCGGGATATCCCATAACGCCTGCCACCGAGATTGCCAATCGACTGGCCCAAAGACTCCCTCAAGTTGGCGGTGTTTTCCTTCAGATGGAAGACGAGATAAGCTCGATTGCGGCTGTTATTGGTGCTTCCTGGACGGGCAAGAAAGTGATGACGGTCACTTCGGGACCTGGCATCAGCCTTATGTCGGAGAACATAGGCTTTGCCGTCGGGGTAGAGACGCCATGCGTCATCGTGAACGTTCAGCGCGGCGCTCCAACTACCGGTATGCCCACAGCAGGAGTCCAGGGGGACATGGTACAGGCCAAACACGGCTCTCATGGGGATTACGAGATCATCGCCCTGTGTCCTTCTTCTCCTCAGGAGATGTTTGATTGCACGATCACTGCCTTCAATTATGCCGAGAAATATCGGACCCCCGTTTTCATCCTTGCCGACGCTTTTGTGGGACACATGCGAGAAGAAGTGGTCATACCGGAGGCTGAAACGATTGAAACGGTGTACCGGAAGATTCCCGCCCAAGGGGCAGACCCACAGACCATTAAGGGATTTCTTGATGAAGATGTTGCTCCAATGCCCATCTTCGGAAGGGGTTTCAAGGCCCACGTGACCAGTTCCTGTCACGACGAGGCAGGAAAGCGAAACCTCATAGACCTGTCTTCCCTCGACCTGTTCGTCAGGAGGCTGAGCAACAAGATCCTCAAACACAAGGAAGAGATCACGATTGTGGAGGGCGATTACGAAGCTGGCGATGTCGTCCTCGTTTCCTACGGCCCTGTGGCTCGGGCTGCGGCTGCGGCAGCTAACCTTGCACGGGAAGCCGGCCTTCCTGCCGGAACGTTACGCCTGGTTACCGTATGGCCTTTCCCGGATCATGAGATCGAGAGAATGGCCAGGACAGCGAAGCACGTAATAGTGCTGGAAAACAACCTTGGCCAAATGTACCCGTATATTAAGGCAGCGGCAGCCCGTTTTGCCGATGTGTCTTTTCTTCCTCCAACGCTGGTTGGACAGATCCAGGACCCGGAAGACATAGTGAGCAGGATCAAGGAGGTCGTTCGATGACGGAGATCATCCATCCCCTTCACCGATTTATCCGGCCTTCAGTCACCTCCAGCACCAATTGCCCGGGATGCGGCAACGGCATCGTGGTCCAGAGCATCCTGCGGGCCGTTGATGAACTCGGCATGGACATGGACGACTTCGTTTTTGTTTCAGGAATAGGCTGCGCGGCTTGGATACCCAGTCCTTTTTTTAACGCAGATGTGCTTCACTCCATCCACGGAAGGCCTATTGCTTATGCCCTGGGCGTAAAAATGGGCCTCCCTGATAAGAAAGTCATGGTTGTGAGCGGAGACGGTGACCTCGCTGCCATCGGAGGGAACCATCTTATCCATAACGCAAGGCGCAACGTGGAAATGACCGTTATCTGCGTCAATAACAGGATATACGGCATGACCGGGGGTCAGGCCGGACCCACCACGCCCGCGGGAGTGACAACGACCACAACTCCGTACGGCAGTTTTGAAAACCCTTTTGATATCTCCCGTCTGGTCATTGGTGCAGGCGCTTCCTTTGTGGCCCGCTGGACCACTGTTCATGCCAGACAGTTGACCAGGTCGATCAAGAAGGCCATCCAGAAGAAAGGGTTCGCGTTTATTGAGGTTTATTCCCAGTGTCCGGTGCAGTTCGGCCGCAAATCCGGCATGAATGGATCTGTTCAAATGATGGAGGATTACCGCCGGAGGTCCATCCAGGTCCAAAAAGCGGCGGGGATGACGCAAGAGGAGCTGAAAGACAGGATTGTTGTTGGAGAGCTTCTGGACATCGACAAGCCTGAGATGGTGGAAGAGATCGTGGGTATGAGGGCAAGAGCCATGGGGAGGCCTCAATGAGTCGTACGGAGATCATGGTAGGAGGTGTCGGAGGCCAGGGCGTGGTTCTGGCTGGGATCCTTCTTGGTACGGCAGCTACTCTTTTTGAAAACAAAAAGGCGGTCCAGACCCAATCCTACAGTTCCGAATTGAGGGGCGGTTCGGCAAGGGCGGAAGTGATTATTTCAGAGCAAGCCGATTTCCGATCCTCAGGTCAGAAGGCCGGATATTTTCATCGCCTTGGCCGAGGAGGCCCTGCCCCGCCATATCAGTCGTGTGAAGCCGGGAGCGCTGGTGATCATTGATTCGGACAGGGTGAAAGGCGTTGAGCCGGGTAATTACGAAATTGTTCGGGTCCCCGCAACGAGTATTGCCGAGAAAGAGATGGGTGATCCGATTGTGGTCAATCTCATCATCCTGGGAGCTCTGATAAAAAAGAACCCTGTCGTTTCAGCACGATCCATGGAGAAAGCGATTGAAGCGACCGTTCCGCCAAAAGCTAAGATTCTAAACATTGAGGCTTTTCGAAGAGGGCTTGACATGGACCTCTAAGCCCAGAGGAGGCATTTCGTTGAAGACTTTCGAAGAATATCTGGAAAGCCTGAAGAAACTGAAGCCGACGGCTTACATGTTCGGGGAGAAGATAGAAGACCCGATAAACAACCCTCGGATACGTGCAGGTATCAACGCGACAGGCGCCACCTATGAATTGGCCAATAATGAAAAATATCAAGACCTTTTCACAGCAATCTCCCCTCTCACGGGAGAACGGATCAACAGGTTTACCCTGCCGCCTCACTCCATCGAAGACCTGGTGAAGAGGGTTAAGATCAACCGGATACTCGGAGGATATGTGGGAACGTGTCACCAGAGGTGCACGGGACTCGACTGCCTCTGCACACTGTCGATCGTCACTTACGATATCGACAAGAAATACGGGACCCATTATTCCGATCGCTTTACCGAATTCCTGAAATATATGCAGATCAACGATTTCACAGGTAATGCAGGTGTCACGGACGTGAAGGGGGACCGTAGCCTGAGTCCTCATGAGCAGGACGACAAGGACATGTACCTCCGCGTGGTCGATCAAACGAAAGAAGGGATCATAGTAAGAGGGGCCAAGGTTCATCAGACAGGATCATTGAGTGCCCATGAAATCATTGTACTTCCCACAAGGGCGCTGCAGAAAGGGGACGAGGAGTACGCCCTGGCTTTTGCCGTTCCCTCGGATACGAAAGGACTCATTCATGTTGTGGGAAGGAATTCCATGGATACCCGCGAAATCGACGGCGTGGATTGCGGCAATGTCCGTTACAGCAAGTACTGTCCCACCCTCATCTTTGATGAGGTGTTTGTGCCCTGGGAACGGGTGTTCATGTTTAGAGAGGTGGAATTCGCGGCAGAAATGGTGAGTCGATTCTCTGCCTTTCATCGGCAATCTCACGGCGGTTGTAAATCCGGCAAGATCGATGCCATGACCGGGGCTGCGCTTGTCATGATGGAGTACAACGGAACCGCAAAGGTCGGACATCACAAAGAGAAGGTCATCGACATGATCCACACCGCGGAAACCCTCTACGGCTGTAGCCTCGCGGCCTCCTACGAGGGCAGGAGGGAGCCTTCGGGGACGTTCTTTATAGACCCGATCCTGGCTAACGCGTCGAAAATCCACGAAGGAAAAGAAATGAGCGAGGTGATCCGCCTCCTGATCGACGTGAGCGGAGGGTTTGTTGCTGATTTGCCTTCAGAAAGAGATTTTGAGAATCCGCAGATCGGCCGGTTGCTCGAAAAGTACCTGAAAGGGGTCGCAGGAGTTCCGGTGGAAGAACAGGGTCAAGATGCTGCGGCTGGTAGAAAAGATGGCGATGGAAAGTGCGGACACGATCTCCGATATCCACGGGGGTGGTTCACCCGCGGCCCACCGCCTTACCCTCCTCAGAGAATCGGACGTTGATTACAAAAAGAGGTGTGCAAAGCGGCTGGCTGGAATCGAATAAAATCAGGACATGTTCCAAAGTTACCTGGTATTGGGTCTAAGGGAACAATGTAATTCAAAGAAACCGTGTGTTGATCTTAGGTAGCAAGTGGCCGGGCTGACAGACTGTATGTTTTAAGTCCATCTGGAAGAGGGGGTTACCATGGGATCCAAGAAACTGAAATACCTTTCCAACGCGTGCCTTACGTTAGGCTTTCTCATTCCTTTTGTAGCCTCAAATTTCGTTGGCATGTCACTAAGCGCAATGCCGATAGTGAGTGTGGCCAACATCGTGCTGTGGGTTGTCGGCCTATTGGTGGGTTATTTTGCCTATCTTGAACTGAAAAAACCCCCTGCAACGCTTTCCCTCCGGGCTAAGATAGGCAATTATATCTCTTCAGAACCCCAGCTTTTTCTCACCCTCGGGATTCTCTACGGTTATCTGTTCTATCCTTCTGTTGAGAAAAGCGTGGTACCGCCTATCGGTCCCTATCTCCTCATGATCATCATGTTTTCCATGGGCCTGGCCATTAATCTTCAGGATTGGAAACGCATCGTCCAAAGACCTAAGGTAGTGGGGATCAGCGTCTTGCTGAGATGGCTCTGTATGCCCTTAGTTGCTTTTTTCCTATCTTTGGTGTTGATCTACCTCTTTCCCGGCCCTACGGGGAACGCTTTAGCCGTTGGCATGATCGTCCTGGGAACGACACCGACCGGCGGAGGATCAAACGCGCTCACCATTGATCAGTAAAGGCGATCTGGCGCTATCGGTCTCGGTAACATCGATCAACACCATGCTGGCGCCTTTCCTACAACCGCTCCTGATCCTGTGGCTGGCAGGCAGCATGGCCCATCTCGACGCGAATAAGATCTTTATGGATCTCGTGCAGTGGGTGGTTGTGCCTGTGGTCGCGGGCACGATTCTGGGAAGCATCTTCCCGAAGCCGGTAAGCAAGATTAAGCCTATCTTCGGCCCACTCGCGATCCTGTGCCTGACTTTCATAGTTATGGGCACCATGTCCAAGGGCACAAGCACACTGATCAAACAGTTCTCCATACTTCTTTATCTTGTGGCCGTCTGCCTGGTGCAGGCGTTTGCCGGGCTTTTGTTAGGATATTTTCTGCCGAAATACTTCGGGTTCAATTATGCGCAGCGTAAGGCCACCTGTTTCGAGGTGGGTGTGGAAAATGCGGCAATGGCCATGCTCCTCGCTCTGAAGCACTTCAACCCGCTCACTGCCTTGCCCTCCATTGTGTACGGCAAGATCCAGTACATCATAACCTCGACCATATTCGTTCCTCGATTCCAGAAGATTGAGGATAGAGCGAGGAAGACTGTTGAAGAGGTGCCCCGGTAAAAGTGGCCGGCTGCCGGAGGAGCATCTGCAACCGGAGTGAACAGCGCCACGATTACGGACGGACCCGAAGGAGAACGGCCATGATTATTGATTTTCATATTCACTATTCGCCGGAAGAATTGGTTCGGGAAAAGTTGGGGCCAGGCGGGACGCCCCGGACGATTTTTGTGAACGGGGTTCCCACCCAAATGCCTCAACGACAACTGTTCGCTTTAGAAGACCATATTGCCGCTATGGACGAGGCCGGCGTCGATGCGGCCATTGTGTCTTCGCCGGCCGGTTTCGGCAATGATCTGAATCAGTGCCGCATGGTGAATGACAAGTTGAAGTGGGTTGAAGAACGTTTTCCCGGCAGGTTGCAAGGCATGGCCCATGTTCCCCCCTCTGGGAGGAGAAGCGTCTTTTCGTGAACTGGAAAGGACGGTTTCGGAACTGGGATACAAAGGCGTTGCCTTGCCTTCGCTCATGGGAGAGATCGAGCTTGATGCGCCGGAATTGTGGCCGTTTTACCGTAAGGCTGAGGAACTGGGCCTCTTCGTCTTCGTTCATCCATCCCTTAGTTCGCCAGGTAATTATATGGATTATGACCTGGGGCGGAGCGTGGGCCGAGAGTTTCAGTTGGTGCTCGCTGTCATACGGCTGATCAACGGCCGTGTCATGGATGAGTTTCCAGGATTAGACTTCATCATCTCCCATCTGGGAGGTGGGATTGCGGCCCTCATGGGTCGAATCGAGCCATATCAAGATAAGGTCTTCTGGATGACGGCCGACCATGACCGACATGGGAAATTGCCACGGGAACCATTCAGGAACTATTTGAACAGGCTGTACTTTGACCTGGGGGGATGTTTCGGCAACATCAACCCGGTCAAGTGCGCCCTGGTTGAGATTAAGCCGGAAAACCTTCTTTTGGGAACCGATTATCCTCAGGAGATGCGAACTGGGCAGTCTATCAAGAAATTTGTCGAGGAGATCAAGAAACTGCCCTTGTCTCAGACACAGATTGAAGGGATTTTGGGAGAAAACGGGAGAAAATTTTTGAAGAATGTATAGCAGATTTCTAGCCAAGGAGGCATATAATGGAGGCAAATACGAGTCGGCGCGGTCTCATTCGCCGACCTTAAGGCCTTCTGCTGCCGGGCCTACATGAAAGCAGGGGTGCCCGCTGCCGAGGCAGAGATTGTTGCCGGGCTCCTGGTAAGGTCGGACCTCAGGGGCGTCGAAACCCATGGTGTCACCCGCCTCCCTATTTATATCGAGAGACTGCAAAAAGGGTATGTGCGCAAAGAGTGCCAACTCACACCTGTCAAGGATAAAGGCCCCACCGCGTTGCTGGAAGCTCACGGGTCGATGGGACATATCGTAGCCTATAGAGCTATGGAAAAGGCCATCGCCAAAGCTAAAGATTATGGCATCGGTTGGGTCTCCGTGAAAGACAGCGGCCATTTCGGCGTGGCCGGCCTCTTCCCCATGATGGCCGCGGAGAAGGATTTCATCGGGTACATTGTCTCCAACTCTGCCCCCATGATGTTCCCTCTGGGCGGCCGGGAGCGAATCATCGGCAATAATCCCATGGCTTATGCGTTTCCTGCGGATCAATACCCTCCCGTCGTCCTGGACTTTTCCCTGGGTGTTGTATCGTCCGGAAAACTCATCCTGGCCCGCAAAAAAGGGGAGAAAATTCCCTTGGGGTGGGCCGTTGACAAAGAGGGCTTACCGACCGAAGATCCCTACGAAGGGTATGAAGGAGGAGGGTCCCTGATGCCGGTGGGAGGCCATAAAGGCTATGGCATGGCGCTCGTTCACGAAATGCTCACAGCCGTTCTCACCGGAGGCAAATGGACCAGGCGGATCAAAAGCCTCTATCAAGAGGATGAAACAGGAATTCAAGGCACTTGTCATTCCTTCATGGTCATCGACCCGGATTGCTTCATCGGAAGAGACGAGTTCAAAAGAGAGATGGACCGTTACATCAAGAGCATTAAAGAAAGTGCCAAAGCCAATAATTGTGACAGAAATTCTGATACCGGGAGAACCGGAATTGAGAACCGAAACCGAGCGGCTAAAGGAAGGCATTCCTTTGGCCTCGGCCACGATGAAGGAGTTGGCGGTGCTCGGTGAATCCTTAGGAATTTCACTCTCATTATTGGAACGATGCTTCATGAAAATCAGAATCTCAAGTCTGGAATCATTTCAATTCCGTTTCAGCGTTCAGGATCCTCAACCTACAACGAAAGGAGCGATGTATGATTCAGCACGAGAAAGTTTCCGAAACTCACCATCAAAGGAAAGGAGGCGGCTATGATCTCTCTGAATGTGAACGGCAAGGTCTATCAGGTGGATATTCCCAGTGATACGCCTTTGCTCTGGGCACTCAGGGATCATGTGGATCTCACGGGCACAAAGTACGGTTGCGGTATCGGGGAATGCGGGACTTGTACAGTCCACATCGACGGCAAGGCGGAGCGATCGTGCTCGATCACCGTCGAGCGACGTCCAGAGGAAAGAAGATCACAACCATTGAGGGACTTCCCGAAAAACATCCCGTGAAACAGGCTTGGATCAAGGAACAAGTTCCTCAATGCGGTTACTGCCAGCCTGGCGTGATAATGCAGGTGGCCGCTCATCTCTCCAAGAAGCCCACTCCTAATGCAGATCAAGTCATCGCGAAATGGACGATGTCATCTGCCGGTGCGGGACCTATCCTGCTAATCAAGGAGGGCATCAAAACGGCCATTCAAATCATGAAAAAGGAGGGCAAGAAATCATGAACACCTCCATTTCGAGACGTGCCTTTTTAAAGGGTTCTCTGGCCGGCCTGACCCTCGCTGTTTCCGTCAGCCCCTTCGGGTACAGGATCCTCAATGCCTCGGAACCAAAGGACATCCCGGGTTTCAGTCCCAATGCCTGGTTCACCATTACTCCGGACAACAAGGTCACCGATCTTCGTCGGTAATGCCGAAATGGGGCAAGGCGTCCTGACTGCGCATCCCATGATCGTTGCCGATGAGCTTGAGGCAGACTGGAAACAGGTCCAGGTCCGCAAAGCCACGGCTAAAGATGAATACAAGAGCCCCATTCTCGGCGCTCAGCTTACCGTGGGGAGCGCCAGCATAAGAGGATTCTATGAGCCCTTGCGAAAAGCGGGCGCAGCCGGCCGAGCCATGCTGATTTCAGCAGCCGCCACCGAATGGAAAGTCCCCGAAGAGGAATGCCAGGCTTCGATGAATACTGGTGAAGCACAATAAGAGCGGCCGTAGCCTCACCTACGGCCAACTGTGCTTAAAAGCAGCGAAACTTGAGGTCCCGCAAAGATCCGCCGCTAAAGAAGGAAAGCGAGTTCATGATACATAGGCAAAACCATGCCACGCCTGGATGTGCCGGAAAAGGTGAGCGGTAAGGCGGTCTATGGTGCCGATGTCAAAGTCAAGGACTTGCATTACGCAGTCATCGCACGGCCTCCGGCCTATGGGGCTAAGCTGATTTCGTATGATGGGAAGGCCGCGGAGCAGATCAAAGGAGTAGTAAAAGTCATTCAGGTTCCTATGGGAATCGCTGTCTGCGCCACATCCACCGATGCAGCCATCAAAGGACGAGATGCCCTTGAAGTGAAATGGGAAAAGGGCGTGCTTCCGGACATGAACACTGAATCCGTGGAAAAATCCTTGATGGACGACCTGGTCAAGCCGGGCGCTACCGTCGTCAACACAGGTGATGCCAAGAAGGCTAGTTAGTGAGGCTTCTAAGAAGCTGGAAGCAACTTATTACGTCCCGTGCGTCGCGCACATTACCATGGAGCCGATGAACTGTACGGCCGACGTGAAACCAGACCGATGCGAGATATGGGTACCTACCCAAAATATGACAGCAGCAAAGGGCCTCGCCGCGAAAGTGTCCGGGGTTCCCATGGACAAAGTCTCACGTACATAACACATTCCTGGGATGCGGTTTGGGCCGACGGGCCAAGCCTGACTTTGTGGCTCAAGCGGTTGCGGTTTCAAAGGCGCTCGGAAAACCGGTTCAGGTCCTGTGGACTAGAGACGACGATACAAAGGGCGATTCCTTCCGGTCCCCTGCTTCGCACCGAATCGAGGCCGCTCTTGACGCTCAGGGACAGTTGGTCGCCTGGTCGCACAAGCTTGTCAGCGTCCCATTAATGAGAGAAGTCAGACCTGAATCAATAAAGGATGGGATCGATTACTATTGCTTGTGGGGTCTGTGGGATGCTGAAAACTCTCCCATGTGGAACTGCAGGATCCAGTATGAAATACCGAACCTGTACATAGAACTGCTCTTGTCCCAGCTACCCATGCCGACCTGGCCCTGGCGTTCAGTCCAGAACGGTCCGAATGCCTTTGTCATTGAATCCTTTATGGACGAACTGGCCCACGCGGCAGGGAAGGATCCCCTGGAGTTTCGCCTACAGAACTTGAAGAACAATATGCGAGCTAGCCGGGTGCTGAAGACAGTGGCAGAAAAGGCCGGCTGGGGTAAGCCGGTTCCAGGAGGCCAAGCCCGAGGCATCGCCCAGGCTGCCTGTTTTGGATCCTATACCGCACAGGTGGCCGACATATCGGTAGACAAGAAAAGACGGCAAGATCAAGGTCCATCGAATCGTTGCGGCTGTGGATTGCGGCCCGACAGTTAATCCCGGCCCCTAGTCGAACAGATAAAGGGCGGCATCATTATGGCCCTGAGCACTGTCCTGAAAGAGGAAGTCAAGTTTGAAAACGGCGGTGTAAAGTCGGCCAACTTCGATGACTACGATGTCATCCGCATGAGTGAAGTGCCCGAGATAGAGGTCCATGTGGTCAAGAGCACAGAGAAGATCGGCGGTATAGGGGAACTGGGCGTTCCTATGACAGCGCCTGCCATAGCAAATGCCTTCTTCAATGCAACAGGTGTTCGGATAAGACGTATTCCCCTTACGCCTGCGACCGTTTTGGAGGCCATAAAGAAAGCCTAAAAGTCCGTATGATTGGCGGATGAACTTAGGATGGCGGGATGTTTCTGGTCAAAAGGCTGGTGACATCCCGTTTTTTTCTGACCATTGAAAAGGAAGCAAGAAATTGTGGAAATATTCACGTAAAGAGGGCCGAGGATCATCAAAAATCAAGGAGTCCCATTTCTTTATACGCGTCACGCCACTCCTGAGAAAAGCAAGCATCGAGCATCGGCGCCAATCGTTTCATGGTGTGGACCCACGTTGACTCGCCTTTTTCGAGGAGGTCGAATAGTTCTTCCAAGAGGCTGTCAAGCCGGTCAATATTCTCCTTGGTGATAAAAGATACTGCTCCACGCAACATGGACTCCATGACATTCCCGGGGTTCAGAGCATGGGCTGTAAGCATCACGGCAGGGAAGTTTTGCTCCACTGCAATGTCCAAAAGATCGAGACCCCTGACGCCCATTATGTCAAGGATCACCATGTCGTACGTTTCGGTCACGAGCAGTCTCCTGGCCGCTTCAAAGCTTCCGGCGGTCTGGACTGAATAGGAAGAGAGAACTTCCTCAACTGTTTCCAAAACGTCCGGTTCATCGTCCACGGCGAGGATTCTTTTCATTTTCCTTGGGTCCTTCTGCAAGGAGTATGGTCTTTGGCGCTAATTTAGCCTAAGAAGGACTTTTAGCACAACAAAAGAAATCACATCAAGAAGGTTAAGAATCGTCGGCTCTCAACTTTCGATCAGTCCACTCTTGGGATCGGCCTTGGCCTTGCTGAATCGGAGTGGATTGAAACTGTGTTGCCATCTATTGGGGCATCGTGTAAAACTGATCGTGGTTTTGGACCCCGTTAAGGCATTTGTACGCGTGCAGCTCGCCCAGATTCTTCTGCCGTTGCAGACTTAGAAATGGAGTGATCGCATGTCTGATGGTTCGGAACGGTATGACGCCCACCTGGATGAGTATCGTGGAACAGCTTACATAAATAGCCCCGAATTGTACAAAGAGCTATATGAAAAGTCATTGAATTCTCCTGAAGAGTTCTGGGCTGAGCAGGCGGAACGATATCTTTCGTGGGTAAAGAAGTGGGATTTTGTGGTCCAGTCCGACTTCGAGCAAGGAAAGATCAAGTGGTTCAGCGGTGGAATACTGAACGCGGCTTACAATTGCCTGGACAGACATGTCGAGACGATCAAGGACAAGCCCGCCTTTCACTGGGAGGGGGATGATCCCGACCAGTCTTACACTGCAACATATGTGCAGCTTTACGAAAGAGTGAACAAGTTTGCCGCGGCGTTAAAAGCCAGAGGGGTTAAACGCGGTGACAGAGTAGTTATATATATGTCGATGGTGGTGGAACTGCCCATCGCCATGCTAGCCTGTGCAAGAATTGGGGCCATCCACTGCGTGGTGTACCTCAGGGTTCGGACCCGAGGCGCTTGCTTATCGAATTCAAAATTGCCTTGCCAAAGTTGTCATCACGGCCGACGGGGGCTTTCGCGCAGGCAAACCGGTTGCGTTGAAGTCCAACGTTGATGCCGTGCTTGAAAGCTGTGCATCCGTGGAATTAGTGATAGTCCTCAAGCATACCGGCGCCACTGTTGGTGTAAACGGCCCAAAGGACGTCTGGTGGCACGATGCGATCGCGGACCCCGCCCTTCCCTCGTACATCGCGCCGGAGCCTATGGACGCGGAAGACCCACTTTTCATCTTGTATACCAGTGGCCCTACGGGCAAGCCCAAGGGGATTGTGCATACTCATGGCGGGTACTTGCTCTACGCCGCGATGACTACCCGCCTCGTCTTCGATTTGAAAGACGAGGAAACCTTTTGGATCGCCGAGGACATAGGTTGCATATCGGGGCATAGTTATGGAGTCTACGGACCACTCTTAAATGGCCGTTCCTCTGTGATCTTCGAGGGGATTCCAGGTTGTGCTGACCACGGCAGATTGTGGGGGATCGTGGCTAGGCACAGGGTCGACAAATTTTGCACGCGACCGAGCACCATTCGATTAATGGCTGAACAGTCCCCAGACTGCGTAGACAGGCACGATATTACCTCACTCAAATTACTGGGACTAATGCGAGAAACCGTTAATTCGGCGGAGTGGAGGTGGTACGATGACCGGGTCGGAAAAGGGCGGTGTCCGATAATAGATGCGTACTCTCAAGCGGAAGCAGGTGGAATTCTTATCGCTCCTTTTCCTGCTGTTGCCCCGTTGAAAGCCGGATCTTGCTCGCTCCCATTTTTCGGCGTAAAGCCCGTAATATTGGATCCTGCCACAGGCGAGGCAGTCAAGTTTCCGAATCAAGAAGGCGTGCTGTGTATCGAGCGAGCCTGGCCCGGCATGGCAAGGACGATCTTCGGGGATCACGACCGATTCGTGGAAGGCCATTTCAGCCGAATCCCAGGGCTATTTTTTACAGGAGATGGGGCCAGGCAAGATGAAGACGGCCAATACTGGATAATCGGCCGCATCGACGATGTGATCAATTCCGGTGGTCATCGTCTGGGAATTCCGGAGTTGGAAGCAGCCATCATTCGGCATGACAAGGTCGCTGAAACAGCGGTGGTCGGCTATCCCCATCCCATAAAAGGTAGCGGTGTGTACGCTTTCGTGCATCTTCGAGACAGTACGGAGAAATCTGACAAGCTCAAAGGTGAACTTGTCGATCTGGTGCGGAACACAGTCGCTGATTTTGCGGAAATAGATGTTGTTCAATGGGTCGACACTTTGCCGAGAACCCCCAGCGGTAAGATACTCAAAGTAATCCTTCAAAAAATCGCGGCAGGCGATGTCGCAAACCTGAGAGACTTTTCCTCCATTGCCGACCCGGCAGTTGTCGAAAGCCTCGTGAAGGGTCGTTTGGAACTCGGCGCATAACAATCTCCACCGAATGACGGCTCGACGCAGACGGATATGTTTTTGACTATAGTGGGCTGCGGGCCGTCTTGTCAGGATCGCGCAGCGATGAAAGAAATGCATGGACGAGACGGAGCAAAAGACCTACCATGACAGACTTGGTGAGCCGTTTACTGTGGTAGGTTGCGGTGCCGGCGACTTTCTTCGCGTCCTGGACATGTACGACTCTTTTATGCCCGAGGCCGTGGCCCAGGGCCTCCCCCCGACGGACAAAGCAACGCGACACACCTGGATTCGAACTCTTCTTGAAACTGGCGAAAACTATGCTGCGATGATAGAGGGGAAGGTCGTAGGTCATGCGGCTCTTCTGCCGAACAGGGAGTCGAACGACGGCGAGTACGTGATCTTTGTCGGAGGTCCCCACAGGAAACGCGGTCTCGCGACGGTTCTGACCGAAATGGCAATTCAACGGGCCAAAGCGCTTGGCTTGCGGTCCGTCTGGCTAACTGTCGAGTCGGACAATTTTAAGGCCATAAAGCTATACAAGAAAATGGGCTTCCAGTTTTGTGATGCAGGCCTTTCCGAGAGAAAGATGTCATTGAGGATTTGAGGGGAGCGATGGCGCTGAAGGTCGGTGTAATTAGGGATGATAGATACCTTGAGCACAGGACAGGCATATTGCATCCCGAGCATCCGAACCGGCTGAAGTATATTTACAGCATGATAGATGCAGAGTTCTCTCGCGAAGTGGTCTATATCAAGCCTCAACCTGTCACTCTGGAGGACCTGGAGGTTGTCCACACTCAAGCGTACGTAAGAAAAGTGCTACACACAGCGAATCGAGATTTTACTCACCTCGCACAGGACACGCCTACCAGTCCTCGGTCGTATATGGCCGCCTGGTTGGCAGTGGGAGGTTGCACTACGGCTTTGGAGACTCTTCGTTCCGGAGAATGTGACGTCACCTTCTCTCTGGTACGACCGCCGGGACATCACGCACAACCGGACAGAGCGGGGGGGTTTTGCATTTTCAACAACCTGGGCATAACGGCACGGTACGCGATGAGAAAATATGGCTACAAACGCATCCTCATCGTGGACTGGGACGTGCATCACGGTAATGCGTTACAGGCCCTCTTCTATCACGAGAAGGAGGTGCTATACATATCCTCTCACTATACAAACATTTACCCGTACGCCGGAGAGTGGGAGGAGACGGGCGCAGGTGAGGGCGAAGGGTACAATGTGAATATGGTATTGACAAAGGCCATTGAAGACCTTGACCTACTGTATCTTTACCGCGAAGTCGTGGGAGAAGCGATACGACGATACGAACCCGACTTGATTCTCGTTGCCGCAGGCTTTGACCTCCACAAGCAGGATATCTTCAGCAGAGCAAAGATAACCGAGACGGTTTTCGGAATGTTGACTCGGCTGATTCTGGATCGGAAGCGAGAAGTAGGAGACCCGCCTTTACTTCTAGCTTTGGAAGGGGGATACAGAATCCCGGCACTGGTCAAGTCTGTTCGAGAGGTGCTTAAAGTCTTGACAGACTCAGACTCTACAGTCAAACTTCCAGACGAAGGCACTCCAACGGGGGAGCAACTGTTGACAACCGCCCGCAGTTTTCACTCAAAATATGGCGTATGGACTGATTAATGCCGCCACAGGGAACCGGCTCATGATCAAATCGAGAATCAAAGCCGAGCGGAGTGACGCTAACCTGAGTTCTTATTCCCAGACCTACCGCTCGTTCTCATGGTCGGAGGTAGAAGCCGAGTTCACCTGGAAGGACTCTAATCTTACAAACATAGCCTTTGAGGCCATCGACCGTCAGGCGTTGGACAAAGGACACCTCAAAGCCTTGGTTTTGGAGAAGGCGGGTAAGACAGAGAGCTTCACCTATCTCGACTTAATGAAGATCTCTTGCCGGTGGGCCAACTTGCTTTCCCAGTATGGTTTGGCAAAGGGCGACCGATTGTTCATTTACCTTGACCCGTGCCCCGAACTCTATTTTGCAATGATTGCTTGTGCGCGCATGGGGGTCGTCTTCTGTCCGCTTTATCCTACGTTGGTCTTTGATGAACTCGAAGACCGCATCCACAACGCTACACCGAAAGTTATATTGACGCACCCGGATCTCGCGGAGAATCTTCCCCATGAGGCAATGGCCGAGGTCGAACATGTTCTCCTCACGGAAGGCCCTGCGCCGGGGCTATTTGCAGGTGAGTCCGTCATAGAAAACCTCCCCGGGCAGATGTCGGAAGACTTTGAAACTGTGTGGGTTGAACCGGACGCGCGGCTCTACCTTCTCTACACTTCAGGTTCTACAGGGCCCCCAAAAGGGGTGGTGCATGCTCACCAGGACATGTTGGGGCTGAAACTGACCGCGAAATACGTGCTTGACCTCAATGAGGGCACCGTTCTCTGGACCGACGGGCACCCAGCATGGATATTGGGTACCGTATACGGGACCTTTGCTCCCTGGTTGTGCGGGGCGACCTCAGTAGTCATGGCGGATCCGTTCTCTGCTTCGAGCTGGTATCGCACGCTGGAGAAACACAAGGTCGAGGTGTGGTATACGACTCCGAGCAGGATCAGAAGACTTATGGATGCCGGTGAAGATCTGCCGCCAAGATACGACTTCTCAAACCTTCGTCACATCTGTTCCGTCGGCGAGGCGCTCGGGCCGGAACTGTTTCACTGGGTCCGAAGCAACATAGGCCTGTCACCACATGACACATGGTGGATGACTGAGACCGGAATGATATGCCTGGCAAACTTCGCCTCACTGGATATCAAGCCGGGGTCAATGGGCAAGCCTATGCCAGGAGTGGAGGCCGCGATAGTTTCCGAAGACGGCGAGAAGCTGCCCATGCTCACCCTGGGCCAGTTGGCTCTCAGGCCCGGATGGCCCGCTATGATGCGAGAGATATGGCAGGATAAACTCAGATACCAGGCTTACTTTAGGCTCTCCGGATGGTTCCTGACTGGGGACATGGCCATCGTGGACGAGGACGGATACTTTTTTCACCAGGGACGCATGGACGATCTCATCAAGATCGGTGAAAAGATTATAGGGCCGTACGAAATCGAACAGGTACTCTGTAGGCATCCTGCGGTGCATGAAGCCGCAGTAATCTCTAAAGAGGCTTCTCTCGGAAAATCTTCGTTGAAGGCATTCCTTACGGTGTCGGAAGGCTTCAAGCCCTCGATGCGGTTAAGGCATGAAATCAGGGCCTTCGTCAAACCTAATCTTTCCTCGGCGGTTCAGCTAAGTGAGGTGGAGTTCATTGGCGAGCTTCCCAAAACCAGATCAGGCAAGCTCCTACGGAGGGTTTTGAGAGCGCGGGAATTGGGACTCCCCGAGGGAGATCTACTAGGATTGCAGGACGAGCCTTTCTTCGAGCACGATTCCTGACAGACACGGCAGTAAGCGCTTATCAAAGTCTGAGGATCATGGTTATCTCTGTTTCGCCATGATCCACAGCGGTGAAGCCCGCGTTTCTATAAAGTCTTATGGCCCTGAAATTGAAGGCTTCGACGGTGAGCCACAACCTTTTCAATCCGACAGATCGTGAATCGTCGATAGCCATCTGCGTCAGAGATGTTCCGAGACCACGGTTGCGAAAAGGTTCGCTCACAAATATTACGTATTCTCCGTCACCCCTGTCGAAGTCCGGAATGATCGCGGCATGGCCCACTGCGTTTCCATCAGCCCAGACCAGAAAATTTCTGCCGAATTCCAAAAGCTTGTCAACCCACCGGTCTCTGATTTCCTTTTCAACAGGCGGTAGCCCTTGACTTATTCCCAGCCTGACGAACCCATCGTACATCTTCTTGATCTCAGAGGAAGAGTCTAGGTCGCATTTCCCCACCTCAAACGCGCAGCCAGCCTTGTCAACGCTCCGGACCCGATTGAGAGTGGTCATTTCGCTTTTCCAGACTCGATGGGGTTAATGGCCATCCCGGCAGAGACCGTGACGGCCGTACTGCCCTTGGGGTTCACCGGCTTCTCTGGATAGGTCTGGGCATAACAATACCGTTTAAGGATGACGCTTGATAAACATTCCCATCTGATTTGTGCCGCCACTATATCACTAACAGTTCTGAGGGGTCAAACCCGCCGTCATAGGGAAGAAACAAGATCGCTGGATGGTTCAAGCAAAGAACTCTATCGGCTGACAAGATTCTTGGGAAGTTATATTTGAGCAGTTGATTGCACGGTTGTTTGCTTAGTAACACTCTGAGGGGGTGGGTGAAGACAGAAACGCCCCCCGCCTGGAAATGCTCTTCCCGGCATGTTCGGGGCGCCCGTCTTCAGATAGTAGGTTCCTATTCGATCACAACGCGAGCACTCACAAGGCTATCCATAACAGTGGGATCCGCCAGGGTGGTGGTGTCCCCCAAATCCTCAACCTGGCCCGCGGCTATCTTCTTCAAGATGCGTCTCATAATCTTTCCGCTGCGCGTCTTGGGCAAACCGTCCGCCCATTGAATTGCATCCGGCGACGCGATTGGACCGATTTGAACTCGCACCAGCTTGACCAACTCCTTCTTCAGATCGTCCGTCTTCGTCACTCCCGTATTAAGGGTAACAAAAGCATATATACCCTGCCCCTTTATCGGGTGCGGAAAACCGACCACGGCCGCTTCGGCCACATCCTTGTGAAGAACCAGAGCGGATTCCACTTCCGCGGTTCCCATACGATGCCCTGAAACATTAATGACGTCGTCTATCCGGCCGATGATCCAATAGTAGCCGTCTTCATCCTTCTTCGCGCCGTCGCCGGTGAAGTACATCCCCGGGATTCGCGAGAAGTAGGTTTCCCTGAATCGCTCATGATCGCCGTAGACGGTTCTCATTATTCCGGGCCACGGTTTCTTTATGAAAAGAGCCCCCTCCTCGCCGGGGTGTTTGACTTCCTCCCCGGTTTCGGGATCCAGAATCACCGGATCGACGCCGAAGAAAGGGAAAGAGCAGGAGCCTGGTTTTATCGGTGCCACTCCCGGCAATGGGGTCATTAACTGTGCGCCGGTTTCCGTCTGCCACCATGTGTCCACGATGGGGCACCAATCACGCCCCACATAGTGATAATACCATCTCCATGCCTCTGGATTGATGGGTTCTCCCACCGTTCCGAGAAGCTTGAGGCTCGAGACATCATGTTTCTCTACGTGGCTGCTCCCTTCCTTCGCAAGGGCCCGGATGGCCGTGGGCGCAGTATAGAATTTGTCAACGCGCCGTTTTTCAACGATTTCCCAGAATCGGCCAAAATCCGGATAACTAGGAACGCCTTCAAACATGACGCTGGTGAATCCGCAACACAGTGGCCCGTAGACTATGTAACTGTGACCCGTTACCCACCCGATGTCCGCGGTGCACCAAAACGTCTCATCCGGTTTCAGATCAAAGACCAACTTGGTCGTCATGGCAACATTGAGTAAGTAACCCCCCTGGGTGTGCAACACTCCCTTGGGTTTCCCCGTGCTGCCGCTGGTATAAAGAATGAATAAGGGGTCTTCAGAATCCATGCGCTCCGGCTCAACGTAGGCGGGCAGCGCCGGATCAGACATCAATTCATGCCACCACAATTCCTTCTTCGGATCCAACTGTATGTCCATACCGGCACGCTTGAATACTATGACCTTTTCCACTCCAGGACACCGTTTCAGTGCCTCATCAACATTGCCTTTCAGGTTCAGCAGCTTACCGGCCCTAAAGCCCCCATCGCACGTGATGACCATCTTGGCGTTGCAATCCTCGACACGGCTTGCAATAGATTCAGCGCTGAAACCACCGAAGATGACGCAATGAATGGCGCCTATCCTGGCACAAGCCAACATGGCCACTGGGAGTTCCACGATCATCGGGAGGTAGATGATCACCCGATCCCCCTTCTTGATGCCCTGGGACTTGAGTACCGCAGCGAATTTGTTGACTTCTTTGTAAAGCTCCAGATAAGTTACGACCCTTGATTCTGCGGGATTGTCCCCTTCCCAGTAATAGGCCACTTTGTTCTTGAGCTTGTCCACGTGTCTGTCCAGGCAGTTGTAGGAGACGTTAAGGACGCCCCCACCAAACCATTCAATGTTGGCCTTCTCAAAATCGTAACGGAGCACGAAATCCCAATCCTTGTACCAGGAAACGTACTCTTTGGCTGCCTGGCCCCAGAAGTTGTCCACGTCTTCAAGCGAGCGCCTGTAGAGTTCTTTGTACTCTTCCATGCTCTTGATGTACGCGATCTTCCGATACTCCTCCAGATGGGCGTCGTACCATTTTGGAGCATTGTCCATTTAATGACCCTCCTCCTTTTGTTTTTTCGTCGGCGAGCCGGCCCAAGCCAATGTGCCGCTCGTCCCGACGTAGAATCCCTTGGAGCAAAACTTACTGCCGTCCGAGATCAGACCCTCGCCTCCCCAGGCGCAGATCTTCATTGGGTCCCCCACTCGCAGCGCACTTCCGGCGAGCGGTTAGGGAACGAACCCAGCGATCACTTGCCCGCTACGGCCAAAGATCAGGAAGCCAATATCAGAGCTGTTCAGAGCCTAACGGCTTCGCCACCGCACGGTGGTCCGCCGAAAGACCCGATCGACGCAGAGATCGATCGCGTTGAATGGACTCCAAATGCCGCACAAAAGTTTTATAGAGATTTCCGCAGAGTATGATACCGGAAAGCTGGTGAACAGGCGGTCGCCCGCTGTACACCCATTAGACTGCCCATTAGGAAGGAAAGACGTCATCCCCACCTTCGTTACGGAAACATGCAGGATCGCATATCCGCATTGTGGAGTTCCCCTTATCTGGAGGACGTTGCGCGAGAGTTCACTATGATGTATTGTCAAACGAACTTAATCGGTATGGGGATCAAATGTCAAGAAAGATCGCCACAAAAAGTTTCTGGCTTTTGGTCAAGTCAAAAAATCCTATTTAAACCAAGCGATTATTGGATGCTCACAAATTCCGCCGTCTGATTGCGATGTTATGACATGATCCCTCGTGCTTTTCTGATCGTCGGATGATACGGTGAGGATCGCCGGGACGCACCGTGGTCCGACCCTAACAGCGTAATCGGCTGGCGGCCTGCTCGATTTTGTCGGCCGGCGCACCTGCAAGCGGAAACGACCTCCCTAGGTAAACGGACGCGTCAAGGCTGCCGACTTGTAGTGCTTCCAACTGAGGCTTAAGAAAGGGCCAAGTCCCTCCCGCGAGAGTGTGCATGGAGTTGACAGCGAGCAGTTATGCCGTGGTTCCAAGTGCAGTCTTCGAATTCCTGGATCGGACCATGCCCTTCAGCGAACTCGACCGCACCACCCTCGAAGACCTGTGCAGAGAATGCCTCCTCGATCATTTCCCCAAAGGGACGCTGATCTTTAAGCAGGACGTTACTGACATCACTCATGTTCATCTCATTCAAACAGGGGGCGTCAAGGTCAGTATGACGACTGACGAGAAAGTGGTTACGTTGAAAGAATATGGAGGGGAAGGAGCGTCATTTGGAGCCTCCTCGATTGCGGCGCGGAAAAAGGCGGAGTTCGATGTAGAAGCAGTGGAAGACACTTTCTGCGTACTGATCCCCAGAGACATGTTCCTGTTCCTCGTGGATGAAAACCCCCGCTTGGCCTCCTATTACGACGAACACATTTCTGAAGACATGATGGGTGTAGTTTATTCCGAGTTACGGACGGAAAAGGTAAGTCTTCGGGCAGAAGGGTCTCTGCACCTGTTCAACACCAGGGTCATGGACATAGTCAAGCATCAGCCGGAAGTGGTGGAAGCTTCGGCAACAGTCAAGCGGGTGGGGGCCTTGATGGCGAAGCAAGGGTCCGGTTCGGTGTTGGTACAAGACCCGTCAGGCAAAGTCATCGGCATGGTGACCAACCTGGATCTCAGGACCAAAGTAGTAGCCCAGGGATTGGATTATGGGGCGTCAGTAGATCGAATCATGTCATCACCGGTGAAGACGGTTCCCGCCCTGGCTTTCTGCTTTGAGGCGCTCGTCACAATGATTCAGGAACAGGTGGACTATCTTGCAGTAGAGCATCGCAAGGAAATCGTGGGGGTAGTCAACGCGCCGGACATGATGGTTCAACTGGGATCATCGCCACTTTATCTTTTCCGGGAGATCTCCGCGCAGCGCACTGCTGAGGGCCTTTACGGCTTGTCCCAGAAGGTTCCAACCCTGGTCCGCAGCTTGCTTGAGTCCGGGGCGAGAGCCGCGAGTGTTACCCAGATGCTGACCGTATTCAGTGATCATCTGCTCAACCGTATTCTTAGACTTTTGATGGAATACATCGGGGATCCTCCCTGTTCGTTCTGTTGGTTGGGTTTGGGCAGCGAAGGTCGAAGGGAACAAACTTTCCGGACAGATCAAGACAACGGTCTGGTTTACGAATCGCTGCTTGATCCAAAGAGTCGCGAGACGGCTCAAGAGTATTTCCTGGCTTTTGCTAGTCAAGCAGTGGAACATCTTGAAAAATCAGGAAATCCGCGGTGCAAAAACAACTTCATGTCGTCCAATCCCCGGTGGTGCAAGGACTTCGGATCATGGGTGAAGTGCTTTGACGAGTGGATAGTCACCCCCATGCCCCCGGACATTTTCCTTTCGACAATATTCTTTGATTTTCGTCCGGTGGCAGGCAGCGCTTCTCTCGCGGAAGATCTCCGGACAAATGTCCTCAAGCGAGCTGGCAGACATCCCCAATTCTTGAAACACTTTATCAAATACTTCTTGTTGAACGAGCCACCGGTAACCTTCTATGCAGGCTCGGTGGTGGAGAAAGATGACGCAAAGATCGAACGGTTGGATCTAAAGACCAGGACGCTTACCCCCTTCGTAGAATTTGCTCGTATCATGTCGTTGCGCCATGGAATCAGCGAAACCAACACGTTGGCGAGACTCCAACTGTTGGCCGATAAACAGCACATACCTGTGGACTTGTACACTGACGCGAGTCAAGCTTATGAGTTCGATATCCATCTCGCGCTGGTGCACCAACTCAGAATGGTTGAAACCGGTCAAAAGCCGGACAACTTTGTGTCTCCGGCAGAACTCTCCGAGTTGGAGCGGAAGACTTTGCAGTTCTCTTTTTCGGTCATAGAGCGCCTAATGGCGCATGTAAGACGGGAGTTTAAACTGACATCCGTTCAGCGGTAATCAGTAAAAACGAGAAGGCTCAGGTGATTTCAATGGCCATTGAGGCAGCAGGATGCGCACACAGGTTGATGGAACAGCCCGCGGGGAACCTTCGTGGCCAACGGTAGCGGACGACAAGCACTCCTATGCCTAACGATCTGTAGAGGTAGTCAATGGTGCAACAAAACGAGATGCCGGCTGCGGATCCGGCTGCGGTCCTGGAGTTCCTCGGGCGGACACGACCTTTCAAGGACTTGGAACCAACCGTTTCTGAAAGAGATCTCGGGAAAATTTACCCAGGATTTCTATCCGAGGGGGACAATTATCCTTGAGCAAGGCGTCAGCCAAGTGACTCATTTTCATCTCGTAACGCGGGGAGGAGTGAAGATCCAACACATTGACCCGGACGGCTCAGTGAGGCTCGTGGATTTCGCAGGCGAGCGAGGCTATTTCGGAGCACTGGGCATCATCAAACAATCCAAGGCTAATCACACGGTTCAGGCCGAAGAGGACACATTCTGCTATCTCCTGGAAAGAGAGGTATTTCTCAGACTGGTCCAGAGCTATCCGGCTTTCGCGCAATATTATTTGGACAGGTTTTCCGCCGACGTGGTTGGGGCCGCATATGCCGAGATGAGAGACCAGAAGAGAATTCAGCCGAATCGACGCGGATTGTACCTGTTCACTGCACGAGTAAAAGATGTCGTTAAGAGGCGAGTTGAGGTCATAAACGGGGATGAGTCCGTTAAGGCGGCCGCGGCAAGATGACCGACCTGTCATTAGGCTCTCTGCTGGTTATAGATCAATCCGGAAAAGTGGTCGGGATAGTCACCGACAACGACCTTAGAACCAAGGTTGTGGCGCAGGGTCTGGACTATTGCAGTTCAGTAGCCTCTATAGCGTCCTCTCCGGTCAGCACCGTTCCCGGGACTGCACTGGCTTTCGACGCATTACTGCAGATGATGAATCAACAGGTTCACCATCTGGCAGTGGAACAAGATGGTGATCTTGTCGGGATGATCACCGCCCATGACATAATGATCCAGCAGGGGACGTCGCCCATCTCTCTCTTCAGGGAAATAGTGTCTCAGCGCACAATCGAGGGGCTCTATTCTCTTGGCGAAAAAGTGCCTCTTGTTGTTGCGACTCTCGTCCAAGAAGGGGGAAAGGCTCAAGACATAACTCGAATGGTAGCCGTTCTTAACGACCACATAGTGACCCGCGTATTGACCTTGCTGGAAGAAGAGATCGGGCCTGCCCCTTATCGGTGGTGCTGGCTCATGCTCGGAAGCGAAGGCCGCCGGGAGCAAACCTTCGCCACCGACCAAGACAACGCCTTGCTTTATGAGACCCCGCCCGAGGACTGGGAGCGGATCAAGACAGCTAAGCTGTACTTCCGCAGATTGGGAAACGAGGCCGTAAAGCATCTGGAAGCGTGCGGGTATGCCCTGTGCAAAGGAAAGATGATGGCCTCGACCCCCAACTGGCGTAAGCCTTCCAAAGTCTGGCAAGGCTATTTTGACCGTTGGATGAGCTCTCCAGAGCCTCAGGCTGTCCTTCATGCCACCATCTTTTTCGACTTTCGCGCAGGTTACGGTAGTTTTTCTCTCGGAGAGCATCTCAGAGACTATGTGTCCACAGTGGCGCCGAGAAGGGGCATCTTCTTGATGCATCTGGCTAAAGATTGCCTTACTGGCAAGGCGCCGCTGACCTTTTTCAGAGAATTCGTTGTGGAGAAGGATGGTCAGCACAAGAATCGCTTGGACCTCAAGACCAGAGGGCTGGTCCCCTTCGTGGATTTCGCCCGTGTCATGGCCCTGAAATATGGCGTTAAGGAGACCAACACCCTTGCCAGATTGAAAGCCTTGGCTGACGGCGAATATATTCCACGGGGATTCTACGCGGAGGTGCGCGAAGCGTACGAATTCCAGATGCACGTCCGTCTCGTTCATCAGTTGAGAAGGCTCTTGGCGGGGCTGAAGCCGAACAACTACATCGATCCGGTGGATCTGACGGACACCGAGAGACAAACCCTCAAGGAAGCATTCGGCGTGATTACTCGCATACAGGGCTTCTTAAAGGAAGAGATCAGAATCGTAGAATAGCACCGGCTGGTAGTCCGCGTTGAAGAACTATGCTGCCGGTTTTCCTCTTTTCGGGCGGGTTTGGATCTGATCTACTTTGACCGCAAGACGTAAATGTTTTTATGTGGAAAGTGAATGGCCGTAAGTAATTTTGACTGGTAAAGCGTGGCGTGTGCACGCTTCGATTCCACCCTGCTTCCGTTCATAAAAAGTCTGGGAGCGGCGTAAGGGAAAATTCGCGTGAAGCTGAAGTGGCCATGGTTTCGCAGAGACAAGCATCCCGCAATCATTGCAAACCACAGGCGCTTGGAGCGGTTCGATCAGACCAAACCTATTGAAACATATCAGTTTGTCTCTCTGGACACGGAACTGACCGGACTCGAATTGCGGCGCGACGCAATAGTGTCAATCGGGGCAGTACGCATCGAAGGTCTGCAAATAGTCACGGGAAACAATTTCTTTTCGTACGTGAGACCTAAGCGGTCCATGCCCAAGGTGAGCACACTAATCCACCGGATTACCCCAGATCAGATCGAAAGTGCGCCGGAACTGAGAAAGGTAATGCCCGATTTCGTGGATTTCGTCGGAAACGCTTTATTGGTGGGACACTGCATCGCGCTCGACATGGCGTTCATTAACAGGGCAGCGCGGACGCTCATGGGAGGCCGTTTGCGGAATCCTTGCCTGGACTCTATGAAGCTGACCCAAGTGTACGAAGAACGGGAACGGGTAGGACATTACGATAGGGTCGAAGTGGCTGCGGGGTACAACCTGAAGACGCTCTCGGAAAAATACCATCTGCCACAATTCGAGCAACACGACGCCCTTGGAGATGCTTTCCAAGCCGCGTGTCTGTTCGTCTTTATTGTAAGAAAAATGCAAAATCTCGGGTGTCGGACTCTAAGAGACCTCCACACGGTTAGTCGGGCCACCCCAGGGCTTTTTTGAACGCCTCAGCGCCTTCAAGATGTCTTCTGGTTTCCACTAGGGCCGGTTAGTTTCTGAAGTCGCTCTACAGTATCTTCGAGTTCTCTGTTTCTAGACTTGAGTGCCTCTTCAGCCTTCTGCTTTTCATCTTTGAGGCGAATAGTCTCGAAAGCCAAGTCCACCAGTTCCACAAGCTCCGGCGGGTCAACCGGCTTGCGAAGGTAATAGAACGCCCCTTTCTCAATGGCAAGCACGGCGGAGTCTACATCGGCGTATGCCGTCATGAGGATGCAGGTAATCCCGGGAGCCACGCTGTTCAGTTCAGAAAGAAGCGCCGTGCCGGACCCGTCAGGGAGCTTAAGGTCCACAATGGCCACGCTGGGCAATGCTTCTTGGGCCAGCTCAGTCGCCTTGGCCCTTGTGGAAGCCAGAAGAATCTCGTAGCCCTCTCCCTCGAGAATATCTTTGAGACTGTCACTTAAGCTTTCGTCATCATCGACTATGAGAATTCTTCGAGCGTCTTCAGTAGGCGGCCTCTTGTTGGGGAAAATCTTCCGCAAGAAACTTTTCATCGTCATGGTCGTTCACCCTCTGTTAGAGTCGCCTGCCATGATGCCGGCGGTTTCCTCTAATCGGCAATGCTGTGGACTGAGGTCCTGTCAGCAGACCCACAAACATTTGACTCTCCTCCGGGATCGAACAAGACTTTGTCGAACCAAATCCCGGCAATTACGTGGTTACTATTGGACTCTTGCTACTCGGCCTGGAAGGCGCGCTCCATAGCTTCCAGCAGCACTCCAGTACTGAAGGGTTTCTTCAGAACTGCAAAGGCTCCTTCCTCCTCGGCCCTGTGGATTAGATCCTCCATTAAATGGGCCGTACACATTATAACCCGTATTCCCGGTCTGTACTTCTTCATTTCGATGAAAGTCGCGACGCCGCTCAGCCCTGCCATCTTGATGTCCATGATAACAACCGGAAAGTATTCAGCCCGTACACGGGCCAAGGCTTGCTCGCCACTCTCGGCTGTAATCACTGCATAGCCTTCACTTTCCAATACGTCGCGGGCGCTGTCAAGGAACAGCTCATTGTCATCCACGAGAAGGATGCGCCTTTTCACGGTGATCTCCTCTGATCCTGCTCTTCCCCGTATCTGCTTCTACGGCGGATTACCGTTCAACCGTCAATGACACTGTTACAGTGGTCCCGTGATTGGGACGGCTGGACAGGAACACTTGGCCTCGATGTTCATTCACGATCTTCTTAACCACGGCAAGGCCTAAGCCTGTGCCGCGTGGCCTGGTTGTGAATAGGGGCTCAAAAGCCCTCGACGCATCCTCCAGTGCCATTCCGATTCCATTGTCTTCAAGCCCAATATGAATCGCACTGTCTTTCATCGAAGTAGATACCCTAATCAGCGGACGATAAGGCCCGCTTCCTTCCTTGGCGCTGCGTGCCTGCACGGCCTGAAATGCGTTTTCAATGAGGTTGATGACCACGCGACGGAGCGTTTCGCCGTCGAACTTGACCGGAGGAAGTTCAGCAGCCAGCTTGCGCTTCACGCTGATCCCCTGGGGAATACTAATCTGGTCGAGAACTGTCTCCAACCAAGGGTTGATCTCGCCTCTTACAAGCGAGGACTGGGGTCCTCGCGTGTATTCCAACAGTTCATCAATAATCAGGTCGCAATGCCCCACTTGTTCTCCGATTCGATTAAGGTGCTTCCTGACTTTCTCATCTTGCTCTTTAACATTCCTGGTTAGGTAATAAGCCGAAAAACTGATCACACCAAGCGGATTTCGAAGTTCATGGCTGACAACCGCGGTGAGCTGACCGAGGACCGATAGCCGCTCCCTCTTTATCAGCTCTTCCTGGGCAGCCTCCAGATCTCGAGTGCGCTCCCGAACTTTAACCTCAAGTTCAGAGGCATGCTGGGCCAAAAGGGCTTCTCGTTCCTGGTGATAGTCGATCCGCCGCTTGAGGTCGTCCGGCGTGACTTTCAGACCGGCAAGTATCTCAGCGTACACCTCCGAAAGATCTCTGGCTTCATGCTCGGCGAACAAATCGGATTGCGCGAGTATGCGGTGGGCGGTTGCCGCCCCCACAGAGCCGGCGAGCAGCCTTTCAACTTCGCTGTGAAGTTGGGCCAGTTCCACTATTGAAATCCTATCTTTGGCTTCTAGACGGGCCTCGCGGAGGCACTTCTGAGTCATGGAGCGAGCTTCTTCCTCCGCAAAGAACTGGCCGAAAAGTTCGAGTATTATCTTGGCCTTCACAGCCAAGTCTATATAGGATTCCCGGTGTAATGATCTGCTCAGCGCGGGGCCTGTGGTTAAGGCCCCGACAAAATCTTCCGCGAGGCTCTGTTCCGAGGCGCTTTGTTTAAAGAGAAGAGATCCCAGAACATAGAGCCCCGTGTTGAAGATGAGCGACCAGAAGACGGTCTGCGACAGCGGACCTATTGCTAGAACGCCGAAGAGATGTTCCGGGCGGAGAAAGGTTAGGCCCCACAGCCCCTCGTCCAGGAAGTTGTAAGCTATCCATCCGCTTCTGACGAATGCAGGCAATAACAACGTGTAGAACCAGATTGCGAACCCGGCGCTCAATCCCATAAGAGCGCCTGCTTTGTTGCCCCGACGCCAAAATATTCCGCCAAGTATCGCCGGAGCGAACTGGAATGCCGCAGCAAACGATATCATTCCGATGTTAACCAGCATATACGACTCGCCCACTTCTCTTTCGAACCAATAGCCTATGAGAATTACAAGGGCCACAGCGGCCCATCGGCAGTGGAGGAGTCGTCTCCGAAGAAACGCAAGCCCGGGAATCCAGCCCATCAGGGGCAAAAGGAAATGGTTGGTAATCATTGTGGAGACGGTGATGGAACTTATCATTATCATGCCCGTGGCAGCAGAAGCCCCTCCGATGAAAACCAGCAAAGACAGCCACTGTTGGCCAGCGTGAAGCGGCAATCCAAGGACAAACGTATCAGCTTCCAACGGGCTATAGCCCTTGAGTATCCCTCCCATCGCGATGGGAAAGACAAAGATATTGATGAGGAGCATATAAGCGGGAAATAGCCAAAGAGCGGTAGGTATGTGTTTTTCGTTAAAATTCTCCACCACACTTACATGGAATTGGCGCGGCAAAAACATTATCGCAGACATGGACAGAACGAGATAAGTCATCCATGTAGCCGACCAGACCTGATCCTCCTTCCACATGGTCACGACCTGCGCCGGTAGGTTGGTTGAAACCTGTCTCAATATGTCTGCGAATCCGTCAAACATGAAGTAAGTGACAAAGACCCCCGCGGCCAGGAAAGCCACCAGCTTAACAAGACATTCCACCGCCACGGCCATTACCAGTCCCGGATGTCGCTCCGTGGGGTCGAGCCGTCTTACACCCAGCACTAAAGTGAAGACCACCATTAAGCCGACGACCACAGGCCCCAAATGAAGAGAGATCCAAGAGGGAGGGGCCCCCTTCTCTGAGGTGATTATTGCGAAGGTAGTGAGGATCGCTTTGAACTGCAGGGCAATGTAAGGCATGGTCCCTATCAGAGCGATCAGCGTGGCAAGAGCGCCCACTGCAAGGGACTTGTCATACCTGGCTGAAATGAAATCCGCGATGCTTGTTATATGGTGGATCGTTTTTATCCTGACCAGCTTCCTAAGAACAATCCACCAAAGTGTTATGGCTATAGTGGGGCCGAGGTATATGGGGAGAAAGAGAAGTCCGGAGGTGGCCGCTTTTCCGACGCTGCCGTAATACGTCCAGGCAGTGCAATATACCGCAAGGGAAAGCGAATAAACCAGGGAATTGTCGACAGGGCTTTTGCCTTCGGCAGATCTCTGCTCTACCCACAGGGCGGTGAGAAAGAGAACCCCCATGTAGAGGCACAAAACAATCAAAACTGAGAAGGCGTCGAGCACGGAGAACCTCAGTTACTCGCTTTCATCAGTCGGCTGGGAAGAAGAACGGGAAATCAGAACTCTGCTTATGAGAAATTGAATGAAAACAACTACGGTCCAGCAGACAAAGAGATAGACAAACATCGCATTTATGCGATCAAAATCCGAAGAGGAAACCAGCGGCCAACTGAACAGAACCAGACTCAGGCAAAAGACCAGTATGTGAAACTCATGCCTACTGAATAGAACTCTGATCCTTTTCATTTGGGCACCTCACTGCTTGGAGGAGCGTTATTTCAACAGGAGGCGTTCATTTGGGCAAACACTGTGAATGAGCCCTAGCAGAATGCTCTTCGCACCGTCTCGCCCAATGGTGTTGACTTAAGCGGCCTGCCCAGGATGTCCTGTAGGAGCGTGATTAATCACGCCCCTGCCGACCGTCATTCCGGCGAAAGCCGGAATCCAGGCTATTCAATCTTCTGGACCCCGGCTTTCGCCGGGGTGACGATCACGCCTGTGGCGTGACTGATGGGATTCTCCTTAAGTCATGAACATTGCCTCCCTCCCCTCTCCGCCAAGGAGCAAGATCGAGCGATCTCTTTTGCCTTGACGGGAGGAGTCAGGAAACGACTACGTCAGGCCAATTCCCAACGCACCTGCTTATTCAAACCTTCCTGCGACTTCATTTCTTGCCGTAACCGATCTCTTTTACGGCAGATCCGATTTCATCGAGGACTACAGGGTCATCGATGGTCGAAGGAACGGTAAATGATTCGCCATCGGCTATTTTTCGCATTGTTGACCTCAGCACCTTACCGGACCGGGTCTTGGGAAGTCGGTTTACCACCACAGCCTTTTTGAAAGAGGCGACCGCGCCGATGTCACCACGCACCATCTGGACGACATCAGAGATTATGTCTTCCTTGGAGCGTGTGACCCCCGCCTTGAGCACCACGAAGCCCAGGGGTACCTGGCCTTTAAGATCATCAGCCGCCCCTACCACTGCGCATTCGGCCACATCCGGATGTTTAGACAGCACCTCCTCCATTCCGCCTGTGGACAACCGATGACCCGCAACGTTTATCACGTCATCGACACGGCCCATTACGAAAACATACCCCTCCTCGTCAATGTACCCGCCGTCCCCAGTTATATAGTATCCCGGGAAAGGATTCATATAAGACTCGATGAAACGCTGGTCATCGTTCCATAGCGTGGGCAGGTTCCCCGGCGGCAGTGGCAACTTCACTGCGATCACGCCGTTTTGATTGGGCCCCAGTTCCTCTGCAGTTCCAGAATCCAGGACCTTGACATCGTAGCCCGGCATCGGCTTTGTAGCGGAACCAGGCTTGGTGGGGAATTCCTCGAGACCTTTAAAGTTCCCGCAAATGGCCCAACCAGTCTCAGTCTGCCACCAGTGATCGATTACCGTCTTCCCGAGTAACTTGGTAGCCCAATAATACGTGTCGGGATCAAGTCTCTCACCTGCCAGGAAGAGGGTTTCAAATTTTGAGATGTCGTATTTCTTAAGGTATTCGCCTGCAGGGTCTTCTCTCTTGATGGCCCGTATTGCTGTGGGGGCAGTAAAGAGGGCCTTGACGCCATGTTGAGATATCACACGCCAAAAAGCTCCCGGATCAGGTGTGCCTACCGGTTTACCCTCGTAAATTATCGTGGTGGCCCCAACGAACAAGGGAGCGTACACTATGTACGAGTGCCCCACTACCCACCCGACGTCCGATGCAGCCCAGTACCACTTCCCCGGGACTAATGTTGTAGATGTGCTTCATGCTCCATTTGAGAGCCACAGCATGTCCCCCGTTATCTCTCACTACCCCTTTCGGCTTACCCGTGGTCCCGGAAGTATATAAAATGTATAGCGGATCCGTAGCCTCCACGGAAACACAGTCCACCGGCTCGGCCTTGGATTCCAAGGCAACCCAATCGAGATCGCGGCCCGGTTTCAGCTCTGCCGTCGCCTGAGGGCGTTGGAACATAACGCACTTCTCCGGCTTGTGCGAGGCAATTTCGATAGCTTCGTCAACCAGCGGCTTATACGGGATCACACGCTGGACCTCGATGCCGCAGGACGCAGAGAGGATGACGCTGGGTTTTGCGTCGTCAATCCGAATGGCCAACTCACGGGGAGCAAAACCACCGAAAACAACCGAATGAATCGCACCGATGCGGGCGCAAGCAAGCATGGACATGAGAGCTTCAGGGATCATGGGCATGTAGATCAGAACTGTGTCCCCTTTTCCAACACCCAGCCCTCTCAGAACCCAGCGGTCTTGGACACCCTCTCCTTGAGTTCAGAGTAGGTAATTTTCTTAACGGTGTCGGTCACAGGGCTGTCGTAGATAACAGCAATCTGATCACCTCTACCTTGCTGGACGTGGTAATCGACCGCATTGAAGCAGGAGTTCAGCATGCCACCACGAAACCAGCGGTAGAAGGGGCGGGTGGATCGGTCCAGGACCTGATCCCAGCGCCTATCCCAAGCGATTTCTTCGGCAGCCCTACCCCAAAAGGTTTCCGGGCTCACCAAAGATTCCCTGTAAGCTTCCTCGTACTTCATCTTGACCTCCATAAATAGCGTTTCTAACACAAATGGCCACTAACCGTAGAGCCAAGCTTGACCCTTCCGCGTGGCGGAAACCGCAACCTAGAGCAATCCCTGATCGGATCGAGTCTTTGCAGCCGGTCGGATGACTACAGAGCGGCGGAGACGCTCACATTACAGCTCCACACAAATCTCTGCTGTCGGACCTTGCAGCTCAAGGACGTAATTTCCCCTGGGTACACCGTGCTAGTGCTCTCATTTGACTATCTTTCGTCCATTGGCGATAGTCTCCGAGGGTACTGCCCAACGGATACTCTATACGGGTCCCTTTCGGTCCCCTAAGGGTTTATGCGTTCAGCTTCCTAATGGTTGGAGCGTCTCTGTACAAGGGCAAACGCCCCATGGGTTGATTCGGGAAAGCTCACCGTCTGCTTGAGAATATGATTGACATCATAGCAACGTTGTCGAGGTGAGGAAGGATCATGACACTTTTCACCCATGATCGCAAGTCTTCTTTGGCTCCGTTGTCAACAGCAGCTTGTGGGGGGTAAGGCGCTTTGACACTGTGTGTTCCCTCGATTGCCACATGGAAGTTTGTCCGCGGGGCACTTGAATCGATAAAACGTAAAGTTCATGATGATGAACTATTTCAGAGTCAAAGAAGAGTTCAACCCTCACGTATTCCGCTACATTTCAGAGTGGGCAACCAACCTTTCAAGGAATGATTGTTCAGGTACAGACTTCTCTGCCTTTATGATAAAAAAAGTCCTAAAAAAAAGGGGTTGACACGGCCCCCGCGATGACCTTACTCTAGTAACCCGTTAGATGTATCATCGAATCACCACATGGCACGGATTAGATTTCAGCAATTTAAAGGAGTTTGTGACGGGGCAAAAAAGCGGGTTTGTGCCTGGAACTTTGCCCCATCAAATATGTACGGAATTTCAATCTGAGACTTCACCGACAACTGCACTGAAAGCCTAGATAAAAGGCTGCGGCAACGGGGAAACACCGAGTGTCTCGGAAATTACAGAAAAACTCCTGTCAATGGCTCATTCGGGCGTACCGAAAAAAGACCCGTAAATCCTCGTCAGGGGGGCCTGGACGTGCCGGTCCGACATTAACCGGCTTCTTCGTGGAGCCCTTTCCTCTAGACTTCTGGAAACTCGAAAAGTCTTTCACAAAATCTCCGTCGACTCCTCTTTTAGTTTATCCGGGTTGCGTAAAAAGCTTTGTCAAGAATATTAGGAATCTGAACCCTCGAACACTCTCATCAAGATATCGGCACACTTACTTCACGTTCATAGCTCTTCTCATAGTCCCCTTCCCCACCTTGTCAGATTCCATAGCCAACGATGCAAAGCGCTGCTCTTTAGCTCGACGTGGTGGTACCCAGGATGGCGGCTTCGTTATCGTCGCGTTCATTCAGAGGGTCAGGCGTCGGCATTCCAGATCCGAGTCACCTGAAATTCTAGGTAGAATAATATTCTTCATCACTGCCGTGGGCCGTTCGCCCCCTCGCGTTGCCGCTGCGCCTAGGTAGGCCTCTGTCGAGGCCATCGACGGAAACAAAGTTACCCGAGAAAAGCTCCATTTTTCCAATAAAAACACGTGCCTGATGCCTGCGGTATTCCGCTGAAGGGAGTTGTGTGCCCGCTCGGACCAAACGGCTTGGTTGCAGTCTGAGCACATGCGATTTCCCGAAAGCAGTGGAAACGACCGCTGGTGGGCAAGAAGTTAAGGAGTAAGAACAGTGGCGGAAAAACAGGAAGATTGGGCTGTAATAGCCAGAAACCCAAAGTTCGAAGAACTCCACAGGAGAAAAGCCTATTTTCTCTTCGGCTGGTGGATATTCTCGTCGATCTACTATTTCCTCCTCCCCATCGGAGCCGGGGCCGCTCCCGGTCTTTTCAGCGTTAAGGTGATAGGGAACATTAATTTCGGGTACTTGTTTGCTCTCTCACAGTTTTTTGTCTCATGGGCCATAGCCATATATTACCTCGTCTGGGCGAACAAGGTTTCCGACAGGCTCACCCGAGAGCTGATTGACGAACTGAAACTTCAGTGAGGAGGAGTGAACGAATGAAAAGACTGATTGTAACGCTGACCCTGGCGCTAACGCTGGGTCTGATCATAGCACACCTTTCAGCCCCCGGCATGGTGCTCGCAGGGCCTGAAAGCGCAATTTCAACAGCAATAGTGGCTCAGGCCGCACCCGCAAAGGCTGCACCCGCAAAGGCCGCGGCCCCAACCAAGGTTGAAGCAAACAAACCGATCACCATCACGATGTTCGTCATTATCGTTTTGATAACCTTGTACATCGTGATCTGGGCCGCGAAACGGACGAAAACCACGGCTGACTTCTACGCGGCTCGTGGCGCTATCACCGGTACCCAGAAACGGATGGGCCATCGCGGGGGATTACATGTCCGCGGCCTCGTTCCTGGGGATAGCGGGGCTCATTTGCCTCTACGGATACGACGGCTTCATGTATTCGGTGGGGTGGCTGGTCGCGTATGTGACCGTGCTCCTCATCGTGGCTGAACCCTGCCGTAACGCGGGCAAGTACACCATGGGGGACATTCTCGCTTTCCGGTCGTCCCCCAGGCCTGTTCGTGCGGCTGCCGCCTTCTCGACAGTGCTCGTCTCCATCTTTTACCTCACCGCCCAGATGGTCGGGGCTGGTAAGCTCATGGAGCTTCTCCTCGGCATCCCCTTCAGGTACGCCATCACTGGTGTCGGCTGTCTCATGATCGTGTACGTGGCCTTGGGCGGGATGATAGCCACCACCTGGGTCCAGATAATCAAGGCTGGTCTCCTGATGACCGGCGCCTCTGTACTGTGCGTTATGGTAGCGGCGAAGGCGGGGTTCAATCCTGTCCAGTTTTTCCATGACGTGGCCACAAACACCCAGATTCAGGAATGGGTTCGTGTGCAACTACTTAAAGACGCAGTGGCTCAACCGGGATTTGACTACGGGCAACGTTTCCTCGAGCCTGGGTTGCTGCTGAAAGACGTGTGGGACCAAATCTCGCTGGGTATGGCCCTCGTGCTGGGAACCGCGGGTATGCCTCACATACTCATGCGTTTCTTCACTGTGCCTACCGCGCAGGAGGCTCGCAAGTCGGTTATCATCGCCATGTTTATCATCGGCACTTTCTACATCCTGACGACCCTGTTAGGCTTCGGTTCCGCCATCAATGTCAGCCCGCAGATCTCATTTGCGGTGGACAAGGGCGGCAACATGTCCAACATGCTGCTGGCCCAGATGCTGGGTAACGAGATCTATCCTCTTCTTGGTGACATCCTTCTGGCGTTTCTCTGCGCGGTGGCCTTTGCCACCATACTCGCGGTTGTGTCGGGCCTCGTGCTCGCGTCTGCTGCAGCCATCTCACACGACATTTACGTAAGTGTGATCAAGGGCGGCAAGGCTGACCAGCGTGAGCAGGTGAAGGCCGCTAGAATAGCCTCTATCTGCGTGGGCGCTTGCGCAGTGATCATCGGAATCTTGGCCGAAGGGCAGAAACGTAGCGCACCTCGTCGCCCTGGCCTTTGCCGTGGCATCCGCGGGCAACCTGCCGACGGTCATACTATCCCTGTTCTGGCGGAAAATGAACACCGCGGGGATCGTCGCAGGCCTGGTGGTAGGCACGTCGGTGTCAATACTCCTGGTTCTGGTCTCGCCCAACATGATGTATCCGAAAATGATCGCTGCCGGGGACCAGAAGATATACACCGGGCTAGAGCAGAAACAGGCCGGTGGCGCGGCCCTTACTGAGAAAGAGCAGCAGGACATGGCCAAGGCCAAGGCCTCGTACGAGAAGAACAAAGACGGCATTTCGTACATTTTCGGTCTGGATAAACCTCTTTACAATATGAGGAACCCCGGAATCGTCTCCATTCCGGTAGGATTCCTGTCCGCAGTTCTCTTTGCCTTGCTCTTCCGAAGAAAGAAAGAAGAAGACGCGTTCGACGAACTTTATGTTCGCCAGAACACCGGCGTCGGCATTGCAAAAGCCATGGAGCATTAAGATCGAGGCTTACTTTTAGCACTCGGGGGAAGGCCCTTGCCTTCCCCTTTTTTTTGGCTGCGCCCACTATGCCGTACTTTGAATCCGTCCTGACCCCGTCTACAAGATGCAACTTATTGGAATCAAGAGCCTCCAGGAATTCCCGTGCATAGAAGCGGTCCTCTGTGGGATGGCGAAGCATACGCTTGAGAAGAAAATTAGCGTAAAGGGGGGGATAGATCTCTTCAAAATAAAAAAAACCTCCGGGTTTGGTTACCCTGCCGATCTCTCGAATGCAGCGGCGCCAGTCAAGCACGTGATGGATGATGCCGAAATTCACTACAGCATCAAAGCTCGAATCCTCAAATGGGAGATCTTCAGCATTGCCCACATGATAGGCAATCTTCTCTTCGAGACGTAATGGGAGCGCCCTCATCGCCCGCCGAACCAGGGTGTGTTCCAGATCAAAAGCAACAACCCTCTTGAACCCCATTTTCTCCACGAGAAGCCGCGCTCCTTTGCCCAGCCCGCAGCCGATCTCAAGACGCGCAATCAACCTGTTGCGTACCAACCAGCCGGAGCCACTCGGAAATCTCACGTTTCTGAAAGAAGACCCGCACTGGGCTGTATATCCAGACCCGTTCGGGCCAGTTCATCAACATCTCTTCTTTTCTGGATGTCTTGATGGAGAGAACCTCTATCCCGGAATTGCACCGGTAGTAGCCACGTGGATCTAATCTTGATTCGAATTCATTGCCGCAAATAAATTGAAATGACCACGAGGAGAAGGAAGGCCACGGGCATATAGCTCGCTTTGTCGAACAGTGACGCGGCAGCGACCGGACCCGGATGGTAATAGACTCGGCGGGCTGGTTCGAGGAGGAGCTTCCAGGCAAGCAACGCGGCGCCAATCGGATACAACCATCCCACGCCGTTTCCGGCCATCCAATACAAAGCGATGCCTGCACTTGCAGCCATGGAAATTGCAGCTAGCATAACGAAAACAGATTCCGGCATGCCCTTGACCGTGAGAGTGGTCCTGGCCGACACGCGTGCGTCGTCCTCCATGTCGACTATGTCATTGGCTATATTTTGGGCCCCCACTTCCCAGGCAGCGAGCCACAAGCACAGAACAGCCACAAAGCCGAGAGAAGGACTCGGGTCCACGGCGTAAACCCCTGCAAGGCCGCCGCTTGCCTTCACGAGGGCCGACGGGATTATCTTCAGGTGGGTAATCCTGAGAAGCTTGCAATAGAGGCCTTCCAGCGAAGCAGATACCACAAAGAGGCCCGCGCAGAATGGGTTGAGCCACCATGCCCCCGCCAGAGCAACTATGGCCCAAAACGCAAACCACCAGAACCCACTCTCGAACGACAACATTCCCTGAGCAACAGGGTGCCGAACCATGATTTCATCAACCGTGGGCATATCCGTTGAACGGTCTCTGAAAGACATCCTCTCTTTGTCAACGCGATGGTCGATCAGATCGTTGAGGGCATACACGGCTGTATAGCCTGCAAATGCAGTGATCAACCCTACAATGACCACGAGGAAAGGTGGAAAATGGCCCAGCCAGAGTAGCGCCGCCATAGGAGGCGTGGCCATATCCAGAATGCCGTGAGGAGTACGAGACAGCCCAAGAAACAATTTCCAATTGATGGCAGCATTCATGCCGGGGAATTCCGCAAACCGGCTATTTGTGTGATTCATGCTGTAGCACCTTTAAGACTGCGTCACCTTTTCTCGCCTTCGTAGGGAAACGTCAATTTGCCACCCAGAAAACCAATACATGACACGATTACCGTTAGTGTCACCAGACTGAGAACATAGACGATGACATAAATGTTCCGTGTCTCAAGAGGGTCCACAAGCACCAACAACCTCAACGCGATGGCCAAGGCCCCCAAAGCCACGGCAACCCAAGCGAGGCGACGCTTCATAAGAATGATGCCTGAGTCCGAAGCGTCATAATTAATCCACCATGTGAAATAGCCGGTCATCATGGCCGCAGGTATTGCAAGCCAACCTAAGATTAAGCAAGATAGCGCTGCCCATTCCGTGCATGAGGAATTTGTCGCCAGGCCCCCCAACTCGAAGAGCGGCACGACCGTCATAAGCCCCACGGGAATGTGAACCACGGCCGGATGAGGATGCCTCCTAAAGAATGGGTGGCGGTCGAGCCAGAGTTCAATTCTACCCTTCAAGCCCGCCGCAGGTTCCGCACGCGCTTGCTCATACACGCCGACAACCTCAAAACGTTCGAGGACTTCCAGACCGTGGGGCGCAGCCTTGATATCATTGGTGAGGTTCATTCCTGCCCGATGCCGCTTCATGTGCTCGCCGCGGCCCCATCTCTTGCTGGTGGAAACGTCGTAGACTTTCCCTTCCACTGCGACGAGCGTAATCTTTCCATCTTCGCCGTTTGCCTGCGCAAGCTCTTCCGCGGTGTAAGACTTCACCGTCAACCCCTCTCTAACAATCAAATGGATTCAGCCGCACGATCCACGAGGTTATCAAGAGATCGTGCCGTTGGGCAATGTTTTTTGTCTGAACAGTTGTGTTTGCCGGCCCTGGGGGGACCAAGAGCGGGCCGGAGAGGGAATTCGTTGTTAACCACGAGCGAAGAGGATCAGAGCGCTCACGCTGGAATCAATGTAAGCCGAGCCGGCTCTGTGCCCCCCCCTGCTTTCGGCCTTCAAATCAGGGCCTGTAATTTCCAGCAAGCTTCTCCCACAGGTTGAGACACGTCAATAGCATTGCCTAAGGAATGCTTCTTCTGCAAGTCTTTTAGGATCTGTAGTGGATTCAGAGTAAAACAATCGCAATTGTCGTCACAATCATCCGCAAGGACCGCCACAATCATCTGCACTTCCGGGTCCGTGTAAATGGCCTGTTTTCCCACAAATACGTGCGGGTAGCGCGGATTGTCGGACCGCTGCACCTTCTCCAATTTCTCGGCCTTCTTGGTGGGACTGACATTCGGTTCCGTGGAACAACCTGAGCAACTACTGCATCCGCCCATTGCAATCTCCTGATGGCTAATTCTCGTAAGATTCAAGTTAAGGATTCGAGAGCGATCTGTCAAGTCTGGGACTGCACGGCCACAAGTCTGTCCGCATCGCCCCGTAAGTTCAGGCCGTCTTTTTGCGCGCTTATGGCTTTGACAGGATCTTGACCTCCACTATGGAGCTATCTTCGAACTCTCCCAGTACCGCCTTGGTGATCGGGTTCTCTATCGCTTCGTTCTTCAGCGCCCTGTCTAGATCTGTTTGTCCGTCAGCAGAAGCAGAGTAAGGACTTTTGGTGTCAAGTGAGGTTTCACGGGCAAGGGTCAAGATCTTTAGTCTCGCTCCTCCGAAGAATTCCTCGAAGATGGCCCTGACACCGGTTTTGCTTGCCAGTCGGCTTTCGAACTGCTCTTTGTACACTTCTTTGTGGAAGCCGACCTCCACTTCAGTAGGTCCGTGGGAAATGAGCCTTCCGTGATCCATAAGAGACGGCAGCATCGGATCTTGGCCGGATAGCCTGACGCGCTCTTTGAGGTTCGCCCAGATCTCATCCGGCGCCCCCGTTGGCATAGGTACGACCTGCGTGATCGTGAACCGCTCCGAAGGTATATCTTGCGGATGGTCCACGGGGCTATGCCGCGGTTCGCTCTGCTCTGTGGAAGCGGAATGTTTCGCCTTCGTGTCGGGCCTTCCCGATTTGGCCGCAACCGGGGGCATGGTTTGGCCGTGCCTGTCGTCGCCTGCCTTCGGTAGAGAATGTGGTAATCCGGAGTCCATACGGCGAAGCATTTCCGCCAGATCCGTGATATCAGGCGCATAGGCCATCTTGAGCACTGTCATTTCAAGTATGACCCACGGATTAGCAGATCGCTTGATCTCACCCTCGCTGCGCATCAGTATGCTGAAGAAGTTTTGAAGTTCCTGAGCCGTCGCCCCCCTCATTAGGGCTTCCATCTCCTCCAACTCCGAAGCCGGGGCGTCAATCATGCCTTCGACACGAGAGCCGTGTGGCACGCTTTTGACAACGATCAAGTTGCGGACATATTGGATCAAGTCCATTATCAGTTGCTCAGGGTCGTATCCTTGCTGAAAGACTTCATGCAGTACCGTCAGGGCCGCGACGGCATCCCGCTCAAGGATCGCTCGCAAGAGGTGGCCGAAAGAGTCTCGCCCTGCTACTCCCAAGATCCCGATCACGTCATCTGCAGCTATCCGTTTGGACCCGAACGCGATTACCTGATCCAGCAAGCTCAGAGCGTCCCTGAAGGACCCTTGCGCCTCTCTGGCCACGAGGGCAAGCGCCTCTTCCTCGGCGGCAATGCCTTCCTGCTTGAGGATGGCGTCCATGCCGTTGGCGATTTCGCGGGCCGATATAGTTCGGAAATTAAACCTCTGACACCGCGAATTGATGGTGGCTGGAACTTTATGGGACTCGGTGGTGGCGAAAATGAATTTGGCATGGGGAGGAGGTTCTTCCAGGGTCTTCAACAGCGCATTGAACGCGTTGATGGAGATCATGTGAACTTCGTCTATGATTATGATCTTGTAGAGCGAGCTTACCGGGGGATACTTGATATTCTCGTTGATTTCCCGAATGTTATCTACCGAAGTATTGGAGGCTCCGTCTATTTCCTGCACGTCCACACTGATGCCGTTGCCGATCTCCCTGCAGGATGAGCAGACGTTGCAAGGATTTGCCTCTCCTTCCGGTCGGCCGGAGCAATTAAGGGTCTTGGCGAGAATCCGAGCCACGGTCGTCTTACCCACGCCACGCACTCCGCAAAAGAGAAAAGCGTGAGCCACTCGTCCCGAGAGAATTGAATTCGAGAGCGTCTGGATCACGTGGTCCTGACCGACCACCTCATTGAAAGTCGTGGGTCTATATTTTCGTGCGAGGACTAGGTAAGACGGCATGCCTTTGAGGTATCCGATGAAGAGGGAAACGGGCGTGACCGGTGATCGGGTCTAAGGGCCGACTCCCGAGATTACTTCCGCTGCTTCCTTCCGGACCTGACGGGGTTAGTAACTCCAAGTCGCCCTCTCCCGGTCACCGGCGACGACCGCTTCCGCGGAGACACCGGGGACGTTAAATGTCACTGTGCATCAATATCAAATTGTTCCTGATTACGTCAAGACACACGGAGCTGATCTCGTAATACCTCAGTTACGGGCGCCTAATGATTGTCATTGCGACCCCGCAGGAGAGCGGCCGAACAATACCATTGGTGGGACACGGTATCCTGCCCGTCATTCCCAATGGACAGGCTGGACAGCCTGTCCCACCATAGGTTGGCTTCGTCGTTTCACTCGTTCGCAATGACGTGAACCCACGGATCCCGCCCGTGCAACCGAACGGATACCTGAAGGTTCGCGGTGCCTGCTTGCCACCTCAGTCCGCGGACTCGGCCTGCGCCACTCGTCCGAGTAACCGCAAGAGATTCCCTGAAAGGATCCCTCTGAGGTCGTCTTCCGAAAAGCTACGCAGAAGCTTCCGCTTTTCACTGGCGGGAACGCCAAACGGATAATCTGACCCAAAGATAATGCGTTCCGAGCCATACGTGTCCGCAAAATCGCGGATTTCATGGACACCGGCCAGTGCAGTATCCACCCAAACTCTCTCGTTGTCGAAGACTTTGGCCCTCTTCAATTGAGAATACCCCCCATTCAATGCTCCCATGTGAGGAATGATCACTACCGTTCGTTCGGCAATCTCTTTGATGAATCGCAGGGTGTGATGAAACTCCTCCTCCAACACTACTGGGAGGCCTCTTTCACAGATTTCATCAATTATTTTGAGACACGGGGCAGTCCCGTACGAATAGACCGGCTCACCCGAGTGGCGATGCCACTTTATTCCAACAAACTTATCCGGAATGGGCGAAAAATCGTTCCATACAAAGAAGTAGGGGAAAATATTTTCTCGCGAAGCGATTTCCAGAAGGTAATTGTGGACTCGGGATCGGCTGTGTCGATACCCTTGAGAATCTGTGAACGAAGGGTCGTAACGATCGTAAATCTCTTCGACCGGGGAGAAGATCACGCCACCATGAATTCCGCCCGCTTGCCACTCGTAGGCAATTTCCTCGAACGGCACTGTCAAACCACAGTGCGCGTGCCCATCCAGTACTAAATCATCCACGACGAACTCCCGTTGCCGAAGAGAATCGAAAGAAGCGCGGTCCAGGAACTGTGACCATGTGTGTCTGTCTTGCAGAATATTCTTCGTCGCAACTATACAGTTCTGAGTCGGAAGAGAGCCAAGCCGCTTCCCCCACCCCTTTTCTGCGCCTTTCAAAATCCCCCTGAATCCCCCTTTAGAAAAGGGGGAGAAAGTCGGCCCACACCCCCCTTTATAGAAGGGGGCAGGGGGGATTTTCCGGGATCACCCAATGCTTGTCTTCCGTCAGTCAGCCTCACTCTTCATCGACAAACTTTGGGGGCAGAAGCTCATCATGGGCAAAAGGAAAATCAGCTAAGACTATCAGAGTAGAGGTCCCGTGAGCCAGCCTTCTGCCGTCTTGGTCGGTGACCTCAGCCTCACCTAACCCAAGGGTCTTGCCCAATTTGATCCGCCGCCCGCGGGCAATCAACATTCCCCCCGTCGCCGGGGCCAAATAGTTAACTTTCAGATCCACCGAGGTCATTCCCGCGGTCTCGTCGACTTCGGGATACACGGCCCAAAACGCGGCAGCGTCTATGATGGAAGAGAATACCCCTCCGTGAACGAATCCAAATGGCTGAAGGTGTTTCCCGTCCAGTGTAATCTCCACAAGAGACCGGCCTATGTCGAAATCTTTGAGTTTCATGGAAAGCAGGGTGAAATAGGGCGATCGGCTTGCAGCAGCGCTGACGATTTCCACGTACTCGGGGTTAATGTGACGCATCCTGTCTCCTTTTGTACTCAAAAGAACTTGAGCCTGAAAGCGGCCCGTTCGTCAAGCCTCGTGATTCCTGCTTCCGTGGCTGTATCGAGGGCCTGAGCATATTCCTGGCGAGTCACGGAGCGGTTGATATCAGACTGTTCAAACGCCCTTCCACACGGCCTGTATTGGTTCATGACATTAACATAGGTGTTGGTCGAGACTTCTTTCGCGAGAAATTCCATCACATGACGGGTCCCGGCCAGATCATGCGGCATGACAAGGTGGCGAACAAGAAGCCCCCTTGTTGCTATTCCCTGGTCATCGATTTGCAGGTCTCCGACCTGCCTGTGCATCTCCTTGACGGCAGTTCGCACTACATCAGGATAGTCGGGTGCGTCCGCCAGTCGCTTGCTGACGCCTGGATCCATGAACTTAATGTCGGGCATGTAGATGTCGATCACGCCATCCAACAACCGAAGGGTCTCTACAGTGTCGTACCCGCCTGTGTTGTAAACCAGCGGCACACGTAAACCGTTTTGCGCGGCAGTGTGAACCGCGTCCAAGATTTGAGGCACCTGATGGGAAGGTGTAACAAAGTTTATGTTGTGACACCCTGAATGCTGCAATCCCAACATCAGGCCGGCCAGGGTCGGGCTGTCCATCTCCTGACCCTCCATCAGGTTGCTGATCTCGTAATTCTGGCAGAATACACACTTTAGATTACATGACGTAAGAAAGATCGTACCTGATCCGCCCGATCCCACGAGCGGCGCTTCTTCACCGAAATGAGGGTTGGCTGAGGACACCATCGCGAGCGCCCCCACACTGCAGAAGCCCAGCTCACCTTCCAGCCTGTTGACCCGGCAGTTTCGCGGACAAACACAGCAGTCGCGCAACATCTCTCGCGCCTGATGGATCTTTTCCGCGAAGATACCTTCCTTCAGAGTTCGAAGGTATACAGCTTCCGACATCTATATTTCTCCTTGTGAAGCCTCGGGAAAGCCAGGGCCCGTGCCGCCAATTCATAGGGATACGCAAGAAGTCTTTGCGTCGCTAGCGTCCGCTTCATAGTTCACCGATTGCAAGTACAAGCCGTGGGGAGGAGCGGCAGGACCCGAGCGCGAGCGGTCGCAAGACCTCAGAATGTCTGCGAACTCGGACTGTACTGATCTTTCCGCTGCCGACCCTCGCGAGCGTGCCCACAATTGATCGGACCATGTACCTGAGGAATCCCTGTCCCGCGAATGGTGAAGCACAGTAAGCCTAGCGATTCATCTCTGAGCCATGCTGTCTCCAACACGCGGCGGACCGTTGAAGGCGTGCCTTCGGTGGGGGACCCGAAGGCTGCAAAATCGTGGGTCCCTACCAGGTATTCCGCGGCCAGATTCATCGACTGAAGGTCCAACTCGCGCTGCACATGCCAGGAATAGAGCCTGTTCAACGGGGAACGAAGAGGCAGGTTCAGTATTTTATACACATAGGTTTTGGAATGAGCCGAATGTCTCGCGTGAAAGTCTTCGGGTGCCGGTTCCAGCTTCAGAAGTGTGATATCCGGCGGCAACAGGGCGTTGCAACCTCTTTTCAGTTCTTCGACAGACCGCGACCAGTTTGACACAAAATGAGCCACCTGCCCCACTGCATGCACACCCACGTCGGGTACGGCCCGAGCCGTGCACACGCGTGGGGGTCCCCAGGATCCTCTCTAATGCGTCTTCGATACGGCCCTGAATCGTGGGAAGGGCTTTTTGTAGCTGCCAGCCGTGGTACACGGTCCCGTCATATTCCACGACGGCCATAAACTTGGTCATTTGTTTAGCTTTAGGGGCCTGCCTAAGTGCTTTGTTTCGCAAGTTCGGTGACGGAAGCTCGCCTCCCCGGATCGGTAGGGCCGGCGTCCCTGCCGGCCGTGGATCAATGACCCCGCGTCCCGCGGGGAGGCCCCGCTCCTACCGTTAAAAGCGTTCAGCTACGAGTACCCGACCCATCAGGATGCGTGACCGAATTTGGGAAACTGAGTACTGGGGATCTCCAGCCATTTGACTCAGTGTTTTCCTAATGGCCTACCTATCGCAAAGCCACATCTCGATAAGAGCTTAATTTATGAGCTTTTTTACGCAGCCTCCGCTGCCATCCGGAGGAAATACCGATGAAGCCGATCATCTCGAGTCAACTCCGGGTGAAAAGAGGTGGCAATGAGACGGCCCTCGCGCACTGCGACTTTCCTGCCGTCACCAAGGCGACACAGCACTTCAACCTTGGGCCCCACCTCGCTTATAACAGGAGCCCTTATGAAGACTGCGTGGAACGGACCTCCGTCAATTCCAGGAATCTCAAGGTCTTCCTCGAAACTATCGACCTGGCGTCCGAAGGCGTTACGCTGAACCACCATGTCCATGACCCCGAGGAGGGGCTGGGACATCCCAACATCTCGCGCCATAAAGACCAGCCCTGCGCAGGTCCCCCACATGGCCATAGATTTTGCGCGAAGTCGCAGAGGGTCCAGCAGTCCGAATCGCTCAGCGAGCTTCCCGATGGTAGTGCTTTCTCCCCCGGGGATAATCAGTCCATTCAGCTTTTCCAAATGCTGAGGTAACCGGACCTCCAGAACTTCCACGCCCAGGCGCGTCAAAACCGCGCAGTGCTCCTCGAAGTCCCCCTGAAGAGCCAGAACCCCGATCCTCATGGTCTCTTCACCATCCCCGCCCTGCGAGTCGAGCGCTTTTCAGGCAACTCACTGACCCCGATTCCCACCATAGGCTCTCCAAGGCCTTTGCTCACTTCAGCAAGTATCTTGGGATCGTTGAAATGAGTAACCGCCTCTACGATCGCCTTGGCCCGTAAGCGCAGGATTGCCGCTCTTGAAAATTCCTGAGCCGACGAAAACGCCATCCACCCAAGTTGCATCATCAATGCCGCGTCCGCAGGTGTTGCAACACCACCTGCTGCAAAATTTACCACCGGAAGACGGCCCATCTCCGCGGTCTCCTTCACCAATTCATACGGGGCGCCGATTTCTTTCGCATAGGCCATCAGCTCGTCTGACCGCATGATGCCGCTAATGCGACGGATCTCTCTCATCACCGATCCCGAGCGTGCCGTACAGCCTCGACCACGTCACCGGTGCCGGCTTCGCCCTTCGGTGCGCATCATCGCGGCGCCTTCTCCAATGCGTCTCAAGGCCTCACCGAGATTTCTACAGCCGCAAACAAAGGGGACTTTGAAGTTCTTGCTTGTTAATATGATGCTGTTCATCCGCAGGAGTGAGAACTTCGCTTTCGTCAATATAATCCACGCCGATTGCTTCGAGTATCTGCGCTTCCACAAAATGGCCGATTCGGCATTTCGCCATCACAGGTATGGTGACTGCATCCATGATTTCAAGGATCAGACCGGGATCGCTCATGCGAGCCACTCCACCGTGTGCCCGAATATCCGCAGGTACCCGTCTCCAGCGCCATGACGGCACAAGCCCCGGCCGTCTTCCGCAATGCGCGCGTGTTCCGGGGTCACCACATCCATAATCACTCCGCCCTTGAGCATTTGGGCATGACCACGTTTAACGGTCTCGGTACCTGTTTCCATCTATTTTCTCCCGAATTTTCTCGATTGTAGCCGATCCGCCCGGCAAGGGGGGTCTAAACAATCTATTATATCACGTTGATCAGGAAACGAAGAGAGACCTGGCTATGCTGCAAATCGCAGAATTTCTACCTCTGCATTCTTCTTCACAGCTTCCTCAGCCATAGATAGCACCTGCTCAGAAATATTTTCTTCCAGGTAATATTCCCCGCAGTTCTCACAGACCTCGGCAGGCACTCCTTTAATGATAACCGTGGTGTCCCCTCGCTGGAGCGTGACCGTCACCTTGCCGGGCCGCACATCACCTTGTTTACACAGGACGCATCTCATGGGATCCTCCTTGTCTTGAAGTCGACTTCCCACAGATCCGGATCCGGATCGTATGCGGTTATAATATAACAAGTTTCGGCGTCGCCTTCCACCGCTGCCACGACATGCAATGCCCGCCCCCGAACAAAACCTAATATCAGGAAGCTTGGGAGCGGTTCATCATCAGGATACTCGGTGATGACCTCGCCAGATCGGATGACTTCAATGATCTCCGGTTGTCCGATGACTCTCTAGAACATCCGCCTTACCGCGTGCCCGCTGAAAAGAATCTTCTTAAAATGCATGCTCCTGAACCCCAACGAATGAATAACTATACCTTAGCCTCTTTCTCACTTCCAGTCCGGCTTCGGCTGCGTCTAGGGGCCGTAGCGGATTCCGGTCTGCTTTGGGCTCGTTTCGAGTTTGCGGTTTGGTATCATGCCTATATCACGAGGTTTTAATACAAGCCAAACCGCGTGCAGATTCGGCCCCCAGACCCTCGCAGCACAGATCTACTACCAATGACTACGAACAATAGGCAATTTTCAGGGATGCGCGCTGATGTGGTTACGGTCCGGCTCGTCAGGAACCAAGGTTGGCCCTATTTCACAGATGTTGGGCAGATCGTCGGCTTCTTTCCTCTTCCAGACCTTGGTTATGGCATAGAGACTGCCGAATTTGCGGGAACCGTGCATGCGCTCTTCACGGGGCGGCATGAGCTTGCCCGTTACCTCGCCGTAAATGGCGTTTAAGATCTCTTGAAGGCTGTTGAAGATTGTTTGAACGATCGCAGGGTCAAGGTCAAAATCACCTATCGGGGTACGGCCCTTTTCGAGCGTGTCCTCGGCAATATTGTAGGCCGCTACCACGCTGCGTATTATGTTATTCTTGCGGTGAATTTCGCGCCAGGCTATCCAAGAAGCGAAAAGCGAAGTCATACCAAAAAGTATGCACATCACGAAGACTATCACGTTGAAATACTTGATAGTTATATCCAGTAAATTCATGCCTTCCATGAAAAAACTCCTCCGCTGGATGAACGACGGAACCCTCCGCCTCCGCTCACCGGTGACGCACACCTATCAGGAATGAAATGCAACGTCAAGAAAATGCAAAGAAAAGTGTTGGCTTTTCGAATTACTTATTGAATTATAGGATATTTTTGTTTAAACGCGCGATCTAGAGCGATTGCCAAGAATAGTGTCCGTTTGGCTATCCGAAGATGAAGAATCCGGAAGGTTCATAATGACGGGCCTTTCCCCCGTCATTCCTGCGGAAGTAGGAATCCATCCCGCGTTTCGCGGGACTGGACTCCAGATCAAGTCCAGGGTGACGACCTCATTACCCCTAATCGGACAAACAAATTGGTAATTGATATATACGTTGCGCCCGGATCAAAGCAGATCGCTGAGGATATGAAGCCCCATTGCCATCACATGACTGACCAATATATAGGAGTTATTCGCAGAAGACCCGGGAACCCCATTTTTGCAAGAAAGTGGATTCGCTGTGAAAACTTAGGCTATTTCTTCTGTTCCTCGATCTTATCGATCTCTTCCTCAATAAACTTCTTGAACGCGTCATCCGGGGACATGAGTGCGGCCTTTTCCGCTTCGAGGTTGGATGGGCGAATCTTGCAAATCCACGCGCCGCCGTACGGATCTTCGTTCATCTTTTCCGGCTCGTCCTCCAGGTCTGCGTTCACTTCGGCAATCTCGCCGGAAACCACCGCGTAAATCCTGCCAACCCACTTGCCGGACTCGATGGAACCGTAGGGCTTGCCCTGGGTCACTTCGTCCCCCTCTTCCGGCAGATCCACGAACGTGATTTCTCCCGCCTGTTTGGAGATAAACTCCGTAGCGCCTGTGACTACAAGGTCGCCTTCCACTTTCGCCCAAAAGTGATTTTTTTCGTATTTCAGGTCATCAGGGAACACATAGCCCTTATGCTCCATAGCACCCTCCTCTGAAACAAAGTTGGCACCAAAGAATCGACCGCAGTTCAGCAACTAGAATCATGAATCAATGGCCTTCTCGACCGGACTTATCCTGCCCCTCCCTCGACATGGGTTGCGATCAACCTTCCACTATCTTCAGAAGACCGGCAGGCTTCACGCGGTTGAGCTTAAAGCCCAGTTGCTCTGAGGACAGGCCAAGGGCCAAGCCGAGGATTTGCGGATAGTAAACCACCGGTACTTTCAGGTCAAGACCAGCCGCTTTCACGATTTTTTTTTGCTGACCTTCGTACATCACGTTACAAAAGGGGCAGACAAGAACGAGTGCATGAGCCCCGGTTGCGGCCACATCTATCAATTTTGTTGCGGCCAGCGCATTGGCGACATCCTCTGACATTCCCAACAGCCCGCCTCCGCAGCAGTCCTTTAGGGAGGGATAATCCGTTACCTGCGCGCCGGTGGCAGAAATCAGGTCAGCGAGTGTCCTGGGATCCGCCGGAGAATCGAAGCCCGCTGTCAACTCGGACGGTTTCAGATAATGGCACCCATAGTGGGGTGCAAGAATCACGTCGGTAAGAGGCCGGGTGACCGCGCTCTTGATGGCTTCCAGACCTACTTCTTCCCACAGGAGCCTCATGTAGTGACGAACTTTCACCGGACCGTCATAGCTGAGGCCGACTTCCTTGAGTCTCTCGTTCACCTCTGCCTTCAACTCCGGATTCGTATCGAGCGCGTGGGCTGTTTCTGTCAACGTACCTACGCAGGCGTTGCAGAGCGCGCAGATCTCGACGCCCTCTTTTTCGGCCAGCGCCAAATTTCGCGCCGCAATGAGCGTCGTCTGTCGGACATCGAGTGACTTAACTGGAAATCCACAGCACCCGAAGGTTTCGAGATCCCTGAAGTGTATGCCCAATTCGCGCGGGTCAGCCTCGCGGACAACTCATAGTTGAGGTTTCTGACGGGGACCGTACAACCCAGGTATAAGAGTGCTTCCATTAGGATTTTCTTTCAGTCCCTGACCTGCCTAATTGCGGGGAGCCGCTGTCGCGCCTAAAGACGGGACTTCCCGGTCACAGTAGACGGTCGTAGTCTTCAGGGTGTTCAACAATGGGTGGCAGACCCAATTTTTCACGTTTTTCATTCTCAAACTCGCCGACCTCGTAAAGACGGCCACGTTGTTTCAGCAGTGTCTTTTGCCCGGTCAGCCCCGGTGGTACGCAAGCCTCGGCAACCGCCAGATTCTTGATGGCGAACATAACCTCAGTGAAACGGACATTTTGGGGGCACACTTCGTGGCAGCCGTAACAACTGGAGCACAGCCAGATGAAATCGCTCTCCAGCACCTCCTTTTTCATGCCCAGGAGCGCCATGCGTATGATCTTTCGCGGATCGTACCGCTTGTCAACCACACTAATAGGGCACGCGGCGCTGCAAGCTTTACAGGCAAAACATGCCCTGATGGCCTCTCCCCCGGGTTGTCGCGCTACGCGGTGCTTGAACGAAGGATCGAGCGTATTCAGTTTGATGCGGCTCATGGCGTCGCTCCTGAATCTCTGTTTTGACTCTGTGCGCAATGATCGGCATTGTTCACACGTGTTATTGTTAACTCCAGATTCCGCACCGCGTCTACCAGAACACCGGGGGTGTTGCTCGCGGTGGATACAAACATCACGCGATTGGGATCTATCCCGACATCTCCGAGGAACTCCCGGACCTGAGCGACTCTATCTTCGGCAAGGAGCGTTCCGTATATTGACGCGCAGTTGCCTTTAAAGCAGCCTGCAACAATCACCCCTTCCGCTCCTGATTCAAATGCACTCAAAATATGGGTGAGGCCCACGGTTCCTGCGCACGGCACTGGAATAGGCACCAGGTCTTCACCGATTTGACGGCCCATCGACTCCATCGTGTGAGCCGCGGAACGTGAGCAAAGAAATGCCGCTATTTTCCGAGTGGTGCGGGTGTGGGTCACACAATCCCTGATCCGCAACGACATGTCGGGCTGTTGTGAAGCAGGCTCCAGCTTTATTGCTTCCATGGGACATTCTACCGCGCAGATGCCGCAACGAGTGCAGGTGGCGCCGTCCGCCTCTGCGTGTTTGCTGAAGCTGATAGCCCCGTGGGGACACAAGCGAACGCAAGTGAGGCACATCGTGCATTTGCCGGGATCAACTTCAGGAGGCCCAGGAAGCGACTTCTGCAGCGGTTCGGGCATGGGCCTCTTCAGCGTCACGATCACCGCCTCAATGTCACCACGTGTGATCTCGGGATCAAATACGCCGCGAGACGCGCCTACGGCCAAGATTCCGGCCTTGGGTGTCTCAACGCCTGCGAACCGCGTTGATTCCGGCTTCAGAAAAGGGGCTGCGAATCGAGATGAAGGCATGGCTTTAAAGAGCGGTTCTAACATGGGGGGGGAAGTAATTCCTCGTCAACCACCAGCACGTCCGGTTCAAGGTCCATCTCAAGATGCAGAAGCGGATCGGTGAAAGTCATCACCGGTCCGTTCGAGGTGCTTTCGAAAAAAGGACCGGCATCGTCAAATTTGAAAAATAAGGTCCCGCGCTCGCGACACTCCCTGTAACGTCTTTCCAGCCCGGCAGCGGCTACCTTCAAATGGCGAGTAAACACGTATGGCTGTATTCCTCCCTGTCCTTGCAGCTTCTCTATGGCATCGAGAACTCTTGCAAAGACTGCGGGTTGCGATTCGGTTTTCAGTCCAAACAGAAAAGCTGCGTGGAACCACTCATCCGACGGTTTCTCCAGCGCGTTGCCTGCCCGAAGGCCGGCTTCCAGGTCCGATAGGGACATAACTTTCCGAGTCTTTGCCAGGCCGTACTGTTCGTATTTTGGGACAATTCTTGCCGGCTGTGCTGCCACAATAAAGCCCACTCGTTCAATCAGGCGATCGCTGCCGATCCGCAAGACGACTTCGAATCCGCCTACGAATCCCTGGATCTCCTCCAGGACCGCATCGGGGAACAGGTGAACGCCGTTGCTTGGTTGCCCGACTGCGGTTCCGCCGACCAGCAGGACTTCAAAGCCCTCAACGGCTAATCGTGAAGCCAGGTCCATGCCCGTTTGATCGCCACCAAGCACAAGGACCCGCCGAGATACGCCTTCCTCCGGCTTGGGCTTCCTCGTCAAGAATAGTGATTCGATGGCAGAGGCTTTCACTCGTTTTCCCCACGAGACATTTTGGAGACACACACGGCAACTTCGCCTGCGGTCCTGATGGCATGGGAAACCGTCTCTTCGATGGATTTGGGACCTTGGACGGTCCCGGCAACGAAAACTCCACAGCGGCTGGTTACGGCCGCCTCGCCGTCTCCGCCTACAAAGCCGTCCACATTTGTGCTTGCCCCAAGAATGCTCCCAAGCTCTGCGCTCGATTGATTCGGCGAGATCCCCACGCTCAATACCACCACGTCAAATGATTCGAACTCTCTGTTGTCGTCGAGCCCTTGATAAACCAACTCGGGCCTGCCGTCTGCGCCCTTGCGGATTTCAGACGGAATCGATCGCACCAGCTTCACCTCCTGCTCGGCCTCCTTCAGCCTCTTCGTCGAAGTCACGTTCGAACGTCTGAATATCCATGTAGAACATTGAGGCGTTGAGGTCAGGAAAGCGGTTTCGCAAAAGGCGTGCTAGCCGCAACGCATATCCGCAGCAAACGCGTGAACAGTAAGGTCGCCCGATCTTGGCGTCTCGGCTGCCTACGCACTGAATGAACGCGATTTTTCTGCTGGGGCCGGGTTCCCAGTTCTCCTGCCTGAGGAGCGATTCCAGTTCAAGACCGGTAACGACTCCCGGCACGCGGCCGTACCCGAATCGGGGAGTGTCATGAGGATCAGACGGTTTGAAACCCGAGGCCAGGACAATTGTTGATGCGTTGAGTTCCAGGATTTCCGAGGTTCGGTCAAGGTTGACGGCATCTTGAGCGCAGGTTTCCTGGCACGCACGGCACGAAGCATCCTGAAACCAGCGGCATTTCTGTTCGTCAATGGCAAGGCCACGATCCCAGGGAGAGCGTACGAGCGCTCCCGGCACTGGGCAGGCCGCCTCGCATGCTCCGCAATCGTTGCATCTATCGGATACTATCCGGACAGGTCTCTGGGAAACGGTTGCCTGAAAATCTCCTGAGTGGCCTTGAACCTGAAGAAGATCCGAGTGAAGGAGCATAGTGATCCGGTCCGACCACTCCACTTTATGCAGCACATCTTCCAAGAGGCAGGCGCCGCACCGCCGACACTCATCGGTAGCTTTGCAGCATAATTGTGCCACGTGCCCGCCGGGAAAAGCGGCTGTCTCCACAATCGTGGACTCCAACCCAAGACGGGCCAGTTCCCACGCGCACCACAGGCCGGCTATTCCGCCTCCTAGAATCAGTGCATCTTTTTTCATTGCATCAGCGGCCTCAACCGCACGCCCGAATCGCGGCCGCAAGACTGCCGGGCCGGTTCGAGGCGCTTACTGTCCGCCCATAACCGACTCTCACGCATGGACCGCCGAAGACGGGAAAGTCAGCCTCTTTGAGCAGTCGCCACACACAAGATCTGTAAAAAGGGATATCATTCTCCCCGAGTGGTTCAATCAATAGCAGATATCCGTTGATAATCCTTCCGGACTATCTTTGCGGGGTGAGTGTTGCGATCATTGCACCTCGGAGGCACAACCGACGTCAAGAGATCCAGACGCGACTGGCGCTCAAGCCGATCAATGATCTGGACCCAGGCGCAATCTCTTTGCGGGTCCGTTTCGCACTTTCCGTTTTTCGGACCCCCGCAGGGACCGTTCAGAAGGCTTTTGGCGCACATTGTTACGGGGCAGATACCGCCGGTAATCCCTAGATAACACTGACTGCAAGAGCGGCAACGTTCGGCCCAGACACCCGCGCCCTCGGCTACTCCTATAAAGCTGGTGTCGACTCCGGGAAAGACAGGCGTGTCAGGATACATCTCAGCGAGGAATTGGATGCCGGCTCCGCAGGCTAGGGAGACAACCGCGTCAACTTTGCCTACATGATCCCGAAACAGCTCCAGGAATTCGCGGTCGCATTGGCGTTCCACGGTGGCCGCAAAGACTTGGAAGGTTTCATTATCACGGCCCGCGGCAAGTTTTACGGCGCGTAGCAAGAATTCCCGCTTCTTTCTCTCCACCAGTGAGGCAAACCGCTACACAGGTTCCGCATCCTGCTACGAGAACACGCGAAAACTCGCGGATCATCTCCTGGATTTCAGCAAAAGGTTTCGCCTGGGCGACTATCAAGCACACCTCGGGGGGATGGGAAGAGTTCAAGCATCTAATGTTTTATGAATAGCGGAGGCGCCGCGGGGTGTCAAGGGAGGGAAGCGTTTGGTGGGCTTTCAGTTATGGGCCGGCATCTCGCCGCCCGTGTCATTGCGAGGAGTGAAACGACGAAGCAATCTAGGCTTTGACGGTAAGGGAGATTGCTTCGCTACGCTCGCAATGACAACTACCACCTTGTGCATAAAGATTCGGTCAAGAGGCTTTGGCCTGCGGAAGCGGTACCACTACGGCTTGGGCGGTCCTCTCAAGTGTTGGAGAGTCGCGCTTCGGCGGCGCAACGTAGCTCTTCCCTGAATTGGACGCATTCTGGTCGGTAGGAATCCAATCCCTTGCATAGATAAGGAATGCGAACGCCGGAAGCGACAGAAAAAAGGTGAGAATGAAGTACTGTGCGTAACCGATATGGGTTGCGGCCCAACCACTCAGCACGCCCGCAATAATCCCGGTAATTCTGAAAGTCGCAGAAAGCAATGCATATTGAGTCGCGGAGAATTCTTTTTTGCATATGCTCATCAAGAAAGCCAAGAACGCCGCAGTCCCCAGTCCTCCGCAAAACGACTCCGCAATCGAGGCTGCGTAGATCCCCCAGTTGCCGGTTTCCGGATAGAAGGCAACCCACCCGTAGGTGAGGTTGCTCACAGCCTGCCACATCCCCAAAAACCACAGGCCGTGAAAAATACCGAACCGAGCCATGAACAGACCTCCGGCAAGCCCGCCTGCAATGGCGGCCAGGATCCCGAATGTGCCTGTGATCAGCCCGATTTCGTCGGTGGAAAGGCCCCTGTCTAACCAAAAGGGGCGTACCATAGGTCCCAATGCCATGTCTCCAAGTTTGTACAAAAGGATGAAGAGCGCAACCTGAACCAGGCCCGGCCTTCCCCAGAGATCCCTTACAGGCGCGGCGAGAGAAGAAAGCGAAAACTGCGGGCGTTTGACTTCCACAGGCGGGAGCTTCAACGCGACCGCGCTGCAAACTGCCAGAATAATGGCTGCAATCAGGAAGGTTGGCTGCCATCCGATCCTGCCACCCAAGGCTACAAACAAACCGCCTGCGACCACCATTGCGACCCGATAAGCCGCCATCCTGAAGCCGTTGGCTATTCCCATTTCCGAAGGCTTGAGTAACTCAATGGTGTACACGTCTACCGCAACGTCCTGTGTGGCTGACATTATTGCCAACGAAAGAATACAAACCCAAAGCAGGAAGGCCGGCTCAGAAGGGTCCAGCGGAAGGATCAGCACTAAAAAAGCTGCCATCAGAAACTGGGCGGCCGATATCCATCGTCTCCGGGTCCCAAGAAAATCCACGGCAGGGGCCCAGATGAATTTCAGCACGTACGGGAGACTCAACAAGCTGAGCAGACCCACATGCACCAGAGACATCCCGTGAATGCGGAAATACACTGGAAGGGTCTGTTCGATGATTCCGAAGGGAAATCCTTCTGCAAAATAGAGCAGTGAAACGAGAAGGAGTTTCTTATTCAGCTTCACACTGGCTCCTTTGCGCCATATTGGGGTGCCCCCCGAGTGGCTGGGGAATAATACAGGAATTTTAAGCAAATATAAAATGTTTATAATATATGGACTTTAAGATTATCTCAACATATTGTAATAACTGCGTTCTTTTATGATAAATAAGCGACTTGCACTCCAGCAGTCAGCTCCAAAAAAATCGACGCAGATAAGGCCCTCGTTGCTTCAAACACCTTTCACCTTAGCCACAGGATGCGCTATAATGCACACGAGGCAATCGGCATGACGGAGACAACCACAAGCAGAGATTTAGGCGCGAAGGAAGCTATCGAGTCAGTCCGCGGACCTTTATCCAACGGGCAGATTATGGAGCTGTTTAAGATAAGTCCTCAGGGCTTCGCGGACCTTATGAAACAGCTTTTCGAGAAGAAGCTCATCACCGAAGATGACTTAAAACGTCGGGGAATCCGTTTCAAGGTCGTGAAGAAACAGGCTCCCCCTCAAATCATCCCCCCTCCTCCTTTGGCACCTATGGCACCTATGGCACCTAAGGCACCTAAGGAAGACACGGAAGAATTCCTCGACACCGTAACGTTAACCGATATGCTCACATTCAAAGTCCCGGACGAACAGCCGGCCCAGAAAAAACGGGAGCCCAGGGAAATTCCGCCTCCTGAAGAAGAGGCCGGGGAGTTGTCGGAAAAGAAAAGTAGATTCAGCATCACGGGTTTTTTCAAGAAGGCTAAGTGATTCTTGCCCGCAAAGTGTCACGAAAATTCTATCTGTTTGCCGGTCCTGTACGCGAGAGCTTCCGCGGTTGCGATAAGACTCCCCTCGTCTTTCTCCCTCACCTCGCAAAAATATGTGGCGGTACGGTTTGTCTTGTGAATTTCTGTTGCGCGCGCTTCAATCACGGTGCTCGGCTTGGGCGGGGCCGCGTAGGTGATACTCACGTTGAGCGCGACAGACAAGACCCCATGACTGTTGCTGGCTATTTGAAACGCCTGGTCGATCAAAGAAAAAAGCGCGCCGCCATGCGTCACGCCGAAGATGTTTTCCAGATCCGACCGAACGCGCATCCTTACCAGTGAACTGCCCGACCCGATCTCGACAACTTCCATTCCCAATAACCTACTGTACGGCTCCCCGCTGGAACGCCTTATCAGTTCATCATAAAGTTTTCTGCTCATCGGCTCTTTTCCCCAGCTCAATTGGCACACAAGGGCCCGAGAGCACTTGAGTACCGATAAGTCCCAGTGACATCAATAGCTTGGCAAGCTCTTCCACCGTCATTTCAAGCTGCACGAAATCTTCCACCGGCACCAGGACGTTGAACCCCGTGGCTGGAATCGGGGAGTTGGGAACAAATACCAGCAAATGTTCGCGCCGTCCTCGAGTTCGTAACGTTGGGTAGAGGTTAGAAGCCCCAGCATTCTCACATTTCCCAGACGAACGTGGCCCACTCCGCCGAATCTGCCGGCCTGCTCCTTCTTGCCAAATACATCCACCACCTGCCCCACCCCGGAATAAATTTTCCCTACAAGAGGGATTCTTGCAAAGAGGGAATCGATAGCGCGGTGGATTCTGGCCACTGTGGCTCGGGTCACCAGAAAACCCAGGAGCATAATCAGGAGCACTACGACAAGGTAGCCCGCTATGTAGCCGGGGTATTTATGAGCGTCCCCCACGATTGTTAGGAGAAACAACCCGAAAGAGCTGCTGGGGCCGATATACGCGTCGGCAAACCTCACTATCCAGCTCACCACGAAGATGGTCACGACGAAAGGGAGCAGCGTGGCCGTGCCGGCGAGAAAGAATCGCACTACTGCGCTTGCAAATGGTCGCAATGGTTTTTCTCCGTAACCTTTCCTTATAAGTGTTTGCTCAGAAAGACCGTAGTTCCTTTGCTCCGAGAGGGTCCAGGCCCATAGAAACAGTTAGCAAAGGAAAGCATTAGTCACCCCAACATCCTCCATAAATCTATCACTCGGTGACGAACCGCGCTATAATACATCATTATTTTATTATACCCCCCAGGTAACGGCATGGCCTAGCCCTGTAAGCCCGTCTGAGGGTTATTTTTTTGCTCAGGGGGTTGTTGCTTCAAGAGGAGGGGGCGTTAGGTCCAGCCGGAGGACCGTTGCACCAATGTGTGGGGTTACGCTACTGGCTCCCAGGCGGGCGGGATCTTTTACAGGACCCCGCAACCTTGGGGGCGTGCTTTTTTCCGTCTTGCCACAGCTTAGATATCCGCCCACCAGAAAGAAGATCACTAGAAACCACCCCGAATACTATCATGATCCAATCTCGGTCGGTTCTAGTGTTGCTGAGCTTTGTAGGTCTTTTGTTTTGAGGCATCGGGCTCACGGTGGTTTCCTTTATTCGAACTCCCTTAATCATACAGTGACTCGCCGTGCCTGTCATTGGGAGGAAGTCAGGCCGACGGCTACCGGCAGGGGTTCTTAGCACCTGGATTCGCAATGGGCAAGACTTTCTGCCCAGCCGCAAAACCGCGATCGCTGTAAATTTGCAATTAAGTGAATCGCTGCGTACAATGAAAAAGAGTTTTGAAGCCCCGCATCAATGGCTAGTCGGCCCACACAACACATTCTGTTCCCTTTATAGGGGACCAGCTTCAACTAAGGAGGACAGCATGGAGGTCGAGGCTTTTGTGAAGGAAAAGATCAAGTGGTTGGGTCATGCAAGCTTTCGGATCGACGGCTCGCGGGCCACAGTGTACATCGACCCTTGGAAACTCAAAAGTTCGGTGCCGGCTGATGTGATCTGCATTACGCACAGCCATTACGATCATCTTTCTGAAGAGGACGTGAAAAAAATCCGAAAGCCATCGACAGTCATCGTCGGACCAGCGGACTGCAAGGCCGGTTTCGGGGATGCTTTCAAAGTCATAACCCCAGATGGCAGATTTGAAATCGGAGATGTAAAGATAGAGGCCGTGCCCACGTACAATACGGACAAGGAGTTCCACCCCAAGAAGAACAATTGGGTCGGCTACGTGTTGACAGTGGATGGGTTCCGTATTTATCACTCGGGTGACACCGACATGATTCCGGAAATGGCTAATATTCGCGCCGACGTAGCTCTTCTGCCAGTTGGGGGAACGTACACGATGACTGTGAAGCAGGCCGCGGAGGCGATACAAAAGATTAATCCCAGAGTGGCAGTGCCGATGCACTGTGGAGACATCGTGGGGAGCCTCGATGACCGCGAAACTTTCCGAAAATTGTCCAAAGTTCCAGTGACAGTTTTGGACCCAACTAAATGAACCAGCGTGCAAATTTGGTGACCATGAATCCTGATGAAAACAAATCTCAAGCGCAGGTACGCGTGCGTTTCGCACCTTCCCCTACCGGATACCTGCACCTTGGCGGAGCGCGTACAGCGCTCTACAACTGGCTATGGGCCAGAAAAACAGGCGGCGTTTTCATTCTCCGAATCGAAGACACCGATGTGGAACGCTCCAGCAAAGAATCTGTCCAGGAAATCCTGGATGGCCTCACGTGGCTTGGCCTCGATTGGGACGAAGGGCCGTACTTCCAAACCGACAATCTACCCAAACATGTGGAAGCAGCCCAGGAGCTTCTCAGCAGCGGGCATGCGTACCGGTGCTTCTGCACCCGGGAAGAGCTTGAGGCAAAAAGGAAAGAAGCGGAGGCAAAGAAGATCGCCTTCATGTACGATGGGCGCTGCCGCAATCTTTCCCAGAGCCAGGTAGAGGAAAAGCTGCAGCAAGGCCTTCCGTACGTGATTCGCTTTCGCGTGCCCCGAGACTCTTCCGACACCGTGGCATTTGATGACGCGGTCTACGGAAGAGTTGAAAAGCGAGGGCAGGATATAGAAGACTTCGTGGTATCTTCGTTCCGACGGGCGGCCGCTGTACATCTTGAGCAACGCGGTGGACGATGCGCTGGACCGGATCACACACGTCATTCGAGGAGCCGACGGTATTGCAAACACCCCAAAACAGGTCCTGATCTATAAGGGGCTCGGAATCACCCCACCTCTCTTCGCGCACATGCCGCTGACCCTCGACAACAAGAAAGCCAAGCTGTCGAAGCGCACGCACGGCGAGGTGGTGACGATTTCCTATTATCGACGGCAAGGGTTTCTCCCATGGGCGCTCTGCAATTTCATGGCGCTCCTGGGCTGGGCAACTACGGACGGCCGCGAGTTCTTTACTAGAGAGGAACTGGTAGAAGCCTTTGACCTGTCAAGGATCAACAGAGCCAATTCCATCTTCAATTACGTCCCCGGTGACCCTAGGAACTGGACCGACCCAAAGGCTATTCACTTCAATTCAACTTATATTCGCACCATGCCATTGGACGAACTTGTTCCGTACGTTGCGGCGGAGTTGAAGGAATCAGGCTTGTGGCGCGATTCTTTCCAGAAACGAGGAGCGCGAATGGTTCTTGAGAAACTCTTGACCTCATTCGTGCGCGGTTCCTTACACTGAAGGATTTTTCGACTTGGGGCCGGTGCTATTTTTCTGAAGATTTCGAGTTTGACGAAAAAGCCGTGAAGAAGAATCTCAAAGAGCCTCGTCTGAGAGAACTGCTTCCTGAGTTGGCCGAGCGACTGACCTGCTTGCCGGAGTTCAGCGCGCATTCCACGGAGGATGTTTTCCGTAATTATGCAGATGAAAAGGAAGTCAAAGCCGGCCTGTTGATCAACGCGGCTCGCACCGCGGTATCTGGAACATCTGTAGGGCCCGGTCTATTTGAAATGCTGGAAGCGCTCGGCCGTGAAGCTGTGGTCAAACGCCTGGTCAGAGCGAAAGAGCTAGTCCCAGCGATGGATGCTGGCTGAGATTCGGACGGGAGATTTTTCAAAAAGAAAGCCCGACCGTAGGGGTCGAGCTGGGAGACGCCGTCAGACGGCCGGGCTAATTGAAACAGAATGGCCGGTAAACTGATGAGTGAACTTTAGCTTCGTCTTAAACAGGACTCCGGAGGTTCGAGGTGTATCATTTGCGCGCAGCTCCGGAATTGACGATTGTTGTTCGCCCCTCATTCACCGGCCAACAAAAATCTGTGATTAGAAGATGAAGCCGAATTCCGCGAATCCGCCTTCCAGCGCGTTATTGAAGACAAAGTCGGATTGTGATTTATTCAGGTTTATGAAGCGGTATCCACCTTTTAGGTAGCCCCAGCGACCGCCTGCATTAAGGGGGATAGAATAGCGTCCGCCGAGTTCGACGTCCCAACCCTCAGTGTTGTCCAGAAATATGGCGCCAGCCTTGCAGTCTGAGGAAAAGGTCCCGCCATTTGGCATGGCCACCAGACACTTCTGAAACTGCAGTCCCACCATGGCGGCATCGGTATTCTTGCTAAAGGTTGAGTTGCCGAAGCCGCACCAGCTACAGAAGACATCGATTCTGTCGTCCACATGTACCCAGTCGGCGAAGACGCTTACCTTTGACCTACAGGTCCGTATCGCGTCGTAAACAAGACCCACCTTGCTATAAGTGTGTCTCCACTTAGACTGAATCTGTTGCCCGTAGGTGAAGGTCTGGTTGCCGAAGACGAAGAACCCGGTCAAATTGTTCACCTGCTGCACCAGCCCGCCTCCGCTCGACTCGAAGCCGAGCACCGACAATCGAACCGCCCAGTTGGGACGGAACTGGTACGATGCGGTGAACTGACCGACTACCTGGTGGGCCGGCAGTTGCAGTTGATCGGTGAGATTGGGCCACAAGGTGCTGTCATCAGTTTGCCAAGCGTTGAGTTGAGAGTATCGCGGCCACGCGATCTTGCCCCGCACGCTGGCGAAAAAGGCCTGCGCACTCATTTCCCACTGGCCCATCCGTGGAGCAGGCAAAATACACATAGGTGCGCCGACTGCGAACGGCGGACACATGGCAGGTTTGACCTTGGTGATACCCATCGGGGGTGGCGGCGGGTAGGGGACACCCACAGGGGCGACCACGTACTTGGATGCCGCGCGGGGGGCTTTGGCTTTATGAGCGACGACGGTTGGAGCGCTGCCGGCCTGGTTAGGCTTTAGCAGTATATCCAGCGATTCATCAGGTCCCGCGGCCCATGAAGCGTTTAGGAAAATGGTTGAAAGGAAAACAACTAGACATACCAACGGCGTAGAAGGTATTCTTCTCAACATACCCTTCCTCCCAGCTCGAAATGTTGGATATTGCTTTAATAGCAAACCTAAATTATTGTCAAGCAAAAAGTGAACGATTTTTCAGTGAGTTGACAAGATTTACGAGAAATAGGTAGATGCTGAGAATTATGTAGCTTATATAATTGATCTTTTATCGGGGTGCCAAATGCCGAAATCCCAACACAAATTTCCGCCACTCTCTCCGTTTTTGGCCCTTCCCTTGACAGGTCGCGCCGAATCAGATATCGCTATCCCTGCAATAAACCAGGGCAAAATGGCCGGCCCCCGCCTTCGGGCTCACTTGTGGTCCACCACCCCGGTTCAGAGCATTCTGTTAAAAAAGACAAAGAATATTAGGGGAGAAATGCTATATGCTCAGGCTGAATCTCAGGCTCTTTCGCTACGTACGCGCATCTAAGCGTCCCTCACTCGGCAGCCCCCCCCCTCGGCAACGGCAACCTTTACTCGGCAGGAACCTGGCCCTCACGGTCTCCGCTGTTATTCTAACGGCAGTGACATCAGTTGGCGCCTTGGCGGCAGACACCCCCCCCCTGAACGGACGGCTTGAAGCCATAGTCAAACGCGAACTACCCGCCAATTGTTCCATTACCGTGCAGGTGGCCGATCTTGAATCCGGGCGCATCATCATGGAGAAGAATCCGGATGTCCCTCTCATCCCGGCTTCCACCATGAAGGTGGTCACCAGCGCGGCGGCATTGCAGGCCTTGAATCCTGATTTTACCTTTGTGACTGAGATACTGGCAGATAAGATTCGGGATGGATCGGTAGGGAATCTATTTCTAAAGGGATCCGGGGACCCGTACCTCGTAAGTGAGGAACTCTTTGCTCTGACACGCGCGCTGAAGGATAAGGGGCTCCAGGAGATTCGAGGAAACATCGTCGTGGACGATTCATACTTTACTCCCGAGCCGCCCCTGGATGAGAATGAGAAACTCGGCCCCAGATCCTATCATGCGCCGTACAGCGCCCTATCGTTGAATTTCAATTCGATCAAGACGTTGGTCCAACCCGCTTCACGGCCGGGGCAAGCTGCTCAAATTATTACAGACCCGGTTTCGGAATATTCGGTCGTGAAGGCGAACGTGAAGACGGTCAAAGGTAGCAAGCCGGCACAAATAGAGATAACGAAACATGCCACTGCCGACGATCGTGAAATCATACAGCTCGATGGGGTGATCGGCGCAGAAGCCCCTGAATGGAGACGTTACGTCAACGTCGCAGTGCCCAGTGTGTATTTTGGCGAGGTATTCAAAGAATTTTTGCTCCGCGAAGGAATCAGAGTGATAGGTAAGGTAGTGCGCGGTAAGGTGCCCCCGGCAGCGGTCTCTTACTGCGAATTCAATTCCCGCCCTCTAGGGGGGATAGTCTACTGGTTGAACAAGTTCAGCAACAATTTTATGGCCGAGCAGATCAGTATGGCGATGGGAGCCAAAGTGCACGGCGCTCCCGGGACTCGGGAAAAGGGGTTGTCGGTTATTCGAAAGTATCTCCTATCTTGCGGAGTGAGTGAGGAGAGTTTCTCCTTGAGTGAAGCAAGCGGTCTTTCTCGAAACAACCGTGTGAGTGCGTCCGCGCTTGTTCGTGTACTGCTCAAAGCCTCCCGAGACTTTTCTTACAATGCGGAGTACATGGCCTCATTCGGAGTGGCGGGCGTTGACGGGACGCTCAAAGAGAAGTTCACAGATCCCAGCGTGAAAAGACGGATGCGGGCAAAAACCGGAACGCTCAGAGGAGTTAATGCGCTGACGGGGTACGGCATTACACCTTCAGGCAAAACCTTCGTTTTCGCCGTGATCGTCAACAGCGCTGATAAGGGTGCCGGTCTGATCGACTTTGGAGATCGCATTGTTCGCTCAATTATGGATTTACCGGCTCTAGGCAAGTAAGATGCCTGGAAGGGCTCTCCACAGGGGATATTGAAACGAAGAGGCCCAGTCGCAATTCGGCCACGCGTTCCCCAGCCGGGGCCAATGAGGGAGGATTCGAGAGCACGGTATTGGTGGGATAGGCATCCACCGGCACACGCTTTACCTAATCTTCTTTCCCGTCAGCGAATGCCTTAGGCCTCTCAGGATCTCGACCTTCACCAGATCCCCTTCTTTGATGTCTTCGGCCGGCTCCAGATTAACAATCTTATTGCCGCGGGTGCGACCGAACGGCTGGCCGGTCCTGGGTCTGGATCCTTCGATGAGAACTTCTTCTACGGTACCTTCCGCTGCCAGATGGTAGGCCCCAGTTATTCGATCCTGCAACTCGTGCACTTGTGCCAGGCGTTCCGCTTTGACTTCCTCGGGGATCTGGTCGGGCAGATTGCGGGCCGAAGTCCCGGGCCTGGCGGAAAACTTGAAGGAAAAGATTTGATCGAACCGGACCTGCTCCAAAGCTTGGAGTGTCTGGGAGAAATCATCTTCAGTCTCGCCTGGAAACCCCACGATCATGTCCGCGGTGACAGCAACTGACGGAATTTTTTCCCGCAAGATGCGAATCTTTTCCAGGTAGTCCGCGAGGGTGTAACCCCTTTTCATTGCGCTGAGGATCCTATCGGAACCGCTTTGGAGGGGGAGATGAATGTGTTCGCAAACCGATTCCAGATGGGCCATAGCGAATGCAAGGTCGCTATTGAAATCACGGGGGTGGGATGTGGTGAATCTGATTCTCCGAAGGCCCTGAGTCCGGTCCAGTTCGGTGAGGAGACGGGCAAATGAGTTGCCACTGCCCAGATCGTTCCCGTACGCGTTCACATTCTGTCCGAGTAGGGTCACCTCGCGTACGCCCCTTGCTGCCAGAGCGGTAACTTCCGCGATGATCTCATCCATAGGTCGGCTCTGTTCAGGCCCTCGGGTAAAGGGGACGACACAGTACGAGCAGAAATTCGAGCAACCCTGCATTATCGTCACGTAAGAGCAGACGGGGCTGGGACCTTTACGCGGTGCGGAAAAATGCAGGGAATCGACATTCCGACGGAAATCGGTGAGTGCGATACGGTCGCGTGCCTTCTTTACCTGCCTGACGACTTCAGGCAATTCCGATATGCAGTGCGTGCCGAGGACCGCATCGAGGTGGCGGACTTTTTTGAGCAGCTTATCCTTTTCCTGCTGAGCCACACACCCGGCCACTACTGTCACCATTCCAGGATTCTTCACCTTGAAAGGCTTTAATTTTCCCAATGCACTGTGCAGCTTATGTTCGGCCTTTTCCCTTATGGAACACGTGTTGATGACAACCACTTCAGCTCCGTCCGGGGATGATGCCTCGGTGAGCCCAAGCCCCTCCAGCATTGCGGCCATCTTTTCGGAGTCGTGGTCGTTCATTTGACAGCCGTAGGTCTCGATGTAGTACGTTCCTTCAGACACTCTCTTCACCGGTTTCCAAGGGTTTATCGCAAGTGTTCGCCCGACGTTTCGCAACAGACTTCATACCTCAGACTTTATCACACGACCCCGAATACAAATAGCCTCCGCTTGGGGGTTGAGCAGGAGCAAGGACCGCGGGGTGCCGGTTAATGGCGCATATGAAAAAATTCTATGCCAGGTGTGTTGATATTTAGTCTGAATGCAGTGGTGCTCAACGCGGTCGACTGGGTCAAGGAACACAAACCAGGAGAAACCCGGCCAAAAAAATAGCCCGCCTTTTGCAGGAGGGCTGAGGGTATGGTTAAAGGAGTCGTTGTTCACTATCTAAGATGGCAAGCTCTGTGCCAAAGTCAAGTGCTGCGCAACGCTCCGCTGAATGATCCCCGTCCACGAAACTTACGGCACGGCAATGCCGCGCCTCTGCAAGCCATTTGCGCCGGCCTAGTAATTGGTTGGCGACCTCACAAGAGCTGATCCACTTCCTTGACAAGTGTCTTGACTGCTTCCACGGACCGGTCGAATGCTTCCTGCTCTTCCGTGTTCAATTCCAATTCCACTACTCTTTCTACACCGGCTGACCCGAGGATCGCCGGCACCCCGACAAATATACCCTTTTCACCGAATTCGCCGTTGAGGTATGCTGCAACAGGCAACAGCCTCTTCTTGTCCAATAGGATCGATCGCGCCATCTCGACCGCTGATGCGGCAGGGGCATAGTACGCACTTCCCGTTTTCAGCAGATTCACAATTTCGGCCCCGCCCTGGCGCGTTCTCTGAACAATCTCTTCGAGCCTGTCTTCGGTGATAAAATTGGTTATCGGGACGCCGCCCACGAAGCAGTAGCGTGTGAGCGGCACCATGGTGTCTCCGTGTCCTCCCAGGACTAGCGCGTGAATATCTTCAACCGACACCCCTATCTCGTCCGCAAGAAAGCTCCTGAACCGAGCTGTGTCCAGGACGCCGGCCATTCCGATTACGCGCCTCGGTTCGAAACGTGACTTCTTCCACGCGGTGTAGACCATAGCGTCCAACGGGTTGGAGACTATTATCATTATAGCATTCGGAGAAAACCTAGCGGCCTTCTCTGCCACGTCGCCCACGATCTTCACATTGGTCTTGAGGAGGTCGTCTCGGCTCATACCGGGTTTTCTGGCTATCCCCGCGGTGATGATTACAATGTCGCTTCCTTGAGTCGCTTCGTATGCGTTGGCGCCAGTTACTTTGGTGTCCACACCCAGCACAGGGGTGGCCTCAAACATATCAAGGCCCTTGCCCTGGGGAATCCCTTCGAGGATATCCACGAGCACAACATCTCCCAATTCCTGGGCAGAGCAATATGCCGCAACGGAAGCCCCGACGTTCCCCGCCCCCACGACGGTTATCTTTTTTCTAGGCATTAATCCCACCTCCCATGAATGTATTGCTGCCAATTGGCTTTATACCAATGCACTTTCAAGCGAGTAGTTCTTACTGTGCCCTCGGTCGTATCAGAACTTATCATACATCGACCTGTGGATTCGAGGTGTGAGATCCTTAATCATTCGAGAGATCGCCATGCGTCTGTTCGAGAGTGTGCCGCCAATTGAATCGGTCACGTTGTAAGAGTAAGACGCTGACAGGTCTTTCTTCCATAGTATCTTCTTGGGGTCGTTCCGTTCCAGAACGCAATTTACCCTGAGGGTGCCGATGCGGGTCAATTCTTTCCCGTCAGCTCTAAAGGTGGATGTCGGATCGTCATACGAGGCAATAACAGTCTTCAGAGTTGTGTCCCCATCGCTTCGTACCGGCCTAAGCCGAGTTCCCAGCGCAAATTCATCGCGAAGGACGTTGGTTAGCTCGGTTTCTATTCCTGTGACGGTTGTCTTGTTAATCGCGCTTTCCAGCACAATGGTTTTCAAGTCCGCAGGAAATGGCGTGTCTCCAGGCGTGCCGCTGAAGTGGAACCCGCACCCTGCGATGAAGAATACAGCCGACAACGACAACCCGAGCCGAATGTTGCCGTATTTTTTCCTACTGCAAGGGGATCCCGTCATAATTTGAAATGGATGCACAGAGGATCGTCCCCCAATGCCCGCTCTCAGGTCAAAGTTTCCACTTATTGCTTTGTTTCTCAAGTTCGGTGGGTTAACGTCTGTATTGGTGGGACAGGCATCTTGCCTGTCCCACCAATACGGTCCGAAATATGTCACCGAATTTGTGAAAAGGAGTTCTCAGGCCCCAACCGTCACACTACCAGATTCAACAGTTTTCCGGGCACCAGAATGGACTTGCGAATCGGTTTCCCCGCAATGAACTTGCTGACGTTGCCTTCCGCCATGGCCGCTTCCTTGATCTCATCGTCGGACGCGTCTGAGGGAACTGTGATTTCGCCCCTCTTCTTGCCGTTAACCTGAACCACTATCAAGACCTGGTCCTGCTCTAACAGTGTGGGATCAAACGAAGGCCATTGAACGCGAATCATTCCTGATTCTCCTCCGAGGGCTTCCCACAATTCTTCCGCTATGTGGGGCACAAAAGGCGAAAGAAGTACCACTACCGTCCGGACAGCCTCGTACAGAGCGGCCTGCACGTCCGGAAGACGATCCGCGCCTTCGGGAGCAACTCGGGCCAGCTCGTTGGTCATTTCCATGACCGCTGCAACAGCGGTGTTGAAATGAAATCGGTTCTTGATGTCGTCTGTTACTTTCTTGATGGTCTTGTGCGTAAGCCGCCGAATGGATTTGGCCTGCTCGCTCTCTTCGGGCCTGTTCTTAGGGGCCTTAAGGTGCTTGTACTGATATACGAGACTCCAAACTCGCCCCAGAAAACGATAAGCTCCCTCTACGCCTTCGGAAGTCCACTCCAGGTCCCGCTCCGGCGGTGCCGCAAAGAGACAGAAAAGCCTTACGGTGTCGGCTCCGTAACGGTTTATCAGGTCTTCCGGATCGACGACATTGCCCTTGGACTTGGACATCTTAGCGCCATCTTTGATGACCATCCCTTGAGTGAGGAGATTCGTGAAGGGCTCGTCGGTCCTCTTGATCTTCATGTCTCTCAAGACTTTGGTGAAGAAGCGCGAATAGAGTAGATGGAGAATGGCATGCTCTATCCCGCCTATGTATTGGTCGACCGGAAGCCAATACTGATCTGCTTCGGGGTCGATTATTCCCTTGTCGTAGCGGGGGCATGCATATCGGTCAAAGTACCACGAGGATTCCACGAAGGTGTCCATTGTGTCAGTGTCTCGCCGAGCAGGTTTTCCGCATTTAGGGCACTCGACCTCTACCCACCACTTGAGGTCCGGCAACGGCGACCGTCCGTTCTTGGGAAAATCAATGTCAATTGGGAGCACGACCGGGAGACTTTCATCCGGCACGGGCACCACCCCGCAGTCCGGGCAATGAATGATCGGAATTGGCGCGCCCCAGTATCGCTGCCTGGAGATTCCCCAATCGCGAATACGGTAATTAATAGTCAACCCGCCTTTGCCCATAGCCTGGAGCTTATCTGCGATCCCCTTCTTGGCTAGTTCATTCTCCATGCCGTCAAACTCAGCGGAATTGACCAGCCTCCCCTGGTCTACGTAAGCCTCGGCCAACATCGCTGCATCCAATTCCTGCCCGTCGGGTTGGATTACCACGACGATATCCAGTCCGTAATTCTTAGCGAACTCAAAATCCCTTTGGTCGTGGGCCGGCACTGCCATTACAGCGCCCGTCCCGTACTCAAAGAGCACGAAATTCGCCACATATATGGGCATCCTGCGGCCTGTCAATGGATTGATACAGAATGCTCCAGTAAATACTCCCTTCTTCTCGGCCGCCTCTCCCACTCGGCCCTGCCAGTCCAGTGTAAGAACGCTATTGATAAATTCCATGACCTGTAGCTCCTGACCTGTCCCTTTGGAGAGTTTGAGGCAGAGCGGGTGCTCAGGCGCTAGGCTCATGAAAGTGGCTCCGTAGAGCGTGTCCGGCCGGGTAGTAAATACCTCGATAGGTTCCCCCCCGTTTTCCAGCTCGAAGAGAATCCTCGCTCCTTCACTGCGACCGATCCAGTTCCGCTGCATGGTGAGGACCTTCTCCGGCCAGCCAGCGAGTTTGTCACACCATTCGAGGAGTTCGCCGGCATACCGGGTAATCCTGAAAAACCATCCCTCCTGCTCTTTCTGGACCACTGGGGTCCCGCATCGCCAGCACGTGCCGTCTACGACCTGCTCATTGGCGAGAACCGTTAGGCACGGCTCACAGTAATTGACAATAGATTTCTTCCGATAAACCAGCCCTTTCTCCATCATTCTTATGAAAAGCCACTGTTCCCAGCGGTAATACTCGGGGTGGCACGTTGCGATCTCCCTGTCCCAATCGTAGGAAAAACCCATCCGCTGCAGCTGCCTTCGCATCTCGTCGATGTTGCTCATAGTCCAGGTCGCAGGATGTGATCCGTGCTGTATGGCAGCGTTTTCCGCAGGCATCCCGAAGGCATCCCAACCCATGGGATGCAGCACGTTGTAACCCTGCATCATCTTGAATCGCGCCACTACATCCCCGATGGAGTAGTTACGAACGTGGCCCATGTGTATACGGCCCGATGGATAGGGAAACATCTCTAGCAGATAGTATTTCGGTCGCGAGGCATCGATCTCGACTTTAAACAGGTTTTCGCTTGCCCAGAATCCTTGCCATCTTTTTTCGATCACCTCGGGGTTGTATTTTTTGTCCATAGTTCCTCCGATGCAACCACACTGGTGGTTCGATCGACATCTCATAACATACGGACCTGGCATCTTCAACGGCTTTCGATCTTGACGCGCGGACACGGCTGTTTTATTCTCAGCCGTTACACCAAGTCGCGTTCAAAAAGTAATTTGCGTGTAAGATCTATGTTGTCATTGCGAGGGCTCACGCCCGAAGAAATCCTTTTTTCGGTGGGACGGGGAGCTTGCCGGCCATTCGTCACCCCGGACTTCGATCCGAGGGGTAGCGCCGGAGTCCCTGCCGGCTTTGGAGAGACCGGCACGGAGGCCGTCCTACTGGATTCCTGGTGGGACAGGCATCTTGCCTGTCGCTTAATGACGGGTAAGATGCCCGTCCCACCGATGAAATTGCTTCGTCGTTTCACTCCTCGCAATGACAGGGAAGATCCTCCCCGTTAGATACCCGTGTGAATGCACATTAGTTTCAAAGACCGTAGTCAACAAGGGGAACGGCATGAGCCACGAATATTCGACAAGCCCAGATGGAGAAAGATTTCCTCTTCCTTCGGAGGAGGATTATGAGATCGAGTTCCAGAGGCTCGAGAAACTTGCCGCTGCCAACCGGGACAAGGGCCGCGAGATCGTGGTCGTCCTGGGAATGGGGTTCGTGGGCGCGGTTATGGCAGCGGTAGTAGCCGATTCAACCGACGACGCGGGCAATCCGGGCAAATTCGTCATCGGAGTGCAGAGGCCCAGCTCTCGCAGCTTTTGGAAGATCGGGCTCATAGGGCGTGGCTTGGCCCCAATGAAGTCCGAGGATCCCGAGGTGCCTCGAATCATCGAGAGATGCGTAAAACAGAAGGAAACCCTCACGGCCTCGTACACATACAAGGCGCTGACCCTCGCCGACGTCGTGGTAGTGGATGTCCAGTGCGATTACGTGAAGAAGTCGCTCAATGACGTAGGCACCGGCTACGTCCAAATGGAGGAACTGGAAAAGGCTATCGAGATCATCGGAGAACTTATCCGACCCGAAGCCCTGGTACTGATTGAGACCACCGTCCCCCCTGGCACCACAGAACAGGTTGCCTATCCCTTGATCAAGAAAGCCTTCCATAAACGCGGCATCGAATCAGAGCCCTTAATAGCCCACAGTTACGAGCGCGTCATGCCCGGCGCGAATTACGTAGCCTCCATCAGGAACTTCTGGCGTGTGTGCAGCGGTATCAATCCGGCATCACGGGAGCGAGTGGTCAAGTTTCTCCAGGAGGTGATCGACACAAAGAATCATCCGCTCACTGTCCTGGACAGGCCGATAGAATCGGAGACCGCGAAAATCGTGGAGAACAGCTACAGGGCCACGATTCTAGGTTTCCTCAATGAATGGAGCCTGTTCGCGGAGCGCAACGGCGTGGACCTAGTAAAGGTAATTGACGCTGTCAAGGTCAGGCCCACTCACTCGAACATCATATTCCCGGGTCCTGGTATAGGCGGATATTGCCTCCCCAAGGACGGTGGCCTGGCGGTTTGGGCGTACAAGCACCTGATGGGTTTTGAGGACGAACTGTTCAAAGTCACCCCCCTGGCTATTAATATCAACGATACCAGGTCGCTGCACGTGCCTGAGCTGACCAGGGACGCGCTGCGAAATATGGGACGTTACATTGCAGCCTCCCGTGTGACCTTATTGGGAGCCTCGTACAGAGAAGACGTGGGCGACACCAGATACAGCGGGTCTGAAATCATAGTGCGCCGACTCGTGGAGATGGGGGCCTATGTGTGCGTTCATGACCCGTACGTTCGACCACTGGTGGGAGTTTGAAGCCCAAGACACCTACCCTGCTCCGGGAACCAGCAGGGCCCAGTTTTTTCGGGGGCAGAAGAAGCTGACTTCACTGCGCGTAGAGACTGATTTGTGGAAGGCCCTAAAAGAGGCCGATGTACTGATACTCGCGGTTCGTCACAAGCAGTTCCAGGATCTGGATCCGGACCATGTCGTGCAAGCTGCGGGGGAGCCGCTCGCAATCATAGACTGCTTCGGCATCCTCGATGACGCCAAAATAAAGCGATATTTCGAGTTGGGATGCGAGGTCAAAGGGCTTGGGCGGGGCCACATTAACCGGTTGAAAAAGCTTTATAAGAAGTGACCATACGGCCTGTGCAGATGATCTCTACGGTGCCGAGCTTTTCGCCGCTTGAAGCTTCGGCGTCAGGACGGGTTCGTGGAAAAGAGCAAACTTGAGCCATTGGAACGCGAATTCCAAGAGCCTTATGTCGTCGAGCTGCAGAGCCTCCACAAGATCGTCCGACACCTCGAACTTTTGAAGAAACCCGCTCTTGAATATAAAATCGCGAAATCTCTCCGTGTTGTAGCATGCCATCGTGAACATCTGCATGTGCTGAGGGCCTAGGGCAATTCCCCGTCTGCGGGCCTTGAGAATGTAAAGCTCCATGAGGAGATCATTTAGCCTGTTGTAGTCTTCCATCCCCTGATCCGCGAGCCACTCCCGCACTGTCCACTGCCGTTTCTGTTCAAATCCCTTACAATGGTCTTCCCTTACGGGAAAATAGAAACTCTCTGGGTGTCCCATCCATCGCGTGCTTGGTTGCGGCCCTTCCCAGAGGGTAAATCCTGCACGCGCCGGGTCGGTCCTCGTAAACAGAGCATCCTCTCGGGGTAACGAACGGGCACCGCTTGTCGTTGTCGGAGTCCATCTTCATCATGATCTCGGGGAACCCGTGGCCCGTGGCCCAGCGCATGATCGAATAAGTGTCCAAAAAATCCGCGGAGGAGATCCCAAGCCTTTTTCGGAGCCGCAAGACATCGTAGGGGGTAAGGAGCAGTTCCAGTCTTCCGCAGCACTCGGTGAAACAGGGAACGTCGGGCCCGCACGCGAATTCAAAAGTATTTTCAAGAGATAATCTGGAATCGACATCAATAGTGGGCCCCGATCCTGTTTGTGGGTTATTCATTTGCGCTCCTGTTTCTCTTCCATGCCGCTGATTTCTTTCTTGCCGTCCGATTGACCGCTCTGTGCCAGGAGGAATCGTGCGAAAGACAATAGGTCTGGGAAAACCATGTCCGCATCTCCATGTCTTTCCGGGCCTATACAAATGGTTCGCACTCCTGCTCCCTGCCCCGCGCCAATGTCGCAGAGCGAGTCGCCTACCATGTAAGAGGTGTCAAGATCGATTTTCAGATCCCGGCTTGCCGTCAGAATCATGCCCGGTTCGGGCTTTCGGCAATCACAGTATTCGAATTCTTCATGCGGGCAGTGATATATCGCGTCCAGAGGCGCATACCCCTTTCGCAACTCCCCCTGCATGTAATCATGCACTGCCTCCAGGTCCTCCCCGGTCATGAACCCTCGCGCTATTCCTCTCTGATTAGTTATCAGGATCAGCATGAATCCAAGCTTCTTAAATATGGACAGGGCCTCGACGACTCCCGGCAAGAGATGAAATTCCGAGACCTTCGTTATGTACGGCGTGTCCGGCAACTTGTGGTTGATGACCCCATCGCGATCGAGGAACACCGCTTTCCGAGACGTTGGCGCATCGGCTAACTGCTTCATGGGATTTCCATTCAGGGACAGAGATCTACCGCGAACAATAGGTGGTTCTGCTTTCTCACGAGTTGATCATAAAGGTCGCCGGTCCTGAGGTCAAGGTCTGAGGGCCGCCTATCGGCCCCCGGCGGGAGCTTTTAGACACTGATCCTGGCTTCTCCTTTATATTTTGCCCGTTTTAATGGCCCCCCTGTGAATCCGCCCGAGGGGGAGGGGTGGTAGCAGTAGCTATGGCGGTGAGCATCGAGAATGACCTCTCGTGCGACAGCCCAGAATGCTCTGTTGGTGCTTTACGGCCTTCGCGCATGGGGCCTTCTCAGAAACGCAGGTCTGACCTACCGCGGCCTTGTGATCCTGTAGCACAAATAGTCATTCTCAACTCGAGCCCCACAGATTGCCGTCTCTACTCCCTACACCCATTGCACGAAGTTGCCGGCAATTCATGCAGTCCTGACGAGGACTTAAAAAAGTTATCATGACAGATCTTCAACAGTCTTGAAGAATTTACTTGACATAATTTCGATAATGAATAATGACGTCGTCCCAGGACATTCGATCAAGGAGGGAGGGTATGGTGATAATAAAGCCCTTGAAGGTATTGGTTTGTCTTGCGATTATCTTAACGTTCACCAGCAATCCAGCAGGATGGGGGTACAGCAGCTCTGACGTCTCGGGCGGTATCCAAGGCGATGCTTTGTCCGCTGATCCGGTTGTACAGTCTAGCCGGCAGGACCGTTTCTCCTGCCAAGCCAGTCGTTCGCTCGGAGAGCACGCAGCCTACGGTCCACCGTTCTGTCCGTACGCAGACGGTTCAGACTCCACTAGGTTACTCTTCTCCGTATGCAGTTTCTCCCCCCCGCTCAACTACCCAGCGCAATCTCAATCTTGTCCGCCCGGACCCCAGGGATTTGGCTCTGTTTCAACAGGGGGTGCCATTTGGGCCGACTTCCTGCGGATTCCCCCCGTACCTGCCCAGGATCGGCTGCAAACAGTTCCAGCTCGATGCGAAACTCTGGTACGCGTGGTTCAACTCAAACACGGTCATCTTCGGAACAGATCTGGCTGGCGGGCCGGGGACCGAGCTTGATCTGAACAAAGATCTCGGCCTGCGGAACAACCAGTACATAGCCGAATATGAAGGCAGATGTCAGATTCGGCCTAACTGGGGCATTGAATTCTCGTTCATGCCGATTCAATTCAGGGATAATTCTACCCCTCAGAACGGTTTTTTCTTCGGCAATGCCTTTTTCCCCGCGTTTGTGCCGCTTCTGACTCAATGGGATCGCTTCATATATCGGTGGGATGTGATCTATAGCTGGTTCCAAGCCCCTCACGCCGTATCCAGTATTTTCGCCGGTTATAGCCTGTACGACGATAAGTTGACAGTTAGCGACACAATCCAAAGCCGCAGTAGGTCGAAAGGCTTCGGGCTGGCCTATGCAGGCATGGGCATCGAGAGAGTCATCCGAGATTTTTGCGGGGGAACCGCCTCCTGCAACTGCAAGGCGTCTGTGCAGTTCCTCGATGGATACTTCGGTTGGGACGGCTATGCCGCAGGCCGTATAGCTGTTCCAATGCAAGGAGGCCGCTTCGGTTACCTGGAGGCCGGTTGGAGGTGGATCGTCCTTGAGCGCAAGTATCCCACGGACGCGGACAAGATCAGTCTGGATGGAGCCACCGCAACAGTGGGGCTGGTCTTCTGAGATGTCTCCTGAGGCGGGTCCTAAAAGGGACGCGTCTTCGGAACCACCGCAAGAAATGCGGGAAGGAGGTCGCTGCCGATTCAGGTTCCCGGCAGATTCCGGGGGAGGCACTCCTTCTGATGGTTGAATGTCCAGTAGACCGGCGGCAAGCGGACACTTCCTGGAACCCATAACGCCAGCAGCGACACTCTACCAAGGCCCGGCTTCTCGCCGGGCCTTGTTTTTTGAGTCGGAAATGTCATACAAATGCTTTTTCAAACAGGTAACTTACGGAAGAGCCTTGCCTTGCCATTGCGAGGAGTGAAATCTCGCGTTGCGTGGGAGAGCAATTTCATCGGTGGGACCGTCCCGCGCGGAACGCGGGATTTCCGGACATTCGTCACCCCGGACTCCGATCCCATAGGCGCTAACTTAGTGATTAGTTCCCCCCTTTTGTAAAGGGGGGTTAGGGGGGATTTTGAGCTAACCCTTTGAAAATCCCCCTTTAGAAAAGGGGGACTTTGATGGCAGATCAGCAGTCCAAGGCGCTTACAACAGATGAAATTGCCCTTAAGTTAGCGCCTATGGGACTCCGATCCGGGGTCCAGTCTGTCCCGCGTCTCGCGGGACCGACGTACACGTGCATGACCGCGGGCGAGACCACCCACCGTACGCGCCTTTCGGGCATTTCCGGCGTTTCATGAAAAAAAGGGGCTGGACTAGATTGCTGCGGTATGGCACCTGTAACGGACTGCTTGCATTCTGGAGCGCCATTTCGCTTGACAGCTTCGAGCCCCGATGGTAAAAAAAATAGTTTACATGTGTGAAGAGGTGTCCCATGAAAACCTGGACCCCGAAAAAAGGGGAAGTTGAAAGAAAATGGTTCGTCATCGACGCCAAGGATAAAGTCCTGGGAAGGATTGCCGCGGAAACCGCTAGAATCCTGAGGGGCAAGCACAAGCCGCAATTCGCGCCTCACATGGACAGCGGTGATTTCGTGATCATCATAAATGCGTCCAAGGTGCGGCTCACCGGAAAGAAGCTCCAGCAAAAGACTTACTACCGGCACAGTGGGTATCCTGGGGGACTGAGGTCCACCAGTGCTGAAAAGCTGCTCAAGGAAAAACCCGAACGGATGTTTAGAATTGCTGTGAGAGGCATGCTTCCCAAGAATACGCTCGGACGAGCCCAACTGACCAAATTGAAGATTTATCCGGATGAGACACATCCGCATTCCGCTCAAAAGCCGGCACCTTATCAGTTTTAGTCCCGGAGGACGAATATGAGTGACGATCGCCACTATGCGACAGGGAAAAGAAAAAATGCGATAGCCAGGGTCTGGCTCACAGCCGGTTCAGGCAAAATCGTGGTAAACGAGCGCCCGTTGGACGAGTATTTCGGCCGTCAGACCTCCAGAATGGTCCTTATGCAGCCATTCGAGCTGACTCAGACCCTGGGACGCTTCGATATAGTGACCAATGTTCACGGTGGCGGCCTCTCAGGTCAAGCTGGCGCGATCAAGCACGGCATCAGCAAAGCCCTCCTGAGCGTGGACCCCGCGTTCCGTTCGATTTTGAAGAGCGCAGGATTTCTCACGCGAGATTCCCGAATAAAGGAACGTAAGAAATATGGGAAACGCGGAGCGAGAGCAAGTTTCCAGTTCTCGAAACGCTGATACCCTCAAAAGCTCTTTTATATGCTGTGGTGTCTGTTACGGGGGCCCCGGTTATGCCGGGGCCCTTTCTCTGGCCACTTCAGACAGTCTCAATGTGATGCCCACCCCAGTACATCTACTGCGTTTTTCAATTTCTGCCGCACTTGATCGTAAGTGCTCCTTTTCATAAATGCGGTGACATACTTCGGGCGGAAGTGGTGAGACAGGCATCCTGCATGTCTATCGACAAATGACAGGCAGGATGCCTGTCCCACCAACAGCACAACGGTCTCTATTTGTCCGTTATTCTCTCTAGTCGGTGCCTGCGTCGCCCGAGACTGCACGGAACTCCGCCATAATCGCATCCATAACCGGCCCCGCGTTGCCCCTGATTATAATGTCCATGAACTGATCGTACGGCGTGTCGGAAAGATTTACCAGGATCAGGCGCGCACCGCCTCGCTTAGCCTCGAGCGGCAAAGAAGCCGCGGGTTGGACCACCAGGGAAGATCCTATTGTCACGAAGAGATCGCAATTGCTAGCGTAAGAGAATGACTTCTCCAGAACTTCCTGCGGCAGGGATTGCCCAAACGCGATAGTGGCACACTTGAGTGGTCCGCCGCAGTGCTTGCAATAAGCTACTTCGATCCCTTCCCGATCCATTTCATCGGTGATTTCTTCCCGTGGCCATCTAGTGTGACAGTCCAAGCATGTAATCTCTCTCACCGTTCCGTGAAGCTCATAGACCTTCTCGGGCGAGCTACCTGCTTTCTGGTGGAGGCCGTCTATGTTCTGGGTAATGAGGGCCGAAAGGCGGCCGTTTTTCTCGATATCCACCACGGCCTCATGCGCGGAATTCGGGACTGCATCTCTCATGGCGGGATATCTGGCTCGGTCGTACGCCCAGTAAATCTTTCGATATTTTTCATCCGCGCGGAACTTCTGGTACGTCAAATCGTCCGGATTATATTGTGACCAGATTCCTCCTGGGGAGCGGAAATCCGGAACGCCTGATTCCGTTGATATGCCCGCTCCGGTGAAAACAACGATCCTCTGTGCTTCATATATCAAGCGTGCGGCAGCTATGATTCCATCATCGCTCATAGCGGGTCCTTTTTGCGGGTTCACGGGGCTTGGCGCTTAGCGCAGCCCCCCACCCCCATAGATAGAGAGCTACAATGAAGAATAGAGATGCTCCACAAAGTTGGTGCCAATCCAGCCTATGCAAAGCCAAAAGAAGCTACCGCTTCCCTTGCACCTTTTTCCACGGCGGAACTTTGCAGTCGGCTTTTCTCATCTCGGCCTCCAGTGCCACAATCTTATCCAAGATCTCCACAAGCCCGTCGAAAGTTATACCACCTGATTTGGCAGACTGACTGTTTGCATAGGTCTGGTATTCGCGTCTTAGTTCGGCCAATTCTTTATTAAATTGGGGGCAACTCTTCGCTGCCGCCGCGCAGGGAAGGATAGTACAGAGGAGCACCGCTGCCGCAATAATCTTCATCACCATCTCTTCGGATCTCGCATGTAAGCAGACCAGCCGTGAATCTCATGGTAAATTTTCAACGCGCAAAGCACAAGGTGGTTTCACGACCTTCCAGCGTGCCTCATTATCAACTGACTTATCACGGTCATTGTCGAGCAATCACATGCGCAGAAGTTTCTTCCATGCGGACGGAGACTTGATGCGCATCTCTCCGGAATCTACGCTGCCGGAGGTTGGATTATACCTTACTTTCCAATTTCCCATCAGGATGAAAGGCCCCCAATAAAATGGATGGCTCGTACTAGGGTTATTCAGGAGGGTAAGCTTGGCCTGGCGCAGTGCTTCAGCCTTGGAACCGTTCTTCAGGTTCCCGTACATTTCTATGAAAAGCTTTGCCGTGCTTTCGTCGTTGACCTGCCACGTGCTGAGGATTACCGAATCAGTTCCGGCAAAAAGAAACGCCCTGGAAAGGCTCACCAGTCCGTTGGCCTCACCGGGATTCCATTTTCCGGGAGAGAGGCAGGAGGAAACCACCACCAGATCCGAATTAAGTTTAAGCCCGAAAACTTCTCCCAATTGGAGAAAACCGTCATTTTCGCGATCACCGAAAAGCGAGAAAATTATTGCCGGCTGCTGTTGCAGCTTTCCTGCCCCACTGAGGAGCAAGCCGTGGGTAGCCAGGTGGACGTATTTGTAGCGGCTTAGGTCCACCTTTTTGAAAAGCGTTTCAGTGGCCTGTGCTCCGAGATACGTCTGCGTGGGGCCTCCCATGATTTTGACAATTTCGGATATTTCCTTGCGAGCCCCCGGCAACGGCTTTAGCTCCGGTCCTCTCGACCCTGGAGAGTTGCCGGACAGCGAACTCATCAGCCTGTCAGCTCCTGGGTTGGGTTCTTTCTTCTTTTCTTCATCTTGATAAACCGCATCTCCAAATGCGACCATGCTCCAGCCCGGATCGCGGTCGTTCTTCCTCGCTCGGAGGTTGGCGAGCACCGAAAAGGACGGGGCATAACTGAACGCGTACTTTTCCAGCAAATAAGTGGGGCGGTCTGTTGCCGACCAGAACCGTTTTTCCGCGTGGGCCTTTGAATCAACAAGCGCCTCAAATGGAAGCGCCGAAAGGGGCCCGTGCGGAATCACCACGACGGTTTTCTTCGCGGCCAAGAAAGACTGTATCGGCTTAATTACGCGGGAATAGAGGCGGTAAGCGACCGACGGGTCCCAGTTCGCTTGTGTATCTGCACGGCGCAGAGGTCTCGTCAGAAGATCGACATCCCTCTCCAGATCCTTGCTGGAATATTCGATGGAGTAGGTATGAAACCGCTGCTTGTCCAGGGCAAAGATGTACGTTCGGCTCCTGGTCACCATGTACTCCAATACTGCCTCGTCGGCATCAATGACATCCTTTTGGAGTTGGTGAACGGTGAGTGGCCTCGGATACCGCAGGTCCGCATAGGAGGGATATTCCTTGACCAGGCGCTCTTTCAGGTTAACGAACATTTTCTCTTTTGCACGACGCTCGTCGAGCAGCTTTTGGATCTGCGGCTGCTCCGAACTCCCCTTGGAAAACTCCTCCGCCAAGCGCGAGCTAATTCTTCTCAAGCTGAGTTTCAGGCTTTTCTCTTTTACCAGCAAATCTTGGGGCAAATTTGAGAAGCTGTCTACGTTGATGCGGGACAAGGTGTTCTCGAATTCCGCGGCCTTCAGTTTTTCCACGATTCTCAAAGCCTGATTATCATAGGCTCCAGCAGGATCTTTTTTGGCGAGCGTCATCAGTACGCGCAGAGTGGTCTCGAATAGAGCCGTTTTGCCGCCAAATATGAAGTTGTCCTCGTCTGACTCCTCGATGATGTCAGCTTCCATGGCTTCGAGAATGGTGATGGCTTTCCTGTAGGCTTCAAGCGCTTCTCCATAGCTCTTCTTGCCTTCCAGAGCCCGGCCCATAATAAAGTACGCCTTCCAGAGCATGCTGCGGTCTTCAGAAGCATGGGCTATCTCGAAGGCCCGCTTCAATTCGCCGACAGCCTCCTCAAAATCCCCTAGAATGGAAGTGACCAGCGCTATCTGGAGAAGATTCTCATTCACCCCTCGGCGGTCGCCCAGTTTAGTTCGCTTCTCCTGAGCGGTGTTATAGTGATCGAGCGCCACGCGCGGCCGGCCAAGGATCTGGTACAAAGTCCCCATCCGGGTCAGAACGCGCGCTTCTATACGTTCATCATTGGTTTCTCGGGCGAGGTTCAGCGCTTTAGTCTGATACTTGAGGGCGCCTTCCGCGTCCCCGAGTTTACTCAGGATGTCGCCCAAACGGATCAGCTCACCCTTTTGCATTGCGACATTGTTGGTCTCTGTGTGAACTCTGAGCGCATCCTCAACAAACGCCTTCGCCTTGGAGTATTCTTCCATTTGGCAGTAAATATTGCCGATACGATCATAGATACGGCCCAGCGTATTGTCGTTTCCAGGGCTCTGGGACATGGACAAGGCCCTGTGGTAATACTCCAATGCCCGCTCCAAATCGCGGAAGCCTTCGTAGATCTCTCCCAGATAGAATTCGAGGTCGCGAGACTGGGATGGTGGGACAGCGAGTTCCGATCGGAGATTCAGCGCTTCGTGTAATGTATTCAGGGCATTTTCGTAGTCTTCGGTTTTGACCTGGATCACGCCGATGCCGCCCAAGGCCCAGAGTTCACCCTTTCGATCTCCTTGCTGCTTCATGGTGGCCAGGGTCTCTCGGAGCAGTCCCAGCGCCTTCGTATACTCCCCGGAATCCTCGAGGACAGTCGCCATCTTCAAGTGAATCGAGGAAACTGACTGAGCGTCGTCCATTTGCCGGGCCATATCCAAAGCGTGGTTCAACGAGGATAGAGCCCGTGGGAAATTCCCTTTTGCCCGCTGCAGCATAGCGAGCTCTCCCAGAATTGCCACGTCGCCGCGGGGGTTTCGGATCCGCTTGTTAACTTTTTCAGCTTCTTCCAGCGTCTCTGTGGCTTTTTGCAGATCTCCTCTGGCAAGGTATAATTTACCCATGCTGGCCAAATCAGTGGCCACACCGCGACTGTCCTGGATCTCGCGGTGCAATTTGAGCGCACTGGAGAACTTCTCCAGGGCCCCGGTTTGAGAGCCTCTCGCGGCATCCACATTTCCCAGATTGGTCAGGATGTCTGCTTCACCCTTTTTGTCGGACATCTCCCGATATACACCAAGGGCCTGTTCCAGGTTCTGCAACGCCTCACTCACTTGATTACGGTGCCTGAGAAGGTTCCCCATATTGGCAAGAGTCGCCGCGTAGCCCCGGCGGTCCCCCATTCCTTTACGCAGGTCAAGGGCAGTCCTGAAATACTCCAAAGCCTTTTCGTGGTCCCCCAAACCTTTGAAGTGGACCCCGAGTGCCGTCAGATCCCGCCCTTCGCCAAAGCGGTCCCACATGGCTCGGTGCTCGGTCAGTGCTTGCTGTAGCAGATTGTGCGATTTTTCTCGCTCTCCTCGCAGTTCATGAACCAACCCCATGAGGTGATCGCAATCCGCTGCCCCTCGGCGATCATTTATCTCTGCAAATTCCTTGCGGGCTTCGGTCGCGTCCTGCAAAGCCTTTTCGGATGCTTCCCTGGAAAAACGGAACTTGGCGATCGCCAGGCGCAACCGACTTCTGGAACGGCGATTGATACCGGCCTTGGCATCTTCCAAGGCATCCTTGAGCTGCTTTGATGCAGCCTCTGCGTCACCCATTCCCGTGTAGATTTCTGCCAGAAGAATCCTCGAAAGAGCGCTCTGATTTCTGTCATTTATCTTCTTGGCTGCCGTAAGGGCATCTTGGCCATACTCCAGGGCCTTCTGAACGAAACCCTGCCGATAATAGACCTCACCGATGAGATGCAGGGCCGCTGCTTCTCCGCTGGTCGCAGATAATTGCCGAAACTGCTCGAGAGCTTTGCCGCCCAGTTCAAGGGCTGGCTCAAATCGGGAACGATCCAGTTCGAGGTTCGCGAGCATGAGCCGCACACGCTCGGCCATAATGCGGTCCCCCGCAGCTTCGTAACTGTTCAGAGCCGCGGTAAGACTTTTCACGGCTTGAATGAGCTTGCCTTCATTGTAGGCATCCATCCCCTTTACAACTGAGGGGAGCGCACTGGCGGCCACATCGCCGTCCGAGTCCATGAGAGATTGGCCTTCTTCCACGGCCTTTCGAGCAGCGCCAAAGTCGCCACTGGTCTGATCCAGGTAAGCTATTCTGAACAAGGTCTCGCCGAGATCCTTCCGTAGTGTAAGGTCCCGGTAAATACTCTCTGCCTTTTTGAAATTGGCCCGGGCCGCTCGATAGTCGGACCGAGAGACCTGGATCTCTCCCATAAGCACGTTTATTCGTGCCGAAGCTACATTGTTCCCTGTTTTTGCATATATCGACAGGAGACGGTTGTATGAGCTGAGGGCGTCAGGATATCGGTGAAGCCTCAGGTGAGAGACGGCCATGTCCTCAAGGAGCTGCGGCATTTCACCAGCCTCGGAAGTCGGGATGATCTTGAGGGCTTCCTCAAATGACTTCAGGGCCTGTGCATAATCGGATTGCGACATAAGGATTCGGCCGGCAAGAAGATAATCGAGACTTCGGGCCTGTGCATTTTTTGTCGCAAGGTTAATATTGATGGAACCATTAACATATTCCAGTGCTTCGCTGTCACGGCCGAGTTGATGAGACATGCGTGCGGCGCCCGCGAGTGCCGCAGCCATCTGCTTTTGATCACTGGCAGCCGATGCCTTTTTTAAGGCAATCTGATAGGTTTCCAAGGCCGGGCCGTGCTCTCCGGTCTTTGCCAATTCCCCCGCCTGCTTCAATAGTCCCGGGACATCTTCGGCCTTACTCGGATCAGCCTGTTTTGGGGCATCAGGACGATTCGGCCCCTCGGGCTGCTTTCGCTCTCCCATCTCTGGAATGTCAGCAGCCGGAGCCTTGCTTTCAACCGTTTCATCGGTCTTCACTTCGGGAGCAGGCGCAGGGGCCACTTCGGGCAAAGGGGCGGCCTGCGGCGGTTTTTCGGGGGAGGCGGCTTCCGGTGCTTTCGGCGATTGTTCCTGGGCCGGAGCAGGTATCTCGCTTGCGCTCTCAGACGAACTTCCACCAGCCATCATGGCCTCAACCCGGGTTCCCTGGAAAACAACTATTTCATTGTCCTGGGCTAACGAGAGACTCGATAGGTAACCGTCGGTGGTGTAAAAAACCGCGAGGACCGTGATCACAGCGGCTCCGGAAATCAGAACTCGATTCTTGAATAGTTCGATCATCTTTCCTTCACTCTTGGATCTGAGAGCAGCCGATTTCTCAAGTCGCGTCGGGCGATTCAGTGGTTTTTCCCTCACTAACCCGACGAATGTAGATGAAGAGCGCGATTCCGGCTGCGATCATGAATAGGCAAAGAATCTGTCCCATGGTCAGCCCTCTGGCTATGAACCCAAGCTGAGGATCAGGCTCACGGAATAACTCAACAACGAAACGAATAATGCCGTATGCGAGAAGAAAAGTGGCCAGAACCTCTCCGGGGCGCTTGATCCGCACCCGAAGCCACCACAGGAGAGCAAAAAGAAAGGGGCCTTCAAAAACTGCTTCGTATAGTTGAGAGGGATGGCGAGGCAGATCACCGCCCCCGGGAAAAACGATCCCCCACGGGACCGCAGTGACCCGCCCGTACAGCTCACCATTGATAAAGTTTCCGATTCTGCCCAGCATCAATCCGATAGGGGCAGCGAGGGCACCGATGTCGGCAAGTTCCATGAAAGGAGCGTTCCGGCGTCGAGAAAAGATCATTCCGGCAATCACCATTCCCACCAGCCCCCCGTGAAAGCTCATACCGCCGTGCCATATAAAAAAAATCTCCCATGGTGCGGCCAGGTAAGTCCCAAGGTTGTAAAAGATCGCATATCCGACGCGGGCGCCGATCAACATGCCCACAATGAGATAAAAGAGCAGATCATCAGCCGACTCAAAGGGGATCGGCCCATGCTTACGTTTTAGCTCGGACCTTATGACCAGGAAGGCACATGCGAACCCGAGCAAGTACATAAGGCCGTACCATCGCACTTCCAAGGGGCCCACGCGAATTAGGACCGGATCAATGAATGGATAAGAAAAAAAGTTCATACGCGAGCCTATGCGGCAATTCTAATCTGCAAAAGCGCCCAGATGGCGCAGGGTATAGGGTACACTCCGGCGGAAAGGTTCATGAATCGGCCTTCGAAGCCTCTCCCTGCTGGGCCTTTTCTCTGGCTATGCGCATCATGTTGTCGATCTTCCGGAAAATTCCTCGAATAATCTTGGCGTCACGGTCCCCCATTTCAGCGCTGTTAAGAATGCGCCTGAGGTCCCGCATCATTCGGAGCGGGTTCGATCGATCCAGGAATCCGGCTTGGAGCAGAACACTCTCAATGTGTTCGTACATATCTTCGCGGACCTTTACCGACGCAGGGCGAAGTGTTCTTGCCTGAAATCCTACGGGACGGCAAGCGACCTTGAATATTTCATACGCAGTAATGGCCGCCGCCTGGGCCACGTTCATTGAAGCAAATTCGGCATCTGTGGGGATAATCATGTGATCGGTGCAAAGCTTCATCTCTTCGTTAGTGAGCCCTCTAGATTCACGGCCGAAAACGCAGGCGACCGGCCCGGTACGGGCACGCTCCATGAGTCGTGGAATCACCTGATCCGGCATCTCTGCACTGATGCGTTTCCCGCCGAGCCGTGCTGACGTGCCAACCGCCATGAGGGACTCTGCCAAAGCTTCTATCAGATCTGTTGCGGACTGAGCTTGCTCCACTATGTCGTAGGCTCCGGAGGCCATAGGAGCAGCTTCGGTTTCCGGGCCGGCTGGAGTTGAAGAAACCAATGTAAGATTTCTCAGTCCCATGTTTTTCATGGCACGGGCAACAGCTCCGATGTTCCCGGCGTGGGTGGTCCCGACCAGGACAATGCGCACATTCTTCAAGGCATCTGCCCAATCAGGATGTACGCTGAATCCTCTCTGTACCTTTCTAGATGGCTTCATCAGCAGTGCGCCGGTCCATCCGGAAATCGGCCCTGCCCCAGGCCAAATGGAGAGGCATTTGAGAGATCATGGTATCCACGGGCCTTGAACCGACACAATGGACTCAGAGTTTCTACTGCCTTTTCTGAACCGGCTTTCAACGTGTTCGTCCGCGACATTCAGGACGGGACTTTTCCGCCCGCAACGAAACATATAACTGTATCAAAACATTGTCAATAGATATCAAATGACAAGAATTGTTTGCTAATTCTGCTGATTATGTAATGCATTCAGCATGCTTACATTCATCAAGAATGGTTTTGATCGTATAATGATGTCTTATTTCAGTGGTATATGTCCCCTAGCTGGGACAAGGTCAGCGATTCCGGTGTGACTTCGGTATATAGCCAGGAAAAAAACCTGCTCAGCTTGTTAAGAAAGCGCTCCACATCAGCCGCGGTTTGGTGCTGCGGACAGCCCCCCGGCATAAGTTCGGACGAATGAAAAAACATTGTCAGCACCTCCCCACCTCGTTTCCGGTGCAACAACACGGCAGCTTGCAGTCTTCTCAGCCCCATCCACATTGGTTGAGCGGGCAGTGCTCCGAGGTGCAGGGGTATCCGCGAGACCCACTTTTCCGGGACAGCGGTTTTTCTGAGCCGGTCGAGGAACAGGTTGAGGCGAGGCGCGAGTGGCACTATGGTTATGGGTGCCTCCAGAATTCGGGAAGCACCGGGCCCGCACAGGTCGCTTGGGTCGGGAAAGTAAGGATCCCACGGCGCATAGCGATGATCCGGCCCACCGTAATAACTCTGCGTCGGGGCTATACTGCTGTCAACCCGAATGCCCGTCCTTTGCATACTGAAAACATCTTGGGTCCCATGTTGAAGCGTCCCATACGGAATGAGGCCGGCTCGATGCCCATCGACTTAAAAGCCTCCAAGAGATTTTCCGTCTTGGCCTGGAGTAGTCTTTCGGGCATCAGTTCCGACGGCACGGGCTGCGGGAACGGCAAGGACTCCAACGGAGGCGTGTTCCAATGGTGCAGGTGAGCGCCAATTTCAGCCGACCACTTTTCTCTGAGGCGAAAGAGCAACTCTTGATGCGGTTCGTGGCGTATCACCGGATAGGTGACGAGCAAAGTAGGCCGTATTCCCCATTGACGGAAAAGACGGTCCAGCCTATCAAGCTCCGGGACATTGCTCACCGGCACATCCCCGGAATCGTACTTTCCTAGAAACAGCCCTTCTTCTTCAACATCGATGGTGACTGCCAGTTTCATAAGAGATTTCTCAAACGTGTGCCGATCGCTGTAAAATGCAGATGCCATCAATACCACGAACAGAGCAGGTTGAGAAGAGCCTCCCAACCAGACGCGGCCGAAAGCTTTGGCAATGGGACTGTACGAGGGGTCGTCCCAACATCGCCGTGGCCCTCCACGCCATGGTAGTTGGTATCAAGGCTTGTCGTGCGACCGCAGGTATAGTACTAGAATGGATGTACATAGAACCGCGTTGCACTTGCGAGAATTTCCTGAGAAGGAGTGCGTCTTGAGCCTTCCGAGAATGGCATACATCCTCCTATGGTTTCCCAAACCGTCCGAGACTTTCATCTTCAGAGAAGTTGTCAACCTTTGGAAAATGGGACTACCCATTAAGGTTTTTACACTATACGGAGAATTGAAGAAGCAGTTGTCTCCGGAAATGTGGGGTGTTTCCAAACAGGTGGAACGACTGGGGATACCATACCTGAGGCATGCCCCCAGCGACCTGATCTATTGGTGGAAACGTGACCCCAAAACTGTCGCTTGGCTCCTTAGGACCATACCAGTGCGGAGATGGAGGTCCTTTGAAGTGGGAGGCGAGAATATATGGTCTTTTTTCTGCGGGTTCAGTCTTGCTCGCCGTTTTAAAGAAGAAGGGATCGAGCATATACATGCACCGTGGGCCAACGGTCCGGCGACGGCCGCGTGGGTGGCCTCCAAATTGACGGGCATCCCGTTCAGTTTTACCGGGAGAGCATCAGACATTTACCCTCCTGATGGGGCGCTCAAAGAAAAGATTCGGGATAGTCTCTTCGTAACCTCGGACAACATGACCAACATCCCTTACCTGCAAGAGTTGGTCAATGGAGATACAAACAAGATTTACGGCATTTATAACGGGATTCCATTGGAACGACACGAAGAAGCTCCTGTACCGATGGTCCCACCTTACCAACTTTTAGCATTAGGTAGATTCGACAGAATTAAAGCCTTTGACGTGTTACTCTATGCTTGTAAGATTCTAAAAGATTCCGGACTGAGCTTTCATCTCACACTCGCTGGGGATGGTCCTCGCAAGGTCCTCTTCAAGCGTCTCACAAGGAAATTGGGCCTCCTGGAACTGGTATCCTTTCCGGGGTTCATCCCCTACAACAGAGTATCCGAGGTGTTCTGTTCAGCCGATGTCTTTGTAATGTCCAGCGCAGTTCATTCAACCGGCGAGCGTGGACGGGCTCCCCACAGTCATCATGGAAGCCCTGATGCACCGCTTGCCAGTCGTGGCCACTGATGTCTGCGGCATTCATGAGGTCATTCAGGATGGTGTCACCGGACTTCTTGTGCCCGAGAAAAACCCTGTGGCCCTTGCCAATGCCATAATCAAGATGGCCGGGGACAGAAAGTCGGCCCTGGAAATGGCAGAACGAGGCCGAGCCCTGGTTCTCCGGGAATTCGACCAAGAACGAAATGCCGGTAAAATTCTAAAACTTTACCAGACGCTTATTAGGCGGCCCGGTAGTACAAACTAATTCCGGCGCTTGCTCAGTGAAACCCGAGGCCGAGATTGTCCAAGCATTGGTGTAGAGGTAAGTAGCCTCGGACAGAGCGCTTCAGGTAGGCCTGTCAGAGGAGCGGACCAAGCAACTCAGGTAATGGATCAAGGAATGGACAGAAAACTCACACCGCCTTTCCGTACGGTGCTTTTGGTTCAAGATCTCGAATTCGGCGGCACTCAACGCTATGCTGTCCATTTACTCAAGCACCTGGATCGGAGCCTCTTTTCGCCGGAGTTGTGGGTCTTGAGGGGCGGCAAAGACATGCTCCCCATGGCCGAGGAAGCCAATGTAAAGATAGTTTTCCTTTCGCTATCCCCGCGCGTAGGTCCCCGCGCCATCGTGCATCTTTTGTGGCGACTGTTGCGTTACCCGCCCGACATCCTTTATACGCTTACAGGCGTCCCGAATATATGGGGACGACCCTTTGGGACCATCGCACGAGTCCCGGTAATCATCTCAGGCTGGCGGGGTCTTGTGGAAAAGCAGTGGGAGTCGATACTGTGGCCGTTGAGCACACGAATCGTGTGCAATGCATATGCACTGAAAGGGGTCATCGTAAGGCTGCACTCCGTGGACCCCAGTCGGATTGCGGTAGTGCCGAACGCTGTGCCGGCCGACTTCTTTTGTCCTGGCAATGGCGACAAAGCCGCAGAGCCGACAGTGCTCTATGTGGGGAGGCTCGAGCCGGAAAAAGATCTTCTGACGCTGCTTGAGGGCTTCCGGCTTACGCGAGCAAAAAATCCCAAACGCTCGACTCGACATTGTTGGAAATGGAAGTCTGAGGCAGAAGCTCGAAGATTTTATCCGCCGCAACTCACTCGAAACCGCCGTGCGCTTGTTGCCCGGACGCCGGGATATAAGACCCCTTCTACACCGAGCGTGGGTGTTTGCTATGACGTCAATTAGCGAAGCATCACCCAATGTGATGCTGGAGGCCATGGCCACCGAACTTCCCGTTGTGGGAACGCGGGTTGGAGGCATTCCCGAACTCATTCAGGATGGAGACACCGGTATAGTTGTCGAGCCGAGGAATCCCATGGCCCTTGCCGAAGCCCTGACGAGCCTTCTACATGATGAAGACGTGAGACTTTCTATGGGCCGAAAGGGTAGAGAGCGAGTCCTCGCCTTCCACACCATGGAAAAAATGATCGACCAAACTCAACAAGTTATCATCGAAGCAGTAAATGAAGCCGCTCAAAGCAAAAGACGTTGATCAATACGAATTCGCATTCAAACCAGGAAGAATCGGGGAGGCACTTCTTGTAAGAAGTTCCTCGCCGAACCCCTCCTCAAGAAACTTCTAGCTTTTGCAGGAATTCCCATTTCCCTTGAAGGGAAATGGGAATTCCTGCAAAGTATTAGAGTTTCTTGGAGGGGGTTTGGGGGAACCTTCTTTGCAAAGAAGGTTCCCCCAATCTTCTTGGTTTGAATGCGAATTCGTATAAAGTGGCCCTATGCCCACACGATACAGCCGCACTATTCATCTGCTTTACGTACTGGTTGCAGCCGTAGCCGTATATGTGTTTGCACACTGGCCTGCGCTGACAAACCCCTACGTCATTAATGACGATGTCCGCCAGCAAATTTTCTGGATGCAGCAGTGGATTGACCCGGAACTGTATCAGAACGATCTTTTGACCCAATACGCCAAGAATTATGTGCCCTGGGGTGTGCAAGCCATTTATGCGGCTGCTGCTCCCTTCATCAATCCAGTTCAGTTTACTAAGATCCTCACCGGCCTCCTTTTTGTAGTTACGGCAGGATTTCTCTTTGGAATGGGACTTCAATTCCGCGATGACCTCACCCCGATATTCATCGGTTGCACCTTTTGCTTCATGGGCGGCTTCATGGGCAAGATTTCCGGGGGTCTGTCCCAAAGCTTCGGCTTTCCCTTGCTCGCGGCATACCTTTTTTTTCTGGGCCGCAATAGTCTCGTGGCCGCGGGAGTCGTCATATTCCTTCAGTCGTTGCTCAATCCTTACATTTTTCTGCTCTGTGTAGTCACTCACGGAATGTTTCTAGCCTACAACATTGGAAGGATCGTTCTGCCTTGGTTTGAGGGACGTAATCTTTCGAAGGGCCGTGATCCAACGTCGGATGTCTCGAATCAGAGGACGATGCCGACAGAGGATGGGGCTGGTTATTGGTCCGGCATTTTGCGCGAACTCCGGGCATCATCAATGAAGCCCATGGCCGTTTTGGCCAGCGGCCTCCTGGTGACAGCCGGTTGTGTGTTGGTTTTATTGAAATATGCGCTTTACGGCCCTTCTGAATTCGGGGCGCTTGTCACATGGGCGGACATGGTGGGAAAAATAGAATACACAGCGGCAGGCCGCTACGAGATTATGCCAATCCCGCCCATGTTCTATGAATTGATCCGTCCGTGGATATTTAACTTGCCCTTCACAACGTGGGGCCCGTTGCCCGCATGGATATTGGCGTGCCTTGGGCTCGTGGTCATTGTTTTTTCTCTGACTCGTGGCAAGTGGGACTTGGATCTCTGGTCGGGATTTCGGGTTTTCGGCTATCTCTTCGCCGCTTCCTTGCTCCTCTATCTGGCAGCCTGTGTGTTCATCTTTAGATTATTTGTGCCGAGCCGGTACATAGAATTGTCGATCAACGTATTTTACTGCGTAGCAATAGGTGCGTGCATCAGAGTGGCGCTGGGCGCTGCGGTGCCGAGGCGCATCGCGTTCCCCTTGATGAGCACTATTTTCGTTATCCTTGCGGCCCTCACTCTGTATCGCGTGGGCATATATGACTACTCCGCGGACGCTGCCTTGTACAGGTTCGTGCAGTCAACTCCCAAGACAAGTCTTATAGCCGGTCCACCGGATGTGATGGATAATGTGCTCACCTTTGGCCGCCGCAAGGCGTTCGTCACGTACGAGCTTTCCCACACGTGGTACACCCAATACTGGGAGGTTATTAAGAAAAGGACCTTCGATTTTTTCCGAGCCTATTACTCGGAAGATCCCGCAGAGGTGCGTGAATTTTGCCGCGAGAACGGAATTGATTACCTGATTGTGAGGGATAAAGACTTTTCTCGCCGGACCTCCTGAAGAAGACTCAAATCCACTTTGAGCCGTTTGACACCTACATTAAGAACCTCGTAAATTCCCGGTCCCATTTTGCAGTCCTTGACAGGAAGGCTTTCCCGCCGATTTACGACAAGGATGGGATTCGCGTGATAAAGATGCGTTAAAAGTGGGTGAACCGGGTTCATACCCACTTGAACGTGAAGACTGTTTCAATCTACGTCCCGGCAGAAGAGATCTACGCCGTTTCCAACAGGGTTTGGGGATCTTCCAGTCGGCTGTCCGATTTCTGGAAATGAGGGCATCTTGTCTCGAACGGCGGACTGGTATAAATTATAGACTTGAATTTAGCGCTGGGCCTGACGGAATTTGCAGTAGAACCGCCGTGTCACAGCAGCGGACAATTCGCATGGCCAGCCGGGATTTGAGCAGAGATCATCAAGAAGACGCATTGCTAGGCATGTGCCGGGTCTGAAGGTCGATCAACATGTTAAGCTCTGATCTAATGCGCGTTGCGCTTCGACAAGTTTACAGAAACAAACGGCGATATAACGGTGTCCTCCTGGGAATTTCATTGGGATTGGCAGGATTGGTGACTGTTCTGACCGTGGGAGATTCGGTGGAGACCGACCTCAGTCAAAACCTCGAAGTATTGGGGAGTGCGACGATTGTAAAGGCCGCCTGGAGCTTCGACCGAGCCCCTAAATGGCATCATGGTCAATATTTCCCCAAGGACGTTGAAGACATCAGAAAACTGCCGGGCGTGAGCGGGGCAAGTCCCGTGGTATGGAAGCATATGCCGCTCAGTCATAACAACATGAAAATAGGCAGCGGCAGGATCATGGGAGTCGAAACCAGCTTTTTCGAGACCATTTATATGCCTATGTCGAACGGGAGAAAATTCACCGACGATGATATAACGCACAGAAAGAGCGTCTGCATCATAGGGGCCAACATTGTGAAACGGCTGTTTAAGGAAGATGAAGGTCCCATAGGGAAGAAAATATTTGTCGGCGGACAATCCTTTCAGGTGGTCGGTATAATGGGAGGCATGGAAGATCCATTGTATCTGGAAACCATATTGATTCCCATTACTGTTGCCAGATCCAGATTCATCGCAATGTACGAGATTAGGGACATTTACATTCGAGCAGCCAACTGGGACGTAGTGAAAACGGTTCGTGATAATGCCTATAACGTGCTGACGCGAAATCAACCCGGTTATGCGGATGCCATCCAGGTCGTCCACTATCCGGAGGCTTTAAAGACAGTAAAGAATGCTGTGCTGCTGGTAAAGTTGTTCCTCTACGCGGCAGCGGTCGTGACTCTTCTGTTGGGCGGACTTGGGATCACCAGTGTAATGCTCGCGGCTGTAAGGGAAAGAACGACTGAAATAGGACTCAGAAAGGCCGTAGGAGCCACTGATCGTATGATTATGGAGCAGTTTCTATTGGAATCCGTCTGTATCAGTCTTTTGGGAGTCGCGATCGGCAGTCTGGTCGGATTGGTCACAGTGAATGTTCTCGAGAAGATTTTCCACATAGTTCCGGCCTACAAGGCATTGCTTGCCAGCCTCACGGGAGGGATATTGTTTGGGGTGGCGCTGGGGATATTATCCGGATTGTTGCCCGCAGGAAAAGCCAGCAAACTGGATGCCGCGGAAGCCATGAGATTTGAATGAAATTTGCCTCGCGTTTATGCGCTGGATTACCCCGCAGGGGAAAGTTTCGGGGAATCTGAGACTGCAAAGCTACTCTGGCTATACGGCCGCTTATTAACTGAGGGGGATTAAAATGAAATCGATTGGCGAATTGTTGTTGTTTCATTGTGTGGGTTTGTACGGACAATGGTTGGGTTACTGCAAGGGGTGGCCATTTCTCATAACATTTTGGTTTTTTGTAACAGCCTTGATCTGGCTCAAGGAGAGCCCGCGATGGTCGCAGTTGTTGGAAACCAGTGTTCAGGGGTCATGGCTCATTGTTCTAGTCCTCTTTACCCTGAAATTCCTGAACTGGGGATAATTAGACCTGTGGACTGGACTCCGGAACCGGGCGAATGGGACTATTCCGGGCGTGGAAAATTGCAAAGAAGCAGAGAATGGTGTAATAGTTCGGAAGACTTAAAGATGTTGCTGTAGTCGAAGCCAGGGTCGCACCGGGGACGGATTCACCCGGTCAGAGACACCGATCAACTCCGAGTATCGACAGGACCAAGATACGTAAAATCGTATGGCCAGGTGGCCGAATCCACATGGCTGATCTCTCGGAAGTTTAAGAGACCCGGCATGAAGATTTGCGAGAAATGCGCTAGCCGACTCGCTATTCGAGCCTTTCCTTGTCCGCTGAAAACAGCTTATGCTGTCTTTAAGAAGGATGGGGGCAAGTTATTGTTGTGCCTGCCTCGGTATGATTCCACCCGTAAGAAACACCTCCACCCCGCGCAATTGCCGGCCTCTCAGGAGCCTTACCATTCAAGGACGAACCCGGTCGGTGCAGTGACGCGGTTTCGCTCTGCTCAACTCTGCCGGACAACCGTGAAGAGCGATGGGCTTGGCCTTGTGAGGAGGATGGGCAATGGATGACAAAGATGTTCTATCATCGAGCACCCTGGATCCAGGTGAGACAGAAACAATTGAACTGAATAACCTGCTTGCCAATGATCTGGCTCCGTCGGGCAGCTTTCAACTCGGCAGAATACCGGCGACCACCTTCGGTAGGCTGCTCGAAGCTCTTCCTATCCCTGCCTTCTTGATCGACCTTTCGTATTGTGTGGCTTTTGCCAACGAGGCCTTCCGAAAGATCAGCGCAGATTATGAGGAAACCGAGGGACGGGCTTTTTGTTCTTTCTTTCCTGAGCCTTCCACCCCCAAGAAAGTGCAGGCAATGCTGGAAGAGGTTTTCTCCACCAGAAGATCTCAAGTCATCGAGGCGACGTTGAGGATTGGCTCCCGTGAAATTTGCGCTCGCATAAGCTTTCGATCCCTCAGAATGGGAAATGCCCGGTTAATATTGGTGCTGGTTGAAGATTTGACCAGCGAAAGGAAGCAGCTTCTCGTCAGAGAAGAACATAACGCTCAACTCAGTCGAGAGGTCGCTCAACGGAAACAGGCCGAGGAGCAGGTTCAGCGCCAGAACGAATACCTGAATAGCATCCTGGAGGCTTTGACCCACCCTTTCTACATCATCAACGCCAAAGATTACACAATCCATACCGCTAATTCAGCCGCTGTATCCGCCGGCTATTGCAGTAGTTCAACCTGCTATTCCATTACTCACCAAAGAGAGGACCCGTGCAAAGGGACAGATCATCTTTGTCCTATGGAAGAGATTAAGAAGACGGGGCGACCTGTGGTGGCCGAGCATGTTCATTACGATAAGGATCGCGGGAATCAAGCACGTGGAAGTTCACGCATATCCCATTTTCGACCGAGACGGGACTGTTGATCAGATTATCGAATATTGCCTGGACATTACAGATCGCAAGAGGATGGAAGCGGCGCTGTCCGAAAGCGAAAAACAGTACCGGGACCTCTTTGAGAACGCGTCGGATATGATGTACACGCATGACATGGAAGGCAATTACATCTCGGTCAACAAGGCCGCGACGAGGTTAGTGGGCTACGATTCCGCAGAGTTCCTGAGACTTAATTTCAGGGATATTGTCGATCCGGAACACTTGTCAGTAACAGTGGAGCATTTCCGCAAGAAGAAAGAAAACGGCCTTGAAACAACCGGCCCGTACCAAGTCCTGATCCGTGCCAAGGACGGGACGCCTCGCTGGGTCGAAGTCAATAGCCGAATAATCAAGCAAGATGGGAAGCCTGTAGGCGTTCAGGGTACGGCCAGGGATATTACGGAGCGCCGGAAAATGGAGGAGGCGTTACGGGCAAGTGAATCACGATACCGTGAAGTTGTGGAGAAAGCCAACGATATCATATACGTGACGGATGAGAAGGGGATTGTGGGACTTGTTAACCCCGCGGCTTCACGAATAACCGGATACTCGGAAGATGAACTTATCGGTAAGCGCTATCTTGATTTGATTGCACAGGACTATAAGAAGCAAGTAGAGGAATTCTATGTATTGCAGTTTGTGGAGAGACTTTCTGATACGTATTATGAAGTTCCAATTGTCACCAAGCACGGGGAAACGGTTTGGGTTGGGCAAAACGTAAGTCTCATGATGGAGGCGGACAGGATCGTCGGCTACCAGGTGATCGCGAGAGACGTAACAGACCGCAAAAAGGCCCAAGATGCTCTGAGGCAATCTGAAGAAAAGTACCGAATCATTTTTGAGAACTCCCCGCTTGGGAGTTTTCCATTTTGACCGCAATGGTGTCATCACCGCATGCAATGACAATTTTGTAAGCATTATAGGCTCTTCCAAAGAAAAACTCATCGGATTGAACATGCTTACAGAGTTGAATAACCAAGAGGTGCTAACGGCATAAGGAAGGCCTAAGCGGAGAAATAGGGCATTTCGAAGGTCCCTATCGCTCGGTGACTTCCGGCAAAACGACCCCGCTGAAGGCTTGTTTCGGCCCTATTCTTAATGCGGACGGGGCCTGTGTTGGTGGCATCGGAATCATCGAGGACAATACCGACGTGAACAAAGCAAAAGACCTCCAGATCCAGACAGAGCGACTTAAGGCGGTGGCGGATCTGGCTTCCGGCGTGGCACACAACTTCAACAATCTGCTTCAGATCATCATGGGTGGGGCTCAGTTGGCGTCGGTGAACTTGGACTTGGCGAACATCCCGAATGTCAAGAGGCACCTGGAGCAGATACTCGAAAGCTCCCAGTTCGGAGCCGAGACTGTCAAGCGGCTCCAGAGCTTTGCCAACCTCCACTCAGAGCCCGTGTCCGCAGGAACCAACGTGTTCGATTTGTCCGACCTTGTCCGGCAAGCCGTCGAAATGACTAAGCCCTGGTGGAAAACTACGCCGGAAAGAGAGGGCATAACGGTCAATCTGAATTTGGACCTCATGGACGGATGTTTAATTCAAGGAAGACAGAATGAATTGTTTGAGGTAGTGGTAAACCTCATAAAGAATGCCGCGGAGGCCCTGCCTTTGGGAGGGGACATCAACGTCACGACATTCGTAAGAGAGACCAGCGTGGTCTTTCGTGTCGACGATACCGGTGTTGGGATAGCCCAGGGGAGCCTAACGAGAGTCTTTGATCCGTTCTGGACCACCAAAGGGGCACAAGGCACGGGCATGGGCCTCGCCGTCAGCTACGGAATAGTTACTCGTCACGGAGGAACTATCTCAGTGGAAAGCAAAGAGAGGCACGGTTCGTCCTTCACTGTGAAATTGCCTGTTGCCAAAGGGCTCCCAGAACCGTCTACGCCGGCGCCGCATGTTTTTGACTTAGAGCTGAGGATTTTGGCTATAGATGACATGCAGCTCATGCTCAGCATGCTCAAGGAAGGCCTGACAGATCAGGGACAGACAGTTTTCACCGCGCTGTCCGGCCGAGAGGGCCTGGAACTCTTCAAAAATAAGCCGGTGGATCTGGTGATTTGCGACCTTGGTATGCCGGAGTTGAACGGCTGGCAGGTCGGGAAGGCCATCAAGAAGATTTGTAAGGATAAGGGCGTGCCGAAGACCCCCTTTATCCTTCTGACAGGCTGGGCCGGGCAATTTGACGAAGAGCAAAAGATGATCGAAAGCGGGGTGGATGCAATTGTTGAGAAGCCGGTCGACATCATTAAACTCGTCGAGATCATCCGGGACGTAGTAACTCAAATTCCCCAAATCTCCTGAACTACTCTGAAGGAAAAAAGACTCCATTAGCCTCGCCAGGAATTTGACCGCAATGGACAAACTGTGCCGTAAGGAGAGTGTTATAGTCATTCTCTAAAGTACTGTCGGAATGGCTCTAATGGGCTTCGTGGCAGTTGTAGCAGGGAAAGGGGCCACTTTCTTCTTTACCCTGCCCATGGGACAGGGATAGAGTAGCTGGAGACTCATCGCCGCCATTAGAAGAGGAGAAAAAATGAAACGGCATTTGATATGGATAATACTGAGCGTTTGTATCCTGGCTTTGCCTACAATGCCGACGTATTCGTCCGAGAAAAGCTCGGCCAAAAAGCCCGCCCCTGAAGATTGTCTCAAAATGCTCAAAGCCGGAAACGCACGGTTCGTTGACGGCAAATCTCTACACCCCCACAGCGACATGGCCCGCGTAAAACAAGCCGGCTCTGAAAATCAGAAAGATCACGCGTATGCCACGGTTCTGTCTTGCTCAGATTCCCGTGTGCCGGTGGAACTTATCTTCGACGCGGGGGTTATGGACCTCTTTGTAGTTCGAGTTGCGGGAAACGTTGCCAATGTGGACGAGACCGGATCTATCGAGTACGGCCTGGCCCATGTGAACACCCCCATCCTGGTCGTGTTAGGTCATACTCAGTGCGGCGCGGTCACCGCTGTGGTTGAGGCAGCTCACGGGAAAGGCCACGCTTTGGAACGCAATATTCCTCCACTTGTAGCACCTATCAAACCGGCCGTAACTAGGGCAATGACACTCCATCCCGAGGCCAAAGGCGAGGCCATAATTCCTTATTGCGTAGAGGAGAACGTCTGGCAGGCCATTGAGGATCTGTTCATGAAAAGCCCTGCCGTGAGGCATCTCGTGGCCACAAAAAAGGCCGTTGTGGTGGGGGCCATTTACGACGTTGGTGTCGGCAAAGTTAATTGGCTGCCCGGATCCAAGGTAGGAGATATACTGAAGAAAGTATCCGAGTCCCCTGAGCGAGCTTTGAACCCGATGGCAGAACCCAAACACTAGCCTAGCATTTCCGTGATGCCTTCATACATGTAGGGCGGCCCATGGCCGCCACCGGATCGGAGGCCCCACGGCGGGCATGGCCCGCCCTACCTGGAACTTGTGCGCCTGCTGATGATCTCTGCCGGGGCGTGGACATATCACGCCCTGTCTACCGAAGAATGCTCTACACAGTCTGTTTGATGGTCCCCTCGGCAGGCAGCGAGCTTATGAAGTCTCTTAACTTGTCGAAGTAATGTTGACCGCCGACAAAGTAAGTATCATTGTGCCCGGCTCCCTCAATTGTCATGAATTCTTTTGAGGCCCGTGTCGCATCGAATAGTTCTCTACCGAGATCAATAGGCACTATGTCATCAAGGTCTCCATGAACGAAGAGAACAGGAGCTTTTATACGACTGATCTTTTCCAGAGCGTTCAGTTTATGCCGCAGAAGTCCTCCGGGAACAGGCAACGGAAAGTGTACTCGGGCCATGGCTGCCATGTGAGTGAAGGCAGACTCCAGGATGATGCCGGAACAGTCGAACCGAGCGCCCAGGTGCACCGCGGCTGTCCCGCCGAGCGATCTACCGAATATGACGAGCTTAAGATTTCTTGCCGTGGCATGCTGCCGAGCCACCGTGTAAGCAGCTTCGGCATCCAAATAGAATCCAGCTTCGGTTATTCGGCCGCTGCTTTGTCCGTAGCCTCGATAATCGAAGATGAATACATTCAGCCCGATATTGTGCAACCGTCGAAGGTTATCGACTCTATGGGAGACGTTTCCTGCATTCCCATGGCAGAAGAGCATTAATGCGGAACTGCCTGCCGAAGGGACCATCCAGCCGTGCAAACGCACCTCGTCGGACGTGTCGAACCAAACATCCTCATAATCCAGCAAGGCTTCCGAAGGGGTACCTATCAAGAAGGGGTCGGGAAAGAATATCTGGCTTTCAACGAAGCGATCCAGCAGCTCGCCGGTGAAGTTCACGATAGTCTCCCACTTTCGAGGATGACGAGTTTAAGCTCCTGTATTACAGGTTCCCACCCAAAATCAGTCCCAGGAATTCCCTTTCTGCCGTGATTTCGAGTGCGGAAGAGTCATCCCGGAAGCAAGTTTTGCCCGGGTCGAACGGAACCCTCCTGAAGTATGATTCCTGGCCCGCGTCGAAGCCTCGTCTATCCCTCATTGTGTCCAAGACTTTTCGCCATGCCCCATCGGGCGTGGAAAAGACCCTTTCCTCCACCTCTGATTTCTCCAGCCGTAGATTTTGAGCCGAGGCTACAATCAATCGGTTCGTGAAGAGGCTACTCTCTTGAGGTGAGAAGTACTGCGCAAAATACACATGCGGAAAAACCGCTGCAACCGTGTTTGCTATGCCGTCGAAAACACGCTTTTCGCCGCGAGATCCCACGTTCATGGCTAAGATTCCGTTTGGAGTCAATCGGTGTTTGACCTGGGCGAAGAACTCGGCTGTAGCCACATGATACGGAATGTGCGGCGGGCGGAACATGTCCACAATTATTACGTCGTATTGTGTTCGAGTGGTTTTCAGAAAGAATCTGCCGTCACTTATGTGGATATTGAGGTGCTTTACAAGAGAAAACGGAAAATGAGGTTTTGCGGCAGAAATCAGACCGCTGTCGATTTCAACACCGTCGATAACAACATCTGGATACGACCGGGATATCAGGTACGGAGCGCACGCTCCTCCAAGTCCCAGGAGGAGCAATCGCCCCGGGGGTCGCTCGTTGAGCACCTCGTATATGCGGGGGACCATTGCAAATAGGTCTTGCCATGATTCCGTGTAGGATTGACCCTCAACCCACATAGACTGCATTCCAAACCCCGCTTCGGTAAGCAAGAGGGTGGCGTGATGCCGGTTTCCACCGGTCTTGTTTTCCATTGGCGTACGATATATCCGCACGAGCTGATAGTTGGTTTCCTTCGACTCAACTAGGTACGGCCCTTGCTTTGTCCCGGCCCCTTGAATACCCAACATTAGTGCAAACAACAGAACCAGGAAGGCCATGCCCCAAAAGAAGAACTTTGCTTGCTTTATGGACCAGAGGGTGACGCAGAGAAGTAGTCCGCCGAACACTAGAAATGAAATCCGGGTCCCCACGAGAGGAATAAGGACCAGGGCTGGAAGAAAAGTCCCGAGAATGGACCCGAGAGTGGAAAAAGCAAAAACCTTCCCTGCAATGCGCCCCACCGCTGTGGAAGTCAGCGAATCGAGCCGAATGATAAACGGGCTGGTCATTGCTAGAACCACGACAGGAACGGAAATCAAGACCGCGCAAATGACTAGAGCAATGATGATTTTGTAACTTCCGATTACGGGATCACCTGTTGAGGCGGCAGCTTGTTCCGCAAATCTGTCGAGGGTGATCTCCATCACCGGCTGAGTTATATAGGGTAAGAAAATCACAAACACAGCGGCAAAAAAGAGAAGCGTGCCCAGAAGGGAGGCCCTGGGAGCCCTTTCCGCGACAACACCACCAAGATAGTACCCCGCGGTAAGGGCGATCATCGTCGACCCTATAATGGTCGTCCAAATAGTGATCGATGTTCCAAAGAAAGGCGCCATGAGACGACTCGAGCACATTTCGACGCCCATGATTGCCATTCCGGAGAAGAATGCTATGACAATCAGGTAGTATTGTCTTTCCGATGGCCTGCGGTGACCTGGCAGCTCACTGTTCAAGATTTGCCCTTCCAGACGGCCGACTTCGCAGGAGGCGACTGCTGCGATAATTGATCGGACTCGATCCAGCTCGGTTCTGGCTCGGAAGTCATGGAGCCAACCACACTTTTAGCAAAAACGGACTTATCCGGCAATCAGCTTATCCGAAGCATCGAACCTCCGACTTCAGCCTGACGACCTGATTCCGATAGGGGGCTTCCAGAGGAATACTATTGGATTACAGACGAGGGTTGGACGAACGAGCACGAATAAAGGAATTGAAAACCTGTCCGTAGCAATGCTAATATGTTGAGGCCCGTGGTATCGAACGAGGAAGAAGTACTAACGTGGCTTCATGAGATCAGGGCCTGCTCTCAGGCGAATGACAAAGGAATGAAAGATGAGAAAGCTGTTCATCGCCATGATACTGGCAACCTTGGCCGCTTCTTCGGCCCAGGCGCAGCTAGCAACAGCCCCGGAAGGGGCAATTATTCCGAACGGGGCACTGCATTACGTAGTTCCATCGGGCATTCCGATTGTCGCCTGGGGCGGCCATGCGCCTTGGCCATCTCATTTTTCGGCGACGCCGCTTTACCCGTTCTCATATCCAATGGTTCCGGTGCCGATACCGCCCCCATCCGGGTCAACCAGTGACCGGATTAAGCCTCCGGATTCCTCTAGATCCGCATCGTTTCTTCCGGGCAACCTTGAAGCAGATAAACTGGGGATGACAACCGGTAATTCAGGGTTCATCAGTTTTGATCGGAGGATGATCCCGACTCAACCGTGAATCGAATTCTTCAACCGTGCATCAAAGTTGATAACCGGGTAATTCTGAAGTGATGTTGGCCGGAGTTTCCTAAGGCGCAGAGGCGTTTTCGGCAACCCGGCCCCCTTTTTTAGTCTCCCCGCAGCAGGTTCTCGTGGGTGAGTCTCAGACATGAGCCTCTATTATTTGCGCTCTGTCGCCAGAATGATGGTTTTGAGCCGTCTCAGTTCAGCTTCTAATTTCAGACTTTCGTCCATAAGCCGATTTTGCTCAGATAAGAGTTCCTGGTTTTCCCTCACGAGTCGTCTGTTCTCAGCCTCTAGTTTCTCAATTGTCCGCTCCTGGTCCTGTGCGTCCATATCTTCTGAGGAATCCCAATCCGGATCTGCCATTTTTCTTCCCTTCGCAATGCTCTTTACACGTTAAAGTAGGAGGTCGGAATTCAGTGAAGGCTCCACCGCCTGAATGGCGGTGGCTTCTGTGGGTCGACTGCAAGTCGACTTCACGCGTTGTCACTGATTGAGAAGTCATCGTCTCGGGCTTGCTCCATCTTGTCCTGCATCTCGATGTATTGGGCGATGACGTCGTCCGTCACGTTGCCGCTGCTTGCGACGAAGTAGCCTCGAGCCCAGAGATGACGACCCCAGAATTGCCTTGGCGAGACTTCGGTACTCGCTCATGAGCTTGCGAGATGTCTTGCCCTTGAGACGTTGCACCAGCTTTGACACAGACAAATGCGGAGGCACCGAAACGAGGATGTGCAAGTGGTCTTTCGAAACATGCCCTTTGATGATCTCAACATCCATGGACTTGCAGATCTCCCGGATCAGGTCCCGAACCCGGATCGCCACTTCCCCGCAGAGCACCGGCTTGCGGTACTTGGTGATCCAGACGACATGGATACTTGATGTCATAGACACCGTGCGAAGTCTTGCGGTAGTGTTGCATAATACCGCAAGCCTACTGAAGTCTTCGCCTAAAGGCGAGGGTTTTTCTCCCATTCCCCGAAGGGGACAATAAACTACACGCCGTTACTGCTGTATTCGTGGATCTTCAGCCAGGACCAGGCCAACGTTAAACTCTTCTTTGCCGCGGAGCACTTTCAGTTGCACGTGGTTACCGATATTCTTACTAACTATGGCATTTTGTAAGTCATCGAACGTTGGAGTAAGCGTTCCATCCACACTAAGTATGACGTCTCCGCCCAGCAAAATCGGACGGCCGAGATAGAAAGCCAGGCGGTCGCCCCCTCGGAGGCCGGCCTGCACAGCAGGAGAGCCTGAAAACAACTCAAATATCAGGACTCCTTTGACGGGAGACAGCCCCATTTGAACGGCAAGGTTTTGGTCGATGTTTATTGAAGACTTTATCCCTATCCACGGATAGATAGCGCGGCCCACTCTTACGATTTGTGCTGCTACGGTTTTTGCGCGATTTATGGGCATGGCAAGGCCGATCCCCATAAATCCACCTGTTTGGGTAAAAATGGCGGAGTTAATGCCTATGACTTCCCCGCGGGAGTCTATCAATGGACCACCGCTGTTTCCCGGATTGATGGCCGCGTCGGTCTGGATCATCCCCATCATGGTGCGTTGACCGATAGAGAGGTCACGGTTCAGTGCGCTTATGAAGCCGGCGGTTGCAGTATGCTGAAAGCCGAATGGGTTTCCGATTGCTATGACCCTCTGTCCAACCACTAGCCCTTCGGAATCCCCAAGCGGAGAGACTTTCATGCCGGAAAAAGGGGTGACCTTAATAACCGCGAGATCGCTCACCGGGTCTCGTCCGACCAATTTCGCCTGCAATTTCTTTTGGCCAATAAAGGTGACTTCCAGATTCTCCGCGTTCGCCACCACGTGATTGTTCGTAAGGATGTGGCCCTCGGAATCGATTATAAAACCGGTCCCCTGCCCGGTCTGGGGGACCAACTGCATCCAAAAATTCAGGGCCTGGTGAGTTGCCACAATGTTAACTACAGCGGGGCTTATCTCCCGATAGACCCTCATCACGACGGCTTCTCCGCTCTCAAGCGCCTCGTACCGAGGGGGAGGCGGCGGCGGAACTGGAGTCAGGTCTGCTCTCCGATTGAGCCACAGGCCGGCGATAAGGCCGGTACCGAATATTACGCCCAGAGTTACGATAACAGACCATTTTCTTGATCCGGTCATTGAATCCATCCCTCTTGGGAAAATGGCATAGACAGCGGGAAGTTCCGCAGGAAGCGCACGGCCCCCTTGAAGAAAGACTCATCGGAAGGGGCTTCTTGGCCGGGTTCTCTTTCTCTGCGCTCGTCTCTCATGAGAGTGTCTCTATGCAACGTGATTCTGCCTTTACTGTCCGTGCCGTACAAGGCGTATCCAAGTGTTTGCCCGGTTGGTGACAACACTCGTATCGTACCGGGATAACCGGGCGGCCCGAAGTCAGTGTCCACGAGCAGCACCGGTGCGCCATCCGCATTGGCCGCAGCCGGCACAAACGCTGTATCCACCGGCGATACCTGCTTAATCTCCGGCCTCACAGCAAAATCGGGCGAAGACTCAAGGAGTGCGTTCAAATTGGGGGCCGTCCGTGGCGAACCGGGTGTATCCGAAAACGCTATGCCGCTTGGCGGGGGATATCCTACGGAAGGTTCGCTGCCGAGCGCGTTACCCATAAATTCCATCCAGACAGGCAGTGCAGCGGTGGCCCCGTACTCCTGACGGCCCAATGAGACCTTTGCATCATAGCCTATCCAAACACCTGCGGTGTACTTGGGGTTGAATCCCACGAACCATGCGTCGGTGCAATCATCGGTCGTGCCTGTTTTACCGGCCAGGTCCTTCCTGCGCAGGCGGGACGTAGCAGCGGCGGTGCCCGAAACGCAGGTGTCTCTGAGAATACTTGCCATCAGGTAAGCGGTCTGAGGGCTGAGGACGCGCACCATTCTAGGGCCACGCGAAGCCCCGGAAAGTGCCTCTTCGAGGCCCGAAACAAATGACGAGCTTTGACCCTCCAGGGCAAGGCTGCGCATCTCCTCGATGAGCCCTCCCTGTCCCTGGGCTACATTCCCCGGTCCCTGAACCGGCGCGCCTGACGCCATCGACGCCGGCGGTTCAATCGCGGGAAAACTCATGGAACTCTCTGCCTTCATCTCCGCGGGCACATTCAACGGTTCCACGGTGTTGTCCTCGAGGACATTGCCGAAACGGTCCACAACTTTCTTAACCAGGACAGGACTCGCCCGAACTCCCATATTAGGAAAGACCGTGTATGCCGACGTAAGCTCCAAAGGAGTAACCTCCGAGGAGCCCAAAGAAATCGAAAGGTTCCTTCGCAAAGATGAATGAATCCCCATGTTGCGGGCCATCTCGATTACCGGCTCGATGCCCACATCCATCAGCAATTTCACTGCAATTATGTTTCGGGAGTGGGCGAGCGCCTGTCTGAAAGTTATCGGGCCATGGAACTGCCCGTCCGAATTCCTGGGCATCCATTCTTGTTCCCTGGGGTCCATGACGACGGCGATCGGTTCATCCACTATCAGCGTTCGAGGGCTGTACTGGCCCCATTCGAGCGCGGCCGCGTACACGAACGGTTTAAAGGCGCTACCGGGTTGGCGCATTGCTTGAAGTGCCCTGTTGAAGCTGGAACGATCGAACCCAAGGCCCCCTACCAATGTCCGAACATAGCCTGTGTTGTTCTCGATGCATACCACGGCGCCCTGGACCTTTGGGATGGTCTGATGTTCGAGGTTAAGGCGAGTTCCGTCCACCTCCGCGATTTTGAATTCGAGCAGATCGTTGGCCCGGTAACGGATGTCACTTTCGAGTTGCATTTGGAACCGGAGGTCCCCGCGAAGAGCCAGGGTACAGTCTTGGACACGATTTTCGGCCTGTTTTCCTTTGCGCTTCTTGGGGGCGTCATTCGTCACGATCACCGCCTGTGTCAAGTCGCCCACCGCATAAGAATTAGCTGGCGGGCTGCTGAGAAACTCCTTCACCTCCACAGATTTCAGCCTTCGGACAAGTCCCGCGGGCCTACCCTGCCGTTTTTCCCAGGATCGGGTCCCTTTGAGAAGGGCCTCAGATGCCTTATTCTGCAGAGCTGGGTCGCAGGTAGTCCAGACCTGCAGGCCATCATTGTACAATCGGTCCTCGCCGTACCTGGCCACGATGTACTGCCTTACCGTCTCCGTGAAGTACGGTACCTTGTCAAACGGGTTGGGCAGATTCTCTCTGAAACTTGGAATATCCGCCATTGCTTCACGGTGTTGATTTTCCGAAATGAAACCGTGGAGAAGCATACGGCCCAGGACGAATTCTCTCCGTTTTAGGGCCGCTTCGTGACTGCGGCCGGGGGCGTACTTTGACGGGTTTGAAACCAATCCAGCCAGCAAAGCAGCCTCCGGTATACTCAATTCAGTCGCGGGCTTACCGAAGTGCGTCCGAGCTGCGGCCTCAAGTCCGTATGAACCTTTGCCCAGGTAAATTTCATTGAGATAGATTTCAAGAATTTCTTTCTTGCTCAAGGCTTGTTCGAGTCTGAAGGCGAGCATGGCCTCCCGAATCTTCCGGGAGATTGTCTTTTGTTTGGACAAAATGAAATTCCGCGTCACTTGTTGAGTTATGGTGCTTCCGCCCTGAACGAAGGTTCCTGCCTTTATGTTCTTGATCAGGGCCCTGATGACCCCTAGCCCATCCACCCCGGCATGTGAAAAGAACCTGGAGTCCTCCGCAGCCAGAAAAGCGTTAATGACGTGAGGTGGTATTGATTCCAAGGGGACAGGAAACCGTTTCTCCTTATAGAACAGTCCAATGACCGTGCCGTCCTCCGCGTAAAATGTCGAAACGGTCTTCGGGCGATATGATTTGAGATCCGGGATTTTAGGTAGATCCGCGGAGAAGGCAGCGTAAATCCCCAATCCTGCCCCTAACATTCCCGAAACGCCTGCACAGAGCAACAGGACCGGCAGCCCTGCTCCCAACCAGGCGAGGAGCCCTATCAGCGCTCCTTCTCTTTTGGTGTTCGTTTGCCTCAAAATCACCGGCTGATTTCCATGTTCGAGTTCCACAAAGTGATAAGGTGCCCGGCGCTGAGTTTATGACACGCGGCACTCTTCGTCAAGAATTGGAGCGTATTGCCTGCGACCTGCCTTCCGTGCGCCGATACATGCGTAACCTACGATAAGCCATTCTTGACGAACTCGGGCCGATGAATTAAGCTCCGCATATTAATGGCAGGCGGGAGAAGACCTTGCGCATAGGCCACGGATTTGATGCCCACAAATTTGTAGAGAACCGGAAGCTCATCCTGGGTGGAGAGACCATACCTTATCCCCTGGGGTTGGAAGGGCATTCGGACGCGGACGTCCTCACACATGCACTAATAGATGCGCTGCTGGGCGCGGCGGGCCTGGGAGATATCGGTATGCACTTTCCGGACACGGACCCTGCGTATCGCGATGCTTCCAGCATCAGCATGCTCGAGACTATTGTGGAAGCAGTACGCGCGTTGGGATTTCGCATTGGAAATCTTGATGTAACTGTTCTCGCGCAAGCCCCTAAGATAGGACCGTTTCGGGCTGCGATTGTCGGCAACCTGGCGGAAGCCGTGGGGATTGAGCCCGACCGGGTAAATGTCAAGGCAACAACCACAGAGGGACTGGGATTCATTGGCAGGGCCGAAGGAATAGCTGTATCGGCCGTAGTGCTTTTGGAAGAAGACGATAAGCCTTGAGGCAGGCTTCTATACTGACGCGCATTGAGTCTCGCGAGGGGGTAATCGGTGTGAAAATCCCGCTCGCTGCTACTCTTTCTCGAAACGACGGGGTACACATACCCAACTTACAAGAGTTTTGTTACCCCCCTCCCTTAACGGAAGGGGCTAGGAGAGGGTGGCATTGGGCCAATCTCCGCGTGTTTCACTATGGAACGGGCTTTCAGGTTCGCAGCGCTTCGCAGATTCGTCCATCGAGGAGAAACTAATGGGACTGAAGATATACAGCACCTTGACCAGGAAAAAGGAGGAGTTCGAGCCCCTTCAGCCTGGAAAAGTCGGAATGTATGTCTGCGGAATGACGGTTTACGATATGTGCCACTTAGGACATGCACGATCCGCTGTCCTTTTTGATGTGATCTATCGGTATCTGATGTACCGCATGTATGAAGTTACGTTCGTGCGGAACTTCACGGATGTGGATGACAAGATCATAAATCGGGCCAACGAACTGGGGGAAGACTGGAAAAGCCTTGGAGAGCGTTTTATACACGAATTCTACGTTGACATGGACGCTCTTGGGATCCTTCGGCCAACCTTCGAGCCCAGAGCTACAGAATATATAGACCGGATGCAATCGCTCATCCAAAAGCTTATCTCGTCCGGCCATGCTTACGAAGCCAACGGGGATGTCATGTTCTCCGTGAACAGTTTTTCCGGGTACGGCAAGCTCTCCGGCAAGAGAACCGAGGATCTGATATCAGGCGCGCGGGTAGATGTGGATGAAAAGAAGCGAAACCCTTTGGACTTCGCCTTATGGAAAGCAGCCAAACCTGGGGAACCATACTGGGAGAGCCCTTGGGGTCCGGGACGTCCTGGCTGGCACATCGAGTGCTCTGCCATGAGCATGGATCTGTTGGGGGAGGGCTTTGATATTCACGGCGGAGGCGCGGATCTGACCTTTCCACACCACGAAAACGAAATCGCCCAATCAGAGGCAGCTACGGGAAGGCCTTTTGCCAAGTATTGGATCCATAATGGATTCGTCAACATCAGTGCCGAGAAGATGTCCAAATCCCTCGGAAACGTCCTAAACATAAGAGATATTCTCAAAACCGTCCATCCGGAGGCGCTCCGCTTGTTCCTCATATCGAGCCACTACAGAAGCCCTCTGGACTATAGTGAAACATCCATAAAGGAGTCCGCGTCGGCGCTTGAGCGCCTTTATGCGGCAATGGCATCTCTGGACGAGGTCATCGGACGCGGGGGTACTGGCAAGGTGCTGCCCGATGAGCTGACGGACATAAGCAATCGTTTTGTAGAGGCCATGGACGACGACTTTAACACTCCTCGCCCCCTGGCTATTCTCTTTGACGCTGCACGGGCCATAAACAGGTATTCCGCGGCGGCTTCCTTATCTGAGATTCCTTCGCCCGATGTCCTGACCAAAGTGAAGAATGAGATTGGCGCCCTTTCTCGAGAAGTTTTGGGCCTGCTCAGGGAGGAACCGGTCCTTTTCCTGGAAAACCTGCGCAAAGGCGGTGTGGCAGATCTGGGAATCGGTGAAGAGGAGATCGAGGGACTGATAGTTGAAAGAGCCGAGGCCCGGAAGAGAAAGGATTTCGCGCGTGCTGACGAGATCCGCAAGGGGCTGGACGCTAAGGGGATCCTGCTTGAAGACGGTCCCAAAGGAACGACTTGGAAAGTTAAGGAGACTCCCTAGGCAGGGGCGGGTATTTGGGTACGCGGCGGCATTTCGCAGCGCCTGTCATTGCGAGGAGTGAGACGACGAAGCAATCTCAGTTTTTCCGTGATGGAGATTGCTTCGCTGCGCTCGCAATGACACGCTCTAATCTGCGACACTGGATGCATGCGGGAAGAGAGGAATCGTTCACCCGCGGACGGGTCGAGACAGGAAGTCCTCAATGATTCTCGGGGAAGAGATCCCACATTCTTATGCACAACTGGCTGGTCACGCTCATTTGAAAATCCAAGTTGAAAATCTCGATTACGCGTACAGTCCTGGCACCCCCCTGGAAATAAAAGCCTTGGAGGCAATCAGCTTCGGGCTTTCCGCGGGGACTTTTGTAGGCATACTGGGCGGTACAGGATCAGGAAAGACAACGCTTGTCAAAAACCTCAACGGACTTCTCACCCCCACCCGAGGCAGGGTGCTATTAGACGGGACGGACATCAGATCTTACGGGCCGGGACTCAGACTGAGAGTTGGTGTGGTCTTTCAACGACCCGAACGCCAGCTTTTCGAGGAAACGGTATTTGGGGATATCTCATTCGGTACTCAGACGGTCTTCTAACCTGTCCAAAGACGAAATCAAGAACAAGGTCCGGAACGCATGCGAACTGGTGGGACTGAACATCGATGAGATCGGCGGGCGATCTCCCACGGCCCTGTCCGACGGAGCCAAACGCAAAGTTGCAATAGCGGGGATACTTGTGAATCAGCCTGAGGTCCTCATCCTCGATGAACCGGCCGTTGGCTTGGACCCTCCATCATTGGCGGATCTCACACGAGTCCTTGAGGAAATGAAGACGTCACGCGACAAAACAGTAGTGATTGTTTCCCATGACATGGAGCCTTTTCTGCCGATTCTGGACCTTATGATGGTATTGAAGCAGGGGAGAATTGCAGCGCTTGGCTCACCGTCCGAAGTCTGTGAAGCCCTTGAAAACGACACTGCCATGAGGGAATTGCTCCCTGAGTTGGCTCTGCTCGTTTACGATCTTCGCAAAGCCGGTGTGCCGCTTGCTCCGGATGAATTCAGAATCCCAATATTGGTCGAACGGCTTGTTACCCTTAAGAAGCTTTCAGGAGGCGCTGCTTGAACAGACGCATCAGCATGATTTTCGTATTCTTGATGGCGGCTGGTGTGGCGTGCGTTACTCCGTGCGACAGCGCTCCCACCGCAGAGGAAGTTATCAAGAAGGTCCAGGACGTCTATTCTCGTCACTGCTGTTTTCGCGCGACCTTTAACCAATTGACGGTGAATGTGAGCATGGACCTCAACGACCGGTTCGAGGGCATAATCCAGGTTAAGAGGCCGGGGATGATTGCGCTGGACGTGGAATCACCTGAAAAACAGAAAGTGGTGATCAAAGGAAAATCCTACACTGTCTACTTTCCGCAGGACGGCACCGCGTCTCATGGAGAGGTTCCTCCCGAAATGAACGTTGAGCACTTTTTCGGATTTTTCGCGAATATCGGCGCCCTGGACCGAAATTTTTCCATAGCCTTTCCGGTCAAATCCCAGGATGAAGCGGAGAAACTAATTCTTCTCGAACTGACCGACCGCAAAAACCCCGCCGGCACCTATCGTATTATATTGGGCGTTGACAAAGATCTCTTCACCATACGCAGAGCCATAATTTATGACGCTCTAGGAAACTACAACCGCTTCGACCTGACCGGGATAAAGTTCCTCGACTCACTACCGGACGTTCTTTTCGAAGTAGGACCGATTCCTCTGGATAAATTGATCCCTTCGCTGGACGCATTACCAAAGCAGTGACACACAATAAATTCTTTAACCTTGTAAGCCTCGGATGCCCTAAAAATAGGGTAGACTCTGAGAGAATTCTGTCGGTGATGGCCGATGCAGGCTTCGTCTACACAGACGACCCTACGGTAGCCGGGATCATAATCATAAATACCTGCGCTTTCATCGAGCCTGCGGTCGACGAATCAATCGACACAATATTGGACTACCGGGAACACAAGGATGCTTTTCTGGTAGTGGCAGGATGTATGCCGTTACGCTACCAGGAGAGTCTCCGCGAGCCATTGCCCGAAGTAGACCTTTTCATGACACCCGATAAGATCGCAGACCTGCCGAGAATTTTGAAAGCCGCTCTCCATAGGGCTGAAGACACAGGCGTATCGCCCGTGTCCAAAACAACAGCCCCCCGATCACATCTGAGCAAGACTGCGAGTATGCAGCCTGGGCGTATACTGACCACAGCGGGGTACGCTTACCTGAAAATTGCTGAAGGCTGCCCCCGACTTTGCCGCTACTGCACTATCCCCGCGATTCGGGGCCCGCTGCGCAGTGTGGACCCATCCGAACTGGAACAGGAGGCGATTTTCTTGGCCTCCACCGGCGTGCGGGAACTGGTGCTTGTCGCGCAGGACCTTACGAGCTACGGCGTTGAACGAGGCGAAAAAGGCGCTCTGATAAAGTTGTTGGAAAGGCTCAGGCGCGTGGAGGGCATTAAATGGATACGGTTGATGTACCTTTATCCGGACGCTATCCCGCGTGGGCTCGGTAGGCTCATAAACGAGTCTGAGAATATTCTCCCTTACCTGGACATCCCGTTCCAGCATGTGTCCGCTAAGGTGCTCAAGGCCATGGGAAGACCATGGAAAGGGGATCGAGTTCGCAAGTTAACCGAACGATTGAGACAAGAGATTCCAGACCTGGTTCTCAGGACCACGTTCATGGTCGGATATCCCACGGAGGGGGACAAGGAATTTCTCGAACTAAGGGATTTTGTTGAGACCTTTGACATCGAGCACGTGGGTGTCTTCACCTATTCACCTGAAGAGGGGACGCCCGCCGCGGCTCTGGGAGACCCTGTTCCGGCAGACGTGAAGGAAGCCAGAGCCGACCTGATACGAGGGATTCATTCCCGGTTCATGGACAAGCGCAATCAACAGCGGATCGGCACAGTGGAACAGGGGCTTGTTGAAGGTGTCTCCGACGAATCAGAGCTGCTTTTGCAGGGCAGGATGTGGGACCAGGCCCCGGAGGTTGACGGAGCCCTCTACATCACCGCGGGGAAAGCAACAGCCGGCGAGATTCACGAGCATCAGAATCACTGGGTCACACGGACCCGACCTTTTCGGTGAGATTGTATAATTTGTAGTTTGCTTTCCAACGAGGAACAACATTCATTCCTTTTCCAGCGTTGTAACTGCATCGACGATAACATTTATGGCCCTGGCGATTTCCGCTTCGGTCGTCATTCTGCCTGTAGTGAATCGCAGCGTCCCCTTGGCCCATTCGATAGGCACACCCATCGCTTCGAGCACGTGTGAGATCTGCACGTGGTCGGAATGGCACGCGGCTCCCGCTGAAGCTGCTACATCCAGTCCAATCTCCTCCAGTATCCTGTTGGCCTCCAGACCGAGAAAAGACACATTGAGGGTATTGGGCAAACGATTTTCAGGGTGCCCGTTGAGTCTGACATGCTTCAGTCTAGTTTTCAGACCGTTGTGAAGCAAGTCTCTGGTGTGAATCATATGATCCGCGTTCTTGCCTAAATCCCGCAGAGCGATCTCACAGGCTTTTCCAAGGCCCACAATTTCGAGGACGTTCTCTGTGCCCGCTCTCTGGCCCACCTCTTGACCCGCGCCCAACATAAACTTTCTGAGCTTAATTCCTTTACGCGTGTACAGAGCACCAATCCCCTTGGGAGCATACAATTTGTGGCCGGCTACAGATAGTAAGTCTACTCCCAGCGCTTTCACGTCCGTGGATATCTTCCCCATTGATTGAGCCGCGTCTGTATGCACTACGATCCCGTGCCGTCGAGCGAGCCCCGCGATCTCTTCGATGGGCTCAATGGTCCCGACTTCATTGTTCGCGTGCATAATGGTGATGAGGATCGTTTCAGGGGCGATCGCGGCCTCAACGTCAGATACGCTGACCATGCCGAATTCATCGACAGGGAGATACGTAACACGAAAGCCGTTTTCTTCGAGGAACCGGCAAACTTCAAGCACCGCTGGGTGTTCGATTTGGCTGGTGACGACATGGTTCCCTTTGTGCCGATTCTCGAAGGCGGTACCGAGTATCGCGTGGTTATTGGCCTCAGTGCCGCCGCTCGTAAAGATGATCTCTTCAGGATCACAATTCAGAAGTGAGGCCACCTGCTTTCTCGCATGAATTACGGCCCGTTTAGGCGCAATTCCGAACCAGTGCGTGCTGGATGGATTGCCGAACTCTTCATCGAGAAAAGGCCTCATCGCGGCGATGACTTCAGGGTCATGCGGAGTCGTTCCGTTGTAATCAAGATAGACTGGTTTTTCCATGTGATGGCACTTTCGCTTTGCTGTGGAAGGAGTAAGGGCACAGAGAAGGCTGCAAAACCTATGAGTTTCTCGAAGAGTAACCGGAGGTGGTTACCTGCAAGCCTGGACCGCTATCAATCGAGCACTTCAGACCGATCCTCCCGTTCGCCGGACACCTGGAATTTCCGCATAAAGGAGCGATCCAGGTAATCCTTGAAGAGAAAAGCAAGCCTGCCGCTCCAGACCCATGATCTTCTCACAAAGATTCCTGTACCGTTACCGAGATTGAAAATGAGCAGGTACGTTTTCTGGGGCGTGAACTTTTCCATGGACTCACCCGATAAGGCAGACAACAAGTTGTGGTGAAGGATCTCATTTTGCCGAACCGCATAAACGCCGACCTTGTCCAGATGATGTCCTTGCAGAGATATGCAGTCACCACCTCCGAAGATTTCCGGGTGGGCCACGCTTTGGAGGCGTTCATTTACCAGGAGCCCACCATCATTGCCTATGGGCAGGTCCGATTCTCTGAATATCTGCGAAGGCTTCACCCCCAGGGCAGCGAACACTATATCATAAGGGAGCCGCCTGCCGTCTGCCAGCACGGCCTCTCCGTCTGCAAATCGGCTCACTTGGGTGCCTTCCAGTACTTCGATGCCGCGTTCATGTAAAGAAGCGATGGCCAGACTACGAGCTTTTCCGGGAAAGGAAGACAGGAGATTGCCGCCCGCGATGAGTGCTATTTCCGCTTGGCCCCCGTTATCATGGACTAGCCGCCAGAGGTTGCCCGAAAGCTCGACACCCGCTGGGCCTCCTCCCACAACCAGGAGACGAGGGATCTCTCCACGGATCTTATCCAGGATTATCTTTCTGGCTTTAAGCAGATTGACAATGGGTTTGACAGGGTAGACGGTTGTTTTTGTCATTGTTGACTTCATCCAGCGGGACACCACTGCCAGTGTTGAAAGAGACGATGTCGTACGGAACTTCCTCTCCCGTTTCGAGGACCAGAAAGCGTTTGTCCGCGTTGATGCGGGCAACGTATCCCTTCACAAAGGATGCGCCCCGGTCTTCGACAAGCTTCTTGATATGAAAGCGGGCTTCTTCGGGACGATAGATCCCCGAGAGGAGTCCCGGGCCCATACCCGAGTAGTAATGATGCGTCACCGGACTTATAAGGGAAACCCGATGCCCCAATTTGATGTAATCACCGATATTGACCAAGGACGTTAAATGAGCGTGGCCCCCTCCCACAAAGACCAGATGCTTTCCCATATTGGCCTCAGATTGAATTGAACTGTCGGATTGCCTGTTGACGCATCCTCACCCGGAGGAGATTGCCGCACCGATCGAGGCTCCGATGACCACAGCCAAGATCGGGTTGCACCACAAGGCTCACCCCGACTGGAAATTAACGCTCACCAGATACAGGCCGAATCCGGCCAAGGCCCCAAGGGAACCGCCAATAATCCACTTCATATCGCACCTCTTTGGATCGGGTGTACAATATCTAGAATAAACGTCAGAGGGCGGTTGTCAAGCATGAAGCCCTGAAACTTTTTGGGGAGCTGAAAAACGGGGCCCGTCGTTTAGCAGTTTGGCTACATCTCCCAATATAGTAAATTGGAGCGGGAGTGGTACGTTCACTGTCAAGAATCCTCAGGAGGTGAATCAGAATGTCCGACGAATGGAACGAGCAAAAGCTTCTTGCGGTGGCCAGTTCATTTCAAGAGTGCAGGATACTGTTGACCGCGGCTCAACTCGACCTCTTTACCAAGCTGGAAGCCAGTCCTAGAACTGTAGACGACCTGTGCGCAGACGAGGACTGGAGCCCGCGAGGGTTGGCTATCCTGATGGACGCCCTGGCAGCACAGGGAATTTTGATTCGTTCGCCCGACGGGCATTACAGAGTGAATTCCTCGATCGCCGGCCTGTTGATGAAAGGCGGTCGGGATTCGATACTCCCTCTCGTCCTTCACAGGGGAACTATGTGGGAGACGTGGTCGCACCTGACTGAGATCGTCCGTACAGGTACCAATCCAGCCCACAAAGACATCTTGTCTCGATCCGCCGAAGACATGGAAGCATTTATCGGGGCCATGCACGTCATCGGCCTGAGGAAGGCGGAAGAAATCGCCGATTCTATCAACCTGAAATCCTTCACACGGATGCTGGACATTGGGGGAGCGTCCGGGACATACATAATGGCGTTCCTGAAGATGGCTCCCAACATGACCGCCACCTTGTTTGACCTCCCCGAAGTCGTCAAAATGGCCAGGAATCGACTTACTGAAAGCGGCTTCATTGATCGGGTTCAGCTCGTGCCTGGAGACTATAATACCGATGAGTTACCCAAAGGGCATGACCTGGTGTTACTGTCCGCGATCATTCACAGCAACGACCGTGAGGCCAACGGCCGGCTTTACTCAAAGATTTACGCGGCCTTGGCTCCTGGCGGGACAATACTCATCCGGGACTACTTCCTGGATTCGAGCCGCACCATTCCGGCAGACGGGGCCATCTTTGCGGTGAACATGTTGGCGGCCACTACGGGCGGCACTTCCTATACCTTTGAAGAGGTCCGGGAAGACCTGGCAATAGCGGGCTTCAAGGAGGTCCGGATGATTCGAGAGGGAGATCACATGGGGCAGCTAGTTGCCGCGGTCAAGTGAGCTTGTTTGCAATAATTGAGAGTTTTTGAGGGGGTGCTGGGGGGAATTTTTGGCAAAGGGAATTGTTTATTTGGCAAACAATGGGGCTGTCATTGCGAGGGCGCAAGCCCGTGGCAATCCCCCAAACAGCAAGAGCAGATTGCTTCGTCGTTTCACTCCTCGCAATGACACTGTTCTCGTGCGCTGCTTCTTTGGCAACGGCAGCATGATTCCGTTTGCAAAAAGTTCCTCCCAGCATGCCTTCAATTGCTCTTGAGGCTTTGCAATCGCTTCTAATCAAACATTTCTTCCGAGCGGCTCTGCTCGCGCGTGGGTTCACCTTTCGTATAAATTGTTCTGTACCGGGTCTCGAATCCCTCCAAATCGAAGCAGCTTCGACATTCTTGCCCTTCGTCGGGAATGCCTGCTTCAACTCGGACTTTTAGCCCCAGGGACTCGTAGAATTCCTTCATCTCGGATAGTCGTGGCTCCTCGGCTGTGAATCGCCTTACCCATCCATCGTTGATCAGCTTCTTGTGGCGTTCAAGTGCATCTTCGCTATTCATGGCAACGACCTCGTTATGATGGAGAGTCGAGGGCATTGATTATGCCTGCCGCACACGGTCGCTTGACACCCTTCTCGGAAATTCAGATTTTCTGATTTTGATTGCCCTGTCTTTTTATCACCCGTGTTTGCTCATTGCCAGCGGGATGAAGATGAAATACTGTGATCTCGGGCGGACAATTAATACGCCACGGTACGAACGTCAGACCTACGCCTCGATTAAGATACATGCTGCTTTTACCGATATGATACCATCCGTGAGTGAAGGGGCCGGCCAATCGAGCGATGCTCAGTCCGCGATCCGTCCCGGGATACGGGAAAATGATCTGCCCACCATGAATGTGGCCGGACAAGACAAAATCGATACCTGCCTGTGACGCAATAGGCAAAACGCTGGGACGGTGCGATAGGAGGATACGCATTCCCGGCGACCTGGGAGCCTTGTCCATGAAGCCCTGAAATTTGGGAAATCGTGAGCCCCAAACCCAGTTGACCATCGGGTCGTCGATGCCTCCAAGGTGAATGTCCGCGCTCCCTTCCCTGAAGGTAGTCCACTGATTACGGAGCAGGGTAAGACCGCTCTCTTTCATGCTTTGCACTGCCAGCGATTCACCAGTGTAATAATCATGGTTGCCGAGCACCGCAAAATTGCCCAAGCGCCGGGGTTTGAGCTTTTTCAATATCGGTGTCGCGCGTTCCACGCGCGTCAATGGCGAGTGAAATACATCGCCTGTTATAAAAACCGCGTCTCCTTCCACAGCATTAACAAGTTTCACCAGGCGTTCCAGTTCCGGGCTCCCCATGAACATCCCAAAGTGGAAATCAGTAATCTGAATGAATGTGAGCGGTCGGGTCAGGCCCTCAAGCTCGGGGTAAAACAGATCGAATTCCTCAATGACAGGCCGCGCGGTAAGCTTCTGCTATTCCATGACCTGCATAGCTTGCGGCCGCGACCAATCCTGCGGCAGTGGTCCATTTGAGGAACGATCTCCGAGTCGATGACAGGCCGTGCGAAGAGGGGTCGGGTTTCAATTGGACCTTGGGCGGAACCGTTTCAGTAGGTTGACAGGACTCCGGTTCGGCTTTGCATCCTTCAAGGCTCTTCTGTTTGCGCAGGGCCTCGATTGGCTGTGCTTTGCATCCGGCCAGGCCCAGGCACTCTTCTTGGCCGCCGCTAGAAGCCTCTGCGTGTCTTCTCCGAGAATTTATTGCCGAAGAAACGGCATCTTTCAACCGCAAGACCTGAGAAACCCCGCCCAGTGCTAGGAAGAAGAGGCAAAGAATCAGCACGCATCCTAGGTAACTGAAATAGGCAACCGAAGCTGCCAGATTTTCCCACGAGTCTGGAGAGAACAGATCATAGGCCGACTTCAGGGCGAGAAGGTTGACCAGCCCCAACAAACCGAGGACCGAATAGGCCACCTTTCTGCTTACAGGATTGTATCGCTGGAACAGGTACTTCCTAACCGAAACAAATACGAACCACTGGCAAAGAATGAACAACGCGGCCAGTGCTGACAAGAAAAGTAAAACCCTATCCATAGAGCAATTTCTCCCGAAGATTACTCTACCATTTCTTGCTCAAGGATGGCAGCGGGAATCAAAAACCAGAATCCACGGTCTGCTTTGATCGTGGCACGAGTGCTTGGTCTGGATGGATTTCCACTTGACAGGCACCCTCAGACGAAATAGAACATGACGTCAGATACTGAATACATCGTCAGAAGGAGAGGCGAATGGGTCCTTCACTGCTTGGCGAGGCCTGCACGAAACGTGAAAACCTCCCGCGTCGAGAGCGAGAAAATTTGCGGCAGCGCGGAGAGATACTCGACGCAGCGCTAAGACTCTTCTCGGAAAAGGGGTATCACAACGTCTCCATGCACGAGATCGCAGGAGAAGCAGAGTTCGGGATCGGAACATTATATAAATTTTTCACGTAATAAGGAAGAGTTGTACAAAGCCCTCATCATGGAGATGGCAGAAAAGTGGCACCATGCTCTTATACAGGCCCTCGAAGAGGAACGGAATCCTCTTCGAGCCATCAAGAGATACATCGCCGTCCGTCAGGAACTATTTTTCGACCAATCTACCACTCGTGCGCCTGTATTTTGCCGAAACCAGAGGAGCGAGCTTCAACATAAAAGCCGGTTTGGACCAAGACCTTCTTAGGCTTTACGATGAAGGAATCGAGAAACTGGCTTCTGTCTTCGAGAAGAGGCATCAAGGAGAATGTGTTCCGGAGCCTTGATCCCTATCAGATGGCCCTGGCGCTTGACGGGATGATCAACACTTTTCTTTTCCGGATCATGAAAGATCCCGCCCGATTTCGCGAAGGGGATAACCTGTCAACTGCCGCGGACATTTTTTTCAGAGGGGTGCTGATTACGTGAAAAAGCGTATTTGAGAGTGCTCTTGAGCGGAAAACCTGAGCAATGCAATGTCGCTCCCGGTACAACCGCGCAACTCGATGAAAAGGAAGCAAATGGCCAAGGACAAAGCTGCAACCTTTGAAAGTGAGCTGTCGGATGGCATGTCCCAGATCAAGCAGGCGTTCAAGAAGCTCTTTGATTGAGAAGAAACTCCAGGAGAAGGCTGCGACATCTGACCGAGCCTTCTCCAACAACGAGGCAAAACCCCTTGAACGAGGGAAAGTTCAGCAAACATATTCTCCGAGGTTGCACCATGCGCACATCGCCAAGATCCGAGATCTTCTTGTTCCTCACGGTTGTAGTGCTACTGCTTTTCGGCTGCGACCGCCGGCAGCAGTCCCCGCCGCCCCCTGTCCCGGAAGTGGCTACGGTGACGGTCCAGCCGCAGCAGCTCGTGCTGACGACTGAATTGCCGGGCCGCACGTCCGCGTACCTGGTCGCGGAAATCCGACCCCAGGTCAATGGCATCATACAGAAACGCCTGTTTAAGGAAGGTTCCGATGTCAAAGCCGGCCAGGTGCTTTATCAGATCGATCCCGCCCCGTTTCAGGCAGCGCTCGACAGTGCGAAGGCTGCCCTTGCGAAATCAGAGGCCAATCTGCTTGCGACCCGGTTGAGGTTCGAGCGATACAAGGGATTGCTCGCCGAAAAAGCGGTCAGCCAGCAGGACTATGACGACAGGGAGGCCGCTCTGAAACAGGCCGAGGCCGATATCGAGTATTGGAAGGCGGCGGTTGAGACGGCCCGCATCAATCTGGGATATACCCGTGTCACCGCACCCATCTCCGGTCGCATCGGCAAATCCAACGTGACGGATGGCGCTCTGGTGACGGCGTATCAGCCCCTAGCCCTGGCAACCATTCAGCAACTGGACCCCATTTACGTGGATGTGCCCCAATCCACCACCGAACTGCTGCGATTGAGGCGCCGCCTGGAGGACGGCCGCCTTAATCAAAACGGAACGAACCAGAACAAGGTCAAGCTCATCCTGGAAGACGGCACAGCGTATCCATTGGAAGGGACGCTTCAGTTTCGCGACGTCACGGTGGATCCGACGACCGGGTCCGTCGTCCTGCGGGTTGTCTTTCCAAATCCGGAAGGAGTTCTCCTGCCGGGCATGTTCGTCCGGGCGGTGGTGAAAGAAGGCACAAATGAGCAGGCCATCCTTATTCCTCAGCAGGCAGTCTCACGCGATCCAAAGGGGAATCCCATCGCGCTCATCGTGGATGGCGAAGGGAAGATCCAACAGCGGATGCTCACTCTCGATCGTGCCATCGGCGACAAGTGGCTCGTCTCGTCAGGTCTTGCATCCGGTGATCGTGTGGTCGTCGAGGGCATGCAAAAAGTTCGGCCTGGCGCTTCCGTGAAGGTTGTCCCTTTTGACGCCGCTCGGAAAGCTGATGCGGAACCTGGGAATACGGCCCGGCCGGCCGGAAAGGCGAATTGACGGAGGCGCCCGATGTTATCGAGATTCTTTCTGGATCGTCCGGTCTTTGCCTGGGTCATCGCCATCATCATGATGGTGGCGGGCGGCTTGGCGATCTACAATCTGCCCATATCCCAGTATCCCCCCATCGCCCCGCCGTCCATCGCCATTGACTCTTTTTATCCGGGCGCCTCTGCGGAGACCGTTGAAAACAGCGTGACGCAGATCATCGAGCAGAAGATGACCGGCTTTGACAAGATGCTGTACATGTCCGCCACCAGCGATTCGGCCGGCGCCTCCCGCATCGAGTTGACCTTTGCCCCGGGAACCGATCCGGACCTTGCCTGGGCTCAGGTGCAAAACAAGCTCCAGCTCGCCATGGCGAGCCTGCCCGACGTGGTGCAGCGCCAGGGCGTCAAGGTCAGCAAGTCCACGAGGAACTACCTGATCATCGTGGGCCTGATCTCCGAAGACGGGAGCATGGATGGGAATGACCTGAGAGACTATGCCCAATCCAACCTCGAGAAGGTGCTGGCGCGGGTGCCGGGTGTGGGCGAGGTTGAAATCTTCGGCACCCAGTATGCCATGCGGGTCTGGCTGAACCCCGACAAGCTGACCAATTACCACCTGACGATCGAAGACGTCATCACGGCGCTTCGGGCCTACAACGTGGAGGTCTCCGCCGGCCAGTTCGGCGGAGCGCCGGCGGTGGAAGGCCAGCGTTTGAACGCCTCGATTGTCGTCCAGAACCTCCTCAAGACCCCTGATGAGTTTGCCGCCATCCCCATCCGCATGAATCCGGACGGCTCCGTCGTGCGGATCAAGGATGTGGGACGGACGGAATTGGGCACCGAGTTCTACGATGTCGTGGCATTATTACAACGGCAAACCTGCCGCAGCCCTGGCCATCCGACAGGCCGCCGGCGCCAATGCGCTGGATACGGCCGATGCCGTCAAGGCGAAACTGGAAGAGATGAGCCGGTACTTCCCCCCGGGCATGAAGGTCGTTTACCCGTACGACACAACCCCCTTTATCAAGGTGGCCATCGACGAGGTGGTCAAGACCCTTTTCGAGGCGATCCTGCTGGTCTTCCTGGTCATGTATCTTTTCCTGGGAAACATCCGGGCCACCCTGATTCCGACCATCGCGGTGCCGGTAGTGATCCTGGGGACCTTCGCGGTCCTGGGGCTTTTCGGGTTCTCCATCAACATGCTGACCATGTTCGCCATGGTGCTGGCCATCGGCCTTCTGGTGGACGACGCCATCGTGGTGGTGGAAAACGTGGAACGGATCATGAGCGAGGAAGGGCTCTCGCCCAGAGAAGCCACCGCGCAAGTCCATGGACGAGATCACCAGCGCCCTGATCGGCATCGGGCTGGTGCTCTCGGCGGTGTTCGGCCCCATGGCGTTTTTTGGCGGCTCGACCGGTGTCATCTACCGCCAGTTTTCCGTGACCATCATCGCCTCCATGCTTCTTTCAGTGGTTGTGGCCCTGATCCTGACGCCGGTTCTCTGCGCATCGCTTCTCAAGCCGGTGGCAAAAGGGCATGAACCGTCGGAAAATGCGATCTTTTTCCTGCGCCCATTTTTCAGATGGTTCGATCGCTCCTTTTTCCGAGGCAGAGACCTGTACTTGAGAGTGGTCGGCCACGCTCTTTCCAAGAAACTGCGTTACCTGTTTGTTTTCCTTCTGATTGTGGCGGCCATGGGATTCCTGTTTCAGCGGATGCCCACTGCCTATCTCCCTGATGAAGACCAGGGGATCCTGTTTGTCCAGGCAATGCTGCCGGCGAACTCGACCCTGGAGCAGACCGAGAAGGTCCTGGACGGGGTCAGGGAGCATTTTCTGGTGGCAGAAAAAGACGCGGTGGAATCCATAATGACGATTTCCGGTTTCAGCTTTTCCGGCAGGGGACAGAACGTGGGTTTGGCATTTGTCAAGCTCAAGGACTGGAAGCTTCGCGACCGGCCGGATCTGAAGGCCGACGCCGTGGCCGGAAGGGCCATGGGAGCTTTTTCACAGATCCGCAACGCCATGGTGTTCGCCTTTCCGCCGCCGGCTGTCATCGAACTGGGCCAGTGCCAAGGGGTTTGATTTTCAGTTGCAGGACCGCGGCGGCCTGGGCCACGCAGCCCTGATGGCGGCCCGCAACCAGCTCCTGGGCATGGCCATGAAGGACCCAAGATTGACCAGGGTTCGGCCCAACGGCCTGGAAGACGTGCCCGAATACCGGATCGACGTGGATTGGGAAAAGGCAGGCGCCCTGGGGACTCCCATTACCGCCATCCACAACACCATATCGCAGCGGCCTTCGGCAGCGCCTATGTCAACGACTTCATCCAGGGCGGACGAGTCAAGCGGGTGTATGTTCAGGCGGACGCCCCCTACCGCATGTTGCCCAAGGATCTGGAAAAACTCTACGTGCGCAATACCGCGGGTAAGATGGTCCCCTTTTCTTCTTTTGCATCCGGACACTGGACTTCCGGTTCTCCCAAGCTGGAGCGCTACAACGCCTTTCCGTCCATAAACATCTGGGGCGAGCCGGCGCCGGGGAGGAGTTCCGGTGAGGCGATGCAGGCCATGGAAGAGATCGTGTCGAAATTGCCCAAGGGCATCGGCTTTGACTGGACCGGGCTCTCCTACCAGGAGCGGATGGCCGAGTTCCCAGGCGCCCGCGTTATACGCATTTTCCATGCTCGTGATCTTCCTTGTGCTGGCAGCTCTTTACGAGAGCTGGACCTTTCCCATTTCGATCATGCTGGCGTTGCCCCTTGGGGTCATCGGCGGGGTGCTGGCCTCGTCGTTTCGGGGACTGCCCAATGATGTCTATTTCCAGATCGGGCTTCTCACTACCCTGGGGTTGACCACCAAGAACGCGATCCTGATCGTCGCAATTCGCCAAGGCCAAACTGGAAGAGGGGATGGGGTTGATCGAGGCCACCCTGGAAGGGGCGAAATTGCGGTTTCGCCCGATCGTCATGACCTCGCTGGCCTTCGGCTTCGGCGTCCTGCCCCTGGCCCTGGCCACCGGGGCCGGTGCGGGAGCACAAAAGGCCATCGGCACCAGCGTCCTGGGCGGGATGATCACCGCAACATCCCTGGCGATCTTCTTTATTCCGCTCTTTTATGTTGTGATTTACCGGATATTTGAAAGAAAGTAACGCGGGCATATACAAGCAGCCGCGCCGGCTGACGTGAATCCTCCGAGGGAGCACTAATATGAACGGACTTGTCAATAATCTACTCTCGCCTAGAATATGTGTCCAGCTAGACGGGACCAGTTTTCCATCCTGCGACGCTCTCCTTTCTGCTCCCTTCAAAATCCCGTCTCAACAGATGTCTCCGATCAACAACCGCAAGCAATATCAATGTGGTGAGTGATTCATATGACTACATAGTCAAATGGCAGACTCGTGGCCTTAAGTTCTGTTGGCTCGGTGTTTGCTGGCGACCTTCTTTCAGCGGATGAGGGCCTTGACAGTGGTGTAGAAAGCTTGTAATGTAGCGGGCTGTGGGGATGTAGCTCAGCGGGAGAGCACCGCGTTCGCAACGCGGGGGTCGAGGGTTCAAATCCCTTCATCTCCACCAGAGAATTTCAAAAAGAATCAGGATGTAGTGCTTGGCCGCTCCACCCTGATTTCTTCGTTCTGGCCCCTTGGTGTCCCAACTTGGCTGTCAAAAAATCGCCAGGTCTCCAACTCCAGCAGAAGTTTCAACGGAAAAGGTAGGGGCAGTAGACGAGGCAAGGGCCATTCATATTAAGACTTCAGTGATGAGCCAAGAGTAGACCTGACCCCTTTTCCCCTTTTTCTGACCCCTTTTTGACCCTCTTTCGCATTGCCTCCAGCTGGCACATTCCGGCAGTCTGCTCGATGGAAGTCCATTCCGAGAGGATCTGGACAGCTCGCAATCTCCAATCAAGGGGGGGATCCTCCGCCTTCCTGAGAACCACGCGAAGTTTTCTGATATCCTCCCGTTCGTCGGGGTATTGTCTCAGTGCCATGCGGGGCATCTCTATACCTCCCAAGTAGTCTCCGGAGGCTCTTATCAAATTCCCCTAAAAAATTGCGTTTTGTTCGACCAATCGCTCCACTCGGCACTATAGTTTTGCTCACGCAGGCATCAAAGCCCGCGTACGAAGATAGCAGTCCACGAAGGCCCCAGACGACCAACACGCAAAAGGTTACCAGCCAAGAGATGACCATGAGAGTTCTGTGAACCCATGCCTCGTATCGCATCCTTACGGTGTGCCTACCTGCAGGGACTTGTAGAGCTCGAAAGCAGAAGTTTGCTTTGTGAAGCTCAACCGGAGTTCCGTCAACGTATGCCCTCCAGCCGCTGGGCGTACCTCTCCGTAGAAAAGAGCCAGCAGTCTTGCGGTGCCTGGACTGAAAGAGTGACTTCGTCAGCCATATAGCTCGTCAATTCGACAGATCCGTAGCTACCCGGCACCGAGGACTGGTGCGCGGGCAGTTGTCCGGATGACGGCGAATGCACAAACACCGGCACTGCATCCTTGTCACCCGTGCTAGCGAAGTTTTCCTAAAGCCTGTGTATCACTGCCCTGGATAGGAATCACAGTCGGCGTCAGCCAGAACTTCGGGCACCTTTCCAGGACTCGAACGAAGCTAGTTGGACTGTAGGGATTGCTTGAGTTACCCACGAGAAAATCAAAATTCTCTGACGTCATGGCGATATACGCACGAACATAAGAAAAGCCATCGAACACCCACTGGTTGCCTAGGCCCCCCGAGGCCCGGTTGTACCACGGATTGCGAGAAAAAGCGGACGCCCCTTGTTGGCTTTTGCGGTCTCCTGAAAGTTGGTGGTAACTTCTTGGGCCTGTCCATTCCAGTCAAGAGTGAATCTGTTGGACCGAACATGCGCCGCAGCATCGATCACGACCACTACCAGAAGAACGGTAGTGGCTGCCCGTGCGTACCTCGGACTCTTACAGAAAAAAAGTGCTGCCATGAACAAGATGATCACTAACAACTGCAAGTTCACAGACTGAATCGCCAAAGCCAGGGAATTGGGCACGAGAAAAATAGATACAAAACGGGGGTCTGTCGAGACCGCCTCATTCGGAACAAGCCAGGCCAAGAGAAAACAGGCTGCACCCACAGTGATAAACCCTGAGAGCACGTAGAAGCACGTGGATAACAATCTGGAGCGCTCTTTTCCCTCTGACAAGACTATCCTCTCAAAGAGCCACCCGGCCAATATGCAACCTCCCAGCATCCAGAAGACCCGAGCATAGCTAGGGTGTCGCACAAATCTGAGCGGCGGTAGAAGATAATAGCTAAGAATCCCTATCCCCCCGCGGGACCCGAGGCAGAAGAGGAAAACAATCAGCATGAAAAGTAGCAGCCATCTCCATTTCGTCCGATAGTCTTTTCTTATCGCTACCACTGCCAGGGAGAGCACCCCAAGAATCCCGAAATAGCCGTTCAAGATGGCCACCCGGTCGGGAGTAGTGCCAAATAGGCCTGGATAGGCTACAGTCATTCCTGGAAAGATCAAAGAGATAAGAGCGCTCAAAGGGAACCGGTTTTCGTTACAAGCCTCATGAACTGACAGGAAACCTACGCGATCCGTGAACCCTTGCCCGTCTATCAAGAAGGATAAATATGCAGGAGATAATACCACACTTGCCGTCAGGAACGCGATGGCGAGAACGACAGCCGTCCGCAGGGGCTTCCCGTGCTTGAGCAAACACCACAAAGCGACGAACAATCCAGCGTAGATGGTCAGGCCTGGGTGTCCGCCCAGTCCGGCCAGACCGAACAGCACCCCACGGGTACAGCGTACACGCCACTCGGCGCTCATGCGCCTGGTCCAACACCAAGAGGACCCATGGGATATAAGCCATTGTAACGATACATACAGTGTGGCTCGCCTGTCCGATGAAGAAGCCGTTGAAAATGAAAGCCACGCTTCCCGCAAAGGCCCCTGTTGGAGAAAGGCCAAGTCTCTTCATCAGCAAAAAAAATCCTAACCCTCCTGCCAGCCAATGGAGCAGCCACAGAACTGGAAGATACAGAAATCCCCTCCCAGGACTAAGCCCACGATGACCGTGATCGGATGAAACACCCCGTTTTGGGGATCAGCGTGGAAGGGGAAACCGCAACAGGCCCGTGGCTCCCAAAGAGGCACCTCCCATCTGGCCAGGGCTGCGCTGAGATGATAGTACCATGGGCCAGAAGAGATACCATGCATCCCATTTGAACAGGCGCTTGGCTGTTACCAAATCAAAACAGAGAAAACCAAATACTAGAACCAGGGCAACAGCAGATACAAACCACCTGTTCTCACGGATGAACCTCTTCATGGGCCTCACGCCTCCAACAGGAATTATGCGCCGGTCTTAGCATTCCGGGGGGCTCCGGGACGATAACGAGGCGGTGGGTGGTTCCCCGGAACCCGAAGAGGTTGCCCTGGCTCCTCCCGGTCAACCCGATAGAGGCAAAACCGTCTTCACCTTGCCGCCAAATGCTTGGTTGGGCCTGTTTTTCAGCCTACCTCAGCACAAATCCCCCGGTCAAGCAAAACCCTGCGCGAGGGTCCTGACAGGAACACAGATCGGTGGCGTCGGGCTAAGTGTGAGGCTTAAGCCACATGAACAAGCCACCTCCCAGCGGGACGGCTGATTTGGACCGTATCAAATCCTGGTGTCCATTTGGTGTCCATCGGAAGCGATAGTTGGGGAATTTTGGGGAAAGTCAGTCATACTAGGTATCACCAGTTTACTCAGTGATATCACTGCGCTATGCCATTTTGCCTAGTGTTTCGGAGTACTTGCAAAATAGTCCTGATTGCGTTCGCAACGCGGGGGTCGAGGGTTCAAATCCCTTCATCTCCACCAAGAATTCAGGAAATATCAGGACAGCGGATTTGGCGACTCGGTCCTGATATTTTTTCCCTGCCTCCGCTGCCATTTTCCAATTCCTTTACAGCAAACTGATTTCTTGGTCTTCTCCACGAATTTTCAGGCCGACAGTATTTCAATTCCAACCTCTCTCCCGTGGTCCAATAATCAAGAACTACCGGATTGGGACGGGAATCTCAAAGTGTCATCAGAAACTTGTAACGTGGTAAAAGGGTGATGAACCTAAAGAGATAAAATGTGTCCATCAATCGGGTTGTCAGAAGGACAGCCGCCTGTTCGGATATCGGCGAACAAAGGGCAGAGATGAAAGGCCGCAACCCGTGATTTCTTTGACGCCTCCGGCAAGGATCGAACTTCCGGCCTGCCGATTAGGGATTCGACGCACTATCCGCTGAGCTGCGGGAGCGCTAATTCTTCGCCACAGTCTGCTGGGGCGTCAAGAATATTGGGTCATCGGTCGGCGAAAAGTCAAACCATTTCTTCAACCGCAACGACAGACGAGCGGATTTAAGATTAAGAGGGGAGGCCACCATGGTCTTGATCGAAGCAGTCATCAAACCCTTCAAATTGGACGATCTCAAGGAATCGCTCGAAGAACTCGGCGTAGGTGGAATGACTGTTATTGAGGTCATGCAAACTGCGGCTCCAAGGCCAGGTAGACACTCGGCTGATGCCACAGCAATCGACCGGGACATGGTTCCAAAGATAAAGGTGGAGATCGTAGTTCCCAGGAACTTGACTGAAAGAGTCATTGAAGCCATCTGTCTTTACGGTTCTGCAGGAAAGAGTGAAGACGGAAAAGTCGTGATCGAGCGAGTCGAAGGCACAGTACGTATCCGAACGGGAGACCTCGATGCAGACGCTCTGTCATAACAGGAGCGAATGTGCCGCTAAGCTTCCCGGCTTTTCTCCGCGTATGTGGCGGCTCAAGCCGAGCTGAGACAGCACATCCATCGGATTGCGACCGCTTTACTTTTCCTTGAGAATCGGTTCCAGGTTGCACTGATCATTGAAACGGGCTTTAAGGTCTCGTTCGAGAGCGTCGAGTTCATGCTGGTTTTCAACCTCTACCACAAGTTCTCCTGTTTCAAAGCATTTCAGGCGCCCGCGTAGACTCGAGGATCTTCACGGCTTCTCTCGGGTCTACCGTGATCCACCCTTTCATTCGCTTCACAAGTTCGGAGCCGCTGAATTCACGTTCAATAACAAGGTCGATATCCCTGT
>CAWBBA010000009.1:0-106233 GCA_963786905.1 uncultured delta proteobacterium | reverse complement strand
CTAAGGGACTTCCGGAGTTGCACGGGAAGTCCTGATCTCTACAATCGTCCCGGCCTGATTTCTATCCGCCTATACTTCCACCCATCTTTCGAACTGTTCATATTTCCTTGTCGCGTAGTTCATGATCCCTTCACTTTTGAATACGATGAACATCGTCAGGATGATTGCATAGACCGCGATACGCAATGTGCCGAAATCACGTAACAGTTCTGAAATAGGAACGAGAATCAGGCACCCGATCACAGGGCCGATGAGTGTTCCGCCTCCTCCGACCACTGTTGCTGCAATCGGAATGATCGAGAAATCCAGAGCGAATTGGGAGATCCCAGCCCACATGTAAATGTGCGCGAGACAAGCACCGCCGAAGCAGCCCAACGCCGATGCCAGATAGACCCCGATCGCCTTGTAGGTGATGATCTCAATGCCAGACGCTCTTACCGCCTGGTCGTTATCCTTGACCCCGCGAAATACGAGTCCGATGTCCTCTTCGACAAGTCGCCGAAAAGCAAAGACGAATATCAAGACGCTCCCGATCAGGAGGTACTGTTCAACCCATTCGTTCGGCAATCCGCCGACGCCAATTATGCCGTCCGTGCCCCCGAAGATGTCCAGTGCCTCAATGAAACGTGCCGCTAATAGAGGATACATGAGGCTCACGATCGCGAAATAGACTCCTCGCAGCGGCAGACATGGCAGTAGCAACACGGTGCAAACGGCTGCACCGCAAACGGTTGCCAGGGGGATCGTCAGGAAGGGTGAAAGGCCCAGCTTCATGTTCAGCAGTGCCGCGGTATAGGCTCCCACGCCAACGTAAAACCCGCCTCCCAGGGAAACTAGCCCAACGTAGTTTGCAAGGAAATCGAAACTGATCGCCAGTAGAGCGTACACGCATACGATTGAGAGCACTCGCTGCCAGTAAGGGAAATTGTATAAGAGAAGGGGCGCGGTGGCGAGACCGACAATGAAGAGCAGCCGCGGGGCTAACAGATAACTCATCTCTCTCCAAGAAGAGATGGCATACACCCCGTCGCACCTGACTTTTATTCCTCGGTCAATCCTCTCTTTGCGACCACTCTTCTTGTCCACGGACATTTAAACCCTCTCCTCCAGCTCCTTTTGTCGACCGAACAGGCCGCTAGGCCTTAATATCAACGCGAAGATGATGGCGCAGAGCGCCACCACTATCTGATAATGCGCCCCGAAGTAAGCCACTGTGAGAATCTGGGCAAATCCAATCAGGAAAGCGGCCATAATCGCTCCTGTCCAACTGCCCAGCCCTCCTACTATGCAGACAGCGACCGCCATGACTAGTACATTATAACCGGCCTCCACAACGATGTTCCCCAGCGGCAACAGGATCAATCCAGCCGCGCCTGCCAGTGCCGACCCAAGGCCCATGGCCACCACTGCCATGCGGTCGGAGTCGATCCCCAGGGTCAAGGCCGCCCGCTCGTCCTGGGCCATGCCCTTGAGGGCAAGGCCGAGTTTACTCTTATTAACGAAAATCCATAGCAGCCCCACCAGGAGGGCTCCCCCCAGCACCACGATGATACGTTGGAAGTCCACTGATACACCGAATATATCGATGCTGCCCTCGACGAACGGCCTGAGGATAAATGTTCCCCCTTTGAGGCCTCCCCAGCGCAGTCCTTCCAGAATTGCCAGACCAATAGCGTACGAGGCTATGATTTCCGAAATCGGCATACCACGAACTCGAACCAGGATCAGTTGGTACATGGCAGCCCCTATGATTCCCGTGCAAAGCAGCGACAGCAATATCGCCAGCGGGTAGCTCAAATGTGCGCGATTTACGAGCAGCCATGCGATATAGCCGGTTAGGACGTATAAAGCACCATGCGCAAAATTAGGCAGCCGGCTCACCCCATAGACCAAAGTGAAGCCAAGAGCCATCAGAGCCAGTGAAACGCTGTTTATAACCCCATAAATAACTATGTCCATGCAAGAGCCTCAACACAAGACGCAACGGGGATACCGCTAGATCAGCGCAGACCCTCTACGTCAACCTATCGGTCCGAGAGCGACGTTGGCATTGAATTGAACCAAGCAGATTTCTAGACCGTGGAACGGGCACTAAGCTCTATGCCCGTTCCAGCTAATCGGTATCTCGCATGATAAGGTCGGGTCACTTCTTCATCCAGGGCGGCAGCAGCACTTTTCCCGTGGCAATGGACTCAGGAAACACCACGACGCGCTTTCCATCCTGCCACTGAAAGATCGTTCCCACTGCGCCTTCCTTAGGGTCAAGGCTGGGGATGACCTGATTGGTTTTAGGATCGAAGCGGATTCGCCCATACACTCCCATCGAGATCTGTCTTCCTTAGCGCTTCGGCCACCTTGTCAGAGTCCAGGGTTCCTGCGCGCTCGATGGCGTCCTTAAGCGTGTACACCGCCATATAACTTGAGGAAGTGCCATAGCCTTCGGGTTCCAATCCGTATTTCTTCTTGTAGGCGTCCACGAACTTCATCGTCCACGGCGTGGCTTCGCAGGGTACGTTGCCTGCGTTCACCGTACTGGCCATGCAGTACTCACCCTTGCCTTCGGTGGCCTGCCAAAATCCCGGCTGTTCGGCCGCCGCGACGATTGTGCCAAACGGCAAGGCCGGAACTTTCATGTCATTCCACTGCTTCAGGAGGATGGAGGACTCCGGCATATCCATCCAGATGATCATCACCTGAGCGTTCTGTTTCTTTGCCTCCAGCAGCCCCATAGAAAAATCCGTGGTTCCAGTGGGGAAGACAACAGGATCGCCTAGAACCGTCCAACCTTTGCCGGACATTACTTTCTTCAGCATATCTCCGCCGGCCCGTGCATGGGCCACGTCCTGGACCATGATCATCAGGCGGTTCAAGCCGTGCTGTTTGCCTATTCCCTCGAGGCAAGGCACCAGCTCGCCCATGACCATCCACTTGGCTTCCCCTGAAATCCGGAATAGATACTTAAACTTCTCGGGATCGCCGGCTATTACTTCGTTATACTTGGGAGTGAGTGCCCCCGTAGTGAGTATCGAGATCTTCTTGTGTTTCACAAGAAGAGGCATCGCTGCCAAAGCCGCCTCTGAGCGGACAGGGCCGCCGACAATAAAGTCGACTTTCTTTTCAAGAATCAGTTTCTCTACAGCCAGGAGAGCCTCGCTCACCGGCACTCCCGGTTCCAGATCGCGAGTGTCGATGACCTCCAGTGCGAAAGGCCGCTTTTCTTGTCCCACCTTTACTCCACCAGCAGCGTTTATCTCTTCCACTGCGAGCTTAAAGGCCTTGTCCGCGTCCCAACCGTACAGGAAGGCCATAGCGAGGGGGGCGCCGAGGACTATGGGCTTCTGCGCCAGAGCGGGGGACAAGGCTACTGCCAAACAGCACAGAGCGGCCAGTACGGCAGATAGAAGTGTCTTCTTAAGCTTCATCGTGTCACTCCTTTTTCTGGGATTGCAGCCTTCTTTTCTGAAGTGCCTGTCTTGCGGGTCATGTATGGGGAAGGGTAAAGAATATTTGACTTTTACGCAAGCCTATTCACAAGCTCGCTGCATGTTTACGCGCGGCCGGCCTGGTGACTGATCACGCTGGGCAGTCTGAGCGGAGTGTTCGGTACCGGAATGAGATCATGAGGATATGGTTATAGGGTGGCGCAATAGTCCCATCGTGTTCCCGTCCATGTCACGTTTGTTACAACGCGCCAAGCCAACAAAGCCTTGCTCTGAACTCCAGACCCTCACGACATTTCTAAAGGCGCCGGCCGAATCAGAACCCCTTTGCCCACTTCCGAACTGGAAGAGCAAGAAGCAAGTCTTGTGCCACGCTCACCGCAAATGCAGCATGAGCTGAGCTACCTCACTCGAACATTGCAGGTTCTCATGAGGATGGAGCATTGCGCCAATGAGACAATTGCAAATTTTCTTTGCAGTAAGTGGAAAGGTTCTTTCCAGCGTAGACACAAAGTTGGCAGGCTCAGGAGTGGATTCGGTACTGGCTCAGCCGTTTTCGCAAGGTGGGTCTCGAAATCCCCAGCGCCTTTGCAGTGGTTGAAACATTTCCACAGCATCTCGCAAAAGCAGTCAGAATATGTTCTCTTTGCACTTGTTCCAAGGTGCGCAGTTCGGAAATTTCCGGCAATTCCGTGGACGATCCGGCGAGAGCTGCCTCAACGGCATCTGCGAGGAGAACGGTTCCCCTAGATTCCAGGACCGCTTTCATGAGCACGTTCTTAAGCTCTCTCACATTGCCCGGCCACGAATAGGTCTTGAGGATGTCCATGGCCTGTTTTTCAACTTTGGCCACCTTCGTGCTCAGGTCTCCATTGATCTTTGCCAAGAAGAACCTCACCAATTCCGGCAAGTCATCCATTCTCTCGCGGAGAGCCGGCACACGGATAGTGATCACTTTCAACCTGAAAAAAAGATCCTGCCGAAACCGTCCTTGCTGCACGAGATCTTTCAAATTCCTATTGGTTGCAGCGATGATGCGTGCTTCGCACTGGCGGGTTTGGTTTCCTCCCACTCTCGTAAAATCGCCATACTCCAGGAAACGCAGGAACTTGGCCTGCAAAGGCAGCGGGAGCTCTCCCACTTCGTCGAAGAATAGAGTTCCAGAACTGGCCAATTCTATCCTTCCCTTCTTAGATTCGACAGCCCCTGTGAAGGCCCCTTTCTTGTGGCCGAACAGTTCGGATTCAAACAAGCTTTCCACCAAGAGTGGTGCAATCGATCGTGACAAAAGGCTGGTCCTTCCATAACGAAGATTCGTGTATTACCCGCGCCAGGAGTTCCTTGCCTGTGCCTGTTTCGCCTTCGATCAAGACTGCGGCACGGTTGCAGGACAGCAGTCCAATGAATTTGAATATGGAACGCATGGCCCTGGTGTTGCCGACAATACGTTTCCTCAGAATCTGGCCCTGGTCGTCATTCACCGAGACGCGGACACGAGAGGGAGGCTTTGGAAATGTGCAGGCTCTTGGTTATGGAACGATCCAACTCACGAACACTCAGCGGTTTCTGGATATAATCATAGGCACCGTATCGCATTGCTTCTATAGTGCTTTCCATGTCATGATAAGCTGTTATCATTATTACTTTCAGATCCGGGCAGGTCTCCACAATGCGTCGAAGTATCTCAAGACCTGAAACGTCTGGTAATCGAATGTCCAGAATGACAACTTGAGGATTATAGTCAAGGCAAGCTCTAAATCCGCTATTTCCCGTGTCAGCGGTCTGGACTGCCAAGCCTTTGTCTTGCAGGTACATCTCCAATGACTCGCGGATAGAAGCGTCATCGTCTATGACAAGCACTCTGTTCATACTCTCCATGGCAACCTCATGACAAAAGTCGCTCCCGGTCCTTTGCGGCCCCGTACCTCAACATTTCCCTCATGGGCCTCCACGATCCTCTTCACATTGCTAAGTCCCAAACCACTGCCCTGAGCCTTGGTCGTGTAGAACGGATCAAACAGACGTGAAATGCCGGCAGGATCAATCCCAGGACCGCTGTCTCTGACGCCGAGTTCCAGATATTTATTTTCGCCGATACGAATTGTCTTTGCGAACACGAGTATGCGACTGCCCTCGCCCGTGACTTCAATCGCATTGAGTATCAAATTCAGTAAAGCTTGCTGGAGCTTTTTCGCATCCAATTTGCACGGAGTCAGGGGTCGGGCATAGCGCTGAACTATTTTCAGACGTTTCTCCGCAGTCTTTGGCTCCACCAGATCTACGCATCCCTGCACAAGCTCACGCACGTCCACGAAACCCAGTTCGATGTCGACAGGCCGAGAAAGGTCCAGCAACTGTCTAAGGATATTTTCCACTCTGGACACCTCCCGAACAGTGATGTCCAAACGCCGCCGATCAAAGCCGTCCAGATGTAATGTTTCACTTAAGATTTGGAGATTCATGTTGATAGAAGACAGAGGATTTCTGATCTCATGGGAAAGTGACGCTGCCAGGTGGCCCACATAAGCTAAGCGCTCATTTTCTCGCACTTTGCGCTCCATGGCCACGCGTTCGCTGATGTCCCTGCACACGCCAATGGTTACCGGCCCATGGCCGAGGTCAACTGTCTTCGCCCTAATTTCCGTTGCTCCTCTTTCGGGATCGCAACCCAGACGAATGTATTCAATAGTGCTTGCCGTGAGCTTGCCGGCCAGCGAATCGACGTACGTGCCATCCAAGCGTTCGCGCCATTCCGGAGTCACAAATCGCAGGAATGGCTGACCCACGGCTTCAACCGGAGTGGTCCCGTGCATACGGCAAAACGCCTGGTTTGCAAACACTATACGACCGTTTTGTATCACAAAATATCCATCGTTAATCTCTTCGACCAGAGTCTTATATCTTCGCTCACTTTCGGCAAGCTCCGCTGTACGGATGCTTACTTCCTGCTCGAGACTTCTGTGCGTGCTGTCTAATTGAACGCTCGTGCATATACTGAAAGTGATCAGAAAAACGATGAATCGTGAAGGAAAGACTTGCATTGATAGCTTCAACCGACTGTGCCAACAACTTGAGACGCCGTTCAGCCAGAAGCCTTCGTGTTACAATAGACCTGAACAACTCAAAGGCCTTTTGGACATGGGACAGCGGAAATCCTGCCACCAAGCGCTTTTCCGTGATGTAGTCTATGAAGCGCTCCATACGGGTGAGCCGGTTGGAGGAGAGGAACTCCAAATTTGCTAGAAAGGCTTCGGTCACTGTTTCGATGAGTTCTTCTCGTGGACGCCCGGCATAAAATGCGGACAGCGTCGGAAGTGTGTCTACCCATTCTTCAATTATTGGCGCCGTCTCTCTCTTGAGCCATCGGAGGAGAGATCTTGGAGTCGGAGTACGAAATGCAAGAAGTGGATGGTTCTCTTCTCCATTTCTTGAGCCGGCACTTATTATAGTTGATCGAATCAGGCATCACGATCTTTAGTCAAGCCCCGCATACGTTGGGGCACGCCCGAGACCTGGTAGTTCACAGAGGCAAGATGAACTGTCACACTGAGAAAACCCTAATGAAAATGAGAAGGCGGAATTCCTTTCTCGATCCGAGAAAGGGGACACCCTTCCACATGCTGTGCCCTTCATCTGCAAGTTCCCTCAGCCAGTATAGACTGAATTCCATGTACTTCAAAGCTTGAACGTGCGCTCGACTATAGGTCGTCTCCTGTAGCGATCCGAGAGTCGGTCGTCTTGTCGATTAACGTTCCTGTGATTTTTTGCGATGAGGAACCAGAAGGTTGATACCACGTTTTCTCAAACGTTTATGAACCGGATTGTTCGGAGCTCCTTTGATCAATAGAAAGATGACACGGCAATAGATGAGCATGGGGGATTCCCGCTGAAATATAGTGAACTGCATTGCGAATTGCGCCTTATCAAGTGACTCAAAATTCCTCCCTCTCCCTTCCCTCTCCTGCCAGGGGAGAGGGTCTTCTCATCCCCCTCCCTTGACGGGAGGGGTTAGGGAGGGTGATTTTTCACGCAATTCTCAGTGCCGGAGACTATAAGAATTCAAACTGACCCACTACCCAATTTTCATCCCCGTTTCCCACTTCATGGGCGTCACACAGACAGCAGTGTTCAGGTATTCTCTGCCAAAAGGGGACATGGATCTCAGAAATTCAATTATTCCTGGAAGCTCCTGAATAACGTACTCTATTTCGTCTTCAGTGTTGTACCTGGAGAGGGAGAAACGAATCGATCCGTGAACCGCGGTGAAGGGCACTCCCATCGCTCTCAGCACGTGGGAAGGTTCCAGAGAGCCTGACGTGCACGCTGATCCTGACGAAGCGCAGATTCCCTTTTCGTCCATCCTCATGAGGATGGCTTCTCCTTCGACGAATTCAAAGCCAATGTTCAACGTGTTCGGAAGACGAGACTCCAGGTGGCCGTTCACTCGGGCCGCCGCAATGATGGCCAATAACCCTTCCTGCAAACGGTCTCTAAGCTTCCTCACACGTGAGTTTTCTTCATCGAAGTTTTTCATGGCAAGCCGCGCGGCCTCACCCAGGCCCACTATTCCCGGAACATTTTCCGTCCCGCCACGCCTGTCCGACTCCTGATGACCTCCAATAATGAACGGTGAAAAACGCGTCCCCTTCTTGATGTACAATGCCCCTATTCCTTTGGGAGCATGCAGCTTGTGGCCGGAAAGGGATAGGAAATCGATACTTGACGATCCGAGCCAGAGCGGTACCTTACCGACGGCCTGTACCGCGTCGGTGTGCATCAACGCGCCGCGTTCATGAGCTATCTCGCCGATCTCGCGAACCGGAAAAATCACCCCTGTCTCATTGTTGGCCCACATCACGGACACCATCGCCGTTTGATCGCTGATCTTGGTCCGGACCTCCTCCATGTCCAGCATTCCATCTTTATCTACCGACAGCCATCGCACAGTGTAGCCTTTGAAGCGTCCGAGATGCTTGCAGAGATTCAGGACTGCCGGATGTTCAACCCTGGTAGTGACAATCTCCTTACGTTCAGGCATGGTAGCCAACGCGCTCAGGATCGCAGTGGAATCGGATTCAGTCCCTCCTGAAGTGAAAATCACCTCCTGCTGCGAGACATCCAACAATGCGGCGAGAGACTCCCTGGCCCTGGCCACGTCGCGAGCTACACTTCCTCCGAACGAGTGCATGCTCGATGGGTTTCCGTAGCGTTCCGTCAGAAAAGGGCGCATAGCTTCGAAGACTTCGGGAGCCACCATGGTAGTGGCATTGTTGTCCAGATAGACCGTTTTCATCCCGCCACCTCCTCTACATAGAGATCAGGATGCACCAACTCCTTCAGCTTGGATCTCCATACCGCCCTTTGTTAAGGCTGAACTGGGACAGGATGTGCAGAGCCCTCTGAGTGCAACGACAACCCGGTTTCCATCCAGATCGATGAGTTCCACGTCACCGCCATCCTGCTGAAGCATCGGCCGAATCTCCTTTTCCATAACCTCCTGTATCTTGGCGATCTTCTGAAGGTTCGTCAGTTGCGGTCGAGGCCGGCCATCAGTCTTCTCTTCCTGTTTCAGCTCTCCCCTGACCTGCGCAATAATTTCCGCTATTTTGTCCTGGCAGAGCCCGCATCCACCGCCTGCTTTCGTATAATTAGTCACTTGTTCGATTGTGGAAAGATTATTTGCTCTGATTTCTCTTTTGATCTGCTCGTCCGTAACGCCAAAACACTGGCACACCAGTTCACCTTCCAACTCCTCCGCGGGGGCCGGTTCTTTGCGGTAACAGGCCACGGCAGCATGAAACGCGTCGCGCCCCATGACAGAGCAGTGCATTTTTTCCTGGGGGAGTCCGCCCAGATACTCTGCAATATCCTGGTTGGTGATCTTCATTGCCTCCTCCACGCTCTTCCCTTTAACCATCTCTGTCAGAGCGCTGCTGGAGGCGATTGCGCTTCCGCATCCAAATGTTTGGAATCGCGCATCAAGGATCTTGTCCGTCTCCGGATCTATCTTCAGGAAAAGTTTCAACGCGTCTCCGCACGCAAGAGAGCCCACTTCACCAACTGCGTTGGCATCTTCCAGTTCTCCGACATTTCTCGGGTGGAAGAAATGATCTTTAAGTTTTTCGCTGTATTCCCACATGAGACACCTCTTCCTTTCTCATTCATTGTACCGACAGCTTGGGAAAATATCAGACCATGCCGCTTACTTCAAGGGCTTCAGATTTGAACCTATTTATCTTTTAGATGTCTCAGAAGGCAATGAGGTTCTCACTTGTTCAACGGTTGGCACGTTGAGCCACCAATTTTGCGCGGAAGAGTTGAACCCTGACAAATGGTGTGTTATGAGAATAATTTTGGAGGAGTCGAAACCCGGAGCAGGGGTTGTCCTCCAACTCTCCGGGGCTTATTAGGAATTGGACGTATGAAAAGTCCCTGTCGCCCCTTTCATATAAAGGGCGGGAGAGGACCGGTGTATCCAGCGGGCGATTGGTGAGACACGGTTGGCCAAGTTGAGGGAGCCGGCCGGATGACCATGTGGTTTGGAGTCAATTGATGCAATTGTTTGTTAACCGCGTTTGCAAAGCCTGCGCCGCGGCGATTTGTCTCATGCCTCTGCTCGCAGCTTGTGCAGCGAAGGCCCCCGCGGTGCCCGCCGGCCTCGATAACCTCATTGAAGGCATTGAAAAGAAAGCTTATATAGTAAACCAATTCCGAGCGAAGTTCGTAAAAACGCGCCACAGTAAGGTCTTCAACCGCGACCTCAGCGTTCAAGGCGACCTGGTCTTTCAAAAGCCCAACAGATTTCGGCTCACCATGTCGGGAGATGTGAATGCAGACATCCTCTCCGACGGGAAAATCATCACCTTAATACATGATCAATCCGATCAGGAGGTATTCCGCGTGGAAGGGGAAAGGGATTTGTCCAAGTTCGCGGATCCGCTGGTCCTGATCATGCAAAGGATCGGGGACGGGGGCTTGCGAAAATTTGCAGTGGTGAAGAATGTCCGCGACGGTAGTTCAAACGTGTTGGAAGTTGAACCAGGTAACGACACTTACTTTGAAAGAATAAGAAATGTCAGCCTGAGTTTTTCGGACATTGGAGAGATAGGCAAGGTAGTTATCGCCTTCAGAGACGGTGACCGAGATGAAACCGTTTTTCAGTCCTGGTCCTTGTTGGCTCGGGATGATCCAGAAATCCTTCGACTCAACGAGCGTCTGCAAGACATGGCACAGCGCTCTGCCCAAAACTTTCCCAAGAAATCGCCTAAGCAGGCACTTGCTGAAATGAAAGATGACTGCCCAGCGCACCTGATTCGAGTGGGGGCTCCTGGACAGTAGCGTAGCGTTGCCATATCAGCTTGACGGTGCGGCCGTCCTTCAACGCGTATGGAAGGCTTCGGCACGGAGCGACCGGTTGGCCGCCGACAAGGGGTGAGTTTCACTCGCCCCTATATTATCAATTGCTTTGTAATGTGAAGATATTTTTGAAATACTACAGCAGGTTATGTGCTGTCCGCGCGTTTCCGTTGCGGAAAATGGAGCAAGTCGGTGTCCAAATGGACGAATCTCCATGATTCACCCAGAAAACTAGCAAACTCCCATCCGAAATCGACTGGTCGAGCCCAAACCCCTTGTCGGGGCACCTTCACATCGACTTCAGGGAAGGTATCCCCTTTGTGGAAGAATCTAGCCTCCCATTTGACGCCGTTAGATCTGTAATAACGGCTTGCGATCACAGACTATCCTTTCAATACAACGGAGCAAGATTCATGTTGCAACGTTACGATACTGTTTGAGGACGAGCACCTGCCGGGAAAAGACCTCGATCTCCTCTCATCTGGGAGCAACTCCAGCATTACTCTGTCTGGGCTTGAGGGGCTTGCCCCGGATGCTACCCGCGTACATCACAACCGGTGTCAGGACCAACAAAGAGAGGATGCCGACCAGTGCCACCAGAATCAGGAGCGGAATCATTGCCACTATGAAGGCTATAGTTCTGATCTTTACCCCCGTGGTGGTGCGCGGATTTTCCTGTCTCATGTTCGTGCCCCTCACCGTCGCGAAGCCTCCACCGGCAGTTGGTGACCACCTTTGGTCTTCAACACGCCTACGAGGCGTCCGGCGGGGGTAAGGTTCCCCGAAAACAGATGGCCGTCATGGTGGCCGGCAACGACCTTTGCCCCGTCGATTTTCCCGGTGAAATGGTATGTGTCTTTCTGGCCCAGCGGGCTATACACATAGGCAACCCCGCTGACGTCGTTCCCCTTCTGGTCTATCCTCGCCTGGATGAGGGAGCCCATCAGCCTACTTTCCCAGTTGCCGGCAATATTCACCCCTGCTCCCGCGGCCGACAGACACATAGACGCGAGCAGTATTATTACGGAAGCGAAGTATTTGGGCATTTGTTCTCCTTCCCGGACATTTCAGGCATTTGCACTTCAAGCACCCGCCTGAAAGTGCTCCGGTCTTCTCAGGCTCAGCAAATTTTGCGATTATAAGTAAGTGAGTTCCCTGATCCCTGAACCGGTTCCCTGAATTGCGGGACGATCTTCGTTCTCTACGGAATGTCGAGCCGGATGGTGCCGGTGAACCAGCGCAAGCCCTGCCGAGCCAAACGAAGACCTAGGCGCGAGTCGCCTACTATCAGAGCCCCGAACCTCCCGTCACTCACCCTCACAATCAACAAGCCGCTCCCAAATACATTGATCTCATTCGCTCGGTAGAGCTTGATTGTACACGTGCTCATCAGTTCTACACTTTCCGGGTCCATCTCCTCCACCGCCACAAGGACGCTCTGCGCAATGCCGAGCAGGAAATGACGGTCCGGTCTTGGCAGTCCTTCCTCCAGGTAGATCTCAGGAGGCCGATCCTCTTCAATTCGGATTACCAATTCCAGATCCAGGGAAAACATAGAAAGTGAAGGCAACGGATCAATCAATAATTTCATCAGCTACTTGGCCAGGCCCATGGTATTTCCAGGGTAGCGCCTCCGTGACGGCATGGTTCAGCAGCCCATGGCTAAGCGCTGGCGAAGCGCCTCGGCCAATAGAATAGCTGCTGTCTGTGAAACGTTTAGCGAGCCGACTTTCCCTGCCATCGGTATTGAAAGAGAGACATCGCATTTTTCGCGCACTAGACGCCGGATACCCTTTCCTTCTGATCCCAATACTAATGCAACCCTGCCTGTGAGGTCTGTTGCAAAACAGACGGCTGTTGCTGTGGAATCCGTCGCGTAGATCCAGTAGCCTGACTCTTTGAGCCCTTCCATGGCCCTTGCCAGATTAACCACCCTGGCCAAGGGAACATGCGCGGCCGCGCCTGCCGATGTCTTTTCCACGGCAGGAGTGACGGCGACTGAACGATCCTTACTCAGGATAACAGCCGTTACGCCGAGACATTCGCCGCTGCGCAAAATGCTCCCCAGATTGGCCGGATCCTGAATTTCGTCTAAGATGAGGACGGGGCCTTGCTGGTCGGCTGAAGCTGACAAGACCTCCGAAAACTCGACATAGGGGAAGGGTCCCACCTGAGCGGCAAACCCTTGGTGATTAGGGGAACCTGCAATAGACAGCAGTTCGTTGGGGGAAACCCTTGTTAAGGGTATTTCGGAGGCCTCAAGTACCGCGGTCAGATTCCACTGAGGTAAGGGTTCCCTCGCCAGATATACCTCTTGGATCTGTCTTCGGCCGGCCTTCAGCGTTTCTATCACGGGATGGACGCCGTATATGACCGTGCGGCCGGGCCTAGCCGGTTGTTTCTTCTTCAATCGGGGTTCTTATCCACGATGACGCGGTCTTGCTCTTCGCCTTCATCAGGCGCGGGCAATCGGCCCAGGACCTTCCCGCGTGCGATCTCTCGCAGAGCCATGACCACTTCTCTGTTGTCCCTGTCATGAACCAACAGAGGTGCGCCTCTTTTCAACTCCTTGGTCCGTTTGGAGGCGAGAATGACCAAAGCGAACCGATTTTCAACCTTTTCCAGACAATCTTCAACAGTAACTCGTGCCATTTTGTGTATCTCTCATCACTCAATGTTTTGGGTTTGTTCCCTGATTTTTTCCAACTCAGCCTTGATGCTGACCACATAGGACGCTATGTCCGTCGAAGCGGATTTCGAGCCCAATGTATTAACCTCCCTATGGAATTCCTGTAACAGGAAGTCCAACTTTCGGCCTAGCGGCGATCCTTGGGCGCCGAAGGAGAGGAACTGGTCCACATGGCTTTCCAGACGGGTAAGTTCCTCGGTAACATCTGAACGATCAGCCATGATCGCCACCTCTTGCAACATGCGATCTTGATCCAGCTCCATCCCTCCCGTCAGTTCCTGCACCCTTTTTTCTAGCTTCTCTTTCGCCGCTGCGGTAACCTGACTCACTATAGGAGCAATGTGGCCGGCCATATCACGTATGGAAATCAGCCTCGTCTCGATATCTCTCCAAAGGGCAGATCCCTCTACTTTCCTCATCCGGTCCAGAGCGGCCAGAGCCTCTCGCAAGCTGTTTTCCACCACTGGCCATTCCTGCTCAACCCCCTCCTCCTTTTCCAGAGGAACAACAATCTCCCTGAGCGTCAACATATCGGATAGGCTTATTTCACCAGAAAGTCCGAATTTTTCCTTTAATTGGAGCAGGCACTTATAATACCCTTCCGCGAGGGAATTGTCTATCATCACGTCCATCAGGCCCGCCCTGCCACCACTCCGATTGATGGTCACATCAAACTTACCCCGATCCACACTTTGAGACACGATTCTGCGGATCTCAGGTTCGAACGCGGCATACATTCTTGGCGATCTGATCGAGACATCCAGGAAACGATGATTCACTGACCTAACTTCGGTCACGATTTCGACTTCGCCGGCGGCATCCCTCCCCCGGCCGAAGCCGGTCATGCTCCTCACCGGACCGTTTGTGGCGTCTGTTCCATCAACCTGCATTTATAACTCTCTCTGAGCCTGTTAAGGATTGCTATTAGTTCATGATCTGCGTAATCAGGATATGTCCATTCGAGTGGACGGTATGTGCCTGCGCGAAAAACAAGGGTGAGGTCGGCAAAAATCCCCTTCCCCAAGTAGATCCGGTGGGCGTTGTTCTTACCGGTTGCAAGGACGAAATTTCCCAGCGTCATCAGGCCGGGGTCCAGGTTAAACTTTCTCTTCCCTTCAACGGTATAGGCTTGTTCTATGGTGTTAGTCAAGCACTTGATGCCGACGAGCGCTTCGCGGTCCACTAGGTCCGCGAAACACCAGAGCCACCTCAGGATCCCCTGACCCATTTCACAATCATAGTAGGAAGTATAATTAAAAGCCAACGGTCCTATCTCTTCATCAAGGGGGCCCAATTCCCGGACAAGCAGGGGTTTTGCCGCACTCAAAACCTGCCTATTCGTAGTGAGAACACTGACGATGACCCTAGCTGGTTCAGGGATACTGGGAAGGCTCAATGCAAAATCCTTAAAGAAGTGGGGCTTTAACCCGGCTCGGGTCACAAGGTGGCTGCTCGCGAGACGATAGATCGTTGTTACCCAGGCGGCTGCAAGTTGGCCGCGTACCACACAGATTCCGAGCAATCTCAGTCGATCTGTCCGTGGTTATTCTCTCCCAATTCGATGTCGATACCTTCAAGCATAGCTCTTGGAAAGGACTTAGCGGTAGTTTCAAATACTTTGGGGGTCTCCTCCCGGCGCCGCCTGATGACCTTCAACGGCTTGTGCACAGGAACCGACGCAGCCTCTTCCGCCTCAAGCCTGGGTGTCCTGACTCGCGGTTTTCTCGGCGTTGGAACTACCGTGACCACGTGCTTGGCAGGCAACTCTTCAATAGGTGCGGGTCGGTCGAAAGGCGCAGGTTGCGCGTGCTCTTCCACCACAGTCAAGGATTCAGGTAAAGGCGGCTGAACCGGCTCCGGCTCTTCCGGGATTGCAGCGGAACGAGACTTCAGAACTAGTATTCTCGGAACTGTTCCCTCGGCTCTTACTTTCTTTTTGATTAGCTTCGGAACCCTGCAATTTGACAGAGCCCCCAAAGAGACCTGCGGCGCTTTCCCGGCGGCCTCGATTTCAGATCGTTCGCCCGGAAGTGTATCGGTCTCAACGGTAGACCCGGGAGTGGCGTTCCTCTCCATGGAGGCCCTGGAGGCGACTTCCTCTGTAAACAGTGACGTCTGCAGGTCGTCTCTGGAAATCTTCTTTCCCGCAATCGGATCAACAATTCTTTCGCGAGGCATTCCTATACCGGACCTGAGCATTTGTAACCGCTCGTTGCCCCTTTTCATTTATTGTGTCCTCTTGTTCGTGTTTTTTGGTTATCAATTTAATTATAGCGCACACGATATTCTTTTTCAATACCTATAGGGACAAATTCTCTTGTTTTTTCCCGTAGAAACGTCATCGATTATTTAGTTGACCTGATTGGCTTTTGAGGTGTCCCCGCGACACACATTTTGTCCGCCCGACAGGCTCTCCGGTACCACCATTCCCCTTTATCTCAATCTCGTTCAGACAATGATAATAGTTCTCTCAACAACCCCTTTAATCTGGATCACGGGGCCATCTTGCCCATGACTATTAGCCAGGAGTTCCCTCGTCTTACAGTTTTCTGATCTTTTCCTCTTCTTCCTCGGACTTCTTACAATCAATGCAGTGGGTCGTGACAGGTCGTGCCTCAAGCCTCTTGAAGTCGATCGGCTCTCCACAGATCTCGCAGAACCCGAAGCTGCCGTCCTCAACTTTCTCCAGGGCCTTTCTGATTTTGTTGATCAACTTTCGTTCTCTGTCGCGGATCCTCAGCTCGAAGTTCCTGTCCGACTCCATCGACGCACGGTCGGTAGGGTCGGGAAAAGAGCCCTTGCCTTCGGTCTCGGTCATCTCATCGACAGTTCTCCCAGCGCCCTTTATGAGTTCATCCAATTGTTTCTGAAGTATTCCCTGGAAATACTCCAGGTCTTCTTTTTTCAACTTCATGATTGTCCTCCATCAACGCCTTCCATCATCAGATGTGATGGTCGTTAATCAGCCAGACTCACATTGTTCCAAGGGTCCCTCTTATGGGAAAGGTGCTTTGACGATTCCATTAAATCAATCCTTATGGTCGGCGTCATACCGTTGTTCTCTCCGTCAAGGAGCAAAGCGAACTTGTCCTCGTCCCAAAAGGTCATGAAGATGTATGATACCGGTAAGCTGGTTCTTGTCGTCCAACACAGCCAGTCCTGTGATCAACTTCTCCTCCATGATCTCCAAGGCCTCGGCTGCTGTTCTATCGTCTCGGATCGTCAAGGGATCCAGCGTCATCAGGTCGCGTGCTCGGCATTCGTAAATTCCTGCGCCCTTCTCGAGGGCTCGTCGCAGGTCTCCATCGGTAATAATTCCCAACAGACGATGGCCCGATACCACCAAAGTGAAGCCCAAGTTTTGCCTGTTTATGCTGACAAGGACCTCATTCAGGGAGGCATCTTCGCTCACTTCCGGGACCGCCGGCCGATCCAACATCATGTCTTTGACCTTAAGAGACAGCCTTTCACCAAGGCTTCCTGCCGGGTGATGTCTCATAAAATCTTCTTTCCGAAAGTCCTTTCTTACCATCAACGCAACGGCAAGAGCGTCCCCGAGAGACAAAGCCGCAGTAGTGCTTGCAGTGGGGGCCATATTGAGCGGGCACGCCTCACGCGGCACTCTGCAATCCAAGACCAAGTCCGCCATGCGGGCCAGCGTCGATGAGGCGCCACCCGTCATTGCGACTATGCGCGCTCCCCTTTTCCTTATGGTGGCTGCCAGTGAGGTTATCTCGGGAGTCTCGCCGCTGTTGGAAATCGCTAGTAAGGCATCATCACGTCCGACGATCCCCACGTCCCCATGAAGACCCTCCAGAGGATGAACGAAAATGGCCGGTGACCCTGTACTGGTGAGTGTGGCGGATATCTTGCGGCCGACTATCCCTGATTTGCCGACACCAGTGATGATGATCCGACCCCGCAGCGAGTAGAGCATGTCTACACAGGCATCGAATTTGTCATCGAGTCGGTCCATTACCGACCGGATGCCTTCGATTTCTATCTCCAAGACCTGGCGGGCGATTTCGACGGCACGACCTGTCAGATCACAAATTCTGTGAGATTGCATCGGCCACCATTTCTACGACTAGCCTTACTTCTTCTTCGTCTTGCCCTTCTGCCATTACTCTGCACAGAAGCTGAGTGCCCGAATAGCGAACCAGGAGCCGACCCCGATTCTTTCTAAGCCGCTCATGGGCTTCCCCCATAGCCTTGCGAATTTCCGGAACGTCTTCGAAATCCCTTTTAGCGCTAACTTCGACATTCTTCAAGATCTGAGGATAGAGCTTTACTCTTGCGGCCAGTTCCGATAAAGGCTTTCCGGTTTCCAGCATGACCCTTATGACCTGAAGTGCCGACAAGATACCGTCTCCCGAGGTGTTGTGATCCAGAAATATCAAATGCCCCGATTGTTCCCCTCCGAAATTGAAGCCGTCGGTTCTCATTCGTTCAACTACGTAACGGTCGCCCACCGGCGTTCTGAACGACCGAGGCGCCCAATTCCTCCAGAGCCACGTCAAGCCCGACATTGCTCATCACGGTAGCCACGACGGTGTTTTGTTTCAGTTCCTGTCTTTTCATCATATCCCATGCAATGAGCCCCATGATCTGGTCGCCGTTGATCTCGTTTCCTTTTTCGTCGGCGAAGATCACCCGGTCCGCATCGCCGTCCAGCGCGACGCCCAATTGAGCGCCTGTTCGCCGGACCTCCTGACAAATCATTTCAGGATACAGGGAGCCGCACCCGGCATTGATGTTATGTCCGTCAGGATGAACTCCCAGTGTCGTAACATCCGCGCCCAATTCCTCAAAAACTAGAGGAGCGGCCCTGTAGGCTGCTCCATTGGCACAGTCCAGAACCACGCGAAGACCGTCGAGTGTCAGAGTTCTTGGAAACGTGTTCTTGAGAAAAACCACATATCGCCCCAGTGCGTCCTCAATGCGCATGGCTTTTCCTATCTTTTCAGCGGTGGGGCGAATCTGGTCGATATTATTAGAAAAGATCAGTCGCTCGATCTCTTCTTCGTGTTCGTCGGAGAACTTGAACCCATCCCCGGAAAAAAACTTGATTCCGTTGTCCTGAAATGGATTATGCGAAGCTGAAATTACCGCGCCGGCGTCGCATCTCATGTTAGTGGTAAGGAACGCAATGCCCGGAGTGGGCATGGGGCCGACGAGGAGTACATCCACCCCCATCGAGCAAATACCTGAAGCTAGCGCCGTCTCTAACATGTAGCACGACACCCTGGTATCTTTCCCTACGAGTATTTTGTGCCTTTTCCCCGGCTGGACCAACGCTGTGTGGGCGAGGGCCCGCCCCAGCCTGAGAGCGGTCTCGGCTGTCATCGGTTCGAGGTTTGCCACACCTCTCACACCGTCAGTGCCAAAAAGTCTCTTTGCCATGCCGGTTACCAGGCTTTGTGTATAGTCGTTTCTTGCCGCAGGAGTGCTTCTCAAGGCTGCGGCGTTAAAAAGTCTAATGAATCTTAAAGCATATCATGCCGAATCACTCTTCACAAGTTCTTTTCATGGTACGCGGTAAGTCCTCAGTTACGGGGGTAATCGGTGTTTCCGTGTCATTGCGAGGAGTGAAACGACAAAGCAATCTCATCTTTGGTGGCTCAGGAGATTGCTTCGCTGCGCTCGCAATGACAATCTTTCGCCACACGTAACTGAGGAATTACGGTACGCGGCAGTCGTAACCTTACGGGTGAGCCTGCCGGCAGTTCAACCTGCCTGTCGCGGGACTTGACGGATTCCCCAGCCGCCCCTATTTTAGTTTAGCAGTTGAAGCGGCATTTCACGGTTATCCAGTTGTTCTGCCCACTTTAGCGCGGCCTGGCCGAAATCTCACGGAGGCTCTCTCTTACCCACAATGATTGATCTGCACGTCCATACAAACATGTCCGATGGGAGTTTGTCTCCTGCGGAGGTCGTCAGGCGCTCGGCGGAAAAGGGCCTTCAGGCTATAGCAATTACAGACCACGATACGGTCGCCGGAATTGCTGAAGCTCGGGCCGAAGGTTTGAGGGCAGGGGTGGAAGTCATATCCGGTGTGGAGATGAGTGTCCAATGGAACCCGGGGATAGTTCACATACTGGGTTTTTTCATCCGTCCAGACGACTCGGAGCTGCTGGAATCTTTGGCTTATTTGGGCAGGGGACGTCAAGAGCGCATTCCCAAGATCCTTTCGAAACTGAGCGACTGCGGTGTACACATTTCGGTGGATGATGTGACCCGAGAATCCGGCGGAGGAGTCCCCGGCAGGCCGCACGTGGCAAATGTAATGGTCCGAAGAGGTCATGTGAGCGAGGTCCAGGAGGCCTTCGATTTGTATCTTGGAAAAGGTGCGCCGGCATACGTGAAGAAAACCAAGATCATGCCCGGAGAGGCCATAAGCGTGATCAAGAAAGCTGGAGGCCTGGCTGTCCTTGCCCATCCTTATTCTCTCGATGAGCAGGACGGTGGCCGCCTCGAAGCGATAATTCAAGGCTTCGTGAAGCAGGGACTGGAGGGCATCGAGGTTTATTACCCGAAGCACACCGCTGAACAGACAAAAGCCTTCCTTGACCTTGCCTTGGAGTTTGATCTAGCCGTAACGGGAGGGACCGATTTTCACGGAGCCAACAAACCTGAAGTCGAGTTGGGAGTGTTTCCAGGTCGAGGGCCTCTCCCCTACTCGATTTTGGAGGGCATGAAGGCGCGGCGGAAGCGCTAATCGCTCCAATAACCGAAGTCTTCGGAGGCAACTCTTCACGGGGATTTTGTGACCGGCACGGAGGCCGGTCCTACCGGGATCATAGTAGGGCCGGCGTCCCTGCCGGCCAAGCTTCAGACAGGGTAAACCGCTTTCCACTGTGAACGGCTGCCTTCGGAGACAAGTGAGCCGTTCGCCTCTGCTGTCCAGGTCTTCATTTCAGTGACCCCAAAGAATGGAGAAGATGAGTTCCGCCAACAAGGTAGCTGTCATCGGCCTGGATGGAGTGCCGTTTTCTCTCCTGAAGGACCTCTTCAAAGCGGGTGTCATGCCCCGCTTGGCTGAAATAGCGGGAGCAGGTTCTTTTCTTCAAATGGAAACCGTACTGCCCGCGGTATCTTCAGTAGCTTGGGCATCGTTTATGACCGGGAGTAACCCAGGTGAGCACGGCATATTTGGATTCACGGACCTCAAGCCTAATGAAATCTCGCTTCACCTCCCGTCGTTTGATGATATGCGGCGCCCTCCAATTTGGCAGACTATCCCGGGTAAGAGTTCGACAGTAGTAAACTTGCCGTTCACCTATCCGGCGCGTCCTTTGCAAGGCGTTCTTATTTCGGGCTTTGTTGCCCCAGTATTGGAGCGGTCGGTTTATCCCCCGTCACTGATCACATGGCTCAAATCCAAGAATTACCGCACGGACGTAGACGCGGTAAGAGGTCGCGGGGATCGGTCCTTTCTGATAAAGGATCTTTTCGATACACTTAACATTCACGAAGAAATTATGATCTCTTTGCTGGAGAGTCGGCCGTGGGACCTGTTCATAGGCGTGATAACAGGCACAGACCGGCTCAATCACTTTTTTTTCGACGCGTACTACGATGAAGCGCATCCCCATCACGGGGATTTTTTGGATTACTATCAGAGGGTGGACACATGTGTCGGCCACTTGGTCGATGCTCTGGGGAGCAACTCAAGACTTATCGTACTTTCCGACCACGGATTCACCCGTCTAGAGACCCAGGTTTACCTCAATAATGTGCTTAAAGGGCTCGGTTACATTTCTTTCAGCAGGCCCATCCCGCAATCGCCGGAGGACATCGATCCCTCGTCTTCAGCATTTGCCATGGATCCCAACCGCATATATCTCAATACCAGAGGTCGATTCAAGGAAGGACGATTAGGTCCCTGCGAAGCCCAGGAGCTTCGGGGTCGACTGAAGAACGATCTGGAGAATATGCGTCTGGCCGATGTGGGCATCCGCGGCGGTGAACCAAACGGCGGGGGCAACGACGAACCTCTTTTTGCCGAAGTCAGGACAAAGGAGGAGGTTTATCACGGAGACTGCACGCCGCTGGCGCCTGACCTGGTGGTAATCCCCCGCCCTGGTTACGATTTGAAGGCGACCCTGAACGTGACCGTGCCTACTATGAAAGATATTTTCACGGGGATGCACACCCACGACGATGCATTCCTCATAGTCAATTCCCCTTCTCTTTCGGCAGCGCTGCCCAATCCGAAAATCACGGATGTGGCAGGTCTTGTAACGGAAGTGCTGGCAAAGGGCTAGTCATAGAGAATGTTGAACCGAAATTCATGGCACGGCAATCTTCTCGCTTTATGTTTCCGTGTCATTGCGAGGAACGAAGTGACGAAGCAATCTACAGTTTTAATCCCATCATCTGAATTGGATTGCTTCGTCCCGCATCCAGCCGGACTCGCAACGACAAGGGGATCGGTTGCTTTCCTGGTTCAAGAATCGGGAACCGCCCTGTCCGGCTTGCATGAACAGTCTTGCGTTGTGTTTCAGACAAAATGCTGAACGTCGTCCTAGTACATCCGGAGATCCCGCCGAATACCGGCAATGTCGGCCGGCTATGCTGCGCTGTAGGAGCAAGACTGCACCTGATCAAGCCTTTGGGTTTTCGCATCGACGACCGATCCCTGAAACGCGCGGGACTGGATTACTGGAAGAAGGTTGACCTGGTGGTCTGGGACGATCTGGAACAGTATATCTCGTCAGTTCCTGCAGAGATGATCGTTCTCACCAGCAGCAAGCGTGGGGAGCTGTACCATCGCGTCGAATATAGCCTTGGCGATCACATACTATTCGGTCCGGAAACCTCGGGGCTTCCTCTGGAGCTTTTTCAACGTTTTCCAAGCAGGGTGGCCAAGATCCCCATTCAGTTGGACAAAGTCCGCAGCCTTAATTTGGCCACGGCCGCGGGGATCATGGTTTATGAGGCGCTGAAACAGACCGGTGCCCTCCCCAAGTAGCGGTTTGTCGGGCCATGATGTTAGAGGGGCCGAGGCCCTACACGTAGAGGGCAGTTTCGTGAATTGCATGAGCATGGTCAGAATCCTGCTGGAAAGCGATGCCTGAAGGCTCAAGAATGCGGCAAGCCCCCTTTACTGGAGGGGCGGAATAAATACGCTAAATTAACGCTTCTGGGTAGACGGGAGGAACACCTTGAGCGGCAGGGCAAGTCCTAAGTGGTGCGTCCGGATTTCGCGACGAGCCCCTGCACCTTATCGACAAGTTCCCCCATGTCTCCAGATTTGACAACGTACGCGTCAGCTCCGAGATCGCTCGGATCGCCATGGAAGTAGGGGTACGCTGTGCTGATCACCACAGGAATAGGCAGCTTCAACTTATGGAATTTCTCCAGAAATCCGCGGCCTCCCATGCCGGGCATCTTGAGGTCCAGGATAATGATGTCAGGCCGCTTCCCCCTAAGCATTCGGAGAGCTTCTTCCCCCGAAGAGGCCTGAAGCACTTCGTATCCGAGTTCCTCGAACACTTCCTTGTAGAGAAAACGGACCGAACTTTCATCTTCCACGTGGAGAATGGTTGACATTGCCCCTCCTGGTTGAATTTTAGCATCTGGAAGTGTGAGGAGGCAACCGCGAACTTGGCCGTACAAATCGTGACCTGCATGATTGACCTTTGCTCCACACACTGGTAAGAGCCTTGACCAACAGCTCTTAACATAAGGTCTTTGTCAAGAACACTCCTACGTGAAATGAAAACCCTGAGCAATTTAACAGATCCAAAGCGTTTATTGATTCCACCGCCTATTAAAGCCGGTGACCTTGTGGGCGTGATCGCGGCATCCGGCCCCCCTATTCCGGAACTCTTGAGCCAAGGCATAAGGTCCGTTCAAGAAAGGGGATTCCGTGTTCGGGAAGGGTGTCATCTTCGCGAACGCAACGCATACCTGGCAGGAGAAGACAACCAGCGATGCCAAGACTTGAACTCCATGTTGAGAGATCCTGAGATCCGAGCAATCTTTTTCGCCAGGGGCGGATATGGAGTTATGCGCCTACTCGATTCCATTGACCATGAAGCAATCTTGGACGATCCGAAAATCCTTCTGGGCATGAGTGATGTCACTGCCTTGCAGCTATCGCTTTATGCCCTTTGCGGCCTGGTAACCTTTGCAGGTCCGATGATTGCCGGACAGATAGGCGAGGGGCTGGATAGTGCATCCGAGGAGTCCATGATGCAGGCGCTGACAGAGCCGCCGGCAACTCGCGACCCTTTCTCTTCCTTCGATGACTCTGTTCGCATTGTCAGGGCCGGCAATGCCTCAGGAAGGCTTGTGGGGGGCTGCCTGTCGCTTGCGACCTCGCTGCTTGGCACGCCTCACTGTCCGGAATTCAAAGACTCGATACTCTTCCTGGAAGATGTTAACGAGCCTCCTTATCGGATCGACAGAATGTTGACCCAGTTGAAGCTGGCGGGTGTCTTTGATGGAATTAAGGGTGTGATATTGGGTTATTTTCTGGGCCAAGACGGCGAAGACCTGTTGCCGGAAGCTGAACGCATTTTGCTCGATCTCATCGGCGACTGCCCGATTCCAATCCTCTCTCGATTTCCACATGGTCATGCCCTTCCGAACTTGACCATCCCGCACGGTCTCCCTGTCACGACTTGATACGGAAACTCGGTCCATCACAGTGTTCAGTGAAGACAAAACTGCGCCTTGACAGGACAACTTGGGCTGGGCTAGCATTCACTCACGGAGGGATGGCCGAGCGGTTTAAGGCGGCGGTCTTGAAAACCGTTGACCGAAAGGTCCGGGGGTTCGAATCCCTCTCCCTCCGCCACTAACCTAGCGTACATCATTAACAGTTACCTTCCAGGCAGAGGCCACGCCCCACGCCGATTGGCGATGGGCAAGCCTGCGGGCGACTCCACGGAAAGTTCGGGCATTCCCGCGAAAGCCCGCCATTCCGACTAACCACCATTGACCTGTCGGTCACAACGGAACGCGAAAGCGCTGCGACAGAATCTGGTGCCACGGATGTGTTCCGCCCCGCGGGACTCATCCGTGCCTGCCGGTCATTGCCCTACGTCCAAGCACGGATGAGCCTTCGGCACATCCGTGGCACCAAATTTCTAACACCGGCTGCACAAAGGGTCGGCACATTCAGGTAAAGAACGGAATGACGTTAGCATCGTCTCGTGCTGCTTCAACCCTATGGTAGTCTTTTCGAACGCTGATCCCAGTAACGCCACGCAAGGCCAGTTGGTCCGTAACAGGACGGATCACGCCAACTCCGCCTTGACAGGACGACTTGGGCTGGGCTAGCATTCCCTCACGGAGGGATGGCCGAGCGGTTTAAGGCGGCGGTCTTGAAAACCGTTGACCGAAAGGTCCGGGGTTCGAATCCCTCTCCCTCCGCCAGTAACCTATTGACATCGCTCACACTGACCGTCCAAAACAGTGTCAACAGATTTATCGAGGGCGGGTGGTTCCGGGATTCGTCCGGCCACACTGAAACCACTTGGGGGCCATAGGACAATCCGGCGACCGGTCAAAGGCGCGAAGACCCTCGAAATGGCAAACCGTCCCATAATTTCGGTCAGTATCAACGATTGCGTCGAGGATCGCGGCAAGCGATGAATGCCGCACCCTCCCCGTCATTCCAGGTGGAGTTCATGGAGCAAAAGTTCGGTCCTATCGTCTTTATTCCCGGTGACAATTCAGGAAATTATCCCAACTGTAACTCCCTGTACGTACAAGGGGACGTGAGAATCCTCATCGATCCTGCGTCCAACAGGGACCGCCTTGCCCAGATTCGCGACATACCCGGTGTTGATGCGGTGTTGTTGTCTCATTGGCACGAAGATCATCTCATGCATCTGGGCCTGTTTGACGACAGGCCGCTGTGGATGTCCGCCGCGGACTCGGAACCACTCCGCAGCCTCGAGGACTTCTTCGACGCATACGACATGAAAGACCGCGAACGAGAGCCGTGGACCAAGACAATGCATGAGGTGTTTCACTTCAAGCCCAGGGCTCCGCACCGCGTGATCGGGACCGATGAAGTGATCGACCTGGGCGGTGTAACCGTCGAGGTGGTCCATACTCCCGGTCACACTCCCGGCCACATGGCCCTGTTGTTCCGGGAAGCTGAGATCCTGTTCTTGGGCGACTATGATCTCACCTCCTTCGGCCCATGGTACGGCGACGCGAATTCAGACATAGACGAGGTACTTGCCTCCATGGAGAAACTCAGGGCCATCCCAGCGCGGACATGGTTTGCGTCACATGGCGAAGGAGTATTTATCAGCGATCCTGGAGAATTGTGGGACACCTACGCCGGCGTGATTCACCATCGGGATCAACGGCTCTTGGATCTGCTGAGCCAGCCTAGAACCATGACGGACATTGTCGAGGCACGCATTGTGTACAAGAAGAAGCGTGACCCGATGGAGTTCTTCGATTTTGGTGAGCGAGCTATAATGGGGAAGCATCTCAAGAGGTTGATCAAGAAGGGAGAGGTGACGTTCGACGGCGCCGCGTACCTGAGAAGATAACTGCCACTAACTCATGACTTGGACCAGTTTTTGGGGGCCAGGCCACGGCCTCGTTCTCACGAGCGTATCCTTTCTTCCGTCTACAAGCAAAACATCACGCTCTTGTGCTGGGACAGATGAACCTCTGTCTTTTGAAGAATCTCAATGATCAGTTCACCGTAAAACGATTCCGCTTCATCCTGACCTCCCTATTCAGTCGAGGTCTTACTCTCTACTTACTCAGATCCTGGACCAGTTCTTGGGAGGTAAGCCAAGGTTATAGGGGGCGGTTCCTGAAGTCATGCACACTGTAGCTTTAACTTAACAAGTGGTACATAGGTCGTGTGGAACCGAAACTCTGCTCTAATTCTTAATCTCAACATTCCGATTTTGTTTGACGATACACAGTTTTACCTTGACAGACAGCTTCGTCCCAGGCCAATAAGTCGGTGGGGTCCACCGAAACCGGGAATCTGGTCGCCCACAAATAGACGGACAGGCCATTGTGATTCATGAGGCCTCGCAAGGAGGAGGCCGAATGTGGCTCGAAATCCATTAATATCAAGTCCCGCAATTTCTATAATCACCCATTTTGTCCGAAGAGATTTCCTGGAAGCTCTGTTTGGTCAGTATTGTGAGCAATATAAGGGCTTCATAGAGATCCAAGCCTTTACGCCTTTCATTGATAAACCGAGCACTCGATTTTTTCCGAATATTGATACTCTAGCAAAGGAACATTTTTCAGAAGAGCAAGAAGTATTCTTCAGAACTTGCCCCCGCCTAACAACGAAGCGTCGCCGAGACAATGTTCGTTATATTACTGCGCTTTGGGCTGCCCTTGACGTCGGTGGGGGGGGATATTCCGGAAAAGAAGCCTTCCCTAATTGTCAACAGGCGGCTAGGGCTGTGAGGAATTTTCCTCTGGTGCCGTCTGTCATTGTGGCATCTGGGAGAGGGCTTCACCTTTACTGGTTGTTAGATGAGCCCAGGAAAGTTCTTGATGTTGCCAGGGCAGAAAAAGAGCTGAATAGGATAAGCATATACTTTAAGTGCAAGAGAGAGATCAAAATTGATACTATGCTCAGACTTCCGGATACCTTCAATAAAAGGATACCAGATCTGAGGGGGACATGTAAGATCAAGTACATGAACTCTGCATTACGCTATACACCTGAGGATATTGACCGGTGCTTGGGACGGCTCAGACGATGGGGAATTCATCTCACGGAATAGGAAGTCGTCTCATGGCCAAGGGAACGGTTAACGTTAAAGCACTACGGATAGTAGGTCTTGTCTGTCTGTATCTGGTCATTCCTGATGCCTGCTCCCTTTGGTCAGGTCAGACGAACCGCGTGGCATGTCCGTGGCACCAATGCTTCAAGCATTTTCATGCTTCGTCTTAGCTTTCTAGCTATTGGAGTTGGTATAAAGCCTGCATCGAGACCCTACGCTAGAATCCGCCCCCGTCCTCACGAACTTCGTATTCTTTGTAGAATCGTAGAAAGTAATCTACCCCTGACCATAGGGTGAGAACAAGAGCCATGTAGAGGAGGACCGTGCCGATCAAATGAAAATCGATCGGAATAATCATATTGTACTCGTAATGAATAATCAGAGGAACGCACGCAGCAAATTGAAAAAGAGCTTTCAGCTTGCCTACTCGGCTGGGTTTCAGAGTCGTGTCCCAACTCTTTGTAATGGCCCTCAAGGCGCTCACAGCTACTTCCCGGGTGATGATGAGCATGACGATCCAGGCTGGTACCCGGCCCAGTGCTATAAGCATGATGAGAGCCGATGTTACCAGGATCTTGTCGGCTATGGGATCCAGGAACCGGCCGAAGGAGGACTCCAGCGAGAATCGCCGGGCGATAAACCCATCAAAATAATCAGTGAGAGAGGCCACCAAGAAGATGATCCCAGCCACTGCAGAAGGGTATTTCCCCGGAAAAAAGAGGAGAATGACAATAGGCGGCACTAGGATGAGTCTGCCTAACGTGAGAAAATTTGGAAGGTGCTTTTTCATTGGCTCCAGTTTATGTCAGCCGCCCGCCACTCGAAGCGTGGGATCTCGCCTGAACTTGTTGTAGTGACGGATCACTTTTTCTACGTAGTTGATGGTCTCACGGTACGGAGGGATTCCAGCATATTTCTCCACGGCCCCGGGTCCGGCGTTATAAGCTGCCAGCGCCAACCGAAGATCCCCGTACGAGGCCATAAGGCCCTTTATGTATTTCACTCCGCCGATGATGTTTTCCCTGGGATCGAACGGCTTGTCCACTTTGAGGCCCTTCGCCGTGGCGGGCATGAGTTGCATCAACCCTTGGGCACCTTTGGGCGATTGGGCCAATGGGTTGCAATTCGATTCCGCCAAAACAATGGCTTTGACAAGACTCGCGTCGATTGCGAATTCCTTGGCAATCTCCGTGATAATTTCGTCGATACTCTTCGGTTTTCCCTCTTTCGAAAACTGGATCACCGGCTCGTAACCCGACTCGTTCATGTGGAATATCCAGCCAGGACCCGAGGGCCTATTGGTAAACTCCTTGTGGCCATCCTGGTGAGTTCGAACAAATATATCCGCCTCTGCTGCGCTCGGCAACCCATTGACCACAAAACTGAAAGAAACGGTCAAGAGAATTAAGATCCGGAGTCCCATGTCTTTCTCCGCTATAGTTTTCGTCTCGAAGGGGCTATGCCCTGAGAATGAGCTTTCGTCGTAACGCTTTTTTCGAGCCGGCCATCTGACACGGACCCTATTTGACGGGGCCACCGCGCGACGCATGTTCCCAGGGCACCAATCCCGTCATAAGTCTCTCCACCGGCAACAGGACTTCGAAAGTGGTTCCCTTGTTCGCGACGGAATTCACGTTCACAATTCCCCGATGCTCTTCTACAAGAAGATAAACTTTGCACAATCCCATACCCGCCCCGGTGGTCTTGGAAGTGACAAAGGGGTTGAATATCTCAGCGAGGTCCTCGCTGCGAATGCCGACACCCGTGTCAGCGATGGATACGGACACGGCTGACGGCAGCTTCTTGAGAGTCACTTTCAGCCTGCCCCCACGCGGCATGGCCTCATAGGCATTGAGAATAAGGTTGAAGAAAACTTCTTCCAAGGCTGCGGAGTCTGCGTGAATTGGGGGAAGATGGTCGTCGGCCCCCAAAATAAATGATACGGCCTGAGTATATTGTAAGGAAAGCCTTTGAACAGCCTTGTCGCGCGCCCGCTCGATTATCGGTACAAGATCGATCTTGTCAAAGTGATACGCGTAGAACTTCGAGAAGCGAACGTAATCTTCAATATCTTTGACCATCTTCTCGAGACGAGATACGTTGTCCAGTATGACGTTGGTGTATTGGGTGCAAGCAAGATCGTCCGACGTGATCTTTTTCAGACGAAGGGCGAACCCTCCCAAAGAAGTCAGGCTGTTCCTAACCTCATGAGCGATTCCTTCCACTACTTTGCCCAACGAGGCCAGTTTTTCCGTTTGCTTGAGCCGTCTCTCCACCTCATAAAGCCGTGTCAGGTCAGCAACGACAATCACTATGCCGGTGACGCGCTCATTCTCTTTTATTACTGAAGTAGACAGATAGCCAGGAAAAGTCCCTTTGTCCTTTCTTCTGAAATGAAACTCCCCCTCTATTTTCCCTTCGTGGATGGTATCTCTCACGAGGTCTCTGTACAGAAGTGTATTGCCCTCTCCCCGGATCAGAAAATGTATGTCCTTGTCCTGCAATTCCTCGGACGAATATCCCCATAGATTAGACGCCACGCGGTTGACGAACTGGATCCGGCCTGCAGAGTCGGTTGTTATAAGTGCTTCGTTGATGATGGTGGTGAGATGCGCAAGGTATTTTTCGTTTCGACGAATCTTGTTCCTCAGTTTAACATTCTCTTCACCGGCATGGCGGCTCTCGATAAGTTTGGTAGTCAGTTCAACTACTTCCGACATGGAAAACGGTTTATTCAAATAATCGTCCGCTCCCATTTTCATGGCTTTCACAGCAATCTCTTCACTGCCCACGCCTGTCATTATCACCACAATCGTGCGAGGCGCTTTTTCTTTGATAAATCGAAGAACTTCGATCCCGCCTATTTTCGGCATCTGCACGTCAATGAAGGCCACGTCGGGTTTATGTTGGAGAAAGATGCTCTTGCATTCAATGCCGTCAAATGCCTGCACTACCTCAAAGCCGTTCTCCTCGAAGTGGTCCTTGAGCAAATTGTTCAGGATCTCGGCATCGTCAGCTATAAGTATTTTTCGCACCGTCCGGAGAGGTAGCCATCTGACAATCATCCCTGATTATTGAGAAACTTTTTCCGGCACGTTTCGGAACAGAAGTGAACCATCCGGCCGTTGTCGATCAGTGCGACGGCGCCATCGCTCGGGATGTAAAGCCCGCAGATCGGATCGCGGACCATTTCGTTAATGCCGGTAGAATTCTCCTCTGCCTTGTCCTGAGGTTTTGAGAACTGAGAGTGCAGGTAGCGGCCCACAAGAGACAATATCTTGATCGCCACATAGATCAGAAGCGCTACAAGAATGAGTCTTACGAAGAACATGTCAGTTCTCGCAGTCGGTCAAGAGGACCAAAGGATGCACCCGGCTCGCTCTTCCGCCGGGAGGATATCCAATAGCCTGTGAATGGTGCATCCCAGTACCGGGTGCACGACCTGGGAGGCGATCTCTGCCAACGGCACCAGTACGAACGCTCGGTGGTGCATTCTGGGATGTGGAATTTCCAATCCATCCCCGGAAATATGCTCGTCCCCGTACAAAAGCAGATCCAGATCAATGACTCGCGACACATCGCTCCGATGTGAAGGCGACTTCCCAAGATCGAGTTCAATGTCACGTATCACCTTCATCAATTCCACCGGAGAAAGGTCTGTTTCCAAGGCGACAGCCGCGTTAAGAAACTTGAATCCGCGGTCCGAAAGCCCTACCGGCTCGGTTTCGTAAAGTCCGGAGCGGGCCTTGACGATCGTAACCGGAAGACTGCCGAGCGCACTCAAGGCCTCCTTGAATTTGGACTCGCGATCGCCGAGGTTGGAGCCAAAGCCAATATACGCAGAGTGGCTCATGATCCACCGCTGACCACCACGTTCTTGAGGGAACCTATCCCCTCAATGCGAACCTCCACAGTGTCGCCTGCTTTCATCGGGCCAATTCCCGACGTGGTCCCGGTCGCGATCAAATCGCCGGGCAGGAGGGTCATGACACTTGTAATGAACTCCACGAGGCGAAAGGGATCGAAAATGAGGTTGGAGGTTCGTGACTCCTGTTTACGTTCGCCGTTCAGATAGAGTTCTATCTGAAGATCTGAAGGATCGACATCCGTTTCGATCCAGGGCCCTACGGGGCAGAAGGTGTCAAAGCTTTTGGCTCTGGTCCACTGCCCATCCTTGGTTTGCAAATCGCGCGCGGTAACATCATTGAGACAGGTGTAGCCCAGAATGTACTCGCGTGCAGCTTTTCGAGGCACTTGTTTAGCGGCTTTTCCGATGACTATTGCCAATTCAGCCTCAAAGTCCACTCGGGTGCTTTGGGGCGGCAAAACAATTGCATCGCCCGGACCGATCACGCTTGACGGCGGTTTCATGAACAGAAGCGGCTCTTCCGGAAGCTGCAATTTCAACTCCTCTGCGTGATCGCGATAGTTCAGCCCTATGGCCACGATCTTCGTGGGAAGCGAAGGAGGCAGCAATCTAACCTGGTCCAAGGAGAACTCCTTCGAAAATGCCTCTCCCTCAACCGGGAAGAGCGAACTCCCCTCGGCGCGGCCGCGAAAAACCTGATTCTCACCTGCAAATCTTACTAACTTCATCACTTTGCCTTTAGGCCCAATACATCTTGCATGTCATAGAGCCCGTTGGGGCGAGAGACTAACCAAAGCGCCGCTTGAATAGCTCCTTTAGCAAGTGCGTCCCGGCTGTGTGCCCTGTGCGTAAGCTCAATTCGCTCGCCGTCTGTAACAAACATCACAGTGTGCTCCCCGACGATGTCCCCGCCGCGGATGGCCATCACTCCTATCTCGTCACGCTTTCGTTCCCCAACCAGCCCATGTCTGCCGTATGTGCCCGCATCTTTCAGGTCTCTTCCGAGAGCACTTGCAATGACCTGAGCCAGCTTGTCCGCAGTACCGCTCGGTGCGTCCTTCTTCATTCTGTGATGCGCCTCTATTATTTCCACATCGTATTCACTGCCCAGAACACGGGCCACCTTTTCCGCGAGATTGAACAGAAGATTGATCCCCATGCTCATGTTAGGTGCAACCAGGCATCGCGTGCGATTTCCCGCTTGCGCCAGGTCCCGTCTTTGATCCTCTGAAAAGCCCGTAGTGCCTACCACTATGGCCTTTCCCTCAGCCGCTGCCGCCTTGGCGTGCTCAACGGAGGCTGCGGGAGCGGAAAAATCGATCAGGACGTCACATTTCTTGAGCACTTCCTCCACGTCAGTTGTGATGGAAACCCCTAAACGTCCGATCCCTGCATTCTCGCCTGCATCAGTGCCTATCGCCGGGTTAGCAGGCCCTTCCAGCGCTCCTGAGATTTCAATATCTGAATGATCATGTGCCAGGGCCAGAATCCTCTTGCCCATTCTGCCCGCTGCTCCACTCACAGCAATTCTCATTCTTAACTCCGTTCTAAAGTATTCCGCATTTCTCCAGCACAGTTCTCAATTTCCCCAGGTTAGTCTGGGACGGTGGGCAAAGGGGAAGGCGGAACTCGGGTTCAATCTTCCCCATGAGACCCAACGCGGCTTTAACCGGAATCGGATTGGTCTCGAGGAACATCGCCTGACACAGTTCGAACAGCTCAAAGTGCATAGCCCGAGCCTTGTCGATTTCACCTGCCAACATAGTGTTCACCAGCGAGGACATCTTTTCGGGCGCAATATTGGTGACAACGGAGATAACACCCTTTCCGCCCAGCGCCATAAGAGGAAATGTCATCTGATCGTCGCCTGACAGTACGTCGAACCCGGCACCGCAGAGCCGAATCACCTCGCTCATCTGCAAGATCGAACCGGAGGCCTCCTTGACCCCGACTATGTTGGGAATTCCGGCAAGGCGCTCCATGGTCTGGTTCTCTATATTGACGGCGGTTCGCCCCTGAATGTTATATACGAGTATTGGAATATCAACGGCCTCGGCAACGGCCTTATAATGTAGATAAAGGCCTTCTTGAGTCGGCTTGTTATAATACGGCGATACCATCAGGGCCGCATCGGCGCCCACGGCCTTCGCATGGTGCGTAAGAGCGATCGCCTCCTCCGTGCTGTTAGAGCCCGTCCCTGCAAGAACTTTGACCTGGCCGGCGACTTCCTTGACCGTAAGCTCGATGACGCGGTTGTGCTCTTCATGGCTCAGAGCAGGGGATTCCCCGGTTGTGCCGCACGGGACAAAGCCGCTGACCCCCCCGTCAATACCGAAGCGGATCAGTTTCTTGTAAGCCGCTTCATCCACTCGGCCATCTTTGAACGGTGTCACTATGGCGGTAAATGTTCCTGAAAACATCCTCTGCTCCTTTAGCTGGATTTGGAGTATTCCGGGGGAATCCTCTCCCCACGAATGAGATCTTCGTAACTTTCCCGGTCCCGGATCACGAAAAAATGGTCGCCGTCAACGAGGACCTCTGCAGCCCTGGGTCGCGAATTGTAGTTTGACGACATGGAAAAACCGTACGCGCCCGCGCTCATCAACGCCAGCAATTCTCCCGACTCAACAGCCTCCATGTTTCTGGACTGCGCCAAGAAATCACCTGACTCGCAGATGGGGCCCACAAGATCGGCAATAATCCTGCCCTGCGGAGCCGTCGCCGTCCGCTTCCTGGCAACTTTCTGGACCGAATGGTACGCCTTGTAAAGGCTCGGACGGATCAAATCGTTCATAGCTGCGTCCACGATCACGAAATTCTTCGTCGGACCTTCTTTCAGATAGAGGACTCTCGTCACCATGATCCCCGCGTTGCCCACCAGTAGCCGTCCGGGTTCCAGGATTAGCTTTACGTTCATGTCCGACAGACGTTCAAGAATGGCCTCTCCATAGGCTGCCGGTACCGGCGGCTCCTCTTCGTCGTACGGAATGCCGAGCCCGCCACCTATATCGAGGTACCGGACGTTAATGCCGTTGGACCGCAGAATGCCAATCAGCTCCTTGATTCGGTCCACAGCTTCCAAGAACGGAGACAGTTCCGTCAATTGGCTGCCGATATGACAATCGACACCTACGGGCTCGATTCCGTTCATGTCGAGCGCTTTGCGGTAGAGCCCGACTGATTTCTCTACATCAATCCCAAACTTGTTCTTCTTTAGGCCGGTCGAGATATACGGATGAGTGAGAGGGTCCACATCCGGATTGACACGCAGGGCTATGCGGGCACGCTTTCCAAGCGCCTGAGCCCGTTTAGCCAGTAGGTCCAACTCCGCTTCCGACTCGATGTTGAACATAAGAATGTCTGAGTTCAGAGCCTCATCCATTTCAGAGGCTTTCTTTCCAACGCCGGAATAGACGACGCGGGCCGGATCTATCCCTGCTTTCAAGGCCCGATAGAGTTCGCCTCCCGAAACGATGTCAACGCCTGCGCCCAAATTCCCGAATACCCTGAGAACCGCGAGGTTGGAACACGCCTTCATGGAATAGCAAATCAAGTGATCTGCCGACTTGAAGGGCTCTTGAAAGATCTTGAAGTGTCTTTCAAGAGTCTGTCGGCTGTACACAAAGATCGGCGTTCCCAATTCCCGGCAGATTCGGCTTATGTCGACGTTTTCACAGTAAAGTTCGTCATTTACGTAATGAAAATGATGCATCTATTGTTCCGATCACGGCCTGAATTCCACAGCTTCAGAAACCGGCCCGCCGCGATTCGGCCGCCGGCTTTCCTTCAGGAAAAGACGTGACCGCATAACGGTACATTATACCCTTACGAACGTCCCTGTCCTCAAAGCAAACATCGCGCACAGCTTCCGGATTAATCCTGACAAGCATCTTTCCTGCTTCAGACCGGTAAACGTTGTAACGAGTCTCCTCATTCGGGATCTTCACAGGATCCCAGCAGATGCGCATTCCCTTGGGGGTAGAGGCTGTACTGACGCTCTCGGGTGGCTTCCATTGCACGGAGGGCACAAATACCTTGACCAGCGGCGATGGCTCGGATTCCAGCGACACTCCCCGGTTCATCTTGAGTGACCGCACAATGTAGTAATACGTCTTTTCCTTTTCTACATCCTTGTCCACAAAGGAGGTTTCCTCCCGCTTCGTGCCTCCGACGAGTTTCATGTCATCGGCCTTGTCACTGCTGCCGCGATAAACCCGGTAACCGCCTAGGCCGGCTGCCCGGGGAGGAGTCGTCCATTCCAGACTTATTCCTCCAACATCAACATCGGCTCGCAAGCCTTGGGGCGCACCTGGAATCTCGTCAAATACAACAGTAACGTCCTGGCTTGAACGCCCTTCCCGCCCTTTCAGATTGTACGTGCTGACGGAATAGGAATAAACATTGCCGGGCGTCACCGCTTTGTCCGTGTACAACACTTCCCCTTTGTCTATAACCGCATTGATCGGGTTTTGGAAATCCACGTTCGCGTAGATGCTTTTCTTTTCGTCACAGTTTTCGCACTCTTCCCCAACCTTTTGAGCCGTTCGATAGACTTTGAAGCCTGAAGTATCATTTAAGAGAGACCCGTCAGCATTCGACAACGGGACGTGCCACTTGAGTGTCACCTTGTCAGGATACCCCTGGGCTTCGACCAGGCCTACCTCTCCTGGTACTGTGGCCGTGGCAGGCCGCGGGCTCGTCTTGTATCCGCATCCAGTGACAAAAGACGACACAATGAGAATCAAAGAAACTCCCCGCCACGGTTGATTCAACCCTTCCTCTTTCCTCTGTTTTTTCGCTTTCCCGCACCCTGAGTATGAAATTCTAGGAAAGCTCGAGCCGCCTGAATCTGTTCCATTACCCGCGCACGAGAAGTAGCGCCCGCGTGATTTCGAGCCTCAACCATCTCCTCTGGCGTGGGCACGCCGCCTCCAACATGTCCTTCGGTACCTATGTCCGAACCACCTCCAATCATCGCACCTATCAGAGAATGGGCCTCTCTAAAAGGAACCCCCTTTCGAACCATGCGATCAGCCAAATCCGTGGCAGCCAGGGAAGGGTCCGAAGCATCAGCCAACATCGTGTCCCCGTGGAACTCAATTCCCGGTACCAAACCAGCCATTATTTGCAGGCATCCCCGCACTGTATCCACTGCGTCGAACACGGCTTCCTTATCTTCCTGAAGGTCCTTGTTGTAGCAGAGCGGGAGCGCTTTCAAGGTCGTCAATAGGGCCACAAGGTCCCCGTACACGCGGCCCGTCTTCCCACGTATCAACTCGCATGCATCAGGGTTCTTTTTTTGCGGCATAATGCTCGAACCGGAACAAAACGCATCGGGAAGCGAGCAGAACTCGAACTCGGAGGAGGACCAGAGAATCAGCTCATCTGCAAGCCGAGACATGTGCATCATCACCATAGACGAATCGAACAGGAATTCCGCCGCAAAATCCCTGTCCGAGACTGCATCCATGGAATTGGCAGTGAGCCTGGAGAATCCCAGCATAGTCGCAACAGCCTCCCTGTCGATGGGAAAGGTGGTCCCGGAAAGGGCTGCGGATCCCAGGGGCATTTCATCGGATCGCTTCAATGTATCAGTGAAGCGCATCCAGTCGCGCTGAAACATCGCGAAATAGGCCATCAGGTGATGCGAGAGACGTACCGGCTGCGCCCTCTGCAGGTGCGTGTACCCGGGCATGATCAGGTCGATATTCTCTTCACTCTTGGCTGTCAGCGCGGCCATCAAAGCCAGGAGGTCCGCCCTCACGAATTCGTTTTGGTCCCTGAGATAGAGACGAAGGTCAAGGGCGACCTGGTCGTTTCGACTCCTGGCGGTGTGGAGCTTGCCGGCCACTTCGCCGATCTTCGCCTTCAGGGCCTCTTCAACATTAATGTGGACATCTTCCAGGTCTTCGCGAAATTTTAATCGTCCCTGCTGAATGTCGCTGAGGACCTCCGTTAAACCCCTTTCAATAATACTAGCATCCTTCTTCGACATAACGCCTTGCCTGCCAAGCATCTTGACATGGGCTATGCTGCCGGCAATGTCATGTTCAAAGAGCCTCTTGTCAAATGAGATGGATGCATTGAAACGGGCGAACGTCGGATCCATCGAACCCGCAAAGCGACCCTTCCGGATACCCGCGGGTTTTCCCGGTCCGCCTTTTAGTGGTTTCTTACCCCGTTTCGCCATCGACATCTCCGCCGGGACAGGTGACAATCGCTTCTTTGCCTACCCTAGCCTACTTCTTGCCTCTTGCCATCATTGAGCGAATTCTCAGGCGCAATGCATTGAGTCTTATGAATCCTTCCGCATCCGCCTGAGAATAGACCTGGTCAGCTTCAAACGTGGCAAACCGGTGATCGTACAATGAGTAGTCCGATCTCCTGCCCGTCACCGTTAGGCTTCCCTTGTACAGCTTCAGTCGCACATCCCCGGACACCACCGACGCGGCCTCGTCTATAGCGGCTTGCAGCATCATCCGTTCCGGGAGAAAACCAGTATCCGTTGTACACGAGTGCGGCATAGCGCGGCATCCATTCGTCCTTAAGGTGCATCACTTCACGGTCGAGGGTGATCGACTCGAGAGCACGCCTGGCAGCGTGAAGGACAGTACCGCCGGGAGTCTCGTATACTCCCCTACTCTTCATCCCCACGTAACGGTTCTCCACCATATCCACCCGCCCTACCCCGTTGCGGCCGGCAATGGTGTTGAGTTCGGCCAGGAGTTTTGATGGAGACAGGGACCGTCCGTCTATTGCAACCGGATCTCCTGCATCAAATGTGATGATGATCTCTTCCGGTGAGTCCGGAGCGTCCATTGGGTCTACCGTAAGCACGAACATGTCCCGAGGAGGTTCTGCCCACGGATCCTCCAGTATCCCTCCTTCGAAACTCAGATGAAAGAGGTTCCGGTCCATGCTGTAGGGCTTTTCCGCGGTCGAAGTTACCGGGATACCCTTCGCTTCAGCGTAGGAGATGAGGTCTGACCGGGAACGCATGTCCCAAAGCCGCCACGGGGCAATTACAACGATCTCCGGATCTATTGCAAGATAAGCCAGCTCGAAACGAACCTGGTCATTCCCCTTTCCGGTGGCGCCGTGGCTCACAGCGTCGGCTTTCTCCTTCGCAGCCAGTTCCATCTGGGCTTTGGCTATGCAGGGGCGGGCGATCGAGGTGCCTAGGAGGTAGGTACCTTCGTACGCTGAATTCGCTCGCAACATGGGAAAGACAAAGTCCCGCACAAATTCCTCACGGAGATCGACAATGTGTATGGACGCAGCTCCGCTGGCCTTTGCTTTTTCTTCAAGGGGCGCCAATTCCTCCCCTTGCCCGAGATCGGCAGCGAAGGCCACCACCGGGCAATCATAAGTATCGATGAGCCAGCGGAGGATCACAGACGTATCCAGACCGCCAGAGTAAGCCAGCACGATTCTGTTAACCTTCTTTTCCTTCACAAAGCCTCCCTGATTCACATCTTCATTCATCCTGGCGACAAGTGCTCAGGTCATCTTGCGCCAATCCGGCAAAGTACGCGGCCCTGGTCACATTCCGACAAGCATTTCCAGGATCGCCTTCTGAACGTGAAGTCTGTTTTCCGCCTGTTCCCAGATCAGCGAGTGCTCTGATTCCATAACTTCGTCGGTAATTTCTTCACCTCGGTGAGCGGGCAGGCAATGAAGCACGTAAACTCTCGGGGCCGCGTTCTTCAATAGGTTTAGATTCACCTGATAGTTCTTGAATACCTGCTGTCTTTCCAGAATTTGATCTTCCTGCCCCATAGAAGCCCAAACATCCGTTGAGACAACATCGGCGCCGCGCACCGCCTCGACGGGGTCGCGCATGACGCGAACGCGCGCTGAGCTGGAATTTACCTGCGGATCGTATCCTTCCGGACACGCCAGCGTCAGTTCGAATCCCAATAGCTGGGCAGCCGTAATCCAAGAGTTGGCTACGTTGTTCCCGTCACCGACCCAGGCGGCTTTCATATTCCTGATATCAAGCCCCGCGTCCTGGAGTGTCAGGAGGTCACCGAGCACCTGGCAGGGATGAAGGAGATCGGAAAGCCCGTTTATGATGGGAACTGTCGACCACCTTACAAACTCTTCCAGGATTTCGTGACCAAACGTTCGAATAATGATTCCATCGAGATACCTCGACAGGACTCTCGCTGTGTCGCGAATGGGCTCACCTCTACCTACATGAATGTCCGACCAATTCAAGAATATAGCGTGGCCGCCGAGCTGGTGAACGCCCACATCAAAGGAAACTCTGGTACGCGTAGACGGCTTCTCAAATATCATTCCGATGCAGCGCCCCTCCAGTGGACGAGACAGACCTTTGCCAGGAATTCCCCGCTTCATCTCACTGGAGCGCTTGAGCAGATTAAGAACTGCTTCCGCTGAATAGTCCGACAAGTTTAAGAAATGTCTTGGTTTTTCCATACTCAGCCACCATTCGCTCGGCTCAGGACCAGTGTCCAGAGCATCCGCGACTTCGTCGATCTCCTGATTGGTAACAATCAGCGGAGGCAGGAAACGCAAAACAGTTTCAGCGGTGCAGTTAACCAGAACACCGGCCTCCCTCATGGCAGCCGCGAATTCCGCGCCGGGTACCTTCAAATCAATCGCCTGCATCAAGCCAAGTCCTCGGACTTCGCGCACCACATCATGGCTACGGGCCAGTTCTTCCAGCCGCGACCTCAAGTGATTGCCCTTTTCCTGTACGCTGTTCAGGAAGCCCTTCGAAAGGATTTCCCCCATTACTGCGAGACCCGCAGCCGCGGCTAGCGGATTGCCGCCAAATGTGGAAGCGTGGCTTCCCGGCCCAAAGACCTGAGCAACTTGATTCGTGGCCAAGAGAGCCCCCATGGGTACCCCGCCGGCAATTCCTTTTGCCAGGGTCATGACATCCGGAGTAATCCCGAAGTGCTCGTAAGCAAAGAATTTTCCGGTCCGCCCCATACCTGTCTGAACCTCATCCAGAATTAGCAGACAGCCAATGTCGTTACATAATTTCCTGACATTACTGAAATAATCCCCGGGGGGCATACGCACGCCACCCTCCCCCTGGATCGGCTCGATCATAATTGCTGCCGTGCCCGAGGTCACGGATTGCTCCAACGCCTTCATGTCCCCGAAAGGAACATGAGAAAAGCCCTGAACCACCGGCTCAAAACCCTGCCTGTATTTGGTCTGGCCCGTAGCAGCCAATGTGGCGAGGGTTCGGCCATGGAACGATCCCTCCATGGTAATGATCTGATAGCGTTGATGCTCTCCTCGATCGTGAAAGTATTTTCGCGCAAGCTTGATTGCTGCCTCGTTGGCTTCAGCACCCGAGTTGCAAAAGAAGACCTTTTCCGCGAAAGAGTTTTCCGTCAGGAGCTTGGCCAACTTGATCTGGGGTTCGATATAGAACAGGTTGGATACGTGAATCAGTTTCTTTGCCTGCTCGGATATGGCCTCAGCCAAACCTTCGTGGCCGTGCCCCAAGCAGCAGGCAGCAAGGCCACCGATGAAATCAAGGTACGTCCGGCCGTTGCTGTCGGTGACTTTGCATCCTGCGCCTTCCACCAGCATCACTGGAGTTCGACCGTACGTGTTGAACACGTATTCGTTGTTCAGGGCGATGAAATCATAGGATTCCATGGCCGCTCCTCTTTCTGCAAGCATTTGACAACTCGCCTCCTATCCCCACGCTTCCAGCATCTTTCAGGTTCCTGGTGGGGGCTCGCGAACGATCTCTGTGCCAATGCCCGCATCCGTAAGTATTTCCAGGAGTAGAGCATGGGGGACCCTGCCATCGATAACATGCGCCTTGGGCACCCCGCCACGCAGCGCAGTCAGACAACACCGGATCTTGGGAACCATGCCCCCCGAGGCTACGCCTCTCTTAATGAGATCTTCGGCCTTGTCCTCAGTGAGGCTTGAAATCAGCTCGCTATTTTCGTTTACCACCCCCGGCACATCAGTCAACACAATGAGTTTTTCAGCGCCCACAGCGGCTGCCAACGCTCCCGCTGCGGTATCGGCATTAATGTTGTAAGGCTTCTCACCTGGGCCTGATCCCACCGGTGCTATAACCGGAATAAATCCACGCTCTTCCAGCGAAGTTATCAACTCAGGATTGATCTTGTCCACCTCACCGACAAGGCCAAGGTCTTCGTCTGTGCCCGCGAGTCTCGCGGGGCTGGCTTTCCTGGCTTTTATCAGACCACCGTCCCGGCCGGAGATGCCTACCGCCTTTCCACCGTGGAAGTTGATCATGGAGACGACGTCCTTGTTCACTTTGGCCACCAGAACCATCTCCACGACATCCATAGTCTCTTCATCGGTAACGCGTAAGCCGCGAACAAACCGGCTCTCTTTACCCAACTTCTTCAGAAGTTCCCCGATCTGCGGTCCGCCGCCGTGAACAATTATCGGCTTGATTCCGACAAAGCTGATAAGAGCCACGTCTTCCGCGAAATCCCTTTTCAGGCGATTGTCCGTCATCGCGCTGCCCCCGTACTTGATCAGGACGCGCTTTTCGCGGAAGGTCCGGATGTATGGGAGCGCTTCTACAAGGATCTTGGCCCGTTGAGCGGGGGGAGTGTTCGCGAATTTTGCGGTAGCCGTCATTTCACAACTCACTTGAAGTTATGTTAACAACATATTGATGAAATAGGCTAAATTCATAACAAAGTCAAGGCGATTCGCTCTACTGCCTATGATTTTGCGAAAACTTATATGTTACCACATTTGAACAATTTCACCACGGCAGCGTTTCACTTCAGTGCTACTCAGTGTCCATAGGCTTAATGGCAGTCACGATCATCTGGTGGCCATACATGGTAACGCCCACCGCAGCATCTATGAGCTTTCTGAACGGTCGCAATAGAGAGGACTTTACAGGCAAGTCCGTCTCCGGGTGGTAGAGTTTCCTCCTCAGGTTGAATGACCTGGTCCGGATACGAATGTCTGAGAACCCGCACTGCGCTAGCAAGTGGCTAATGGTGCTCGGGTCAAAGAGGAAAATGTGGTCTGCGCCGTTGAGGTACACCCATTCGGGTCCGTTGATCCAACGGGAAAGGGAGGCAAAGTTAGTAGTTGCCAGGCGCAACAGACCACCGGGTCGTAGGACCCTATGTATGTTGGTCAGAGCTTTCCGAGGTGATTGCAAGTGTTCGATTACATCCCACATTTTGACCACATCCATAGATCCTGCCGAAGCGTCGAAGTCCTCCGCGGTGTCCACCATGACGCGATCAATGCCCTTGCTGCGGAGATGTTGCACAGCGTCGCGGTTTATTTCCACTGCCCACGTCTCCCAGCCTAATTGAGCCGCTACGGACAGGAACCATCCCCGCCCTGCTCCGACTTCGAGCATGCGGTTGAGACGCCGAAAGGGCTCTATTGCGGCAACTTCTTTCCGCAAGCGATTTTCCTGGGCAAGCGTGAGTGAGTCCTCCCCCATGCATCCGGTTCCGGAATCCGTCTGGATTTCCAGATGGCGAGCCAGTCTAGGACTCACGAAGACCAGGCCGCAACTCCGGCACCGCACGTGGCGAAATCCCTCTTTGAGAAAGAGGAGATCGTGGTCTAGGCCAAAGCAAAGATCGCACGCAGTTACAGATTCGAATTCCTGTGATTGCTTCAGAGCAAACCTCTCAATGACGTCTGATGTCCGGTCTAAAGCGTAGCCGGCAGGGACGCCGGCCCTACCGGTACTTTGTAGGACCGGCCTCCGTGCCGGTCGCCAAAGTCCCGTGAACGGCCTCGTTTCGAATTATAGACCGAATCCTGGCAAAAGTGAAAACTGAGCCCTGGAAAAGCACAACCCTTGATAGTCACAAGGAATCGTGGTAGTGAAGCCGGGACCTTAAACGAGATGCGAGGCCGAAAAGTGGAGTTGAAAGCGATTGCGGATTTCCTGTTCGAGGTGGGAATGCTGAAAAGAACGCCTCGGTCGGGTTTTCAGTTTCTTGGAACCGGCCACGAGACCGTGGCGGAACACAGCCTTAGGGCCGCGGTGATCGGTTACGTACTGGGCCGGCTTTCCGGAAATCTTGCCACCGAGAGGGTGGTTCTCATGTGCCTGTTTCATGACCTTGTGGAGGCCAGAACAGGCGATTTGAATTACGTCAACAAGAAGTACGTAAAAGCAGACGAAGAAGCGGCAGTAAGGGACATGACCGCAGACCTCCCTTTTGGAGAAGAGATACGACTGTTGGCCGATGAATTCAACGCCAGAGCTACTCCGGAAGCAGAGTTCGCGCACGACGCGGACCAGATTGAGATGATCCTTCAGTTAAAAGAGTTGGGGGACTTGGGAAATCGCTATTCTCGCGACTGGATAGACGCGGCCATGAAGAGGCTGCGCACCGATGTGGGGATGCGCCTTGCCAGAAGCATCCTCAACACAGACTTTTCCGCATGGTGGTTTAAGGAAAAAGAAGACCAATGGTGGGTGAACGGGGATCAGCGAGAGAAAAGCGAAAAATAGCTCGCGGCTTCGAGGACACCGATGAAACGTCAAAATGATTTTCTCCCCTTAGTGGCGCTGACTTGCTGCCTCCTGGTCTGGCTCTGTTCAGGCCCCTCCGCCGCATCGGGAAATGATGCATCCGCGACGCGGCTGGGACAAGGGAATTCATTCCAAGCAATAGCCGGTCTGAAGCTGGCGGCCGCTGATGAAGACCGGGCCAAGAAGTATAACTGGCTTTTCAGAGAACGAGCCCCGGAGGAACCGGTTAGAGAAGTTGAAAGCGCGACTGTGTTGGAGAAACTGGACCGGGAGATCAAACTTGCCCGCAAGGTCTACCTCTCAGGAGAAACTGACAATGGAATCCTGAAGTACCGAAGTGTGGTGGATCTGTTTGAGTCCATCGTGGATGACATTCCTCCCGGCCACCCACTGTTAAACGAAATGGAACAGCGGTTCTCGATATTTGACGAACTTGCCACCAAGATCCTGGGGCCGGTGGATCTGGAGCCTCGCGAAGATCTGGCCGGACAGGTCTTTCATTTGATGGAGAAACGGCGGATCTGCCGGCGGAACCTCACATTGAAGAAAGCGGGGGTTCTCGGATTCTTCGATGTTCCGAGCAGCCTTTTGAAAGAAGAATCGGAGATTCTCAAAAAACTGCTGGAAATCAAAGAAGATGCGCCGACTTCCGACATCAGGCAGACAGAGGCGGCCCTCAAATCCAAACTTGCTGAAGTTCGGAAGTCGCTGCAAAGGAGTTCGCCCAGGTATGAACTGCTGAGACGCGGTACGCCTCCACAACTCGGGGAGGTGCGTCGAGATCTGTTGAGAAAAGACGAGATAATCCTTGATTTTAATCTCTTCTCCGACCGCATGGTCGTAGGGGTCATAACGACAGAGAAGGGGATATACTATCAAGTTCCTGTGAATCGGACGGAAATCGATAAAGGTGTCTTTCAAGTTCAGGAGAAGCTCAGAGAATTCACCACCGGTGAGAGATCTAGCTTCATGGGACACGCATGGAAAGAGCCGTGCAGGCGTATTTACAGAACCCTTTTAGGGAAGCTCGCTACACTGCCATCGGACAAAGGCACCTTTTTCGTGATACCTGACCGCTCCCTTTGGTATCTCCCCTTGTCGGCAATGTTGGACGCAGAAGATCGCCCTTTTGGGAGGGACCGTCTGGTTTCGCTCATTCCATCGGTAGACACGCTGAGATTCATCCGATCATCGGTTCAAAAAAAGCTGCAGGCCACTGTCACCGGAGACCTTCTCCTATTCGAGTCGCTTCCGTGGATCCGCGAAGAAGATGTCCGGGAAAGTGCCCACAGCGATTCATCCGGCAAGAAGAAGTCGCAGAAGGTGGGTGAGGAAGAAAAGATAGAGCACCTCATAGTCAGCAATCCGGTTTATCCGAAACCTTCGGAGATTGTGATCAGCATCCAAAAGATGTTCAAGAAATTCGATGTTTGGGTTGGACCCACCGCAACCATAGACCGGTTGCTGGAATACAAGGACAAAGCAGAGGATGTGGCAGTTCTCGCGGTCCCCTTAGCGATGACCGACACAGTTGGACCGGATCACCAGCCTTCTTTTTTCTTCGCTCCAGACAAGCGCGGCCGGCGAAAGTTTAAAGCTCGCGGACTCTTTATGGCTCCGGTTCCGACGAGCCTCATGATGTTGCCCATTTCGTGGTTGGACGTTCAGGATTTGGACACGTCTCTCGGAGAAGGACCGCTTCTGCTTAGTACAGCGATGTCGTATGCGGGTATACGCATGGGGATGCTGAATTACTCCGACCCGAACTGGGGGCCGGATGACCCTTTTGTGCTTGGCGTTCTGAAGAAAGTGGCTGAGAAGGTCCTACCGGGTGAGGCACTGGCGAGTTTGGCGCGTGACATTCCGGCTGGCCTTGACGCGTCCTTTAGCGGCAAGCCGCCGAGTTGGACAGGATGGATACTAGTGGGCGACCCCGGCAGGTGAAAAACTCCCCAGGAATGCAAAGAACGGTAATAGCAATCACCGTGCTGGGGCGCAGGAATTGTTCCCGTTCAACGGGCTGCAATTCCTTATTAGATCCTCACCTCACAGGATCATGTCGAAGCAAGCTTCTTGGCGAGCCTTGAGATAGTTCGTGAAGCGGTGTTCTTGTGAAAAATTCCCTTCGACACACCCTCGTGAAGCAAGGATGTCGCACTGCTGAGAAGTGTGCCCGAGTCGGCAGCCTTGGCTTCGGCGGACTGGAGGAACTTCTTCACCGCGGTCTTAACCTTGGATTTGTATGAAATGTTTCGAACGCGTCTTTCCTCGTTCTGACGCATTCTCTTCAATGCGGATGGATGATTGGCCATTAACAGCTCCTTTGAGAGGCTAATATTGCTAAATTTTCGGACACTTGTAAGCGAGGTTACATTATCGAGTCAACCTAGATCCTGTCGGTGGGGTTCCACCCCGGCGAATGGACCTCTTACGTAAACATACTTTATGGCAGATAACGGCACCGTAAGTCAACCCATAATGAGTGAACCCAAACAAGAGCGCTTCTCCGAACATAAGGCCATGACGCGTGCGGCTGGAGTGGTCGGCTTCTGGACCACTCTCAGCAGAATCCTGGGATTTGTAAGGGACATGGTTATCGCCCTTTTCATGGGCGCTGGGCCTGGCGCTGACGCGTTTTTCGTTGCTTTCCGCATTCCAAATCTGTTGCGCAGGCTTTCTGCCGAGGGCGCCTTTTCAGCGGCCTTTATCCCCACTTATGTAGAGACGCTCCAAAAAGACGGCAGTTCCGAAGCAGCGAGGCTGGCACGGATCACGTTCACCTTCGCTGCAATTGTGCTCGGCGTCGTGACTGTGGCTGGGATCATCTTCAGTCCTTGGATTGTGCGGGTGGTTGCCCCAGGCTTCCTTGACAATCCATCCAAGTTTGAACTCACCGTGCATCTGAATCGGATCATGTTCCCGTACATTTTCTTTATCTCGCTCGTAGCATTGGCAGGGGGAGTTCTTAATTCCATGGGCCACTTCGGAGCGCCTGCTGCGGCTCCGGCTCTGCTCAATATAGCAATGATATCCAGTGTAGCGATATTCTGTACCTCTTTCAATGTCGAGCCTTTCTATGCGCTGGCTTGGGGGGCGGTGGCCGGGGGGATACTTCAGCTTTTGCTACAACTCCCGTACTTGGTCACCGTAGGCGTAAGGCTGCGTCCGGATTTCCACTTCAGGCACCCAGCTTTGAAAAAGGTCGGGACGCTCTTCGTCCCGGCTGCCTTTGGTGGGGCTGTCTACCAGATCAACGTCATGGTAGGAACTATCCTGGCTTCGTGGCTCCCCGCGGGCGGTGTTTCATGGCTTTATTATGCCGATCGCCTCGTAGAGCTTCCATTAGGTGTCTTCGGAATCGCGCTTGGCACAGCGGTCCTCCCTTCTATGTCTCGGCAAGCAACCAATGGAGACCTCACGGCTCTATCCAAATCCGTCTCCTTTGCCCTCCGCCTTACAGCCTTTTTCACCATTCCTGCTATGGTGGCACTGATACTGCTGCGGGAGCCCATCCTTTCAGTGCTATTCCAGAGAGGGCGTTTCACGTGGGTGGACACCCAGGCGACCGCAGACGCCCTCTTATGGTACACGGTGGGACTGTGGGCCTTCTCGGGCTTAAAGGTGGTCACTCAGGCATTTTATTCCATGATGGATACCCGGACTCCCCTCTGGGTCGCAATCGGCGCGGTCATCGTTAATTTAGGCGCCGGATTGCTCTTGATGGGGCCTATGAAACAGGGGGGCCTGGCGCTGGCAACCTCGCTGGCAGCAGCATTTAATGTTGCGTTACTCTTCGCCATTCTAATAAGAAGACTGGGACAATTCCCTAGTGCTGAATTTGCGGGCTCCTTGGCCAAAATTTCTATCGCCTCATTGATAATGGGGATTCCGTTGGTCTATGGGAGCAGATTCGGAGACTGGGCACGCGGACTTACGGCCACAAACGGACTGGTCCTTTCAGGCTGCATTTTGGTGGGGCTGATTGTATTCGCAGTGGCCGCTTATGTGCTGAAGTGCAAAGAGATGCACTCTCTCTTGTCGCTCCTGCGCGAGCGTCTGAAATGACCATGCAAGGGCATCCAGCGAGACGCCGGACCGTGACCTCTTCGGAAACATCTCCCTCGCAGAAACCAGCCCTTCAAATAAACAAGTTTTCAGCCTTTTCCCTGGCAATGGTCGATGTGGGAGTCGCTCCGTAATTGTGGCCCGGGAGCACGATTGTGTCTTCAGGCAACGTGAAGAGCCTATTGCGGATCGAAGACTGAAGCACCTCATACGAACCGCCCGGCAGATCGGTCCTCCCTACACCTGCCACGAAAAGGGTGTCGCCGGTGATCACGTAGCCCGGAAAGTATAGGCAGATTCCGCCGGGAGTGTGGCCGGGAGTATGGATAACCTTTACGGATTGGGTTCCAAAGGAGATTGTGTCGCCATCCTTGAGGAGAAGCCCTGGGGCCGGAGAAGGCTCTGCGTTGAACATCGCCAGCATGCCACTGTTCTGATGGGTCAGAGCATCGGCATCAGCCTCGTGGATTGCGATGGGTGCGCCTGTAGCGTCCTGCATACTCTTGTTGCCCGCTACGTGATCCACGTGGTTATGGGTATTGACTATCCATTTTATCTTGGTCACGCCTCGGCTCTCGGCCCTCTTTACGACGGGAGCGGCCTCTCCTCCGGGATCTACTATGATACCCTCCCCTGTTTCAGGGTCTCCCAGAATGTAACAGAAGATTTCGAAACTCCCGATTTGGATCTGCTCAATAATCATTCATTCCTCCGAAAAGAATATAAAATTTGCCTAAGAATCACATATCCTGAATACGGTGACGCATGTGGTATCTAAATCCTCTGGCAATCGGTAGGGCCGGCGTCGCTGCCGGCCGTGGTCGAAAGACCGGCACGGAGGCCGGTCCTACCGGTAAAGCCCTTGGCTACGGGTACGCGGCAGGCCAAGACACGTGACCAACCTTAGGAAACAGATACTAAGTTCAGCTCCCACCTCTCTGGACCGCAGGCGGCTGATAGGCGCAGTATGGCTCTTCAGACATGTATCGGCCTGTCAGCTCGAAGGCCCGCGCCCTACAGCCCCCACAAAACCTCAAGTAGTCGCACTTTCCGCACTTGCCCTCGAGCGAGCTGAATTTGCGAAGATCCTTGAACAGCGCGGCATTTTCCCATAGATCCGAGAACTCGGCATCCCGGATGCTACCGGCCTGAACATCGAAATAACCGCATGGCTGCAGATCTCCTTTGTGGGAGACAAATACGAAGGAGATGCCTCCCAGACAACCGCGAGTGCGCGCATTGAGCCCAAATGTTTGTTCGGAAACCTCAACGCCTTCCGCCTTGGCTTGTTGTCTGAGAATCCTATAGTACTGCGGAGCACACGTAGCCTTGGTCTCGAGTCTTGAACTCCTTGCCAGCCGATAGAATTCGAGCAAGGTTTCCTCGTATTCTTCGGGTCCCATCTCTTCACCTGCCATGTCTCTGGCCCGCCCCGTGGGGACCAAAAGAAAGACGTGAAAGGCGTCCGCGCCGATTCTCTCGGCAAGACCCATGATTTGGGCCAACTTCATACGGTTGCGACGCGTGAGGGTGGTGTTGATCTGGACCGAGACCCCGGCCTCGCGCAAATTAGCCACCCCGGTGAGAGAAGATTCAAAGGCCCCCGGCACCTTCCGGAAAGCGTCATGATCTGCTGCTTCGGGGCCGTCCAGACTGATGCTTACCCGAGGTATCCCCACTGAATCTATTTCCCTTGCCACTTCACGAGTGACCAGCACCCCGTTTGTTGCCAGTACGGCCCTCAAGCCCGCTGCCTTAGCATACGCTGCCAGATCAAAGAAGTCCGGTCGCAGCAGAGGCTCGCCCCCTGTCATAATGAGTATGGGTTTCCCCACCTTTGCTATACCGTCGATGAGAGATCGGCCTTCTTCAAGGCTGAGCTGTTCGGGATCAGGTTCCGAGCACGCGCCCGCTCGACAGTGTACGCAAGCCAGATTGCAGGCCCGGGTCATTTCCCAGGCGACCAATCTTAATTGAAGGCCGTTCACTTTGTCCTCGATGTTCGACTTTCGCCTTGAAGGATGCGAACGGCTTCCAGGGCATGATATGAAATTATCAGATCTGCACCGGCCCTCTTGATGGAAGTCAGGGCCTCCATCATGCAGCGGTCACCATCGATCCAACCGTTCTGAGCCGCTGCCTTTATCATGGCGAATTCGCCGCTGACGTTGTAGGCGGCCAACGGAAGATCGAAGGAATTACGGACTCGCCAGATCACGTCCAGGTAGGGTAGTGCAGGCTTCACCATTATCAGGTCAGCCCCTTCGTCCACATCCATGGCTACCTCGCGGATGGCCTCGTCCGAATTGGCTGGGTCCATCTGGTAGGAGCGGCGGTCACCGAATTGGGGTGGGGATTCAGCGGCATCGCGGAACGGTCCGTAGAATCCAGAAGCATATTTCGCTGAGTAAGCCATTATAGGGAGCCACTCGAATCCGCCTTCGTCCAGGGTTTCTCTGATCGCGGCTACTCGTCCATCCATCATGTCGCTGGGCGCCACAATGTCGGCCCCTGCCTGAGCGTGAGACAGCGCCATTTTGGCCAGGAGTTCCAAAGTAAGATCGTTGTCGACATCTCGATCTTTAATGACGCCGCAGTGGCCGTGGTCGGTGTATTCGCAAAGGCAAACATCGGTTATGACTACGAGGTCCGGATAGGCGTTCTTGATCTCACGAACGGTCCGCTGGATGATTCCGTTCCTCGCATAGCCTTCTGATCCCGTGGGGTCCTTTTTCTCCGGTATTCCGAAGAGCAGGATGGCCGGTATGCCCCTGTCCACGGGCTCTTTCAGCTCTCGCAAAAGCATGTCGGGTGATACTTGGAAATGTCCCGGCATACTGGACACGGCCTTTTTCACACCTTTTCCGGTTCGGACAAAAAAGGGAAGAATGAAATCCTGTGGATCCAGTTGAACTTCCCGCACCATGCTTCGGAGGGTCTCGGTCCTCCGGAGCCGCCTGGCCCTGTATTCGGGAAAATGCATTGTGATCTCCGCTGATTTTGCTGGCGCACGGGCAACAATTTTTTTATAATCTGACCAAGAGGTTCTGTCAATCTCATGAGCGGGATTCATTGCCATAGATGCGGAAGTCGACTTCCTGAAGGAGCGCTCAGGTACCAAGTGGCGGTACGGGTTCGTTCACTCTTCGATGGAGTAATTCCAGAATCGCAAGAAGCGAATGGCGAACCTGAACTTAGACGGCTCATTAGGGAAGTCTCTGCCTATAGCGAGGAAGACCTGAACCGTCAGGTTTACGAGGACGATGTATTTGTCTTGTGCCTTGAATGTAAGGAAGCGTTCCTGGACGACATTTATTCACATCTCCATCCTAAAGCTACTCCGGAGAGTGGCCGTGCACACTTGATACACTGATGATGTCGAATTACGACGTTTCAAACCTGCGCCGGCCTGCTGTTGAATCGTAGCCGAAGACTTGCCTGAAACAAACCGAGATATGAATCTGAGCCCGCACGCAAGATATCTCTTCTTGTTCGCTCATCCGGATGATGAGGTAGTGATTTCCGGGACCATGAAGCTCCTTGTGCAAGCAGGGGCAGAGGTTCACGCGGCCTGGACCACATCGGGAGACAAGTTTGTAAAGCGGGAGATTCGCGAGTCCGAACTTCAACGGTCGATGGACATTCTCGGCTTGGACGAGTCACGCTTTAATCTGTTGAGATACCCCGACCTTGGAATGGTGGCAATGCTGGAGGAAGCAGCCGAATCCGCTACCAGCCTGTTAAGCGACATAAAGCCTGACATTATCTTCTCCAATGCTTACGAAGGGGGGCATCCGGACCACGACGCGGTGAATTTTCTGGCCTACGAATCTTCAGCCAGGCTCGGCGTGGCACCGGATCTCTTCGAGTTCCCGCTATATAACGGCACCGGAACCTTTCTTCACTGGAAGTGGCGTATCAATCACTTTCCGCCGGGCGGTCCTGCTGTGCTGCACAATCCGTTGAGTGATGACGCAATGCGCTGCAAGTACAAGATGATGCAGGCCTATTCTACCCAGAGGTTGTACATGGTCCCCGCGCGGCTGGCTTCCCCGCGTGCAAGGCTCGCGCGAGAAGGTGAACCGTACCGCCCTTGCCCAACGGATCGAGATCACACAGCTCCTCCTCATCCTGGGCAACTCAATTACGAGCGGTGGTTCAACTCCTTTATGAAAATTAGCTTTTCAGACTACCGAGCAGCCGTTATACGAGCGCGACGTGCACGCAAATAGCACGCAAAATGGAAACTTAGAATATTATTGGATCGTTACAGCAGCGCAGGATGATTTTGCCCCTGATAGGGGATTGTTTGTATAATTCGCTGATTATGAGTTTTTTGGCATGGGACGGGAAATATTTTTTCGCGATGAATAAATTGCTTTGAAAATTTAGTGCCGCTTTACTCAGCCACTTTGAGGTGAAGAAAAACACCGAGTTGGCGTCTGATCAAGGTCGGAGCGAAAGTCGCGTGTCACGGTCGGAGGTGGTATGTTCACGTGCCGTCGGCGTTTCTCTTGAATGAACATTACCTCGCAGTGTTCGGGTGACGAGCACGGATGTGAAAAATGTTGACGGAGCCGCGTGGGATGAGGTACGCTCAGAACCAGCATAAAGCAGGGTTTTTCACCAACCTGACAACGGTTTTCTCTCTGTCGGGTCTCCCGGGAGGAGCCAGCGCAACCGTTTCGGGTTCGGGGGAACGATCCCTCGCCTCGTTATCGCCCCGCAGACCCCAGGAATGGCAAGACCGCGGCATAATGCCGGTTGAAGCACCTTTACCTGGCCACGTCCGAGACAGCCGGGGGGTCAGGTCCACATGATTTTGGACACTGTGAACGGCAAGTCGCGCGAAAACCCCAAAGTCGCGGCTGAAATTGGCGCACTGGAATTGGCTCGGGTAGCATACCTCTATCATCAAGGGATCTGGGGGATCAGGGGTTCGCTAGTAGCCGCCGTAATTCTGACAATCTCTCTATGGGATGCGACCTCACACTTGTTGCTGATCGCATGGCTTATCTGCTACACGATAGCGTGTGGCGTAGGTGAGGCCCTCTTCCGGGCATACCGCAGGGCCTCAGATCCAGAGAAGCGTGCCGGTGCCTGGGGTAGATGGTTCACCGTGGTATCTATCATTGGTGGGACCCTTTGGGGTGCTACGCCTCTTCTCATGTTTCCAACCAATTCAATTTTCCACCAGGCTTTGCTCACCTTCGTTCTCGGCGGCATGAGCATCGGCATAACGATCTCTCATGGAGCTGTCGCGGAGGCTCATCTTCCTTTCATCGTGGCAGTGTACATCCCGCTCATCGGCAGGTATTTCTATGAGGGCGACAAAATCCACATCACAATGGGAGTATTGCTGCTAATCTTTATGCTGTACCTCATTGGGACGGCTAGGCGGATGCTGGCAACAGTGACTGAGTCCTTAAATTTGAGGTTTCAAAATCAGGCACTGATAGAGGTTCTGAGACAGGAGAAGGCCGCAAGTGACAACCTCAATGAGACTCTCCGCTCAGAAGTACGAGAGCGAAGGCAGGCGCAGGAAGCTCTCCAAAGAACCACCCAGGACTTGGAATTCGCAAACCAGGAACTCAAGGACTTTGCCTACATAGTCTCCCACGACCTCAAAGCCCCCCTGAGGGCAGCCAACCAACTCGTGGGGTGGCTTGCGGAAGATTACGGGCACTTGTTTGAGCAAGAAGGCAAGGAGCATCTCGACCTTCTCATGAATCGAGTGAGCCGCATGCACAATCTTATTGACAGCATTCTTCATTACTCACGTCTTGGCCGAATCAGAGAAGAACAGACAGAAGTGGATTTAGACCGGTTGGTATCTGAAGTGATAGAGATGGTGGGGCCTCTTCCACACATATCCATCACAGTGGAAAACAAACTCCCAACGATAATTTGCGAAAAGACACGCATTCAAGAACTCTTCCAAAATCTACTGGACAACGCCATTAAATACTCGGACAAGCCCGAAGGGCGCATTAAGATCGGATGCACACGTGAAGACTCACACTGGAAGTTCAGCGTCTCGGACAACGGACCAGGAATAGATGAAAAATACCACGAGAAGATTTTTCAGATCTTTCAGACTCTTCACTCCCGTGACGAAGTCGAGAGATACCGGTATTGGCCTGACGGTCGTAAAGAAGATCGTTGAACTTCATGGAGGGAAGGTGTGGGTGGAATCCCAACTGAGATCGGGCACCACATTCTTTTTCACACTGCCCAATGCAGGAGGGGAATCATGAGGGGAAAGAGCCCCATTCTGCTGGTGGAAAACGATCGATAGGACTTTTCATGTTCCGTGTTGCATCGCGGCTCTTGACATACTTTGTCTCCATGAATGCCACAAGCACCACGAGCCCGAGACAGGCCTGACCCCCAAGAACTGATCCAGGTTCTGAGTCAAATGCCCGTCAGCAAAGCCGGGGGCTTACTATTGTTTTGGTTGCTTGAACCTTGCGAGTTCTTTTATTAGCGAAAGGGCACTGTCTATTGCATCAAGTTTGCTCTCCAGGCCCGCCAGTTCCTTCAGGTCCGAACTCATTTTCGCAGATTGAGGAAGAAGCTGACACAACAGACTGTTTTGAATCCTGAGGATTTCGAGAATCTGGTCTATTCTTCTGCTCATCTCCTTCACTTCTTCAGGTTCGGGAAGAGCGCCCATAATAAAAACCTTCTCAGAGACCGTGCTGAACTCACTCATTGGCATGCCAGGCGATTGTTTCACTACAATTCACTCGTATAGCCTTGGAGGAATGTTTCACACGACCCCAGCACCGTAGATTCGACCCATTTTGATGATTGCACGAGTTCACTGATGGCTTTCTCCGTCGGCTTTGGACGAAGCCGAACCCCTATGACCTTTTTGAGCGTCGAGTGGTCGGCACGACTTCGCCTGCGGACAGCCTCGTTGCTTCAATGCTATAGGCAAATGCCGTGCCACGGAATTGCGCCAGGTATCCCATGGCCTAATAAGCCCAGGAAAATGGCCTGATAACGGCTGTTTTTTGGAATAAATTTGATGTGCGGATCTGCGTGGGGTTATTGGAAGGAATGGGTCATCCTGGCTTGCTGTTTCTGGCCATACAGGAAAGCTCAATGATGACAGATACTAGCGGCGGGGCAACATGACCTTCCATGAAACGCTTATGAGTCTTTTTGACCCAAAAAACCAAGCGTCGTCATCTGTCTTTTCAATGCATCGCGAGTCAGACCGAGTAAGCGCGCAGCCTCGTGTCTCTTGCCGCCTGCGCGTTTCAGCGCATCCTCGATCAATGACCGTTTTGTATCCTGGATAATGTCATCGTAACCTTTGATCCCGGATGCACTTGCTAGTGCAGAGGGCCTATCGTCCTCTCCGGGGAAGCCGAGATATTTGTGGCTCAGGCTCCGACCTTGTGACAGAATAATCGCGCGCTCCAGCAGATTTCTCAGTTCCCTGATGTTTCCAGGCCACGTGTATTGAGTCAGCCTCTGCAAAACTTGGGCATCAATCTCAGGGCTATTTTGGAACTGGAGTTCCAGAGTTAATATTGAGACAAGCTGTTGTGCCAGCAAAGGAATGTCTTCCAGTCTTTCGCGCAACGGCGGAATCCGGATCTGAAACACGTTGAGACGATAAAACAGATCACCTCGAAAACGACCCTCGGCAACTTCTTGTGTAAGGTCCCTATTGGTGGCCGCGATTAACCGGGCGTCTACGGTTACCATTTTTTCTCCACCCACTCGCGCGAACGTCTTGGTCTCCAGAAAAGTGAGCAACTTTGCCTGGAGCCTCAGAGACAGTTCGCCAATTTCGTTGAGAAGAATGGTCCCGCCCTCTGCCAACTCCAGGAGCCCCCGCTTGCGGCGTTGCGCCCCCGTAAAAGCGCCTGCCTCATGGCCAAAAAGCTCCGATTCTGCCAATTCCTCTGAGACTGCGGCACAATTGATCAAATAGAACGGACAGCTCGAACGCTTGGAATTCTTATGGATGAACCGCGCCAAATAGTCCTTTCCAGTGCCGCTCTCTCCAGTGAGCAAAATCAAGCTGTCGGTTTCTGCCGCCAGTCTGGCTGCGGCGATGGTGGCCCGCATCGCCGCAGATGGGTAATCATCCGCTGGTGTCGGGATGACCGATTGAGTCGCGGAACGATCTGTAATGTTCCGAGAAATGCCGCAAATGCCGGTTATGTCACCTTGGCCGTCGTGCATAGGGGCCTTGGTATCGAGAAAGGTCGTTGGAATCCCATTCACCACCCGTGTGTGTTCTTCCTCTATAGTTTCTCCCGCGAGCACTCTGGAATCAACCTTTCTAAGATGCGCTCCAGCTTCAGGACCGAAGAGGTCCTCGTCGGTCCGCCCCACAACCCCATTTGCCGGAAGTCCCAACAAATTCGCCATGTAAGGATTTACGAGTATATATCTCAAGGATTCATCCTTGATAAAGATGCAGTCTCTGGCCGTCTCAAATATGGCCGATAGTCGAGATTCAGTGATAGCCAAAGACTCTTGGACTCGAGTACGCTCATGTATCTCTCGCATTAGCGCTTGGTTGGAAGCTTCAAGCTCGGCTGTCCTCTGGGCTACCCGCCCTTCGAGTTCGTCGTGAGCTTCGCGTAATTCCTTTTCCGCTTGCTCCTTTTCCTCCAACAACTGGCGCTTTGCAAGCGCCTGCATGATTACTGAAGGCATCAATTCCAAGTATCTGCCGTTTGTATCTTTGATGACGTAATCGCTGGCGCCCAGCTTCATTGCCTCTACGGCTACCGTTTCGTCACCCACACCGGTGATCATAATCGAAACGGGCAATGCTTTTCTCGATGCCAGGGTCCCGATTACCTCAAGGCCGCTGTGTCCTGGCATCTTGTGATCAACGATCAGCACATCCCAGGAGCCCCTCTCACACATCGCCAGACCCTCAGAGCCGTCAACGGCCAGGTCGACCAGATAGCCGAAAGGTTTCAGCTTGCGCTGCATGAGAAGCGCTAAGCCCCTGTCATCTTCCATGTATAGGACACGAACTAGCTTGGGCGAGACCATAGCGTTATTCTCCAGTGGGCCACGAAACTACGGAGAGAAACAGCCCAAGATTTTTTATGGCTTCGCAAAACTTTTCATAGTCAACAGGTTTTGTTATGAACACGTTACATCCTAATTCATAACATCGCAACACTTCGCGATTGTCGTCGGTGCTTGTGACAACGACTACCGGAATGAGTTTCGTCCGATCGTCCGACTTCAGGCGCTGGAGGATCTGGAAGCCATCCTTTACCGGGAGATTCAGGTCCAGCAGAACGAGTAGCTGTGAAGGACGTCGGCATCCGACATACCTGCCTTCACAAAAGAGGTATTCTTCTGCCTCTTTGCCATCGCGAATTATGACCAGTTCGTTCGTGATTCTGCCTCTTCGCAAGTTTTTCTCGATCAGTCTTGCGTGCCCAGGATCGTCTTCAACAAGCAAGATCGTCACCGAATCAGGACTGCTCATCTGGAGGCCTCTTTGCTAAATGATTGGAAACGGTAAATGTAAAGGTTGATCCCCTGCCAAGTTGCGACTCGCACCAGATCCTGCCCCCGTGGCGACGAACAAGGGCTCTGACGTAGGCTAGGCCCATCCCTTCGCCTGGGACATCCTGACCGGATCCACGGTTGAATATCTGGAATATTTGGCTCAGGTAGGCCGATTCAACCCCGCGTCCCTGATCACGGACTATAAACATCGTCTCATGAGGAAACTGATGGCCCGTGATGCTTACCTGCTGCGGACGTACTAGATCGCGGAACTTCATGGCGTTGCCCAGCAAATTTGTCATTATCTGCTCCATGGCCAGCCGATCTGCCACACACTCGGGCAATTTACCGACAGAAACCTTTGCATTGGCCATAGTGAGCTGATAGCTCAACGACTTGAGAGTCTCATTGACGAGAAGATCCATATTCAAAGGTTCGTAGCACAGCTCACGCCGCTCAAGGCGAGATAAATCCAAGACGGCATTTATGAGATTGTCCAGTCGGGATATGGAAGAATTGATGAATTCGAGGGCCTCGGGGATGTCTTCGGCCAGAGCGCTCAACGCTTGTGACTTTTGTTTGTCGTTCAAACGGGGCAGCCCAATCTGAACTGCCGGTCTGACCGCTTCTATTGCTGTCTTGAGTTCACCCGCAAATCCCTTTATGTTTATCAAGGGAGCGCGAAAGTCATGAGATACGATGTAGGCAAAATCCTTTATTTCCATTACGAGATGCTCTAGCTTTTCTTCGTCCATCTTACGCTGGGTGATATCTCGTGCAGTGACAGCGTAACGACATGCTCTTCCTTCGCCAGCCTTGATCGGGAATCCGGTTGCCCATATCCATCGAATCTCTCCACCCGGCTTGGTAATCCTGAATTCGCCGCTAGGATCTCCGACACCTTTAATAAATGAATCAACCATCTGAGCCACCTGCGACCGATCCTCCTCATGGACCACTGATAGCCAGTTTGCAGGGTCTTCATACAGTTCATCCACCTTGCCACCGGTCAGGCGCTCATAGGCTGGACTGACGTAAATGAATGAATATGTGTCGCCCGGCTGAATCAACATGAAGACGTCGTCAACACTCTCAGCCAGTTGCCGGAATCGCTCTTCACTTTCCCGCAAAGACTCCTCAGCCCTACGACGGTCGGTTATGTCCCTGCAAATCGATTGGAATCCGATAACTCTGTCGCCTTTCATAAGTAACTGCACCTGCTGACCGAGCCAAAGCGTTTCGCCTCGCTTCGTGGTGATGCAGTACTCGTAATATGTGTTAGGAATCCTCTCTGCAAACTGCTTTTTATAAAAAGATTCAGTCGGCTCTCTGTATTCCGGGACGATCAATTCAGTGAAATGTTTGCCAATAAACTCTTCCTCCGAATACCCGGAAATCCGTAAACCACTGGGGTTGACATAGGTGAAGAGCCCCTTTTCGTCCGTGATGTATATAATGTCATTCGCGGCTTCGACAAGGTGGCGGAGCAATCTTTCGCCTTCAGCAACTTTCTCTTCCAGGTGCTTACGGTCCGTAATGTCTGTCGCAAAACAGAGCACTGACGCTTGGCCGTCCCAGACGATTGAAATAGCACTAACCGATCCCCATCGAATATCGCCTTTGCCGTCCTGAAGTCTGAACTCAAGCCCGTAAATCGCCTCGTCATGCTCGATGAGACGCAAGTAGTGATCCATAACCATGACCCTGTCTTCCAGGTGCACGAATTCATAGAAGGGGCGAGAGGTCAATTCTTCTTTTGAAAACCTTGACAGCTCAACGGTCTTGGCATTGACGAATCTAAGCATGCCTTCTTGAATGACGAATACGGCCTCGGCGGAGTTTTCCACCAACAAACGATATTTTTCTTCCGAGGCCTTTAACGCCTGACTCATCAGCTCTCGTCTAGAGATTTCGTCTTTGAGTTGCTGATTTACTTTGGCTAACTCTTTGGTGTGCTCTGCGACACTCTTCGCGAGCTCTTCAGCCTCCTTCGCTTTCATCGCCTTGAGAATCGCGAGTGGAACCATCTCAACCCAATTGCCGCTCGGGTCCTTGATTACATAATCCACGGCCCCGGACTTCATGGCTCGCACAGCCACTTCTTCGTCTCCACTTCCGGTAATAATTACGATCGGGACGTTTTTCGGCACGTCATCGAAAAGGTCGAAGGCGGTGCCATCTCCCAGTTTATAGTCGAGCAAGACCACGTCGAAAGTCTGATTCAGCAAGGCCTCCTTCCCTTCAGAAATTGAACTTGCTCGAACGTGATCATATGCAAGGGGCTTATTTTTTAGGAGTCGCAGGAAAGCCATGTAGTCGACTTTGTCGTCTTCGACGAGAAGGACCCTAGTCTTTGGGCTCTGCATTGCTCACTCCTGCGCCTGGGAGGTTCACTGATCTCTTCCGCCCTGCCATCGAAATATGTACCACTTGTTAAGTTAGAGGTATAGTATCATTTCCTTTGAGAAAATGGAAAAGATCATAGGCCATTAGGAACCGGAGACGTTCCGTATGACATTATGCCGGTGGCTGCTGACCTATTTCTTCTTGTAAGTGGACTGCCAGACCGGCTTAAAGTCGTACGTTGCGTAAAACTCTGATCTGTACGCTCCCCACGCACGCTTTTCGATTGCCAAGTTGACTTCCCGCAACTTGTCCGCCGGCACGCGAAGCGTTATCACTTGCCCTATTCCCATCATTACATACCACGAGACCACTTCGGTCCCTTCCGGAGGGAATTCTTTCCAAAAGCCCGTACTATTCAGGTGATTGTTGATCTCCTCCAGGGTTTTGCTCTGGTCGTGCTTGAGAAATATGGTCAGTAGAATCGAACTCTTAGTGTCTGGTGCCTGGGCAAACGCAAAATCCAGAGTGAGAAGATTCGTCAGACATAAAGCGATCAGTAACGGAAGCACTACTGCCCAGATCTGCTTCTTCATGGTTTTTCTCCTTCCCACAAACGGCCTTTTGCAGCGATGCCTGATCTCAGGACCCCGAACAAGGTCTACTTCAGTTTCTGATCCCAGCTCTGCTTGCCCTCAGGGTCGTACCATCCTTGGAAACGAAGGTGGTTGGGAACTTCTCGCACCTTCCAGTACCCGTTGTTGACGCTGACATACTTCCTGAGCGATTCTAGAATCTTGCCGTAATCCTTCCGGTCCTGTTCGCTAAGTTTCGCATCGGAAGCCCGAGCGTTCAGAAACTGAATAGTCGCATCCTTGAGCAGCGCCAAATCGCTCTCAGGCCAATGCACCAGCACCAGGTCGTTTTCGGCAATCCCGTCATTGTCGTTGGCTGTCAGAATCTGCTTCAGTTTAGCTCCTTGCTGCCTGAGGTTTTCGCCATACGACGACAAGACGTGGTCGCGACCGACACTCACGACAAGCGCCTGCTGGGCCGCACTCAGCTTGTTCCACACGTTCTTGTTGATGATCATATAGGTGATCAGGAACTGCTGGTGCCAGCCAGGGAAGTGCAGGTATTTGGTCCCAACGGTGCCGGGATTACCCTCGGGAAGCCCCAAAAGCTGTGAGACGTCGTCTAACGGAGTGGCGAACTCGTATGCTTGAATATGGCCGTCAGTCACGGCCTTGACCAGAGACCCTCCTCCCGCGATGGCGGTTATAAACTTGATGTTCTTTTTCGGAATGACCCCACCCGTTACCAGGTTGTCGCAGGCACGATCGAGAACGAACTGGGCCGGCGGCAGGTAGCGGAAGGTCCAGTTCTGCTGGCACAACCCGGCCAGTCCGATGCCGGGCGTCGATCCGGCAGCCCCGACCGGCATCATGAAGTAGCCGGAACCCTGTTGGCTGCTTCCCACAATGGGAACCGCCACGACGTTCTTGCCGTTGCTGTCTATTGTGCGCTGGAGCAGATCTATGCCTCTTTCGGCGCCGTCGTCGATAGACTTCCCAAATAGAAATCCCATGAACTCATCGAAGTTGGGGCCGAACGGGATTCCGGAGTTGTACATAAACCCCCATGCCTGGTTGAGTTCCGACCCTGAAATATAGGCCGCGTCGAAACCTGTTCCCCCTGCCAAGGGTCCCCCCGCAGAGACAGCGGCCATAATATCTTTGAATGCTCCGGGAATCGCCGGGGTCGGCTTGTACTTGATGAACTTGACCTGTCCGGCCTCGCCGAGAGCGACCGTTGAGATACTCAGCAGCTTCGCGGCATAGTCATCAGCGGGAGGACCAATAGCCGCGGAGCCGCTAAAGCTGCGAAAGGAAATCTCCAACGCCAATGTGGTTTGAGCGAAACACGATAATTGCACAAACCAGCGCCACGACAGCGACACCGAAACTTGACAGACGTTTTGGACGCCAGGTCGTGCGCCCGTTCCCCTCAGGAAAGGGGCCAGCTGAGGCGCTCTGCACACCATAGGCCCAGGTTTCGGCTGATCTGCACCTGATTGACACAGTCTGAACATGACCTGATCGGGCGCATTTGTGCGGCCCTCCCCCGACCGATGAGCTAACTCTGCCCAAATCTGAAGTAGTCATTGCGACCCCCTTTCGTTTGACTAATGAGCGCTTATAGTGATTCTCGAAAGTAATCACGGATTGTGAAAAGCGATTCCCAAAAACCGGTAGCACCGGCCTCCGTGCCGGTGGTCACTTCGCCCCAAAATCAACCACTTACAGCCGGCAGGGACGCCGGCACTACTGATTCTTCTCGATGCTAGCATTGGATGACGTCAAAACTTTCGAGAACTCCTAGAGATGCCGTGTCGCTCCACGTTCAGGAGCTTTTTCCTTGTGCGAAGTGATCATTATCCACCGGGATCAGGACACGGAATCGCGCGCCCGATGGACTTTCCTCCAGAGCAATGGTTCCTTGGTGAGCAACCACGAGAGCCTGCACTATGGACAAGCCCCAGGCCGGTGCCTCCGGACTTCCTAGCTGTGGTGAAGAACGGCGTGAAGATCCTGTCCGAATCGGACGCTGATACACCAGGGCCGTCATCCTGAACCGTGATTTCAACGACATCTCTTTCCTCATGCTTCTCGGGATGCGCTGAAAGATTAACGTGCACCCCCGGGCTCCCATGCTGCCTGGCATTGTCCACGAGGTTTGATAGGATGGACTCCAGAACCTCAGGCGCCATAGCCACCGGCCTCATGTCCGGTGTAGCGTCAAAGGTCACGTTCAGTCCGTCGCAGCGAAATCTGTCGGCAACTCGATTTAACGCTTCAGCAACCTGAGCCCGTTCAGAACCCGGCTGCACCATTTCGGCTCTGGCAAGATCCAGTAGCCGTCGGACCAACGCTGTCAGACGATCTGCATCCTGTTCCAGGATATGGAGAAAACGTTCACGATCCTCCGGGGACATGTCCGCAAAATGATCCTTCAAGAGTTCCACTGCCCCACGAATGGAGGTAAGAGGGGTCTTGAACTCGTGAGACACGTTGGACGCGAAAGTGCGTATGTAGTTTGCCCGGCCTTCGAGGGTGGCAGACATCTGAACCAGAGCCTTCGACAGGAGGTCCACTTCGTACGTGCCGGGGTTCGCCAGTGGAACAGGAACCGTACCCTTTTCACCACGAGTCACCTGTTGGGCCTGACGAATGAGGGCCTTGATAGGCCGAGTCACCATCAGGGTCGTCAGAATCGTCACAATGCAAACCAAGACAAGAACCGCTACTCCACCACCCACGAGATAGAACCTGTTGAGATGCAGTGCCTTGGACAAATCCAACGGAGTTCGCGACAACAAAACCGCGCCCAGCAACTTATCGCGTTCGATGATCGGCATGGCCACAAAGACCCTCACCCTGCTGCGACGACTAATGGATTGAATGGGGAAAGTAGTCCTCTCGTCGACCCTCTGCCTGAGCATACTGACATGGCTTCCCGAGAGGGCTCGCCTGACTTCCTCCTGGCCCATGAGTGATTTTCCCGCATCCCGTCCCGTGGATGCTACAACCACCCCTCGAAAATCAGTGACCCTGATTCCGCTGAGGGTGATTCTGTGCGCTGCCAACGGTACTGGCGTGAGCCGTTTTCCCACTGACTGAGCCAGCGGGTCTGGGGGCGCGTCCGATTCCTTAGCGTTGGGTGCTCTGGGATGGATACGGTCCTTGGCTATGTCCAGCAAGGCTTCAATCGGCGTCCAGGGTTCATCGGAATTCTTCGGGCTTTGGGGCTTTGGCGGTAGAGCGAGCCCGTAGGCTAGATAGGCCGGAGCTGCCCATGCTCGCGGCTCCACCTGAACTAAGTGACTTCAGCAGTTCGGTTCGGTAGATGGACGCCACGAAAGCGCCCTGGACATTCAGTTCCGTTTCGGTGCGCCGTATCAGCTCGCTCTCATAGAGTCGTAGAATAGCGATCCCGCTCAACGGCAAAAGCAGTATCAGCAGATTGACTGCCAAGAGAATGCCGGCAAGACGGGGACGCCACCGCATCATTCGGATGCCTTCACGCATGGCCCCAGTCGGTACCCGAGGCCATGAACGGTTTCTATGGGGTCCGCGCCCGCCTGGGCAAATTTCCGGCGAACCCTGCGAATGTGGCTATCAATCGTCCGATCAGTCACGACATTGTCGTAGGTGTACGCCGCTGAAATCAGCTCGTCTCGCGTGAACACCTTGCCGGGATAGCTCAGGAGTGTCCGGAGCATTCCAAATTCCGTGATGGTAAGCACCACTGGTTTTCCGTCCCAATGGGCCTCGAACCGGTCAAGGTCCAGTTCCAGGAGGCCATGCCGAAGTACCTTTTGGCACTGAGTGTCTTTTCAGGCTGGCCTGTGACCGCCTGGTTGCTTTCAGCCCGTCTGAGTACCGGCTTTCACTCTGGCCACCAGCTCCCTGGGGCTGAAAGGCTTTGTTACATAGTCATCGCCGCCCAGTTCCAAACCGACGATGCGATCCACCTCTTCGTCGCGGGACGAGAGAAAGATGATCGGCGTTGCAGATTGCAAACGAATTTGGCGGCATACTTCAGTTCCGTCCATCTCGGGCATGAGGATGTCCAGAACCACCAGATCAGGGTGTACGGAGAGGAACTGCTCGACCGCTTCCCGGCCGTCCGCGGCCTGAGCGGTGATATAGCCCGCGTTTTCGAGGGCAAATCGGACAACTTCCCGGATATGGGGATCATCGTCAACAATGAGGATTAGAGTGAGGTTTGCTCATGGGGCGTTCCATCGGTCTCCACTGGTTGGTTCGCTAAGAAATCGCGTTTCTCGTCTATATCGGTTCTCAAAAGTTCTGTCCTTTTCGTCGGCATGTGACAAAGGGGAATAATGGTCATTACTTTCGAGAAACTCCTATATATTACTCTGTCCGGTCGTATAGAAACAATCATTTCCTCCGTCTTATAGCTCTGGACTGCCTTTCCTTTCTCTTGCACCAAAATTGCACAAAATTGCCACAACTCTCCACATCGTTGTCATCACCGTTGCACATTCGGGTGTCATGTTCACCTCATCAGCGGGGGGGACGCCACAGCACGAGTTAACGCTGTGACGGCCGTGGCAGCGAAAAGCAGTCACTTTGAGTCGCATCGCTCCGCGTGCATTAGCCGAGCGCAAAAAGGAGGTTGATATGATAAGGCGAATTGCTCCAATCTTTGTGATCTATCTCTGTACGGCCGCGACCTGGTTGGTCCTTGGCACGACGGTCGACAATCGAACGTATGAATACGACAAAAAATTGCGGGGGGCGGTCGGAGAACTATGGGGAACCAAGCAGAGACAGGAGGCTCCTACCGCGCTTGCCCGGGCCGTAAGCAAGGAAAAACAGCAAAAACAGAAAGCTCCGGAGGAGTGCAAGGCCGATGGACCGGGAGTCCCTGTCTCTCTTCAGGCAAGCAACCTTGCTGTCGACCTAAGCCTCGAGCCTCGACAGAAGGGCTTGCTCTGGTATTCAACATACCGCGTAAAGTTCGGAGGACGGTATGAGATCACTAATCCCACGGATGCGCCCAAGTGCACCACTTTTGAATTCAAGCTCCCGTCTGAAAAGGCAATTTACGACAATGTCCGGTTTCTGGTGGGCGGGAAGCAGATTACGGATCTTCCCATCCACAAAGGCAAATTGACCAGGGCGCTATTGTTGGCTCCGGGCCAGACCGAGTTCATTGAAGTCGGTTATGTGACAAGCGGCATGGACGAATGGTGGTACGATTTTGGTTCCAGCGTCAATCAGGTCAAGAACTTCTCGCTCGTCTATGAACACCGACTTCGATCAGATCGATTTTCCTGAGAATGGCATCTCAGCGACAAAAAAGGAGAAAATTCCCAAGGGCTGGAAGCTTCAGTGGTCATATACGAACCTGTTGAGCAGTGTCAAAATAGGGATGGTGATGCCGCACAAGCTCAATCCTGGACCATGGGTCAGCCAAGTGAGCTATGCTGCTCCGATCTCGCTATTTCTCTTCTTTTTCCTCCTTTTTGTCATAACCACGGTAAGGCAAATCAGAATTCACCCGATGAACTATTTCTTTATAGGAGCCGCGTTTTTCAGCTTCCATCTGCTGCTTGCATACCTGGTCGATCATATTTCCGTGCATGCGTCTTTTATCATCGCTTCGGTGGTTTCCGTCGCTCTGGTGATTTCTTACATGCGCCTCGTTGTTGGGCCAAGGTTTGCTTTTCTACAGGTCGGAATCTCACAATTGGTGTTCCTGGTGCTCTTTTCGTACAGCTTTTTCTTTAAGGGCTATACAGGTCTGGCAATAACGGTTCTCTGCGTTGCCACGCTCTTCATAATAATGCAGATCACGGGTCGTCTTGATTGGGATGCTGTGTTCCGGAAAGATAGCCTCGGTCCACGAGGAGACAAGCTTGACGAAGTGCAGCTGGCTTTGTAGGGCCGCGGTTTAGCCGCTGGAATATATTTCCACAGCGTGTTTGGGCACACGGTCCAGGTCGCGCAGTTTGGGTAGGAGAGATGGTGCCATATGACTGAACAACTCAGTCGGTTACGCTCAGCGCTTGTTCTGCGGACCCATCATTCTTTGCGGCTGTCATGCTACTTGTAAAAGGTCTCCCCATAGGTGGAACTTTCCTTCTTACTAGTGCTTTTTTGTGGTTCCTTCCGAATGTGCGTGGTTTCAGGCGTTTTGTTGATTCGCTATCTATGCTTTATTTTCCGCAGAATTCGCCCCCGCTGACTTTTTTTTGGACGGCAGTTACTTTTATGGGGCATCCGGCCCCATCTTGGGTTCTTTGGAGCTGGTCCATTTGTTGTGTATGGGGTAGTTCAAGGTTTCATATGTCCCGCTGAAATCTGGGGGCGTTGTCACGAATTGATGAGATACAGTAGCCATTAGGTTTCTCCTTAACCCTTCTCGCGGTTGGGTCGGCTCGGTATATGCACTTGGCATGTGTGTGTTGGTTCATCACTCGTAATGCCGGGTGTGTGTGAAACGAATAATTCCAGTAGGACAATTCTGAGTGGCAATCCAGTTAAAACTATGAAACTCCTCTCGCCTTTTATTGCTCCTGATAGCCTTAGCTCTTGTTCCTTTCGCCTGGGACTGGCGATCCCCTTTTCTGGCGGAATTTAGACCTTGGGCGCTGAAGGGGCTGATCGTCTTGCCGCTGAGCCTGATCGTTGCCCAAATCTGGGTGTTGATAACTTCCCGCGCCGAGCAACGGGCTCTCAGGGTGATTAGTCAACTGGGACTGCTCGCAGCTACCCTTGCTTTGATCGCCACTCTGGCTGTGGAAGCCCGGTTTCACTGGGTTCGCCACCAGGTCCTGCACGCTGATCCCATTCGGCTGGAAAAGTTGGGACGGCATCTGATTGTGGGTTACCGTGACCTGGCGGAAGTCCGGGAACTCGTCAGGCTCCGGGCTGTCGCGGGAGTCTTTCTTTCGAGCAACAATGTTCGCGGCAAGAGCATTGCTGACATCCGAAAACAAATCCAGTCCCTGCAACGTATACGGCAGGAACAAGGCTTGCTCCCCCTGTGGATTGCCACAGACCAGGAAGGCGGGGTGGTCTCGCGACTATCTCCGCCGCTGACTCGCCTGCCACCGCTCTCGGAGATCGTGGAACGCTATACAGATGCAGTCCAGCGTGAACAAGCCGTCCGGCAATTCGCGGCTACACAAGGGCGGGAACTCGCGGAACTCGGGGTCAACCTCAATTTCGCTCCGGTGGTGGACCTGAACCATCAGGTCGTGAATCCTAACGATCGGTACACACGCATCTTTCAACGGGCCATTTCCAGCGACCCCGCGGTTGTGGCTCAGGTGGCTGCCTGGTACTGTGCTGCCCTGGAGGAGGCGGGTGTGCGTTGCACCCTGAAGCATTTCCCCGGATTGGGCCGAGTGTTTGAGGACACCCATCTCGACCATGCAAACCTTGCGACTTCCGTCGCTGAACTGACCAATACTGACTGGGTGCCGTTCCGTGCGCTGATGCGTCAAAGCGGAGCTTTCACTATGCTCGGGCACGTGCGGTTGAGTGCAATAGATAGCGAGCGCCCGGTCTCTATGTCATCGCCGGTGATCGCGGGCATGTTACGCGGCGAATGGAAGCATGATGGTGTGCTCATTACCGACAACTTCAGCATGATCGCAGTGTACCGCAGCAACGCGGGTATGGACAACGGGAGCATCGAAGCGTTAAATGCCGGGAGTTGACTTGATCTTGATCAGTTGGGATGCCGACCAGTATTATCGTGTTATGTACGCTCTGCTGAAAGCCGACCAGCAAGGCAGATTAAACCGAGAGGTGTTGCAGGAGAGCGATCAGCGGCTGGAGCGTGAAATGCAGTCCATTCGGCATTGACTAACACCTTCAAGTTCAACGCAAATGGCCCCTGATGACAACAATCGTGAGATCTCTTCATCCAGGCTGGAAAGAATGACAGGTGAAGCCATGATCCCAAGAACCGACGGTGCGACGACCCAAAAGTTCCTGACGAAGCTAGCTGTATGTCTGCTCCCATTGGCTCTTACCCCTGTCTTGGGATTCCTGATTTCGGACGGGTATTTGAATTTAGGTGGTGGATGCAAGGACATCATTCTTCTCATACCTTGGCTTCTATGGTCCCTCGTTTATTCGTTGTTTTTCATTGTGCTTTGGATCAGGGGGCGTTCGCTCGGACGGCTGACAGCGTATTCTATAGCGGGGGCAAGCGGTGTTATTGTGCTGGTATGGATAATGCTCTTCTGTTTTCTATGGTTACCAGGTCTACCAGTACCACACAGGGGATTACCCCGGATATTAGTCTATCTCCGTGGTCTGATTTGGGATGGAGATTCCGGAGCCCTCGTATGAACAGAAATCCAATAGTCTTGGGTGCCATCGCTTCGATTTTGATGCTCTGTCAGTGGTTTGTGTTTCAATCTTTCAGAAAATATTTGTTTCGGAAATGCGAAGGAATTCAGCGCACACATATTGGCTCCCATAGATCGTCAAACGACCCATCCAAAATCGGGCGGTGGATCATCAGGGCCGGATCGCTTGACAAGCAAAGTTCCTGTGCCTATACTTAGATTGAACCTTAACTTGTGTTTCTCCAGTTGACCTCGCGTCAAGGACCACGGGTGTCATGCAAGAATTAAGATCTTAGGACATAGGCCCCGTGCCGCGGATCATCACCCTGTAATCTCAGTCGTCTTATCCCCGTTCACATACAGCCCTTGTTCGTAACCGTTAACGCACTCTCGTAAAACGTGTCGAGTGTGCTTTTTCTCAAGGAGTGAGAGAATGAGTATTAAAATCTATGTTGGAAACCTGTCCTTCGATTCCAGTGAGGACGAACTCAAGGGCTTGTTTGGAGCTTATGGCGCAGTGGATTCCGCCAGGATCATCGTTGACCAGTTTACAAACCGGTCTCGAGGATTCGGATTCATCGAAATGGAAAACCGGGAAGAAGGTCTTAAGGCGATCCAGGAACTTGATTCCAAGGATCTCGGCGGCCGCAGCCTCAAAGTGAACGAGGCTCGCCCGAAGACCACTTCCGGAGGTGGAGCGCGGCGAGAAGCCCGAGGATCGCGCTGGTAAACCACTCTCTAGTAATCCCATCATGAAGATCAGGTGAGAGCTTGCTACTGCGAACTCTGGCCTGATCGTCCACGAAGGTGAGCGCCCGGGAGGTTTCCGCTTTGGCCTCGTCTTGTGAGCAGTTAACGTGGGAACGTCGAAGGATCAGACCTGAGACTCCTCTCCCACAAGCGCAATCTTCGTGGTGAGACCTACCGTGATCGCAATTCGGAAGCCCGAATTGCGACACACTTTCATCATCGAGCAAACAGTTCCCTACCGATTGGCGCTGAGCACGGTGGTACGCGAGGTGTTGGACAACTATTGTCCGCCTTGCGAAACAGAGGGATCATGCAAATCGGAGACATCATCCACCTGGACGGTCTGAGAGCGGAATACAACTTTTTTGGCCGTGACCGCTTCTCCGCTTGTACGCTGCCCGACGGCGACTATGTGATTCTTGGTTTTGAAGACAATCATGTTAAGCTTGCTTGGAGCGACGCGAGCGGTTGCCCGTCGAAAAAGCATCGATACCGCATAGAGAAAGCTGCTTGCGCCTCTCCTGCGTGACCTAACCTACTGACCGGAACTATGCGACGACCACCCCACCCGGGGAGTTTCCAAGGTCCAGCCGTTATCGGGGTGAGGTCTATTTTCTTCACCTTCGCTGACTTTCTCCATGTTCCGCGGATATCCAAATGATTGGCGTAAAGCGCAGACTGCAAGAGTCGGCCTCTTTCCTCTAAGGGAGTTCGATTCGTACCGTGAATTGGGCAGGAGATCGGGGGTAACTGACAAATGAATCTATGCCACGTATTTAATCACGTTTTATCAATATGTTATAATAATTATGACAACTACTAATTAATAGATATTACAACTGATTTCTCTGTTTTTGATCCAATTTCTTGAATATTTGATATTTTTTTCTTGACACAATTTAGAATTGGTTTTAAAGGGACCCCAACAACTCATGCTGGGAGGAAGGGTATGTTGAGAAGATTCCCTTATACGCTATTGGTATGTCTAGCTATTTCGCTACTGACGATTCTTTACACGACTTCTTGGGCAGCGAGTCCCGAGCAATCAGCGCAAATGCTGCTTGCACCGGATAAAGCAAGCACGCACCTCGTACCCCAGTCTCAACAAGCTAAACCACGTCCCATAATGGCCTCCAAGGCAGGATCTGTTCCGGCCATCTTAGCGTGTCCGCCGCCGTATGGAATAACAAAGATTAAGCCGGTATTTGCCTTGCCATACGGACCTGGACCCGTCTGCATTTTGCCTGCGCCATTGCCGGGGCAATGGGAAATCGGAGCGCAGGTTTTCTTTGCAAGAGTGACAGGCAAAGTCCAGTGGCCTCGCTACTCAACCACATACTACGGCTATGCCGGGCAAAGTGGCGATGACTGGCTTGCCGCGGATTTCAGCGACTCATTGATGCTCCCTAAACACGCGGCTGTCGTGGAGCTCAAGGCAAGGTATCAGTTCAGACCGAATTGGGCGGTCCGTTACTCGGTCATCCCCTTTGAGATGACAGGCGGCGGGATGCCTGACTTTAGCCGACAGTTCGTCTTCGGGAACTTCCAATTCACAAGCGGCCTGCCGATACAGACAAAGTGGCAGCACGCCTACCACAGGGTGGGCCTGGTTTACGATGCAGTCCGTACGTGCTCCTCAAAAGTTAGCGTGTTCGCTGATTGGGTTCACGTAGATGATCGGATAGATGTCAATTGCTCCCCGTGCAGCTTCATTCAGCAAACATTCAGCAAGAACACGGATTCCTCAATGGTGGGCTTGGAATATCAGCGCTGTTTGGCCACGACACGTAACGGAGCCACGTTTTCCTGCGATTCCAAGGCAGGCGCCATATTCCTGGATGATGTTGAGGGATGGGACGTTGAGTTGGGTGGACGGTACTCCATCCCCCTGAACAACGCCACACGTTGGGGCTACATGAAGGGCGGATATAGGCTTGTCAGTCTCAAGAAGTCCCAATCCGACTTCCTTCTGAAGGATAGCCTGGAAGGCGGATTCATGGAATTAGGCTTTGTTTTCTGATTACAAGATCTTAGCCGGCAGGTGAAACGAGAGACCAACTAGCGTCAACCCCGGAATCGCAAAATGCTAAACGCCTTAACCTTGCACGCCGAGGCTTAATAGGCAGACGATAAGAGCGATTCTTCAATTTCACCACCGTTGATTTTTGTGAGCCCGACCGCCTGACGGCGTGTCCCAGCTCGACCCCGTAGGTCGGGCTCTTTTTTTGGTCCTGCTGCGTCACTGTTGCCTTGTTTCGACACTGGAGCTGTCTTTTCATAGGGACATTTCACCGCAGAGATCGCTGAGAGACAGTTGGTAGGTCTCTTCTCTGCGCCCTCCGCGTTCTCTGCTGGTGAAATGTTATTCTTCGACCTTCTCGCATAACTTAGCGGTTATCCGCCGGCCGTGTACTCTTGACTTTTTGGGCATCCCCTGCGATTGGTTCAATGGATTACAATCCTGATCGTCAATAGTATCAAAAAGAGGACGACGTCATGAAGAAATTATGTGCACTATTCGTGCTATTTGTCTGTCTTGTGGGTCCTGTTTCCCACGCTCTGGCAATGGAAGCTACGGCCCTCAAGCGCTTCCCAGCAATGAAAACTGAAGAAGGTTTTAAGAAATTGCTTGGACTCCTCGAACAGAACGAAACCAAGGCTGCCGCGGAATATCTCAGATCCGAGGGATTGCTCATGGAAAAAGGCACTGAAGTGATTCTTTCAGAGGTTGGCTGCGATGGACGATGCATAAAGTTTCAAGTCAAAGGCGGCCAGACAAATTATTGGACCGTGCTCACAATGGATGGGGAAAAGGTATTCGAATATAAGAAGTGACCGTGAGATTCGCAGTGGAAAGATCTTCCGACCCGGTATCAACATCCTTCGACGTACCGGGGTCCCTTGAAAGAATGGTGCAAGACCTAAGTTGTCAAGGACATGTGAATTATGGCTGACGAAAATCATCCAAAAAGGATTGCAGACGAATTAGGCATCAAGATCAAGCAGGTATCGGCAGCCGCTGAGCTTCTGGAAGACGGCTGTACGGTGCCTTTTATTGCACGTTACCGCAAGGAGGCCACCGGTTCACTGGACGAAGTTCAGATAACAACTATCCGAGATCGCCTCGAACAACTTATGGAACTCGACAAGCGTCGTGAGGCTATCTTGAAATCCCTGGAGGAACGGGAACTTCTTACAGAAGATCTTGGGAAAGCGATCGTGGCCGCGGAGTCCATGGCGGCCTTGGAAGACATCTATTTACCGTATCGGCCCAAGCGTCGTACCAGGGCCACCATCGCCCGTGAGAAGGGTCTGGAGCCCCTTGCGGAACTCATCTACGAACAGGGTCCATTTGATCCGGCAAGCGAAGCCCGGAGCTTCGTGGATCCGGACAAGGGGGTGCCGTCAGTAGAAGATGCCCTGGCAGGAGCCCGCGACATCGTTGCGGAAAAGATTAACGAAGACTCGACAGTTCGTGCGGCCACACGTAGGCTGTTTCTTGAAAAAGCGCAGGTACGCTCCAAGGTGATCGCAGGAAAAGAGAGCACGGGCTCAAAATACCAGGATTACTTTGACTGCCGTGAGAATATATCCTCCGCTCCTGGACATCGACTACTTGCCATGTTCCGAGCCGAAAAAGAAGGGGTGGTTTCGCTTCAGATCCGCCCGCCTGAAGAGGAAGCCCTGGAACTGCTCGGCAAATTGGTTCTCAAAGGTCGCAACGAAGCCGCCCGGCAAGTGAGACTGGCGCTTGAGGACGGATATAAAAGACTACTTGCCCCTTCCATGGAGACAGAAACACGCCAAGAGGCCAAGAAACGGTCTGACGAAGAAGCCATTCGAGTCTTTGCGGAAAATCTCCGTGAATTGCTTCTGGCCCCGCCTCTGGGGGCTAAACGAATGCTGGGCCTTGACCCGGGTTTCCGGACAGGCGCAAAGCTGGTCTGCCTTGATGCTCAGGGAAAGCTGCTCCACCACGACACAATTTATCCCATTCAATCTGAAAGAATGACCGAGCAGGCCGCGACGATAGTGAAGGAATTGTGTCTGCGTTTTCAAATCGAGGCAATTGCCGTTGGAAACGGAACTGGAGGCCGCGAGACTGAGGCGTTCGTCCGTTCCCTCGGTCTGCCGAAAGACATTACCGTGGTTATGGTAAACGAGAGCGGCGCTTCGATATACTCTGCTTCCAAGGCCGCCAGGGAAGAGTTCCCGGACCAGGATGTCACTGTGCGCGGCTCAGTATCCATCGGACGTCGCTTGATGGACCCTCTTGCCGAACTGGTAAAGATAGATCCGAAATCCATAGGCGTCGGCCAGTACCAGCACGATGTGGATCAAGCGGCGCTAAAACGCAGCCTGGACGACGTGGTAATGAGCTGCGTGAACCGAGTGGGTGTGGAGGTCAATACCGCCAGCAAAGAGCTTCTCACCTATGTTTCGGGATTGGGACCCGTCCTGGCGAAGAACATTGTCATCCAACGTGACAGCAATGGGCCTTTCCGTTCGCGAAAAGAGCTTCTGAAGGTTCCCCGGCTGGGACCAAAGGCATTTGAACAGGCCGCGGGATTTCTGCGTATCCGCGACGGGAAGAATCCCCTGGATGCAAGCGCAGTGCATCCGGAAAGCTACTCCTATAGTCGAGCAATTTGCCCGAGACATGGAATGCTCTGTAACGGATCTCATGGAAAACGACGAACTGCGCAAGAAATTACGCCCCGAGAACTACATTACCGAAAAGGTAGGACTGGCCACGCTGAGAGACATCATGGCGGAGTTGGCAAAGCCGGGCCGAGATCCTCGAGACAGATTTGAAGCCTTCAGCTTCGCTGAGCAGGTAACGTCAATCGAAGACGTTAAACCAGGCATGCGGCTGCCTGGCATCGTGACAAACGTGACCAAGTTCGGGGCTTTTGTAGACATCGGAGTCCATCAGGACGGACTCGTTCACATAAGCCAACTGGCGGATCGTTTTGTGAAGGACCCGGCAGAAGTGGTGAAGCCACAACAAAAGGTGATGGCAACTGTGCTGGACGTGGATGTGGGACGAAAACGTATTTCACTGTCCCTCCGCGAAAAGTGAGTCCTGCCCTACTCCGTTATTTGACGAGGGACGAGGTCAAGTTGATCTTCTTCTGCGGGGCATTTCGGCATCTTCCGGACAAAAGAAGAATCTAGTGAATTCCTTTACTCGTTTATGAAACATGGGATGAGCCTTCTTTGCTCTGTGCCCTACCCCCAGTTCATACAGGACTTATACCATTTCACGTTCAAGGAAGTGACATGGTCGTACGCGCGCACCTGCGTGCGCCCAAAAAAGCGGGCAGACGCTTAGGTCTGCCCCTACCGAGGTTTACGGTTGGAAAGCCAATTCGTGTCACACGTGAGAAAGCGCATTGGTATTACTGAAAAGCTCGGTGTGATACACGGAGAGTTCTACCATGCGCCGGCGAAATAATCGTGACGGCATCAACATATCCTGGATAGATTCAAGAGGAGATATGTACGGATGACGCAAATAGGCATGGCCGCACCCACTATCACAGAAATTCTCCAGGCCGCCGACGCGTATCCGGCCATACGCGCACCGCACGCCAGTACTGACCTGTGCCAGTCTCAATCAGCAGGTGGGTGCGCAAGTCTTTCTGAAGTGTGAAAATCTTCAAAAAGTGGGCGCATTCAAGTTTCGCGGCGCATGCAATGCCGTCTTTTCGCTCCCGGAAAACGAGGCCGCGCGAGGTGTGGTGACACACTCATCCGGCAACCATGGCCAGGCCATAGCACTCGCGGCGCGGCTACGTGGGATTCCTGCATATATTGTGATGCCCCACAATGCCCCCGCGGTGAAAAGGGCGGCTGTAGAGGGCTACGGCGGCAAGATCACCTTTTGCGAGCCAACACTCGAATCGCGTGAATCCACACAGGCCCAGGTGATTGCCCGCACCGGTGCAACGGTGGTGCATCCGTACAACAATTATCAGGTCATCGCAGGACAGGGTACGGCCAGCGCTGGAGTTGCTGCAAGATGTGCCTGATTTGGAAGTCATCCTTGCCCCGGTGGGCGGCGGCGGGCTGTTGAGCGGTACCGCCATTGCGGCGACCGAACTCTCTTCGCGAATCCGTGTCATTGCGGCTGAACCGGAACAGGCTGACGACGCCTTCCGCTCTCTGGCCGCGGGACAAATCATCCCATCGGTCAATCCGCAGACCGTCGCTGACGGGCTTCGGACTTCACTTGGAGACCTGACTTTCCCCATCATCCAAAAGCACGTGGAGCAGGTTGTGACAGTGAGTGAAGCAGGCATCGTCGCTGCAATGAGGTTCGTGTGGGAACGCGTCAAAATCATCATCGAACCTTCGGCCGCGGTAGCAGTGGGCGCCCTCGTGGGAAAACAAAATAGACCTGACCGGTCTGCGCGTGGGCGTCATCCTTTCAGGTGGAAATGTGGATTTAGATAGGCTTCCTTGGGGTAATGGTTCATCGGAAACCTCTTGCTGAGTAGGTTTTCAATTACCGCGATGATCCGGATAGGTTGCAACGAATAGGATGCTTTTCTTGTCTGCCCGACGCGTTAATCATCACTTTCTTGGAGGGCTTCCGGCCTTCCATACTTGATCTGCACCCAAAATCCTCTGATTATGCTCCCGAAAGCCAGAAACCATGAACGCCAGAGCTATAGGTCGCGTGAAGAATATCATCGGAGATCCTTGCGAAATGACCAGGGCCTGAGACAACGACGTCTCCAGCATCTGGGCCAGGACCGCAGCCAGGACCATCGGCGCCATGGGAAATCGGAACTTCCGCATCAAGTAGCCCACTACTCCAAAAACTAGGGCTACCCACACATCAAGCATGATAAAGCGAATCGAATACGCACCGATAATTGAGAAGACAACAATGAGGGGTCCCAAAATGGGGAAAGGGATGACTGCAATGCGAGCCCACATGCCCACGAGCGGGAGATTGAGTACCAAGCACATCACATTGCCGATGTACATGCTTGCGATCACTGCCCAGACGAATTCCGGCTGTTGCTTGAACAGAAGGGGGCCAGGTTGCAAGCCATACATCATCAATCCCCCCAAGAGCACGGCCAGAGCCGGACCGGTCGGCAGGCCAAATGCCAGCAACGGGACGAACCCGCCACTGCATGTCGCGTTGTTCGCACCTTCGGGAGCTGCCACGCCTTCAAGAGCGCCATGTCCGAACTGAGCCGAATTCTTGGAAACACGCTTCTCCAGGTCATACGCTACGAATGTGGTCACCGCGGGAGCGCAGCCAGGTAGCAACCCCATAAAGAATCCGACAACGGACGAGCGTAGCATTGCGCCCCAACAGCGGTTCACGTCTGCCATTGTGGGTAGCCAGTCGATCTTTTTCTTGTCCACGATCAAGGCCACTTTCTGCTCTACGTTATGAAAAACTTCGCCCAGTGCAAACAACCCAATGATGACGCTGATGAAATTTATCCCCGCCATCAATTCGGAAATCCCGAATGTTAGACGAGCAGCACCAGTGACCGGATTCTGCCCTATCAACGATACCAGCAGCCCGATGGACGCTCCAATCATGCCTTTCAGGAGCGCTTGCCCGGAGAGGCTAATCACGAGGCTTAATCCCATGAACATCAGCGCAAAATATTCAGGAGGACCGAAAGCCAAAGCAAACTCGGAGAGGACTGGCGCGAAGAAGGTCAATCCCACCAGGCTCAGCGTGCCTGCGACAAACGAAGATATGGCCGCAATCGCCAGTGCCGGGCCTGCCCTGCCTTGCTTGGCAAGCTCATAGCCATCTATCGCGGTGGGAACGGAAGACGCCTCTCCAGGTATGTTTACAACGATAGCGGTCGTGGAGCCTCCGTACATTGCGCCGTAATAGATGGCCGCCATCATGATAATCGCTGGAGTTGGAGACAAAAAAGTGGTCAATGGGATCAGGATGGCAATAGCTGATGAAGGGCCGATCCCCGGCAGCACTCCCACTAGCGTCCCTATCAAACACCCGACTAGTGCCCAAAACAGATTAACGGGAGCTAACGCAGATCCAAATCCTTGGATCAAGAAGTCCCAGGAAAACAGCATAATGGCCTCCGGAAAGACGGTCGGTATCCGCCACGACTAATGGACCCAAAAACCTGAAGGGAGGGACAATTGCAGTATTCTTACGAATACCAGCTCGATAACGACTGCCGTAAGTATTCCAATCGCCAACGAGCGCACGATCTTGCGGTCCAGGTACCAGATCAGGAAGGCCAAGAAGACCAGAGTGGCCGTCGGAACTCCGAGGGGTTCGATCGCGAGGAGATAACCCACGAGAGAGGCAAAGGTGACGCTCAGACGCACCCAACCCTCTCTAGCAGGCCATTCTATAGTCAGCCCCTCTTCTGGGTGCCGGTAGGCTCGTACGCTCAACAGTGCACCGGTCAGAAGCGTGGTCAAGCCTAGGATCAAAGGGAGCGTACGAGGCGGCAGGCGCTCCCCGAACGTGGTTTGGAGGTCGAACGCGGCCACGATCACGCCCGCTCCAAGCAGGGCCACGAATATCCCGCTCACAATGTCCGCAGATCGCTGAGTTGTCATGCGGCCTATTCCTGAAGGCGTTTCTTCTCACCCGGCAGAGGTTATGCGTACCACGCCTATTTTGTTGCAGCCTTAACGTCCTGGAGCATCGCCTTGTATTGGGCAGTAAGCTTGTCCAGGTGGGCTTTGCTTGCTGCCGCGCCCACGGCCAGAGGAATAAAACCCTGTTTCTTCATCTCCGCCTGAATCTCCGGATTATTGGCGATTTCGAGGAAAGCGGCTTCCAGTTTTGCGACAATCTCGGGAGGAGTTTTCGGAGGCACGATAACGCCCCTCTCGACAGACTCAACAAGATCGAAGCCCAGTTCCTTGAACGTGGGTACGTCAGGGAACTGCTCCATGCGCTCATTGGTTGCAATGGCGAGAATCAGGAGTTTGTCCTGGAACCGGACCAAATCATTTGAGAATGTCATTCCCGCGTCGGTATGTCCGCCCAGAAGTGCCGTGATCTGGGGCGCAGCGCCCGTAAAAGGAACATAACTGAGCTTGATCCCGGCTAACTTTTCCAGGAGAAGTGCCGCAAAGTGTGGCCCAGAGAAGAATGACGACCCGCCGACCGACAGCTTGCCCGGGTCTTTCTTTGCCGCGTCAATGAACTCCTTGAGTGTCTTGTACGGGCTGTTGGCCGGGACTGCCAACCCCATAGGCGTACGCTGGAACAGAGCTACCGGAACAAGTTGCTCGGTTTTGTACCCTACATCCTGCTGGAGCGGTTGGAGAATTGTATGGGGAATGTTAAACCCGGCGAAAAGATATCCGTCAGGCTTGGACCTCACCAGTTCTCTCCAGCCGAGCGCTCCACCTCCCCCGACCTTGTAGTCGATGATCACCTGCTGGCCCAGAATTCGTGAGAGGTGCGGCTGCTGCCGCCGGGCCTCCACATCGGACTGACCACCCGGATCAAAGGGGATCAGGTATGTCAACTGTCGTGTTGGATAGGACTGTGCCTGGCACCAGACAGTTTGTGTGCAAACCGTCAAGGCGAGAACCAATCCAGTCATTAGAGCCGCGATAGTCTTGCATGGTGTCATCGATTGCCCCCGTAAACAATATGGGAGCCTATTACATATCCGGTGGAACAATCTTTGTCAATATAGAGAATCGGGCATGAGGTACATCTCCATAGCGACTTCTGAGCACTCGGTGGAGAATCTTTCCGGTGGGAGTCCTTGGCATCTCTTCCTCTTTTATGAAGTCAATGGTCTTGGGCCGCTTGTATCCGGCGATCTTGCCCCGCGCAAAATCGATTATGCCTTGCGCCAACGTCTCTCCCGCCTTGTATCCCTCGTTGAGCACCACAAGAGCCTTGAGTGCCTCTCCCCATTTTTCGTCCGGTACACCGATGACTGCGACCTCCTTAACAGCCTCATGAAACCTGAGCACGCCTTCCACCTCAGAGGGATAGACGTTTTCGCCGCCGGTAATAATCATGTTCGCTTTCCTGTCAACCAGCGTGTAGTAGCCTTCCTCATCACGCTTTGCCAAATCCCCGGCAGAAAACCAGTCTCCTTCAAAGGCTTCTTTTGTCTTTTCCGGATCTTTGAAATATTCTTTAAAGACGCATGGCGCCCGGTAAAATAGTTCTCCAACTTCTCCGTCCGGGACCTCATTTCGATCTTCATCCAGGAGCCTGATCCGATCTGTGCCAAAGATTTCTTTTCCAATGGAGCCCAGTTTCCTCAATTGATCTTCCGGTCTGAGCAGTGTCGCCAATCCTCCTTCCGTGCTTCCATAAGCCTCCCAAAGCTCCGCATTCTTGAAATAATCCATGATGGCAAGCTTAAGCTCTCTGCTTGCGGGGGCGGAGGAGATCAGCAGTTGCCGGACAGAAGACACATCCATTCGTTCCTTAACATTGTCGGGCAAATCCAGAATCATCCGATAGTGGGTAGGAACCAGTGAGGTAAAGGTGATCCTATACCGGGCGATGGTCTTCAGCAAATCTTCAGGATCGAAGCTGACCATGTTGTAGACAAACACCGGCGCCGTAACCAGAGTGTAGGGGAATGAATACTGTATGGAATTTACATGACACATGGGCATGACCAGCATGACTTTGTCCGCGGACCGTACACCCATGTTGATGTTGCTCAATAAGTAATGAGCTATATGACTCTCATGAGTTCGTACCACCCCTTTGGGCCGACCGGTGGTGCCCGAAGTATACATGATGTTCCAAACATCGTCCCCGTGTACCAAATGATCCGGCTCATTCGGTGAAGACCCTGCCAGAAGCTCTTCGTACCCGATATATCCTTCAGGCACAGGCCCGTCGCCCAGATAAACATACCCGTTCTCCGGGACCCGAAGTTGGTCTTTGATGCTATTGATCAGGTCCACGAAAGGTGCTTCAACGATAAGTCCTTTACATTCCGAGTGATTGACAATGTGCTCGATTTCGGGTCCCGCGAGACGAAACATGATCGGAACAACCACTTGGCCGCCCTTGGCACAACCGGCATAGATATCCATCCACTCCCCGCGGTTATATGAAATTACCGCAAAAGTATCTTTGAAACGTACTCCCATGTCATTCAGGCCATTTGCAACGCGGTTGGCCCTGTCGTTCCACTCTTGGAATGTGAATTCTCGGGCGGTATCCTGCCATCCCAATTTGTCGGGATAATTGACAGCATTCATCTTTAAGACGGTACCCACATCCATCCATTTGCTTCTGCTCATCTCAAGGCCATCCATGTTTAGTGCTACTGCCGTTTGTGCAAATAGCTGTCTACTGTGTGCACGTATCTCTCCTCATCGAATTTACCGAAATCCCCAGTATAAAGCCAGCCTCCTGAATGGTCCTCGCAGTTTCTTCAGGCAGGCCCTAATACCCTATGGTAATGGCCTCGCAGCACGAAATGAGTCGCGAATGCGAGGCAAGTCTCGCGGATTGCCGGCGTCAAATTTCAGACCACCTTGACCGGATTTCGGTCAAAACCCAAAAAGACTCCGGGCGTTCTCTCCGAAAACCGCGGCTCGATCCAGTTGATCGTAGCTTGCTTTCACCAGGAGCAAATCGATTTTCGATAATTCAGCCGCATGGACGAACCAGGGCCAGTCGGTGCCGAATAGAATGTGAGAAGGGCCATGAATCCTTAACAACTCTACGAACTCGTCTTCCTGGAGCGTGTGGCCAGCGTTGGACGTGTCCAAATACAGATTCGGAGCAGGAAGTAAATCGTCGGCGTAGCTCATCGAAATCAGCGAGCAAGCCGCCCATGTGTGCACCAATAAAATTGATCCCCGGATGTCGATGAACAAGCCCCGCCAGCTTGGAAGGTGTCGTGAGATGATCCGGGTGAGCGTCAAAATAAATGCCTGCGGCGGCGAAGGTGTCAAAAACCATCGTCGGCCGAGTGCCTCGATCTCGTCCCAATCGTTCCACTTCAGTCAACATGACCTCGACTTCCGAGGATGACAGATCGAAGCGCTGAGAAAAACTGGAGAACTTGAACCCGTAGATTCCCAAGTCGAAGATGCGTCGGATCTCATGGGAAGCGCCTTGCATCATCGGGTGTAAAGTCGCAAGGGTGCGCAGTCGCGGCAGCCCTGTGCTCATCCGAATAAATCGGTCGTTTTCAGCTCGCACTTTGTCAGGTGGGGCCGTCGGGAGCAACACGCACACATCTACGCCATTTGCCTCCGCGGATTCCTCCAGGGCCCCCGGATCGAGCCGTCGAAACGCAATTGCCAACATTCAATTTCAGTTCTTTGACCATATCCGGTCGGGCCTTGGTATTTTCGAGGATCCGATCCGTGAAGATATGGCAGTGACAATCAACAATCATCGTCAGCATCCGAATCTTTATGCGTCTGTTTCCGTTGGGGCCCCTGGCAAAGGACTTCATGAGTTCTGGGGACACCATACCTAATTGGGATTACAATTCGCGAATTAATTAAGGTGTCCCGCGATCTTTACGGCACAGACTTGTCACGCGTCGGTTGCCGTCTGCCTTTCGCCACTACCGACGCGACCGATCCAATAACCTGCCCGCCGGCTCTGGTGCGCCACAGCTAGTATGAGCAAACCGTCACTCTCAATTGCGTAGATGGGGGCATGCCGGAATTTCCGGACCATCGTCTTACGGATGCCCGGTCGAATCTCCTCACTCGATTCGGGGAACTGTGCGATGACGCCTTCAGCCCGCCGAACTTCGGTAAAGAAGCGTCGACCCAGCCCCTTGGCTCGCAACTCAAGGTAGCCGATCTCATCCAGCAACTCAGCCTCGGCTGCCTCGTGGTACCTGATGGGTGTCACCGGAAGATTCTTTCCACCTTATCGTGAACCTCTTCCGCTCGAACCGCTCTCGCATGGCCCGCTCGGTAACTCTCCAAGCGCCTTTGCGCTTCCTCTGCCCAAAGACGCTCCGCCTCTTCCTCGGGCAACTCTTCCAGACTGGCTAGAAGCCTTTCCGCCAAGGCTGCACGATCACGAACGTCCAGGCTCAAGGCATGTTTGAGAGCCTCGTCTAGGTCTGACATCTTCACCTCCATGCCAGTGCGGCCGGTGCTCCATGAATACGGACTGGTATTATCACTTTCATTTCTCGGTCCGCCATTCACTGAAAATACCAGGCCGTCGGTAGTATTTCAAGATTTCCCCCGTTCCCAACCGATCTGTGCCTCTTTCTACTTGGGATGTATCTTCTTCATCCATTCCGGTGCCGATGCTGCGGGGACACTGTCGATAGCTGGTATGTAGGGCTTGAGATCAATTATCGGTGAACCATCAAAGGCGTCTATGTCATCAACGGTGATGCCCGCGTCATCGATGGATCTGATTCTGCACACCGACAGTCCGATGAGATTCGGTCGGAACGGCGAACGGGTGGCAAATACTCCTGTGAGCGGATTTGCTTTGTTGCCTCGCGGATGAACCGTCAGGGTGGCTCTTTTTTCCGGTGTGTCATTCCGGTCGAACCAGTAGAAAACCAGAACGTGAGAAAAGCCATTGAGCCCGAGCAGGCCATCTCGGAACTGGGGAAAGATATTGAGCGTCGTTTTTTCAGAGTTTTTAACCACGTGCCCTATCGGCTGAATTGAGTAGACCTCAGCCATCGATGGCCAGGGCACTGCCAGTGCAAGGATCATGAAGAATATGTAATAGAGACGATTCATTGGCCATGACACTCCTTCGAAACAGTAAAGGCACCGGAATCCGGAAGTCTCTCTGGGTCCTTCGAGAGAGTGGCTGTTCACTTAAGAAATTCCCATCTATCAGAAACCGTCACCCCGGCGAAGGCCGGGGTCCAGGGAAGATTAGGAATACCTGGATTCCGGCCTCCGCCGGAATGACGAGCCGAAGGCCTCGTCGAAAGCAAGGGTTCTGAATACCAGGCATGCGGCTTAAGGCAACGGGGTTCGGTGACGGTGACTTTTGCGCAAATCGCAATAGGTTTCACTATAGCGCACGGGCTTCGGGCTCAGCTACCCCGGGTGTTTCCTCCGGACGCCCATGTGGTGGAAGACCGGCGCATTCCGCCTTGAGGCGAGCACTTGAACATTTCGGCCAATTTGCGATTGTTGCTAATTTCGCTACGTGAGCGTCCGTGTTCAAACCACATGATGATCTCTCAACAGTTTCTGAACGAATGGCACGTCTGCGGGAACGAACTCGTAGCTTTTCAAGTCATCGAAGGAAACCCATCGGCAATCCTGATGATCGACTGGGGACATTTCCCCGTCTATCCAATCGACGAGATACGCAACAAGCCTTATAGAGCCGTGTATGTAATGATAGATGCTCTCACCAAAGAACTCCTGGACAGCCACCTCTACCCCAAATTCTTCTCTCATTTCACGCACAAGACACTCCCGCTGTGTCTCTCCACTCTCTAATTTCCCGCCCGGAAATTCCCATAAGTATTCAAGCTGCTTTCCGGCTTTCCGTTGGCCGATAAAGACTCTGTCCCCTCGAATGAGAATGGCCGCGGTCACCGTCCGCATGTCAATCACCCCGGATTCCGTTTGCTTCACAAAGAAGATAGGAATACCCCTGCCATTATACAACACCTGGTTCGGTTGCCCTTGTCCTTCTTGATGACTTTCGCGTTTCTCCGCCCCCCGCAACCTCCATAATGCGTGACCTGCCATAGCAGCGATCTCTTTGGACCACAGAACTTCGGGTAAAGCGTGGCCAATATCTTGAATGACTCACAACATCGCGTCTAGGATGCAATTCGGGGGACACAATACCAAATTGTTATTGACTTGGAGACCACACACCCGCTCCAGCAGCTCCCTAGGAAAACCGGGGTCTAAGCGGAATCTTTTGCCGACGACCAATAAAAACAGGGTGTGAGCCGTTAAGCCAACACCCGGTTATTATGTATCGTTTAGTGGCGGGAGCGACGAGACTCGAACTGACCTGTTCCGGTTAACCAGGGCAAATTGTGTGCTTATGCCAGAGGACGTGTGAGGTTACGCGAAGCGCCTGTTGGACAGTCAAATCCGCTCACGTCATTTTTCCGGATTATACGTGGGAGCTGCCTTCGGGGACTTCCCCTTCAGGTTGGTGTGGTAATACGCATAAGTCAGAGGTTCTCCGCTGCGTAGGACCTCCGCACTGATCACGTCCCCCACGAATAGGGTGTGGGTGCCCACGTCCACCTCGTCGACAACCTTCGCCTCCAGAACGCTGATGCAGTGATCAGTAACCAATGGCACCCCAGTGCTCCCCTGAATGAACTTGACCTTCGAGAGCTTGTCTTCATTTCTTCCGGATTTGAAGCCGAACAAGCCGATGAATGTCATAGGCGTGGACGTGTCCAGCACCGAAGCCCCAAACACCTTGCTGCTGGAAATGAATTCGTGAGTGAGGTTGCTTTTGTTTATGATTACGGCCACACGAGGCGGTTCCGAGGTCACCTGAAGAACCGTGTTGACGATCTGCCCGTTGAGTTTTCCATCGAGATGCGATGTCACGATATAGAGGCCGTAGCTGATCTGTGTGAAAACCTTTCGGTTCAAGCCCGATATCATACAATCTCCTCCTTGAGCTTTTCCTTGATGTTTGGGCGAGCCACCGCGATCAATTACGTTGCTCCGATCCGCTGCTATGACTCGCCCGACTCCATAATTCAGGTGGCTTCAATCCTGCGGAGAGAATCTCCACTTCTCGGTCCCGCAGCTAGGACACGTCCAGTCATCGGGCAGGTCCCTGAACCTGGTTCCTGGACTAATTCCGCGAAAAGAATCCCCCTCCAGCGGGATCATATACGAAACCGCAGTTTCCGCAAACATATTTAGCCATTCGTCCTCCGTCACATTTCCTGCGATAAACAGTGATTGGCACCCTACAATGCTGTTGCTTTCGCTCGTTCCTCTTGGCTCATGTTGGCTAGGCGCTCCACCTCTGCTACATCGAGACCCAGGCCCTCGGCTACACGACGGCCGTAATCGGCGTCCGCTTTGTAGAAGATCGCTGCCTGCCTCAATTGGATGCGCCTTTGTGCGCCTCCCAGATGATCGACAATGTTGCCGATCAGGTTTTGCCGATCCTGATCCCTCATGACCTTCCGATACAGATTCCCTGCCTGCACAAAGTCGTCGTTGGGGTGCTGGTAAGGGTAACGTCCAGCCCTTCCTTCAATCTTCGAACGGAGGCTCAGAAGCCCGAGGGTCTGGCTGAGGCCCTCCGAAGCTGTTTGGCCAATAGTTAGGCCGGCCTCCCTCATTCGGGCCGGTTTGCATAAAGCCGTCTCGTTGATAGCTGTTCTCGGCGGCATACTTGGGTGCGTTGATAGGAATGAGGTGGTAGTTGGGTCCCAATCTGTGAATGTGCGTATCGTGGTATGAGAAGACCCGTGCTTGAAGCATTTTATCCGGTGAGACGGCGATGCCTGGCACCACGTTTCCTGGGCAAAATGCCGCCTGCTCAACTTCAGCGAAGTAATTGGCGGGGTTGCGGTTTAGGACCAACTTGCCTACCTTGATCGGTGGGACCTCTGTGTGTGGCCAAACCTTTGTGATGTCAAAGATGTCCCACGCGAAGTCTTTGGCTTGCTCTGGGGTGAGAATCTGCATTTCAAGAGTCCATGATGGATGATCGCCGCGCTCGATGGACTCGAATAGGTCTCGTGTTGCGTGATTTGGGTCTTCGCCGGAGAGCTTTTGCGCCTCTTTTCTGGTGAGGTTCTTGATGCCCTGGTCTGTCTTAAAGTGGTACTGTTCCCAAAAATACTCGCCCTTGGCATTGTACCATTTGTATGTATGACTGCTGTACCCGTTCATATGCCGATACGTGGCCGGGGTCCCTCGATCTGAGAAGAGAATCGTCAGCTTGATGAAGAATCGATTCCGGTGTCAGTGACAAGAAGTCCCAAAACATGTTGGCGTCTGGCAGATTGGTAGCCGGGTGCCTTTTCTGGGTGTGGATGAAATCAGGGAATTTCAGTGGATCTCGGATGAAAAACACAGGTGTGTTGTTCCCGGCCAAATCGTAATTACCCTCTTCGGTGTAGAACTTGATGGCAAAACCACGAGGATCTCTGCGGCATCGGCAGATCCCTTTTCACCACCCACCGTCGAAAAACGAAGGAAGACGTCGGTTTTCTTCCCGATTTTCGACAGAAAGGCAGCTTTTGTAAACTTGGTTACGTCTGCGGTGACCTCAAAGTATCCGTGAGCTCCGGCTCCTTTTGCGTGAACGACCCTTTCCGGAATACGCTCTCGATCGAAATGAGCAAGTTTCTCGATCAGGTGCATGTCCTGAATCGGAACCGGCCAGCGCACCCCGGCTGTCATGCTGTTTTGGTCGTCACCGACTGGAATGCCAAAAGCCGTGGTGAGAGTCTTCTCTGACTTCTTCTCCATCTTCCATTCTCCTTTCCGTGTGATTTCGGCTGTCCGCTTCTTGGCCCTGTTGACATGAGAAACCGGTCTTTTAAACTAATAAATTTCTACAAACAATTCTTATCCTCACATGAACTAGAAGAATCCTCCTACCCAGTCTCCTGGCATTCATGACACAAGCCAAAGAAATCCAGGCGATGGTAGAGGATTCGGTAACCCGTTCGTCTGCTGATCTCATCCCGGAGTTCATCAAGACTGACAAGAGTTCGGGATCCATGATCTTCTTGCACTTTGTACAAGATTACATGAGGGTGAGAAAAAAGGCTTTTTGCCGTCGTATCGGTTGCTTCCATCCGGAAATCCCAATTCCAAGACCTCGTCCAGTTCCTTGAGAAGCGCTATCGTCTTGTAGATGGTTGCCAGACTCGTTGTGGGGAATTCGACCTTGACCCTTTCGTAGATCTGTTCTGCGCTCGGGTGATCTTCACTGGCAGACAGGATCCGAAGCACGGCCAGACGCTGGGGAGTGATGCGCAAACTGCGACTCTTAAGCTTGGCAAGCATTTTTTCCATGCGCTTCTCGGCTTCCGACGGGCCACCACGGGTCATTCAATCTTCCTCATACTCGAAAATAGATATTAGAAGATAATGATTCTCGTTCTCAGATTATCCGGCGCACCCTGCGTTGTCAAGCAGAATGAAGCATCACCTGTTACTCACGGATCAAACTCCGGCGCTGAGCGGCGTTGACCTTGGAGCGACACTTGAAGAGTGTGGAACAAGAAAGGGTAACAGAGCCTCCTGTGGTCGTGTGTCGTTCGAGGCAAGCCCTTTGGAAAATCCAGTATGAGGGTAACACTGGCTTTTAGATTCAAATATCCTCTCGGCTACCAGGTGACCCCCCTTTGATTCTTTCTGACAGATATTGAGAATGTGTGCCGGTTCTTGAAATTCAAGGAGCTCTCGCTCTACTTGGAAGAATGCTTTTCTCTCTGTATCTCTACATCTTGCCCGCTGTGCCTTCACCACCAGGATCGCTCTTAATGCTTCTGATAGGCGTGGTGAAGATATTGAAGGCTTTTTCCGAGTTTTTAATGGGTTATGGGGCGTCTTGCCCTAAAGATTCATACGCAAGTTACCAAGCGACCGTCCTGCTCATTCGGTCCAGTGGATGCCTTCCTCGACTGCTTGAAAAGTTTTTATTCAAGGGGCCAAAATTAAGGCCGTACACCGGAATTGTGATGTCTTGAATTTCGTGGTAATCAATACCCAAGTATTAGCCTAGCGGAAGGAGGAAGAAACAATGAAAAGGGTTGTTGTGTTGGCGGTGGCCGCGTGCTTTTGCCTGAGCACAAGCTTGGCAATTGCGGATCAGTATTTGGTTGTGAAGGACAAGAGCGGCAAATGCAAGCTTGAGGTATTCAAAGCGAATAAAGGCACCATCCTGGCAGGCCCCTTTGCCTCGAAAGAGGAAGGCGCCAAGGCTTTGCTCGAAAAGTGCCCTGAAGCCGCAAAAAAACCAGCAGAGAAGAAGACTGAAAAGAAGTAGGTTGTGATCAAGCGCAAGGCCGAATGGACAGGGTGTGCCCGCCCTATTTGGCAGTGCGATTAGGGGAAAAATTACGGCATCAGAAGAATGAGGTATGCTTGGGTAGCGTCCCGAAAATTTCTTGGGAGAGCTACGCCTCCAGACAGGCTGTCCGCCCTGTCTTTACAATTGTTGCTATTAGAAATGGCGTAATCACATCCGAAGGAGCGGATAACATGCTCCTGAGCTTTCTGCAAAGCACATATGAAGCTGAAGCGAATCTGGGAGAATGGGATCGGAGTGCTTTTGAGGGTCATGAAGATAATAGACCGACTTCATTATGAATATGAGAATTGTCTGCTGTCAAAGGGGGAGTAAAAATGTTGAAAGAGTTCAAAGAATTCGCTATGCGGGGGAACGTGGTGGACATGGCCGTTGGCATCATCATCGGTGCGGCCTTTGGCAAAATCGTCAACTCATTCGTAAGTGACATCCTCATGCCGCCAATTGGGGTTCTTCTGGGCAAAGTGGACTTCGCGAACCTATTTCTCAACCTCTCCGGCAAGTCCTACGAGTCTCTGACCAGCGCCAAGGCGGCCGGTGCGGCTACGATCAACTATGGTTTGTTTCTTAATACGATGGTGGACTTCGTGATCGTGGCCTTCGCGATTTTCCTGCTGATTCGCCAGGTCAATCGGTTGAAGGCGAAGCCGGAGCTTACGACAAAAGAATGCCCGGTACTGTCTATCGAAGATTTCCTTGAAAGCATCGCGCTGCCCACATTGCACGTCTGAGCTTCAGGCGGCATGATAGGGATTAAAGCTCTTCCTTAAGCTTTGCGAAGTCGATGCCGTAGGAATCTTGACAAGATGACAGCCAGGGATTTGCGCGTCATTCAGCTTAGGGGCGTCCCATTCATGGCAGCGGCACCATGTCCGAACAAACTCGATCAAGTGTACACCCAAGTTAAGAGCCACGGCGGCGTGTGATGAAAGAAGGGGGTTTGCTCATATGGCCTCAGCGTTCCCTTCACACGATGCTACCGGGCTCTGCTTGCACGAGGCAAGACGGCGAAGATTGTGCTTGACTGGGGCAGCTCAGCCAGTTACGCTTAAGGATAAGGCAGAATAAGCTTTTTCATCAATGTGACAACGGCCTTACGTCCGTCGAGTGTTGTGGGTGGCGAGGCGTCGACCTATTCTGGGTCGGGGCAACCAAAAAAGAGGCATAGCTCGGTAGACCTGGTAAATGGCAAAACGGCCACATAATTCCGAATGGTAAGCAAACACATTTTATTACTAGGGAGGGAAACATGAAAATCAAGCGTTTCACTGGAGTTTTTTTGGTCCTCGTTTTCTCACTGGTCACCCCACTTGCATTCGCCGCAGGCGAGACTTGGGTGGTTATCAAGGACAAGAACGGGGTATGCAAGGTGATAGAAGCAAAAGAGAAAACGCCAGCGACCATTGCTGGCCCATTCAAGACTAAATCTGAAGCGGAGAAAGCGAAGGATAAGGAATGTCCCAAAGGAGACGGTTCAGCGTTAGAAAAGATGAAAGATAAGGCCAAAGGGGCCGTTGATAAGGCGAAGGAAAAGGTCAAGGAGGTCGTCCCATCGCAGAAGAAGTAGTGATAGAGCGGATACGATTCTCTCAATATGATTTCTGAGTTGAATGGAGCTACGGACTGACAAAGACACGACATCCGGTGATCGTTCCGCTGATTTCACGGTGTGAATTCGACTCTGGAGTGTCACGTGGCACTCTGTTTGCTCATGCTCCAAGCCTAGACGAGGAGGCTGCACATGCACTTAATCGGATTCTTGATAATAGGGCTCGTAGCCGGTTGGCTAGCCGGGACAATTATGAAAGGTCGAGGGGCTGGTTTACTAGTCAATCTAATCGTGGGGATCATAGGTGCGTACCTGGGTGGCTTCCTGTTCGGCTTTTTGGGATTGTCTATGCATGGGCTCATCGGATCCTTGATTTCCGCTACCGTCGGGGCGGTGGTGCTGTTGTTCCTCGTTGGGCTGGTCAAGAAAGCTTGAACGGTAGGAAGCTGTCAACTCATACAGATTCCGAAAGCTTTCTCTTGCCTTCTTTCGACTTGGGCGCGGAATGGAGTGGTTTTTGGGCAGCGGGTGGTATCCAGCCACGGAGAATACCGTGTCCAGACCAGGGAGGCTGTTGGGTTGCCGCGGTTCGCTAGTCTCCTCACAGTTGTATTTGGGGACACGAGCGCTCGACACGCGCGGAGCAGAAGCGAAAAATTGGCCGATCGACGGAAACGATGGCGGATCAGAAGCAAAATTGGATGAAAATCTCGCTAATCAAAGAAGATGGGAGCCACATTCAGATCCTTGAATGGAATGCGAGGTGAATCCGCTTACTTTTTGGGCGTAACATACTCCTAGCTGAAAAGGGATGGGCGTCAAACTGCACGTTATAGGTAAGTCGCTTTGATATTTCACAGTGTGCGAGCAAGGAGTGTTGCGTATGTAGTGTCCTCAAACCCGGAATGAGAAGATGCTCATTTTGTAACCGAAGGAGGGATCCATGGGCTTATTTGATTTCGTAAAAGATATCGGCCAGAAGATTTTTAGCAGAGAGGATGAGGCCAGTGCGAAGATCCGCGAACACATCGAGAAGGACAACCCCGGCATTGAAGATCTGAAGGTCGAGTTCAAGGACGGAGTGGCCTCAATCTCCGGAACGGCGTCCTCGACCGCGGCAATGCAGAAGGCTGTGCTCATGGCCGGTAATGCGCAAGGTGTGAGTGAAGTGAAGGTAGAAGGCCTCGCCGTAGAGAGCCAAGAGGGTAAAGATGCTGACTTCTACATCATCCAGAAAGGGGACACGCTCTCGAAGATCGCCAAGCAATTCTACGGCGATCCGAACAAGTATCCCCAGATCTTTGAGGCCAATCGCGAGGTCATTCGCGATGCAGATTTGATCTTTCCAGGACAGAAGATACGCATCCCTCTTGCTTAGAGATACAGAACAACTTCGCTGGTTTCCAGTCACGAGATTTTCATCCGGTTTTGCAGTGACATTCTCATATGGATGAGCGTCGTGGTAATGCCGCTCGCTTTGGCACTTAGATTTCTGCTTATGAAGCCGCATGTTGTTTTGTCCTTGATGGAAGCAGTATCTTGGCCGGCAGTTTTCGGGAGAGTTGTGCCCACTTCGGACGGTACTGCCGGCCTTCGCTTAGGATGCCATTTGAAACCGTTGCATCCTACACGTCGAGAGCAGTCTGGGATTAGAAGACAAGAGAACATCAGAAGCACAGCGTTGCGGTAATCAGGCTGGACAATAAGGAATTACTATGAACTCCAGCTTGAAGTTTTTCGCAGTTCTTGTCACATTAAACCAAAAGATGGGGGTTGAACATGGGATTGTTTGATGAAGTTGCCGGAGGGTTACTGAAAAACGTCTTGGCCGGGCAAGGCGGACAAGGCGGCATTGTTGGAAATCATTACGGGTCTTCTCAAGAGTTCCGAATCTGGCGGACTTCAGGGACTTGCAGAGACTTTTAACGAGAAAGGGCTTGGCGAGGTAATGTCTTCATGGATCGGCAAAGGAGAAAACCTTCCCATTTCTCCTGAACAGATCCAGCAGGTCTTGGGAAGTGGTCAAGTCCAGCAGATTGCGGAAAAACTGGGGGTTTCATCGGAAGAGGCGTCAAGCGGTCTGGCCGAGATGTTACCCCAGATTGTGGACAAACTATCGCCTGAAGGCTCTCTGCCAACCCAAGACTTGCTTCAGCAAGGTTTGGGCATGATAGCGGATAAGCTTTTCGGCAAGTGACCTTCGCGAGCTTTGCCACCAAAAGTTTGTCGTTAGAAGGCTTAAAGGTTTTCCTTCAAGATAGCACCTCGCTTACCTTGGTATCCGAACGGCGAGTATTCGGCAGATTCTCTGAGCATTGGGCATGAGAAATGGTGGCGGCCCAGAGTAGGTGCCGTTCGGTCGGTGCGTCGGCCTTCTTATTTATTCGGACTAATGTGTTTTTTAGAAAGGAACCCCATCATTTTTTGGGGGTCGGCTTCTTGGCCACCATAGTGGCTAGCGCTTCGAGAGTTTCAGTGACCTTCTTGATTGCGGCGGCATCACCGTCGCGAAGGCTCTCCATGAGAGCAATAATTGTTTTCCCCTTTTTGGTCTTGTTATTCACATCCACAATGAAACGTTTTCTATTTCCGGGGATAGACATGTCTCTGATAATTTGTGCCTTGGGGAGTTTCATCAAAGCGTCATAGGTTCTCTTCTCTCCCTCAGCAACTGTGATCGTCGAAACTGCCACCGCTGATGCACGTGCACTCTTCTTCGGCTCTTCTGCGACTTTTGCTGCTGGTTTTTTCGTCATGAACCTGTCCCCCTAAGTGGTTGATTGAACCCAGTTGTCTGGTGAATCTCAGTTTATTTGGTAAGTTATAGCTTGGCAAGAAATATTTGTGCTCAGTGCCAAGTCCCAGGAGTATGGACTGATTTTCCCTGCAAGGCAGAGGCCGCACTCTCGCCAGTCCCACGGAGATCGCCGATCGGTTGGCGATAGCGGATCCAGACATTTCGGACTGCCGGGTACATAGTCTGAGTCCCGATTTGGAACCCTACTGTCCATGATGCTGTTCTAAATCAGCCAAACCCGTCCTGCAACTAACCACGTCAGGATGCGATGGACCAAAGGCCTTTTCCAGTATAGGGAGAGCCTTTCGATACAACCGGATGGCCAGTTCATATTTTTCTCTATTTCTGGACGCATCCGCCACTATGAGCATGAATCGTGCTGTGCGACGGGCAGTCCTGCCAAATCTCCGCTGAGCCTTCAAATATGATTTCATTGCCCTGTGAAACGCAGAGACGGCATCACCTTCGCTCCAGAGTCTCTGAACTTCATCGCGAACGGCATCAGCCGACTCCTCCGGCTCCACACTCATTGCTGCGTCCCTGAGGGCCTTGGCCGGCCGGAATCTCGTCGGTTTCGTGGCAGGGATTTGTATCTTGGCCTTGGTCTGAGGATTAACGCCAGTCCTCGCCTTCTTCTCCACAACCAAGAATGTACCCAGGTCGCTGATCCTGATCTGTCCGTTCCTCTTGACTGATTCGTGGATGGTTTCTGTGAACGATTTCAGAACCGATTCCGCCACCTTCTTGGTGACGTTGGACCTTCTCGCGACACTGGAGATGAGTTCAGCCTTGGTCATTGGACGATCCCCCTTAACAAGCGATGGAATTCAAAACTCTCAGAGTCAGAGTGCTCCGAGTTGCATTGTACCTGCTCCGGCGGCAACGGTCAAGAAAAGGGCAGGACTATTTGAAGGTTGGACGCGAGGTTTGCTGGTCAGATTTGAGGGAAGTTGAATTTCGCGACAGGTCGAGTATCAAATGCCCAGCCGATTTTCTTGTTGATTTCTAGTTGTACTGCCCCGGGTGGTGAATAAGAAAAATTCGCGACAACATCTCGGCAGACCGTTCATTCTATGCGCGGTTCATTTCTGGAGCCAACTCTTGTGCAACCTCACTGCTGCTCTTCCCATTCTGTTCACCGACCGTACCGACTGTCCTTCCGATCTCACCTCGACGGAACTGAGAAGAATCAAAATCGCCTCTCGCAAACGCTAAGGATTGGGACTTTTCGCTGTAACCTTCTTATTTTGTCGACTCGCGGCGGTGGCGACCGCTGGTTGAAATACGCAGTTTGCTTGGCTCCGCCCATAAAGACACACGAAAGCTTTTGTAACGATAAGTCAGCTCACGTTAGGAGCTGGAATCTCCATGTGGCTTCAGCCTTTCACATGCCCCGAAACTGCCAAACTGCGTTTTGGTAAGGGGCCACGGCGAAGATTAGGTTTGACTGAGGGCAGGCGGTAAGATACCTTCGATGACGCGTGAACAAGTTCATAGCGGAGGAAACCGCCTGTCACCTTTGATCGTCTCTAAAGGTGCGAAAGGCCACCGGAGTAGTAGTCAGTCGGCTCAAGCCCTCAGAATGAGGTGGCCACTGCACGATTACGGACTAGAGCGCTCCTGCAAACCAATCGGCCGCATACGGCGGCGGAATAAGTAATCTTCACTCTGACCTGTAAGGCAGAGTCACCTATACCGAGGAACCCATGACCGACAGCGGACGGCCCAGGCTTCAACGAAAGATCGACAAACTGAAGAAGCTCGTGTTGGAACTTGGCACTGAGGTGGAAGAAAACGTCAAGCTCGCCGTCAAAGCTCTTGGGCAGCGCGACGTTGAGCTGGCTCGAAGGGTCGTTGACCGTGATCGGGCAATTGACAGGATGGAAATCGACCTTGAAGAAGAGTGCCTTGAGGTTATCGCCCTTCACCAACCGGTGGCAACAGATCTGAGATTCATAGTAGGCATTCTCAAAATGAATCAAGACCTGGAACGCATCGGAGACATGGCAGCGAACATCGCGAGAATCGCCATAGACCTTGAGGCAGACAAGCCTATACAGGTGCCCGATGATTACTTTACCATGGGGGAGGAAACGGTGAGGCTTTTGCGCAAGACCCTGGACTCGTTCGTAAACTTGGACTGCAACGAGGCTTTCGAGGTCCTTGCAGAAGACGACCGCATAGATCTCAAGAAGCACAAATTACATAGGGACTTCGAGGAAAGACTTAAGGAGGAACCGGCGAGTCGCCATGCATTGACACATCTGTTTCTCGTTTCGCGTCACCTGGAGCGCATTGCAGACCATGCTACCAATATTGCCGAGGACGTCATATATATGGTGACCGGGGAAATTGTTCGACACGGGAAACCTTGAAATAACTGGACGCTAGAGAAAAAGAGATATTGGATGATGCAGAGATTATACAGGTTATACCAATTCGCTATAAAAACATAACGTGCCACAGTTGTCATTGCGAGGGCGTCAGGCCCGAAGCAATCCACAAGTGAAATTGCTTCGTCGTTTCACTCCTCGCAATGACAGCTCACATGAAGCATGTTACGAAAACAATGGCGAACTAGTATTACCATGTATTTGGTGGACACAATACAGAATCGTTGTTCACATTAAGACCGAGCACCCGCTCCAGCAGCGTCCCTAAATAAACCGGGGTCTACAACCCTTTCCAGAATGCTGGTCCGATTCACTGAGGCCACAAATGGCCCAAAAGGTCAACAATACTCTTGCCACCATAGCGATTCTTCGTATAGCGGTTTCCTGTTACGCTATACCTGCCGCGAGCTTCCATCGGTCGAGCATCTTCAGCAGATCTTCTTCCAAGATGGCCACCTCACAGGCTGCCGAAGGGTCTGCCTGGAGGGTCTTTTTTACGGCCTGGAGGATCACACGGCGGCATACCCCTTCTATGTCCCCTGGGGCTAGGCCTTGCGAATTGTCCGCGGCACGGTGAAAATCCCCATCGAAGCACACGTTCCCTTTGTTGAGGTACATCTGGAAGATCGAGATCCGATCCTGAGGGGTAGGGAGTTTCAAGGACACCTCTGTTCCAAATCTCCCTGTAGCCCTTAGAGCCGGTGGCATGTCTTCAGCTCGATGCACTGTGGCCACGACCAGGACGGGTTTTTCGGCCGAGATGGCATTCATTTCCAGGACCAGTTGATTCACCACTCTGTCGATAACTTTCGCGTCGGACCAGCCAGAGGAGGTCATGGAGTCTACATTGTCCAGAATCACAGCCGTAGGGGCCATCTCTCTGGCTTGACGGAAGAGTTCCCTTACATTCCGCTCACTTTCTCCCATGTACTTGGAGATGAGTTCCGGGCCTCGTATCTCGATCACGTTAAATCCGCTCTCTTTGGCCAGCGATCTCGCCATCAGGGTTTTGCCTACGCTCGGAGGACCCGTAATTAATAGACCTTCAGGATGCGTCACTCCAATGCCGGAGAGAAAGGGTATGTTTCTGCAAGGGCCACAGAATCGACTCTTTCAGGAATTCTATCTCTGAGGCATAGCCTGCGACGAAGTCCCAGCCGGCATCTCTCAAATCGAGTTCGAAATTGCGACTTGAAGCCGGGCGCATCTCCTTTAGCGCCTGCTCTAAATCCTCCATCTCGACTTCGATGGCTTCCAGAAAATCCTCGGAAACAACCTGTTCAGTGTCTTCCAGCCCTGGAAGAATCCTGCGCAGCGCTTTGTAGGCAGCCTCCTGGCACAAGGCCATGATATCTGATCCCACGAAGCCGTGAGTCCTTTCGGCCAACTCGTCGAGGTCCACGTTTCTCAGCGGCATGTGCCGCGTGTGGATAGCGAGGATCTCTTTCCTCCCTTTTTTGTCAGGCACGCCGATGAGGATTTCGCGATCGAATCGTCCGGGCCTCCGCAAAGCAGTATCCAGAGCGTTGGGAAGATTGGACGCGGCAAGGACAATCACTTGGCCTCTGTCAACCATCCCGTCCATAAGAGCCAAAAGTTGAGCGGTCACTCGCCTCTCTACCTCACCTTCGGCTGTATCTCGCCTGGGCGCCAAAGCGTCTATCTCGTCTATAAAGATGATGGCCGGAGCGTTATTGTAGGCATCTTCAAATGCAGCGCGAAGTTTGGCTTCACTCTCTCCGTAGTGCTTGTCCATAATCTCCGTACCCATGATGCTTTTGAAATAGCACCCGGTATCCCCTGCTACTGCTCTGGCGATCAACGTTTTTCCAGTGCCTGAAGGACCGTGTAGGAGCACCCCGCGGGGTGGATCGATGCCAAGCCGCTCAAAGATCTCAGGATGCCGAAGAGGGAGCTGCACTACTTCCCGAACCTTTCGGACTGCGTCATCCAGACCACCAACATCTTCGAACGTCGTGTCGTTGCGCGACAGGTAATCCATGCCATTCACATCCACAAGACTGATTCTCGTAGACCTCGAGACACGACATACTTCTTCCGGTTCAGTGCTCACAATGCGCAGGTGGATGTCTTCACCCCTGTCGGTCCTAACCGTGATGTAATCTCGTCCCAGCAAGACCGATCCCTGAATCTTTTCCAGCATGGAGCGTAATCGCATGCGCGTGATGGTCGTGCCGGACGGCACTTCCAGGTTGATGGCTCCGGCATCCGGACAAATCGCCTTACGGAGTTTGACGCTGCCGAAGAGCTGACAGTTCGCCTTTTCCATAGAGTGATTGTCTAACGCTATCATTCGGGCATCCATCCACCTGTTAGGGTGAGTGCGCGCTTGCACTACTAGAGGTGCCGGAGCCAGCATCTCAACTGGGTCCCCCTCGCTGAGATCGAGCCTCTCCATAAACGCTGGAGAAATATAGACGGTGCCAGCTCCTGGGTCTTCATCCATGATTTTGGTCACGACAAATGAGTAGGTGGGATATTCGTGTTTTTCACAATCACAATCATCATGAGAATGCCCCACTCCCGGCAGGTGGTCCTTGCAATGACAATCCATACATCACTCCTTCCCTAAGAATAATGCCCTAGCTCTTGAGGCCTTTCCGTGATCGTGCGATCCCGAGACCCGGAGAGGCTCCGTTATTGCACGTGCAATCAAACAACTCGTCGTCACGAAGCCTTCAAATTCATTTGGTACGCCATTCCAAGTTCTTGCTCACAACCTCCAGAAGATTCCGATCCCAAGCCATGATTCGTTCCACGCCGTGCGCTGATAGACCTCTCGGCTAACTCGATCTCGCTCCCCTCGCATTGAAGTTGGTGGCGAACGATTGATCGCGGTTCTTTCTTAATTGTGGATGCACGGATCTGGAAAAAGTTGCCGATACGAGAGGTGATCGCGTAAGTTTTTTTTTCGGAAATTCTGAAATCTGGAAATCTGGGAAATCTGGGGACACCTTACTTAATTCTCCAACTGAGAAGGAAATTGGGTATAGTGTCGCGGCAATTTCCGGAATTCTGAAAATAACTCAAATCCTAACACAAAGCGTCAATTAAGTATGGTGTCCCCAGAATTGCACCGGAATAATCCAGGTTTATACATATATGAAGCTATTGCAGGTTGCTCATTAATTCCTGCAGGTTGACAATTGCAAAGCCGGAGGCCATATCGCTGATTCCGTATGGTATTACCAGCGTATCACGATGAATAAGCGCGCCGCAGGAATATACCACATTGGGTACGTAGCCGCTTTGTTCTTCCTCGATAGGACTCATAAGAGGTTCTTTTAATCGCGCCACTACTCTTGAAGGGTCGTTCAAATCCAGAAGGACAGCTCCCATGCAGTATTTCCTCATCGGCCCAACGCCGTGAGTAAGCAGCAGCCATCCTTCTTCTGTCAACAGCGGGGAGCCGCAGTTTCCAATCTGCACGAATTCCCAGTCGTATTTTGGCTCAATTATCCGTTTTGCATTGTCCCAGCAATGTATTGAATCGGATTTCAGGAGAAAGAGATTCTCGTTGTCGATTCGTCCGATTACCGCATACTGGCCATCGATTCGCTTTGGGAAAAAAGCCATTCCTTTATTTTTGGCGAATTTGCCCCACATCATACGCACCACGGCATAGTCTTGTGGTGAAACTTCCAGAAACCTGCGGCACAATCTCCCGGCCGTTGTACGCGGTGTATGTTCCGTAAAACCTTATTGTCCCGTCTTCCTCTTCGAACCGGACCAGCCTCATATCTTCCATCCCGTGCGATTCCCTGCTGCTTATTGGAAAAAGCACCATATCTTCCAGGTTGAAAGGCCGGTTGACGCGGATTTCATACTCAGACTCGGCCACTCATTTTGAGCAGCCCCGATATTCTGTCGAATGCTTCCTGGTCTTCGCATTTTGGAGCAAGGCGTTCGATTGTTCGTTCGAGCATGGCAAAAGAAAACGTATCAGGCAGTTCGGACAATATCGCGTCCGTAAATTGATTCTTTATGGCCAAATTGTTAATTTCTTTTTGAGCAGCGGCCTTTTTAAATTTGCGGTTTTTTTCCCTTTTAAAGGCTCGGAGCCTGCAGAGTGGCGGGATTAATTTTGATATCGCCTTTCTCGTCGATTGATGCCTCTCCGAAAAACAATAGAGGAAATGTGGCCTTCGCCGACCGCTCTCAAACTCATTATAAATGCAAGTGAGCCGTCCGGCACATCGGACTGGTCATAAGCCGGAACCATCGATGGATTGAACAGCGCCGCTGATTCAAAAGCATATTCCATTGAAAAATAGGCGCCAATCAGCATTCGGACATCGCGTTCATTTTCATCGACAAGGCCGACGTTCTCGGCAGCCATTTCATAGTTTTCAATCAAAATCTCCTTTAGGCCCGGATTGACAGGCGAGAATTGCTTGAGGAGGTCCTTTAGAAGCCCGGAGATGTTATCCGGTGATAATCGTTTGACTCGCTTGATTATTTTTTTCGCTCGTTCCTCGCCCGGGCCAGAAAAATCGGGTTATCGTTCTTCTCGAGTCAGGCATAAGCCGGATCGGCAGCCGCCTTACATTGATAGATTCTTTAGTCATTTGGTACGCCTCCTTATATTGGCCTACCCCCTAGCCTGCCCCCGAATTATGTGCCACATGCTAAGTTAGAAATAAAGCTCTGCCGGTTCGTAATCGCAGTCCCGAATGCAACAGGTCACCACCTGGTTCAGTGCACGAAAGCCTTATGTCCGGCATACACCGCGGTTGTGCCCAACTCTTCCTCGATGCGCATGAGTTGATTGTATTTCTCCACCCGCTCGCCGCGAGCAGGGAGCGCCGGTCTTGAGGTGACCGGTGGCCATCGCCACGGTGAGGTCGGCAATGAAGCTGTCCACGGTCTCGCCTGAGCGGTGCGAGACCATCGCACCCCAGCCGGCCTTGCGGGCCATTTCGATGGCGGCGATCGTCTCGCTCAGCGAGCCGATCTGGTTGAGCTTGATCAGCACGGCGTTGGCGGCATTTTCGGCGATGCCGCGAGCGATGCGCTCGACATTGGTGACGAACAAATCATCTCCCACCAGCTCGATTCGCCCGCCCAGGGTCTGGTTGAGCAGCTTCCAGCCTTCCCAGTCATCCTCGGCCAGGCCATCTTCGAGAACCGCGATCGGGTACTTCTTCACCCAATCCGCCCACATTTCGACCAACTCAGCGGAGGTGATTTTGCGGCCTTCGGTGCGCAGGTTGTACAGCCCATCCTCGTAGAAGCCGCTGGTGGCAGGGTCGAGCGCGATCACGATCTCTTCCCCAGGCTTGTAGCCGGCCTTCTCGATGGCCCTCAGAATTATCTCGACTGCTTCGGCGTTGGTCTTCAACGCCGGAGCGAAGCCGCCCTCATCGCCGACGCCGGTGGCATGGCCGCTGGTCTTCAGGACGCCCTTCAGCGCCTGGTAGACTTCGCTGCCCCAGCGCACCGCCTCGCGGAAATTGGGTGCGCCGACCGGGGCGATCATGAACTCCTGGAAGTCTGTGCCCTGCCAGTTGGCGTGGACGCCCCCGTTCAGGATGTTGAACATGGGCACCGGCAGTACCCTGGCCGCCACTCCGCCGAGATATCTGTACAGTGGCAGGCCAACCCAGTCAGCCGCGGCGCGGGCAACTGCCAGGCTGACGCCCAGGATCGCATTCGCCCCAAGCTTGCTCTTATTGGGCGTGCCGTCCAGGGCCAGCATCGCATGGTCAATGGCGCTCTGGTCGAGGGCGTCCAGGCCGACGATCGCCTCGGCAATTTCGTTGTTGACGTGTTCGACGGCTTTCAGCACCCCCTTTCCTCCGTAACGGGATTTGTCCCCGTCGCGCAGTTCCAGCGCTTCATGGACTCCGGTGGAGGCCCCGGAAGGGACCGCCGCTCGGCCAAAAGCGCCGTCCTCAAGAATGACTTCCACTTCGACAGTCGGGTTGCCCCGTGAATCCAGGATCTCTCTTCCAATCGTTCTGACGATCTTTCCCATGATACTCTCCTTCTGTTTCTTTTCGTGTGAATCACCCGTCACCCTCTTCCAGGAAGCATGACGCTTCACGCGGATACCTTCTTGATAGACTAATTCAAGGGCTCAGAAGGTGGACGTGGTGAGTGTTAGGGTCATTTCCCATTATGGTCCATATGGGAGGTATTAGAGCCCTGCAGCCTTATAGGCTGCATTGACGATAACGGTTGCCTCTTCCTGAATCCTCTGAAGATGATCTTCCCCTCGCAGACTTTCCGCATATATCTTACAAATGTCCTCTGTTCCGGAGGGACGGGCGGCAAACCAACCGTTTTGGGTGACCACTTTGAGGCCCCCGATCTGGGCGTTATTCGCTGGGGCCCGAGTCAGCTTCGCTTCAATGGGCTCTCCCCCAAGCTCCTTCGCTGTGACCGAGTCCGGAGAGAGATTTTTCAATACCGCTTTCTGCTCTGAGGTGGCGGGCACATCGATCCTCTCATAGAATGCTCGGCCAAGTTTCTCCTCCAGTTCTTGGTACAATTCGCCAGGATCTTTGCCGGATTTTGCGGTCATCTCGCAGGCAAGAAGATCCATCAGAATTCCGTCCTTGTCCGTGGTCCAGACAGTGCCATCTCTTCTCAAGAAACGATGCACCTGCGCTTTCTTCGCCACCAAAACCGCACGTGCCCTTGAGAAGTCCATCCACGAACCACTTGAAACCCACGGGGACCTCTACCAGTCGCCTGCCAAGAGATGAGGCCACCCGGTCGATCAAGGATGTCGAGACCACGGTTTTTCCAACGGCAGCGTCCCTGCTCCATCTCGGCCGGTTCTGAAAGAGGGTACCAGATGGCTACGGAGAGGTAGTGATTCGAATTCAGAAGGCCTACACTCTTGGTGACGATGCCGTGACGATCCGCATCAGCGTCATTACCGAAGGCGACATCGAAGTTGTCCCTTACTTCGATCAGTCGTGCCATGGCATAGGAAGAGGAGCAATCCATGCGGATTTTTCCATCGTGGTCAAGGGGCATGAAAGAGAAGGAGGGATCGACGTCCCGGTTCACGACCTCAATAGAAAGATGGTAACGGTCGGCAATAGGGTCCCAAAAATCGAGACCTGCTCCGCCAAGGGGGTCCACACCTATCTTGAGCCCTTCCCCTGCGATAGCCTCCATATCGATCACGTTTCGCAGGTCCTCTACATATGGGGTGATGTAGTCATACTCGTGGGTTGAATGCGCCTTGAGGGCTTTTTCAAATGGAACTCTCCGCACCGCCTTCAATCCGTCGGCAATGATCGCGTTCGCTCTCTGTTCGATAGCTCGGGTCGTTTCCAGATCGGCCGGTCCTCCCTCGGGTGGGTTATATTTAAATCCACCATCCTCCGGGGGATTGTGCGAGGGCGTCATGACCACCCCATCAGCCAGGCCCTCCCGTCTGTCCCGGTTGTGAGTCAGGATGGCGTGAGAAATGACGGGCGTGGGGGTGTACCTCAGACCTTGTTGAACCATCACGTTCACCTCATTGGCGGCCAGGACCTCGAGGGCAGTGGCCAAGGCCGGTTCCGAGAGGGCGTGGGTATCGATGCCAATGAAAAGCGGGCCTGTTATCTTCTTTATTGCCCTGTATTCACAGAGGGCCTGACAGAGGGCTAAGATATGGGTCTCATTGAAACTCTTCTTGAACGAGGAACCTCTGTGGCCCGAGGTTCCAAAGGCCACACGGCAGGCCGGATCAGAAGCAAGGGGGAGATAGGAATAGTAGGCGGTAACCAGTCTCGGGATATTGGCAAGCATGTATCTCGGCGCTGGCCTTCCGGCGAGTTCATGAATTGTCATGTTTTTTCACCTCATTCCTTGCTTCCGCGGCTATTCGTGAATGCCACAGGCCGGGCGGTTTTTCGGCTACTTGATTTAGGACTCATGCCCGAATGATTCCTGAACATCAGAGAGGGGATGCGGCATTCTCTCGGTCTCGGGACCTTGAAACCATGCTGCCTTCTATGACGGGCCATTTCACTGGCTCTGATCATTGTCCATACCGGGAGGTCCTTTCGAAACATTGGCCCTCAAGTCCGATGCTTGAGCTGATCGGCGACAGCCTGGGTTGCCCGCTTCGCCGCTTCAGGATCACCCAGGTAATAGTTGCGGATCGGCTCCAAGTCGTCGGAGAACTCATAGACCAGAGGAATCCCAGTGGGGATGTTGAGTTCTCCAATCTTGTCTTCAGGGATATTGTTGAGGAACATGACCACCGCGCGCAGGGTATTCCCGTGTGCAGCGACGATCACGCTCTTGCCGCTCCGAACGACAGGGGCGATTACCTCCCGGCAGTAGGGCAGAGCACGGCGATTGGTATCTTCCAGAGACTCGGTCAGCGGGATTTCCTCAGGTACGGAGGTCCGCGTAACGCGGGTCATTGCTGGGGTCACGCGGGTCGTCGGTGGTGAGTGCGGGTGGGCGGACGTCGTAGCTGCGGCGCCAGAGCTCAACCTTCTCCCTACCGTACTTTTCGGCTGTGGCTGCCTTGTTGAGTCCCTGCAATGCTCCGTAATGACGTTCGTTGAGGTGCCAGCTGTGAGACACCGGGATCCACAGCAGGTCCATCTCCTCGAGAACGAGCCAGAGGGTCTTGATCGCTCGTTTCAGCACCGACGTAAAAGCCATGTCGAAGACATACCCTTCGCGGCTCAGGGTGCGCCCTGCTTCGACGGCTTCCCGGACCCCGTTCTCGTTCAGCGCAACGTCCGTCCAGCCGGTAAAACGGTTCTCCTTGTTCCATTCACTCTCACCGTGCCTCAACAGCACAACTTTTCTCATCCGTCACGTCTCCTTGAACAAGGCCTCTCACCAGTCAGAACTGGTCGACCACTTCACGTCTGCTCCTTCAGCTATCTCCCTCTCCCTGATGGGCCATGTCTACAATCTCAAGCCGGTTGTTCGCATCGGGATACATCCTCGAAGGGGCCTTCGGTCACTACCGCGAGTTTTCCTTCCATCACCGTTATTCTTGAGCCAATCCGACACGTAGGTGTTCCAATTTTCCTGGTGCTCAGCCTGGCAAACCGGGATGACACCCGAGGAAAACTGCAGCTGCTGACACGTGGTTTCCTGCGAGCTCACCGCGATGATCCAGATGGGGAGTCGGAACGCGCAATGCTTCTGGCCGTATTGCCGCCGTGTGTGGGAACGAATACAGCTGCAGGGGCTGCGTACTCAAGGACAGTCTCCACACTCAGGTCGATCAGCCTTGCAGGGGGCAGCTTGCCCTTGAGATCGATGCCCTTGAATAAGTCCCTTGCACTGACCATGGTGCGATATGGCTCAATGGCAGCGGCGATCTTGACAAGCATTGCGGCCGAATCGACAGGGTAGCTGCCCATGGCCGACTCACCGGAGAGCATGACGCAGTCTGTCCCATCGAGGATCGCATTGGCCACATCGGTTGCCTCGGCGCGGGTGGGACGCCGGTTGCCGGTCATGGATTCCAGCATCTGCGTTGCCGTGATTACTGGCTTGGCGCGGCATGTTCGCCTTGCGCATGATCTGTTTCTGAATGACGGGAATCTGCTCGATGGGCAGTTCCACACCGAGGTCCCCCCGGGCGATCATGACGGCGTCTGCTGCGATGATGATGTCGTCCAGGTAATTGAGCGCCCTCGATCGTTCGATCTTGGCGATGACGAAGGGATGGTAACCAAGGGCCGCCGCCGCATCGCGGACGGCCTGAATGTCCGCCGCATTTTCGACGAACGATTGGCTCACGGCGTCCACACCGTTTTCGAGAGCGAACTTCATGCAGTTGTGGTCGTGTTCGGTGAAGGCGCCGATGCCGAGGTCGATGCCCGGAAGGTTGAGCCCCTTGCGCGAGCGTAGTTCACCGCCCACGATGACACGGCAGCGGACATCACTGCCTTGAACCTGCTCAACATCGACCTGAATCAAACCGTCGTTCAAGTAGAGTGTGTCGCCGGGTGCCACCACTTGGGGAAGGCGGGTAAAGGTGACCGAGACCCTGTGCGCATCGCCGACCACGTCGTCAGTCGTGAGGGTGAAAAGGTCGCCAGGTTGCAGATCTATCGGTTCAGAGTCAAACTTCCCGATGCGCATCTTCGGACCCGGCAGGTCCGCCATGATGGCAAGACGGCGTCCAGTGGCCCTGGCCGCAGCGCGGAGATCCTCGATCACCTCTTTGTGGCCCGAAAAATCCCCGTGGGAGAAATTGAGTCGGGCTACGTTCATGCCGGCCAGCAACAGCTTCTCCATCACATCGCGGGAACGTGATGCGGGCCCTATGGTGCATACGATCTTGGTCTTATTGAGTGGCAGGGTCATCGATGTCCTCCATTGGTGTGGCGGTGGATCAGCGCGGTAGGTCTCACCGCGGAGTTGCCGAGCCATCGTCGATGGTGCATCGACCGTCAGGGAAAGCGTCACACGTGCACGCACCCTCCTCAAGCGACTTCTTCATGGGAAGTCCGCTGCGGGCAAATACGGCGAGCATCGCTATGTTTTCGGCAAGCACATCCGCCTCGAACCGGGACACACCCTTTTCTCGAGCGATATGAATAAGGTGTCTCAGTATACTGCTTGCGATCCCCTGCCCCTGGTAGTCTTCCTCCACAGTGAAGGCAATTTCCGCGCTGCGTAAATCGTTTGGTGGATCGTACATGATGTAGCGCCCCGCTCCGATGATGGTTTCCTTCCCCTCCACCAGACGGAATCGTAACCACCAGTGCGACCGTCTTTTCGAAATCAACTTCGGTGGCAGTCTTGAGCTCTTCGTCGGTCAGCTCGCTCTTGAAGCCGAAAAAACGGGTGTAGATGGATTCAGGCTCGAGATTCTTGAAGGCCTCCACCATTCGGTTTTTGTCGTCGGGGCGGATGGCCCTGATGGTAACCGCGGTGCCGTCTTTGAGTTTCCCATCCACGTTGTAATTGTGTACGTCTATCATGGTAGGTATTCCTTCCTCTTGGCATTTTCTGCGCCGAGAGATCAGCCATCATCGCCATTTCGGGCCCCAGGGATTCCACAGCGAAGGCCGATCCGCATACTGGACCGGTAGTCACAAATCGCCCGGATGGCAGCAAGATATGGGACTTGATATAAGTTTTGAATTATCTGCCTCCCACTGTCGCACCCTTCAGCTTGCGGCAGCGGCGGATGAGAGCGTTGGTCGAACTGTCATGCTTGAGATCAGGCTCGGCCACGCTTTCCAGTTCGCCAATGATGCGCTGCGCAAGAACCTTACCCAACTCAACCCCCCACTGGTCAAAGGAGTTGATGTTCCAGATCGTTCCCTGGGTGAAGACGCTGTGCTCGTAAAGCGCAACCAGCTTCCCGAGGGTCTCCGGCGTCAGCCGCTCGGCGAAGATCGTATTGGACGGGCGGTTCCTGTGGA
>CAWBBA010000008.1:0-48749 GCA_963786905.1 uncultured delta proteobacterium | reverse complement strand
GCAGAGGCCGCAGAGAGGAAGAACTGCTGGCAAAGCCCATAAACTGAGGATGTACCGAGTCAGTCTCGCCTTTTCTTCTAGATTCGTATGGGCTGTGCTCAAACGGCAAGGAATGCAGATAAAGAAATCCTCTGCGATCTCTGCGACCTCCGCGGTGAATGATTACCATCCAGGGGTTTGTAAATGTCACCAAACATGTCCGACCGCGAATTGCTCGAAGAGTTGAGGCTCGACGTGGCTGTCATCAAGGAGAAGCTCCCGCTCCTCGAAAAGATCAGCAACTGTTTGAACAATTTGAAAGACAATTGCAGGGTTCGCCACGAGGAACTGGAGCGGGAGCGTCAGCGGAGGCACGAAAAGCATGAAATACGGTTTTCCGAACTGGAAACTGCGCAAAGAATGGCTCACACCTTTTACGAGGCACGAGCTTCATGGACGAGCAGGCACAAGGCGCTATTTTGGTCGTCGGTGGTAGCGGTCGCCACATCGGCTCAGGTATTGGCGACTGTTATCATCCATTTCTTATCAAGACACTAGGTGCTGCGTTTCACAAGTATGGTGACATAACGTCGCCACCACCATATCGGTAGGGCCGGCGTCCCTGCCGGCCGTGGATCAATGACCGGCACGGAGGCCGGTCCTACTAAGCGTTACTTCTCATAAATTCGGCAACATATTTCAGGCAGAAGTGGTGGGACAGACATCTTGCCTCTCATTTCTTGATAGACAGGCAGGATGCCTGTCCCACCAATACGGTGCATCGAATCCTCTTTCATGGTCTTGAGTCCAAGAAGACGTCACCCAAACGAAGAATGGACAACTAGTCCAAGCTGCTTTAAGGCCCGCCAGTCCGATGCCCCTTGATCGCATGTGGATTGGACTTGAGATAATTACTCAAATGGGGCTGCTCGTGAACAACACCGCATCTTAGGCAAGGGTGCTCCAGTTCAGTGGGCAGGTTATCGGCTGAGCTGGCGTCAAACAGGTATCTAGCAGTTGTAAACTCTTTGTTTTGACGAATGTTTGCGACGAGGTCTCCTGAATACTCTCCAAGGTCATCTTGCTTGAAGAACAAATAGCAGCATGGCGCTATCCCGCCATCGGACTGCAGGACTACCGCGTGCCAGAGCTGATGACAAAACTTCTCGGAAATGTGGTGTCCAGAGTCTTCTTTTCCCTCAACTCGAGCTTCGTCAGGACCGCCGCCATGCACCCATCTGAATACATCTACACCGAGTTCTCTGGCCAACTTCCGCGTGGATTCAACTTCCTGCAAATTATGGTTAAATGCCAAGAACTTCCACTCGATCACAGGTTTCCTGACGTGTTGCCTTTTCTTATACTCAACGATGTGCCGTGTATTTTCCAACACCACTGCTAGCTTGCCTGTGCGGTGATATTGCTCATAGGTCTCCTGCGAAGCTCCGCTAATGCTGACAGCCAGGTGATCGAGTCCGGCATCGCACAGTTCTTCCAAGACTTGCTTTCGGCCGACATTCAAATTGCTCGATATTGCTGTGAATATGCGGCGTCTATGAAACATGTTCACCATGGCTGCAATTTGAGGGTGAAGCAGAGGCTCACCCCAATTGAAGAGATGAGCGCTAATCAGGTATTGCCCTATTTCGTCCACCAGCCGTTGAACTATCGCCGGATCGATCAGGCTTTGCGTGCGCCCGCTGTCACGGCGAGCCCCTGTGGGGCAATAAGGGCATTGCAAGTTGCAGCGGCTGTTGACATCCACTATGGCCACCAACGGAAATGATTTGGGCCGGGCCACCCGTCGCAGTTTTTCCGCTTCGCACCGCAGCACGTTTATGAGCTTGCGGAGTGTCAGATATGGCCTCACTCCCAGCCCAAGGCTAGTTAGTCTCCTCACGGAGCCCAAATGATATGGAATGAGCTTTATCACTTCGAGAAGATTTCTCCTTTTCCCGATATTTGGAAGGCGCTGCTCTGCTCCCTAGCCAAGGGACGCCCCTCGCTGTGCTTTTCACCAGGAGCACGGGAAACCAACAACTTACTTCATCATAATAAACAAGGATCCTTTTAGCAACGGAGGTTCCGTCGAACCCGAATGGGAGCCCATTTCAAAGGTTTTCAAAACTCTTGTGGGAGGTGTCATGTCGAGAGAAATCAGACAGTGGCTTATTGCATCGACCATCGGGGGCCTGGGAGTAGTCGGTCTTCTCCTGAGCAGCCCCCTGGTCCTGCCGGATGATCCAACCGCTCTTTTACGCTACGTCATCATCCGAGTCATCGCGGTCCTGATAGGACTCATAACCCTGAGCGGCGGGATGCTCTTCGTAGATTTCATAACCCCTGACGATTGGATGGATGGAATTGGAAAAGACCACACGGCTTCGGCGATTCTCATGTCTGCTGTTGTGCTTGTTATTGGCGCAGTACTTTGTTGGACCTGAAGCTTGGGCGCTTGGGCCGTCCTACAAAAGGTCCCTGAAACGACAATTGACCTTCATCATTGCCAAACATCCGCAATATACCTGGGGTGGCGCCGAAAGTCTGGATCAAGGACTGGACTGTTCAGGCTATATTTTTCTGGCCTGCAAGTGGGCCGGAGTTCCGGGGATTACACGCACGACGGCATTGCGCATGTCGCTGGGACTGGGCGGCTGGCACGGCAAAGACATTGATCTAGCCGATGCGGATGAATGTGACCTCCCCTTTTGGACATTCAAGGAACAAAGACAAAACGGCCATGTGGGAGCATTCTTGCGAGGCCTGGACGGCGAAATGCAAGTTACGCATGCCAGCAGCCGCCGAGGGGTCGTGCTCGATGACCTCCAAGGGGTGCTCGTACAAAAACTCATAAAGTTGCGAAGATTGACAATAGGAGACTGAAATGGATGCAACAAAGGTTTGGTGGACGTCAAAGACAATATGGATGAACCTGATTGCCCTGGTGGGATCAATCCTCATCGCAATAGGCTTTGACCCGGGGCGCTGGGCCGAAATTTCTACGGTGTCGCTTGCTGTGGTGAATCTAATCCTCAGGCTTTACACGCGAGAGCCAATCACCTTTGAAACCGACCCCAAATGAGTTGGGAAGGATCAACTATAGGGAGGTGCCTTGATGGCCTCAAACAAGGGAAAACACAAATTGCCGTCTCCGAAACATCTTGAAGCGTCCGTAATTGATGCAGCGCAGCAATCCAGTGCAGGCTGGGCTGGGATTAGGTATTTCAAGCCTCGCGACTTCACGTGCAGATGCGAAGGGCTCTGCGGACACCCCGATGTTATTTCTCCCGATCTGGTCGCCAAACTCGACAAGATCCAAGATCTCATCGGTATGCCGGTAATTGTGCTGTCTGGGACTCGATGCGAGAAATTCAATCGGAAATCCGGAGGCAGAGAGCGCTCAGCTCACACTGTCAAGAGCGGAGTCAGCCACGCCGCTGATATTCGCTGCCTGGACGCGGCCTTCAGGTTCGCGTTTCTCGCCGCCGCTCTCCCTCTCTTCAAGCGGGTAGGTATAGGAAAGGAGTCTATTCATGTTGATGATGATCCCGAATTGCCGCCGAACGCAGTCTGGCTTTGTTAAACAAAGGGGTAAGCATGGCTCTAGTACCTGATGACACGCAGGTTTCGGATTGCGAGGGCAGAGTCGGGACCATCATTGACACCGCTCGCGACCTGTTCAACGAGACAGCCGGAGGATTCATCGCGGATGCATTCATCTTGCGCTCTATCAATAGATGCCAACAGGACATCGCGCAGGATGACTACTGGCGCCGTGAGACCTGGATCCCGAGTGTCTCCGGAGTAAACGAGATAGACCTTCTAACGGTGATACCGCAATATCAAAACGTGCACCAGCTTCATTTCGTGGGCTGCCGAGAACCCATGACGCCTCTGGGCAGTTTTCAGGAGTATCAAGAGCTTAAAGCCGACGCCAATACGCCCGGACTGCCGCAATATTATGTGGTGCAGAACAACACCTTGTACGTCTGGCCTCCACCCGACAGAGACTTGGAAGCCGGTTTTTGTATCTACCATTCCTATCTCCCTGACAGTTTGACCTGTTCGGCTGTCAATCCGAACCCGCTTATACCAAAGGCCCATGACCTGTTGTTTGTCTACTTTGTGCTCAAGCAAGCCTTCTTGAGGGATCGGCATGCTCCTGGAGCAGACATGAAGTTCCAGGAGTACTCCGCCTTGTACGACCGAGAAAAACAGAAGCTGCTTGCAGCAGGAGATCCGCCGGGGCTGGCTTTAAGATCCTATAGGTGATGCCGTTTTGCATTTCGACCCTGGTTACCAGGCTCTGCCTGGAGGGCGCTAACTTAACGATTTCTTCCCCCCTTTCATAAAGGGGGGACAGGGGGGATTTTGCCTTTATTTGTTGAAAATCCCCCTAAATCCCCCTTTAGAAAAGGGGGACTTTGCTTCCGTCTTGAGTTCGTCCAACGTGCATATAACTGACGAAACTGACTCCAAATCAGCGCCGATGAATAATAGCCCGGGGCCGAGGTAATAGATCGCATCGTGCTGCAGCGGGTTTCAAGAAAGGAGTGTCGCCTTGACTCAGGATTCGTACCGCACAATCAACCTCTTCAACTGGACCGGTGGGATTGTGGGCCGAAGACGCAATCCTCTTCGCTTCATGGAGAGCGCTCTTGCAGCAGGAGAAAATGTAGACGTGGCAGACGGCGCTCTGCGCACGAGGCCCGGTACGTCGCTCATGTCATCCGGCAGCCTTCCCGCGGGTGAGGTCATGGCATTGGAGAATGTGCGCTTCCCCACGAATGAGGTAAGTTACCTTGTGGCACAGGTCAAGCATTCCCCATCGCCGCCGACCTGGGAAACAAACACAGCATGGGAGGAGTTGACCTCGCTGGCATTCACAAATCCGCCTTATGCCGTGTGGACGGGCAGAATCGGCTCGTCATTGGTGTGGGACGCCGGGAACGGTCGAATCCTCAAGTTTGCCGGCGGTACCGAAGGTGGTTACACCAATGACCTATGGACCTATGATCCGGAGACGGACACGTGGGCGCTCCTGTACCCTTATACTGACGATGCCCCGACTGTCGGCGGGCCTGGCTTCAGGGCAGGCCACAGGGCAGTTTATGTGCCCGCGATGGAGGCTATGGTCGTATTGGGCGGAGGCTCTTGGGTGCCCTGGCCCGACAATGATTATGAAGACGCCCATTTGCACATTTGGGACTGCCAGACAGATACGTGGACTTCGCAGGCGACCACAGGCGAGACTCCCCTTCCTCGTAATCATTTTGTAGCGATACTTCGCGGGAACACCATAATCATCCCTGATTGTGCAGCTTATAACAATCTCGCTTATTACAGCCTAGACCTATCTACTTGGGTATGGACACGACACGAACAGGCTGCAATGACCGAAGGGACACCCATCGGACACCATCATCAATCAGGGGTATATGATCCGGTGAATGATGCCCTAATCATGGTTGGGGGATATTACGGCGATAGCGTCATGAGCGCCGCGACTTTTGTTTTAGATTTTGCTACGAAGACTTGGACACGAAAGGCTGATTGCCCCGTAATAGACACCGACGAAGTGGGCATTATAGGGCATCAGGCCGTCTATTGCTCAGGCAAGATGCTTATTACCGGCGACTCGGGCTACACGGAAACATACTCCGACCCCAGGAATCCCTTGGAGGCTTATGTCTACGACGTCGCGAGTGACTCATGGACCGCTCACGCATGGGATACGGCCTTTGATGTCCCTGAAGGAGAGGGGCCTTTGCCTCCGCGGCGTGGGGATCATGCAATGTGCATTTCCGACACCGGGGAAACCTTCATGTGGGGCGGAAATACTGGCACGTACAGCGACATCTTTCACGGCCTGTGGGAATTAAGCGGCCAATGTTCAAGCTGCGACGGCAGCACAAGAGTAAACCTCTTCGCCAGCCCTGACCACCTCCCCACGACAACCGGTCAATTCGAGTCTATCTATGAGTTTACCAGCGAACCGGGGATCTGCACATTCGCCGTCCTGAATGATCGCGTGGTGATTACCGAAGGCATTGCCGCGCCTCCGCTGGTGTGGGCCGGCGCCATGGCAGACAATGCCTCTGACTGGCCTCACCCGAAAGCCGTCTTGATCGCTCAGGACGGCGAGCGTTTCTACGATGTCTCGTCTGAAGTCTGCGATAAAGATCCTGATACGGTGGCGCAAGTAGGTGGTATCCGGACCTGGGGAGCGATCTATATCTGCACTGATATGCCCGAAGTCGAAGGCTTTTACTTCGACATGAAGAGCCCGAATACCGGAGCCACAGGCACAACCACGAGCACGTTTCACTCTCCCATGCAGATCACAGAGGCCGACCATGTGGCCCGCCAAGACCTCAAAGGCACGATAGTGAATTGGGTGCAAAATTCAGGGGCCGCTGGACATTTCACAAATGCGGGTGGAGACACCATCACTGTCGGTCCAGGAAATGATCGGGGCGCTTGGGATAATGGCACGGCGTACGTCGTCGGGGACACGGTTACTCTGAACAGTATGGTCTACTGGTGTATTTTGAACCACACGGGGCACACCCCGCCTAACCTGACCTACTGGCGGATCAATAACCCTGACATCGTGCCGGGAATTGCAGTCGATCTTGGCGATGGAGAATTTCTCATCACGGCTGTGACGCATGGCGGCTACGGTGCGGCAGAGGTTTCGCTTTCTGATACCCACGCGAACGCAACGGTCAATACGGCTTACGGCCTGAGCATGGGGACCGGGGGTCTCACAGTCAATTTGGGGTATCAGACTGGTGTGTCGTCATGGACAAAGAGCCTTTCCGGCTTTGTTCCACTGGCTGGATATTCCGTCCGGGTCGTTGTGCCAGGATCAGAGATTAGTATTGGCGGCGATCATGTTCAGTTGACTCTGAAGGCCAACACCACAAGACCAGCCTATAAGACGCAGTATGCTGCATTCATCGATAGTTTACAAATAACGCATGTTTCCATCATGGAGCGCAGTGGCTGCACAGGTAACGGCACCACAGTCCCCACGGAAATAACGTTCCCCGGCTTATACGGCACGCATGTAAGTGGTTGCACCTTCAGTAATATAGGGGAAGAAAAGACTAGCGACATAATACCGTTCACTGTGGACGAGACCAAAGATTACCTCGTCACTCTAGATGTGGCCTGGAGTACGAGTTGGTATGTTCCGGCAGATGCGGGGGTTTTGGCTACTTGGCAAACCTTCAGAGCTGGTTATCTGCCTCAGGGTACAGGCCAAAGTTACATCAAGGATTATGGCTGGGGAAATGGTGGCAATTCCTGGGATCAACAGACTGCCGACGGATTCACCCTGGTTGACGCGGTCTATGGACTGGACAAACTGACTGTAACCGGAATTCAGGCAGTGAATCCCAGTGCGGAAGTGGCCACCACAACCGATGCAGTTCAGTTGACTACAAGCACTTTCGAGAGCATCGGCAGCATAACAGTTGAGCAAATTACCCCAGGATCTTCCGCAATCTACCACGCGGTCAGCTTCGACGCTCGGGATACCTTTAACGTCTTCAAATCTTCAGTCTGGCGAGTAATCGTCCGAAATAATAGTGGTACGTGGCAGTACATTGATGGATCGGACGCCTGGCAGAATGCGTCGGTTAATTCCCTCCTCGGATCGCTTCGCCAGGCGCTCGCCATTGCTGAAAACCAGATGACAAAGGAGCAACTGGAAGCCATTACTGCCGTTCAATGGCAAGCCAGCGGTGGTTTCATTCCGCATATCACGACGACCGTGGACTTTGCGATGGGGATGCAGGCTGACGGAACGAATGTCCCAGCACTTGTCATCCTACGTTGTGGCCTACGAGTCTGGCGGCCAAGCGATCATTGAAGGATTCCAAAACGGTGCATGGACTGGGGGCGACGGTTGGACGGACAACACCATCGTCAATGGATCAAGACTCGGGCAGTCCGGGTCGATCATGTACGCCGGGCCCTCTCCGTTCAAAGCTGATTACCATGTTGTGGATCAGGTTCCCGGCTACTGGTTCCGGCTCTTGACTAATGGGACCTCGCCGGACTGTGCCATAACCCGAATTCGTTACAAGGCCCCCTGCCAACCCCTCGCAAATATCGGAGACGGGCAGCCGGACACTCCACTTGGCTTTATTTACCAGGATGCGAGCACGAGCAGCATCCAGGATTTCACCGTTGAGGTTTCCGATAACGTGCTCACTGAGCTTTCCAAGGCTGACATTCCAATGCAGCCGGAAGACTTTCTGTTTGTCGGTTACGTCACCTGGTTTAACGAGATCGAGATCACTCCTTACACGGACAATAATCAGGAAGCATCTGTCCTGTCGGCTGCGTACTGGAACGGGGAAGCATGGGCGCCTCTGGCCGTAAAAGACGGCACTATCGGTTCCGCAGGGAACACGCTCGCGCAAAAAGGGAGGATCTCATGGACGCTTCCGACCGATTGGAAGACCAGTATCCCGTTCAATGCCTCCTTCAACAGAGGCTATTGGGTTCGACTCTCTGTGAGTGGCGCCCTTACCTCTACTGCTGCGATATCGGAAGTGAGAATTTATGGTGTTCCGGATGCGCTGAAAAAACACAAGTTTGCAGCGGCCTTCCAGAACCGGATTGTGCTTGGCAACCGGCCTGATGCCCCGGATCAGGTCGATATTTCCCGTGAGGATGAAGAATACGGCTTCACCGGTAATGACAGCGCATCATATCGTGTGGGCGGCACGGATTCCATCCAGTGCGCTATTTCTGCCTGGAACGGACTGCTCATCGGCAAAACTGAGACGTGGCATCAATTGAAAGCATCCTCGTCCGAGGACTTTCAATTCGAGAGTGTGGAGGCGGCTCGCCATGTTCCTATCAATTCCCAGTGTGTGGTTAAGGCCCCTGTGGGCGGTTTTGACTATGGAGATAGATATGGCCTATTCTTCGTTAATCGTTACGGCGCTTTTGTCAGCACTGGTCTTCATGTTGATTCTCTTTGGAATACCTCCAGAGGCAAGACCATAAGCGACGTGCTCAACTGGTGGGATACCACGGAAACTCCCAGACTGGACCTGGACTATTTGCACCTGGCTTGCGGCGAGTACTGGCCGGCGAGGAATTGGATTGTATGGGCCGTGCCGATGATTTTGTCCTCGGGCTCAGGGCCGCAGGCTTCCAATAACCGTCTGATTGTCTATGATCTGACCCTTGGGGCATGGTTGCCGCCTTTCACCATCAGCGCTGCGAGTCTTTGCACCGCCTATCATTACAACCGTAACGCTCCGGGAAAGCTCGGCGACCTCGGGCTGTACGCGGGAGATTACCAGGGGAGAGTGATAAGGCTCTTTGGTCCGGGCGTTACCTCAGATTTAGGCTCCACGATTTCCGGCTGGGTGGAAACGGGTTGGTTGGATTTTGGATCCCCAGAATATAGGAAGTTGCTGCGGATGCTCTCCCTGTACGGCAACACAGCGGACGACGCCATAACCGTGAGTGCATTCGCTGATGGCGATACTTCTGTCTCCACAGTTGCAGAGTTTCATGACCTCTCAAATCTAGGGAACAAAACCTTTGCGTTGGAACAGGAGTCTCACAATGTCCAGGGCCGTTTCTTCAAGTTTCGGATCGCATTTAATGATGCAAGCGAAGTCTTTGGGCTACAGATATCCACCTCCCTTATACGCGAGTGGGGGGCTTTGTGAGCAGCACCTGAGGACGCGCGAAGTGTTGCAAAACTCTCAAGGGTTAGAAAACAGGAGGCAATAGAGATGCCCTTTCCAAACTACGCTAGAAGCTCGTACGCAACATACGGAGGCCACTCTCCCTCGGCAAGTAATCCATTCCTCGGACCGACCCGCCAGATTGCGCAATTAGTCGCTCGGATGTCCACCGTCCAAAAACCGCCGGCCTCGGGCCAATCGCCTGGAGCAAGCGGCGGACTGCTCTGACTGGGGGACCCATGTGGCCCGCCCCGCTGATCCTGAGGTTCGGGACTACATGTCCAACGTCCTGGGAGGCCAGCGAAATACTCTTGATGATTACGTCCGCAGAGCCGCAGGCGCGAGCATCAGACGCGGGGGAAGGAACACGGCAGGAAGGCCGCCTCTGGACTCAGCCCTGTACCAGCAAGCCATAGAAAGTCTTGCAAAAGGATATGGGGACCGTTTCCGAGATGCCATGGATTACAACAAATACGTCAAGGGGACTGAATCGAGTCAGTTTTCGGATAACATGCGAAACCTGCAAAACCTTTTGGGCATGCAGCAGCGCTATTTGTCCAGCTCGGCTGATTGGCAGCAGAAAATGGGGAGTCTGCAGCGCGTCCCTACAACCCCCGATGATAGCCAGGATCGCGCCCTGAAGGAGCTGACTCTGGAACGCATGCGCCGCCAAATGGAAATTGAACGGCAGCAGAATGTTGCGGCAAAAGAAGATCGCCAGAGGGCCTTGGACGAGAAATTTGCCACTGAGACAAAGTGGACACAACTCATGCAAAAGGCGGGGCTGGCATCCAGGCTCGGCGGTTCCGGCCTCTGGACAGCGGAAGACGCCGCTATGGCGGATCTGCTGGGTGTTAAAATGGGTGACCAGTCACCCTGGCAGCGAAGAATACAAGTTTCCCGTCGCGGGTGATCGGGTGCAAGGCTTTCCCAGGCTCGCCCTACGGCTCCCCTTTGACACCAGCGTGGCCGGGGTGGGTCCTGGGATAGCATTATAGCTTCTTAATGACTCTCCAAGCGGTTTAATAGTCATTTTTAATTTATGAGTTGACAAGCCAGGTTAATTATGGTCCCATTGGTCCCATAGAGAACATTTGTTTTCCATAATGCGCCCGCGTGACACTGGTAATTGCCAGCAAGTGACCAGTTGAAAAGGCGCAATTCGTGAACCGCTGAGTTAACCTAACAGGTTCACAGACCGACTGTCAAGCAATCGACCTGCTCGGCAATCGGGACCGCAATGCCCTAGTTTTCCCGAAACAGGACCAATGGGGGAGGCCTTTCGTGCTGACCTCACAATTCTATCATCTGGAGGCGGGCCATGCAGAAGACCAATTACCGCAAGCTTGTGTCACATTCATTCGACAAGCTCCACGAGCACCTTTCCATGCTGAGATCGCATGTAGAGGTTATGGACGACCCGGTAGCTCGAAGGCACTTGGAATCCATGGAATACGGCTTGCTCGCGCCCATGCGCAAGCTCCGAATGCATCTGGCTATCCCGTATGACTGGCACGAACAGAAGTGCACAGCTAAGGAGGCGACCAAATGAAGCATAGTGCGCTTACGGTGGATCAATGGAAAGAGCTGAACGCTCACCGGATCCTTGAATGCCGCTGGGGATGCAACATAACCGTTGAGGCATGCCGGTCGTATCAGTCCAGGACTGGCCGTTACGTGCTGCACTTCAACGGCCAACGACAGCCCTACCCCAGAGTCAATGCAGATTATCTACAATGTTTGCTGCCGGAACCCTGCCCTCACCTGGTACCGGATGAGGAAATCAATGGACTTGCAGAAACATGCGGGATGCACAACCGCCGCACCTCTCTGGAACGCCGGGCACGATCACGCCACGCCAGAGAACTGGATCGCCTCGCGAACCCGAATCAGATGCTGCGCGAAGCGCAATGGAACCGGTCGCTTGTCAGATTGTGACGTAACCAAAACGAACGAACATTCCAAAAGAAAGGACCAGATTATGAAAAGATCGGAAATGGTTTGCAGCAAGTGCATCAAGTTTGAAGGAACTCAGTGCCGCCTCGATCCTGAGGTCCTTCCGCTCAATGACCCGGAAAGACACTGGTGTGCTCAGGGTCAGTGGCAGGAATGGTCTGAACGATACCAGGAGATGGAACCGTTCTATTGGGGCGAATGGGAAGAGAGTTGCCGTGAGACTGCTTGATACGAGTTTAGGATCGGTGAGACCGCAACATTGAGCATCATCCAATAGGTAGGGGCATCCCGCGAGACGCGGGACCGTGCCCCCTACCTGATAAAGTGACACATTTTCCTGTAAGCCCCTGCTTGCTCAAGGCATCCCAATAACGTAGTTCAAGATGTTTCTTCTCGTTGCCAGGCTCCGCCTGGTAATGCATGCTCTCCGGGCTCTGCCCGGGATTAGAGCAATGTCTTATCGCTTCCAGCTTGCAGTATCGGAGGCAGAGCCTCCCCATGAGCGTTCCCAGGCCGGAGCCTGGTAACGAGAATCAAAATTCTTGTAACGTTTAGCACCCCTTTACACCACCCCCAACCCATCAACTTGCATTTCGGAGGCTGACTTATGCAAATTCCGGAAGGACTGACCATTTTCGGCAGAACCTACGATGTCCGTGATGTGGACCCCATACACGCATGCGAAGGAATACTCGGAATGGCGGCTTATCGGGACGGCGTGATCTATCTTGACCGGAACATGGACCCGTCCCTGACTCTCAGCACCCTCTGGCACGAAGCTTTACACATCGCCCAACAGGAAATCCTGGGAACCGCAGATGAGGCCCAGGCAAGATGGGTATCGCTATTCATCCACACCTTTCTTTTGCATAACCCCGGCATTCTCGAGTGTTATCTCACCGCGTCGAATCCAGCCTCCTTTGACGATGAAGATCCCAAGCGAGGGTAGGTTGTGGTGAAGGGCGCGAGAAATGCAAACCGCATTTCTCGCGCCGCGCCGGATAACTGCTTCTTAAGCGGGTTCGTCTTTGTATTCCCGCACCTTCTTGGCCAGGGACTCTTCCATCTGGCGGACTTTGCCTCCGGCATCGTCAAGCTTCGCTCGACGTTCCGCAAGTTGTTCTTCATTAGCGGCCAATGCCGCAACCCACTTTGCCCGTAACTCCTGTTCCTTCGGTTGGTGTCCAAGCGTTTGGAGATTTGAGCGCAGTCGGCCCTGTTCCTCGGTCATGCGTTGCACCTGTTGGGTCCACTCGGCGATCTGCCGCTGCAAGCCGGCCTTCTGCGCCATAAGGTCACTCAGCTCCTTCATAAAGGCCTTAGCGCCCGCGGACAAATAGGGCTGGGCGAGGTAGAAACGGATCTGCTCCTCACTACTCTTGTCCAAATGTACCGTTTCTCGCACGTCGCGCTTCTCTTCAACCACGAAGTCCACCGTCTCGCCGGCCTTCAGCGGCACTTCGAAGCGGTAATGGTTGTCCACCTCCTTAAGAGGCTTCTCAGGCTTGCTGAGCCGGTAACCGGGATTTCTCGGCTGGTGCAGCCACAAGGTCGCCGCCTCTCTGCCGCGGTTTACGATCTTCCATGTGTTGGTGAGGGTCTCCACAGAAGTGAGGGTGAGTATGCCGTCAACGAGGCGACCCTTGAAGTGTGGCGCCCGAAGGCTTTTTTCCCGCGGGGTGACGTCCACTGAGGCATCCAAGGCATAGGGGATTACTTCCTGGCTGCCGGGCGGGAGTGTGTGATTGAGAATGCCCTCGCCGAGCGACGTGCTGCCTTCGAAGAAAGTGACCGCGCCCGCTTCCAGCGTCAGGTCGGTAGCATTTTGCACCACAAAAGCATTGGTTGCTCTGGGCGCGAAAGAAGCCTTGTAGTAAAGGAGCCTCCGCCCGCTGATCTGTTTCGAGAGGATGGGGACCATGGCCGCCTGGCCTCGGGAGATTGAAACCTTCTCCTTGGGCTCGTAGCTGAAGAGGTCACCGATCTTCGCACCCTGAGCCCCACTCTCATAGCTGCCCGCGAGAAGCTCGCCCAAGGGTTTGGCCGCTTTCTTCTCGGCATCCCGTCCGCCAGCCGCCGGCGGAGGAGGCGCGGCGGCAACCTGCTGGTCCATCATCTGGCGCGGGGCCCGCGGGTCCAATGGCCATGCGTTTGCTGCCGGCGCGGAGCTTTTCCTCCATCGGCGCAGCCATGGCTGCAGGCACGTCCTTTGCCAGATCGGGTGATGACGCTGCCGCCCAATCCACGGCCAGGTCGGACAATCCAGGGATCGGCACCTGCGCTCGCTTGATGTAGTAGGGAGAGTACAAATCCATCACGTAGGAGATCGGATTGCCCGCAACGAAAGAGATCGTCACGTCCTTCCAGTCGTCCTCCGTGTTGTTCTCGGCCAGTGCCCAGCCCTGGAGGAGCGGGGAGGCATCCTTCTTCTTTTCATCGAATATGACACGATAGGAACACTTCCAGATGGGCATCTCGATTAGATAACCAATACGCAGCTCTCGTTCACCCTGTCCCGTGGCGCTCAACGTGAGCTTCTTGCGGTTGGTGTACTTGCTGTCAAGGGAGAGGTCCAAGAGTCGGCGAAGGTCGCGCTGGAGCGCCTCATCGGCCAACGAGAATTCGGATATGGCAAACAGGTCCAGGGACCGGATCGGACCGGCCTCGGTCAACAGGACCAGACGATAGCCCTTATTTACCGCCTGGTTGTTAACGACTTCAGTGATAGGCTCGACACCGAGGATGCGTCCTTCGACGGTTTCACCGGCCGCTTTGGCGGTCAGCCGAGCGCCCTTGAGTTGCATCAGAAACTGGCTCAGCGCTGCTCCCTCGGGCACCTTGATGAGGATGTCCTGTAGCTGCTTTGAGAGCGGATCGCGGGTGTCGTACCGGACGGACGAGATCTTGCCGCCGCCGAGGTCCACGGCGAAGAAGCTGGTCAGGAGGTCCTTCATCTGATCGGCACGGAATTCGAGTGACAGCGTCGCATTGCCTTTGATCTTCCCTTCTCGCTCGAGGTAACCCATGCCATGCTTGTAGAGGACCACCTTTGTCACGGGCGGTGGATCGGCCGCAGCGAGCACAACGTTTCCAATGGTCAACGACGCCCAAAGAGAAAAAATCAACAGCGCCAGAGAGGTCCTTTTCATATCGATCCCCCTTGCCTAACCAGACAGATTCTTGAAGACCTATCATGATTGAACCTTGAATTCAAGTGGGATCGCCTCGGACTCGGTTTTGCAAAATTCGTGGCGGATTTCGGGAAGCTGTGGTGGGACAGGCATCTGCCTGTCTATCCAGAAATGACAGGCAAGATGCCTGTCCCACCAATACCGTGGCCGCGTCTGTTGGCCGCGCCGGAAAAGACTGGGAAAGAGCCGATAAATGAATCTGAAGAGCAAACGTCAAACAGAAAAGCCTTCTTGAAGAAGCAACCAAACCGCCTTAAACGCCGAGACTCAGTTCGATCCCTCTTTCCTCCTCCAAATAAGAGAGCTGGCCGCGGCCGGCCTGACCCCTTCCTCTGCGCTGGCACTGATTACCCAGCTCATCGCTGAAACTCCCGAGGCATCCAAAGAGACAATGGACCGAATCAAGATGGTGGATAAGCTTCTCAACACCGCCCGAGCCATGATGGAGACTCGACTGAAGAACGAGGAAGCTGCAGCTATCGCTGCCAGGCTGGATGAAATGGAACTATTCATCGAAAGGCTTGCGATTCAAAGGGCCGGCGAGCCCAATCAGTGCCGTGAAATCAGAGACGATCGCGGAGACCGTGAATGAGTTTCTTCTCGTTGCCGGGCTCCACCATATAGGCGCCAATTTAACAATTTCTTCCCCCCTTTCATAAAGGGGGGCCAGGGGGGATTTTGCTTTGGCACTTTGAAAATCCCCCTTTAGAAAAGGGGGACTTTGAAGGCGTCCCAGCAGTCCAAAGTGCCTGCGACCAATGAACCCAACTCTGAGTTAGCGCCTATGGGGCTCAGCCCTTACAGATTGCCGCAAATTGGAGGCAGAGCCTCCCGATGAGCGTTACCAGGCTGGAGCCTGGTAACGAGCTTTAAACGCCAATAAATCTATGGAAGCAACTTCTCTCGAATCTTCACCTCCTGAACAGACGAATTTCCGACGGTCGAGGGTCCGCCTGGAAAGACTGTCGGAACGTCTGCAAGAGATCGTTCCTGCACCCGAAGACAATTTGTTTCACATTCAGCGATTCATCGAAGACTTGAAGATCATCAACAAGCGCGGCGAATTGGTCTCCCTCATCATGAACCGTGCCCAGGAGACGGTATTCCACAGGCTCATGGAATGCCGTGAAAAGAGGGTCCCAGCACGTTTCATCTGCTGCAAGTCCCGACAGCTCGGTATTTCCACGCTTATCGAAGCCTTTATCTTTGCTCTCATCACACACTATCCCAACCGCTTCGCACTGATAGCAGCCAATTCCATCGAGAGCGCTCAGACTATCTTTGCAATGGCTCAGCGCTTCCGCCGCTATCTTGAGCCCGGCCGGACCGCTCGGCCCGCCACGGGCAATGCACGTCGCATCGAGTATCTAGCGCCTCATCATTCACGTTTGCAGATCGACACCGCTGCAAACAAGAGCTTGGGTCGAGGCGGCACACTTCACTATGTCCACGCCAGCGAGGTGGCCTTCTGGGAAAGGGCTGAAGACCCGATTCTTGCCATCAATCAGTCTGTTCCGCAGCACTGGGACACTCTGGTCTTCTGGGAATCTACAGCGAACGGCATGCACAATCTTTTTCACAGAACTTGGATAGCCGCGGAACGCGGGGAATCAGATATGGAGCCCATATTTCTCTCTTGGAAGGGATTTCCTGAATACAGCTTGCCCGTCGGGCAACGGGAGAGGCTGCAACTTTCCCAGGATGAGGAGGCGTATGCCCTGAAACACGATTTGAGCAGAGACCAGATCAAGTGGGCCTGTTACACGAAGAAGAACCAGTGCCATGATTCATGGGAAAAATTTCATCAGGAATACCCTGTGGCCGCACAACTGGCCTTCACCTTTACAGGGATGCCTTGGTTCAGCCAGGATGTGATTCATGAATCCCTCGAGAGGCTGGCGCGGCCTCCTCTTAAGCGGGGTTATCTCAAGTTCTCTGCCGGTGATTCTTCTGAACCTCAGTTCGTAACCGACCCGACAGGGCCTCTGGAAGTATGGTTACTCCCCGAGCCGGCGCATACATATAGTCTCGGAATGGACGTAGGCGAAGGCGTCGCCGCGGATTACACGGTTATTCAGGTGATATGCAACGAGACCGGCGAGGTGGCGGCCCGTTATCGTTCCCACCGCGTCCGGGCCGAAACCGCCGGGGTGGACGCGTACCTTCTCGGCATCTACTACAATTTCGGGCTGCTCGGGATTGAGCGCAATGGTCCTGGTCTGGCCGCGCTCGCGGCCTGTGAGCGAGGGCTGTCGGACTATCCCCAGATGACGGGCTATCCCAGCCTGTACTATCACACGTACACGGACCGCAAGATCCCCGAAGAGACCAGGCGGCTGGGCTGGATCACTAACAAAGCCACCAAGGAGGCTATGCTAAGCAGGCTTGCGCTGACTTTCGAGAGCCGCGGGCTCAAAATATACAGCAGAACAACCCTTCTCGAGATGCAGGGCTTTGTCTGGGACGCGGAAAAGAAAAGTTTCCGCCAGAATTACAAATCTCCGGACTCGAGACTGGCACACGACGACGAGATCATGGCCCTGGGCATAGCCAACGAAATGCGCACCCACACATGGGAAAACCGCTTCATTCAAGGACGGCTGCCTCGTGGAGGGGAGTTTTGACCAATGCGTGCAAAATGCCTCGAAGACGGGACTATCGCGGTTACCGGAACAAAAGGAAAGGAGAGCTTCAACAAGATTTGGGCGGGGGTCGGCTGGCCGGAGAACGAGGCCGGTTACCTCTGTGCTCTCGGCGAAAGGATTGACGGAAGGTATCATGCCCTTTGGGAGAAGAGCGGGGGTTTGTGGGAACTCGGCGTAGCCGCGGTGGAAGCCAAGGATAGATTCCTTATCGATTGCATCTGGGTGGATGCCCGTGACGCGGTCGCAACCTCGTATTTCAGGGCTTTGCCTGGTCTGTGCTTTCATGAGGAGCCACCGAAAGAGGTTGTGCGACTGCTACTGGAGCCGGTTCACCGGCCAGAGGGCCGCGTTCGATTGAGAAAGAAATGACCGCGACCGTTCTGCCAGTTCCGGAGCGGGCCACGGCCAATTACCGGTCGGCCCTGGAGAAGACTCGCGGTGTAATAATGGCCGGAAACCTGATGATCCACGAGGCAAACTGCCCCAAACTGGTCTACGCATTGCGGCAGCCGCTGGAAGATCTGCTGAGATCTCCAGTCATGAAGGGCCTCGTCTGGGTAATCACGGCCCTTGAGGACGCAAAGAGAGGCGCGGACACAGAGGTTTCCACAGCGGACCCATGGTACAACAATTGGCCCAGAGGGCTCCTGTAATCTTTCCGGGGATGCCCGTGAAATGAGAATTCGGGCCTGTTCTAGATCAAACGATGACCAATGAGCTAAATCCAACACGGATCTGACAAAGCCCAGATCCGTGGCACCCAGGACCTGATGTTGATCCGATGCTGGGTGCCACTGACCTGGGCACCAGGTCAGTGCCGGCTTTGCTGCCAACCGATTCCCACTGTTTGAGAACGAGCTGGTAACACGCTTTGCGGGTGCCCCTGCCGGCTGGTTCAGTGTCGACAGGCAAACCATGACCCGTTTTGTTTGGATTGCAGATGAAAAAAGACAAAACTTTGGAGAACCAATATGAGCCGTTTCGTGATAAAGAAGGGGCCAAAAAGCTTTCCCCGGAGTGTGTATGATGATCAGCTCGACAACTTTTGTTTCAGACATTCCTGAACTTGGTACGCTATCGCTGAATTGCGATTTGCCCCTTGGGTCTTGGCTCACTGGCTCGCACCCACATTCTTCCCCAGGGATCCTGTCCGCTCCTGTAGACGATGGCGAGGACGAGGAAGGATGGGATGAGGACGAAGACGACGATGAGGAGGACGAAGACTGGGAAGACGAAGAAGACGATGAAGAGGACGACGATTACGACGAAGATGAAGACGACGAGGACTGGGAAGACGAAGAAGATGAGGACGAGTCCGATTCAGATGAGGAAGATTAAGAAAATGGGGAGGTCCCTCTTGCAAGAAGGGCCTCCCTGATTCTTCTCGGCACCCTCAATCTTACCTCCTTGAAAGCCAATTGGTGCACATTAGCCTGTTGCCACTATATCCCCCCAGAAAACACCTTTGAGATTTGATCATCAAATCTGATCGCGAAATGAAGGCAATCTAGCTCGACGGCTTGGATGCCATGGGCCTAGCCGTGAGGCTGCTCCTCGGAGAAGGCCGCTCTGTCTGATCTCGGACAGCCAGTGCCGTTGGCCTGGGGCCGGGGAGTCGTACATGCGCTTTGACAAGGCCACCACGCTTTCACAGCAAGAAAGGAGGCCATTTTGATTGAAACAGAAAAACAACGGCGCTGGTGGTTCGCCACCCACCCTGAATTCAGTTCAAGCCGGACAGGACACGGGGGCGACCTTCTGGAGCAGAATGGGAAGGTTGCCGCTAGAAAATCCGGCCAAGGAAGCATTCATACGCGAGATGGCTAAGGGGGGATGGAGCAGAGCGAAGGCGGAAGAACGATGGAACGTGTACGGATTAAACGAAAACATAGCCCAGGGCGTTGCCAGGGCCATGGCTGCTCACGGCGTGCTGGAGGAGCCCGAAAGCCATTCTCACAGGCACGTACCGTTGGGCCGTCGGTCTGGGCCAGGCAGGATCAATTGGAAAATCCGGCGGTCCTGGCAAATGGGTGGAAATAGCTCGGCGAGGAGGGCCATCTCTGGAGCACCAATCTAAGATGTCCGGGAAACCGATCATAGAAAGGGACGGCAAGTATTATATAGAAGAATACGAAAAATCGGTGATGTACATTATGATGATTATCGAAAGGGAATCCTTTATGAATATAAAGGAAATCTTAGGCACTTATTTGACAAGACCGACGAAATGATGACCTGGGTTACGATACCCGATCAATTCCGAGTCGAGGCTTGCGCCAAGTAGAAGCCGCAAAAGGAATGCGAGTGATATGGAGGGTTGGCTCGGATCAGGTGAAAGCTTTTCAGAAGGACTTAAATGATATCCCTGGGGTAACAGTTAAACCGTGAGGAGATTTGATTCATGGCAAGCTATACACTTCGACAACGATGCAGACCGCGCGGAGATTTCAGGGTCGCGGAAATTATTGACTTCTTAACGCTAATGAAGAGGGCATTTCGGTGTCCACGTGCTTTACGACAAAAGAGATAAGCCGGTGCCCCTGGACTCCTTCAGATCTCCACAGCATATTTGTAAAAAAGATCGACAAGACATTTCCCTGGAATCGGTGTCAACGTAGATTTTTTCAGCCTTCCGCCTGGCAGGAGAGATAACAACACAGTTCGATTTGAGATTCACACAGGTACTCACCCGGACAAAATCTTCATTGACGCATATAACATTTCAATCGGTGAAGGGAGAAAAGGTCCCGGATTTGTCCTATTTTGAGAAATCCATACAAATATTGAGACCCTTTGAAGCGTTTCTCTCCGAATTCGATAATGAAGATGCTCTCGACTCGTATGATCGACAGCAGGCCATTCCCAAGTTTGACAAACCAGCCATTATAAGAGGCTTCCATTACCTGGACGAAGGAATGGCCCGTTCCATCGGCGGAATAGATCACTGCCTCAAAGCTCCGGCCTGGAAGGTTGAAAGGTTTTGCGAAGGTGTCTTAATTCGTTTGGTTCCCGGTCTTTTTGATCCGGAAAATCCGGAGCATCTCAAAATCCAAAAGCAGGCCATGAAATACTTCAAACTCTTGTGAGCTGCCTACACGGTCGAAAACAAGCAACCGACCAAAGCTCATAGATTGACAAACAGCCAATTGCGCAGCCATAATCATTTGTGACGCGAACTGTCTGGGGATCGAGAGGGGCACGCGATGAGCGACACCAAGAGAAATAAGATTGTTTCTACGGATGAAGCGCACAGACTCGCGGAACCTTTCGAGCCGGCGAGCTTGTCTGAAGAAACGATTGACCTGAGCGCCTTGTTTGTAGACGACGTCTCGTCATCCGGGAGTTTTGACCTGAGACGGTCTCGAGTGAGCCCCTTTGAAAAGTTGCTCCAAGCAATTCCAATCCCTACCCTGCTGGTTGACAAATCCTGTACGATCATCCTTGCCAATCGAGCCTGCAAAAGGGTGACTGGTGAACTTCAGAAAATCGAAGGCCAACGCTTCTCAGATTTGTTCCCGAATCGGGCTGACGGGAAGAGGGCCGAGGAGTTGACACAAAAAGTTTTCCACAACCGGATTCCGCTTGTTGCCGAAGGAATCATCGGGATAGATCCCATCAGAATGCGGAGCAGGATACACTTGAGGTCTGTCAGAATTCAAAAAACAAGCATGATGCTCGTAATTGCAGAAGACATTACTCCTTCGGCCAGGCCTTCCAGAAAGAAGTCAACGACCTGCGATCTGAACGGCCCGCCCACTGCCTGGATTACCGCTATGCTCCGGGTGCAAATCTTGTTTGTAAATTATGGATGCGGTTCGTAGAGGGCGTACATGCATGAGTCATTGCTACCGAAGTAAATGACCCCGTCCCGCACTCTGGGCGCAGAAAAGATCTGATTGGCCGTCTCAAATCGCCAGAGTTCCTGGCCGCTTTCCGGGTTTAGTGCGTACAGAAATTTATCGCTACTTCCAAAATACACCGCGCTGGGAGAAACGGCTGGAGACGAAAGGAACGCGTTGGGGCTTTTGAATGTCCAGTGTTCGCGGCCGGACTCAGCGTCGACCGCATGCAGATTCCCTCCTGCGCTCGAGAAATATACCGTTCCCTGCAACACTGCCGGACAACTGTATATGGGCCACCTAGCGTCATACCTCCATTTTTCTTCCCCTGTTTGTGCGTCCAGAGCATAAAGAAAGCCCGCCTGACTCCCGAAAAAAACGATGCCTTCCGCAACAAGAGGAGAGGAATCCACAGGCCCGTCGGTTTCGAACGACCAGTTCAAATGGCCGGACGAGGAATCAAGTGCGACGAGCCTTCCGTCTTGCCTGCCGCAAAGAACCAACTCTCCCATGATGGCCGGGGCGGATTCAACCCAACTGAACAGGCGGCCGCCCATTTTGCACTTCCACCTGAGCAAACCGTCGTGGGCATCTAGAGCGTATAGGTTGCCGTCTGTACTAGTAAAATAGACGGTTCCTTCTCGCGCGGCAGGGGCGCACCAGATTTCCTTCTTAGTTGGAAATCGCCATCTTGCTTGTCCCGTTGTCGCATCGATTGCATAGAGGGATCTGTCCCAACTTCCGACGAACACTGTGTTGTGCATATATGCGGGACTCGATCTAATCACATCACCGGTTCTGAATTTCCAATTGAGATTGCCAGAGCCGCAATCGACCGAGTACAGGTGCCCATCCCAACTTCCAAAAAAAGCCGCATTCGATTCAATAACCGTAGAAGAGAACACCCAGCCGTCAGTCTTGAACTGCCACTTGACTGTGGGCGTCCCTGGAATCGGTTGGGGCTCGATCAGGGGCTTTATGAGGTCAAAATCGATCTCTGCTGTCGTGGGGGCGAGCCGATCTTCCAATTCGGCATTCGTCAGCATACCCGCATCGACGAGTTTGCTGAACAAGTTCAAAAGCCCCGTGGCCGACAGATGGTATTTCCTCATGAGGTCTCGGTCGCTCATGCCGTTCCGTACGTCAGCAACAGCTTCTTGGCCGCTGATTGGATGTCTGTTCATGGGCATTTCACGATTCCTCGATTCAGCTATACAAGTACATTATAGCGGGTTGAGCTTAATGAGCAAGAACGCTTCGAGATCGGATCAGATATCCACGGGCTGTGAACCTGTGCGACTTGAAATGCGGTTTTATTAATTGGAATTATGATATTAGAGACGCATAGCTTTGTTTATGTTGCCTTTTATGCGAGGTCTTGCCGCAAACTCTATGGACGGCTGCGTTGGCCGCTCAGAATCATGTCTGCAAATGCATTTTTGTACGGAGGAGGATTTCTATTTATACCAGTGTGGTTTCAAAGAAGTAAATTGCGGGGAGGATCTATAATGACATCGAGGGCGCAATCCCTAAGCCATCCCCGGGGAATGGGCGGCCCGCCCGTGTCGCCATTCCGGCGAACCCCCATGACCTGTCAGTCACAACGGAACATGAAAGTGCCGCGACAGAATCTGGTGCCACGGATGTGTTCCGCCGCGCGGGACTCATCCGTGCTTTCCGGTCATTGCCCTATGGCCAAGCACGGATGAGCCTTCGGCACATCCGTGGCACCAGATTTCCATCGACTCCTGCATAATGGGCACGCACTTTCAGGTAAACGCGGGAATTCAGGGGGCGCTGAGTCCCGGCGTTCGCCGGGACGACGGGAATGTGCCATTCGGTAAAGAAGTTTAGAGAAATGTCATATCCGAGGCAAAGCGCGGTGCTCCTTATGGGGCCGCTTCACCATTGAGCGAGCCGCGGAGGTTAAAGATCACCAGAATCGGCACACCGCGGAATAGTTCCCGACAAATATGTCCGGAAAACCACGGGGTGTCGATGCATTTTGTGAAGCGATTTCCAGGTTACCCGGAACGGCGGCTGGCAGAAAAGTCCACTGGCCCTGCCACCCACACCGGCCGGGTCCGCACAGTTGCGAATTCACTCCATAGAACCTGAATTTGAAGAGGGCCTCAGGTGACTTTGATGTTTCCGCTCATCACTCCGTTATAGTAAGGACACAGCGTTCTGCAGGCCCCAACTTTTCGAGAGTAATCGGGTTGCTTTTCGCCCCTGCACAGCGTGCCCTCAACGATCCAACAAGAATACCCCTCAGAAGGGTATGCAGGGCAGTCGTTTTTTACCTGGCAGTGCAAGTGATCCCAGCATGGCGTTCCAGACATTTTCTCGCCCCTCCACTCGATCTTAGCTGATACCTACCGGTGGCAATTATTTTAGCAAGTTACGTGCCATTGAGGAGACTGGGACCGATATTACGCCTTTTTGCGGACAACTGTCACATTGTGACACGCCCAGATCGCTGTTCAGAAAAATTCAGGGCTTGTCCAGAGAGTGCGTGAACGGGAATTGGGAACGAGAACAGAGCACGCAACAAGTGTGGAAATCATTCCCCGCTTGTGGGGTGCACAATGGTCACTTGTGGAAACCATTCCCCACTTGTGAGGTGCCGAACGGTTGTGCGCGGTCAGGATTCCTACTACCAGTCCAAAACCAGCGGTCAATTATCACCGTGCGTAACTCCCGCGTAACAATGCGCCGACCATCTCCTTGACCCTAGAAACCTTTCCGGCGTCAACTCCCGTGTGGAACCCCATCGATTGGAGCGTGTTCACCGTTTGCTCGGTGGAGATATTGCCAACGGCTCCCGGAATAAACGGGCAGCCGCCCAATCCACCCACTGAGGTGTCGAATCGCCGAACACCCATTTCCACGGCCGCGAGGAGATTTGCAATTCCCAGGCCTCTTGTGTCGTGGAGATGGATCGCCAGACGATCAACCCCCACCAGGGATCCCACGGATTCTATTACCCTCTTGATGTCGTCCGGCCGAGCCATACCAGTGGTGTCAGCGAGCCCGATTTCACCGGGAGAGCTTGCCTCCAGGGCTGAAACAATTTCGACCACCCGCTCTACCGGCACAGACCCCTCATAAAAGCAGCCGAACGCACACATGACTCCCGCGGTGACTCCCATCCATTGCTTTGCTGCCGAGCCTATCATTCGAGTCGCAGTCACCAATGCGTCTGCCACCCTCGCACCGGAATTTTTCAGGCTGTGCGTTTCCGAGGCTGATACAAACACCTCCACATAAGGGACATGCTGGTCTATAGCCTGTTCAACCCCGCGTTGGTTGAGAACCAGAACGCTGTACCTCACACCTGCCTTCTTCCCAAGGAGTTTCCAGACCTTGTCGGTCCCGGCCATTTGAGGGACTCGATCTGGATTGACAAAGGAGCCGATCTGTATACGGCTCAGCCCCGTATCGACAAGACGCTCAATCAGGTCTGCTCTCACCTCGGGAGACAGGATAACAGCCTCATTCTGCAACCCGTCTCTGGGGCCGACTTCTTGTAGCCACACAGTGTTTGTATCTGCGCCTTTTCGCAAGGAAGGTCCTTTCGGCGGATTTCGGGCAGCTTAGGTGGGACAGGCATCATGCCTGTCCCACCAACAACGTGGTGGAGACATCAGACACCCGGGAACCTGAGCAATTCGGATGTGTCTTAGCCAATTATCTTATCATGGCCCTGGCCGCGAGAATAGGCGGAGGGGTATACCCAAATCCGCCCGCTCCAAAAGCGGGGCCGTAGTAGGACAACGGCAATCTGGGTGAAGCTGGAGGCTTGACACTCATCGCTGGAAGCGATAAAGGGTAGCCACTACGGACATTCTCGCCGGAGAATTTCCGTATTATTTTTTTATAAGCGTGGAGGAAGCTATGGAGCCCTTGGACATGGTGGCAGATATACCGAGTCCAGAAGAATGCGCCTCAAGGATATACGATTGCAGCGGGCACAAGTTCGAACCCGAGATCGCCGGTGAACTCTGGGTAAAGATACTTCAACACAAGTGGTTCTTGTCTGAAAGGCTGGGCCGTGACGTCGGCGTGAAGGTCGCGTGCGTTGACTTTATTGAGAACACGGACTCGATCAGCAATGAACTCGAAGGCGCGGAGAAGGGCCGGCTGCTCAAAGAGCTGGGTGGCCAGATGGTGGACCGTTCGGTCTGGGACACCATTTCCGAATCTCAGCCTCCCAAACAGATAGTGAACAAAAGAATTGTTCTTCCGCTGACGGAGCCCGAACTGGCCCGTAAGCACGGCGTTAGTTCGCCGCGGACCATCATATTCTTCGGCCCTCCAGGGACGGGTAAGACGCACTTTGTGCGTGCAATCGCGGGTGTCCTTCAGTGGTGGTACATCGAAGTCAGTCCCAGCAGCCTCATGGCGGACGGGGCAGATCGTGTGGGCGCCAACCTGAAAACCTTTATGGAAGAGGCTCGGGACCTGGACGAAGTGGTAATGTTCATAGATGAGTTCGAGGAGATTGCCGGGAGCCGCGAACAGGCCTCGAGGATCGACAAGTCGATCACGAACGAATTCCTCAAACAGGTGCCCATGCTGAAGAGACAGAAGGGGAAAATCCTCCTTGCGTGTGCCACCAACTATATAAGGCATTTGGACGCTGCTTTACTCCGGCCCGGCCGTTTCGATTGCATTATCCCAGTGGGCGGCCTGGATGCCCAGGGCCGTAGGACCATATTCGAACATTACCTTGCCAAGACGAACCGGGGCGAGGTGGATGTAGACAGGATAGTGCCCATGATTCCCCTGTTCACGCCGGCAGACATCGAATATCTCTTTCAAAGGGTCACACAGGATGCGTTTGAACTGGAATATGTTAGAGGTGAGGATTATCGCCTCACGACGGAGACGTTCCTCGAGATGATACCCAAGGTGCGACCGACCTTAACACCTGAAATAATCGAAGAATTCAGGCAGGACTGCATTGACTACACACGCTACTAGCAGGACCGGCATCTTGCCGGCCTCCGTGCCTTTGGTGACCGGCACGGAGGCCGGTCCTACCGATCTCATGGTAGCGCCGGCGTCTCTGCCGGCCACGTTTCCCCATTGGTACCGCTCCGAGCTTTTCCAGCAGTGCATCGTCATGGTGACTTCCTGACAACATGGCAGTGACACTCGAATACGGGAGCGAACTTACGAATCAGGACATTAAGGAACAGTCACTTGCCGTCGCTGACAGAGTCATCCGCTGCGGGGCACGTCATCTTTATGGTGTTGCCACCAGCCCTTTTTGCAGCGTAAAGCGCTTGGTCAGAGGCACTGATCAAGTCCTCGTCGTTGGTGGCATGTTCTGGAAAGCATGCCACCCCAATAGAGACATTCAAGGAGCCTGAAGGCAAAAGGTGCTCGCCTTCGAAAGAGGCTGTGCGAACTTCATTCATAATGCGGGAGGATAGCTCGATAGCATTTTCCTTGCTCGCTCCCGGAAAGACAATAGCAAACTCGTCGCCGCCATATCTGGCGACTATGTCATACCCTCGACAGGCGGACTTGAAGAGCTGAGCCATCTTTGCCAGCGCCTCGTCACCTTTTTGATGGCCGTTGCAGTCGTTGTAAATCTTGAAGTCGTCGATGTCGATCATGACCAAGACCAGCGGTAGACCGTGACGCATTGATTTTTGGGTTTCCGCGCAAAGGGCCTCGTCAAAATAGCGGCGGTTATGAATCCCGGTCAACGCGTCGATGTACGAGAGTTCTTTGTAGAATTCGCGTTCCTGGGCCCTGCGTTTTAACTCTCGATGCTCGACTGCTTTTCGGACCGCCATTTGGATATGGTCTACACTCAACGGCTTGATAAGATACTCCAGCGCCCCGGCCTTCATGCACTGCACAGCGTTGTCTATGGAACCGTAGCCGGTGATCACAATCACGTCAGTCCCACTCTTGCCGGCCTTCAGGTTTCTGATGAGCGAGAGTCCATCCAGCCCTGGTAGTCGCATATCGGTGACGATAAGGTCATAGGCTTTCGCTTCATTTTTACTAAGCGCTTCAACGCCGTCGCCGCAGACGTCAACTTCAAAACCGGCTTCGGCTATGGCATCCGCAACCAGATCGCGCACTACGGGGTCGTCATCCACAACGAGAATTCCCGCGCGTTTGACACTTTCATCAACAGGTGGCAGAGGAGTCATCTAGCTTGTCCGGCTTTGTCATTCTTGCCGCCTTTGCCAGAAAGTCGCCGGCAGAATGACCTGCGGGTGTTCATTGGTGTCTCTATACTCTGGCGCTTCTGTCAGGGCAACTCTTTTGTGCCCCGGCAAAAAGAAACTACACGAGTGTTCGGTACACTGGAAGGCCCCCCAGAAGGTGTTAAGACTTAGTGCTCCATTTCATAAATTCGGCAACGTATTTCGGGCAGAAGTGGTGGGACAGGCATCTTGCCTGTCCCACCAATAGAGTGGCTCCGACTCCTCCCTCATTGTCTTCGGTTGGAGAATGCGTCACCTGAATTATGAATTGGACCACTAGGGTTAAAACTTTTGAGAACTGTTCTAACATCCCCTGCCGGTTTTCGGGCCGGCAGGGGAAACTGTTGAGGTCATGAATGCGGAATCAGGTTCCCATTTCCCAGGAAGCCAGATATTTTTCTTGTTCAGGTGTCAGAACGTCAATCTGAATGCCCATTGTCCCTAATTTGAGGCGGGCGATCTCCTGGTCTACATTCTGGGGCAGCCTGTGCACATCCCGGCCGAGCCCTTTGCCCTGCTTGACCAGGAATTCAGAAGCCAGTGCCTGATTTGCAAAACTCATGTCCATTACGGACGAGGGGTGACCTTCGGCGGCTGCAAGGTTGATCAAACGCCCCTCTCCCAATAGAATGATCCGGCGTCCGTCAGACATGGTGAATTCTTCCACGAAGTCTCTTATCATCCTTCGGGATATGGCCATCTCCTCAAGCGCGGGGATCTCGATTTCCACATTGAAGTGTCCGGAATTGCATACAATTGCTCCGTCCTTCATGCGCTCGAAATGCTCCTTTCGGATCACGTTCATATCGCCGGTCACGGTGCAGAAGAAGTCACCGAGAGGGGCGGCCTCGTCGATCGGCATCACATAGTACCCGTCCATCGCAGCTTCCAAGGCCCGCAGGGGGTCCACTTCGGTCACCACGACCTTGGCGCCCATTCCCGCAGCTCTCATGGCAAGGCCACGCCCGCACCAGCCGTACCCGGCCACCACAAACCAGCTACCAGCCATCAGCCGGTTTGTCGCCCGGAGAATCCCGTCTACAGTGCTTTGGCCGGTGCCGTAGCGATTATCGAAAAGATGCTTGGTATCGGAGTCGTTCACCGCTATGACCGGAAAGAGGAGAACCCCTTTGGCTGCCATGCTCTTGAGCCTGATCACGCCTGTGGTGGTTTCTTCGGTTCCGCCCAGGATGTTCTCGACCAGATCAGTCCGTCGCGAGTGGATGGTGCTCACCAGATCGGCGCCGTCGTCCATCGTGATGTGCGGGCGGGCATCGAGACAGGCGTCAATGTGCTTATAGTAGGTTTCAGTGTCCTCCCCTTTTATGGAAAAGACGTGATAGCCTTCGTCAACGAGACACGCGGCCACATCATCTTGCGTGGAAAGCGGATTCGAGGCGCATAGGTACACCTCAGCTCCACCCGCGGCGAGTGTATGAACCAGCGATGCCGTCTCTGTGGTGACATGGAGACAAGCGGCTAGAACTGTCCCGGCAAGGGGTTTTTCGGCCGCGAATCGCTCCCGTATCATGCGAAGCACCGGCATGCTTCGCTCGGCCCACTCGACCCGGAGCCTCCCACTTTTTGCAAGAGAGAGGTCTTTAACGTGATAATCCATAGAATCTCCTTTAGTTCAGCCCCCGGACGTCATGCGACGTGCCCTGAAGGCATTTCATACTACGTTGCTTTGATAAATCGAACTAGACTCCGTTGGCCAAACCTGCTGTGTGGCCCCATGGTTGACTGCAATTTGGCAACCGATACAATCAAGAGGTTACAGTCCGGCCAACTCCCTGATTTCCTTTGCTCTGTGAGTGCTTTCCCACGTGAAATCAGGGTCTTCTCTTCCAAAATGACCGTTAGCCGATGTCTTATGATAAATGGGTCTCAGCAGATCCAGGTATTCTATGATTCCCGCGGGTTTGAAGCTAAAAAGCTTGGAGACGATTTCGACTATTTTTTCGTTCGGGACCTTCTCTGTGCCGTAAGTGTTCACCATTAACGATACCGGTTCCGGGAAGCCGATGGCGTAGGCCACCTGAAGCAGACATTTCTCCGCCAATCCTGCCGCGACTATGTTCTTCGCAACGTGCCGGGCCATGTACGAGGCTGAACGGTCCACTTTGGAAGGGTCCTTGCCTGAGAAGGCGCCGCCGCCGTGAGCCCCGTATCCGCCGTAGGTGTCCACAATGATTTTACGGCCGGTTAGCCCGCAGTCTCCCAAAGGTCCGCCTACTACAAATCGTCCCGTAGCGTTGATAAGGTAACGCGTGTCAGCATCCAGGAATTTTGCAGGAATCACCTTCTTGATGACTTCTTCTATGATCCCCTCTTTGATCTGCTCGTACGTGACGTCGGGGCAATGTTGAGCCGCCACCACAATGGTCTCCACTCTTTGGGGTTTGCCGTTCTCATATCTGACGGTTACTTGAGACTTCCCATCAGGCCGGAGGAACGAAAGGATACCTTCCTTGCGCACCTCGGTCAGTCGCTGGGTCAGCAAGTGCGCATAGCTTATGGCCATTGGCATAAGCTCTGGTGTTTCATCGCTGGCGTATCCGAACATCAGGCCCTGGTCGCCGGCTCCCTGCTCCCTGAACAGCCCCTCACCTTCGGTGACTCCCATGGAGATGTCAGGGGACTGCTTGTCGAGGGTCACAAGTACGGCGCAGGTTTCACAGTCAAAACCCATGGCTGCGTCCGTGTACCCGATTGCCCGCACTGCATCTCTGGCAAGATGAGGAATATCCACAGTAGCCTTTGTGGTAATCTCTCCTGCCACCATGACCAAACCTGTGGTGACCAGCGTTTCGCAAGCCACACGCGATTTCGGGTCCTGGGCCAGCATTGCATCCAGAACGGTATCGGATATTCTGTCGGCAACTTTATCGGGATGGCCTTCAGTAACAGATTCGGATGAAAATAGATAACTCCTCATCCCCATCAGCAACTCTCCTTTCGGCCTGATTTTTCGGACAGAGATCTGTACAGTTAAACTGGTAGTATTAACCACATTCACCCTGCCGCGTCAAGCAGGAAATCACTCGACCATCCGTATGGTCTTCCAGTACCCTGAACGGAACCGAAGCCAAAAGATCAGCCCCAGTGCCACAACATAGACCAGGACCCAGCTCCACGCTACAAAGAGTCCGACATGGAAGTACTCGATGATCAAATAGACAGGAGGAACGAAAAAGATCCAAGCCATGAGGACCTGTGCCCACATGGCAAACTTCGTGTCACCCGCTCCCTTCAAGGCGCCCGAAAAGACAATGAACATGGTGTCGAACAGAGTATAGATTGCAATGAGGCGTACCAGAACCACTCCCTTGGCCATAATTGTTTCAAATCCTTGGGCCGCATGAGCCGCCGGCCTGAAAATTTCCAAAAGAAAGCCGGGGACAAGGAGATAGAGTACCGTTGGGATCGCAGTATAAGCCATTGCCAGCTTCAACGCAGAATAGACGCTCTTTTGCGCGATTTCGGGCCGGCCCTGGCCGATGTACTCGCCGACAAGAGTCGCAGTGGCGATGGACATCCCTACCATGGGTAGAAAGGCAAGCATCTCGATACTGAGGGCAATATTTGTTGCAGCCAGGTCGGCTTCTCCCAGACGTCCCACCAGAAGAATAAACATCGTGAAGGAAGCGATGTCCAAGAAGAATTGTACCCCGGAGGGAATTCCATAACGCAGGAGCATAAATAAAAGCTTCGGGTCCCATTTGAACTCCTTGCGCGTTCTGTAGGTTGCCTGATATCGAGGCGACAAGAAGACAAAGCCCCAGTACAAGACCGGTATAGCCCCTGAGATCGCGGTTGCCAGACCCGCGCCGCGTATGCCCATTTCAGGGAAGCCCAGCTTTCCGAAAATGAGAACATAGGCCAACATGAAATTTGCCGCATTTCCCGCGAGATTGCCCCACATCACAACAGCGGTGCGCCCGCGGCCGGAAAAAAAGGAAGACAAGGCCGCATTCAAAGGGAGCATTACCCCGCCTACCATGAGAATAGAAAAATACTGCTTTTCAAGCTCACTGACGGTCGCACCGTGCCCGCTCCATGTGAAAACAATCTTACCTATAGGAATTGACGCCAAAATCAGAGGTGCGGCCGCAACGGAAAAGAAAACCCCCTGCCACACAACTCGGGCGCACGCGGGTTTGTCTCCCGATCCATGATATTGAGCCACTATGGTATTGACGTATTGGGCAGTTCCCAGGAAGAGCGAACAGATCGTGAAATAGGTGATCCCACCTGGCGTCGCGGCCGCGACTGAGTCTTGGCCGTACCATGAAAGGAACATCCTGTCCACGAACAGCATCAGGGTCAGCGATGCAGTTGATAGAACCAGAGGGAGAGCAATGCGGATGACTTCCCTGTACCCTCCGGCTTCGTTGGTTAGCCCAGATATTGTAACGCCTGAAATCGCTTCTCGCGGATCATCGCCGTATTTTGAAACGAGGTTCTCGGATTTGGACTTGCCCATTACCTCATTTCTTTTTCAACTTGGAAAAAATGGATCGGATTTCTCCGAGAGGAGAGGCATTAGGTTTGCCGTCTGCTTTGTCTTCACCTGCTCCCTGTCTTGCGCTGCCGTTCTCACGGGTGCTCTTTTTGGCGGGAGATCCTTTTTTTTGCTCTGATCGTGAATCTTCTCTTGAAGGCTCTTCGTCGATATCCTCTATTATTTCAACTTCCACATCTTCCCCGTCCGCTCCGACATAAGCGAAGTCACCGGAGTTAGGCACGTTATCCAATGATTCCCCTTGGGAAGCGGGCCCAGGCGCATCCGCGCCGCAAGCGGGGCATTTCTCAAAAGGGTGGGGGCTTGGATGGCTGCAATTAGGGCAAATTGAAAGGCCGGATAGGAACTTGGACTGCTTGGCCAAGTCTCTCTGAACCGCCAACTCACGACGTTTGGCCAAATCACCCGTGTTAATTAGATTTTGAGCGAGCAGGGCCTTGATGAGGCTTACGAAGCCTACTGCGGATAACTCATATTTCTCTCTCAACTCATGATCCGTCAAGGTGGATCGAAAGTCAGCAAGGAAAGGCTTCAGGGGAACTTTTCCGGGGCTGTCTTGAGTCGGATCAGTCATGAACGATGGCTCGGATTAACATTGGAGAGGCAAGCTCGCCCCCCAAGAAACACGAGGGCCCGAGTTCCACAACCTGTGGATTCACGGTTATGGCTCAACAGCGCCGATGGTCTTGACGGACTGGGGGGCGTCGGGCCCCTTCTTGAAGCCATACAGACGTGGGCCCCGGAAGATCTTATCTGGACAGGGAGGCGTTCACCGCCTTCTTCAGCACAGGAGAATACTTCCATGTCACTACTCGGCGTGCGTCAAGGATCAGCTCCTCGCCGGTTTGCGGGTTCCTTCCTCGCCGGGAGTGCTTCGCTTTCACAGTCCACTTTCCGAAGCCAGAGATCATGACGTCCTCGCCGGCAATGAGTCTCGCTTTGATTATGTCCAACAGTTTTTCAACTATTTCCGTGGCCTCGCCTTTCATGAATCCGCAATCGTCAGCTATCTTTTTCGCGATATCAGCCTTCGTAAGAGTCATCGATGCCCTCCCAAATAACAAAAAACGAGAATGAAATGGTTGGTTATTTATAACAACCGACGCGGCAAAAGGCAAGACATTTCTCAAACTTCCGGTAATGCCTCTGCCACGCGGCCCAAATCAGGGTGATGGTTCAAAAGTAGTATTGTTTGCTCATATATCCCCGCAAGCAGTTGGCGGCTCTCAAGTCGCGGTCCCTCCGAGAAGCCGGCCCGCGTAGCCCTGACGCTTCAATGAATCTTTCAGCATAGCGGCCATGTCCGGCGGCCGGTACATGAAGCGAATCCCCGTGCTCAACCCAAAGCTATTCATGACGCGAAAATAACGCCAATACGGGCCCGGAAACCCCAGGCACTTGAAAAGGAAAACCGCCGCACGGGAGAAAACCAGAACCCGTTCATCAAATCCGAGATAGACCTCAGGGCAAAGCGAAGCCGCGTGCGTCATCTGATTCACTGCACTCTCCAAATCCAGGTCTTCGGAGAGATACCACAGGCTTTCCAGAGGGTCTGCCACGCTCGACACGAAACCTTCCCTCAGTGCTATGTCCCAAAGTGCAGTGCCGGGATATATGCGCACGCCGAGGAAATAATGCGCTACATGGGTGACAGGGCGGCCTTGTTTCCGGAGGTACTTGAGGCCGAAGTCGAGTGAATCCTGCAAGGTCTTGTTGGTTTCACCCGGCCCACCGATCATGAAGAACCACCATGCCGCAAACGAGGTCCGGTTTATGGCCTCAGCCGCGTGGACCACGTCATCACGAGAAAAGCCCTTCTTGTAACTTCTTAGCATTGCGTCCGACGCGGACTCAGGGGTTATCATGAACGACCGGAACCCCGCCCTCCACATCAGAGCCAGATATTCCGCGTCGAGCTTTCTCGGATGCAAGCCCATAGCAGTGAAGCTGGCCTTCCAAGGCCTCCGCAAGATCTCTTCCAGAATTGCTATGGAATGTTCTCGGGGGTCGTTGAACACAGAATCAACGAACTCAAAGGTCTTGGGATGATACTTGAAAAGAGCTTCTTCAATCTCGTCCACCACGTCGACCGGCGAGCGAAGGCGCATGCTGTTGCCTTCCAGGGACTGATTGTACGTGCAGTAGATACAATGCTGCCTGCACCCGCGCTTGGTTTGGATATTGTAGCTGCTTCCGATCTTCTGGTAAGGCCTTGTGTCTATCCACCGCCCTAGATCAGGGTTTCCGCTATTGAACTCCGCGAGCTTCGGCTCAGTGAGGTGAAACTTGCCTGCGATCATTCTCCCTACGCCAGGGATATTGTCCGTAGAGTCTCCGGTCTCGATAGCCTCGATCAGCCTCGTAAAGCTGTCTTCTCCATCAGCAACTACTATGAAGTCAGCTCCCAAAAGCTTGAGCACATTAGCGGGCATCAGACTGGCCCCTGATCCTCCGACTACCAGCGGAACAGAAGTGATCTCTCTGATATACCCGGTTATCCGCACAATTTCCGGCAAATAGGAGACCGGATGCAACATGTTGACGTTGTCGATATTGCGAATGGACAGACCAATTAATTGAGGCTCGAATGACCGGATGTTTTTTGAAAACAGTTTTCTTAAATTGTTCGTCGCAAAGCATAAGTCCAGCATCCTGACGTCATGGCCCGCGGCCTCAGCCGCACCGGCAACGTAGCATAGACCAAGGGGCGGCGCTGCCAGGAGGTCGCCTTTTCTGTTCGTATTAATTAGCAATATTCGCAAATTGGCCACCCTTTATACAATTGATTAGGTCCGGCGTGCACCTGCGGCCCGGCCGTGGTCAACAAGCTCGACTAACCGAGGCCACGGAGATCCACATACTGCCGTACCTGAAAACACTCACGGGGACAGGATTTTCGGCCTGCATACGGAGTTTCTCCCGGGACCTGTCAATAAGATGAACCTTTAGCAAAGATTTTCCGTGAGCTCCAGAACATGGCTTCACGAGCAGATGAAGGGGATCGACAAGATGGAACCCGCAACCCAGCGCTTTCACAACAGCCTCTTTGGCCGACCATATCAGGGCCGCGACTTCATCTTTCTCGCCGTCAAGCTCAAGCTCCCCTTCGTGAAACGCTCGATGAAACGGGTAATTGCCCCTAAATGAGGCAGATTCTGCTGCGTCAATTCCAACACTTGAATCCTCAGGGCCTACTGCCACCCACATAGTATCCCCCTCGTAAGCGAAGCTCACTGCAGGGCCGTCTGATCCGTCAATTATAAGGTGCGGTTTGCCCAGAGAATCAGACACTATTTCCATGTTTGGGACGCGAGCAGCCATTCCCCCGCGAAACTCGTCGTACATTTCCGAAAGAGAGGGGACAAGCGAAGACACCGCAGCTTCTTTGGCCCAATTCCGCCATCTCCTGTTCCTGTTGGAATAGGGCAACCTGATGCATGCGTACAGCATTCGCGGACCGTGGTGCAAAAATTCCAAAGCAAGAGGTGTTTGGGGCTGCAATAGCTCAGTTTCCCTGGGAAAATCCCCCCTGCCCACCTTTACTAAGGGGGGTGTTGGGCTCCTGTCTCCCCTTTACGGAGGAAGGTGCCAAGCTTCTTATCTCCCCCTTTTCTAAAGGGGGATTAAGGGGGATTTTATACGGAGCCAAAAAGGCCGCTGAAAAAAGGCCGGCAGGGACGCCGGCACTACTATAAGCCCGGTAGGACCGGCCTCCGTGCCGGTCGCCAACTGCCGGGTGAACGGTTACCGGATCAGCGACATGCGTGACTGCGGTGGACGGGACAGAGATCATTTGGAAAACCACCGCATCATAATATTCTTCGCCTGCATCACAACTTTTCCCTTTTCATCCAAGGCCCGAGCGTTCCAGCTTATGCCTGCTTCATTCTGATCCTGCATTCGAGCTTCGATGATGATACGTTCTCCATGATTGCATTTTCTCAAGAACTGCATCTCTCCAATTCTGTACGGAATCATGGATCGCTCTTGTGATGGGTCCCGCATCACAATGTAGAAATTGACCACTTGCATCAGGGCTTCCAGAAGGTAAGGCGAGTATTGATACCGTGTTTGCCGGGGATCGGCAAAGTCCTTGATTTCACGATAGATCATACGCCCTCGAATGGCCCCGGGGGACGTGCCATTCAGATCTTCGATCACCCTGTATCGGCCGCGAAGATCCGTGCGATCCTGGTACCATTGCACCACTTCAGGGGAATCCATTGGACGGCTGTCCAATTCATCCAGCTTCACAGGGAAGCCAGGGAGTTCGTCAACTCGAAAGTTGTCCGATCCGTGGAGGAGCACAAGTGCCTTATAGTTTGCCTGCATCCGTTCCATGACCCGACCTGAAGGGGAGATTTCAGTGCTTGCAAGAGAAACTTCGCATATCACCTCCCCTGCCGAGGCATTAATGCGGCGGCAGGAAACTTCCGAAGACCTTGTTAATCCGGGCGGGCATTCAAGGATATCAAGGAACTGAGCGTCCCTAATACCCCGAACTTCCAGGTGAGGATAAAGCACCCGCGCTGCCTCCATGAATGTTTCCACAGCCATGATGGCAGACACTAACGGATGTTTCAGAAATTTGAACGGCTTGTGGTCTTGGATCCACAAGTCTTTCGCTTGTGTGAAAGACCGGGCTGCCTGTAGTTCCCCCTTCTGCATGTCAATTCGGGAGATGGTTTCGATCATCGGCAGATCTTCCAGCTTAAACGCCACTGTGGCTGCCTCGATCTCGCCGTTGGCAGGCGTGGCCAACGCACCATCCAACAGCACAGTGCTCAAGTCAGGGAGTGAGCGCATGAACAGAACCCAGACGTCGTCGGCCGGAGCTACAAAAAGCTCACGGCAAAAAAGGCCCGCAAGTTCGTCAGCATGGATGTACCCTGCCTTCATCCGTTTCATAAGTGCTCTTATTTCCGGGTCCTCGGCCATACCGACTCCCTCAATGGGAGGCAGCATAAAAGCCTTAAAGCGTATTGATTGGTACTGGTCGCGCAGATTCGCCATCAACGCGGACATCATCCGGTTGCCCGCGGCGTAATTGGCCTGACCCGGATTCCCCTGAATGGACGCAACGGACGAAAGGCAAGTAAAGAATTTCAAGGAGGATTTCTCTGCTGCCGAGAAGAGATTCCACGCGCCCAAGAACTTGACATCCACCGCAGCGGTGAAATCTTCGGAAGTCATCTGTTTGACGAAATTGTCCCTGAGAATTCCCGCGCCGTGAACTATTCCGTCGATTTTCCCATAACGCTCGATAATTTCCCGCACCACTCGGCTGACCTCTTCGGGATCGGTCACATCACACTTGAAGTACGCTGCATCAGTCCCTGATAATCGCAGGTCCTCAACCGTGCGCACTATCTCGACCGCCTTGGAAATCCCCGAGATCTCTCGTTCCCGCTCCCGGTCCGTCAGGCCGGGGTTTCGCTCGGCAACCAAATCCCCGATCGCTTCTTCCAAGGAATCTCGACCGGACAGAAGACCGCGGAAATCGATGTCGGGATCAAGAACAGTCCTCCCCAGGAAGATCAATTTGCACCCAAAGGGAACCAGGCTACGAGCAAGGAAGGAAGTTACGCCGTAACCCCCGCCGGAAAAGACCACAACGTCATCCGGCCCCAGTTCGAGCCGCTCCAATTCCTGATAAGTCGACGGGAGGCACACGCCCTTGCGGGAAACAGGTCCCCCATCTCGATAAATAGTCTCAATGACTTTTTGACCCCGATCGAGAGATCCCGCGAATTGCATCCCTCAGTTGGCTCTTTTCATTAAGCTGCACCGTGCGAAACTGAACAGACCCGAACTCCTGCGCCGCGCTAAGAAACATTCCGAGCAAACCCTCGGCCAGTAGACGACTCGGCCCCTCGGTTTCATCGGTCTTGTGCAGCAGTAGCACGAACTTCTTTGCAGGGGACTCCAAGAAGGTCTTCAATGAGCAAAAAAACCCTTTCAGAAGGCGAGAGACATCCTGCATGCTCAATTGCTTCGTTGCCGGCGCCTCGTCCACTATGAAGACCATTCCTGCCAGGCCTTCTGTCTGGTCGAGCCTTTCCGCGGCCTTTGAAGCTCCTTCATCCGTGCGAAGGTCGAACCCTTCGTCCTCCGGCCCCATTCCTTCTTCAATAAAGGTTAGGGGAACAATATTTACCCCATAATCCCTTCGAAACACGTCTCCTGCCATCTTGCGCAGGCCTGTTCCGCCGGTCGCGGAGAAGATGGTCACCGATTCCATAGGACTGAGTTCAACCAACTGAGTAGAACCGGCTTGAAGAGGAACTTCTCTGAAAACCACTCGCCGGATGCTCTGTTTCTCTTCCGAAACCTCAGGCGAAGGCTGTTCTTCCTTCTTGGGAGAGGGAGCACCGCTCTTGACAGGGGACTGTTTTGGCTGGGACCGAGCCATTACGGCTGTGATCCGATCAGAAATATCTTTGATGGTCCGGACGTCCATGAAATCTTCAAGCTCGATCTTGATCTCGAAGTGGCTCTCCACTGCATCCATAATGACAGGCAGGCGGCTGGAGCGTATGGACAGGTCCTCTCTCAGGTCCATGTCCGGCTCGATCTCATCCCGCTCGTAGCCTGTCGCCTCCATAATGATCCGTATAACAGTTTCGGTGGTGTCCAAAGCTTCCGGTTCAACGACCGCCTCACTGGCAGGGACTTCGGCCATCAGCGAGGGCATTGCCGGAACCGCGGGGGTCACCGGCACAGCCTCCAACGTAGGACTTTGGGGAAGAACCAGGTGGGCCCCCATGCCGGGGAACATCTGCCCAAGCAGGCCATCCAGGCTGTGTTCGGAGAATTTTGGATCGTGATCTCGGCGGATTGCCTCCAAGAGGTTCGGCCTGAGAAATCGTCCGAAGCTTTCCATTACAAAAGAGTTGATCTCTCGCTGGACTATATGCTCCAGAGAACCCGATGCACTCAACGCCAACGCTCCTCGCGGCGCTGCCTTCGCAGGGACCAGCGGGGCAGGTTCAACTTCTTTATCAGCTTTGCCAAATGAGACGAATGGAACCGGACCACACGCCGGGAGGTTACCTGTAGCGAATAATTGAGCGAGCGCAGTCCTGTACACCGCAGGCTCCGCTGAGGGCAGGCAGGTCTGAATGCATTCCGCCTCTTCGATGCTGTCCGCGATCAGATTGCTCAGAATTGCCCTCGGTCCCACCTCCACGAAGAGCCTCACCCCATAGTCGTTCCAAAGGGTCCGAACGTTCTGCATCCAGTGCACGGGCGACTCGAGATGGGCCATGACAATGCTTTTGATTTCGCTGCTATCGGCAGGGAACTCCTGCATAGTGGTGTTTGAAATCACCGGAATCTGAGGGGGATGGAATTCAATGCCCGCGATAAACTCTTCAAGTTCGTCGTGAATGCACCTCATAATAGGTGAGTGGAACGCCATGCTGACTCGCAGCAAGGTATTACGATATCCCAGTTCCTTCAGCTCCACCCCCATGGACTTCACTGCTTCGGTGTTCCCGCCCACGACCAACTGATGAGGCGAATTGATGTTGGTTATGTAGACGTTTTCCCGCCGGCTCATCAACTCTTCCAGAGCGTCCATGGGCGCGTCCGCCGCCATCATCACGCCTGGATCGACGTTGATTTCGCAGGCCTTGTCCATACATATCGCCCGCATATTTACGATGCGGAAACCATCCTCAAAGGAATACACCCCTGCCAGGCAAAGGGCCGTCAGTTCGCCGAGACTGTGGCCGGCCAAGGCTTGAGGCCGGATCCCGAGAGAGACAAGATACTGCACCATGGCATATTCCATGGTGAAGAGCGCAGGTTGTTGCCAACGGGTCTTCTGGAGATCCTCCTCCTGATCCTGGAACAGCAACTGCAAGAGGTCGAATTCAGCCACTTCTGCTGCACGATCCATCCACTCGCGGATAACGGGAAAGGTCTGATAGAGTTCATGCCCCATTCCCGCGTAATGAGAGCCTTGGCCGGGAAACACAAAAGCCAGAGGCGGAGCGGCAAGGTCCTCCTCGCCGAGATGAATGCCCTGCCTCGCCAGTGCCTTGAGACGCTTCGGGGTACAGGTCCGCCGTTTACGAGCGCCCCGGCGCCTTGTATGCGGGCAACAGCCTCTGCTTCCGAATCCGCCACCGTGGCTAGACGATAAGGCTTCTCACCGATTGTGGTTCTGAAAAAGTGCACGCCGTCCGGGGAGGATTCACCTTTATCCATCTTTCGGTCCGCCTGTTCGCGGACAGATACCAAGATCGTATCTTCTTGTTCCATGGCTCCTTCCACCTGCACCACATAATTTGACCCTCCGAAGCCGAAGGCATTTACCTGGAGACGTCGTGGATCCCCATTCTTCAGCTTCCAGTCTGCCGGTTCCGGATGGATCGTCAACCCTGAGCCCTCAATTTCCATGTCCGGGTCAGGATTCTTGTAATTCAGCGTGGGCGGAAAAATACCGGCCTTCATTGCCATAATCCCTCTTATGAGAGAGTTGACGCCGGACGCGCCCAGAGTGTGCCCGATTTGCGATTTGAATGAGGTGAGCACAGTACCTCGGCCTGCATTGAAGAAGGCTTTCAGTGCCTGTACCTCTTCCACGTCTCCCTGCCGAGTGCTGGTGGCATGGCATTCCACCATGTCCACTTTGTCAGGACCGTAGGAAGCGTCCTTGAAGGAAGACTGTATTGCTATTTCCTGAGTTATCCTCGATGACTCCACCATCCCGAGGTGGTTGTTGCTGGCTCCCATAGAAGTGATGTACCCGTGAGCCTTGGCGCCCCGTTTGCGAGCCACAGACTCCCGTTCAATCACGATCATTCCCCCGCCCTCGCCCAGCACCATTCCGTCCCGATCCATATCGAAAGGACGGCTGGTCTCCGCGGCAGATCGGTCAACTCCTGAAAGACCCGCAAGAGCGCCAAGAGCGGAGAATTCAAGAAAGTGCATGGGGGTGAGATATTCTTCCGCGCCGCCCACGATTGCCGCATCAATGATCCCGTTCCGTATCATCTGAACAGCACTGTACATCGCAACCAGCGAGGTGGCGCATGCCGCGGAAACCGAGAAACTCGGTCCCATGAATCCGTACCTGTTGCAGATAAAGCCGCCCGCGGAGCAATTGAGCCGCCCCAGAAGAGTGGTGTCGTCAATGGCAATACGCCCGGCTGTAACTTCCTCTTCTATGGCCTTTTCCGTGTCGGGCGTGAGCTGAAGGACCCTCTTCACCGCAGAGACAATCTTGGACAAGGACCCGCGGATTATGACGTCCTGCAATGTGGCAGCGGCTTCCCCCGAATTCTGGGAAATCAATACCGCTATGCGTTCCCGAGGGGTATCGGATTCGAGAATCCCGGATTCTTCAATTGCCCTGCCCGCAAGCCACATGGTGATCTTCGTGGAGCCGGTCATGGTCCTGAAATCCTGGGGCGGAATCCCGATCTCCTTGCGGGTGACTTCAATGTTTTGAAATGCCCCGACTTTGCAGTAGGTCTTTTCCGAGACTCGAGGCCGCGGATTGAAGAAAAGTGAGTGGTCCCACTTGGATTGCGGAACCGGCACTATGCCGCTCTTCATGGCAAGACACGCGGCCCACACCTCTTCGGGACTGTTCCCAAGTGAGTTGACCTGACTCATTCCGGTCACAGCTATTCGTTCCACGTCCGGCTCACGATAAGCCGGCCGGGGTGTCCGCGGGCTCTTCCACGCAGGCGCTTCGCTACGTGTCTCTTCCTTTGGCGGCCGGGACGCCGTCACCTCACGAACCGGACCTGTTATCGGCAAACCTACTGCTAGAGGGACTTCCGCCAGCTCTTGATGCAGCTCGGCAATGGAACACACTTTCTTCAACGTACCCGCGCAGGCCCCACTCATAAACTGGCCTTGATCCACGCAGCTAGGCTCGTCCAAGGCCGTCCCGCCCGGTTTATCCAGCCCGCGCGCAGCCACGAAGAGGCTTCCCGCACTTAAGGCTTCAATTTTGGTTCGGAAAGACGATTCATCTTCAGAGCCTGCTGCAAACTCGCGTTCCAGGGAACAAATCGCCTCGATCTTCGCAGTCTTCAAAGAGCGCACTCTCAGGCCGGTTCCTTCACCTGTTACTACGGTCGCTCCCGGCGCTGAGTTGAGTATCATGCTCTGATAGAGCTTTGTCAGCGCACCGGTTTCAACTATCTCTTCGGTGGCGAGGTACGAGGTACCCATCTGCACGGCATCTGCGCCGAGCATCGCCGCGATGAACGCGGTCTCCCTGTTGCAGATCCCGCCTGCCAGTATGATCCGACGCCCTTCAAACAAGGATGGGTTGCGCTCTTTCAGGTCAATTATGGTCTGGGACAGCGTCAACGTGCTGTGCTGCCCCACGTGGCCTCCGGCCTCATGCCCCTCACAGATGACGTAACGAATGCCTGCGTCCAAGGCCAGGTGCAGAAGTTCTTCGGAGGGAGCAATGTAAATGGCTTCTATGCCGTCTTCCATCAACGCCGCGGCATGCGATGGCTCACCCGCGGCAATTACGGCAAATCTCGGTTTATTCTCCCTGATCCAGGCCAGTTGAATGTCCCGGTATGGGTTTTCCGAAAGTGTAATCACATTGACCGCATAGGGGCGATCCCCCATTATCTCGGACATACGCCCGAACTTCTGATCAAGCGTTTTCCCGTCCATCAGTCCGAGCGCTATGGTGGGGAGGCCGCCGGCTTCGGAGACCTTCAGGGCAAATTCAGGGACATCAGTGATCCAGGACATTGCACCTTGGATGAACGGATACCGCGTACCCATTCCCTTGGCTACGGGACTGTTCACAAAGGCTTTTTCCTTATCCACCGAAGTCCGCGAGACAAGCATCAATTGCACGTACAAAGCGACCGACGGCCTCGGCGGTGTCTTCACCGAAGCGTCGGACAAAAGAGGCCGCAAAAGCTGCCTCAACGCCCAAAGGTATCAGTTCTTCCCGGCCGAATTCGCTGTCCAGAGGTTGGACAGCCTCATGCATGATTTTGCCGGCAAAGAATCGACGCTGTTCGTTCCGGATCTCCGAGCCACAGAGCGATCCTGCAAAGTCTTTCAATTCCCGCACGGCCTTGGAATTACCCTTGTTGAAGAGGCGGCAGGGGACTTCGAGGTTCAATCCGGTCAGGTCGGTGTGATCCGGCCGGAGTTTAGATATGCGTCGGCGAAGATCGTCGTTTGCGGAGACCAGGTCGGTCAGCCAGTGGAGGCTTTCAAAGACGATCCCCTGGGCTCCCGCGGACAAGAATGCAGCCGCGGCTTCAGGAGTTGCGATGCCTCCCCAGATTACCAGATCAGGCTGCTCGCTCCTGTCCCGAATCATGGTTCGGACCGCGCCGTACAGGGTGAGTGTGGTTTCGGTACTTGTGAATCCGGAAGCCTCGTTACCTTTGAGTGCGATGTTTTTGATACCGGGGTGCTTATCGAGAATGCGGGATGCGAGATCTACAGATCCCACGACAGGGAAGACATCAAAGTCACCGGCCAGCTCGTTGATCCGTTCGAGGAAATGGTCGGGGTCCTCCTCCAGGAGCACAGGATGGAGTTCGATCCAGAGTCTTCTGATGCCTGTCTCTTTGAGAAACTCCTCCAGGCCGGGGTCCATCAGGGAGGCCGCAGAGATCTTGAGGTCAACCGCATCACCTGCGGCATCGGCTTGCAAGAAGCGCCATGCCGGCCGATTCCGGTTGGATTGCCGAAAGGTCGAATATCGCCTGGGTTCTTGTACTGCGGGCTGTCTCCACAATGGAGGACGTGATTTCTTTTTGACGCCATACAAAAGCAATTATGGGTCGCAAATGGTCGGGGGTCATCGAAATACCTCGAAATTATGGTCCTTACACAATCCATCAATATAGCACATTTTACCGTGAGCGAAAGCCATTACAAGCCGGCGGCTCCTGTTCTGCTCAAACGCGGCAGTGGGTTGGTTGGACGTCAGTGATGTTGACTTAAGCCGCTCCGTCCGCTGTAGGGGCACGGCATGCCGTGCCCTGAAGGGAATCTAAATTGGGTTTCTCGTGCCCAATCCGTGAGGGCACGGCATGCCGTGCCCCTACCGTTATTCCCGAACGGAAGCTGGAATGACGGGTAATACACTCAGTCTGGACACTATCTATCTCAACGCTTTTCCCTTGCACGAAATGCAGTGGTGTTCTAAACTGAAAGATTAGGTACGAAACCGGTGAGCAAAATTTCACCGGGTTCCAAGACCGCAGTAATAAATTGGTGCATTGGAGGTCTGATGAGCGCACCCATGAAGGTGCTCCTGACCGGAGGCACAGGCTTCCTGGGCGAATATCTTCTGGCAGAACTACTTGAGCGGGGCCATAGTGTCTGGGCTCTCTATCGGAGTGAATCGCGCAAGCTGGATACTATCCATTATTTGAGCAGCATGGGCCTCCCCCGGAGTTCCGGCAGCTTACGACTGGTTTAAAGGTGAAGTTCTGGAAGCGGAAAATGAATGGGATAACTGGTGCCGCGACTGTGAGGGACTGGAAGAGGTGGACACGCTGCTCCACAGCGCGGCCTCAACACGGCTTCACATGGATGAATCCGGTGAACCTCTGAAAACCAACCTGGGCGGCGCCAAAGTCCTTCGCAGACTGGTGGACCGCAAGCCCATGAATGTCCACCTGGTAAGCACGGCATACGTGTGCGGTTTCATCCAGGGTCAGATGATGAAGGAGGTCAACCACCCGAGGGGCGATTTCGTCAACGTTTACGAAGAGAGCAAATGGGAGGCTGAACAGATCTGGATGGGGGACGCGACCATACTGCGGCCATCCGTCATCGTGGGCGACTCTGAAACAGGAAGGTGCAGTTCATTCGGTGGCTGGTACATCCTCTTCCAGGCCGTTCATCTGCTTGACAGGCTCATGCGGGATGCTAATGGTACCAACCGCCTCAACCTGCAGATTAATATCCCCGCGGATGCAACCGGGACCATGAACATCATTACGGTGGATTCTTTGGCCAAGGCCGCGATCCGCATCATAGAAAACCCGGCCAATCACAAGAAGATCTATCACCTCAGCCACCCCGATCCGCCTACGCACCAGTGGACCCTGGACTTTATCTGCAACAGATTCAATGTGGCCGGGATTAACTTTGCCGGAGCAGGCGCTCCTTTCACTCAGCCCCGCAACAGGATTGAGCGGATGGTGTGGCGGCAGATGCAGACCATCCTCTTTCACTTTTCCAATAACCCCTCCTTTGACCGCACCAATACCGACGCGGCTGTGCCGGATCTCAAGCCCGCGCCGATCACCGAGGAGCTGGCCAACAAGCTGCTCGATTACGCAATAGCCTGCGACTGGGGCCAGTCGGGACAGTAGTAAAGGGGAGAGGGCGAAAGGGCAGTCAAATGCTCTCTTGCATTCCCCTGGACGCAGGAATCCAAAAACCGTCTGGGCCCACGTAAGCTGGTCATCCCGAACCCATTTCTCGGATTCCGTGCTTCGATACGCGTTTTTTGGCTATAACGGAGAACCGCTGAGAATTAAATATGCTGACACCGGAATTGCTGTCCTCGGAATTAACCGGAATTCCTTTGCAGACACGCACCAATTAGCTGGCTGCGCAGAAATATCTCAGACCTGTCATCTACGTGGGCCCGCGATTAGATCTTCAGCGACTTTCACGATAAGACAACGGCGCAGTGCAGGTGCGGCGGCGGGGAGCGATGATGGCACACTCAGCCAGCCACTAGGCCGCACATCTCAGTCTCCAGTGGTTGAGCTGTCTAATTCCCTCCAGGCGATACTGCAAGGTCGTGCAGTTTGCCGCCCACTAAACGCCTTTCCCGCTTAACGAAGTCCCCTACCAGCTTGGATACAACCTCCACAGGCCTCCGAGCGATCGACAGATCGCATTTCCACCGACGCTGGATCTCGGAGAAGGCCGCGGAAGATAGGTCAAGGAACGAGGGCCGGATCACGTCGGCCACGCCATTGTATAGACGCGGGTCGCCGTTGTTGAACCGGAAGATGAGTGGGTTGCCGTTTAAGGCGTTATGGACCTCCAAGCGACGTGCGCTATCGCCATGGTTTTCTGGACGTTCAGTAATACTTTTCAAAGTTCCATAGGTCTCGCGAGTGACACGGAAGCCTTCCGGTCGGACCGCGGCGTAGAAAGCGTCCGTCCAGATTACTGATCAGAAAGAGTTCAGGTCCCCAGCAGTTGTTGGTCCACTCGTACGCTGTGAAATGAATGCCGAGACCACGGTCACGCTGATTCAGAAATTGCCGCGACTCTAGTTCTTTCGTCAGCTTGTCCGCGACAGCTAGGCTGAAGTGTTCAGCCGATTTGTGCTCACGGCTATTGTTGGCTTGACTGCGCAGCCATTTAAGCGTATTCCAGTCGTCCCCATCGCCGCGACGGGCCCCGTCGACATAATTCCTCGCCACGCCGAGACTTTGACCAGTTTCGTCAACCGCGCCTCAATTATGTCAAGCTCACCTGTTGGACGAGAGAGACAGTCGCAAAAACGAATCCGACGCATGGGCACAGTAATGTCTGGTGATGATTGTCGATATAACTGTCATGAGCCTTCCCTGGTGTGTTGAAATGTATCGAGTACCCCTACGTCTTCGATGGGGACACCATACTTATTTCTCTGGTTCCTGGTTTGGATGCGCTCTTTTGTCCATAAAGACGACCCCTGGGGATTAAGTGTTTTTTGAAATTCAAGTCAATTATAGCTGAATAACCCCACAAGTACCGCTGGTCACAATAATTTGCAGTGCAACCACGGCTGTGATCCACATCGGCCTATGTGCCAAGAATCTTTCCGGGCCGGGCAGAGCTTTCAAAAAGAAAGAGGCATTAGCCAGATTAAAGAGTACGATTATCCACAACAGCGCGCTGCTGCCTCCGTATTCCCACCAGTTGCGGTAGGTCGGCCCGTGTTTTTTCAGCAGTGTTGGAGGTTTTTGAAGCGCTTCTCCGAGACGCCCCGCGTGCCGCGAGTTGACCTCAATTCGAGCGCAGATCTTTTCTTCGCCAGCCACGCATCCCGAGGGCCGCCAAAAAAACTTGTCATTGTGCGGTGTGGGCGTATAAATGGAGGGCAAGGGTGGAATCCGAATCCGGCCCTGCAGTGTGGATAACGGGGACGGGAGGGTGAGCCATGGAAACCCAGAAGAGAAAAATCAAAGCGCGAGAGTTTGTGGCAGATCTGCGCTGTGGGCTGGATGACGAAGCTTTAACAGCGAAGTACTCTCTCACTCGTGATCAATTTCATAAGCTGCTGCGCGCGGCCGTCGACTCCGGCCTACTTACCACAGAAGAGTTGTACTCTCGTATTTCTCACTCAAAAACCGCCGTAACCAGGGCCTTCGTAGAAATGCAGCAAGCAGTCCGCGAACTCGGCCGCAGTTCTGAAGGTTCCGATAACTGAAAGGCCAAGCCAGCTACACTGAGGACTCGTTTACAGGACACAAAACCCTGGAAACCGTATTTCAAGAAGGCTTCCAGTATCGTGTCCCGCAATTGGCTTTCAATTCCCTGACCTGGCCATCATGCGAGTCAGTGTCATTGCGAGGAACGAAGCGACGAAGCAATCTCCAGCGCTTGCTCTACAACCCCGTGAGATTGCTTCGCTGCGCTCGCAATGACAAAGATGGCCCCCCTCTGCCTAGTCGGAACGCCCGTGAGGGGTTCAGATGGCCGGTTATGGAAGTTATTTTAGGGACACAACACTAGGGCAATTTTCTGGCCTTCTTGAGATCCCGCATTTTGCCCACCACGGTTTCCTTATGCTTTAGAGTTTCAGCAATAATTTGGGCCAGGAGAGCCGTGTACTCCTGGTTTTCGGTGTTGACCACATCCGCGTACTGTGCCTCGATGACCGTATTTTCAATATGGTACGCTATTAGCAACGCTTTCTCTTCTGGAAGTGAACCCCGTTGGAGGGTTTCAATATTCGATTTCGTCCTTGCAATAAACGACTTTATTGCATCCAGGGGTGTCGGCTTTCCCGCAGTGAACTGGTTTGGTTGGATGTTGACCAGTTCGATGAGTTTTCTTATTACCTCAGCATGGGCCATCTCTTCCCGAGCGAGTGAATCCCAAAACGTGGAATGCTCGGTGAATTTCTCCGAACACACCCGATAGAATTCTGCCACCGTCGTTTCAGCCTCAACCATGACATTGAGTGCTTTCAGAGGACTACTTATATTCTGGTCCATTGTGACTTCCTCAGGTTTCTAGGTTTGTCCATCCTGCTGCAGTTATCGTGATCAGGTTCAGTATGTCCGAAATCCACCCTCTGCTCTTCCCGAGATGTTCCATTAAGTCTTTACCTCGTAATCCCATGTGGTTGCATCTGGATTTCGATTGCCTTGATAGGGTGAGGCATTCCAATGGGGAAGTGTTTCTCTTCATAGGCATCGACCAGAGTTGCAAGAATATCCAATTCTTCTTCCTCTTTTGACCCTGGCTCGGCCTGAAAAATTTCATCAATTCTCCTGCAGGCTGCCTCGTAATCTTCTTCTGTTTCTATCGGTTTGATGTTCATTTGAAACAACCTCTCGGTCAATACAGTTTCACGGTTCCTGCATCCACCTTGTCATACTCACTGTGAGTTCCTATGAAACGAACATAGGCTGCCTGGGTTCTGTAATTTATTTCAGCAATGAGACGGTAGTCGTTCCCTTT